>JBDWDN010000013.1:0-5897 GCA_039977295.1 Hellea sp. | reverse complement strand
TCAGACCCTGATGCTTTCGCAGGAAATGATTTTGAGGATCTAACTGGGATGTTCGATATGGACGCGCTGATCTAAAGCAATGCCTCCATTAATTATTCAAAAGCCGGGCTTTGCGTCCGGCTTTTTTGTTTCGAAGTGATTATGCCTGACAACTGACAATTGGGATGTAATCCAGTTTCATAGACGTCAGCAGCACATGGCGCTTGAAAGCTTACCATTACGTGCATAAACAATACTCATAGGGAATGTAAATCTATTCCCTAATGCGATGCAGGGAATAGATAATGGCAAGACGCTTTAATATCGATATGGATTTAGATTTCGTTTTGGCGGGCTATGATTTTGAAAGTCAATTTGATTGGGGAATTGAGGGTAATTTTTATTTTGGGAACGCTATCTCCCTAAGTTCAACACCGTTCAATTCACCGCTTGAGACAGCTCTTTTTCTTTCCGCCGCAAATCCAAGGCTATCAGAGAACCAGAATAACGAAAGCACCGTAAGCGCGCCATTGTTTCCAGGACAACCGCTTAACAATGGCGCTGCTCCGACGCTAGATGTCAATGCCCCGCTTAATCTTATACCTGGTTTTACCGCTATTCTGTCGACGGCTGAGCTCGAGGTGAATGATGTCGATAATCCGGATAGTGAGTTGGTCTTTACGCTTGATGCCGTGCCTGTGAATGGTGTGCTATTTCTGGATGTGGACGGCAGTGGGTTTCAGAATAATGCGGAAGCCGCTTTGGGTGTGGGTGATAGTTTCACGCAACAAGATCTCAATGACGGCCTTATCGGCTATCGTCATGACGGCAGTAGTAATTTAACCGACAATTTTCAGTTCGATGTGAGTGACGGGACGACGTCAATTGATGATCAACTGTTTAATGTCGTCATGACGGTGACCCCGTTTGCGAGCTTTGAACTCTTCAACCTTAACGGCTCGAATGGTTTTGTGCTTCACGGCGTTGATGAGAGGGATGAAAGTGGAATTTCAGTCTCTAGCGCCGGAGATATAAACGGGGACGGTTTTGATGATATTCTCATCGGAGCGGACGAAGCCGACCCCAATGGCAGTCGTAGCGGGGAGAGCTATGTCGTTTTTGGCCGCGATACGGCCACAAACCCCTTTGATGTGAGGTTTGAGCTCTCGTCGCTCGACGGCACGAACGGCTTTGTCATTAACGGGATTTTCGGGGGGAACCAAAGTGGGGGCTCTGTTTCCCATGCCGGTGATATTAATGGGGACGGATTTGATGATATACTCATCGGGGCATTTGCGGCTACCCCCAATGGTTATCATAGTGGCCAGACCTATGTCGTATTTGGCCGGGATGCGGCCACAAACCCCTTTGCTGCGAGCTTTGAGCTCTCGGCATTGGACGGCTCGAACGGCTTTGTCATTAACGGCATTGAAAGTAGGGACCGAAGCGGGTTCTCTGTCTCCAGCGCTGGTGATATTAATGGAGACGGCTTTGATGATATCCTTATCGGGGCCTATACTGGTGATCCAAATGGGAGTTCGAGCGGTGAGAGCTATATTGTTTTTGGTAGCGGATCTCCCTATGATGCCAGTCTTGATCTCTCGGCTCTTGATGGGACAAACGGCTTTGTCATAAACGGCATTGATGCGAATGATCTCAGCGGGCGTTCTGTTTCCAGCGCCGGGGATATTAATGGTGACGGATTTGATGATATCCTCATTGGTGCGACCCATGCCGACCCTAATGGTTATAGTAGCGGGGAGAGCTATGTCGTCTTTGGCCGTGATACTGCCGCTAACCCTTTTGCCGCTAGCCTTGAGCTCTCCACGCTCGACGGCCTGAACGGCTTCGTCCTCAACGGGATTGATGGGAATGATTTTAGCGGGCGCTCTGTCTCCAGTGCCGGTGATATTAATGGTGACGGCTTTGATGATATCCTCATCGGGGCTTTCTATGCCGACCCCAATGGCGGAAATAGCGGCGAGAGTTATCTCGTCTTTGGCCGTGATACTGCCATAAATCCCTTTGCCGCAAGCCTTGATCTCTCCGCCCTTGACGGAGTAAACGGCTTTGTCCTTAACGGCATAGATGGGAGTGATGAAAGCGGTCGTTCTGTCTCCAGTGCCGGTGATGTCAATGGTGACGGTTTTGATGATATCCTCATCGGGGCACCCGCCGCCGACCCGAACGGAAGCAGTAGCGGGGAGAGCTATGTTGTCTTTGGCCGCGATACGGCCATCAACCCCTTTTCCGCAAGTTTTGATCTCTCTACGCTCAACGGTTCAAACGGATTTGTCATTAACGGCATTGATGAGGTGGACCGTAGTGGTTGGTCTGTATCCTCTGCGGGTGATATTAATGCAGACGGCTTTGATGATATCCTCATCGGGGCAAACGGCGCCGACCCCGCTACTGGTTTTGATAGTGGGGAGAGCTATATCATTTATGGCGCCGCCAGCTTTCCCTCTGTATATTTCAGCGAGGTTCCGACATTGGATGTCAATGCTCCGCTCGAGCTTTTCCCCGGATTTACCGCTATTTTGTCGGCGGCCGAGCTAGAGGTAAATGATATCGATAGCTTGGATAATAATCTTATTTTCACCCTCGATACCGCGCCTCTTAATGGCGTCTTATTCCTGGATGTGGACGGCAGCGGCGGACAGAATAATGCAGAAAGCGCCTTAATCGCCGGGGATAGTTTTACACAACAAGACATTACTGACGGCCTTGTGGGTTACCGCAATGATAGCGGTTTAGCGCTTCCCGATAATTTCCAGTTCGATATTAGCGACGGGACGAGATTTATTAACGACCAAGTCTTTAATTTTTCGAGCCCGGCCGTCAGTATTGAACTCTCCGCGCTTGACGGCTCTAATGGCTTTGTCCTTAGCGGGATTGATTTTGGTGATCTAAGCGGGATCTCTGTGTCTTCTGCGGGGGATATTAATGGTGACGGCTTTGATGATATTCTCATCGGAGCTGAGGGCGCATATTCTAATGGCGGCCGTAGCGGTGAGAGCTATATCGTCTTTGGCCGTGATACGGCCATTACCCCATTTGCCGCCAGCCTTGACCTCTCCTCTCTTGATGGGGTCAATGGCTTTGTCATTAACGGAATTGATGCCTATGATGAAAGTGGGAATTCTGTCTCCAACGCTGGTGATATTAATGGTGACGGCTTTGATGATATTCTCATCGCCGCTAAAGAGGCAGACCCCAATGGCGGCCGTAGCGGGGAGACTTATGTCGTTTTTGGCCGCGATACGGCCATTACTCCTTTTGCTGCGAGTCTTGAGCTCTCCGCCCTTGACGGAACAAACGGCTTTGTTCTTAACGGGGAGGATAATGATAGAAGCGGTATTTCAGTCAGCGATGCCGGTGATATTAATGGCGACGGCTTTGACGACATTCTCATCGGGGCATATGCAGCTGAAGCCGGCGGCCGATTTAATGGGCAGAGTTATGTCGTCTTTGGCCGCGATACAGCCATCTCGCCCTTTGCCGCTAGCTTTGATCTCTCTGCCCTCGACGGCATGAATGGCTTTGCTATTAATGGCATTGATGAGTCCGATTGGAGCGGGGGCTCTGTCTCCAGCGCGGGAGATATTAATGGTGACGGCTTTGATGATATCCTCATCGGGGCGTTCGGCGCCGACCCCAATGGCCTTGACAGCGGAGAAAGCTATGTCGTTTTTGGCCGTGATACGACTAGCAGCCCTTTTGCCGCCAGTTTCGAACTCTCCGCCCTAGACGGCACCAACGGTTTCGTCCTTAACGGCATTGGTCAGTTTGATCGAAGCGGGGAAGCTGTCTCAAGCGCCGGAGATATTAATGGCGATGGTTTTGACGATATCATCATCTCATCGAAACGTACTGACCCGAATGGTAATGCAAGCGGTCAGACCTATGTCGTCTTTGGCCGTGATACGAGCATTACCCCCTTTGCCGCCAGCCTTGATCTCTCTTCGCTTGACGGCACGAACGGCTTTGTTCTTAACGGGATTGATAGTGGTGATAGTAGCGGGGCCTCTGTCTCCAGCGCGGGTGATGTTAATGGTGATGGCTTTGATGATATCCTCATCGGGGCGGCCGGCGCCGAACCCAATGGGAGCGATAGTGGGGAGACTTATGTCATCTTCGGCCGTGATACGGCCATCAACCCCTTTTCTGCGGTTTTTGAACTTTCTACGCTTAACGGGATAAACGGTTTTATCATTAACGGCGTTGGTTCTGGTGATGAAAGCGGGGGCTCTGTCTCCGGCGCCGGGGATGTTAATGGCGATGGCTTTGATGATCTGCTTATCGGGGCGAGTCGTGCCGCGGGTAATGGTTTTTCTAACGGAGAGAGCTATATCATCTTTGGCGCGGCTAGCTTTGGTTACCCGCCTGTCTTTGTCAGTGCTGCGCCTGCCGTGGATATCAATACAGGTCTCGCTCTGGCCATTGGCGAGGTTGGCGTTATTAACGCGGCGGCATTGACCACAAATGATCCTGACACCTTAGATGCAGAGCTCGTCTATACATTAGGCAGCACTGTTGCGAATGGCGTCCTCTGGATTGATAGTGACAGCAGCGGCAGTCTAAATAATGCTGAGACGGCGCTCACGATTGGTGATAGCTTTACCCAATCCGATATTGTGGCGGGGTTACTGAGCTATCAACATGATGGCTCTGCAAATGCTACTGATAGCTTCCAGTTCGATGTCAGTGACGCCGCGAGCCTCATTAATGGAGCTGTTTTCGATATCTCGATTAGAGGGATCGTGGAACTGACACCAGGGAATGATGTGTTCACTGGTACATCTGGCGGTGATGCAATTGCCGCCCTTGCGGGGAACGACATTGTCAACGGCGCAGACGGCGCAGACACGATTAATGGCGGTGACGGGAATGACCGCCTGAATGGCGACGAGGGCGATGATATCCTAAATGGCGACGCCGGCGCCGATACATTCTTTGGGAGCGCGGGTGCAGATGCCAATAATGGCGGGGCCGGGTTTGACTCAGTTGATTATCGCGGGGCCACATCCGGTGTTCGCTTTAATGTCGATACGGGCGGAACTTTGGGGGAGGCTCTGGGCGATACATTTAGTGGCATTGAGCGTTATTATCTCTCAAACTTTAACGACATCATCACAGGCTCATCCGCCAACGAGTTTTTCTACGGCGAAGATGGTAATGACCAGATTAATGGCGGCGGCGGGATTGACCGTATTTATGGCGGTGAAGGGAACGATATTCAGCGCGGCCAAGAGGGTAATGACACGCTTTATGGTTCTGCGGGCGCAGATCAGTTAAATGGCGGGACAGGCTTTGATATCGCCAATTATAGCCTTGCTGCTGCGAGTGTAAATTTGAACCTGAATACAGGGGGAACCGGCGGCGACGCGGCTGGCGATACCTATTTTGGTATTGAAGCGATTTATGGGTCTGATTTTGATGACATCCTGACTGGGAATAGCAGCTCCAATGAACTACGCGGTGGTGACGGGAATGATAGCATCAATGGCGGCGGCGGTAATGACCGTATCTTTGGCGGCGAAGGCGGCGACGCGATCGATGGCGGCAGCGGTATTGATATCGTTAACTTCACACTGGCGGCCAGTGCTGTCGGCGTGATTTTGGGCGGCAGCGGTTTCCTTGGCGAGGCCAATGGCGATAGCTACACCTCTGTTGAATGGGTCTTCGGCTCTGATTTTGACGACAGCATTACAGGTGACGCGGCCAATAACCGTCTTGAGGGCCGAGACGGCAATGACACGCTTAGCGGTGCTGGAGGTAATGACCGCCTATTAGGCGGCGACGGCAATGACACCATCATGGGCGGGGACGGCGTTGATACAATCTTTGGCCAAGATGGCGATGATACGCTCTTTGGCGATGACGGAAATGATTTCTTCTTTGGCGGCGGCGGCGCA
>JBDWDN010000012.1:0-1261064 GCA_039977295.1 Hellea sp. | reverse complement strand
GCCCTACGGGACTTAGTTCGGCGGCAATACAACCGCGCGACTTAGCGACCCGAAAGCCGATAGAAACGCGAACGCGTCGTATCGACCTGCGCATTCCCAGTATGCTGGCACCAAAAGTTGGCCCTGCACTGAAAATTATGCGAGCAAGCTAGATATAGTTGTTGATAGGGTGTTTATCAATAGATGTGGTAGAAAAATTGTGGATGTTGAAATTTCAGCACTAAATCATGATTGCAAATGCAAAAAACCTTATGCCCGCTAAACTCCCAATCCTGTCAAAAATTCGGGACGTCAGATTTTATCAAAAATGACCCAGTTTTACCGAGCTTAGAGATTCACTAGGCCGCTAAGCAGCCCACATCAAATATCACCCACACTACTCCCCAGGAGAATACCGCCGAACCGCCCGCGCCTCAACATCGGCCTTATAATAAGGAACATCCTTAAACACGCCGTCCACATAGTTTTGCGCCTGATCATAAAAATGAGGCGACTCAGGATCTCCGCTTTGCCCGCCCGCGAGCAGGCTCTTGGCTTTGACCTTGTCGCCAAATTCCACCACGGCGACAAAGCTATTGCCGCGTGTGCCGTAAATGCGTTTCGTGGTGACTTTTCCGCGTTGACCATAAGCCGCGAGCGCGCCCCATGTGGCAGAAGCCAGACCCACGGGCAGGCTGGGCTGGCTGTCATCAAAGACATGGTTGATGTCGCCATTGAGGCGTTGGAAGCGGTTAATCTCTCCCCATGGCGTATTCCAATTTCCAAAATCCTCTTCGAGTTTCGAAACGGCTTTGGCGAAAATGTTCAGGCGCTCAGAATATGTCGAGCCCTCTGCGTAACTATTTAAGAGCTCAAAGCGTCCCATTCCGCGCGGGCGGGGCACGTCTTTGAATATTTGCATGCCGTAAAAATGGGCGAGAGACATTGCGGCCGAGTCTTTGTCTGTTTTGAAATCCCAATTGCGCAATGTGTCGATAGCAGGGGCGAGTTCGGCGTTACGATCATTAGAGCCATCATAGGCTTTTATCAGCTCTGGAATGAGACGCTCGAAGGCAGGAAGGTGAGGGTCATAGGCGACCTCGATGAGCTTATCTAAAGTAAAGTCTTTTTGGCCCGTGAGAACTTGAACCGCGTGGACGCCGCGAAAATTCTCACTGTCGGGTGCCATATAGGCGGGGTAATTCTCTGGCTTGGGGCTATAGTCTAGCGCGGCTGTGAAAGGCGTGGAATTGGCATTTTGTATCCAGCCATTCTTGGGATTCAAAATCGTGATTGATTCCTCGACTGTGTGAAGACCTTGCCAATCCGTTGCAGGGTTCGCGCCGTCAACGGGTTTTGAATAGTCAAATGCTGTATTGCGCTTTGGCATGAAGTTGCCGTGATAATAGGCGATATTGCCTTGCTGATCGGCGTAGACAGTGTTGTTGGATGAGTTGGTACGAATATTCATCATCTCGCGAAATTCATCATGCCCTTTGGTCTTGGTACGAATAAAGGATTGCTGAAGCGCGTTGACAGGATCCCAGTTAATCTTGGTTGCGACCCATTTGCCGTCTTGCATATGGGTGATGGGGCCGTGATGGGTGTGATAGGCGGGAAATGTCCGCGTGCGCATTTGATCGCCATCTTTAAACTTAAGCGAAATTTCTGAAACTTTTACGAGGCGGGCTTCATCGCCGTAACGGTAATAGAGCTTTCCGTCTTGCTCGAAAACCTCTTCTATAAATTCGTCCATGAAGTCAGCATAAGTCGAGGTATGCATCCAGCCATTTTTCTCAGAAAATCCCTGATAGACAAAAAACTGCCCCCAGGTGACAGCGCCATAAGCATTTAGACCTTCTTCGCTGACGACATGAATTTCGGGGCGAAAGTAGAATGATGTATGGGGATTTATGAGCAGCATTGCGTCGCCGCTTTTGGTGAGCTCGCCTGATATTGCAAAGCCGTTAGAGCCCCCAGGTTCTGAAAATGTTACGGGCTGTGTTGGCGCGAGCAGCGGGGCCTGTTTTGGCGTGCCGCCTCCGTAAAAGGCGGTAATGCCGCGTAGGGGGATTTGCTCAATATCGCCGCCGATTGAGCCTTCGGAGAAAAACATCGGCATCCAAGGTTCAAATTTTGTCAGTAATTTTGGTTTTACCTCTGGATGGGTGGCGAGATAATAATTCAGGCCTTCGGCGTAAGCATCGCAGAGTTCTTTTAATGCCGCAGGCGCGGACTCATAAGCGGCTTTGGCTTGGTCTGTCGTCATATATAGCCGCGCGCGAAGATCGCTATAGATAGCGCTTTCGCCTTCTACCTCAGCTAGCCGCCCGATGGCCCAAATATAATTGCGTTCGATGCGGCCGAAGTCATCTTCGGCCTGCGCATAGAGCATGCCGAAAACTGCATCTGCGTCTGTCTTGCCGTAAATATGGGGGACGCCGTAATCATCTCGAATTATCTCTATATTTTCAGCCCGGCTTTTAGACGCGTCAGCTTCTGTTTTTGGCACAGAAGCTGTATTGCATCCTGAAAGCATGAGCAGGGCGAGCCCTGCTACGGTGAGAGATAATCTCGAATATAACGTCATGAAGCTTTATTCTCCAGGAACCGGGAAGCCGCGATCGCGCATAAGCGGCGCAATATCAGCATCGCGGCCTCTAAAGGCGCGGTAGGCCTCTGCAGGATCAACCGAATTACGCGGGGCGAATAAATGCTCGACTAATTTCGCAGAAACAGCCTCATCATAAAATCCGCCATCTGCTTCTTTAAAGGCTTCGGAGGCATCAGAGGTCAGAACGTCCGCCCACATATAGCCGTAATAGCCTGCGCTATAACCTTCGCCTGAGAAGATATGTCCAAAATGGGTGGAGCGGTGACGCATGACGATTTCGTCAGGCATATCAAGGCTCTTGAGCGTTTCACGCTCAAATTTATCAGGATCGATCCCCGTTGGGTCGGTTGTATGATAACGCATATCGACAAGGGCCGAGGCAAGATATTCAGTGGTTGAGAACCCTTGATTGAACGTCGCCGCATCTTTGATTTTCTGGCGCAGTTCTGCTGGCATTGGCTTGCCCGTTTCATGATGCACAAGATAGTTTTCGACAACTTCATCCGTGGAGAGCCAGCGCTCTAAGAGCTGAGATTGAAATTCTGTGTAATCGCGCACGCCGCCATTGAGGGTTGGATAGACTGCTTTGCCCGAGAGGCTGTGAAGCGCATGGCCGAATTCATGGAAGAATGTCGTCGCGTCGTCCCATGAGACCAAGACAGGCTCTCCAGGCGCGGCTTTAATGAAGTTAGAATTGTTGGATGAGAGCACATTGGTCAGGCCATCATAACTTGTGCGAGAGCGATAGGTCGTTGCCCAAGCGCCAGAGCGTTTGCCGGGACGGGCAAAGGGGTCGAGATACCACAGGCCAACATTTTCGCCGTTATCTTTATCTGTGACCTCCCAGACTTTAACATCGGGATGGAAGACGGAAACTGAACCCTCGGGGACGGGCGCAAAGTTAAAGTTGAAGAGCTCTCCTGCGACATAGAACATGGCGTCTGTGAGTTTATCGAGCTGGAGATATTGTTTCACCTCATCGCTATTGAGGTCATATTTATCCTTGCGGACCTTCTCTGCGTAGTAACGATAATCCCATGGCGCGATTTTGATATTTGCGCCTTCTTTATCTGCAATCGCCTGCATATCTGCAACTTCCTCTTCGACGCGGGCAATAGCGGCGGGCCAGACGGCTTCCATAAGCTCAATCGCGCGTTCGGGCGTGCCGGCCATGCGGTCGGCGAGACGCCATTGCGCGTAATTATCATAGCCGAGCAGGGCAACACGCTCATTACGCAATTGCAGGATTTCAGCGATGATAGCGTTATTATCATTCTCATCGCCATTATCGCCGCGCGAATAATAGGTCTCCCAAACTTTCTGGCGCAGATCGCGCTCGTCTGAATAGGTCAGAAAAGGCGACATGGAAGAGCGCGTATTGGTCAGCGCATATTGCCCGTCTTTTCCGTTCGCTGTGGCTGTTGCCGCGGCGGCTTTGGTAAAGCTTTCTGAGAGGCCGCTAAGCTGAGTTTTGGAGATATAGGTCACATAGCCTTCTTCATCGGCAAGGACATTATTGCCAAAACTTGTGTGAAGCTCTGACAGGCGCTTATTAATGGCGGTGTAGCGGGCTTTATCTTCGAGGCTTAACGTCGCGCCGTTACGGGCAAAGCCGTCATAGGTAAGTTTAACAAGGCGCTGTTGATGCGGGGCCATGGCTTGGACGGCGGCGCTATCATGCACGGCCTTGACACGGGCAAAGAGATTTTCGTTCTGCGTTATTTTAGAGCTAAACTCAGAAAGCTTTGGACCCATTTCTCTTTGAATGGCGCGAAATTCAGGGGAGGACATGTTAGAACTCCAAATGCCCCAATAGCGAAAGACGCGGCTGAGATCATCTCCAGCCTTTTCCATTGGAAGAAT
The DNA here is from genome assembly GCA_039977295.1 of Hellea sp. Classification (GTDB taxonomy): domain Bacteria; phylum Pseudomonadota; class Alphaproteobacteria; order Caulobacterales; family Maricaulaceae; genus Hellea. Next base: position 1,256,608 of record JBDWDN010000012.1, on the reverse strand, counting down.
AGTGTTTTCAAATGTTGGCGGGGCCGGGTTGTTGGCAATAGCGTCAACTTCTTTCAGGTTTTTCTCCATACCCCATTCGAGGGCAGGCTTCAGCATCGCTAAATCCATCTTATCAAATGCTGGGACGCCGCCATAAGGGCCTTTGAATTCCGCGAGTAATACATTGTCAATCGCGGGCATTTCAACTGAGGGCATATCTACGGAGAGCGTTTCAGTTTTCGGTGCTTTGCTTGTTGGCATGTCTGAGGGAGCTTTCGAGGCGGGCTCTGAGCAGGCGATGAGCGTGAGAGCGAGAATGGATGTGGCGGTGAGAAGAGTTTTGCGCATGGGTCAACCTTTTGTGAATCTTTCGTTCTTATAGGGGTATTTGCGGGGCTTCCAAGGGGCAGAGGGATGCCATCCCAGAAAAGGGAGGTCGTGAACCTCTAAAACCACCGTAAATCTTGCAAATATCCTTAATTTTCCCCTAAATAGGCATTGTATCCCATAAAATCCCATGTTATCCCAAATAGGAACGCGAATATGGGTTTCGGGCGTTCGAAGGGGAATTTTTGATGTTTTTGTCCACAGTGACAAATAGCTTGGATGCAAAAGGGCGTGTTTCCGTCCCTGCTGATTTCCGCGCGACCATCTCTGAGACGCCTGCGAAATCGGCTTTTGACGGGATCGTTGTATGGCCCAGCCTTGATGGAAATTACCTTGAGGGCGGCGGCATTTCTCTGCTTGAGGATTTTCAGGCGTCGCTCGATCAGCGCGAGCATTACGATGCTGAGCGCTCAGCCCTACAATATATGATTTTCTCCTCCTCGCGTCAGCTTGCCTTTGATGGCGGCGGGCGGGTGTCTCTTCCCAAGGATTTGCATGAATATGCGGGGCTGAATGGGAAGGTGACATTTGTAGGCCTTGGTCGCCGTTTCGAGATTTGGAGTCCGAAAGCCCTTGAAGACCGCAAAGAGGGCTTGCTCGCGCTTGCGCGTGAAAGCCGTCATCTGTTGAAAACGGTTACGCCGGGAGGCGCGGCGTGAAGCACTACCCTGTCATGTTACCCGAGGTGCTGAGCGCGCTTACGCCTAAAGCTGGTGAGGCCTATGTTGACGGCACCTTCGGCAATGGCGGCTATAGTGAGGCATTTCTAAAATCCGAGAGCTGTAACGTTATCGGTCTTGATCGGGATCCAAATGTGCAGCCGCGCGCTGACGAGCTTGCGGCGCAATATGACGGTCGTTTTCGCCTCATAGAGACGCCGTTTTCTAAAATGGACGAGGTTGGGCTTTCCGGCGTTGATGCAGTTGTGCTCGATATCGGCGTCTCCTCAATGCAGCTAGATCAGGCTGAGCGCGGATTTTCATTCATGCGCTCCGGCCCGCTCGATATGCGTATGGGCAATACAGGGCCGACGGCGGCAGATGCAGTCCGGGAGTTGTCTCACGCTGATCTTATCAGAATTTTCCAGGTTTATGGGGAAGAGCGCCGCGCGCGCCGCGCTGCCGACTTTATTGTTCGTGCGCGCGAAGAGGGTGATATCGTCACGACTGAGGCGCTGGCTGATATCATAGAGCGCGCGCTTGGCCGGACAGGAAAAAATCATCCGGCGACCCGTGTGTTTCAGGCACTGCGTATCTTTATCAATGATGAGCTCGGCGAGCTATATCGTGGTCTCTGCGCAGCGGAGAAAATTCTAAAGCCTGGCGGGCGGCTTATTGTGGTGACCTTTCACTCTCTCGAAGACCGTATTGTTAAATCATTTCTGCGCCGCCGCGCGGGGGATGTTACGGGCGGATCGCGCTACGCGCCTGAGGTCAAACATGAAGGCCCAGCGCCAAGTTTTACTGAGGGCAAGCGCTCTGTGATTAAGCCGTCTAAGACTGAGATCGCGGAAAATGCCCGCTCGCGTTCGGCCAAGCTTCGTTTTGCTCTGCGGACAGAGGCTGCGCCATTCCCGATGGATGATGAATTGCTTCCCCGCGTTGCGCAGCTTGATGTTTTGGGAGGGGCTCGATGAGCGGCGTCTATATTCCGTCCCATATTCGCGCCGCGCGGCGTATGACGGGCTTTTTGCTATTTCTTATCGGCGTCGCCCTGACCGTGGGGCTTTATTATGTCAAAACACGCGCGCAGACAGCCCGCAAACATGCCGTAAAAATTGAGCGGCAAATTGCGCAAGAAGAGGCAAGCCTTCGGGTCCTCCGCGCCGAAATAGCTTATCTCGAAAATCCTGACCGCTTGAAGTCTCTATCTGAGGCCTATCTTGGATTGCAGCCTATTGCCGTCAAGGATGTGTTTGAGTTGAAAGATATCGCGATTCAGTTTCCGCTGCGTGAAGGCCTTGAAAGTGATGGGGGCTCCAAATGAGTCTAAACCCGCAAGATAGCTTCCCGCAATCGCGCACAATGACAGTTGCGGATGATGAGTATATCTCTGTTTCAGAGGGGCGTATCCGCATTCGAATTGGCGCCTTCATTTTTATGTTTGTGCTTTTGCTTGTCGTTTTGCGTCTCGCAGAGGTGTCGCTATTTGGCGATAAGTCGGGCCGAAGTTTGCTTCCCAAAGAAATCACGACGACGCGCGCTGATATTACCGACCGCACCGGCGCGGTGCTTGCCACTACGCTAAATACCTATTCGCTCTATGCGGAGCCGCGTAAGATTTGGAACGCAAAAGAAACGGCTCAAAAACTCAGAGCTGTTAGGCCTGAACTGGATATGGCTGTTCTTAAAAACCGCCTATCTACAGATCGCGCCTTTGTCTGGATTGACCGCGGACTAACCCCAAAAGAACGCCAAGCTGTTTTTGCGCTGGGTTTGCCAGGTCTAGCATTTCGGCAAGAGCCTAAGCGGGTTTATCCGCGGGGTAATCTCGCCTCCCACGTCGTTGGCTTTACGGATGTTGATTTGAATGGCTCTGCGGGTTCCGAGAGAGCTTTCAATGCAAGGTTATCCGCTGAGAACGCGCCCGCCACTGCGCTCTCTGTTGATATGCGCGTGCAGCATGCTGTGGCGGATGAATTACAAAAAGGTCTGGAGCGGTTCGGCGCGCTGTCAAATGCGGGCGTCGTGCTTAATATTAAAACGGGCGAAATTATTTCAATGGTCAGCCTGCCAAATTTTGATCCCAATGATCCGGGCGCAACATTGCCCGAAACCCGCTTTAATCATGCCTCAATGTCCACTTACGACTTGGGCTCTGTTTTCAAACCTCTCACCATGGCGATGGCCTTGGAGGATGGGGTGTCCACATTGACCGAAGAGTATCCTGTGCAAAAGCCTTTCAAAGTTCGTCATAAATTCATTCGCGATGATCATCCGAGTAAGGTGCCGCTCGCCATGCCTGAAATATTGTCGGAAAGCTCAAACCGCGGAACGGCAATGATTGCTTTAAAGATCGGCGGAGAGCAGCAGCGCAAATATTTAAAAGAGTTGGGTCTCATGGACCGCGTGCCATTCGAGCTTGCGGAAAGTGCAAAACCGCAACTTCAAGACCGCTGGATTGACCTTACGACCGTCACTGTGTCTTACGGCCACGGTATTGCGGTTACGCCTTTGGCGCTCTCGGCAGCAATTGGCGCAATGCTGAATGACGGGCTTTATGTTGCGCCGACACTGGTCAAGCGTGATGCTTCGCGTCCCGTGCAGGCGCGCCGCGTATTTTCGTCGCAAACCTCCCAAACACTACGCGATATGATGCGCTATGTGTCGACCCATGGAACGGGTAAAAAGGCGCGCGTCCCAGGATATGGCGTCATGGGGAAAACGGGCACAGCGGAAAAGCCCGCAATTGGCGGCTATGATCAAAAGCGATTAGTGACCTCATTCGTTGCGGCTTTTCCCTATGAAGATCCGACCTATGTTGTGATGATTACATATGATGAGCCTAAGGCGGCCGAAGGAACATATGGCTGGGCTACCGCAGGGTGGAACGCAGCCCCAACAGCAGGCGCCGTGATTGAACGTATCGCGCCGATGCTAGGTGTTAAGCGTAGAATGCCCGTCGCGATGAGCCCTTTTGGCGCGGAGGTCCTGCCATGACATTGCGTGATTTGGGATTTGAGAGTGATTTAGAGGTAACAGGCCTTACCTGTGACAGCCGCGCGGTTGAGCCTGGCTTTGTCTTTGCGGCATTGCTAGGAACAGTTACGGATGGCCGCAACTATATTAAAAGCGCGTTAGAAAATGGCGCGTCTGCTGTGCTCTCGACCGAGGGACTAGATTTGCCTGTGCCATATATTGGCAGTGCGGAGCCGCGTTTGGATTATGCGAAAATGGCAGCGACGCTTTATGCTGGGCAGCCGGAGACATTAGTCGCAATGACCGGGACAAATGGTAAAAGCTCTACCGTTGAGTTTTTGCGCCAGATTTGGGTTCATGCAGGCCAGATGGCGGCATGTTTTGGAACGCTCGGTGTTCAGGCGCCAAAGGGCTACCGTCCGCTGACCCACACAACGCCTGATGCTGTGGCGCTACATATGACTTTGTCGGAATTGACGAATGAGGGCGTAACGCATGCGGCCATGGAGGCGTCGTCTCATGGCCTTGATCAATATCGTCTTGACGGCGTGAAAATCACTGCCGCAGGATTTACAAATCTTACCCAAGACCATTTTGATTATCATAAGGACGCCGAAGATTACTTCCTCGCAAAAGCGCGTCTCTTTACTGAGCTGACGCCCGCTGACGCGCCCGTCGTTATTAATACCAATGACTCATATGGGCAGCGCCTTGTGAAGATGTGTGAAGCGCGCGGGCAAGACGTGATGCAAGTTGGATGGTCAGGTCAAGATATCCGCATTGATGAGGTTATGCCGCGCGCGGCCAGCCAAATCGTGACCCTTTTTGTGCGGGGCGATCGTCATAAAATTGAATTGCCCTTAGCGGGTGAGTTCCAGGTGCTCAATGCCATTTCCGCTCTGGGATTGGCGCTGGTGACAGGCGTAGAATTAGATACCGCCTTAGAAGCGCTTGAGCATCTTTCCGGCGTTGCAGGACGAATGGAGCGGGCCGGGGAGACCAAAGACGGCGCGCCAATTTTCGTTGATTTTGCGCATACTGAAGACGGGCTGGATAAACTTCTGCGGTCTGTGCGTCCGCATACGATGGGCAAGATAATTGTCGCGTTTGGATGCGGCGGTGACCGCGATCCTGACAAGCGCGCCAAAATGGGCAGGGTTGCCGCTAAGCACGCAGATAATGTTATCGTCACTGATGATAACCCGCGCACTGAAGATGCGGCGACTATTCGCAAAGCTGTTTTGAAGGGCTGCCCTGAGGCGGCTGAAATTGGTGACCGCACTGCGGCCATCCGAGAAGGTATTAAACGCCTGGGCCCGCAAGACTGCCTTGTCATCGCCGGTAAAGGGCATGAGCAAGGCCAGATTGTTGGCACAAAAGTCATTCCGTTTTCTGATGTTGAGCAGGTGAGGCTTGCCCTAAAGGAGTTAGGTCATGTCTAAAACCTTATGGACATCCGCTGACATAGCCAAAGCCACGGGCGGCACTGCGAGCGGCGATTTCGATATTTCCGGCCTTTCCATTGATACCCGCACGATAGAGGCGGGTGACCTTTTCGTGCCGTTAAAAGATGTCCGAGATGGACATGACTTTATTCCTATGGCGATGGAAAAGGGCGCGGGCGGAACGCTCTCTGAAAACTCCGTTTCTGGCAATGCGGTCATTGTCAAAGATAGTCTTCAAGCGTTGCGCGATCTTGGTAAAGAGGGTGTGGAGCGTTCAAAAGCGCTGCGCGTTGCAGTAACAGGTAGCGTCGGAAAAACGAGCGTCAAAGAAGCGCTCGCGCATATGTTTGGTGCTTTCGGTGACGCGCATAAGTCATTGAAATCATATAATAATCATTGGGGTGTTCCTCTGACAATGGCGCGTATGCCCCAAGAGACTGAATTTGGCATATTCGAAATGGGAATGAACCATTCGGGTGAGTTGTCGGATCTATCTCATTTACTTCGCCCTGATATTGCACTCATCACAACGGTAGCCGCCGTCCATCTCGCGCAGTTCAAAGATGTCGAAGAGATTGCGGATGCCAAAGCTGAAATCATTGACGGGCTGCGCAATAATGGCACGCTAATTTTAAATGCAGATAACCCGCACGCGGCGCGGATTGCGCAAAAAGCCAAAGGCAAGAGGGTTATTACATTTGGCCACTCTGATGCGTGTGACGTGTGTGTTGTAACCTCGCAAACTCACGAACATGGAAGCAATACGCGCCTACGGATTAACGCTCAACAAATTGATGTCACACTCTTAGTTCCCGGCGAGCATTGGGTGATGAACGGCGCGGCTTGTATCGCTGTGGCCTATGCGGCGGGGCTTGATTTGCGCAAGGCCGCCAAAGCGCTTCGCGGCGTTCGCGCTGAGACTGGGCGCGGGGAAATGAGCGAGCTTTCAATTGACGGTAAGACTATCACGCTGATTGACGAGTCTTACAATGCCAATCCCACCAGCATGAACGCCGCGATAAAATTACTGGGCTTAAAGCCTGGCCGCCGCGTCGCTGTCCTTGGCGATATGGGCGAGCTTGGAAAAGATGAAATAGCCATGCACGCAGCTATGGCGCAGCCGCTCGAAGCGGCTGGCGTGTCCCGCGTTATTGTGACGGGTGAATGTATGCGCGCTCTGAAAGGTGCCTTGCCGCAAACCATGCGCGGCGCATGGGCGAGGGACTGGGAATTTGCGCTGGACGCGCTGAAGGAAGAAATTGAGGACGGCGATGTCGTCCTTGTCAAAGGATCAAATAGTGCCGGGCTCGGAAAGCTTGTCGCGGCACTGAAAGAAGGCACGGCTTAATGTTATACGAAATTCTCACGCGCTATGCTGAAGACTTCCAGGTCTTTAATTTATTTAATTATATTACCTTCCGCGTTGGCGGCGCCTTAATGACGTCAATGATTATCGCCTTCATCCTGGGGCCGCGCATGATCGATTTTTTGCGTTCCAAGCAAGGCAAGGGTCAACCGATCCGTGAGGATGGCCCTGAAAGTCATATCATTCAAAAAGCAGGTACGCCGACAATGGGCGGACTTCTCATTCTTTTATCCGTGATGATTTCGACATTGCTCTGGGCTGATCTTAGAAACCCGTTCCTCTGGACTGTCATGCTGGTCACAGCTGCCTATGGGCTAATCGGTTTCTATGATGATTACCTCAAAGTCTCTCGTCAGAACCCCAAAGGCTTTAGCGGAAAGATAAAGATAATTCTTGAATTCGGCATCGCGGCAGCGGCCTGTTACGTGCTAACGAATGCGTTTCCGCAAACGCCAGATGGATTTGAAACTGGCCTTGCGATTCCATTTTTAAAGGACTTCACCTTAAACCTCGGTGTGTTTTTCATTCCTTTCGGATGCCTTGTTATCGTTGGTGCCTCCAACGCGGTAAACCTAACCGATGGTTTGGACGGCCTGGCCATCGTACCTGTGATGATTGCCTGTATGAGCTTGGCATTTATCGCTTATCTGGTCGGCAATGCGGTATTCTCTGACTATCTCGGCGTGCCTTATGTCCCTGGCTCTGCTGAAGTTACGATTTTCCTTGGGGCCATCATTGGCGCGTCACTGGGATTTCTCTGGTATAATGCCCCTCCCGCTATGGTCTTTATGGGCGATACGGGCTCGCTAGCCTTGGGCGGCGCCTTAGGCACGACGGCAGTTGCCATTAAGCATGAAATCGTTCTGGCCATTATTGGCGGGCTCTTCGTTCTTGAAGCTGTCTCCGTGATTGTGCAGGTCGCTTCTTTCAAACTAACGGGCAGGCGCGTTTTCCGCATGGCGCCCATCCATCACCATTTCGAGAAAAAAGGCTGGGCCGAACCCACCATCGTTATTCGTTTCTGGATTATCGCGATTATCCTCGCGCTAATCGGACTCTCCACGCTGAAATTACGGTAGTCACATGATTAAAGCAGCTTCATTTCAAGGACAAACACTTGCGGTCTTCGGGCTGGGGCGAACGGGCATTACGGCTGCGCTCTCGCTCGCGAAAGGCGGCGCGCATGTTTGGGCTTGGGATGATAATGAAGCGGCGCGTAGCGCCGCCAAAGATCAGGGCGTTGATATTAAAGATTTAAATGACGCCGATTGGGCAAGCATTGACGCGCTTGTTTTGTCGCCGGGCGTTCCTGATAAACTCCCATCCGCACATTGGACGGCTGAAAAAGCCAATGCGTCCGGCGTGCCGATCATTTGCGATATTGAAATTTTCGCCAGAGAAGTCGCCGCGCGTCCAGAGAGTCAACGCCCAAAGATCATCGCGATTACTGGGACAAATGGAAAATCTACGACAACGGCGCTTATTGGACATGTGCTATCGGCCTGCGGTAAAGACGCTGAGATTGGCGGCAATATAGGCCGAGGCGTGCTGGATCTTGATAAGATGCATGCCGGAAAACACTACGTTATTGAGCTGTCTTCCTATCAGCTTGAACGCACGCAAAGCCTTCGGGCCAATGCGGCTGTCTTTCTCAACCTTTCGCCCGATCATCTGGAGCGGCACGGCGATATGGCGGGATATGAGGCCGCCAAGATCCGTATTTTTGAAAATCAAACGTCTGACGACACGGCCGTTATCGGCGTGGACACTGAAGACACAAAACGTATCTATTCCGAGCTTACGGCGAAAAATGGACGCCGCATCATTCCTATTTCAACGCGCAAGTCCTTGGGGCGCGGCGTCTCGGTCATGAACGGGAAGCTCTATTGCAATATGAGCGGTAAGTGCATTGAGGTTTGTGATTTGTCCCAAGCTATGGCTCTTGAGGGCAAGCATAATCATCAAAATGCGGCCGCAGCCTATGCGGCGGTGCAGTCGCTCGGTATAGATCCAAAGGCGATTGGTGATGCTATCCTTTCATTCCCAGGGCTTGCTCATCGTATGGAAACGATTGGAAAAGCGGGGCCCGTAAGGTTCGTCAATGACAGCAAAGCGACTAATGCGGATGCCGCGCTGCAAGCGCTAAAATCTTATGATAACATTTTCTGGGTCGCCGGCGGCGTGGCCAAAGCGGGCGGCATTGAACCCCTTGCAAATTATTTTCCCAATATATCCAAAGCTTACCTGATTGGTGAGGCGGCTCCGAGTTTTCATAAAACTCTCAAGAAGAAACAGGTCCAAACCAAAGTTTGCGGTGATTTAGAGAAGGCCATTCTTTGCGCGACACGTGACGCTATGCAATCCGGCAAGCCGAACCCTATTGTTCTCTTATCGCCGGCCTGCGCAAGTTTCGATCAATTTAAGAATTTCGAAACCAGAGGCGAGGCATTCCGTGAGCATGCGAGTCGAATCGTCGATTTGTTTGAGCAAGAGAAAAACAGGATGAGCGCTGCTTAATGGCATTTACGGCCACATTATCAACGTCCAGAACGAACCGTTCCCTGATTGGCGAATGGTGGCGCAGTGTTGATCATATCACGCTTGGTTTTTTGGTCTGCCTAATTGGGGCAGGATTGATTTTAGGAATGGCGGCATCGCCTGCCGCAAGCGTGCGTCTTGGAATTGATAATCCGTTTTACTTCCTTTTTCGCCAAGGCCTCTTCGTAACGGTTGGGCTTATTGGGGCGTTTATTTTATCGCTCATGACGCCCAGTAATGCACGCCGCATTGGCATATTAGCGCTGATTGGGGCTGCGGGATTGATGGTCTTGCTGCCTTATATTGGCTATGAGGTAAAAGGGGCGCAAAGGTGGTTCCGCATCGGGCCATTCGGTTTGCAGCCCTCTGAATTTGCCAAGCCGGCTTTCATCGTCTTTGCCGCATGGATGTTCTCCGTGCGTAAACGCGATCCAAATGTGCCTGCTGTCGCGATTGTTTTTGCAGCCTATCTTGGACTTGTTGCGCTTCTGATTAGTCAGCCTGACTTTGGGCAGTCATTCTTGCTCACCCTTTGCTTTGCGGCTGTTTTCTTCTTCGCTGGCCTGTCTTTAGGATGGGTGCTCTTTATGATGAGTATTTCCATCATCGGCGCAATTGCCGCCTATATGGCGTTGCCTCATGTGAGGGCGAGGGTCGAGAAATTCATGAGCCCTGACAGCTCCGATACTTACCAAACCGATAAAGCGCTCGAGGCGATTTCTAATGGCGGCTTTTTTGGGCGCGGACCAGGCGAGGGGGCCGTGAAATATAGCCTGCCTGACGGGCATACGGATTTCATCTTTGCGGTGACCGTTGAGGAATTTGGATTTATGATTTCGATGTTCCTTATTATCTTGCTCGCGGGTTTCGTTATTCGCTGCTTTCGCAATGCCCTCAAACTGAATGACTATTTCAGTCAACTCGCTGTCGCGGGGCTGGCGACGATGATCGGCATGCAGGTCGTTATCAATCTTTTCGTGAACCTTAATATGGCCCCGTCAAAGGGTATGACTTTGCCCTTCATTTCTTATGGCGGGTCTTCCATGCTGGCGCTGTGTTTCACGGCAGGTCTTATTCTGTCCTTTACGCGCAAACGCCCTGGAGCTTATGGATATGGCGAATAAGCTATTACTCGCGGCTGGCGGCACGGGCGGACATATGTTTCCCGCGCAAGCTTTGGCGGAAACGCTGAAAGCCCAGGGTTGGGACATCGCCATGATGACAGATCAGAGGGGAAAAAAACATGCAGGCCGTATTCCCGCTGACCCAATCATTGAGGTTAAGGCGGCAAGTATCACCCCGCGCAAACCTCTCGCCGCCATGATTGGCACGCTCAAGCTCGCTAAGGGCGTCATGCAGGCGCGAAGCTTCATCAAAGACTGGACCCCAGATGTTGTTGTGGGCTTTGGCGGCTATCCCGCATTCCCCGCTATGCGCGCCGCGCAAGGCCTTGGCGTGCCAACAATTATCCATGAGCAAAATGCTGTTCTGGGCCGCGTGAACCGCGTCTTCGCGGCTAAGGCTTTGCATGTCGCCTCGGGATTTGAAGAACTTCAAAGGCTGCCCGTAGGCGCAAACCATGTCTGCACGGGTAATCCTTTGCGCGAGCAAATTATTGGGGCCGTGCCTATGGGTTATGTGCCGCCAAAGGGCGATATAAATTTACTGATTGTTGGGGGAAGTCTCGGCGCAAAAATCGTCAGCGAGACAATGCCCGCCGCCATCGCCTTACTGCCGGTAGCGCTTCGAAAACGGCTGCGGGTTGTTCAGCAAACCCGCCCTGAATATCAAGAGGCCGCCAAGGCCATCTATAAAGAAGCAGGTGTGGAGGCGATTTGCGAAACTTTCTTTTCAGATATCGAAACGCATCTAGCTAAAGCCCATTATATCGTTGGTCGCGCGGGCGCGTCTTCCGTGTCCGAGATGGCCGTCATGGGACTGCCAGCTTTGCTCGTCCCGCTAAAGATTGCGATGGATGATCATCAAACGGTCAACGCAATGACGCTGGCTCGCCATGATGCCGCCGATATTTTGCCTGAATCAGAGTTTACGCCAGGGAAAGTGAAAACTACTCTGGAGGCAAGATTAAATGATTCGAACTGGCTTAAAAGAGCGTCCGCAGCTGCCCGCAGTCAAGGCCGCCCCGACGCCGCAGCAGAATTGGCCAAGTTGGTCATATCAGCTATTAAATAACGAAGACCGCAACATGCCCAGACCTGACTTAAAGCAACGTGCCCTGGCGACGAAAGTCCCCTTCGATACAGGCCCCATCCACTTTGTCGGTATTGGCGGTATCGGCATGTCCGGTATTGCGGAAGTCATGCTCAATTTGGGCTATACGGTTCAAGGCTCTGATGGCCGTGAAAGCGCTATCACGGCGCGGTTAGAAAAACTTGGCGCAACGATTTACCTAGGCCAAAAGGCGGAGCAGGTTCACGGCGCGGGCGCTATTGTTATGTCTTCCGCTATCAAAGCAGATAACCCTGAACTCGTCGAAGCGCGCGCCCGTTCGATCCCTGTTGTGCGACGCGCCGAAATGCTGGCTGAATTGATGCGCCTAAAATGGGCGATTGCCGTTGGTGGAACCCACGGTAAAACGACGACGACCACAATGATTGCAGCGTTGCTTGAGGGCGGAAGTCTTGATCCGACAGTTATTAATGGCGGTATCATCAATGCTTACGGATCCAATGCGAAGCTCGGCATGGGCGATTGGATGGTTGTCGAAGCGGATGAATCTGACGGTTCGTTTTTGAAGCTCTTCCCGACTGTTGCCGTCGTTACAAATATCGACCCCGAACATATGGAGCATTACGGCGACTTTGACGTGCTACGGAAAGCTTTCGATACATTCGTTGAGAATCTGCCTTTTTACGGTTTTGCCGTGCTCTGTATCGATCATCCCGAAGTGCAAGCGCTTGTCAGCCGGATCTCAGATCGCCGCGTTATCACTTACGGCTTTAATCCCCAGGCTGACGTGCGGGCAGAAAATTTGAAGTTAGAAACAACGGGTTCTCGTTTTGATGTCGTCTTTCGCGGCATAGACGGAGTTGAAGACCGCTGGGATGGATTATTCCTGCCTATGGCGGGAAAGCACAATACGCAAAACGTCCTGTCCGCCATTGCTGTGTCGCGTGAATTAGGCCTAACAGAAGCGCAAGTCCGCGCGGGGCTCGAGGGTTTTGGCGGGGTAAAGCGCCGCTTTACCCATGTTGGCGATTGGAGCGGCGTTACGATTATAGATGATTATGGTCACCACCCCGTAGAGATTTCTGCTGTGCTACAAGCGGCCCGTCAGGTCTCCAAAGGTAAAGTTCATGCTGTCGTTCAGCCCCATCGTTACACGCGGCTTGAAGATTTGTTTGAAGAGTTTTCGACCTGCTTTAACGATGCCGATCATGTCTATGTCGCAGATGTCTACGCCGCTGGCGAAAGCCCAATAGAAGGGTTTGATGGCCCCAGCCTGGTGGAGAGCCTGACATCACATGGGCATCGTAATTCTGAATCTATTACCAAAGAGACGCTAGCAAAGACACTCAAGCCCAATCTCAAAGAGGGTGATTTGATTGTCTGCTTAGGCGCAGGGGATATTACTTATTGGGCCGCCGACTTGGCTGAGAGTTTGGGCGCGGTTTAAGATTGTGACCCACCTGAAATATATTTTTGTCCCCCGCCTTGTGCGGGGGTCTCCATCGTTAAGGCTCCTACTCCAAACGAAGGAGACCCCCGCATATGTTGTTTGGAAGTTTCAAACAACTAACGGGGGACAAGTGGATGGTTTAGTTTGGGATGACAAAGCATAATGGCGTTGATAGACAAACTTCCCCCCGTTCGCGGAAAGCTCTCCGCTAATGTCCCCCTCGCGCCTTACACCTGGCTACGCGTTGGCGGGCCTGCGGAAGTTTTGTTCATGCCAAAGGATGAAGCCGATCTCGCCCATTTTCTCTCCTCCACCCCTGACGAAATTCCTGTCACCATTTTAGGCGTCGCTTCTAATACGATCATCCGCGATGGCGGTGTGCGGGGCGTTGTTATTCGGCTTGGCCCTAGCTTTGGAAAGATTGAAACTGAGGGTTTAACGCTCCGAGCTGGCACAGCCGCGCTTGATAATCGCGTGGCGAAAGAAGCCGCTAAGGCTGGGATCGCGGGGCTAGAGTTTTATGCGGGTATTCCTGGAACAATCGGCGGAGCCTTGCGCATGAATGCAGGGTGTTACGGCACAGAGACGAAAGATGTTTTGGTTGAGGCTGTTGCGCTTGACCGTGCTGGCCGCAGGCAAGTCATGCCGCTCTCTGAATTAAGCTATTCCTATAGGCATAGCGCGGCGCCTGATGATCTCATATTTGTTGAGGCTGTCTTTAAAGGCACCGCCGATGCGCCTGAAGATATCACTGCGCGCATGGCTCATATCACATCACGGCGCGAAGAAAGCCAGCCCATTCGAGAGAAGACAGGCGGATCAACATTTAAGAATCCCGATCAAGTTCAGTCTGGCGGACGCGGCGCGTGGAAGGTTATCGACGATGCCGGCGGACGCGGCTTTAAAGTGGGAGGCGCCCAGATGAGCGAAAAGCATTGTAACTTTATGATCAATACCGGTGACGCGACGGCAGCTGACTTGGAAGCGCTAGGCGAGACAATGATTGCGAAAGTCAAAGAGACACAAGGCGTTGATTTAGAGTGGGAAGTCAAACGGATCGGTAACGCCTAATGAGGTGGATTTTTGCAAGTGTTATTATGCTGACTGGTTGTGGTGGTTCCACCATGAATCTTTATGAAGAGAGCCCGTTTACGGCAAGTCATGAAAACATGGTAACCGGTCACTTAGGTTCAGTGAAGCTTACACATGCTGATCTAAAGAAGCTGGATAAGATCAAGTTTTGTTCAACAGGTGCGACCACTGTGCTGGAATACATAATTATTAATTATGAAAATGGAGTTCAAAAGAGGTTTGGTTTTGTGAATTTTGGGTCAAAGGACAGTCCACTTTTGCGAGTTAGTTATAAATTTGATGGCGACAGTGGCGAAGATTTAAAATGGCCTTGTAAGGATGAAGACGTAAGTCAATTTCATGAGTTCATTTTTTCTAAAACGAGGTATGTGCCCTATGAGTAAACGCATAGCAGTTTTAAAAGGGGGCATGTCTTCCGAACGTGAGGTGTCTCTCGTTTCTGGCTCGGAATGTGCCAACGCGCTCCGCTCGGAAGGTTATGACGTTACCGAAATTGATGTTGCGCCTAACCTCTGGGAGCAACTCCACGCGGCGGACCCTGATATTGTTTTCAATGCTCTGCATGGCGATTGGGGAGAGGATGGGCGGGTTCAGGGCGTTCTCGACTTATTTGGCGCGCCTTATACCCATAGCGGGGTTATGGCCTCTGCGCTTGCCATGGATAAGCACCGCTCTAAAGCGGTATTGCGTGATGTCGGCATCACTGTTCCAGAAGGTTACTTAGTCCCCCGTGTTTCTGCGGCCACGGAACATCCAATGGAACCGCCTTATGTTGTAAAACCTAATGGCCAAGGCTCCAGCCATAGTATTTACATCGTCCGAGACGGCGACGCGCCGGCTGCGGCTATGGCGGAAAATGAAGCAATGGGCGACCTCGTCTTAGTTGAGAAATTCATCCCAGGCCGTGAACTGACGGTCGCTGTGATGGACGGCAAAGCACTGGCCGTGACGGAAATCATCCCCAATACGGAATGGTATGATTACGAAGCCAAATATGCTGATGGCGGGTCTCGCCATGTCGTGCCTGCTGAAATTAGCAACGACATCACAGATTTATGCCTGACGTGGGCGTCTTTGGCGCATCAGGCGCTGGGCTGCCGCGGTATTTCGCGCTCAGATTTCAGATTTAATGATATTAATGAGGATTTAACAGATATTGTAAACAAAATCGTAATGCTTGAACTCAATACTCAACCCGGAATGACTCCGACATCGCTTGCGCCTGAACAGGCCGCCTATGACGGAATGACTTTTGGACAGCTTTGTCGCTGGATTGTTGAGGATGCTTCATGGCCGCGGTAGGAAAACGTAATTCTATCCCACAAGGTTCACATCGCGTGAGCCCTTTAAAACCTGGACTGCGCGGAGCCCGAAATTGGGCCTCTGCTCAAATGCGCTCGGCCAGCCATACACGTAAAGGTTTTATGCGCTTAGTGGCGTCAATTGTCGGCACGCTGCTTTTTATCGTTTTTCTCGGTATTTGGCTTGGCGGGTTTTTGCCCAATGTGATGCAAGCAGGGGATAACTTTAAACGAAGCCGCCTTATGTCCATGGGGTTCGTTATTGATCGTATAGATGTGATGGGTGAGGGCCGCCTTCGCGAAGAAGATGTTCGCCGCGCCTTAGGTGTTTATTCGGGCGACTATCTTTTCGGCATTGATATGGAGGGCGCGCAAGCCCGCGTTGAAAGCCTGTCATGGGTTGACCGTGCTGTCGTGCGCCGCCTTTGGCCTGATCGTATTGTCGTGCAAATTATCGAGCGCCAGCCCTATGCGCTGTGGCAACATCAGGGCGACGTCAAGGTCGTGGATGTAAAGGGCGCAGCGATAACGGATGCGAATGCCGCTCAGTTTACGCAGCTCACCCTATTTGTCGGCGAGAGCGCAGGTGAGCAAGCGGCTGATATGCGTCAAATGATGGGCGAGTTTCCGCAGATCGCAAGCCGTGTCGAGAGTTTTGTGAATGTCAGCGGGCGCCGCTGGGACATGGTGCTGGATGAAGGGGCTGTCCGCGTGATGCTCCCTGAGAAAGACATGCGCAAAGCCTTACGGAATCTGCAAGATATGCAAGCTCAAACGCGTCTGTTAGACCGAAAAATCGAAACGATTGATATGCGCTTGCCGGGCAGGCTAACCTTGTCGCCATCATCTCCAGAGCATGCTTAGCTGTAATGTTTAGGGGCACCGTCAATAAAAAAGCTGAAACAATTGCTGTTTTGGATATCGGATCCAGCAAAGTTGTCTGCCTGATTGGCCAAAGAGAGCCGAGCTTTGGCGTCAAATTGATTGGGTCAGGCTTTGGCGTTAGCGCGGGCCTCAAAGGCGGCGCCGTTGTCGATATGGAGGCTGCTGAAGCCGGTATTCGCACCGCCGTCGAAAAGGCCGAACGCGCCGCGGGCGTTACTGTTCAATCTGTCTGCGTAAATGTTGCGCTGCGGTCGCTGCGTTCCCAACATATGAATGTCCAGACAGAATTTGCCAGCGGTGAGGTTGCCGATCGGGACTTAAAGCGTGTGTTAAATTCCTCACTGGCAGAACTCGCTCAGCCCGAAGATGCTATCCTTCACGCTATCCCGCTTAACTGGTCGGTTGATGATGAGCGCGGTATTCGCGACCCGCGCGGTATGTTTGGAAAACGCCTTGGCGTGGATATGCATTTCGTCTTAGCAGGCGTCGGTCCTCTTAGAAATTTGGCGCATTGTATCGAGCGCTGCCACCTTCACATTAGCTCTGTCACGGTGTCTCCTTATGCTGCAGGTCTGGGCGTTTTGACCGATGATGAGCGTGATCTTGGCGTGACCGTCATTGATATGGGCGGCGGGATTACCACTGCGGCTGTTTTCCGCGACAATACCATGGTTCATGTGGACGCACTTTCAGTGGGCGGTATCAATGTGACCAGTGATGTCGCGCGCGGCCTTACAACGCCCACCGAGGCAGCCGAACGCATCAAGACGATTTATGGGTCTGCACTGCATGGGTCTGATGACAGTCAGGTTATGGTGCCGTGTCCGCCTATGGGCGCGCAGGAAGAATTGCATCATCATCCGCGTGACCTGTTAACGTCGATTATTCGATCACGCATCGAAGAGACATTTGAGCTTCTACGTGACCGCATAGCTGAATCCGGTCTGGAGAGTTATTCGGGCCGCCGGATTGTGCTGACGGGCGGAGGGTGCCAGCTTAACGGCGTACGTGAACTCGCTGAATATGTTTTTAACAAACGCGTTCGGATTGGCCGTCCGCATGGAATTCTTGGCATGCGCGAAGCGATGTCAGGCCCGGACTTTGCCGTGGCGACGGGATTGCTAAAGCATGCCTTCGTTGAATCCGGCGAAGCGATTTCAGGCCCGCCGGATTTGTCGGGACAGCGATATCGTAAAAAACGCTATACAGGCAATACGCTTGGCCGCTCTTTGCAATGGCTGAAAGAAAACTTCTAAAAACACAGAAAATACAGATAAACCTTGCGGTTTTTAACTTTGGTTAATCTATGTTTAAGAGTTTTCAGCGACGTTGAGTTAACTAATCACTTACCATAATTCGCGGGACTATTATGCCAATTTCATTATCCTTACCCAAAGCCGTCGAACTTAAGCCTCGTATCGTCGTCATCGGCGTCGGTGGCGCAGGCGGGAATGCTGTGAACAATATGATCGCTGCTGGTCTAGACGGTGTTGAATTTGTTGTGGCCAATACAGACGCGCAAGCCTTGGCTTTGTCACGCGCAGATCGCAAGGTTCAACTTGGCGGCGGAATTACACAAGGTCTTGGGGCTGGCATGCGTCCTGAAATAGGCGAACAATCCGCAGAAGAAAGCCTTGATGAAATTCTTGAGCATCTAGACGGCGCGCATATGCTATTTGTTGCCGCTGGTATGGGCGGCGGCACAGGCACAGGCGCCGCGCCTGTTATTGCCCGCGCGGCACGCGAACGCGGTATCCTAACAGTCGGTATCGTGACGAAGCCGTTTCAATTTGAAGGCTCTCGCCGCATGAAGCTTGCCGAAGACGGAATTGAAAATCTCTACGGTTCTGTCGATACGATGATTACTATTCCGAACCAAAATCTATTCCGCGTCGCAACTGAGCAGACAACAATGTCTGATGCTTTTGCTATGGCTGACGAAGTTCTGCATAGCGGCGTTCGCGGCGTAACGGACCTTATGGTTGTTCCTGGCCTTATCAATCTTGACTTTAACGATGTTCGCACAGTGATGGACGAAATGGGCAAAGCGATGATGGGCACGGGCGAAGCGACAGGTGAGCGCCGCGCAATCGAAGCGGCCGAAGCTGCTATCAATAACCCTCTGCTTGATGATGTTTCGCTTAAAGGCGCTAAAGGCGTGTTGATCAATATTACTGGCGGACGTGACCTGACACTTTACGAAGTTGATGAAGCGGCGAGCCTTATTCGCGGCCAAGTTGACGAAAATGCCAATATTATTGTCGGTTCAGCGCTTGATGACGACCTTGACGGTATTGTGCGCGTGTCAGTCGTCGCAACAGGCGTCGATACCGAATATGTTATGGAAGCTAAGCCGCAACGTACACGTTATGTGGAAGAGGTTGCCGCAGAGCCAGAATATGAAGAAGACGAATTCGCCATTGAAGACGAGTATGAAGCGCCGGCGGCTTACGCGCCGCAACCTGCCGCACAACCAGCGCCGCAGCCCGTAGCGCCAGCGCCTGTGCAACAACAAGCTCCCGCTTATGTCGCGCCAAAACCATATCCGCCGCAAGTTCCTGCACCTCAAGCAGCGCCGCAACAGCAATATGCCCCGCAGCCTGCGCTTGCGCCGCAAGCTCAACCGCAAAATGTTGTTAAAAAGCCATTCGGATTTTTTGGTTTGAAAAAACAAAAGCCTGCCGCAGCGCCAATGGTTCAGCGCCAAGTGCCGCAGCCAAGCGGTGATTTGTTTAGCGACAATATGGATGATGAGCTTGAAATTCCAAGCTTCTTGCGCCGTCAAAACCGCTAAATCAAACACACCTCCAGTTGAAAGAGCGCTTCTCGATAGAGAGGCGCTTTTTTTGTGCCTAACACATTCGTCATGCTTTGAAACAGAGTGTCACGCAGCGTTTATTGCGCCTGCGCGGCGCGGTGTTAGGTTAATTTTAAGGATGACGATAATTATGGGCCAAATAAGGCGACAATCTACACTTAGCGGCCCTGCGGTTACAGCAGGGATTGAGCTGCATGGCGGCAAGCATACACGGCTTGTTATGCGTCCTGCGCCTATGGGCACAGGTCTTGTCTTTATCCGCACGGACATAACAGATCGCGACAATAAAATTGAGGTGCGTCCCGACGCCGTAACAGGCGTGAAAAACTGTACGACATTATCCAATGCAGCAGGCGTAAAAGTCGCCACAATTGAACATTTATTAGCGGCGCTTGCCGCGTCAGGCATAGATAATCTGTTTATTGATTTAGACGGAGAAGAATTACCGGCGCTTGATGGCAGCTCAGAGCCATTTCTTAAGCTAATTGAACAGGTTGGGATTGTGCGCCAAGCCGCGCCGCGCCGTTATGTGAAAGTCCTAAAACCGATAGAGGTTAGAAATGGCGACAGCTTCGCACGAATTGAGCCGTGCGGCCGCCTTGAATTAGACGTGACGATTGATTTTGATGATGCCGCTATTGGCCGTCAGCGGGTTCAAATTGTGCCAAATGTGAGGGCTTTTCGCGACCGTTTGGCCTCTGCACGGACATTTGCGCGAATGCATGAAGTCGCGGCTCTACAGGCGGCAGGCCTGTCTAAAGGCGGTTCATTAGATAATGCCGTGATCGTCGATGGTGATAAAGTGCTTAATCCTGAAGGTTTGCGCTTTGCCGATGAATTTGTGCGGCATAAAGCGCTCGATTTACTGGGTGATTTATACCTTGGCGGGCCGATTTTGGGGCGTGTCACGACCGTAAAAGGCGGCCACGGCCTCAACCATGATCTGCTTATGGCGCTTTATGGTCACCCAGATGCGTGGGAATTTACCTCTGTGGCGTCCAAAGCACAGGCTTTAGAACTGGAATCAGTGCCTGCCTAACCGTTTTCTCACTTTCGCCGCGCGTAAATCTCCGTTAGTAACCTTTGAACTTTGAACCCTTTGGGAATCGCTATGCGCTATCATGCTGTCTTAAAACCTCTTTCTGTTGCGGCCTTGGCCTTGACATTGTCCGCCTGTTCCACGCTCGGGATTGGCGGAAATAAGAAAGAAAAACTAGCCTATGTCGAGCGTCCAGCAGAGCTGATTTATAATCAAGGCTTTGACCGTATGGAACGCGGAGATTGGGACCGCGCGAAGCTATTCTTCCAAGAAGTAGAACGTCAGCATCCATTCTCTAAATGGGCGCGCCGCGCCATGCTTATGCAGGCCTATGCCAATTACCGCTCAACGGATTATGAAGAATCAATCGCGACATCACAGCGTTTTATTGGACTTCATCCCGGTAATGACAGCACGCCTTATGCTTATTACCTCATTGCGATGAATTATTACGATCAAATCTATGATGTTGGCCGCGACCAAGCCACAACAGTGAACGCCGAAGCCGCGTTGCAGCAAGTGGTTCGCCGTTATCCAGATAGTGATTATGCCCGTGATGCCCGCCTTAAGCTTGAGCTGACCCATGATCATCTCGCGGGTAAGGAAATGTCTATTGGGCGATATTATTTGAAGCAAAATCAACAGCTTGCTGCGATTGGCCGCTTTAAGAACGTTGTTAAAAACTACGAAACAACGTCGCAAACCGAAGAAGCGCTTCACCGTCTTGTCGAAGCTTACACCTCACTTGGGATTATTAGTGAAGCCAAGCTTGTCGGCTCTGTTCTCGGTCATAACTACCCGTCCAGTGAATGGTATGAAGATAGTTACGATTTGCTGGCTGAATATGGCGTCAATTTGGACGATGAAATCAATAAACCACGTAAGCAGGGCTATTTCTCCCGACTTAAAGAACGTCTCTTCTAAGGGCAGGTTTTTGCATGCTCACAGGGCTGTCTATCCGTAACGTTGTTTTGATCGAGGCGCTTGACCTCGAATTCGGCACAGGCTTGACGGCGCTCACCGGCGAAACAGGCGCGGGTAAATCCATTATTCTTGACGCGCTTGGCATGGCGACTGGCGCGCGCTCTGACCGAGGGCTTGTGCGGGCAGGAACTGACAAAGCCCAAGCAATCGCCGGCTTCACTCTGTCCAACTCTGTGGCTAAGCTTCTTGCAGAAAATGATATCGACATCGACCCCAATGAGGATGTCACGCTGCGGCGTAGCCTGACCAAAGACGGACGCAGCAAAGCTTTTATCAATGATCAAGCCGTTGGCGTTAAGCTTCTCTCCCAAGTTGGAACGCTCTTGCTCGAAGTGCACGGACAGCATGACGGCCGCGGATTACTAGACCCTACCACTCATATTCATCTGCTGGACTTATTTGGCAGCCATCAGAACCTCGTGGCGAAATGCGCGGCGGCCTATAAAGCGCGGCGCGACACTCAAGCCCAAGTTGACGCCCTGATCGCGCTGCAGTCCAAAGCCACAGAAGATCGCGAATTCTTAGAGCATGCTATTGCAGAACTTGATCGCCTCGCGCCCAAGGCGGGCGAGGATACCCAACTGGCCGAAGAACGTAAGTTCTTACAAGGCGCTGAGGGAGCCTTAACTGAGTTGACGGCCGCGCAAGACGCGCTAGGGGAAGACGGCGCGTTCGAAGCCAGGCTATCCTCAGCCTTGGCGGGGATTGACCGCTTAAGATCTAAATTTGAAGACAGTGAGACAACCGCCTCTAAAGCTCTAGAAGTGGCGGCTCAGGCCCTTGAGCGCGCTATGCTCGAGACCCATGAAGCCCGCGAAGCCGTAAGTCTGGCGGCGCAAAGCTTTGATGTCGAACCGGGACGCCTTGATGATACAGAAAAACGACTCTTCGCGCTGCGAGCCGCTTCGCGTAAATATGGATGTGATATCGACGCTTTGATTGACGCGCGCAGTAAATTTGCTAGCGAATTATCCGCAATTGACAGTGCCGACTTTGATTTATCCAATGCCAAAGCCGCGGCGGCCAAAGCCAAAGATATTTATGATAAGGCCGCCTTCGCCCTCAGCAAAGCACGAGAAAAATCTGCCAAGACCTTAGACAAGGCCGTGGTGCGAGAGCTTCCGCCGCTGAAAATGGAGCGCGCGCAATTTATCACCCATATAGAGCCTAGTGGGGAGTCCGAAATTGGGATTGATAAAGTTCGCTTTCAAGTCTCTACAAATCCCGGAACGCCTGTTGGCCCGCTTGATAAAATTGCCTCTGGCGGTGAAATGGCGCGTTTTGCTCTCGCTATTAAAGTTGCGCTCGCGGGTAAGAACGACGCGGTTATGGTGTTTGACGAAGTCGATCAGGGCGTAGGCGGCGCGGTGGCGGACGCCGTGGGTAAACGTCTTGCGCGGCTGTCCAAGTCAGCACAGGTTTTTGTCGTTACTCACAGCCCGCAAGTGGCCGCCTCCGCAGATCATCAATACCGTATTGAAAAGTCCTCAACGGGCTCAACCACGACAACACATGTTAGCCTTGTGGCTGATGATGCCCGCGAAGAAGAAATTGCGCGCATGCTCGCCGGTGAGACCATCACTCAAGAGGCGAGGGCGGCTGCGCGTCAGCTTATGGCGTCATGAGCGAAGCTGCTGCCAAAAGACGGATAGCTAATCTTAGCCAGGAAATCAGGGCGGCTGACGCGCTTTATTATCAAGATGATAATCCAGCCTTAAGCGACGCCGCCTATGATGCGCTTCGCAAGGAACTGATCGGGCTTGAAGCCGAATATCCACATTTAGTGAAAAAGAACAGTCCGACGCAATCCGTAGGCGTTAAACCCTCGAGCAAATTTGGGAAAATAGCCCATACAGTGTCGATGCTCTCGCTCGACAATGCCTTTACCGATGAAGATGTGACCGATTTTTGCGCCCGCGTGAAACGTTTCCTGTCTCTTGATGAAACCGCGCCTATGTCCTTCACCGCGGAGCCAAAGATTGACGGGTTATCTGCGGCCTTGCGATATGAGAATGGTAAGCTGATCAGCGGCGCAACGCGCGGTGACGGTAAGATCGGCGAAGATGTTACGGCTAATCTTTCAACGCTGGGGACAATTCCCAAAACCCTTAAAGGCCAAGGCTGGCCTGCTATTCTCGAAGTGCGCGGTGAAGTTTACATTGACCATGCGGATTTTGACACGATGAATGCGGCCCAAGTCAAAGCTGGTAAAGACGCTTATAAAAACCCGCGCAATGCAGCGGCTGGGTCCCTTCGTCAAATTGATCCTACAATTACCGCTCAGAGGCCTTTGAAATTCTTTGCCTATACGTGGGGCGAGATAAGCGAGCCTATCTCTGATGCTCAAATGGGGGCGGTTGAACGCTTTGCGCAATGGGGTTTTGATGTCAATGATCAAATGAAGGTTCACGAAAGTGCGGCCGAGATGATTGCGCATTATCATGATATCGAAGAGAAACGGGCAGGGCTCGGCTATGATATTGACGGCGTTGTTTACAAGGTCAATGACCTTGCTTTGCAGGCGCGTTTAGGTTTCGTATCGCGCGCGCCTCGCTGGGCGATTGCGCATAAATTTCCCGCTGAAAAAGCGATTACATTGCTCGAAGACATTGATGTTCAAGTCGGCAGAACAGGCGCGCTGACCCCCGTCGCGCGGCTGACACCCATCACGGTTGGCGGCGTTGTTGTGTCTAATGCCACGCTTCATAATGAAGATGAAATTGAGCGCCTTGGCGTGAAGCCTGGCGACACCGTCGAGATACAAAGGGCGGGCGATGTCATCCCTCAAGTCCTTCGCGTCGTTGAAGCCGGTAAAGGCGAGCCATTTAATTTACCCGATCATTGTCCTATATGCGCTGCGCCTGCGATCCGTGATGTTGATGAGAAAACAGGCAAGAAAGATGTCGTTAAGCGCTGCACAAATGGCCTTAGCTGTCCTGCTCAAGCTATTGAAGGACTTAGACATTTTGTATCACGCCGCGCTTACGATATTGACGGCATGGGCGCAAAACAGATTGAGTTATTTTACGAAAAAGACCTTGTGAAAGAGCCCGGAGACATCTTCACGCTCGAAGCGCGCAATGAAGACATCCAATTAAATAAATGGGAAGGCTGGGGCGAGACGAGCGCGGCTAATCTCTTCTCCGCGATTAATGAACGTAGAGAAATTGGCTTTGCCCGCGCGCTTTATGCCCTTGGCATTCGTCATGTTGGACAAGGTAACTCAGACCTTATTTCGAAGCATTATTTGTCATGGGAAAAAATGCAGGCGGCACTCCACGCGGCCAAGACACACATTGGCGAAGACTGGGCTGACTTGATTTCTATCGACGGGATGGGCGAGGCGGCGGCAGGGTCAATCGTCGATTTTTTCAATACGCCGAATAACGCGCAGGTCATCGCAAATCTACTTGAACAGATAACAGTCATTGACGCCGAAGCGCCATCATCGGACAGCCCTGTTTCGGGTAAGACTGTTGTCTTCACGGGTAAGCTTGAAAAATTTTCTCGGGATGAAGCGAAAGCGAAAGCGCAAAGTCTCGGCGCCAAAGTTTCGGGCAGTGTGTCTGCCAAGACAGATATTCTAGTCGCAGGTCCCGGCGCAGGGTCAAAGCT
This sequence comes from Hellea sp., assembly GCA_039977295.1. Lineage (GTDB taxonomy): Bacteria > Pseudomonadota > Alphaproteobacteria > Caulobacterales > Maricaulaceae > Hellea. Next base: position 1,231,881 of record JBDWDN010000012.1, on the reverse strand, counting down.
TAAGAAAGCGACAGAGCTCGGTATCAAGACTTTCACCGAAGATGAGTGGCTAGCGTTTATCGCCTAACGTAACGCACCGGCGGTTTTGCGGCGATGGTGCATTACGCCTGCATTTCTTCAGCGTTTTATACAAAACGCAAAAGAATCGCAGCCTAATGCTACCCTACATCTTTACCCCGAAAATGAATGGTTGGCATTCATTGCTTAGCCTTGTGCTGTTTCTCATTCTCCGTCACAGTCTCCGAAACTTAGGGGAATTACTATGTCACATTTTTTAGCGCCGGTTCTGGCACTTATTCTTTGGTCACTTATTATCTGGTGCGTGATGTATGCGCGGCGTCTTCCCGCGATGAACAAAGCGAAAATCGCGCCGGAAACAGCTAAATCACCTGATGGCGATTGGAAGGGGCGACTTCCTGAGAAAGTTCAAGCGGCAGCGCATAATTATAATCACCTTATGGAGCAACCGACGATTTTCTATGCGTTGATGTTTTACATCGTGTTGTCTGGGACTGAGAGCAGCTTGATGGGCTATTTAGCTTGGGGCTATGTTGTTTTACGGGTGTTGCACAGCCTTGTGCAAATTACGTCCAATAAGGTCGTAATGCGATTCAGTCTCTTCACAATTTCAACAATTCTGTTGATTATTATGGCTTGCGCGCAAGCCGCTAAACTCTTTTAGGTCGTCTCATGAGCCAATTTATTTATGCCCAAATGGAAATCCATGATCGGAAGCGATATAATCTCTATATGAATGCTGCTAAGCCTATTTTTATCCGAGAGGGCGTTAAAGTTCATGCAGCTGATGATGCGCCTCGGCCAAATTCGCCCGATGTTAAGGTCGATAAGGTCGTCTTACTGGAGTTCCGCGATAAGGCTCATATGAAGGCGTTCTTTGCTCTGCCGGATTATATCAAAGCGGGTAAAGATAGAGATGCTAGCACTCATATGAAAACCATGATGTTTGAACGGTTTAAAGGCCTTTAAAAGATGGCTTATGATGAGGGTCTAGCGCAGATATTTCGCGATGATCTTATCGAGCGCGGGACTGACATCGCCGAAGTTAAAATGTTTGGCGGACTGCTCTTTAAACATCGCGGGCACATGCTTTGCGGGGTTCATAAAATCAAGGCTACAGGAGATGACGGCGCAATGTTCCGTGTTGGGCCTGAGAATTATGAGGCCGCACTGGCAATTGACGGGATTGAAAAGCTGACTTTTACCAAGACGCCGATGAAGGGATTAGTGGAATCAGATGCCGAAATTTTTGATGATGACGAAAAACGCAGGGCTGTTTTGGATATGGCGCTAGAGTTTACGTCCAGCCTAAAGCCAAAATAACTGTGTCGAGAGCCTAGGTAGTATTCTGAGCCTTCATCACCGCGTCCCAAACGGCGGATAGGGCTATAAATTCATAGCTTTCATCTGAGTCGCGGACATTATTGAGGTCTGCGGGGCTATTGCGAGTGATTATGATGCCTATGGGTTCGCCGGTCGCCTCGTCAATTACGGGGCTCCAGCGGGATAGCATTTGCAGATGACTTTTTGCCAAATGACCGCAATTTCTTAGGCGTTTTTTTATTGGGTTTAGATAATCTTATGCACGCGCCGGTTATATGCGATCAATCCAACGCCCAGTAACAGCATAACCGCTCCGTATAATAACAACGTCATCAGGACAGTCCCGCCTAATGGATGGCCTACTGGAAACAAAGAGGCATTTAACAGCAATCCTAGGTTCGTGTTCCGGACCGTAACTTCGATCTGGATGGCCGTTCCGTCTTTGGTTGGAAGGCGGAGCAGTTTTGGCACAATGACGCTTAGGACTAACAGAGCCAGCGCGAAGGCTAGGATAATTAAAATATTTGATGTTCCAAATGCCCCTAGGTCCAAACGGCCTGCCCCTGCTGACCCTATCACGATGAGGGCGATAACGAAAATTGAGCCATAGATGCCAAATTTGGAAATTTTTTCCGCTTGATTGGGAAATTTCGCATATAAAGCCATGCCGATAATCAAAGGTATGAGGAGGAAAATACATATCTCATACGCGATACGCCCCACAGGCATCACAAAATCTGCGGGCATATGTTGCGAGATTAAGAGGTTCAAAACAATGGGTGTTGTGACAAGGCACCCAATCGTTGTGATAGCCGTGATCGCAATGGAAAGCACAATGTTCCCCTTGCCCATATAAGTGAAAATATTCGAGACGGTGCCACCAGGGATGGCCGCAAGCAAGGCCAAGCCAATAAGAACGCCAACCGTAGCCCCCGAAAAGGATATGAAGAGGAAGGCCATAAGGGGCACCAAAAGCAATTGCAAACCCATGCCCACGGTAAAGGCACGCGGTGTTTTGATAATTGCGCTAAAATCCTTAAGCGTTAGCGTCGCTCCCATGCCAAGCATTGCCAGGCTAAGCTGCGCGGCGGCAAACCAATATTCATGCGCTAAATAGAAACTAAACATATGTGTCTTTCATGGCTTTTCTAACGGCGTCCCAAACGGCGGATAGCGCAATAAAATCATAGCTTTCATCTGGATCGCGGTCATTATTCAGGTCTGCGGGGCTGTTGCGCGTGATGATGATGCCTATGGGTTCACCGGTTGTCTCGTCAATGACGGGGCCGCCGCTCATCCCCGTGACGACGGGTTCATCTGGTATTTCGATATGGGTAATCCATGTGCCAGGATTTCGTTCGAAATAGACGAAGCCGCGCCGAGTCTCTAGATTACGGGCCCCAGCGGGGAAGCCTTTGCAAATGACCTTTTGCCCAATGACCGGATCTTTGGGCCGCGTCTCGGGGAGGCGGCAGCCGAGAATGGCGGCGTCTAACCCTTCGGGCCAGGTGGTAAAGCTGCCGCTGGCAAAGGGCGGGAGCAGATCATTGGTTTCGGTCATGCAGTGCCCCGCCGTAACCCAGCCGCCCCAATAGGCAAAGAAGCTCGCATAACACTGAAAACCGCGCTCATTGTAAAAATGCCGGCGTATATCCAATCCCTCTAGTGGGTTCGACTCAACGGGATGCCACTCTTTTGGCGGCTTTGGCTGGACATAAGGCTCTGGCTGAACGGGCGGGGCGGGCTTGCGGCGAAAGAAGGAAAAAAAGCTCATATCGCGTCATACAAAGTTTAGGCTGAAAATCCACGAAATTAATAGGTCATGAGCCTAGTCACACTCCTCAAAGCTATGTTAGGCACCAGACATGAAATATATTGCCTTAGCTCTGACAGTCTCTCTCTCCTTTAGTCTTGCCGCTTGCACGACAGCGGCGTCCGCTGCCGCTGAGGGGCATAAGAGCGGCGCACATAAAGCCGCCCATGATGAACCAAGGCCTTATGACCCAAAGGCGGACGCTGAAATTGATATTAACACTGTGCTTGTAGAGGCCAAACAAGAAGACAAATTAGGCCTTCTCGTCTTTGGCGCGAATTGGTGTCACGATAGCCGGGCTTTGGCCGCGCATTTTGAGAAGCCGCGCTTCCAGACTTTGTTGCGCAGTCACTATAAGATGACCTATATTGATGTGGGCCAAAAGGATCGCAACATTGATCTTGCTCGTAAATTTGGCGTTGATAACATTGTTGGGACGCCGACTATATTTGTGACAAATTCAGACGGGAAAGTTTTAAATCTCGAAACAGCTCCGACTTGGCGCAATGCTGCGAGCCGCGAAGAGGATGCGATTTTTGATTATTTTAGGGATTTTGCCCACCCCAAAGCGCCCAAATAAGCGAAGTTTAGTCAACAGAATCTGGGTCAATTTTTTCGGGCAGTGAATAAGCCTGACTCTTTCGGGCCTTGGAGGACTTAAAGCCGCGCCCTGTCATAACGGCGTTCTTACCGAATTTCTCTCGCGCCTTATCTGTGGCGCGTTCGGCGATTCCGCGTTTCGCCGCGGAAGGGTCCAGCAAGTCTCCGCTATCACCCACGGGCGCTGTGAGGCCCGATATGCCCGCCCCAATGAGACGAAATTTTCGGCCTCCTGAAAATTTAGAAACCTCTTTCTCTAGCATTGGAACACAGGTGCGAAAAATAACATCGGCAAGCTGCACAGGCTGGGGCAGGGTGCGGCGGCGCGTAATGGATTCAAAAGTGCTTGTTTTCAGTTTCAAGGTGACAACCGTCCCGGCAAGGTTTTTGGCTTTGCTGCGGTCAGCAGTTTTCAAGCAAACTTGCCAGAGTTTGTCTTTCAGGGCCTCAATATCGGAAATGTCGTCATTAAATGTCGTCTCTGCTGAGACTGACTTACGTTTAGTCGCGCGCTTAACAGGGCGGTTATCTTCGGCGCGGGCGAGGCGGGCAAGGTGCAGCCCCATATCGCCAAAACGCTGCGCCATTTTTTTATCGGGCCAGCGCCTCACATCAGAGATTTTATTTAGGCCTTCCTTGGCAAGAGATTTTGCAAAGGCAGGACCTACGCCATAGATGAACTCAACAGGTTTATCAGCAAGGAAGTCCAGAGCGTCAGCGCGGCCCAAAACAGCGAAGCCATTAGGCTTGTCTAAATCCGAAGCGGTTTTTGCAAGGAACTTATTATAAGACAGCCCAACAGAGACCGTCACGCCGACTTCGGTGAGGATTTTGTTTTGTAAGATGATCAGGCTTTGGCTTGGTTTGCGGCCATGGATACGCTCGGTGCCTGAAAGATCCAGAAAGGCTTCGTCGATAGAGAGCGGCTCTACGGCGGGGGTCATATCGCGCATCATCTCGCGAATGATCGCGCCGTCTCGTGCATATTTATCCATATTACCGCGTACCACCACTGCCTCAGGACAGAGTTTGAGCGCCTTAAACATCGGCATGGCCGAATGCACGCCGTAAATGCGTGCGTGGTAGCAGGCGGCAGATACGACCCCTCTATGGCCGCCGCCGACAATAACGGGCTTGTCGCGTATTTCTGGGTTGTCTCGCTTCTCCACAGAACAGAAAAAAGCGTCGCAATCAATATGCGCAATAGAGAGAGAGTCAAGTTCAGGGTGCTTAAGGGTTTTTGTTGAGCCGCAGGACATGCAGCTATCCCCTTGCACCGACCCGGCGCAGTCACGACATAGTTTAGCCATGTTGAAAGGTTCAGACGGACACGTCACTTCTTGACTCACTACTCTTTAATTGTGTTCTATATATGTTCTGTTTCTGGCGGTTTGTGAAGTCTTCTTTATGGTTAACTCAACCCTAAGGGCAGGCAAACTGAAAGTTAAGGATATGGTGTCATAGAGACAGTGTTGAAAATATACAATCGCAGGCAACGACCTGCAAAATGGTGAATCTGGAATATGTTACAAATCATGCCGAAAAAAGTCCTTATTGTTGAAGATAACGAGCTGAACATGAAGTTGTTCGCTGACCTTCTCGAAGCTCATGGATATGAGACACGCCAGACCCGCGAAGGGCTGAAAGCAATTGGTATTGCGCGTAAGTTTCACCCCGATTTGATTCTTATGGATATTCAATTGCCGGAAGTCTCAGGGCTGGAAGTCACCAAATGGATTAAAGATGACAAAGACTTGGCCGATATTCCAGTTGTTGCCGTGACGGCTTTTGCCATGAAGGGCGATGAGAAACGTATTCGCGATGGAGGGTGTGAGGCCTATATAGCTAAGCCAATCACAGTGACCTCATTTCTTGAAACGGTTCGTAAGTTCGTCGAAGCTGCGTAAAACGGAAAGGCAAAGCCTATGTCCGCTCGTATACTAGTCGTTGATGATCTTGCGCCCAATCTCCATCTATTAGAGGTTAAGCTTCAAGCTGAATATTACGATGTTCTGACCGCTAAGAGCGGTTATAAGGCGCTGGAAATCGCGGCCACTGAAAAGCTCGATCTTATTCTTATGGATGCCATGATGCCTGGCATGAACGGGTTTGAGGCCTGCGAGAAGCTTAAACAAAACCCTGAAACGTGGCATATCCCAGTCATCATGGTGACAGCATTGGAAGAGACCAAAGACAGGATCCGCGGTCTTGAGGCGGGGGCCGATGATTTTATAACCAAACCTATCGATGATTTTAATTTGATGGCGCGGGTGCGCTCTTTGCTGCGCCTCAAGATGGTAACAGATCAATTGCTAAGCCATACGGGCCATACGCGGTCTAATTCGCGTCCGCTGCTAGAGCGCATAGATCAACGCTCAGGCAATATTCTTCTGATCGAGGACAATAAGCTTCGTGCGGAGAAGATAGCGACCCCGTTACTTGAGACACATAAGGTCATTACAGAGTCTGACCCTGTTAAGGCCCTACGCCGCGCGAAGACGGGCATGGATCTCATTATTGTCAGTCTCGTTTCTGACGGCTTTGACGGCCTTCGGGTCTGTGCAAGCCTGCGGTTTAGCGAGGCTAGCCGCGAAACACCTATCTTAATTGTCGGCGATCCAGAGGATGAACAACGTCTTATCCGGGCTTATGATATTGGAATCAACGACACCTTGATGCGCCCCATTGAGCTACAAGAGATGCGAGCGCGGGTTTCTACACTTCTGCGCCGTAAATTTTACGCCGATAGTCTGCGTGAGAATTTTAACGAGAACCTTGAAATGGTCGTGTCTGATCCGCTGACGGGCCTCGGCAATCGCCGCTATTTTGACCGCGCAATTGATCCCTTTTTCGGGGCGCTTGAAAATAAAGGAGAAGATTTCTCTATCATGGTGTTCGACATTGATCACTTTAAACGCGTCAATGATATATTAGGCCATGATATGGGCGATCAAATTTTAAAAGAAGTCGCCGCGCGTTTGGTCACAAATATGCGCGCCGTTGACGTTGTCAGCCGTTATGGGGGCGAGGAATTTATGATTGCGATGCCTAATACAGGCGAGGGCGCGGCTTTGCTCGCAGCTGATCGCGTTCGTAGCCTTATTGCGGGTACACCCATTTATGTCGACGGACAGGCGCTACAAATCACAACAAGTGCAGGCGTTGCGCAGGTTAGAAAAGGCGAGCAATTACGGGATGTCTTTAAGCGCGCTGATGACGCCCTTTACAAAGCTAAGCAAGCAGGGCGGAACAAGGTGATGTCAGCCGCTGCAATTGAGAAAAAGGCCGCTTAAGGCATAAAAAAAGCCGTCAAAAAAAGACGGCTTTTCTAAAATTATGTCGGAAGACTACTTAATCTTACCTTCTTTGAAATCGACGTGCTTGCGAACGACGGGATCGTATTTTTTCTTGACCATTTTTTCAGTCATGGTGCGAGAGTTCTTTTTGGTTACGTAAAAATAACCTGTACCGGCTGTACTATTCAGGCGGATTTTAATTGTGGTTGGCTTCGCCATGGCTCGGGGCCCTCTTCTTCAATTCTAAGCGCGCGAATTAGGGCAGATAATGGGCCGTGTCAACTAGGTCATTGATGAAATCAGGTGAGAAACGCAGGGCCGAGCACGTCACTGCTGCGGGAACGTATCTGTTCGAAACTTACCGTGCTTTGCGTGTGAGTAAAAGATGTGAGCAGGAGGGCGGTCATAGGCCAAATATTGCTGCAGAACCTTGAGCATCATTTGCGTCGCGCGCTGTAATTCCAATTCCCAAATCTCATCAAATGTGAACCATCCTACATTCAACAGCTCCGCGCTATCTGCAATTTCGGGTATTACAGGCGTCTCAAGATGTTTGATAAAAAACCAGGCATCAAAGCGTTTATGGCGGTGAGGGGGCGTTACGGCGCGCCCAAACACCTCTATACCGCTTAAATCAGGCTTTAGGCCGGCTTGCCGGAAGGCATCCCAAGACTGATCGCGGTGATTGCGGGTTGATTGGGCCTGCTTCCCCAATAGGAGAGACGTTTCCTCATAAGTCTCTCGCACAGATGCCAAGACCACAGCGCGTGCTTTACGCGGCGAGAACGCGGCTTCCATAATGGTCTCTGTGCGCGGGGATAAATCGCCCGCATAATCGACATAGCTGTCACCGCGATCAACGCGCCCGCCAGGGAAAACATAGACGCTGGGCATAAAATCATGCCTGGCTGAGCGCTGCCCCATTAAGATGCGCGGATTGTCTTTGGGGCCATGGGTCAAAACAATTGTAGAGGCGATTCGCGGACGCGGCGCGCGCACAAGCTCTTTGCGCTTATCACGTTCAGCATCCGTCATGCGGATTTCGCCTAAAGATTTAGGAGAGAGGTTTTTCACCTGCGGCGTTTCCCGCGCCGGCCAGCTGGACGGCTTGAGCCGCCGCGATGGGCATTGCGAGGCGGCTTCTTACCGGGTTCAGGCTTGGACAGGATATCAAAGATAAGGCCGCCTGTTACGGGCGTTGCCTCGACAAGTTTGACCTTGATTTGCCGCCCAAAGCGGAATGTTCCGCCACTATCTGATCCAATCAAGGCTTTGCGTTTCTCATCAAAAACGTAATATTCGCGTCCCAAACTACGCGAGGGAATAAGGCCGTCCGCGCCTGTTTCGTCCAATGTGATAAAGAGACCAAAATTCGTCACGCCTGTGATGCGCGCGTCAAAAACCGCCCCAACACGTTTTTCAAGGAAAGCCGCAATATAACGGTCTTTGGAATCGCGTTCTGCCTTCATGGCGCGGCGCTCTGTTCCTGAAATATGCTCGCTTATCTCTTTCAGTCGCGAGGCTTCTGACGGGGTTGTGCCGTCTTCGCCCAATTGAAAAGTCTCTATCAAAGCGCGGTGGACAATGAGGTCTGCGTAACGCCGTATGGGCGAGGTAAAATGTGCGTAATGGGTCAGGTTTAGGCCGAAGTGCCCTTTGGGATCAGGGTCGTAAATCGCTTGGCTCTGGCTGCGCAGGACGGACATGCCAACCGTTTCAGACAGGCCTTTTTCTTCGGCTTGTTTTAAAAGCCTATTAAGGCGGCGCGTGCTGACCCCTTCGCCTAAGGAAAATTTTAAGCCCAATGCGGGAAGAAAATCTGACAGACCCTGCAATTTATCACGGGATGGCGGTTCATGAACGCGGACAATAGTCGTGACCCCTTTCGCTCCCAAAGCCTCTGCTGCGGCCACATTGGCTTGGACCATAAATTCTTCGACAAGCTTATGCGCGTCAAAGCGGTCGCGTATTGTGATCTCTGTGACTTCGCCTTTATCATTCACGTGAACACGCCGTTCGGGCAGTTCGATAGCCAGAGGCGCGCGTTCATTACGGGCTTTACGCAGCGCTTTATAGGCGCTGAAAACATCCTTTAGAATATCGACAACAGGCTCGGCTGCCTTGCCGGGATTGCCAGTGAAAGCTTCTTGCGCCTGAGCATATGTAAGCCTTGCTTTGGAGCGCATGATGCCGCGGTGAAATTTGTGAGAGCGTTTCACGCCGTCCTTATCAAAGAACATATTGACCGCCATACAGGCGCGGTCCTCATTTGGACGCAGCGAACAAAGGTCGGATGAGAGCTCATGGGGGAGCATCGGTTCAACGCGGTCAGGCAGGTAAACAGAATTGCCTTTATCACGGGCCGTACGGTCAAGCGGACTGTCGGGTGTTACAAAAGCGGCGACATCCGCAATAGCCACCCAGACGTCCCAGCCGCCATTCTTAGTCGGCGCGGCGGTGATTGCATCATCAAAGTCTTTGGCATCCACCGGGTCAATCGTGACGAGCGGAAGATGGCGTAAGTCTTCGCGGTACTTAGAGAGTTTAGGCAGTTTAAGCGCTTTGGCGTCCGCAATGACTTCATCAGGAAAGCCGAGCGGTATCTCATGCTGGTAAAGCGAGATGAGCGAGGCAGCTTTGCCGCCATCGGCAGAGCCAATCGTTTCAACAATCTCAGCCAGGCGCAAATCGCCTTGGTTGCGGCGGGTGGATTGAAACCAAACGAGATCATTATCCTTTGAACTTTCAGGCACTTTAACGGCTTTGTATTCATGGCGCGTTTTTTTATCGACCGGCTGAATGCGCCAGCCGCGCCCGCCTTGATGCAAAATACCAAGGCTTTTCGTGGGGCCTGCGCCGAGGCGTTTCATAACCTGCGCGATAACCATCCCGTTCTTTTTAGAGATGCGGCACAAAGCACGAGATCCAACGCCTACCGTTGCAGCAGCGTGGCCTCTGGCCTTCTTGGAGACAGGACCTTCGCGGACAACCACTTTCGGGGCAGGGCCGTCTTGTTTCCAAATCTCAGGCTCACCGACCATATCGCCGTGCTCATCCAGCCCCGTAACTCTGATCACCATAACGCCGGGTAGGTCATCAGCCTCTCGGAATGTTTTATTCTTGGATTTCTTAAGAGCCCCGTCTTCGACCATCTCGCGCAGCAATTGACGCAAAACCCGGCGATCTTCACCCTTCACGCCTAAATGGCGCGCTAAGGCTTTATTATCATACCTATCAGGCTGGCCGCTGACGGCTTTTAAGATGCTGTCGCGACTCAATTCCATGATGTGACTATAGACCTATTTCTTAGCTGCGGGCTTTTTTGCAGCAGGTTTCTTTTTAGCGGCAGGTTTTTTCTTGGCTGCAGGCTTTTTCTTGGCTGCAGGCTTTTTCTTTTTAGCGGGGGCTTTGCGTTTTTTCTTAGCTGGCCCCTTTGCGATTTTTGCGGCGATGTATTCTAGCGCCATTTCCATCGTCACCTCAGTCGGCTCCGTGCCTTTGGGAAGCGTCGCGTTGACCTTCTCATACTTCACATAGGGACCGTAGCGGCCAGACATAATTTGAACGGGTTTTTCATCCTCTGGATGTTTGCCGAGGTCTTTGACAACAGTCCCGCCGCTGCGCCCACGCCCAGGATTGGCAATTTTATCGGCAATGCGAGAGACCGCATCATTCATGCCCACTGTAAACATCTCATCTGGGTCTTTTAAGCTCACATAGGTCGTATTGTGCTTAATATAGGGGCCAAAGCGTCCTAATGCCGTAATGATCTGATTGCCATCATCGGGATGAGAGCCGATTTTGCGCGGAAGATTGATAAGCATCAGGCCTTTTTCAAGGTCCATAAGATCATAGGGCCATGTTTTAGGCAGGCTCGTACGCTTGGGTTTTTTCTCAGTTTCCATTTCGACATAGGGGCCGAAACGTCCCGTCTTGAGGACAATCTCTTTGCCCGTCTCGGGATGCTCGCCCAAGATTTTGTCCTCAGCAGGAGCATCTGCGTCATCGCCGCCAAAAGGACGCGTGAACTTACACTCTGGATAGTTTGAGCATCCGACAAAAGCGCCGAACTTACCCAGCTTCAAGCTCAGCTGACCATCATCACAGCTTGTGCATTTGCGCGGGTCAGACCCGTCTTCTTTGTCTGGGAAGACAAGGGGGCGCAGAGCGTCATTGAGCGCGTCAAGAACGTGGGTAACGCGCAAATCTTTGGTTTCGTCAACAGAGGCCGAAAACTCGTTCCAGAAATCATGGAGAAGTTTCTTCCACTCCAGATCACCGGCGGAAACCTTATCAAGGCGTTCTTCAAGGTCGGCGGTGTAATTATACTGAACATATTTACCGAAGAAGTTTTCGAGAAACGCAATCAGCATCCGGCCTTTATCGACAGGCGTAAAGCGGCGCTTTTCAAGCTCAACATATCCACGGTCTTGCAATACTTTCAGAATAGAGGCGTAGGTTGACGGACGGCCAATGCCGAGCTCTTCCATGCGCTTGACGAGGCTGGCCTCGGAATAGCGCGGCGGAGGCTGCGTGAAATGCTGCTCTGTATTGACTTTGGTCGCGTCAACTTTGTCGCCTGCCACAACAGGCGCAAGCGTTGCGTTGCTGTCATTTTCTTCGTCTTCTGTCTTAGGTTTTGTCTCTTCATAGAGCTTTAAAAAACCATCAAAGCGGATGACTTGGCCCGTCGCGCGAAGGCCCACTTTATTATCATTATCGGCCATCTCAATGGTCGTGCGTTCAAGCTTGGCGGAGGCCATTTGCGAGGACATGGCGCGTTTCCAAATCAGCTCATAGAGCTTTTTCATATCGCCAGAGAGCTTAAGGCTATCTGGCGTGCGGCCAAAACTTGTCGGGCGAATGGCTTCGTGAGCCTCTTGCGCGTTTTTGGCTTTGGTTTTGTAAACGCGGTGCTGGCCGGGCAGATAATCATCGCCAAATTCAGAGCTGATCGTCGCGCGGCAATCACTAATCGCTTCGCCGATCATAGAGATACCGTCAGTTCGCATATATGTAATGAGGCCGGTCGTTTCCCCGCCAATATCCACGCCTTCATAAAGCATTTGCGCGGTTCGCATGGTTTGCGTGGCCGAGAAGCCCAGCTTGCGGGAGGCTTCTTGCTGCAATGTTGATGTCATAAAGGGCGCTTGCGGATTACGCGTCAGCGGTTTGGCTTGAACAGACACAACAGAGAGCGCCGCCGCGTCAACAGCCGCCTTGGCTTTCGCCGCGTCCTCAGCATTGGCGAGAGAGAATTTATTCAGCTTTTCACCATTCAGCGAAACAAGGCGCGCCGGAAAATCACCGCCCTTTGTATTCTTCATCACCGCATCAAGCGACCAATATTCTTGGTTCTGAAAATTCTCAACTTCGGTTTCGCGCTCACAAATCAGGCGAAGAGCCACAGACTGAACACGTCCAGCTGAACGTGCGCCTGGGAGCTTGCGCCACAAAACAGGCGAGAGCGTAAAGCCTACCAAATAATCAAGCGCGCGGCGCGCGAGGTAAGCTTCAACCAATTCCATATCCAGCTGACGGGGATTGGCGATGGCATCCGTTACGGACTTTTTTGTTATGGCGTTGAAGACGACGCGCTCAATCTCTTTATCTTGGAGTTTGTTTTTCTTCTTTTTCGCTAAAACGTCGAGAAGATGCCATGAAATGGCTTCACCCTCTCTATCCGGGTCGGTCGCGAGGATAAGCTTGTCAGATTTTTGAAGTGCGTCCTCAATATCTTTGACGCGTTTCTTAGACTGCGTATCCACAGCCCACGTCATCTCAAAATCATTCTCAGGATCAACCGAGCCATTCTTACTCGGAAGGTCACGAATATGACCGAAACTGGCAAGAACTTTATAGTCCTTACCAAGATATTTCTCAATCGTTTTAGCTTTAGCCGGCGATTCGACGATGACAAGATTCATGCCTGTGACTTCCAAATGTAGCAGCGCCGGAGGGCTAAAAGGCCGTCCGGCGGGTCATAAAAACAGCGCTCATTTGGGCGAAGGGGGGTGGATTGTCAACCATAGGCCCGCAGTGGAAGGGATTTAAAGGCGAACTTGGTCAAGGTTTGAGCGCCAATCCAAGGTTTAGCCGCCAGATAGTCATGCCTCAGGACGGCAATAGAGCTTTAGTAGAGCGGGGTAACGCTCTGCCGTCTCTAAAACCCAAACCCCAAAGCAACACCCCCATCAGCTTCAACAACAACATCCCCATTAAGCTCCATCTCAAGCAGCGCCGCCGTTGCCACTGCCGTTGAATACCTGCTAAGCCGAATGACCTCATCACGTGGTGTTGGTGTTGGGGAAAGCAGGTTTGCTATCGCCTTACGCGCACGGTCAATGTCTTGCTCTGCGCCTGCCCAGTCAAATTCTGCTTGGGTGTAGTCTTCACCTGGTTCCATCACACCTAGCGCGCGGATATCTTGTAGGCATACGAGAATGTCGTCCGTATTTTCAATGAGCGCCGCGCCTTGTTGAATGAGTCGATTACAGCCCTTTGTGCGCGGGTCGAGCGGGGAGCCTGGGGCGGCCATGACTTCGCGGTTTTGCTCCATGGCGTAGCGAGCGGTGATGAGGGTGCCGGAGCGTTCGGCGGCCTCTATCACGATAACGCCCATGGAGAGGCCAGAGATGATGCGGTTGCGGCGCGGAAAGTCACGGGCTGTGGCGCGGTATCCTAGCGGGCTCTCGGAGATTAGCGCGCCTTGCTCCTGCATCGCGCTGTAAAGCTCGGCATTTTGCCTGGGATAGACATGGTCAACACCGCCGCCCAGAACGGCGGCTGTGCCTGTTCTAAGCGAGCCTGCATGGGCGCTGGCATCTATGCCGCGCGCGAGGCCTGATATGATTGTATAGCCTTCCTCGCCTAGCTCATTCGCTATCTGGCGAGCAAAGCGCTGTCCGATGGCTGAAGCATTGCGCGAGCCGACAATGGCGGCGCAGGGTTTGTGTAGAATGTCTGTGCGTCCCAATACGCTGATCAGGGGTGGGGGCGGGTCTACGGCGCGCAAGTAAGCCGGATAATCTAGCTCACAGGCGGCTAGGATTTTTATGCCCATCTGCTCAGCATGTTCCATCTCTGCTTCAATGGCGGAGGCTGCCGGAATGACAGCATCCTTACGGCGTACAATCGAGGGCAGGGCCTCTAGGGCGGCTGCGGCCGTTTTATAACGCCTGAGGAGATCACGAAAGGCCACGGGGCCGACACGCGGCGTTCTGGAGAGGCGTAGCCAATCCCGCTTTTCCGCAAAGCTAAGCTCAGCCTTGTGCATTAGCCCTTTTTACCTATGCGGGATTCTGTGCCTTTAATGATGCGGCCGATATTCTCGCCGTGGCGAATATATATAATGACGGCGAGGACTGCGGCCATAATCGCAACATTAGGATAGCCCATCATAAATGCGATGAGCGGCGCAGAGCCTGCGGCGGCGAGAGCTGACAGTGATGAAATGCGAGTCACAAATGCGCAGACTAGCCAAACCGCCCCCGCAATCAGCCCGATGGGCCAAGCTGTCGCCAGAAGGCAGCCAAAGAATGTCGCGACGCCTTTGCCGCCTTTAAATTTTAGCCAGACAGGAAAGCAATGCCCGATGAGAGCGGCTGCGCCCGCGAAGAGCCCGATAGGGGCGCCAAAAAAATGATTGAAGAGAAGCGCTGCTACGCCGGCTTTACCCGCATCTAAAATCAGCGTGATAAGGGCGATGTCCTTACGCCCTGTGCGGAGCACATTAGTCGCGCCGATATTACCCGAGCCGATGGAACGTATATCGCCTTGGCCTGTCGCGCGGGTTATCAAAAGGCCGAATGGAATAGAGCCTAGCAGATAACCGCCAATGAGGGCGTAGAGAATTGGCATTGAGAACATAATAAGAACCTAGCGAGGTTAGAGACGGGAGTCAAAGACAACTCGCCCTTGGCAGATCGTCTTTATATTGCGGCCTGTCATGCGCCGTCCGTCAAGCGGCGTGTTTTTGGAGCGCGAGAGCACCTTATCACTATCACAGACCCACGGCGCATTAGGATTAAAAATGATCAGATCAGCAGGCGCGCCTTCTGCGATACGTCCGCTCTCTAGCCCGAGAAGAGCCGCAGGGTTTGACGTTACAGCGGCTAGAAAGGCCATTAAATCGAGCCGTCCATCTGCGACTTGGGAGAGGCCTGCTGCGAGTAGCGTTTCGAGGCCGACAGCGCCTGATGAGGCCTCAGCATAAGGCAGGCGCTTTTCACCTGCAGGACGGGGATCATGATTAGAGACAATGACGTCAATTGTGCCGTCATTTATGCCTTCTAATAAGGCCAAGCGGTCGCTCTCTTCACGTAAGGGCGGGTCGAGTTTGGCAAAGCTGCGATAGTCCCCAATATCAACCTCATTGAGCGCTAGGTGATTGATGCTCACCGAGCAAGCGATTTCGAGATCGCGCGATTTCGCGCGGCGCACGACGCTTAGGGCCTCGGACGAAGAAATCATATCAATCAACAAACGCCCACCCGTCAGCTCGGCCAAGGCAACGTCGCGCTCGGCCATAATGCGTTCGGCGGCAGAGGGCGCGCCTGTCAAACCGAGCCGAGCGGAAAGATCGCTCTCATGGGCGACAGCGCCTTTGGAGAGGGACGGCTCTAGGGCGCGATTGGCAATCAGGGCGTTAAAGCTAGCGGAATAGGCGAGCAAGCGCCGCATTGTCTGCGCGTCGGCAATCGGGGCTTTGCCATTGGAAAACATCACAGCCCCGGCTTGGGACATGAGGCCAATTTCAGTGAGGGTTTTTCCGTCCAGACCCTTAGTAAGCGCGCCCGCGACATAGACGTTGACGGGCGCGGTTTCGGCGCGGCGCGTTAGATAATCCACAAGCGCCATGTCATCAATGACCGGGTCTGTCTCGGGCATAATCACGATTGAGGTAATGCCGCCTGCGGCCGCGGCAGCGGCCGCGGTCGCAATCGTCTCGCGGTTCTCTCTCCCTGGCTCGCCAGTTGAGACGCGCATATCGATTAATCCAGGGCAGCAGATGTGGCCTTCTGCGTCGATGATGTTGCCCTCAGCGTCCACATTTGGGCCAAATGCCGTGATGCGGCCATCTTCTAGGAGGATAGCGCCAAACTCATCATATCCCGTTGCCGGGTCAATGATGCGGGCATTTACAATAGAGAGCGTGCTCATCGTTTCATCTCCCTTGACGGAATTTGGGCCGCGTCTTGGGCTTCGGAGAGCGCGTGAAGAATACCCATGCGCATGGCGACACCTGTTTCGACTTGTTGCGTGATGAGGCTTATGTCTGGGTCGTCCGCGACATCTGAGCTTATCTCAACGCCGCGATTCATCGGGCCCGGATGCATGACGAGCGCGCCTTCTTTCGCGAAGGCGAGTTTAGTGCGGTCAAGGCCGTGGAAATGGAAGTATTCTCTCTTGGACGGTACAAACGCTCCGCTCATACGCTCGAGCTGTAGACGCAGCATCATGACAACATCGCAGCCCTTTAGCCCCGTCTCCATATCATGAAAAATATCAACGCCCCATTTATCGGCATCGGTGGGCAGCAGGGTCGGCGGGCCGATCAGGCGGACTTCTGCGCCTAACATATTGAGAAGTTTGACATTTGAACGGGCCACGCGTGAATGCAAAATGTCGCCGCAAATGGCAATACGAAGCCCGTCAATCTGACCATCAAAAGCCTGCCGTAGGGTGAGGGCATCCAGCAAGGCTTGCGTCGGGTGTTCATGCATGCCGTCACCTGCATTGATGACAGAGCAAGACACCTTTTGCGCGAGCAAAGCGGGCGCGCCAGACGAGCCATGCCGCACAACAAGCAGATCAGGATTCATGGCGTTGAGCGTTGCGGCCGTGTCCAATAGTGTTTCGCCTTTCTTGACGGAGCTACTGGCGATTTGCATAGAGATGACATCAGCGCCGAGGCGTTTGCCCGCTAATTCAAAGCTTTTTTCTGTCCGCGTCGAGTTCTCGAAAAAAACATTAATCAGTGTTTTGCCCTTTAGGATGGCGCGGTCAGGGTTTTTCTGAACAGTCAAATCAAGGTAATGTTCCCCCAGCGATAAGAGCGTTTCTATGTCGGGGCGATGAAAGTCATCAATGGACAGGCAATGTAATTTTTTAAAGGCATATCCGAATGATGAGGCGGCAGGCGCTTGGGACGGGAAGAAATCATCAGGCGTTAGGTGGTGGTCAAAATCTTTAGCGATTTCAATAACATCTGACCAATGCTTCTGGGGGATTGTCCCCGCATCATACCAGCCTTGAATGGTCGTTGCGGCCTTATCAAGGGCCCGCGCGGCAGGGCGAATGCCGCCAAAAATATCATCGATAATAGACTTTGAATAGGACATGAAATGTCTGTACGAAAAAATCGTACAGAGTCAATAGGCTTGAGGCCCCTCAAGACTTTGGGCTTAAGCTCGGAGCCTATCCAATACGCCTTGTAGAATATAGCCCGCCGCGAGTTTGTCGACGTTCTCTTTGCGCTTCTTGCGGCTCATATCGGCCTCTAACATGCCGCGCGTAACGGCCATAGTGGAAAGGCGCTCATCCCAAAGGAATATGGGCAGGTCTTGAAGCTTTAACAGGTTGGCGCAAAAATCTCTGACCGATTGCGTGCGCGGCCCGTGTGTGCCGTTCATATTAATAGGGAGGCCGACAATCAAAGCGCTGGCTTTATTATCAGCATAGACCTTTAGTAGATATGTGGCATCGAGCGTAAACTTCTCGCGGCGGATCGTCTCCAGCGGCGTGGCGATGAGGCGGGTACGGTCACTAATGGCCAGGCCTAGAGTTTTGGTGCCAGGGTCTAGGCCGAGCAATGCGCCGGAGGTTTCGCGTAGATCATCTAAGGTTATTATAGCCATTGGCGGGGGCTTAGCGGCGTCAGACAAAAACAGCAAGTCACATAAAAAACCGCCCCTCCGAGACTATCGAAGAGGCGGCTTTATTTGGTTTATTCAAGTGTGATTAGAAACCTTCGTAACGCACCTGTAATTTGCCTGTCGCTTTTTCGCCGGCTGAGGCGACACTTGCGCCAATGGCGAAGTTACGGCCCGCGCGAACGGCGAGTGTTGCGCCGACGCCAACATCATCGCCATACATGCCGACACCGCCAGCCGCTGACCATTTTGCGTCAGGCGAGAGATACATATCGGGGAGGGCGGTGACAGCCGCTAAGCCCGAGCTGAGCTCCGAGATTTCTTCAGTGTTGCGCATAATAGATTGTGAGTTGTCGAGGATGGATCCCATCGCAAGCTCAATGCGTTGCGCGTTTTGTGAAATACCCGCCGCATTGCCAGCAATGCGCTGAGAATTTACGGTAACGCGTTGAGACGTCACAGCAACATTCTGCGCGTTTGTCGCGATGTTATTTGCATTAGTGGAGATATTGCCGGAATTGGTTGCGCCTTGCTGTGTCGTGACATCAAGATTTGAACCGTAAAGCGAATTCGGAGCGGGCTCTGCAACAGAACGCGCGGCTTTGATGGGCGTGTAATAGGGGTTTGACGGGTGTGTCGTTGGCCCATCAGGAATAGCCGCCGTATCGGGCGCATAAGGTTCGCCTGTTGTGCCCGTATCAGCCACTCTTATCGAGCCTTCATAAGGGTTAGAGGGATGTTGAGTGGGGCTGCCCGGAACTGCCACTGCATCGTCGGCAAAATCCGCGGCCGTTCCCGCCATTTCATCTGATATGTCCCGCATCTCTTGTGACATGCCGCCTTCGAGGCCGGTAATGCGAACTTCGTGATCTGCGACTGTCGCGTGAAGCGCCCCGCCATCCGAAGCGATGTTCCCGCTAGCATCTGTTGTGAGTAGTCCGACGACCTCTTGTTGCTGCCCGAGAGAAGCGGCAGATGTTACGCCTGCGAGAGTATAAGTGCTTGTCATGGACCCTAACATCACTTGGTTAGAGCGCGTCGCTGCTGCGCCGTTTCCGATAGCCACGCTATTGGCAAATCCCGAAGAGGCTCCGTTACCAATTGCGATGGAATTTGAGGCTGTTGCTTGCGCGTCAGCGCCCATTGCCAGAGCGGCAGGGCCTGAAGCATTTGCGTTACGGCCATAGGCTTGCGCGTAAGCGCCGCTTGCATCACTTTCTAGGCCAATGGCTGTGGCGCCCGCGCCTGAGGCGTTTGCATTACGGCCAATGGCATTGGCGTAGTTGCCGGACGCATCTGCCCGAAGGCCGATGGCGTTTGCGCCGACCCCCGTTGCATTGGCGTGAACCCCAATTGCCGTGGAGAGATTGCCTACAGCATCTGCATTATTGCCGACGGCTGTCCCGCCGACACCGCTTGCGACTGTGTTTGCGCCAAGAGCTGTGGCGCTAGAGCCGGAGGCATCGGCATTGATGCCGCATTGGAGACTATCTGGGCCGTCGCCGGCTTGGCAGGCATCCGCAATATTGGGGGCCTCGACGGGGTCACCTGTCGGGCCAACATCTACAGCTTCCTGCGTGGCGGCGCCGCCGCCTTTAATTTGAGCGGCCTGCTCAGCCATTGCGTCCGCCGTGTCCTTCATCTCTTGCGACATCCCGCCTTCGAGGCCGGTAATGCGAACTTCATGATCTGCGACTGACGCGAAAAGCGCCCCGCCGTCAGACGCTAAATTTCCATCCGCATCTGTTGTGAGAATGCCCGTAACTGGCTGTTGTTGGCCAAGAGAGGCAGCAGAGTTGATGCCGGCCATTGTGTAAGTGGTTGTGGCGCTTCCCAGCATGATTTGGTTTGACCGTGTTGCAGCCGCGCCGTTTCCGATAGCCACGCTATTGGCAAAATTTGCCGCCGCGTTTTTACCAATAGCGACAGAATTTGGGCCGCCGGAGCTGGCATTTGTTCCCATAGCTAAAGAGGCCGCGCCTGATGCTGACGCATTGCGTCCGAAACTTTGCGCGTAATCGCCCGAGGCGGCGCTGTCCAAACCAATAGCTGTGGCGCCTGCGCCGCCGGCGTTAGCATTACGCCCGATAGCATTCGCATAATTCCCAGATGCGCTTGCGCGAAGGCCGATGGCGTTTGCGCCGATCCCCGCCGTATTTGCATGAACGCCTATTGCCGTGGAAAGGTTGCCCACTGCATCGGCATTATTACCAACCGCTGTTCCGCCGACACCGCTAGCAATTGTGTTCGCGCCTAAGGCAGATGCACTTGACCCTGACGCATCAGAATTTACGCCGCATTGGACGGATTCTGCGCCGTCCCCTAAATTACAACCTGCGCCAACATTGGGCGCTTCTAATGGCCCCGTTGGCTCTGCGGCTGATAAATCACCTAAGCTCTCGGCGCCGCGTAGGAATAAGCCAGTGGTTAGGTCTCCCGCAAAGGCGGGGGCAGCCATTAAGCTGGTAAGTGTGAGTGTTGCCGCTGTGGTCAACAGCAGGCGGGAATATTTATATGACATGTTCAGCCTCTTTATTCGCGCTAATTTTCTTTGCGCATATTTTTTTATATCGGCCAGAGCCCCCACTCGGCTCATCTCGATTTCAACGATGAACAATTAGTAATTTGGAAACCTTAATCCTTAGTAATTTCGGCCTTAGGGTTTTGGTAAGAGAGGTTAATGGCTCTGCCCGAAAAAATGCAGCGGCAAAGGGCAGCTATGAGCGGCTTTGAACTTAAGCTTTTTTGAACTGTAACAAAAATTTCGAGTGTTTTGTCACCGATATTTATTTACTTGGCCGCCGCTTTATTGTAGGAAAGATGTATCAAAGAGAGAAATTATGACGACACTTATCAAAATTAAGGAAGCACTGATTGTTGTTGTTGTTTTCCTTTTGGCGCTTTTTCTAGGTCTATAAGCCGCCTAATTTATTGAATTTATTATCGTTTTACGGGTTTTGGCCTTGAACGCCTATAGAGCTGCGTTAAGATATTCTGTGTGTTCTTAATAGCTAGGCGTCACTTACTCTAAGTTACTTTTCGCGATTTCACCCAGTTGTCTTCTGCTATTAACTGTAAGCCTTTTTTTGGAATCTTTGTGATTGAAGGCTCATCACGGCTGATATAGCCCAATAGTCTCTATTGATTACGGTCTTTTTCTTGTAGAATATTTGTGCTTAGATGCTCCGCGACAGCGCTGTCAAACTTGTTCGAATCGACGCGCTTTTTGATGGCTTGGGGAAAAGATGAAATCAACGATAACAGATGTTGCAAAAGAGGCGGGAGTCTCGATGAAGACTGTCTCCCGCGTTCTCAATAATGAACCCAATGTCGCAAAAAAGACGCGCGAACGGGTTTTAAGGGTTGCGTCTGAACTCCGCTATTCACCCAACCTTGCTGCGCGCGGCCTGGCAAGCTCAAAATCTTACCTGATTGCTTTGATCTACGATAGGAGCCCAAGCCCCAATTACATAGCGCCTATTCAGCGGGGGGCGATTGATGCGTGCCGTGAAAATGGTTTCCATTTGGTTGTAGAGCCGCTGGACATAGCGGGGACAGAGGCAGGCGAAAACGTTGAACGGCTTTTGGAGAGACTGCCTGTTGACGGGATTATTTTAACATCTCCGCTTTGTGATAATCCAGATATACTGGACATCTTAAAACGGCTGCGAATTCCCTATGTGCCGATTTCTCCGCGGCACCCAAATCCTGATATGTCGGCAATATTGATGGATAATACGCAGGCCGCGCAAGAAATGACCGAATACTTGATTTCGCAAGGGCATGAGAAGATTGGATTTATCTCGGGTCACGGTGATCACAATTCTTCGGCATTGCGTTATAATGGATTTTTAAGCGCCATGGAGTCGGCTGGATTAGATATAAATCCTGATTGGGTAATTGAGGGCGATTATTCTTTCCGCTCAGGTGTCGAGGCGGCCCAGATTTTACTTGGCGGAGAATATGTTCCGACAGCTATATTCGCCTGTAATGACGATATGGCCGCAGGCGTCGTGTCTGTCGCTAATATTAAAGGGATTGATGTGCCGAGAGATTTATCTCTGGGAGGATTTGACGATACTCCGCTGGCCACTATCATCACGCCGCAACTGACCACGATACGTCAACCTATCCATCAAATGGGGCATCTCGCTGCGAGTTTGCTGATTAATCCGCCGGAGGCTGAAAGCCGTTTAGACTCCTATGTTCTTGACCATAAACTTATCATCCGTGACTCTAGCTCTAAAAAGCGCGAATAATTCTAAATTGACAGCGCTGTCAATTTGGGTTTTAACCCTCTTAAATAAGGGACAGCTACTTTGAAAAATACGCATATATCGAAAACTGACACCGACGCCAGCACTGCATCTGCGTCTACCTTTGTACCCGTTGAGCCATTTGAAATTATCGTCTTTGGCGGTACGGGTGATTTGGCGCGGCGAAAGCTTTTACCTTCTCTTTATCACCGTTTTTGTGATGGCCAAATTTCAGATGATAGCCGTATAATAGGGGTGTCACGATCAAAGCATAGCCGCGCAGACTATCAGGCCTTAATCGAAGAAAATTATCATAAATTTTCCAAAGAGAAGAATTTCGATAAGCAGCAATGGGCCAAGTTCATAAAATTGGTTGATTATGTTTCAATTGATGTCATGGCGGATAAAGACTGGTCTGTCTTGAACAAAGCACTCTCGACTGAAGAGACCCTCATTCGCGTTTTCTACCTGGCTATGCCGCCGCGCATGTTCGCTGATATTTGTGTAGGATTGGAAGACGCAAATTTAGTCCATGAGAAGTCTAGAGTTGTCCTCGAGAAACCTTTGGGCACTGATTATGAATCCGCCCGCGAGATTAATGCGGGTGTGGGCCGGGTTTTCAAAGAGAACAATATTTACCGCATCGATCATTACCTCGGCAAAGAGACAGTGCAAAATTTATTGGTATTGAGGTTTGGTAATATCCTGCTTGAGCCGCTTTGGTCCAACCAAGCAATTGACCATATTGAAATAACTGCTGCCGAATCTATTGGCGTTGGCGGGCGTGGGTCTTATTATGACGGGGCAGGGGCCTTGCGCGATATGGTTCAAAACCATTTGCTGCAGCTTCTCTGTCTGACGGCGATGGAAGCGCCAAGTTCCCTTGAGGCAAATGATGTGCGTACGGAAAAGATAAAAGTCTTGCGGGCATTGCGTCCTTTAACAGCCGAAACCGTAAAAGAGAAAACTGTTCGCGGACAATATACACGCGGTAAGGTCGATAATGAAGCCGTAACGGACTATATGAGCGACGTTGACGTCGAGGAAAGCTCTACGGAGACTTATGTTGCCATAAAAGCCGAAGTCGATAATTGGCGCTGGGCGGGCGTGCCGATATATTTGCGAACGGGCAAGCGCATGTCATCACGGCGCTCTGAAATTATTATCCAATTCAAAAACGTCCCGCATTCTATTTTTGGGGATGCACAGGTAAATCCGAATAAGCTCGTAATACGGCTGCAACCCGATGAGGCGGTTAAGCTTTGGTTCGAAGTTAAAGAGCCTGGGGCTGGCGGCATGCGCCTTAAGACGCTCCCGCTCAACTTGTCTTATGCTGATAATTTTACGGCGCGTTATCCCGACGCCTATGAACGTCTCTTAATGGACGTTGTGCGCGGAAATTTAAGTCTCTTCATGCGCCGCGATGAGGTCGAATCCGCTTGGAAATATGTCGACGGAATTTTGCAGGCCTGGCAAGACTCAGGTCAGCGAACTGAACTCTACGCGGCAGGTAGTGAAGGGCCGCCCGAAGCAGATGATATGTTGGCGCGCGATAATCACCACTGGTCTAAGGGCTAAGGTGCCCGAGTCTTTTAAATATCACAGTTTTACCTCGCGTGATGTCATGGTTCAAAACGCCTCTCGCCAAATCGCGGAGGCTATTACAGCGGCGATCACGGAGCGCGGCCAAGCGAGCTTGATGCTGTCGGGCGGGTCTAGCCCGCGCCCTGTCTATGAAGCCCTAAGCGAAATGGATTTGCCGTGGGACAAAGTCACAATTGGGTTGGTTGATGATCGCTGGATCCAGCGGGGCAAAGCAGGCTCTAATGAAACATTTTTGGATGAAACGCTTCTAAAAAATGCGGCCAAAGCTGCTAGGTTTATTGGGCTGAAAACGCATGACGTGAGCCCTGCCGCAGGGGCCGAGACAAGCGAGAAAAATATCTCTTTTATTCCCAGGCCTTTTGATGTTTGCGTGATGGGCATGGGGCTTGACGGGCATACAGCATCTTGGTTCCCAAATTCTAAGGGGCTGATAGACGCGTTAAATATTGATAATTCAAAAACAGTTATGGCTATAGACGCACGGGGATGTGCGGCCGCAGGTGATCATCCCGACCGTATCACGCTAACGCTGTCCGCTGTCATGGCATCCAAGCAAATAATTCTGTTAATACCAGGCGCTGGAAAGGCTGATGTCTTCAAAGCCAGCGCCGATAAATCCGTCTATGATGCCCCCGTTAAAGCGCTCCGCGCTGCGGGTGAGCGCTTGACCGTAATTACTGATGAGGCCTAAACCCATGCCTATGAACTCCACGATAGAAATGGTGACTGAGCGCATTAAAAAGCGGAGCGCAAAATCGCGCAAAGCCTATTTAGCGGCGGTTGAGGCTAATATCCGTCCCGGACCGCGGCGCAAGCCCTTATCAGAAGGCAATGTCGCGCATGCCTCCGCGGCTTGTCCTCTTCTGGAGAAAACAGAAATCCTTGGCGCGAAATGGGCCAATATAGGGATTGTCACCGCCTATAATGATATGCTGTCGGCGCATCAGCCATTTGCCGGCTATCCTGACCTTATTAAGCATGCCGCGCGGCGTAATGGCGCGACGGCCCAAGTTGCAGGCGGCGTCCCCGCCATGTGTGACGGGGTAACGCAAGGTCGGGACGGGATGGAGCTCTCGCTCTTTTCGCGCGACGTCATTGCTTACTCAGCCGCAATTGCGCTGTCCCATGATATGTTCGACGCCGTGATACATTTAGGCGTCTGCGATAAAATTGTTCCAGGCCTTATGATTGGCGCGCTGCGCTACGGATATATTCCGCAGATTTTTGCGCCTGCAGGGCCGATGCCATCTGGGATCCCCAATCCCGAAAAAGCCAAAATCCGTCAGCTTTTTGCAGAGGGCAAGGTAGGCCGCGATGCGTTATTGAAAGCCGAAGCCGCGTCATACCATGCGCCAGGTACATGCACATTTTATGGGACGGCAAACTCCAATCAAATGCTCATGGAGATCATGGGTATGCAATTGCCAGGGGCGTCTTTTGTCCACCCCAATACACCGCTGCGAGACGCGATCACAGCGCAGACAACACGCCGCGCCGTGCAAATGACTGATTTGGGCGAGGAGTTTACCCCTGCAGGTTACGTCATTGACGAAAAGGCGATTGTAAACGGCCTAGTTGGCCTTATGGCAACGGGCGGGTCTACTAATTTGACGATACATATGGCGGCTATTGCCGCGGCCGCAGGGATTATTATCAATTGGGATGATTTCTCTGATATCTCCCACGCTGTCCCGCTTATCTGCCGCATTTACCCCAATGGCTCTGCAGATGTGAACCATTTCCATGCCGCTGGCGGCATGGCTTATTTGATCTCTCAGCTTATTGATGCAGGGCTCGTGCATACCGATGTAACAACAGTTGCAGGGGGTGAGGGCCTCATTGAATATACCCGCGAGCCTATCAAAAATACGCATGCCGAAGCGGATACGGTCCTCTTTCGCGACGGCCCGAAGGAAAGTCTCGACACGGAAGTCTTAACCTCGGTGGATAAGCCTTTCCGTCCCGATGGCGGCTTGCGTTTGCTAGAGGGTAATATTGGCCGATCTGTTATGAAAGTTTCGGCGGTTAAGCGGGATAATTGGTTGGTAGAAGCACCCGCTATTGTCATTGATGACCAGAATAAACTCATTGATATGCACAAAGCTGGGGAGCTTGAAAAAGACTTTGTTGTCGTTTTGCGCTTCCAAGGCCCTCGTGCCAACGGCATGCCTGAGCTGCATAAACTCACGCCGATTTTAGGGTCCCTTCAGGATAAGGGCTTTAAAGTGGCGATGGTCACGGATGGACGCATGTCTGGGGCTTCGGGCAAGACGCCCGCCGCCATCCATATGCATCCCGAAGCGCTTGCAGGCGGCAATATCGCTAAGATAAAAAGCGGTGACATCGTGCGTGTTGACCCAGAGGCCGAGACTGTAAATGTCGTGTCTGATCCTCATTGGCTGCAGCGCCCTTTAGCCCAGGCCCCCAAGCCCGCGAATCTAGACGCGCTAGGTATGAATATGTTTGCCCCTATGCGCGCTCAGGCCGATAACTCCGAGGCAGGCGCCTCTGTCCTTGGTAAGCCAGAGTGGATGAACTAATGGGGCCTGTGACGGTTGTAGGGGACGTCGGCGGCACGAATTGCCGTTTGGCTTTGGCCCAGCGCAACTCTCTTGGCACAATAGAATTACATCATTCGGAGCGCTTTGCCGTCAAAGACTATGGGCACTTTAATGATGTCGTGAAGGAATATTTATCACATCAAGAGGCCAAG
Organism: Hellea sp.; assembly: GCA_039977295.1. Classification (GTDB taxonomy): domain Bacteria; phylum Pseudomonadota; class Alphaproteobacteria; order Caulobacterales; family Maricaulaceae; genus Hellea. The sequence goes on along the minus strand of JBDWDN010000012.1, from coordinate 1,205,383 downwards.
CCGACTCGCGCCGCTTTCGCCTTTGCGGGCCCAAAATTCGACGATGAAATTCGTATGACGAATGTGAATTGGATCGTATCCGAAGACAATCTCATCAAGACATTCGGATTTGAAGAGGCTGTTGTCCTGAATGATTTTGTTGCCATGGCAAATGGCGCGACCGTCATTCCAGATGACGGCTTTGATATTTTGATAGAGGGCAAGGTCAATTACAATAAACCGGTTGCCGTTATGGGGCCGGGGACAGGTCTGGGTGTGTCCTGCATATTGCCGGGGAAACCACCGCTGATAATCCCGACCGAAGGCGGGCATACGGCTTTTGCGCCGCAAAATGATGTTGAAGTCCAAGTTCTTTCTTATTGGCAGAAAAAGCTAGGCTATGTAGCCGCGGAAACGCTTATCTCGGGCCCGGGACTTTATCGCCTTTACACGGCGCTATGCGAGATCAGAGGCGAGCCGGCCACGTGCACACGGGAAAATGAAGTTGTCGCCGCAGCTGAAGTAAATCCTAAATCTGTTTCGCGCGAAACAGCTTTGATGTTCTGCGATATTCTCGCGACCTTTGCGGGCAATACGGCCTTCACTATGGGGGCTGTTGGCGGCGTGGTATTAGCGGGCGGCGTAACGCGCCACATATCCCCGTTCATCGCGGAGTCCAATTTCAAAGACCGCTTTAGGCAGCGCGGCAATGGGAGTTGGTTCATACAAGATGTGCCAGTTCGCCTGATGAAAGCGCATTTCGTTGCGCTTTACGGCGCGGCTGCAATGGTGCTGGAAAAATAGGTTACAGCCTAAATCACGACGACCTGCCAAGAACTGCATTTTTAAAAGACCAACCAGAGATCTTCGCCGTATGTAAGGCATGGAGATTGAATATGCGCTACATTTTGATGAGCTTTATGCTCGCCATCTCATTTCTGTTGGGGGCAAATGCGATGGCAACTGAAAAGCCTGATTATACTGTTGTAAAGACGGAGGGTAAATTTGAGATACGGGAATATCCCCCCATGCTTTTGGCTGAAGTCAAAGTGACAGGGGATCGCGGCCAAGCCGCGAATAGAGGCTTTCGTAAACTCGCGGCTTTCATTTTTGGCGATAATCAACCCAACGCAAAAATTGCGATGACGTCGCCTGTGACTCAAAAACCCAAGAGCGAAAAGATTGCGATGACGGCGCCCGTTATGCAAACCCCTGAACAAGACGGACAGTGGACAATAAATTTTATGATGCCGTCTGAATACTCTATGGAATCGCTCCCAAAGCCAACAGACCCAGATATTCGAATTTTTGAGAGCAACCCTTACAGGAAGGTGAGTATTCGCTTTTCGGGACGAGGGAAGATGAAGAGCCTTAAAAAGCATCAAGCTAAATTAGATGATTTCGTTGCAGCGCAGGGGCTAAAAATAACCGGCGGTCCTGAATACGCATTTTACGATGCGCCTTTCGTACCGCCATTTCTACGCCGCAACGAGGTCCATTACAGACTAGCTGTCGCATCGAATTGAAGCCTAGCAAGGCGGGCATAAAGGCCTTTATTCTCGAGCAATTCTTTATGTGTTCCTGTTTCAATAATGCGGCCTTCATCCATCACAATTATGCGGTCAGCTTTGAGCACAGTGGCTAAGCGGTGTGCAATGACGAGCGTAGTTTTTGTTTTCGACATATCTTCAAAAGCTTGTTGCACGGCGCGTTCGCTTTCGGCGTCTAGCGCGCTTGTCGCTTCATCCAGCAACAAAACAGGCGCGTCCCGTAGGATGGCCCGCGCAATCGCGACGCGCTGGCGTTGCCCGCCCGAGAGCGTTACGGCAGACTCGCCTAAATCCGTGAGATATCCTTCGGGTAATTTCTCAATAAATTCATGCGCAAAAGCCGCTTTCGCAGCCGAAATAACGTCAGCATCCGTTGCGCCTTCACGGCCATAGCGGATATTCTCCATAGCAGAGCCTGAAAAGAGCGGCGTGTTTTGCTGTACGATCGCAAATTGGCGGCGAAGGTCTTGTGGCGAGAGCTTTGTGATGGGCACGCCGTCTATCGTAACGAGTCCTGACTGCGTATCGTAAAAGCGTAATAGGACTTGGAAGATAGTTGATTTACCCGCGCCAGATGGTCCAACCAAGGCGACGGTTTCGCCAGCCTTAATCGAAAAGCTTACATCATTTAAAGTTTGCTCTGTGGGGCGGGAAGGATAGACGAAATTGACATTTTCAAAACTTATCGTGCCCTCTGCATTGGTGAGGAGCGCTGGATTCTCGGGAGCTTTAATGATTGGGTCTTCACCGAGAATTTCCATGACACGCTCTGTAGCCCCAGAGGCTCTAAGGAGCTCCGTCCACGTTCCGGTTAGAAAGCCAGTGCTTGAGACAACCATAAAAGCTAGCAATGTAAACTGCGTAATCATTCCGCTAGAAAGACCATCCTCACCGCCACTTGCTTGAGCTGCCGCGACTTCGCTAGCGCCAAACCACATCACGCCAATCATGCCGACCATCCCCAGACCAAAAATAATAAGGGTCATGAAGCTTCGGACTAAAATTCGCTTTTTATGGGCGTCGAACGTGCGCTCCACCGCATTGGTAAAATCAGCGCGTTCCTTGGCTTCGCGTGTAAAAGCTTGCACTGTTTGGATAGCGCCAAGACTTTCACCTGCGCGGCCAGAAGCATTAGCGAGATTATCCTGACTCGACATCGATAGGGTACGTATGCGTTTGCCAATAAGTATTGCTGGCACGAGAACAATTGGGCCAATCGCAGCGACGAGCAAGGTAAGCTTCCAGCTAATGAGAAACATCCAAATGAGCGCACCTATCGATACAGCAATAGAGCGAACCGCAAATGAAACAGACGAGCCGATGACAGTCTCAATCAATGTTGTGTCTGTGGTCAAGCGCGAGAGAACTTCGCCTGTGTGCACGCGTTCAAAATACTCTGGGGATAAACGTGTGAGTTTATCATAAGCTGCCGTTCGAATGTCTGTTATCACGCGCTGGCCTAACACACTGATGAAGTAGAAGCGCAAGGCACTAAAAACCGCCAGCCCGAGTCCAACGATCATACCGAATTTAAAATATGAGCCCATCTGATTCGTCTCGCCGAGAGCATACCGAGAGCAGCTCTCAGAGACAGTTTTGTCACCTCCAAATCCGCAGTCTACAATAACACGGAAAGCCTCTGTAATGCCAAGGTTCAAGAGGGCGGCTAACATAAGAAATACTAGAAAAGCGCTGAGCGTGAAAGGATAACGCGCAATAAATGGCCAAAGCTGACGCAGCGGCTTCACGCTTCGCGCTTTTCCGCGCTTATCCTTATCTTCTTCTATCGAAGCGGTAAGGGCAGCGCCGCTGGAGCGGCTTTCATCATAATTATCAACCATAAGGCGGCTCTTACCGTTGCAATTTGCTTCGCGCAAGGCCACGACATGTGACATGTCCAGCGCTGAGTCGATAATTCAAAATACCTTTGGCTTTCCTGGCTTTCGCCCCGGCCAAGAAGAAGTGATTAATGCGCTAGTGGGCGGCGAGTCGATCCTTGCGGTTATGCCAACGGGCGCAGGTAAATCTCTGTGCTACCAAGTTCCCGCATTGCTTTTTGAACGCCCAACTATCGTAATCTCTCCGCTCGTGGCCTTGATGGATAACCAAGTTGCAGGCTTGCGCATGAACGGCGTCAAAGTCGGCTGTCTACATTCTGGCCAAACACGGGAAGAGAATATAGCTGAATGGCAATCTGTGACGCATGGCGGCGCGAAGCTGCTTTATATGTCGCCTGAGCGTCTCATGACAGGACGCATGCTCTCGGCGATGAAGGCGCTCAATCCCGCCATGTTCGTTGTCGATGAAGCGCATTGCGTCTCTAAATGGGGACCTGCGTTTCGCCCTGAATATGCGCAGCTCCAAGATTTAAAAGATCTGTTCCCGGACGCCAGAGTTGCAGCCTTTACGGCCACGGCGGATGAACTCACGCGCCAAGATATTGCCGATAAACTCTTCGGGGGCCGCGGTAAAACAATGGTTCAAGGCTTTGACCGCCCGAATCTATCACTCGCCGTTTCACCTTTGCGCAATCGCTCGCAGCAGCTTTTGGAGTTTATGAAAACGACAGAAGGGCAGTCAGGTATTGTCTATTGCCTTTCGCGTAAAAACACCGAGAAATTTGCAGGCGTGTTGAAGGCGGCAGGCTATAATGCTTTGCCTTATCATGCAGGTATGCCGTCAGAAACGCGGTTCGAAAATCAAGAACGTTTTATGGCTGAAGACGGAGTTGTAATAGTTGCGACAATTGCGTTTGGTATGGGTATTGATAAGCCCGATATTCGTTTTGTTTATCATACGAATATTCCAGGAAGCCTTGAAGCTTATTACCAGGAAATCGGCCGAGCAGGGCGTGACGGACAACCTGCCGTTACAGCGCTTGTTTACGGGCTTGATGATATCCGCATGCGGCGTCAATTTATCAGCGAGGATGGCTCCGATAGTGAGCATCAAATGCGAGAGCATAAGCGCCTAGATGCGCTGCTGGGTTACGCTGAAGCGTCTGGTTGTCGCCGGCAGGTCTTGCTCAATTACTTTGGGGAAAACCAGGCGCCTTGCGGAAATTGTGATAATTGTATTTCTCCGCCCGAAATGATTGATGCAACCGAGCCCGCTAAGGCGCTATTTTCCGCCATCTCGCAGACGGGTCAGCGCTTTGGGACAACACATGTTATTGCGGTCGCGCGCGGGGAGGCGACGGACCGCATCGTGCAATTTTCCCATGACGGCCTAGACGCCTTTGGCAAAGGCAGCGACTATGCGAAACCTTATATGCAGGCCCTTATTCGGCAAGCTGTGGCAGCAGGGGTTTTAACAATGGATATCAGCCGCTACGGCGCTTTGACGCTGGAAGCGGGCGCCCTTGATATTCTTGCAGGCCAGGCAAAGTTCAAATGCAAAGAACCTGCAAAGGGGCGCGTGGCAAAATCAGCCAAGACTGCGCGTAAGGCACTTATCGAGACAGCGCTTAGCGCTGACGAGCAGTCACTGCTCGCCAAGCTTAAAACCCTTAGGATGGAATTTTCCCGTGAAATTGGAAAACCCGCCTTTGTGGTTTTCTCGGACGCGACGCTCATCGATATGGTCTCTAAAACACCGACGACGCGCGCTGAAATGCTGGACGTCTCAGGTGTCGGCGAAACGAAATTTGACCGTTACGGCGAAGCGTTTTTAGACGCGATTAGGACAGCGTAGTTTCGCAAGCTGCTGCACTCGAAATACGCTTAGCTTTATCTTGCGTAATAATGTTAAAATCTGGCGAGATCTCCGCGTCATACCGAATTTGCACAATAACGGCCTGTGTAAGGACATCACCCGGCTGCGCCGCTGTTTTGCGGACAGCTTCATAGACTTTTGTGGGTGACGCGGCGGTTTGTGCCGCGCAGCTTGATTCTGCGCCTGGCAATTGAGCGTTTGAGCCGAAAGCGTTCCCATTTACTTGGCCGCTAACTTGGACATTCACCTGAAACTCACCTATCGCATTTTCAGAAATTACAGCGAATGGGGCATTGGAGGAGACCAAGAATTTGGTGACACCAGCTTCTGACGGAAAAGGCACAGATATAACTTTTTGCGGCACCGAGAATGCAACCTTATCAATGATTTGAGCAGAGACGGGTATGGACACAACCTCCAAACCGATGAGGCCGATCGCGATATAGCGTTTCTTGAATCTCATAGTTTTAATTTTCATCTTAGATTCGCTCTTCGCCGTTTATTATTCCGATTCTTTCTCCTCTCAAGAGATACAAGAATGATGCCAAGCCAGACCAAGTTGTGCCGAAGGGGACTGGTCAGGCGTAAATTAAAGCGATATAGGCGCGCCCATGACGCAAAAGACCAAAGCTTTAATCATGTTTTCAGGCGGCCAAGACTCGGCGACATGCTTGGCGTGGGCGCTAGATAAATATGATCATGTGGAAACCATTGGATTTAACTATGAACAACGCCACGCGGTTGAAATGGAGTGCCGTAAGGTTGTTTTAGCGAATATACGCGCCGCGTTCCCAAAATGGGGCACAAAACTAGGCGAAGATCATGTTGTTGATCTTTCGGCGCTTGGCGCCATTAGCGAGACTTCTCTGACCCGTGATGCTGAAATTAAAATGACCCAAGAAGGTTTGCCCGATACATTTGTTCCGGGCCGGAATTTGATATTCTTAAACTTTGCCGCGGCTCTTGGATATCGGCGGGGTATTACGGCGCTTATTGGCGGCATGTGCGAGGCTGATTTTTCGGGCTACCCTGATTGCCGTAAAGACACATTAGACGCGCAAATGTTGGCAATTTCCTTGGGGATGGATAAGACTTACATCTTGGAAACGCCCTTAATGCACCTGTCCAAAGCCGGGGCTTGGGACCTGGCTGAAACACTTGGCGGGCAAAAGCTCATTGACCTCATCATTGAGGATAGCCACACCTGCTATAGGGGAACACGGGGCGAGCGCTTTGACTGGGGTTATGGCTGCGGAACTTGTCCAGCTTGCGTGCTTCGGGCCAAGGGCTGGGCGGAGTATACGGCATGACTTATAGCGTTAAAGAAATTTACCTGACCGTCCAAGGCGAGGGTGCCCAGACGGGAATAGCGGCCGTATTCCTTCGTTTTGCAGGGTGTAATCTGTGGAGCGGCCTCGAGAAAGACCGCGCTTCGGCGATCTGTAAATTTTGCGATACTGATTTTATTGGCACGAACGGCCCTAATGGCGGGAAGTTCAAAGAGGCCGAGGATTTGGTGAAGGCGGCGTCGAAGCATTGGCCATCCAATGGAACTAAGAAAGCTGGACAGCCTTGGGTGATATGCACAGGCGGAGAACCGCTACTGCAATTGGACGGGCCTTTGATTACGGCGTTCCACAAAGCGGGGTTCAAAGTTGCCGTTGAAACCAATGGGACGATAAAAGCGCCAGAGGGGCTAGATTGGATATGCGTATCTCCAAAAGCAAATGCTGACCTAGTTCAGACCTCTGGCCATGAATTAAAACTCGTTTTCCCGCAAGCTGAGAACAAGCCTGAAGATTTCACGCATCTTGAATTTGAAAATTTCTGCTTACAGCCGCGCGATGACAGCTATTTGGGCATAAAAAAAGCCGCCCACGCCGAAAATAACAATCAGCAGGCGGCCATTGATTATTGCTTAGCTCATCCGCAATGGCGGCTGAGCGTGCAGACCCACAAGTATCTAGGTGTGCCGTAGTGGATTTTTCTGTTGGGCTACTCTAATTGGCCAATGTCTTAGCAGCCTTGCTGGCAAAGCGGCCAAAGGCGCGGTGGGCATCGCCCCAGGTCCCGCCATATTTGGCATCGCGAATATTGTTCTCATAGAATTGATAAGACATGGTGCCCAGAGACTGCCCGCCTGCCGCAATCAATTCTGCCTGCAACTCCGCGCCGCCATTGCCAAAGCTTTGATAGGATAGTCCCGGTTCTTTGCTGAGCTGGTTAAAAGTAGGGCGGTTAGGCTTTGCGTCTTCAATCGTAATGCGCAGAACAGTTGGGGCTGTATCCGAAACTTCGATACCCTTTTTGGAGAGTTTTTTCTCAAATTTGGAGTGTAGACGCTCCGTTAAGCGTTCTAGGTCGCGGTCTCCATAGAAACCATTGCCTGAAAACCCTGAGTTAAATCCTCTGGCGCCGCTACGGTCGCTGAGTTTTTCCGGTAAGTTATTAGCGCGGTGAGCCATATCTTCGCTCAGAACGACCTCAATTTTAACGGCTGAGGTTAAAGGCGCGGACACAGTTGTGTCATAGCCATGGGTTTTGGCCAATGCAGGCGCTGCAATTGCAAATGAAAGGGCGATTAGGGATGAGGTTAGGACGGAACGCATTTTTTAGTCTCCTGTGATGGAGATGACATAACACAAATTTGGCCTCATTTCAATGCGGCTAGGCTGTCACATCTATGTGAGCCGTTTTAAGTGATGGCGTCGACAACGACATTTAGAATGTTGCTCACGCCCTTAATGGCCGCAAGTTCGGCTTCAAGCTCTGATGACTGAATAGTGCGCGCTGTGGTTACAACCTTGCCGCTGACATCAACGGCCTGGGTCGTAACTGTCAGAACTTTGGCCGTTGTATCCAGGGCCTTATCAGTGATTTTTACGGGGACAGTGCCGATATAATAAACGCCTTTACCAACTCCTACGGCAGACTTGCCTGCGAATTTTCCCGTTTCATAGACGCCTTTGCCTGTATATTTGCCCGTATAGTAAACGGACTTCCCCGCAAGCTCACCTGTTTTATAAACTGTTTTGCCTGCAAATTCGCCCGTTTTATAAACGGCTTTGAAGGGGAGAGCGGCGACTTTCCCAGACGTTTTAGCAATTTGGCACCCCGACAAAGCCAGCGCGCAAACGCCGGCAATTAAGGTAAGTTTTGAAAAACGCATGACAGCCTCTAAGATAATCCAGAGGCTTGCTTATCGGAATAAGGGTAAAAAACACTTAACGTTGCCAGATGAATATCACGCTAAATTCAGCAGAGACACGTTAGCCTGTAATTTAATACCCTCGGCGGCGTTGCTCTTGGCGTCGGCCCTCTCGGTTAATGCGGGCTATGGGGTCCTCATCATCTTCAAGGACGGGCCGGCGAGGCATCTCAAAAACTTTCACAAGTTCTGAAAACTCTAAAATGCCATCATCGTCCTTGTCTCCGGCGTTGAAAACGAAATTAAGAGCGTAATCGAATTCCGCGCGGGTGACGCGCTGGTCATAGTCTTTGTCAAAAGCAAGGTTACCAGGCGCAGCATCAAGCGAGCCTAAAGCGGCCAGACGCCAATCTTCCAGTTCAAATAGGCTGAGAGTTTTTGATGTATCTTTATCAGCAGAGTTAAACGCTGTCTTAAGACCCGCTGTGAATTCGGCAGCATTGATTTTGTAATCAGCATTTTCATCAAAACTTGCAAAGAGCATCGCGCCTGCACCTACGGATGTGATGGGCCCTTTAATGCGCTCGCCGCGGCGTTCAAGCTTCTTATTTGGGAGTTCTTCGACAAGTTCTGCATCTTCGGGAAGAGGGTCCGCTGCCGCGGCGGCGCTTGGAAGAGCGAACAGGCTAATAGCCAATATAAGTGATCTTAAAATAGTCATGGTCAGTCCCGTTGAATTATCTTTCGATAAGGCTGTTGTGACGGGAAATCCCGCCCAGTTCCAGTCAGAATAACAGCGCTTTATTTACCCTCGCGGAGCCACGCCCCGCCCATTGCCATCAGCGCCAATGCGAAAAATAGCCAGCCCGGCGCGAGCGGGGAGCGCTTGGACGCCGTAACCGCGTAATCTTCATGGGCAATGAGACCCATCCAATCTGAGCCAGATTTTGTTTTTCCGGCTTCTACACGCCTTATTGTGGGGATATCGCCTGTTAGCTGCGACGCGAATAAAGCTCCGCCTGTCCCTTCAGCAAGGGGCGTCAAAATCTCCGTCGTAGGCTGAAGTCTGGCATATTCTTTGGGGTTGAGCGATCCAATCGCTGTGATGGTAGAGACGTCTCCGCTGGCAAGGCGGTAGGCACCTTGACCTGCTGATTTGACGCTACCGCGATAGACGCCATTTGCCGTCCTGGACAGGCGCACAGTTTCTTTGCTTCCGTCTGGTTTTTCAACGACCACGCTCTGCGAGCCGTTTTCGAGTGTGCGGCGCTCTATGGCTAAAAGGCCGTTTTCGGCTGTGGCCGTCAGTTTTTCGGCGTCTAGATCAGGTTCGCCCAAAAGCCAATGCGCCGTACGGCGAAACATCTCAGAATAAGGCCCGCCGCCGTCAAAGCCCTTAGCCCAGAGCCAAGCTTGATCGGACATCAGCATAGCAACACGGCCTTCTCCAATTTTATCAATGACGAGGAGCGGCGCGGCCCCTGGGCCTTCCATCAAAACATCGCCGCTAATGGGTTTGTTATCAATGATGCGGAACCACTCGCCCCATGTTTGGTCTTCTTTACCGGCAAAGCTGGAGGTGATGGGATGGCGGCGTCCTTTTTCATTTAGTTCTGCTTTGAAGGGTTCATTTGTCGTCTCGCCTGTAGGCCGCGTTGGCAGGACTGCGGCCAGCGGCGAGCGGTATATACTACTGCTAGAGGCGAAAGCTGGTCCTGCGGCGACAAGAAGGGCTCCGCCATTATCAACATATCTCGCCACATTTTGAAGATAAATGGGCGGTAATATGGGCGCAGAGCGTCCGCTGCGGCTTGGGGAAAACCGCCGGCGAAAATGGTCAAAGATAATGAGATCAAATTCATCAAGCTTGTCTTCGAAAAGCTGATCCGTTGGGAACCGAATAAGCGATAACTCGCTTTGCCGCGCATTGGTGTTCTTCACGCGCGGATTTGTCAAAATTGTAAACTGCACAAGGTCAATAGCGGGATCGCTCTTTAACAGGTTACGCCATGAGCGTCCGCCATTATGCGGTTCGCCTGTCACCAGTAGCACCCGCATACGGTCTCTAATGCCAGAGATTTCAGCGACGAAGACATTATTGTTGAGAGTAAGTTCACCTTCGGCCGCTCGCACGGTCAGTTCAACGGTATTTGGGCCGCGTCTTTCTATCTCAATCGGGATTGATATGCGGTTGCCAATTGTGGCGGGGAAGCGGGCTTTGGTCTCGCCGTTCAGCTTAATCTCAATATTGGCGCGTTCCCCTTCAAAGCCAGGGTCATCAACGCGTAACTCGAACTCCGCTTGCTCTCCGACGAGGCCATATTTAGGCGCGACGATGGCGCTGATGCGGCGGTCACGGGCTGTCTCTTCGCCAATAATAATGGAGTGGAAAGGCACCCCTTCAGGCAAGAGTGCTTCTGGATTTTGAGGAAGGTCATGGACTTGGCCATCCGTGATAGCGATAACCCCTGCGAGGCGCGCGGCGGGTAAGTTTCCAAGGCCGTCAATCAGGGAGGTCGTGAGGCGCGTTCCGTCACTATCGGGACGAATAAGGGATGTGGTCACATCAAGTGACGGGTCTGCGTTTAATTGCGCCATCACCGCTTGATAAGCTGTGCTTGAGGCCGCGTCGCGCTGACCCAGTTTCATCGACTCAGACTCGTCTTTGATCACGAGTACAACATCTTGGAGCGGCTCGCGATCTTCGATGACTGTTTGGGGGTTAAGGAGCGCAAGGATCAGGAATAGTCCCGCGAGTAAACGCAAAAAATAACTGCGCAACCGCCCAACACCCGCCGCCAAAGCAGCAAGGAAAATTAAGACGCCAAGGGCTGCAATCCAGCCGATAGGCAATAGAGGATCGAAAGCCATATTTGGGAGACGATCAAGCATTACGGCTGGTTCTCCCCATCTCTGCCAAGGTCAGTAGGTTCACGCCTTTGGCGCCCTAATCTTTCAACCAGCGCTGCGGCATGAACTTGGTCGGCTTTGTAATTACCTGACAAAGCATACATGGCGATATTGACGCCAAAGCGTATCGACATCTCCCTTTGGCGGGGTATGTCTTTTTCAAGCTCAGCGAGATCATTGCCGTCTTCATCAATCGCCCAGCCTGCGGCCCAATCATTACTGCCCAATATAACAGAGCTTACGCCGTCGCGCGCTGCGCCGTTCGTATCGCGGTCTACCCAGATTGTCCCATTGGCCCAGCGCCCTGGGAAGGTTTGCAGGAGGTAAAATGATTTGGTCAGGACATGGTCCTCAGGCGCTTTGGTTAGGGCAGGAATGTCCAGATTAGCGGTGATGGCTGCGATACCGGGATGGGTCTCCCCGCTGCGTAGGGCACGTTCACCTTCGTCTTGCGTATCAAATACAAGCGTTCCGCCGCCGGCCATGTAGGCGTTGAGCTTGGCTGAGGCAACGTCGGAAAGGGGCTGGGCATCTCTTGTGACCGGCCAATAGAGGAAGGGATAGAAAACGAGGTCGTCTGTTTCTGGATTGATGCCGTTTGCGCCAGCTGGTTCGATGGTCGTGCGGGCTGTAAGTTGCCGCGCTAAGCTTTCCATCGCGGCTTCGCTCATGCGGTCAACGCGTCCATTTCCTGTTTTGACAAAAGCGAGATGAAGAGCTGTCGCGGCGTCTAAGTTTTTATTTTTATTACTATCTTGGGCGAAAATTTCAGTCGGAACAAAGAGTAGTCCGGCAATCAATAACGACGTTACGCCTTTGTTTAACCTCGGTTTTAAATAGGCGAGGCGGCCCGAAGCTGAAAGGGCAAAAAACGCATCAAGCGCTAACATTAGTAAAGCGGCTCCTAGCAACCATCCCCCAATCGTTCTATCTTTGGTCTTACCGTAACTTGCAACGGAAACACCTGACTGCGTTCCTATGGCTTTTAAGTTCTCGGGATTCTTGACCGTATTTAGCGCTTGCCGTCTTGCGCCTTGGCGGTAAAGACCCGGCAGATTTTGGGCGCTAATATCGGTTGTTGCAAAGGCGTCATCGGCAATGCTTGCGGCTTCAATGGGGGGCGTCTCGAGACGGCCAAAGCCGTTGAGAACACGTTCGGCGACCCAGTCGCCTGTGCTCTCTTGCGTTCGGTTGGGCGTTGCGCGAGCAAGCGGCAAGATACGGCGCAACATTTCAACATATAAACCCCCAACTGGAAGGTTTGACCAATCTGGTCCCGCCGTCACGTGAAACAACACAATGCGCCCTAAGCCTTGTGTCGATGAGGTCACAACGGGTGAGCCGTCCTCAAGGCGGGCCCACGTCCGGATATCTGTTTGCGTGCCAGGCTCGGCCATAACTTGGCGGCGGACTGTAATATCTTCGGGAATAGACAGGCCAAAGAAAGGGCTCTCACTCGTGAAGGTCGCAAGGCGCTGCGGGTCTTCCCATGTTAGCGCGCCGCCCAAAGCCCGGCCGCCGCCGCGCAGCACTACAGGCAATAGCTCATCAGGACGTTCGGCGAGTTTTTCGCCTGCAAAACGCAATAGCAGACCGCCTGTTTCAACATAGTTTTTAACCTCGTCATTAATCGTGCGGGAAATATCGGGCATGATGATGACGCTGGGCGAGAGCGGTAGAAGATCTTCAATTGTGCCTTCATAGATATCGGCATAAGGCGCGAGCGCTGTTTTTGCATAAAATGGCTCGGAGAGTAGCGGGCTGGAAATATCCTTTGGCGGCGTCACGACCCCGATAAGAGGACGTCCCCAACTATCGTCGAGCAATTTTACTGCGCCCGCTGAGGTAACGCCTGTTGCGCGAATTTGACTGACTCGAGAGCGTAACTCGCTTGGGAGTATAAATTCAGCCTCAGCGCGCGCCGCGCCGGGGGCAAAGCTGATATCCGCGCGGCCTATAACGCGTCCATCTTTTCCGCTGGCAATGATTTCTGAACTGCGCAGGCCCGCCGCGTTCGTGCGGTGCCAAACAGCCTTAAATCCGTCTGGGGTTTCGCGGGTTTCGCCTGGCATCAGGATAGAGGTGTCAGATAGTGGGTCTAGGCGCGTCGTTTTACTCGCCGTATTTAAAGCCGTGCTAAGGATATCTGCCTGGCCAAACCCAATGCCAGAAGACAGCCAAATAGCGTCACTGGGGGACAGGTCTATCCCGTCCAAGGCTTTAGCGGCTTTACCGCGTTGAGGCGGGAGGGCTTTGGGGCGTAGGGCTTTTACGGCGCGCATAGCATCTTCGGCGGGTACAAATTTTGGTGCGGCGCTGGGCTCCGCCGTTGTGAGTAACAACACATCAACATTTTTACGGCGAGCATCTGCGATTTTGGCTTCGGCTTCGCGAATAACATTGTTCCAATTAGGCGCGGCGTCCCAGCCATCATCTATGACCAAAGTGAGGGGCCGCGTCGTTATGCCGTCAGCTTGCTGTAAAATAGGGCGAGCAAGGGCGATGGCGATAATTGCGCCCATCAAGATACGAAAAAGCAGCAGCCATAAGGGCGTGCTGTCGGGCGTTTCTTCCTCGGTCACGACATCCTGCAGGATACGTAAAGGCGGAAACACTTCTTTTTTGGGACTAGGCGGCGTGACGCGTAGCAGCCACCAAATTATGGGCAGAGCTAATAGGCCTAATAGCGTCAAAGGCGCGAGAAAGGTTAATCCGCCTAAGGTCATATGTGAGACCCTGCCATAGCTGTGTAGAGCGCTGTAAGCGCGGTGTTAGGAGGCCTATCCGTATAGTGCCTCACGACAGTCCAGCCAAGGCGTGATGCTGTACGGTCGAGCATCTCGCAATGGGCTGCGAATTTGGCTTGATAGTCTTCACGCGCTTTCTCGGCCCGTCCTACTAAAATGGGCTCAAGCTTTGAGAGACCGGGGATGTGCAACTGCACGCGTCCTTTAAAAGGAAATTCGCGCTCGGCAGGGTCGATGACATGCAGCAACACGCCTTTGGCGGGACGCCCGGAAAGCCGCGCTAAGCGCTCTCGCCAAATCTCGGGTGCTTCAAGGAAGTCCGACGCAATAACTAACCGCGCAAAAGCAGGGATGTCAGCATCAAGACTGCGAGAGGGGCCTGCGGTGTGGGCTAAGGTGCGGGAAATTCGTTCTTGTCCGACACGGCCAGAGCGGGCGCGTTCACTTTCGCCCATTACTGCGCAGCGTTCACCCGCGCGCATTAAGAGGGAGGTCATCGCCATACACAGCACCGTCGCGCGGTTTCGTTTCGTGGGGTATTTCTTGGAAGATGACCAATCCATGCCTTCTGAGCCGTCGCGCCAGAAATAGACCGTATTGGCCGCTTCCCATTCATTTTCGCGGATATAAACATGATCGCCGCGCGCTGATCGCCGCCAGTCAATTTGGTTAGCTGCATCAGATGGCTGGTAATTGCGGTATTGCCAAAAGGTTTCGCCTTGCCCGGGACGCCGCCGTCCATGAACGCCCTGCGCGACAACAGCGGCAACGCGTTCTGCTTCGGCCAGCAACGCTGGATAGCCTGCGGCGAGCCGTTCAGCGCGGCGGCGAAGCTCAACAGTAGAGGGGGCAGCGGCAGCCATCTGGGTTAGGCGATGCTTTCTTTCAGCTTCGCGATTGTTTGCGAGATGGATTTACCATCGGCGCGGGCCGCGAAGGTTAGCGCCATACGGTGTTGCAAAACGGGCGTGGCAAGCTCCAGCACATCATCAATAGAGGGCGACAGGCGGCCATCCATAAGCGCTTTGGCGCGGGTGGCTAGCATGAGCGCTTGTCCCGCCCGCGGGCCTGGGCCCCACGCGACATCAGCTTTAATCTCATTAAGGGCGGATTGATCTGGCCGTGCATTACGCACGAGGGTCAAGATGGCCTCTACGACCTTCTCCCCAACAGGAAGTTTGCGCACAAGCTTTTGCATATCCATGAGCTGTTTTGGCGTCAGAACTTTTTTAGCCGTTGCATCTTTTGCGCCTGTCGTGGCGATTAAGATATCGCGCTCTGTTCCCAGGTCAGGGAAACCGACATCGATTTGGAAGAGAAAGCGGTCAAGCTGCGCTTCGGGCAGAGGATAGGTGCCTTCTTGTTCAATAGGGTTTTGCGTCGCAAGCACATGAAAAGGGGCGGGCAGGTCATGGCGCACCCCCGCCACAGTCACGAAACGCTCTTGCATGGCTTGAAGGAGAGCAGATTGTGTGCGCGGTGAAGCACGGTTTATTTCATCAGCCATAAGAAGTTGACAAAAAACAGGACCTGGAATGAAACGGAATGAGCGTTTGCCCTTTGCCGTTTCTTCAAGGACCTCAGAGCCGATGATATCAGCCGGCATAAGGTCAGGCGTAAACTGCACGCGTTTCTCATTTAGCCCTAAAACTGTCCCCAGCGTTTCGACAAGCAAAGTTTTCGCGAGGCCTGGGACGCCGACCAATAGGGCGTGACCGCCAGACAGCATGGCGCCGATAGAAAGTTCGACGACCTTATCTTGGCCCAATATTACATTGCCGATTTCAGCTTTGGCCTTGGCGAGTTGCGCCGAGGCCTTCTCCGCTGCTTTTTCAGTATTTGCAGGAACGTTTATGTCGGTTTGCATGTTCATAAAGGGAATCCGTAAGAGTCAGTGCTATATTGAAAAGTGATGGGATAAGCTTAGAGTAATGTCCATGAAAAACACGTTAAATGGCGGTAAGTCGCAGTCCTCACCTTCAGACTTCTCTTTGGGGGATTTAATGAAGGCGCTTGAGGACACTGAAGACGGGCAGCGCCCCGTCGAAAACTGGCATCCTGAAAATTGCGGCGAAATGGATATGGTCATCAAAGCTGACGGATCCTGGTGGCATGAAGGCTCCCGAATTACGCGCAAAGGCTTGGTTGATTTATTTGCTTCAATTTTGCGCAAAGATGAGGACGGCGAGACATATCTGGTCACGCCCGTGGAAAAGATACAGATCACCGTAGAGCGGGGGCATTTCATCGCCGTGAGAGTAGACATTGAAGGTGACGGGAAGAAGCAGCGCGTTTTCTTTACTACAAATCTCGATGAAGTTGTTGAAGCAGGTGAAATACACCACATCCGCGTCGACACAGATCCGAAGACTTTGGAGCCTGCGCCATTTGTGACGGTGCGCGGACGGCTTGAAGCGGCTCTAAATCGTCCCGTTTTCTATGAACTCGTCGAACATGCGGTCGAGCGCGCTACGCCCCAAGGCAAGCAGCTTGGGATTTGGGCGAGCGGTATTTTCTTCCCCTTAGGCCCTGCAGGGGCCCATGAGATTTAAGGATATGGCTGAAACTTACATCCATACTGTAACACGAATAGAAATTATCGGTATCTTCCGCTATCAGAACAGGAATGTTTGATTCTGACCCTATTATTTCTAAGCTCCTCACTGGCCTCTTACCTGTCGATATTTCTGATGGGGCGGATGAGCTTAAGCGTGAGGGACAGCGCGGAGCCTCGGTGCTTATGCTGCTTGTCATGCGTGATGAATGGCAGGTAATCCTGACGCAGCGGCCAGAGACTATGCCGCAACATCCCGGACAAATTGCCTTTCCGGGGGGAAAACGGGAGACAGACGAAACAGCTTTGCAGGCCGCGCTGCGAGAAACGGAAGAAGAAGTTGGCCTTAAAGCGAAAGACATAGAAATGATTGGCCGCCTGCCGTCATTTAACGCCGTTAGTGAATATCGCGTTACGCCCTTTGTCGGGATCGTGAACGCCGATGCTAAGATAATAGCCGACCCTCATGAAGTTGAAGATGTGTTTGAGACGCCTTTGTCTTTTCTGATGAACGCGAAAAACCATGTTGCGCGAGACATATTCTTCGACGGCCGCAATCACCGTCTTTATGATATGCCATATGACAGTGATGACGGAACCCACCGCAATATTTGGGGGATGACTGCGATGATGATGTATAGGCTTTATCAGCGTAGTTACCTCGGCGTTTTTGAAACGGAGTATTGAGATGCTAAATAGACGCGGCTTTATTATTGGCGCTCTGGCATTGGGCGGGTGCGCGCCCTCTATCGTGACGAAGCCTGCCAAGCGCATTGCCGTGACGATGGATGATTTTGATCTGGGGTTTAATATTCGTTTGAACCCGCGCGAGCGCAATGAACGCATCTTGGAAGCTTTTGCCAAGCATAAACACAAGGCGGCAGGTTTTGTAACAGGGCGCTTCGTCGATACGATGTTCGGGGATGAAGTGGTGCAGAGTTGGTCAGATGCAGGGCACATGATTGGCAATCACACTTATACGCACTTGAATTCATCGGATGAAAGTGCGGAACAGGTCAAAGCCGATATTCTTAAGAATGATATCTTGCTCTCTAAATATTCTACCTATGAGAAAATTCTGCGATTCCCCTATTTAGCTGAGGGCGGCACCCCTGAAAAAATCTCCGACTATCGCAAATTTATGAAAGCCAACGGATTCCAAAACGCCGCCGTGACAATAGAGACAATAGATTGGTACACGGCGAGTCGTCTAGAGACGCGCCTTAAAAACGACCCCAACGCAGAGCTGGAGCCTTACCGCGACTATTATGTTGAGGCCGTCGTTGCCTTAGCCGAACATTTTCAAAGCTTAGCGAAACGCATTGGTTACCTAGATATACCGCACTCAATGTTAATGCATCATAATGTGCTAAATGGTTTGTTCTTAGATGACGCCTTGACGGCCCTAAAGGACAATGGGTGGTCCATGATTGACGCGAAAGAGATGTTTGAGCACCCTCTCTATAGGCTAGAACCTGAAACGCCGACACGCTCTCGCAGTCTAATCTCTGTTCTTGCGGTGGAGCGGGGTATTACAGAGACAGGCTTCCCCGAGGCTTATCGCAATTGGGGAAAGAAAAGGATGGACGGCTTAGGACTCTAGTCTAGACAGGCGCTATGACGAATTTAAACCCACAACAATTTCCTTGGATGCAGGGCGATGATATCGCGGCGTTATTTGCCGCCTTCCCGAAAGGTTCGCTTCGCTTCGTCGGCGGCTGTGTGCGCAACGCCCTGATGAGTGTAAAGGTTGGGGATATTGATATTGCTACGCAGCTTGACCCGACGCAGGTCATTGAGGCGCTGGATAAGGCCGGAATTAAACATGTTCCCACGGGGATTGAGCACGGCACGATAACGGCTATTATAGACAAAATGCCTTTTGAAATCACAAGCTTGCGCAAAGATGTCGAGACTGATGGCCGGCGCGCAGTTGTCGCTTTTACGACGGATTGGGCCGAGGATGCGCAGCGGCGGGATTTGACAATCAATGCTCTTTATGCAGATTTAGCGGGCAAGGTTTTTGATCCAACAGGCCAAGGCCTTGACGATTTAGAGGCGATGAAGTTTCGCTTTGTCGGCGACGCGCAGGCACGGGTCCAAGAAGACTATTTGCGAATTTTGCGCTTCTTTCGGTTTTTGGCCTGGTATGGCGGAAGCGGGAAAGTTGATGCGGCAGCCCTAAAAGCCTGCCGCGAAAATAGGCGAGGTCTTAAAAAGCTTTCTGCCGAGCGCGTTTGGTCTGAGCTTAAAAAACTGCTCAATGCCCCAGACCCATCGCGCTCTGTGCGGATTATGCTCACCAATGAAATTCTCGATACGCTTTTGCCAGAAGCGAGTAATGCAGAAGGCATGTCAAAAATGGTGATGCTTGAACGCCGAGAAGCCATGACGCCCGATCCACTATTGCGCCTCATGGCGATGAGCGCGCGTGAGCCTCTTCAAATGGCGCTACTTTGTAAGCGTTTAAAAATGAGCACCAAAGAGACTACTCGTTTGCGGGCATGGTCTGATAGCTCAGCCGCGCTAGACCCGCATGCGAGCGATGGCGAGAAAATGAAGGCCATTTATTTTGCGGGTAAGCAAGTCGTGATTGACCGCGCGCGTGTCAGAGCGGCAGGCGAAGAGGATGCCATCATCAGTTCCCGTTGGATGAGCCTTGCAGATTTAGCAATGGGCTGGACACCGCCAGAATTTCCGCTGTCAGGCAAAGACCTTCAAGCCGCAGGTGTAGAGCCGGGGCCAAAGATGGGTAAAGTCCTTGAGGCGTTAAAAGCGCTTTGGGTGCGCAGTAGTTTTACAGCAGATCGCGAAAAGCTCTTAATGGCGCTGAAATTGATTAACCGCTAGGAACGAACCTATGTCTTTGAAACTCTATATTGGTAATTACAATTACTCTTCATGGTCACTGCGGCCTTGGCTTGTCCTGCGCAAGTCAGAATTACCTTTTACCGAGGAGGTCGTTGATCTGGACATCCCAGGATATAAAGACAAATTACTGGCTCTATCAGATGCGGGGACAGTTCCCGTATTAGAAGTCAATGGCGAGATGCTCCCAGATAGTCTTGCGATTTCTGAGTTTTGTGCCAAGGCGATTCCGAATTTATGGCCTAAAGACGCGGCGGATAAAGCGAAAGCCATTCGCGTGACGAAACTGATGCATGAAGGTTTTGAAGCCTTACGAAACGAAGCACCTATGAATCTTCGGCGGCGCACCTCCAAACGTGTTCCGCAAAGCTGTCTCGATGATGCTGCGGAAATGGTTGAATTATGGGATGAACTGTTGTCACGTCATGACGGCCCGTTTCTGTTTAATGATTGGTCGATTGCCGATGCCTTTTACACGCCTGCAGCGACGCGCTTTGCCAGTTATGACCTGCCGCGAACAGCGCGCTCAGACACTTATATATCCGAGCTAATGGCGGATACTGATTTTCAGGATTGGGAAGCCAATGCTTTTATAGAAACTCATATTCTGCCCGATACTGATAAGGTTAATACATGAACCTAAAAGATACGATACGCACCATTCCTGATTTCCCAAAAGAGGGAATTATGTATCGGGATATTACGACATTGTTGACCAATAGGCGCGCTTTGGCTGACACCATTATTCAGCTCTCCGGCCCGTTTAAGCATAAGGATATCGATAATATTGCGGGGATAGAGGCGCGCGGCTTCACCTTTGGCACTGCTGTTGCCTATGAGCTTGGGGCCGGTTTCGTCCCTATCCGCAAAAAGGGAAAGCTCCCTTTTGATACATATGAGCAAGACTACGCATTGGAATACGGCACGGATACGCTTGAGATACATGCTGATAGTGTGCGTAAGGGTGAGAATGTCCTCATCATTGATGATCTCATTGCAACAGGCGGCACGGCAGAGGCCGCAGTTAAGCTGCTGCGTAAAACAGGCGCAAATATTATCGGCGCGGCCTTTGTGATTGATTTGCCTGATTTAGGCGGAGCCGCCAGGATAGCAAAAATGGGCGTCCCCGTGACGAGCCTTATAAAATTTGAAGGACATTAGTATGAACCGCCCGCTTATATCTTACTTGCTATATTTCGCATTTGCCTATGTTGGAATGTTAATCCTATTTACCATCATTTCGATGTTTATATCATCGGCGGGAAGTAGCGGCACGATTATCGCGCCTTTCCTCAGCGCGATGATGATTGGTGAGTTTTTTATAAAGAGAGAACAGCGCGCTCCTAATGATGCGGAGCGTAACTATTTAACGCTGGGCAGCTTCGCTATTTTTGCGGCTTTAAATCTTGTTTTGGCGGGTATTATAATCTTTGGCGGCGGTTTTGCGGAATTGCAAAGCGAGTCTGATGGTAATACGATCCTCTTAATTGTTGTCGGAGTTATCTGCCTTGTGCTCTTCCCGATTGTGTTTTTCATGATGCGCTGGGCCTATGGGGGCCTAACCCGTAAGCGCGCAGCGAAACTTTTAGGCGAACAAAATAAGACCTTTGATTAGGCCGATTTCTTAGCGGCATATAGTGTTATTTAATCAGGGCGCGAATCTGAATTTCACCCGTTGTATTTATCGGGAGTGTTGCGCCAGAGTATCGAACCACACAGGCCCCGCCAACACAATCCGTATTTGCGGCGGGCAGAGCAGGGGTGCCGAAAGCACCGCCTGTAAAGCCTGTCGTCGCGGCGGATATGAATCGAACATTGTCGGGAAGTGTGTCGGAGAGGTCTATATCTGTTGCGTCGGAATTCGCTGTAGCGCTATTATTGACTGTAATCTTGTAAAGGACTTCATTGCCCGGTGTCATGTAGAGGCCGGCATTGCCGGGGTCATAAACCTCTACCGATTTCACCGCCGTCAGGTCTGCTAATAGGCGTGGACACATCGTCATCTCATGTACGGACATAATCTGAAACGCAGGATTAGCCCCTGCGGACGGGTCATTGCCGTAAGCAATTGTAACTTGGTCAATGGGTGAATTAAAGGTGACAACCACGTTACCGCTGGCCTCTGTCAATCCGGCATTGCCGCCTTGTCCAATCGCTGAATTTCCAGAAATAAAATTTCGGGCACTCGGGGTAAGTGTCGGAAATACCGTGGTTCCGTTAAGGTCGCCCGTAACGGTCAAACGGTCCACCCAGCCGCCCAAATCAATATCGAACACGGAAAATTGCAAGCCTTGTACGCCCGTTCCGTCATCGAGATCAACTGTTAGAACGAGCTCTTGCGCGCTATTACTATGGTCAGCAGCGAAGCCTAAACTGTGTTCCGCAGGAACAATGCCGCCTGTGTAATCGTCTTGTGTAACGGGCGCATCGACGCCGCTAATTTGGCCCAAATTGCCGGTGTTACCCGTGACTGTAAAGAGAAGAGGAATGCCGCCAGCCGTATAACTATCGGTGAGATCACCCGCCGTCCAACCATTGGTCGTTCCGGGGGCCGTCCAAGCATGTACAAATTGATCCACCGCGGGGCAGCTTAGAGAAGGCGGCGTAGGCGGCGGCTGTACAAAGATTGACCCGCTATTATCATAGTCGTCTTCAGCGCTAACACTATTTCCGGGCGTTGAGTCGGGGTCATTTTCCGCTGATGTTAACACCTCAGATATCATGCTTCCGCTTCCAACGGAGTTCACGTTTGCTGTTAGGGTAATGGTTGTCGTGCCAACGGGGACAGTGCCTGGTATTGTCCAAACTTCGGTCACATCGCTATAGCTACCTGTTCCTGTAGAAGAGACAAAATCAAGAAATGGCGGGAGGTCAATTCCAACCGTGACGCCGCTTGTCGTGGAAGGACCGGCATTTAATAGATTGTAGGTAAGGGTAATTGTGTCACCATCTTGAGGCAGCGTATTAGATATGCTGGATGTAAGCGAAAGGTCTGCATCCGTGGGGTTAGCGAAAAACAATGTGGCTTGTTGGAACTGGCCTGTTTCGCCTGCATAATCGTCACAAATTCTTAGAGTCCAGGTTCCATTTGCTGTCGTTCCGTTAAAGGCAGATAGCGCATTATTGGGACTTGCCAAGACCTGGTAGGGCGTGAGAGCCACATCGTGCGGGCCGTCCGCAGCACCTGTATTTACGGTAACAGGCGCTTCATCGCCAAGTTCGAGGTTATAATCATCATCATTCCCGGAACCGCTAGTGTCTGGATTAATCAGTATGAGGTTTAACCCGCTGGGTGAGATTAAGCGAACTTCCATATCGCCGCGCCATGTATGCGTCGCAAGCAACCCGACATTTATGTCTGTCACTGTTCCCGCAATGCCGGTCACATTAAAAGTTCGGTCCAAATTGGCTGTAGTTCCAGTGCCAGTTGCGCCCGGGCACAACGTTGCATCATTGATGTTACCTACAGTACTATTTACGAAAGATTGCGCAGATGCCGTGGACACAAAGCCGAGGCAAAACAGCCCAATCACAGCTATGGCGCGCTTATATGAATTCTTAAATTTATACATTGCTATTAGCGTGCCTACGTAAAACTTCTTTATAAATGGCTGGAGTTAATAGTCCCTTATGCAGAGCTTAACCTGATTTAAGCTCTGTAAGCCTAATCGCGCTCATAGGGCTTTAGCTTCGAAGTGTTTCGAATAGTTTGACGCTGCGGCACTCTAACTTGAGACGGCTTTATACGCTGATGACGTGGATTATTTCCCGCCGCAGCACCGCGGCGATCAAGCGTTACGAAATAGGCACCGTTTTCTTCACCAGCCATAATTGTCACTTGTTTCGATTGACCCGATTTGCCGGTAAGGTTTTTGATTTCCCATATGAGTGTATTATTACGCGAGGTTTTTGGCGGGCCGTAAGCTTCCGTCAATGACTTTTCAATGTCTTTAAGCCGGACCTTATCGCGCTTTAGATCTAGGCGATACTCTTTGATATTAGGGGTGTTACGGGCATTAAGTGAGCCAGATTTTAGGGACGTATTTTGAGCTTGTAGAAGCAAACTCAAAGGTGAGGGCGGTTCTTTCGCAATGCTGATGCTTGTCATTGCCAGCGTTAAAGAACTGGTGAGCGCGAAAAATTTTAGATGTGACCACATATCAAGACCTCTTTGGAGGCTAATTATGGGGTGAAGAGTCTTAAAAAAGTGAGAATCTTGCTGTGTTGGGAAGCGGTTGGGGGTGGGGGCTAGATCTGTTGAAACTGCAAGTGGCGCGCACTTTCAATGACAGTACAGCCCGCCGTTGGCGAGCGGTCATTGAAAATGTTAGACATTAAACTTAAACAGCATGATGTCGCCGTCTTTGACAATATAGTCCTTGCCTTCTTGGCGGACTTTGCCGGCTTCTTTTGCGCCTTGTTCGCCATTATTGGCCACATAGTCTTCATAGGCCGTGGTTTCGGCGCGGATGAAGCCTTTTTCGAAGTCGCCGTGAATGACGCCTGCGCATTTTGGCGCGGTCCAGCCTGTGTGGAATGTCCAAGCGCGAGCTTCTTTGGGGCCGACGGTGAAATAGGTTTGTAGGCCGAGTAGGGCATAGCCCGCGCGGATAAGGCGGTTCAGGCCAGGCTCTTCGAGGCCAATCGCACCGAGATATTCAGCCTGCTCTTCATCATCAAGCAGCGCCATTTCTGATTCGATTTGGGCGGAGATTATAACGGCTTGCGCGTCTTCGCTTTCGGCATGGGCTAAGACTTTGGCAGAGAAAGCATTGCCGTCTGCCGCGCTCTCTTCATCAACATTCGCCACGTAAAGAACAGGCTTAGACGTTAGCAATTGCAGCATGCGCCAAGCCTTTTTATCGTCTTCATCAATTTCGGCTGTGCGGGCAGGTTTGCCTTCTTCGAGCACTGCAATAGCAGTTTCGATAAGGCGCATGGTCTGTATCGCCTCTTTGTCATTTTGTTTAATCTTCTTCTCAAGGCCGCCTTTACGTTTCTCTAGGCTCTCGAGGTCCGAAAGCATCAACTCGGTTTCGATAGTTTCAAAGTCTGACATCGGGTCGATACGCCCATCAACATGGGTAATGTCTTCATCTTCAAAACAGCGCAGGACGTAAATCACAGCGTCTGTTTCGCGAATATTGGCGAGAAATTGGTTGCCCATGCCTTCACCCTTTGACGCGCCTTTAACAAGGCCCGCAATATCGACGAAGTTCATACGAGTCGGAATTTTTTGCGCCGAGCCGCCGATCTCGGCAATGATATCAAGGCGAGGCTCTGGCATAGCCACGTCGCCGACATTTGGCTCGATTGTACAGAACGGATAATTTGCCGCTTGCGCGTTAGCCGTTTTAGTTAAGGCATTGAAAAGTGTCGATTTTCCGACATTGGGCAAGCCAACGATACCGCATTTAAAACCCATGGTTCTAACCCTTTATATATTCTGTGACGCGCGTTTGAAATAGCTCGCTATTGCCGCCAGCCAATAGCTGCGCATAACGCGCCGCGCCATTGCATATGTCATCTCGCATAGCGTGCTCAGCCTTAGCAAAATCGCTCAGCACATAGCTATGCACTCTGTCTTTATGCCCAGGGTGGCCGATGCCAAGGCGCACACGCTGAAAGTCTTCGCCGCAATGCTGACGTATGGAGCGCAGCCCATTATGACCCGCAATGCCGCCGCCTATTTTCATGCGAAATTTACCGGGGACGAGGTCAAGCTCATCGTGGAAAACGGTTACATTTTCGAGCGGAATTTTGTAAAACTGCATCGCCGCCTGCACGGATTGACCTGATTCATTCATAAATGTCATCGGCTTAAGCAATAAGACTTTATGGCCATCAATGAGACCTTGGCGCGCCAAGCCCTTGAATTGGGCTTTGTCGGCAGGGAAGTGATGATCAGCGCCAATAGCGTCAATCGCCATAAAGCCGATATTGTGACGGTTCCCGGCATATTTTGCGCCGGGGTTACCCAATCCTACCCATAATAACATATCAGGCTCCGCTCGCTCTGGCTCGCCAAAGAACCGAGCAAGCCAGCCAAACAAGTTGGCTTAGCCTTCGCCTTCAGACGCGTCGTCATCAGACTGAGCCGCTGCAGGGACGTCGCCCGCTGCAACTTCTTCGCCGTCTTCTTCGTCGGTTGCTTCAACAGCCGCGCGAGATTCTTGCATTGTCGCGATTGTAAAGTCGCGATCCGTGATAGACGGCTTAACATTTTTAGGAAGTTTAACCTCTGAAATATGAATTGAATCACCAATCTCCATTTCAGAAAGGTCAACTTCGATACTGTCAGGAATTTCGCCCGCAGGACATTTAACTTCGATGGCATAACGCACAACGTTAAGCGCGCCGCCAGCTTTCATGCCTGGGCACTCATCTTCACCGATGAAGCTTACGGAAACTTCAACTTCGATGATTGATTTTGCCGTCACGCGGTAAAAGTCAAGGTGAACAGGCATGTCTGAAACAGGGTGGAACTGAATGTCTTTTGTAAGGGCCTTCTGGCCTTTGCCGTCATGCACAAGCTCGATCATATTGCCGATGAACTGACCAGAGTTAATAGCCTTTAGCACTTCATTCGTTTTAACAGCGATCGAAACAGGGGCTTCGTCACCGCCATAAAGAACGCCCGGGACCATACCATTGCGGCGTGCTTCGCGCGCAGCACCTGTGCCTGTATTATCACGCACATTTACATCAAGAACAACACTCATTTTTCTTCTGCCTTATTCGTAGGCTCTAAAATAACGAACCGCCCATGAAGGCGGCGTAATAGCTTTAGAGCAAGAGATTCCTATATTGCCGCGCTACTTATGGGAAAATGAGGCGGGATGCAAGGGGGTAAAACTAAGGAAATACAGGGTGAAGCCGACATAATTTAGCCAAAAAGGGGAGGCTATTTGCCATAGCCGATAGGTCGTTTTAACGATAGGGCACTGAAAGGACATCTTTATGTTGAAAAAATACCTTTACCTTCCTCTTTTGGCCCTTCCATTTGCAATGACCGCCCCTGCGGCTGCGGATGATGTCTCGCTTACGATTTACGGAGATAATCGCGCCCTTATCGTAGATAACCGCACATTAAGTCTGAAAACGGGCGAACAAGTCATCGAGATGCCCGGAGTGTCCTCGCAGATTATCTCACCCAGCGTGACCCTGAAAGCCGCAGGCATTGATATTATTGAACAAAACTTCGACTTTGACCTACTATCACCCAGTAAGTTGATGGAAAAGGCCGTGGGGCAATATGTCGAAATCATACGGACTAACCCCGCCACAGGGCAGGAGACATCGCAACGTGTGAAAGTTCTCTCTGTCAATAATGGCGTGGTGATACAGACCGGCAATAGCATTGAAGTTCTGCGCGATGATAATATTCCGACGCGTGTTGTCTTTCCTAAAGTTCCTGACAATCTGCGTGCCAGCCCGACCCTCTCTGTTTCAGTTGATTCGTCCGTCTCAGGCCGCCGTGACGCCCAACTGACATATTTGACTAATGGCATTAATTGGCGCGGGGATTATGTTGCGGTCTTTGATGAACAAAATGAGACGATGAGCCTGCAAGGCTGGGCGACGATAAATAATCAAACCAATACGGATTTCGAAGATGCGGAACTTTCTGTTGTGGCGGGACAGATCGGCAATCAAAGTAATCGAAACCGTTATAACAATAACCGTAACAACAACGCACTCAGAAATGGTGGTTTTGAAGCGGGCACGGCTGAACGCATTGGTGATAACTACATCTACCCTCTGCCAGGACGCACGACATTAGCGACAAAGCAAACGAAGCAAATTTCCTTTGTGGATGCAGATGCTGTAAAATCGCGCAAAGTCTATGAATTTTATCCGCAAGGGTTTCAGACCATTGAGAATCCAAGGAGCGTCGATTCTCGCATAGCCTTTTCTAACTCGACATCCGGCGGTCTCGGCGAAGCGCTGCCCAAAGGGACCGTCAGGGTCTATTCCAAAGATCAGCGAGGTAAGTCCCAATTCGTAGGCGAGAGCGAGATTGGCCATATGGCAGCAGGGTCTGACATTTCCATGAAGATTGGCGAGGCTTTCGACGTCACGGTAAAATCCACCAAGGTGAAAGAAACGAGTGTCAGCCGTTACGTTACGGATACAGAAATGAAATATGAAGTCCGCAATGCCAAGCCCGAGCCAGCAACGGTTTATATTCATCACAATTTCCCTGGATGGTTCATGAAATGGACAATCCTTGAAGAGAATATAGCCAGTAAAGACCGTGAGGCTTATTCCAAGGTCTGGGCCGTCAATGTGCCTGCCAATGGCTCTGCTGACCTGACCTTTAAAATCCGCCGCGACTGGCGTTAGGCCGTTATGATGCGGCTTATCCTGATAAGCATTTTGACTTGGGCTGTGGCGCTTACAGCCACCGCGCAAATAGTCGTGGATTCGCAGCGCGCTGAGCAAACCTCATTGACGATTTATCCTGATGACCTTGCCATGGTGACTGAGGTTAGAAAAGTGACCTTGCCAGAGGGCCCCGCAACCATTCGGTTTCTAGGCGTTTCAGATCAAATCATTCCTCAAAGCGCAATCTTGCAGGAATTTGAAGGGCTGAATCTGGAACGTAATTTCGACACGGATGTCATCACGCAAGGCAGCTTGATGGAAAAGGCCGTCGGGGAGACCATCACTATCCGCCGTGTTAATCCCGCGACGGGCGATATAAGGGACGTGAAGGCTAAGCTATTGTCCGCGCCATTGCGGCAGGTATCTGCGCAAAGCCGCCGCTGGGCGCGTAATGAGTTGATTCAGGGGGCTGTTTTCGAGGTTAATGGCCGCGTCGAAGCTTTGGAATGTTCTGGCTTGGCCGAAGCGGTTCTTTATAGCCAGCTCCCAGAAGGCCTAAATCCCAGCCCCGTATTATCATTGCGTGTAGAGAGCGAGGCAGGAGGAGAGACGGAGGTCACGATAAGTTACTTGACCCGAGGATTAGGGTGGGAAGCTGATTACCGCATGGATATGGCCCCCAACGCGACAGAAGGATCGCTTATGGGATGGCTGACGCTAACCAATGATACGTCTAAATCATTTGAGAACGTTCCGACAGCGATTATAGCGGGAACACTGAACCGCGCTAATGATGATTACAGACCTGCATTACCGAGAATATTCACGCCAAATTGTTGGGCAAAGGGGTCGACAAAGAAAGGGGTTCAAAATGTCGAATTAAACAGTAGCGGCGGAGATAGATATGAAGCCATTCCTGCTTTTGCTCCTCCGCCTCCTGTGATGATGATGGATGTAGGGTATGCGAATGACGAAATCATTGTGACTGCGAGTAAACGCCAAGCCACCCGCGAAGACCTCGGCGATTATAAATTATACCGAACCCCGCAGCCTGTAACGGTGGCTCCAATGCAGACAAAACAGATTGCGTTTTTGAGTATTCCAGATGTCGAAGCGGACCGCGTTTTTGCTTTTAACTTTCCTGAAAACAAAGAGGCAGGGCCATTTGGCGCGACTGTTGAATATCGCGTGGATAACAGCAAAGAGGGCAATCTAGCTCAGCCATTGCCCAAAGGTAATTTTCGCGTCTTTACTCATCGCGCTAATGGCGCCCCGGCCTATCTTGGTGAAGACCGCGTTGATAACTTAGCTGTCGACTTACCCGCAGATATTGAGGTCTCGGAAAGCATCGCCGTACAAATGCAAAGCCGCATTGAAGGCATTAGCCGCGGCAAAGGCGATGACGCCGTGCATAAAGTTCGCTTTACAGCGGATATATATAACGCCACAGCAGAGGCCGTTGAGACCGAAGTCGAAATCCGCGATATATTTTTACGGGCAGGCGATATTACTGAAACGTCCCACGACCCTAAACCTGACGAGATAGTCCCGACCTATCCCATCACCCTCGCGCCTGAAAGCGCGGAACGCTTTGAACTCACCGTGCCAATGCAAGAGGTATATTATTTCGATTATTCCGATCTGGATTTTGACGATGAAGACTATCTCGGGGAAAAGCAGACATCCTATGCTGCGGGACGTTATGGCCTTTCATCTAGCCTAGGTTCAGGCGGTTGGGCGACGCGCTATTTCAATCAGGTCACGGGCCTGTTATTGAAAATAGACACGACATTGCTGTCCTATTCTGAAAGTGAAACCGATGAGGGGGATGAGGAAATTACCGCTAAGCTGAAACATGTCGTCAAAAACACAACAGATAAAACGGTAAAGATGGCCTTTGTCCTGCCCGACGATTACGGGCCAATAGAAATCCTCAGCAGTTCGATTGAGACTGACGCCGCGAATTTCAATACATGGTTGCTTGAGTTGAAACCCGGTAAGAGCAAAACATTGACCTATGAAATCCTGCTACAGGATTAGGCTCAATGCTGAGGCCAGAAGGCGTAATCCACCGTGTTCTGGTGCTCTATTAATCGGTGGATTACGTCAAGGTTTCTCTTGGAAACCCAGACTAATGCCACCCTACAAACTAACTCTCCGCACGCACATTCCAAGCCCGCATATAAAGGTTCGCCGCCGCTAACATCGCTGGCAACACGATTGCAAAAACCGAAACAAGCTGGGTCGAAACAGGATTACCAATCAGCATATATCCAATACCCAGTCCCGCCCAAGCCAGTATCGCGAAGAGGGCAACGAAACGGTAACGGTCAGAGATAGGCCGCGATTTGAAACGCTTTGTGACCATTCTGAAGATGAAATCCATCAGGAAGGCCGTAATCACCCAGCCTTGGAAATTCTTGAAAGGGACGCCCATATACTCGCCGCCATCCGTCCATATCCACGCCCCGATTTCAGGATGGGACATTGCGGGATCCAGCGAGAGGTCCAAGCCGGTCGCGACGAGGGCTGTTAAAACAGCCATGATAGCTGTCTTGCCAAGCGTGTTTTCCTTGGCCACAGGATTTGCATGGATGATTAGGTTTGTGATGACATGGGCGAAATAGACGACAGCGAACCAGCACAGCGGAATAACCCAAGGGACATCGATGATTTTAGCGCCCAGTAATGGGGTATAAGTATAAGGTCCAAAAATGGCCCCTGTCCAAATGCCAATCTGTTCCATGGAATAGCCAATGACGGCGGCGATCACGAGGAAAATCAGGGCTTTGCGGTAACCCAGCAGGAGGGAAGCGTTAATGATTCCGACAATGGCGAGCAATATCATTAGGCCCTTAAACCAGATCAGAAAACTCCAATTCCAGAGCGGCGAAACATGAAAGGCGACAAAGAATAGCGCCGCGATTACAAGCGCCAGTAACAGCCCTTTTTCCTGCGAGCCCTTGGAGGGTGGATGTGAATTATAGTGTGTTTCAGTCATAATAAGCTCCCCTTTTGGGCGGCTTCATTCTACTGATTCTGCGGCCCGTAATTATCCTGCACCAAAAAAGTTAATAAAATCAAGGGGCTTGCAAATCTCCAGAATCAATTCAAATTGACGCCAGCGCAATGAAGGAGCTGGCGATGGCCAAAGAACGAGTCACAATTTTGGGCGGGGGGCTGTCTGGCCTTGTCACCGCATTTAACTTAACGGCACCAGAAAATCGCGGACGCTATGACGTGACAGTCTATCAGCATGGCTGGCGGCTTGGCGGGAAATGCGCCACGGGCCGAGATTTTTCCGAAGGCGCGCGTATCCAAGAACACGGTCTCCACGTCTTTATGGGGCAATATGATAATGCCTTTCATATGGTGCAGGAGCTTTACAAAGAAGCCGCGCATCCGCCATTTGCGACATGGGAAGAGGCGTTCACGCAGCAGCCCAATGTCGCCCTCATGGAACATGTCGGCGATGACTGGATACCGTGGGACATTCCAGCGCCCGTCTTTCCAGGGACGCCGGGCGAGGGCGAGCCGCCTTCTATTTGGAAACGGATGATACAAATGCTCGGATGGCTCGAGCATCAGATGTTCCATGAGCATATCGAGATTTTCCGCAAGCCCGGCGGCCATATTCCAGGGAAGGGCGGAGGATGGCTCTCGCGGCTCATCAATGGAATATTATCGGCTTTGGGTTTATTGGCTCTAAGCGTCGGTTTTGAAATGGTCCGCCTTGCCATGCGGGTTATTCGCGAACTGCCCGAAAACCCTGACGATCACACCCATGATCATCATCTTCATCTCGCGGGAATTCTTCAAAAGCTGAAAGCGTGGATTGAGAAAACCATTACGCATTTGCTGGATGAAAACACAACGCTGCGCCGCCTCTGGATCATGTTTGATATGATGCTGTGTAACGCGATTGGGGGATTGCGTGATGGATTGCTCTTAGACCCAGACGCTAATCTGGAGCGCGTCAATACGTTGGATTACAAAGAATGGCTACGCTCACATGGCTGCACGGAAATCGCTGTGGAATCCGCCATCATTCGCGGTCTTTATGATTTGATATTTGGATATGAGGCCGGGGATTGGAAAAGCGACGGGAATACCGAAGCGGGGACAATGTTCTTATCGCTGATGAATACCATGCTCTATCGCGGGTCTATTATCTGGAAATTCAACACGGCGACAGGCGATCTGGTCATTGCGCCGCTTTACGAAGTGCTCAAAGCGCGAGGCGTAAAATTTGAATTCTTCTCCCGCGTCGATGAACTTACGCCCAGCGAGTCTGGCAATTGGATTGGTGAAGTCAAAATTGGGAAACAGGTAAACCTAAAAACAGGTGACTATGACCCCCTTGTGCCCATGGCGTCTGGTGAGCGTGTCTGGCCTGACCGTCCGCTTTATGAACAGCTTAAAGAGGGTAAGGCTCTAAAAAAGTCAGGCGATAATCTGGAATCGCATTGGACGCCGTGGAAAGATAAAGGCAAGCCAGTGACCCTGCAAATGGGACGCGACTATGACTGGCTCGTCCTTGCGATACCGCCAGGCGCGCATCCCACGATTTGTGCAAAGCTCATGGCGCAAAATCCAGCTTGGGACGCGATGGTCAATAATATTGCGACGGTTGTCACACAAAACCTGCAAGCCTGGATGCCAAACACCCAAACCGAAATGGGCTGGAATTACTCGACCCTTTTGGGGGCCTATGACGCCACGCCGCTTAATACGTGGTGCGATATATCCGAAATATTACCGAGCGAAAATTGGCCGCCAAATTCTAAAGTCAAATCTGAGCTTATCGCCTGCGGGCCCATGCCTTGCGCGAAATTCCCGCCGCCGAAGTCGGACACCGCCTTTCCCGCGCAGTCTTATGCGCTGGCTAAGCAAACGGCAGAGGACTTCCTTAATAATGATGGTTGGCGCTTTTGGCCCAACGCATTTTCTAAGGGAAAAGCGGGTCCGATAGAGAGCATTTATCACCGCGCGAATATAGACCCGAGCGAGCGTTACACGCTGACCGTCAAAGGCAGTTCTAAATACCGTTTGAAAACCAATGGGTCTGGCTATTCGAACCTCTTCCTAACAGGGGACTGGATTGATAATGGCCAAAATCAGGGCTCCTTCGAAGCCACAACCATTTCAGGCAAGCTGTGCTCTAAGGCGATCTCAGGATTTCCAGAAACGGTCTTTCGTATTGACGCCGATAAGCAAATGGCAACGGGCCCGATGAAACCCAAGCCGCCTGTCAGCGCTCAATTTGTCGAGCATGGTGGCCTGGTGACATTCCCTGGTCCTATCATGCTCAAAGACACAACCATGTGGGCGTTTCTACTCGAAGCGGATCGCGGATTGCTCGAGGCTTATTGCCGCAAAATATTCACAGATACGAGCGG
Source organism: Hellea sp. (assembly GCA_039977295.1). GTDB lineage: Bacteria > Pseudomonadota > Alphaproteobacteria > Caulobacterales > Maricaulaceae > Hellea. The sequence goes on along the minus strand of JBDWDN010000012.1, from coordinate 1,172,186 downwards.
CGGCGCGGTGCAAGTCTTGCCGCTGGCCTCACATATGATGATGACCATCGTGGACATAAAACATGGTTCGTTCACACAAGAAGCCCATAGAGGCTGGTCACCTGAGCGGGAACTCGCCTTCTGGATCCCAGTTGTTCGCGTGGAAGAGAAAAATGGCCGCACAATTGCCACCCATTTTAACCTACACATGCCATATCTGGTGCTGAATAATCCGGCGGCTATCGCAGCGGGCCGAGAAATATTTGGCTATTGGAAACAGCGAGGAGAGCTTGGATTACCGTCCGAGACAGGCGGAGATTTCACAGTAGATCTATTCTCCTCCCCAACCTTTGGCGAAGACGTAGAAGAGACCATGAACCGCTTCGTGACGCTCAGCCCCTTGGGCGAAAAACAAAGCGCAAGACTGACTAAGGTCAAGACCTTCAAAGACGCCGTGAAAGCCGTGCACCAGCATTTAAAGCCAGAGATAACGAAATGGCACACGACCCTGAAATTCGACATAGAGATCTTAGCAGAACTAATGACAGGCCACGTCCCGCAGCTCTTCCTCAAGCAGTTTCGTGATGTTACCGACGGCGAACAAGCCTGCTATCAAGCCATCACAGAATCCATGGGCCACGTAGCAAAGTTCCGCTCGCTACCGCATTTCACGGAATATGATATGGTGATTGAGGCGCTTGCGAGTTCGCCCGTCTGCACAGATTTTGGGATCAATCCGAAGCAGAAGGTGCTTGGGGCGGAAATTGAGATAGATTTGAAGATAAATCCTGGGACGACGCTTTGGCAGGCTTGATTAGGCACATAAAAAAGCCCGCCTCATGCTAATGCATGGGCGGGCATTTATGTCTCTAAACTAACCGTCTATTTCTTCTTCAAACCAAACCAGTTACGTTTTTTCTTCGCAGGCTTAGGCTCTGCAACGTTTTCTGGCTCGGTGCTGATGGAGGTTTCCTCTATGGCCGCGGCTTTGCGTGTTGGCGCTTTGCGGCGGGCTGCTGGCTTTGGCGTGGCGTCAATCGCAGGCGTTTCTTTCACCGGAGCTTTCTTAGCAGGTGCTTTTTTCGCGGCCGCTTTCTTGGCAGGCGCCTTTTTCGCGGGCGCTTTCTTCGCCGCTGTTTCAGCCTTTTTTGCCGGCGCTTTTTTGCGGGCAGGGGCTTTGCGTTTTGCTGGAGCCTTTGCCGCTACTGGGGCTTCTGCCTCTGCTGCGTCCTTTTTAGGGGCTGCTTTTTTGGCAGGGGCCTTTTTCTTAGCAGGAGCTTTACGGGCCGCTTTAGGCTTTTCCTCAACCACCTCAGCCTTACCAGGCGCCTTACGGCGTGCAGGGGCCTTGGACTTCATCTTGGTGACGGACTCTTTGACCTCTGGCGTTTTAGCGGCTGCCTTTTTGCGGGCAGGCGCTTTTTTCTTCGGCGCGTCGTCAGAAGCTACCTTTTTACCCGGCGCTTTGCGGCGTGAGCCAGCGCGAGCTTTAGGGGCGTCCTCGATGGTTTCGACAACCTCGGCAGGCGCTTCAGCTTTTGCAGCTTCAGCCTTCTTGGCCGGAGCCTTACGGCGACCACGTTTTGACTTTGCCTCTTCAGCAGGCGCTTCGGCTGCTTCCTCGACCTTAGCTTTCTTAGCGGGAGCCTTACGGCGTCCGCGCTTAGGCTTGTCTTCTGCAGCAGGGGTTTCCTCTGCAGCGTCTAGGCTCGGCTCTTCCGAAGACTTGGCGGGTGCTCTGCGGCGGCCACGGCGAGACTTAGGTTTGTCTTCCGCGCTCTCGCTATCTGTGTCTTTGGCAGCCGTATCGGATGACGCCTCATCTCTTGTATCTTCACTTGTCTCTGATGACGTGTTTTCATCACGGCGTTTCCCGCGGCCGCCTCGGCGGCCTCTGCGGCGGCGGCGCTTCTTGCGGTCTCCGCCTTCACCGTCATCTTCAGTGTCGCGGGACTTAGGCGCGTCGGAATTTTCTTCCGTCTCGTCTTCATCCTCATCTTCGCGTTCACGTTTTTTAGGTTTCGGTTTAGCATTACGCTGTTTGCGGAACTCTTTTTCAATCTCGTCAAGGGGATCTGGACCATCGCCTTTGGCTTTCTCAAGCACTTCAATTTCATAGGACGGACGGATAAGCTCTTCATCGCCGACAAGTTCTGTGAAGAGGCCAGATGTGTCATCGACATGTTGCAATAAATCACGCTTCTCGTTGAAGATATAAAGCGCCACATCGGCGCTAACCTTGAGGCGAACGCGTTTGGCTTTGCCGCGCACGCCCACTTCTTCAACAGCGCGAATAGCCGCGAGGGCAGAGGATTCGATTGTCCGCTTCCGGCCAACGCCTTCGCAATGATCACAATGCGCTGTTGAGCCTTCAAGAAGGCTACGGCGGCGGCGTTGACGCGAAATTTCCATTAGGCCGAATTGAGAGATACGCGAGGTCTGAACGCGGGCGCGGTCACGGGTGAGGGCATTTTTCATCGTGCGTTCAACGGCGCGGTTGTTTTTATGTTCATCCATATCGATAAAGTCGATGACGATAAGACCGGCCAGGTCGCGCAGACGCATTTGGCGCGCAACTTCTTCGGCGGCTTCGGTATTGGTTTTAAGCGCGGTGCGTTCGACATTGCGCTCTTTAGTCGAACGGCCGGAGTTAACGTCAACAGAGACGAGGGCTTCTGTCGGGTGGATGACCAAGTAACCGCCAGATTTAAGCTGCACGACTGATTTCAAGCTGTCTTCAATTTGGCGCTCTACATTATAGCGCAGGAAGAGAGGAATATTGTCTTTGTATTGTTTCACGTTCTTCGCGTGACTCGGCATGAGCATCTTCATAAAGTCTTTAGCCGATTTATAAGCTTCTTCGCCTTCAATCAGAACTTCTTCAATGTCTTTATTATAGAGGTCGCGGATGGAGCGTTTGACCAAATTGCCTTCCTCATGAATGAGGGCCGGGGCAATGGAGTTCATTGTCGTATCGCGGATTTCGTCCCAAAGGCGGGAGAGATATTCATAATCACGCTTAAGCTCGGCCTTGGTGCGTTTCGCGCCCGCTGTGCGGACAATCACGCCCATGCCTTGCGGCACGGCCAATTCGCTCATGACGGATTTGAGACGCTTACGGTCCGCGCCATTGGCAATCTTACGAGAGATGCCGCCGCCGCGCGCTGTATTGGGCATTAGCACGCAATAACGTCCTGCGAGTGACAGATAAGTCGTCATCGCCGCGCCTTTATTACCGCGCTCTTCTTTGACGGCTTGGACGAGCAGGATTTGGCCGCGCTTGACGACTTCTTGAATTTTATAACGGCGGCGCGATTGACGTTTGCGGCGGCTGGACGCGACTTTGACTTGCTCTTCGGCAACTTCCTCATCGACCTCATCGGCGACATCGTCAGCGTCAGGGTCAACATTTTCGTCAGCTTCTAGGGCTTCGGCTTCGCCGTCTTCCTCTATGTCTTCGTCATCTTCGGCGTCAGCCGCCTTTTGCTCGGCCTCTTCAGCTTCAAGCAAGGCTTGCTTATCCTCATGCGGGATTTGGTAATAATCAGGGTGGATTTCGCTAAAGGCGAGGAAGCCGTGACGATTGCCGCCATATTCAATAAAGGCCGCTTGCAATGAGGGTTCGACGCGCGTGACGCGGGCCAGATAGACATTACCTCTGAGCTGCCGCTTATTGCGGCTCTCAAAATCTAGTTCTTCAACACGGTTGCCGTCTACGATTACGACGCGCGTTTCTTCCGGGTGGGAGGCGTCGATAAGCATTTTCTTTGTCATTATAATCTCCAAAGAGCCTCGCTCGTCCGTCGCTTCGCCTTATGGGCGGGGCGGAAAGGGGCTCTGATATATATGTGTTTAGGTTCGGGTTTACGGCACGCGCAACGGTCCCGGCCTTGGCCGTGATGGACTGATAATATGCGTTAGCAGCGTGCATAGTAACTTTCATGAGAGGGAAATGCCGCATTTTACGGGCGCATCCTGCGCTGAGATTCCGCTCTATATTCGCGTTGTGCCCTATTTCGGATGACTGCGCAAAGCATTTGTCACCTTATTTACGGGTCCGTAAAAGTAACGCCTTGTTCACCATAATAAGGGCATATAGCTTTATGCTGCGTTTTCTCTTTACAGTGCTGATTTGGGGTTGCTTTGCGCTGAGCGCAAGGGCGCAGACGCTGACGGGTATATCCTTCGACGGCAATAATATTGTTTTTCAAATATCAGGCGATGATTCGCCTGCCATTTTCTCCATGGGGGATGGCAAGCCGCGCATTGTTGTTGATTTACCGCGAAGTGATATGAAAATTGGCGGCAAGACCCTCACAAAAGGCCCACAGGTCATTGACGGGCAGGGCGCGGTGAAACGGATTCGCCTTGCGGCGCGTGATCGCGGCCTCCGTGCTGTGCTGGACCTAGAGAGCGGAACCGGGCTGGCTGGCCACTCTATTTCGGGCGGAACCCTTATCATTAGCTTGGACGCTAAAAACGCTAGGACGCCTAAAGCGGTATCAGCTAAGGCCAGAGCCGTCTCGGGCCCGCGGTTTTTTAAAAACAAGGTGCCTTTTCCGCGCCTAGCCCCAAAAGCTATCGCCAAGCCCTTTCGCAAGCCTGTTATCGTGATTGACCCTGGCCATGGCGGGCGTGACCCTGGGGCCATTGGCGTAAGAGGCACGCATGAGAAAAAAATCACCACGGCCTCCGCCAAAGAGCTTCAAAAGCAGTTACTCGCGACGGGCCGCTATAAAGTCATTATGACCCGCTCCAAAGATGTTTACGTCGAGCATGAAGAGCGTATCCGCATCGCCCGCGCGGGCGGCGCTGATCTCTTTATCTCTATTCATGCGGACTCGGCGGGCAGTAAATCTGCGCGCGGCGCTTCGGTATATACCTTGGCGGACCGCGCCAAAGGGAGGTCTAAGCGGATCGTTAATTCGCAAAACTGGATTATGGATGTTGATTTAACGGCGCAAAGCGATCCCGTCGGCGATATCTTAGTGGATTTGGCGCAGCGTAGCACCTCAACACAATCTGAAAAATTTGCGGATGTCTTGCTCAAGGAACTAGGCGGCTCTACGCATCTTATTGGAAACTCGCATCGCCGCGCGGGCTATTTCGTCCTTCTTGCCCCTGATGTTCCCGCTGTTCTGTTGGAAATGGGGTATTTGTCCAACTCCCGAGATGAGAAACTGCTAAATTCTTCCGCGCACCGCAAGAAAGTCTTGAAGTCTGTCACGCGCTCTATCAATACCTATTTCGATAGTGCAAAATGATGGCCTAAAATGATAGTCAGAGATAAATGAGCGTTATCATTTCAGGGCTGTCTAACCATGGCAGAATCATGTCAGCAACAGTCACAGTCACGCCGTAATTTTAAGCCAAAGCCGATTCATGGAAAACGAAGCCACAAAACCCCAAGAAACGAATAAGAAAAGCCTAAAGCGTAGGCTTATCAAGATATTCAAATGGCTCTTTGCCATTGGCAGTGTTGTAGGCCTTATTGCGGCTGTCGCGCTCTTTGTCTTTATCGTGCAGGCAACCAAGGACTTACCTAGCCTTGAGACATTAGCTGAATATAAGCCGCCCGTTATGTCCCGCGTTCACGCAGGCGACGGTAAGTTGATTTCAGAGTTTAGAACAGAGGCACGCGTCTTTGTGCCGATCCAAGCTGTGCCCAAGAAACTGCAACATGCTTTTGTCGCGGCAGAAGATCAGCGCTTCTACACCCATAATGGTTTTGACGAAAAGGGCTTTGCCCGCGCTATGGTAGCCAATATTGGTCATGTTATCAAAGGCCGCCGCCTTGAAGGGGGATCAACCCTTACCCAGCAAGTCGCTAAAAACTTCCTTGTCGGAGATGAGCGTAACATCACCCGTAAAATCCGCGAAGTCGTGATTGCGGGCCGCATCGAAAAAGCGATGTCCAAGGACAAAATTCTCGAGCTTTACCTAAATGATATTTACTTTGGTAATGGCGCTTATGGCGTCGCAGCGGCGTCGCTCAATTACTTTGGTAAGCCGATGAAGGATTTGACGCTAGATCAAATGGCCTATCTCGCCGTGCTTCCCAAAGCGCCGAATAATTACCGCGTCGATGATCCTGTCAAAAAACAGCGGGCGATTAACCGCCGAAATTATGTGCTAAACCGCATGGTCGAAGACGAATATGCGGATAAATCCGAAGCTGACCTCGCCAAGACCACAGATATTCTCGTGACATCACGCTTTGACGGCGATGAATATCTAGCGGCTGAATATTTTGTTGAAGAAGCCCGTAAGCAGATCAAGTCCATGTATGGTGATGATGAGCTTTATGAAGGCGGCTTATCCATCCGCACAACCCTCGACACGCGTCTTCAGCTTGCAGGCCGTAAGGCTTTGCGCGGCGGTTTAGAAGCTTTTGACCGTCGTCACGGTTATCGAGGCCCCCTCGCGAATTGGGAAAATTTTGACGATTGGAAAACACGGCTCGCGGCGTTTGAAGGGCCCAGAGATATCGGAGACTGGCGTGTTGCGCTCGTGCTCGAAGCTGACGCAAAAACGGCTAAGCTGGGTTTTGGAGACGCCTTGGCTAACCCCGAAGCGCCAAAAGGAGAAAGTGAAGGCGAAGAGGCCCCCAAAGCGGACCCGTCAGGCACACTTAATATAGAAGACATCAAATGGGCTAAGCCGGCGCTGAAAAAAGGCGCGGTGGGTAAAGAGCCTAAAACCTTAACCTCCGTCGTGAAGACCGGCGACCTTATCCTCGTGCAGCGCAAACCCCGCGCGGCAAAAGATAAGAGTGATGACCGCATCACAGCCTATAATCTTCGCCAAGTCCCCCAGGTCAATGGCGGCCTTATCGCGATGGATCCGCATACCGGCCGCGTCTTAGCGCTTGTCGGCGGCTATAGTTTTGAACAAAGCCAATTTAACCGCGCGACCCAAGCTAAGCGCCAGCCTGGTTCTGCATTTAAGCCTTTCGTATATGCAGCTGCTTTGGATAATGGGTTCACCCCTGCCAGCCAAGTGCTCGACGCGCCTTTCGTCATTGAACGTCAAGATATCGAATGTGAAGAAAATGAGCTGGGCTCGCTTGAACTCCGCGGCGTCGCCGAAGACGGACAGACACCGTTAGAGCCTGCCGAGGGCGAAGCCGCCGCTGAGGAAGATGAGTGCGAACGTTTCTACAAACCGTCTAACTATAACACGGGTAAGTTTTACGGGCTGAGCACATTGCGTCTCGGCCTTGAGAAATCGCGTAACGCTATGACGGTTCGCCTTGCCAATGATATCGGCATGACGCCCGTCAATGAATATGCGCGCCGCTTTGGCATTTATGATGAAACCAAGCCTGAACTCGCATGGGCTTTGGGGGCAGGGGAAACGACCCTGCTGCGCCTTGCCAATGCATATTCAACGCTGGTTAATGGCGGTAAAGCCGTGACGCCCACTATTCTAGACCGCGTTCAAGACGGCCAAGGTAAAACAATTTTTGTCAATGGCGATAAAGCTTGCCAGGCATGCCAGCAGGAAGAATTCTTTGGAGGCCCGCCGCCGCAGCTCCCCGATGAGCGTCCCGTCGTGATTGATCCCGTGACAGCCTATCAAGTCACTTTCATGCTCAAAGGCGTCGTCGATAACGGCACAGGTTTCCGCGCAAGAGCGCTAGGCCGCCCTATGGCGGGCAAGACGGGCACGACAAATGACTCCCTTGATACTTGGTTTATGGGCTTCTCGCCTGACCTGGTCGCGGGCGTTTATGTCGGCATGGATACGCCCGAGCAAATGGGCATAGAGACGGGCAGTTCTGCCGCGTCGCCGATTTTCGTAGATTTCATGGCAGAGGCTTTGAAAGATTCGGCAAAGGTTCCGTTTCGTATTCCTGAGGGCGTGACGCTCTCACCCGTCAACCGCAATACAGGTGAGCCCTCCTATATCGGCGCGCCCGATTACATCCTCGAAGCTTTCCGCCCAGGGTCAGAACCCACAGTCGGGGACCTGAAATCGACTATCCGTGTTGGCAGCGGCTCTGACAGTTTCGGGAATTACGACTTCAATATTGGCGGTGACGCAGAAGCCGAAGATCAAACGCCCGATGATGGTCCTGCCGTTGATCGTGAGGCTGAAGTCAAAGACGAGAATGATGTCTTGAAGGACAAGGTCAAAGATCTTCTAAAGGAGATCGAAGGCACGCAAGCGCCGACTGATGCCCCTGCGATTAAGGTAGAGACTAAACCCACCAAGCCTGTTGATGTGGCTGTTAAAACACCGCCAAAACCAAAAGTCGAAGAAGTCGAAGAAGCTCTTGATGATGGGCTTTACTAGGCTTAGATACCTCACATGAGAGCTGATATATTACAAATGAAAGACGACATCGAGCAGTCAATTGCGCTGCTAAGGAGGCGTCTTTGACTGGGAACCGTCCGAGCGGCGCTTAGCTGAACTCAATGCCCTAAGCGAAAAGCCAGATTTCTGGGATGACCCGCAACAGGCGCAAAAGCTTATGCAAGAGCGCTCACGCCTTGAAAATGCTTTCAATAATATAGCCAAAATCTCCACTGACCTCGCGGATAATGTTGAACTCGCAGAACTGGGCGAGATGGATGACGACGTAGAGCTCGTAGAAGCCGCTGCGCAGGCCCTCATCAAAGTGAAACAGATATCAGGTCAGGCTGAGCTTGAAGCGCTGCTCTCAGGCGAAGCGGATAGCAATGATTGCTTTGTCGAAATCCACCCTGGAGCCGGCGGAACAGAAGCCCAAGATTGGGCCGAAATGGTTCTGCGCATGTATACGCGCTGGGCCAATGCGCACGGCATGAAAACCGAAGTTATCGAAGAACAATCCGGCGATGAAGCGGGCATTAAATCCGCCACGATTAAGGTCAAAGGCCTCAATGCCTATGGCTGGCTAAAAACCGAATCCGGCGTCCATCGTCTTGTGCGTATCTCGCCCTTTGACTCCAGCGGCCGCCGCCACACAAGTTTTGCCTCTGTCTGGGTCTTCCCTGAAATCGATGACACGGTCGATATCGACCTCAATGAGTCCGATTGCCGCGTCGATACTTACCGCGCCTCAGGGGCAGGGGGGCAGCATATCAACAAAACCGACTCTGCCGTGCGCATAACCCACGAACCCACAGGCATCGTGGTGCAATGCCAAAATGACCGCTCCCAGCACAAGAACCGCAAGACAGCCTGGGAAATGCTGCGCTCTCGCCTCTATGAGGCCGAGATGCAGCGCCGCGAAGCCGAAGCCCAAGAATCCGCAGATAACCGCGCCGACATAGGCTGGGGCCACCAAATCCGCTCCTATGTTCTGCAACCCTACCAAATGGTCAAAGACCTGCGGACGAGTGTCGAGACATCTGATACATCAGGCGTGCTGGACGGGGATTTGGATCAGTTTATGGCGGCGGCGCTCAGCGCTAAGCTTGAGGTGGCTAGTTAGCGGCGAGGGTGTCTGTTACGTTAGGACTATATCACCTGTCGTTACGCGAAATATGTTTTTTCAGATAGTCTGGAAGCGGCATGTCCGCGTCACACTGTAAATTCTTCCCATCAACAAGCCCTGTGATTTCAACTCTGTCCCACGGCTTTTCAGCGTTTAAATCAGTAATTTCATATCGTGTCGTGTGTGTCACACCTAATCCAATTTGGGAAAAATGATACAATCGAGATATTTCAATGTCTTCTCCCGAAGAACCAATCCCTAAGATATCTACTATCTCGCAATTACCTAATCGGATCGCGCCATCTGTTGACCAAATATTGTTCGATATCTTTTTAAGAGGGAAAGATCTGCCACACGATGTAATTCTTACTTCGGTGAACTCATGGGCTTGAGTATCAATACATACTTTCTCTTGCTTTTTGTACAATCCTGTGCACCCTCCAGTCGTGATCATTGTAATGAAAATGATAGGTATTTTTATAATATTCAAAATCACTCCCTCTCTCCTGTATCTTTTGGTAGAGGAAATGGTACAATTCGCTTTTCACCATTTTCGTCTTCTTCGATTATAACAAGATTAGCGGGATCTATTTCACGTCCTTCAGCGTCGGCAGCGCGGCCTTCGGCATTATTTATAAAGTCCATTGCTGATTGTAGTGGTGTATTTTTTTCACCTGCCGCATTTTCTGAGTTCTGTCCTTTGACTTCGTTGGCATCCCCTAAAATTTTTGCACCAAGTCGGCCTGTGATTAACTCCTCGGAAAGACGTTTACTCGTTGTTGCATGCCTCATAGCGTCACCCTCATCATCAACACCCGGATAAAGCTGAGCCTGTTCACTAGCAATCTTCCTTGCTTTTTTTCCGTCAGCTAAAGCGACCCCTGGGGGAATACACGGAATACACATACCAGTTGGGTCAGTATTATTCATAGGATCATTTAGAGTGTAGGCATAACGATTAAACATGCCTGGCTCTGGTAAGTCCATGAAGGTAACCGGATCAATACTCAAGAACCGCCCCACATTCGGATCATAATATCGGGCCTGCATATAGTTCAACCCTACATCAGCATCCTTAATATGCCCCGTAAAACCGCTCTGATTGTCATTGGCGGCTGGATTGATCAACGTTTCGCCAAAGGGCGTGAACCGCTCTGTGAAAGTTACGAGGGCGTCTTCTGATGTGCCTGCTACGGGGGAACCTAAATGGTCGGGATGGAGATAGGTGAAAACGCCGTTCTCTGTTGCGCTATTTTTAATGCGCGCGATTGTCATACCAGCGGCATTAAGATAATCCGTCTGTGAGGACTGATCTCCTGGTATATTGGGGTCGTCCAATTCTTCGACATGCACAAGCTTACCGCCTTGGTCATAAACATTGTAACGCGTCACGCCGTTCATAATAGATTTAACTCGCTTCATATTGCCATCATAGACATAGCTGCCCGTAATATTTGTACCTGTATTGGGCGCTATGCCCGACATGGCAATTGGCTGATCACTTACGTCATAGGTAAAACCAAGCCCGCCCGTTAGGATGACATTGCCTCGCGTGTCATGACTAAAGTTATAAAGCGCTTTGGTATCATCATCGGATGATTCAATCCGATTCAGCGTGTCATATGCATTTGTGACGGTGCGAGGCGCGCCATCCCAATTGCTAAAACTCTTGCTCATAAGATTGCCGAGGCCGTCATAGTTATAAGATGCATTACCCCAATTAGTGCTGTTTGCACTGGTTAGGCGTCCTACCGCGTCATAGCCATAAGTTCGGTCATTGGCGTGGTCGACATAATCATTTTGCTCAGTGATGCGGCCATTTTTGTCGAAGACATACCAGAGGTCTACGGTTTTAACTTCTGGCGTCGTTTCTGTTGCGGGTTCCCGGGTAAATATCCGCCGCGTTTGCTGCTGATTATTCAAATAGCTATTATATTGAAGATCATTGCCATAGCGGAAATGCTTAACCTGTCCATTAGGATGGTATTGGAACGCATCTGCAAAGGCGTCTCCAGCCCAGCCAATTAAGAGCGAACGTCCCGCCCCGTCATTGACAAGGGGCACGATGCGGCCCGTTGGCAATGTCATGCGGTGGCGATAGCCGTAAATATTATAAAGGTATTTTAGCTCAAAGGGAATCTCATCGACCTGAAGTTCCTCGGCTTTTAGGCGGTTATGTTCGTCATATTCGTAAAACCAACAGACGGCTGTTGAGAGGCAGGTATTATTACCATAAGCATCATAAGTCTTTGTATCTTGCCCGCGCAAAACATGGGTGACATTGCCATCAAGGTCATAATCGCGCCAAATATCAGGGGTGGCATTATCGACAAAGTCAGTCTTTTTGGGACGACCCAAGCCGTCATAGGTCAAGTTTACACGCAAGGCATCGTCTACAGGGAAGTCGCAATCTGATTCATTATCTTCGACACCTTTTTGGTAAGATATCATCTGTCCAGCAATGTCATACCCGTAAAGTGTATTGCCCGCTTCTGGAACGAAAGAACGGCAAAGACGGCCTTTATCATTATAGTAATAATTTTGCGTTTGATTACCGCCCTGCGTGCCCGTTTGATTGACGTTTAAAAGCTCACCAAAATTATTATGCGTTAGCGTAGTCGTGATGCCCAGGGGTTGGGAGATTGTTAGTATCTCTCCGCTACCGGGGCCGCCATAGCCGTTTTTACAGGTTGTCGTTTCATTGCCTTCGGCGTCGGTGATTTTAGTGCAATCACCCGTAAGATAGTCATAAGTTGTCGAAACCGTGGTATCTACACTAGCCCATGTTTTTTTCATGCGGCCAAGCGCATCATATTCTGACATTATGCCGTCAGAAAAATTGGGATTATTGATGGGCTGATATGGATAAGACTTAAAGACGGCCTTTCCCAACGCATCATACTCTGTTCTAACAGTAGAATAGAGGGCGACTTGCGACGTATTTGGAAGGGGCCTTACAACTGTCGTTTCCTGAATAGGACGATGCAGGCTGTCATATGAAATGGTTTTACGTTCATACCCTTTGTCTATTCGTTGATGAATAAAATTTGCCCCAAAGGTATATGTAATATTTGTAGGCGAGAGGTTTATGACGTCACCTGATGGCGTAATTTTTGTCAATCTTCCCATCATATCGCGTTGGTAACTTCGCGTATGAAGTCTTCCATCTGTCTTTGATGTTACCCAGCCATTATCGTCAATTGTCTGCCCATAGGTGACTTCTTCGGGTGACCCGACAGCTTGTTTAACGCTTTGTGGTTTTCCGCGTTTCCAAAGGCCTGGCTCTGTTTTTCGGTCAAGCGCATCCTTAAACAAATTGATCGTTCCGTCGCTATTATAGCTATATTCAGCGACCTTATCACCGTATCTATATTGCTTCTCAGTTTGACCCAGATCATCATAATCATAAGAAGAAACAAGGCGCGTCTCTCCGCCAGCCGCGCCGTCTTTTTGGCTTATTGTTTTGGGCAGATTTAACACCCATTCAGTTTTTTTGTGTTCATAAGTGGTGATGATTTCGCGAGGGTCAGTATCAATACTTGAATATGATTTTGTCAGAGTGGGGCTTCCATATGAAAATGGAGGAGGTGTAGGGATGACGGTTTCATCAGGTTCAGTATTATAACTCATCTCAGTTGTGAAGGTATCAGTACCGCGCGTGATAACGGTTTTTTGAAGATATATGCGTGTGTTATCTGAGAAGTTTGTGGCTCCAAAATTTTCAGTAGCGGAGAGCGGAATGCCAACGGCATTACCGTCCTCATAAGTATTAACAGTCGTCTGGACAGGCGTATTACTACCCGCAGGGATAATTTCGACTTTTTCTAACGTGCCTTCATATTGGTTAAATCGGCGGTTCAAATAACTTACAGTTTTGTGCCCAAGCGGGTCAGTGACGGTTCGCTTTTTGACATCAAGATAGCCGTGAGTGCTACCCCCATTATAATTTCCGAAGTCTTGTTCGTAACCGCGCGTCCAAACATAGGTTGGGCCATTATTAATGAGGGTCAGCTCTTTTTGTGTTACCGCGACTGAATAGAAACCAGAGGCGTTTTTAAAAGCGGGATCGCCCACGAAACACTGCTCCAAGGTCGGATGAGCCATGCCAGTATCACGAATGTACATATCCATTTTGGTGCGTCCGTTCATAATGACAGTGAAGTTAAATTCAGCAGTCGTCCCAGATGGGTGTTTAATAATCAAATCTGATAAAAAGTTTACACTATTATGAGCCGCGCAAAGACCCGTTATCCCAGCATCAAATGGATCGCTAATGACAGCTTCACTATTGAGAGCAAATGCAAACTCCCAAAAGCGGGCATCTGGAAGTGTGACTTTACTTAATCTTCCGCCGGTGTAGTCATATTTCCAGATACGCGTAGCGAGCGTAAGATCCGATTTGACGACTTGCGGCCCTTGCACTTCTGAAATTCGGCCTCCAGAATATTTGATATTGATTTCTCGAAAGTCTTTAGAATGGATTTTGGTGATATTTGCGCCTGTATATACATAACGCACCCAGTTATCATTCACGTCTGTGACTTCTGTAACGTAAAAGACTTCATCTCTGACTTCTACGGTTAGGTTCGGAGAGACCTCCATCGGGCGTTCGTAATAAGTCTCTCGCTTCGCAAAAGTATAACGATCTCCATTCGGCGCGACCGCTATATAGGCTTCGCCAAGGCCTGCTACTGTTGTACATTCAACAAGCCAGTTATCCTTCGTCACCATCCGGGCGCTAGTGCTTGAAAATTCTGGGCTATTGCCGCCATTTAAAGCTTGGGTCAGCTTACCCGTACTGCGTCCCGGAATGGATAAATTAAAACCATCAAAGTAAGATGGCGCGTATATCGTTTCATTATTATAGTCAATCGGGCTCGGATAAAGCTCTCCTGTACATCTATCGCTACCAGGCGGTTTCTCTGCTAAATAATTACGGGAGATATATGGAATGTTAGCCTTCCAATTCCCTAGCCACTCAGCACCAACCAGAGTTCGAGATAACGTCCTGCCAAATTCTACAGGCAGCTCAAAATTACCAGGTATGGAGACATCCGTATGGGTTATTGAAAGCGCGCCTGTATCGATGTCCGTATGATCTCCCATTAAGTCATTACCCAGAACATCTAAATTATAGGAATTATAACGTGACTGAATATCCCCTAATGGAGGCGCAGGGTCGCCCCCCGTGACGCCGCTCTGAGCATATGCATGAAAACTCGATGTGCAGTAAATCAAAAAACAAAAACCAACAAATTTAAGTATTTTACGCATTCAATACCTCCCACGGATGTATAATGTAAACCATAGGCACAACCTTTACTCAAGGTAGAATCGCTTTTTCTTGTGCATAGGTTGTTTCTGGATTGTGAGATAAAATGGTATCCTAGAGTGCTAACCCATCAGAGATTGATGATAGAAGTCATATCCATCCTACCACCACACCTCCGCCGTATAAAAGCCGTAAGTTCAAGCTATTGCCTCTCCTAGAACTTGCATGTGTCAAAATAGCCGAGAGGATAGTAAAGGCGGCTATGTTGAGAATTTTGTGTTAGCTGTGTTTTGTGAAGCCGCCAGCCCGTTAGAAAGCCAATGACTAAATGACGTCTAACCAAAAAGATAAAGACGGTCGCGCCGTGCCTTTTCGCCGGGTGTCGCGCTTGGCGGGGCTGGGCGGTATGGCGGCCAATATTGCGGGCGGTATGGTGGCTGGCGGGGTTAAGCAATTGGCGAGTGGGAAGCGGCCGACAGTCACGGACTTGTTTATGACGCCGGTCAACGCGCTTAAGGTGACGCATCAGCTTGCGAATATGCGCGGCGCGGCTATGAAAATTGGCCAGATGATCTCCATGGATAGCGGTGATTTTTTACCAAAGGAATTTGCTGATGTTTTGGCGAAGTTGCGTTCGGATGCGCAGCACATGCCGCGAGCCCAGCTTGACAAAGTTCTAAAAGCTGAATGGGGAGCGGGCTGGGAGACGAATTTTTCTAAATTCTACTATCGGCCCATTGCCGCGGCCTCTATCGGGCAAGTCCACCGGGCTGAATTGCCAAATGGCGAGATGCTTGCCATCAAAGTCCAATATCCTGGTGTGAAGGAGAGTATCGATAGTGATGTCAAAAATGTTGCTTCATTACTTCGGATGTCAGGTCTGGTGCCCGCAAAGCTTGATGTAAAACCGATCATAGAAGAAGGGCGCAAACAGTTACATCAAGAATCGGATTACGTTCGCGAAGCCGCCTATATCCGGTGCTTCGCGATGCTCCTATCCGATGACAAAAATTTTACTGTGCCTAAATATTATGCTGAGCTTTCGACGGATAAAATTCTCACGATGTCCTTTATTGAAAGCCTGCCTGTTGAAGATATGATTGAAGCTCCGCAAGAGACGCGCGATAGAATTGTGTCTCTATTGATTGAGCTTTTACTGCGTGAGCTCTTTGTCTTCAAAGTCATGCAAACGGATCCCAATTTTGCAAATTACCGTTATGATACGCAAACGGACCGTCTTGTCTTACTCGACTTTGGCGCGAGCCGCGACGTAGAGGATGTTATGTCGAATGCCTATCGCGGGCTTATGCAAGCTGTGCTGGCGGGTGATAAGGAGGAGAGTTTCAAAGTTGCAGCGCAAATGGGCTTTGTTTCAGATGATATACCCACAAAATACAAAGCGGTCATTTTGGATATATTAGATATGGCTATGGAGCCCTTGTTAAAAGATAAACCTTTTGATTTTGGAGACAATCAAATTGCGCAGAAGATGCGCGATAAAGCTATGACCTTAGCAGGCAAGCGAGAGCTCTGGCACATACCGCCCGCGGAGATGGTTTTTATTCAGCGCAAATTTGGCGGGATGTATATGCTCGCAACACGCCTCAAAGCCTCAATCAATGTGCGTGCGTTGACGCAAAAATATGTGAGCGCTCACTCATAGAAGGGTCAACTGGTTTGCTCTAAGGCCTCTAATATCTTCGGCATTTTCTTTTTCACCTTAAAGAAACCGCGATTTGCATAGGGCCAGATAATACTATCCCAAGGGCGTATTATCTGTGACACCGTAATGTCCGCTTTGTTTAGGCCGATAGCCGCAGTTTTCAAAGCCTCGGCAGATGGACCGACAGGTGTGTAAGCCGTCACAATATTTTTAACGCCGTGATGCTCGCAGGCTTTGATAAGCGGTGCTGTCCAATCCTGTTCCATGGGCGGAGTGTTACTGTCAAAGCGGTCTAGGGCATCTTTGACGGCGCCGCGCGCAAAGGCTGTGATCTTTTCATCAACAGCCAGCGGCGAGCGCCTTGATGTGGCCACGCCTCCTATAACGCCCTTAGGCGCGGCACCTGCGGGAAGAAGGTTTTCAGGATGACAATCATCCTCATGCACTAGCAAAAGAAACGGCCTATCTGGGATTTGGTCTGTTTGCGGTAAGTTTTGCTCTGTCATTAGATCATCTGGCTCAATTAAAGGCTCTGCATGTTCTGCGAGCTGTCCTTGCGGATTGAAACGGCCATTGGTGAAGCGTTTAATATTGTCGGGCCTCGCCAGATAGATTTTCCCTTTTGTGTGAAGCCCCGCAACCCAGCGCCATGACAAAGTGTTACTTGCAGGGTCGCCGTCAATAAGGTGACGTATGAAGAAATCCGCCCCAAGTTCCCAGGGCAATTTAAGCGTAAAAATCCAAATACTGGCAAACCACATGCGTGCGTGATTATGCAAATATCCTGTTCCAATAAGCTCGCCCCTCCAGTGATCAAAACACGCAATGCCGGTCTGGCCCGAAAGCGCGTCTTCATAAGAGGCTCGCAAGGCTTTATCCTTGGTCAAGGGTTTAAGGCTTGCCTCTACGCCGTCTTGATACTGCTTCCAAATATGCGGCTGATGTTCCAGCCGTCCTTTAAAGTAAGTCCGCCAGAAAACTTCTTGGATAAATTTTTCGCATTGCGCGGGGCCGTAAGCCTGTATGGCCGCGTCAACCACTTCTCGCTCCGTGATGAGGCGGTGCCGTAAACAAGGTGAAAGTCTAGAGACATAATTATGCTGCCCGACACCCATGTCGCTATTGCGCAGCTGCGAGTATTCTCGGCCCGCCTTAGGGATGAATTCGGTAAGGCGGGAGAGGCCAGCGGCGCGTGTTGGACTAAACATCATAAACTTCATACGCGGCGCGGCGCCAAAGGATGCACATAACAATAGTGATTAGGTGTTTTTCCGGGAGCTTTGCCTCTGTTCCCAGAAGCAGAGGCTCCCCCAAAGGTATTCGAAGACGCTCCCAGGCCGAATTAGAATTGATTGAAGGTCAAGACCAGCCAAGCTTGAAAGAGCATGCAATTCGCCCCGCTGAATGAGCCTCTCGACAATTACTTATAGCGTTTGGGATTAACGTGGTGGACGTCCGCCACCTCTTCCGCCCTTACCACCTTTTTCGCCCTTGCCTTTTCGCGATCTATTGCCCTGAGGCGCGGCAAAAGCCACGATCATTTCTGAGCGCTGAAGGCTGCCGTCGCGGTTTTTATCAAGGCGATCAAATTCTTGTTCAAGCTGAGTTGTGAACTCACTTTGCGTGATGGTCCCGCTAAAGTCGCGGTCAAAACTCATGAAGGTTGGCATCGCATCTGTAGAGCCCAAACTCTTTAGGCTCCATTGCGCGAAATAGGATGCGCTTGGCTTTCGGTCAAAACTGGCCCATTCGGCGAGAGTCGCAGCTTCCATCTCTGCGTTAGAGACAAGCTTATCGTCGTTCGCGTCCATGCCGATAAATAGGGCTGAGATGGGCTGCAAGAATGTACCTGACGATTTAGCGGGCCTGTCAGACTTGGCTCTGTCTTGCGGCGGACCTCTGCGTTCGGGCTTTGTTGCGCAAGCGGATAATGTCAGGCTCGCTGCGGCGAGAATTAGAGCGCTCAATTGAACGGACGATTTTGGGAAAGATATCATGTTGGTGGTTTTCTCTAGGAAATGCATTTATTCGGTTTCGGAAGGTGCGGGGGTGTCCGCGGAGTCTTGTTGCTCTTCGCTGCGGTGACCGCGCCGCGGGCGTTTTCTGTCCATTCCTTCCGGAACACAAAGAAGGCGTTGCTCACGACGATCCGTTTTGCATGTGCCAGCTAATGTTTCCCGAGGCGTTTCTACCGAGCAACTATCATTTAGCGCGGCAGATGCGCAGGCCGCATAGGCTTCCGGCGGCGGGCCTCGGCGTTCACCGTCTCCGCGCTGCGGCGCTTGTTGCGCAGTAGCGGAAAGAGACATCGATAAGAAAAGGCACGCTGCGCTCAATACCCGAATAGTGCCAGGGGAGAGACTAACTTCGTGTAGTGATTTTGATGAGTTAAACATGTGGGGTCCTTTTCTTACCGACACGCTATATCTAATAAAGATTGCCAGCTTTGTGAGCCGCAAATTGTATGAGAGTGTATCGCTTTGGATACATGATTACGCGAATTACATCATTACCCAGATGTTAGCTTTTTCGGTGTGAGCTATATGGGTAAACTTATCGTCGCCCGTAATCCGTTAGGTTTCCGGTTTGATAATAAAATTTGGCCGCCATGTATTTGCGCGATAGACTCGGCGATAGAGAGGCCCAGACCAGTGCCGCCCGTTTCTTTACTTCGCGATGTTTCAAGCCGTATAAAGGGCTTCATTATTTCCGCGAGCTTCGCCTCAGCCACGCCAGGGCCGTCATCATCAATGTGTATCAAGACGCGGCCCTTTTGGTGTTCAACAGATAATCTCGCGCGGTGCCCATATTGAAGGGCGTTATTGATAAGGTTTTGCAAGGCGCGTTTGAGGGAGCTTCGCCGGATTCTAATGGTTACGGAGTTGAAGTCTTTCAAGCTTACATCCCGTCCTTGGTCTTGGTAATCATCGGTCACGCTGGCGAGCAGGGCCTCTAAATTAACGGCGGCAAGCTCTTCTGTGCCCGAGGCATCTTTCGCCCAGCTTAATATTTCTTCGGTCATCACTGTCATATCATTGATCGTGGCAATGAACTTATCTCTATCAAGATCTTGAGGAATGTTCTCAGCGCGAATACGCAAGGATGTCAGCGGCGTTCGCAGATCATGACCCACTGCGCGCAGCATGGTGCGCTGGGTGTCCAAGGTGCGGGTGAGGCGCGTTTGCATCGTGTTAAAGGCGGTGGCGGCTTGGCGTATATCCATTGGGCCTGCTTCTTCTAAGGCTTCTGAAACCTCGCCGCGGCCTAAGCTTTCTGCTGCGCGCGTGAAGTCAGAGAGTGGGCGTGATATCCGCCGCGCAAAGACCCAAGCCGCTAATAGCGTTAATCCGAGCAAAAGCGCAGTCGATAAAATGATGCGGGAGGTAAATGACTCTGTGCGAGAATGCGGCATCATAGCGTTAAACCAGATGCCTGGCTCAATTTCTACCGAAAGGCGGATCTCTTGAAGACCGCGTTGCTCCGGCCCTCCTAATTCAGGGGCGCCGCGCCTAGGACGCTCATCTGGGTGAAAGAGACCGTCTTGCGGTGGAGGCTTACGGCCTCTTTCACCGCGCGGCGGAGGTGGTCTGTTGTCTCTCGCATATATTTTCTCTGGTCCTGATGGCTTAGCCTTGGGTCTTTTAGGGCCATCCTTTAAAAACGATACAGATGTTTGGAGAGGAGAGATGCCTTCTTCTTTCAGCCTTGCTTGAAACCTTTGATTATATCTTGGAAGGGGCTCAATATTTATGTTGTCTTGGGCTCGGTTAATCTGTGAGAGAAAAATGGCCCCTTGCGGGCCGCCTCGCGTTTTAGGTAATTGCGCCGGTAATGTTGCGGGGAGCTCTTCGGGCAATTGCGTAATCAAACGGACTGAATGCTCTATCGCTTCATTATAGGCCTTTGAGCGCGCCTGAAGGCGTTGTTCCCCCACGAGCAGAGCGAGGTTTATAATTTGCGCAATCAAGAGCACGACCGCAAGCATGGCCATGAGTTGGCCGACAACAGTTCGGGGAATCAGCTTTCGGAGCATTAGGTTATGTCCGTGATAAAGCGATATCCATCACCCCAGATTGTTCTGATATGTGCTGGGCTTGCGGGGTCGATTTCTATCTTTCGCCGTAAGCGCGAAATCATATTGTCGATACTACGCTCAAAGGCAAACCCCTCACGCCCTTTTGTCATGTTGAATAAATCATCGCGCGAAAGCGTTTCTCCGGCATGATCCAAAAAGGCCTTTAGCAGCCTTAACTCGCCTGTGCTGAGCGTCGTAATGACATCGTCTTCGCCGAGTAGCTCTCCGGTCTCGCTGTCGAGGCGCCATCTGCCAAAGGTTATATTGCGAAGGTTTTGCGCAGGCTTTTTCTTTGTTGAACGGCGCAAGACGGAGCGGATACGCGCGACGAGTTCGCGGGGGTTGAACGGTTTTGTAACGTAATCATCCGCGCCAATTTCAAGGCCAATAATGCGGTCTGTGTCATCGGCCAGAGCCGTGAGTAAAATGACGGGCGTCTCGGAGGTTTCTGATAAAGACTTGCATAGGCTAAGCCCCGTTTCGCCGGGCATCATAATGTCCAAGACAACAAGGTCGACGGGCCCAGCGTCCAAAGCCGCGCGGGCGCGGCGTGCATCTGCTGCGGGTGTTGCCTTAAATCCGTTGCGCTCTAAATGCTCACATAAGGCGTCGCGAATATCGGGCTGGTCATCGACTACTAGAATATGTGTCATTTTGCCGTTCCATATTTTGCCTGCCCAATTTTCTTGATCATATCCTAAGCTGACATTTTCGTAATGATTAGCCTATCCGTAATTTGTATCAAGATTTCTACCCGATTGATACAGTTTGGGACGATTTGAAAATGGTGTCTTTAGAATCACGCGCTTAAGAAAAGACATCGTCAATGAGTCAGGAGCTATATCATGAAATTTTCATCCTTTGTATCTATCATTGCGCTTTCATCTGCTCTGGCGGCTTGCGAGGGAGATAAGAGTGACACTTCGCCCGCAGTGCCCGTGAATACAGCGCCGATTGTTGATGCTGGCGCCGCGAAGACGGCTGATGAACGCACACCCGTCGAGCTGGAAGGCACGCTAACAGATACAGACGGTGATGCTACTATCCGCTGGTCACAGGTTTCGGGCCCCATGGTGAATCTGAACTCCGAAACTATCCTTAACCCTCGTTTTATGGCGCCGCCTACCAATGCAGATTTAACCATCGTGATGCGCTTGACCGCAACTGACGCGCAAAACTCTGTTTCAGACGATGTGGAAATTACCATTAATGACCGTACGCCGTCACCCCAAGGCATTGATGAGGACGCCGATAATCGCCGCGAAACGGCACGAAATCGGCGCGATGGAAACCGGCCTATGATAGATAGCCGCGAAGTGCGAACTTATAATGGCACCAATAATAACCTCACAAATACAACATGGGGCGCTTCATTTACCCAGCTCGCAAGATGGGGAGACGCGGATTATGGCGACTTGATTTCCACACTCGCTGGAAGCACGCGGCCGAGCGCTAGAGAAGTCTCAAATAAGATTGCGGCGCAAGATGAAGGTGTTTCCATCCCCAATAGTTTCGGAACAAGTGATTTCCTCTGGCAATGGGGTCAGTTTTTAGACCACGATATTGGCATAACCGACGGCGCGGAAGAATCCGCCGATATAGCTGTCCCAATAGGAGATGTGTTTTTTGACCCCAATTCGACGGGCGAGGAAGTCATCCTTTTTAACCGAGCCTTTTTTGATCACGACACGGGCACGAGCGCCGCAGATCCGCGCCAACAAGAAAATGAAATTACAGCCTGGATTGATGGAAGCAATATTTACGGCTCTGATGAAGAACGCGCTTTGGCCCTCCGCGTCAGCGCAGATAGCCCATTCCTCGCGAGCAGCGCTGGAAACTTATTGCCTTTTAACACCGCTGGCCTGACCAATGCGAATGGACTAGGCGCAGCTGATGAGTCCCTTTTTGTGGCGGGTGATGTTCGCGTGAATGAGCAGGTTGGACTCGCCTCTATGCACACGCTTTGGATGCGCGAGCATAACCGAATTGCCGCGATATTGCAGGCTGATTTTCCGGCCGCGACAGGTGAGGAGGTTTTCCAAGCCGCCCGCCGCCTTGTTGTCGCCAAATTGCAGATCATTACTTATGAAGAATATCTCCCTGCTTTGATGGGCGCCAATGCTTTGTCGCCCTATACGGGGTATGAGCCTTCCGTAAATCCTGGCATGTTTAATGAGTTCTCCGTCGCAGCATATCGTTATGGCCATTCTTTGGTCAGTGAAACATTGCAGCGTTTTGATGCGGATGGCGCCGAAGTGGCGGGAGGTCACTTGTCTTTGAGGAGCGCTTTTTTCACGGCCCCCGCTATTTTGACTGACGAGACAAGCATCGATCCTGTATTGCGTGGTCTGGCGACACAAATCAGTCAAGAGCTCGATGAAAAAGCCAATAATGATCTAAGAAACTTTCTCTTTGGGCAGCCGGGGCAGGGCGGCTTTGATTTGCTTTCCCTTAATATTCAGCGCGGTAGAGATCACGGCGTCCCATCTTATAATGATATGCGTGAGGTCATGGGCTTAGCGCGCGTCACGACATTTGCAGGTATTACGTCAGATACTACGCTTCAGGCGGCGCTGGCCGACACTTACACAAATGTTGATGATATCGATCTTTGGGTCGGCGGGCTTTGCGAAGATGCCCTTACGGCTGAAGGGTCTCAATTAGGAGAGCTATTTCGAGTGATGCACATTAGGCAATTCGAAGCCTTTCGCGATGGAGACCGCTTCTGGTATCAGAATGACTTGACCCCGCCAGAAATGGACCGCGTGAGGAACACAACGCTGGCTAATGTGATCAGGGCCAACACCTCTATTGGGGATGAACTTCAGGATAGTGTATTTATTGCACCTTAAAATGATATAATGTGGAAGTGAGAGGTGTTCACACCAGGGTGAACGCCTCTTTCTATAATGCTTGCCGCCTTAATGTCTGTTTCCTTGCCAATTCTTCACATTGCATGGTGAGAATATTTATCGCTTGGTTAAGGTAACTCTGTCATATAGCTGCGCTATGAGAGCTTGTTCCTTCAGTCTTGTCTTTTGTCTTTTTACGCTATTAGCCCCGCCATCTGCAATGGCGTTGTCTGGCGATGAGGTTGTTGAGGCCGCGCGTTTGCGGACCCAAGCCGACGTGCGTTATGATCCTAAATATGTGAAGCTGGCCTATCCTTTTGGCGATGTTCCTGCGGATACGGGCGTGTGTACGGATGTTATTATTCGCACCTATCGCAACGCCTTTGGTTTTGATTTTCAAAAAGCCGTTCACGAGGATATGCGCAGAAGCTTTGCCTCTTATCCTAAAATTTGGGGGCTTAAGCGGCCTGATAAAAACATAGATCATCGGCGCGTTCCAAACCTAGAAGCATTTTTAAAGCGTCAAGGCGCGGCCGTTCCCATTACGAAAAATCCCGAAGATTATAAGCCCGGTGACATTGTGAGCTGGAGACTAGGCGGGCGCTTGCCGCACATCGGGATTGTGTCAGATAAGAAAACCGAGTGGGGCACGCCCCTCATCATTCATAATGTTGGGGCAGGGCCCGTTGAGGACGACCTTCTCTTTAACACTGATATTAATGGGCACTTTCGCTTTGTGCCCCGTTAGCGCTGACCTTAGCGCCTGGCCTTAGCGTCTGAGTCTAAGGCGAGACGCTGACAGTCGGCGGCTGATGCGATGCAACCGATGTCTCTCTATCTTCAGGTATGAAACACGGCAGCGGCCAAAACATCACGCGGTAGCCGCCTATGTTAGCGCCGTCGACTGTGCCTGCGCCGTTCCATATGGTGACATGCCCCGTGTAAGAGCCATTGGGGAAATCCATAAGCACAATCCCGGGGACGTCAGGCAAGTCAAAACTATTGCCCGATCCATCGGTGATAGCGACATCTGGCGCGCCAAATTCGTCTGTGATATAGGCCTCTAAGTCTGCAACACGGTAATAATATTGGTCTTTATTGCCGCCGCTAACGGTTTTATTGCCGTCGCGAGGTATTTTATGTCCTGCCTTGTTGAGCATATGTGACAGGCGCACGGTGCAGGCATTTGTCCATTTGCCTTGATCTAGAGGAAGGTTGCCATTGACCTCAACCATGCCGCCAATTTCACCCCAAATCCCTGCAGGACGGTCATAGAGGTAGTTTTCCCACATGATTTGCATGTTGGGTCTGTTTTTTAACATCCCCGTTTTCGGGTAGGGCTTGCTGCAGACTAAGGGCTTTTCCGCACCGTAAATAAGCGGTTCATATTTAGTAGGTTCAGCGGGCTGTTCTTCAACTGTCTTAGTTGTCTCAGCTGTCTTAACTGTTTCAGCCGTCGTGGCGCAGCCCGATAGGGCCAGCCCTGTGACCACACTCCAAAGCAATAAGTTTTTCATAATCAGCCCTCAAAATGCTACACTATGGACTTATAAGGAGGGCGTCTATCAAAACTTGAGGGTAATCAGAGCTCAATGCCCAGCATCCAAGTCATAAAAAAAGCGCCTCAGATAGACGCTTCTTAAAGATATTATTAGCCAGTTTAAGCTGATTTCTTGCCAGTGGCGGCCTTTAGCGGCGTTGGGGCGTTTGATTTACGGGTACATTTCCCGTCAAAGAAAGCGCCATTTGCAATCATCAATTTATCTTGAACCAAATCGGCTTGAACATTGGCGGTCTCTGAGAGATCCACTGTTCCGGCGTCAACTTTGCCTGTGACCTTACCGCGAACATGGACGGATGTAGCGGTGATTTTACCGTTTACGGCGCCTTGCTCACCAATTGTGACATTCCCAGCCTTAATATTACCGTCGAGACGGCCATCAATTTGGACATCGCCATCTGTTTTGATGTCACCCGTTATAATGAGGTCGCTACCGAGGATTGAGGGCACTGAATTACTCCGAGATGGGGAAGACGATTTCTTGGTGGGCATCTCAGGCGCTGAACCTGCGGATGAAGATGAAGAATTTGTCTTATTGAACATAATGACCGGCTTTCAAAAATTTATCAGGGTCGTAAACACGGCCCTGGAAGTGGACTTCGTAATGTAAGTGGGTTGCCGTGCTACGGCCTGTTGATCCCATTCCCCCAATCTTATCACCTTTTTTGATGACTTGGCCACGCTTAACATTCAATTTATGCATATGCCCGTAGCGTGTCACGAAACCGTGGCCATGATCAATCTCAACAGAACGGCCATAGCCGCCATTGCGGCCCGCAAAAACGACCTTACCGTCTGCTGTGGCGACGATAGGGGTTTCGCGCTGTCCGCCAAAATCAAGACCTTCATGGAAAGTTGGGCGTTTTGTAAAAGGGTCTTTGCGCAGCCCATAAGAGGATGTGCGGTAAGTTTCTACGCCGACAGGGTGACCAAAGGGCAGCGACTCAAGGGCGCTATCTAAGGCTTCTGCTTCGGCGACGCGGGCTTTGATGCTTGCGACTCGCGACCCAAAATCACCCTCAGCGACAAGGTTTAGATTATCACCAAGGTCGACAAGTAATCCGCCTTTCCCAAAGGGGCTTTCGCGTAAAACCGTATCAACGGAGAGGTCAGTGGCTTTGATGATGGCGCGGCCACGCTCGATCCGGCTAAGGGTGTCCGTTTCAGCAGAGACCAGTATGGCGTTTTGCGTGCTATCGAGATTGTTAAGCGAGCGGTCGATATCCATACCCGTATCTAGGCTGGCGCTTGTCATAATGGCAGTTCTAGCGGCGCGCGGCGCGGCGTCACGAATGGTTGGGGCCATCAAAACACGATTGCCCGCAAATTCAGAGCCATTGACGGGGAGGGACGGCGCGGTTTCTGTTTTTAATATTTGCGAAATTGTCTGATGCTTTTCTTCAAAGCTCTTGGCCATTTGTTCAAAGCTCGTGCGCTGCTCATTGAGCATAAGGCGAGCATTACTCTCTTTGGCCTGGGCGTCTGCGAGAAGGCGCTCATAGCGGGCCTCGACGCGTTTGATTTCCTGGGAGGGGGCGCGCATGGGGTTATATCCCCATAGTAGATTGAACATGGTGAAAAGGCACCATGCCGCTACGGCGATCAAGCCGCCTACAATCGCCATCTGTGTCCTTGTGCCTAAGACATAGTATTTAACTTCACCGCCTGAGCGAAGGTAAATCTGGCGTTCTGGGAAATGCTGGAGGACGCGCGAGCGCAACTCCCCAAAAACGTCGTTTATCATGGATCCCCATCCGTGGTTATATTTCGTCCATAGACCATAATCCTATTACTCTTTTCAAGTTAATTCCTTGGTTTTCACACTCTATTTTGCAGAGTTACGTTAATTATGACTCAAATTTCATGTCAATCACTGTGAAAGCGGGATGTAAAAGCCTTGTTTTAAGCCTGCAAGTGTGCGCGCTTGGATATTGAAGGGCGGTTTTAGCTGCCCTTTATAGAAATTTCGGATCAGCTCGTGAAACCAAGATTCGGGCTCTTTTGCTTTAATATGGGCCAAAGCCTGAAACCACCGCGCCCCAATGGCAACATGGCCGATCTCTTCATTATAGATAATTTTGAGGATATTGGCGCTGTCTATGTCGCCTACGCTTGTAAGTTTTTTGATCATGCCGGGGGTCACATCCAGTCCGCGCGCCTCAAGCACCATCGGCGCAATGGCTAGCCGGGCCGCGAAATTATCCTTGGTCTTTATAGCGGCTTCCCAGAGGCCATTGTGGGCGGGCAGGTCGCCGTAATTCATATCAAGCTCCCTCAGCCGCTTCTGAAGAAGGCCGAAATGACGGGATTCGTCATGACAGACGCTTATCCAATCGCCAATAAAAGCGCCGCGATCTGCCTGGGGTATATCGGGGTGGTGGCCAAAGCGGGCAATCATATCGGCGGCGAGGTCAATCGCGTTAAATTCTATATGCGCCACAGCGTGAAGAAGCGCGCCGCGCCCTGCGGGCGTTCCGAGGCGGCGGCGTTTCACATCACTGGGCGGCACAAGCCTTGGGTTATCTGGGCGGGCAGGGTTATCGGATAGGACATCTACCCTAACGCCAATGTTTTTACTTTCGGCCCACTCCGCCGCCAATTTATTTGCTGCATAAACTTTTGCTTCCGCCGTTGCGGCTCCAAGAACAGCCAGCGCGTTTTGGATTGCACCCATTTTTAGGAAGCGTGGCTTTGCAGAGCTGTTAAGACCTTTTCGACATGATCTTTCACGCGCACTTTGCGCCAAATTTCAAGAATCTTTCCATCGGGGCCGATAAGGTAAGTCGCGCGTTCAATGCCCATGTATTTTTTCCCGTAATTCATCTTTTCTACCCAAACACCATAGCGTTCGATTATCTCGCCGCTCTCATCAGAGCCAAGCCCGACCTTCAGGTCATGTTTGGCGATGAATTTATCATGCTTGGCGGTTGTGTCTTTGGAGACGCCTAAAATGGCCGCACCCAACGCGTTAAATTCGCCTTTGCTTTCTGAAAACCCAATGGCTTCTTTGGTGCAGCCCGGCGTGTCATCTCTGGGATAAAAATAGAGGACTAAATAACGATCTTTGAAATCTGAGAGCGAAACCGTGCCGCCGCCATCAGAGGGCATAGAAAAATCAGGGGCTTTGTCTCCGATAGAAAGTGTCATAAGGCTATCCTTTGTGCTTTGAGGGTATTGATGTGTATGTTGCTAATGCGTAATTTGAATACGGCGTCATACATACTTAAGTTTTATCATGCATTCCGATAGGCCATATGACTGAAAACCCCAGTGCTGACAATGCCATAGAGCCATTAAGCGGCGGCACCGCCGCCAAGCCTAAGATCGTGGCTGCTCACAAGCCGTCTCATAAAGCTTCTGGTAAACCGTCTGGCAAAAGATCAAAAGGGTGGTCTTATTGGCCGCGGCGCATAGGGTATAGGCTGTTCCGGCTATCTGGTGAGCTTACCGCGATCGTTCTTGGCCTCGCTATATTCTGGTTCTTTGCGCTGAACGTTTTGCTCACCCAGCAATCGGTCGATATCTCGGCCTTTAAGCCCAATGCGCAAATGTGGTTCTCTGAGGCTTTTAACGGGAGCGACGCCCAAATTGGGGAGATGGAGCTGGCATGGCTGCCAGCCTCAAACAATATTGTCTTCACGGCCGCTAATGTCGCGATAACGGATAAAGACGGGAATCAAATTAACACCATCCCCAGCATGCAAACTGAAATCCCGCTCTCGGCTGCGGCGAAAGGGGCGCTAATGCCTGAACGCCTAATGATTGATGGCGGTGCTGTTACGTGGCTTCGCGGGAATGATGGCGGCGTCATTGCAGGGTTAGGAACGCCCGACACAGTTGGGCGGCTGGGGCCTGTTTGGCGTGGCGGCGGCGGCGAAGCTGCGGCGCGGCCTGATGTTAGCGGCATAAAAACGTTGAAGGTGACCAATGCAACGGCCTATTTTGTCGATGATAGTGACGGCCTAGAGTTAACCCTCAAAGACACAAATATTGATTTCACCCATGGCGCAGAACTCATAACCGTCGATATGACGTCCAAGCTGCGCAAAGACGCGGTAAGTATTCCGTTAGACTTTAAGATGAGGGCGTCGCCGAATGTAAAATCCTACACAATCGATTTGACGGCTGTGGGGTTGAACCCTTCTGTTATCTCTCCCAAGCGCGGGAGATTTGCTGGGCTGAAGACGCTCAACACCTCTCTAGACATAAAAGCCGTTGTGAAAGTGGATGAGGCGGTAGGATTAGAAACGGCCGATGTTGATTTGACGGCGGGTAAGGGGCAAATGGAATTCGGAGGCCAGACCGCCCGATTTGATTATGGCCGCTTCAAAGCAAAATTAACAGCAGATTCTCAAATCATGGAGGTGCTCGATATTGCGTTTAAGTCCCCCAAAGTGAGTTTTGCAGGCACAGGCCAATTTAGCGAGCTTGGCGCGCTGACCGATGGCAATATTAACAGCTCGCCTGTCTTTGACCTAAAGCTAACGGATGTAAATGTTGACCAAACACCGCAATTTGAGGCCCCGCTATTGCTCAAGGCGCTAAACACGTCTGGACGCTTAGATTTTGATTCCCGCCGCTTAGACCTCGATAATTTAACCGCTGATTTTGGAACTTATAAGCTCTCCATGCAGGGCGCAGCGCAACAAACGCCCCAAGGCGAGTGGGAGAGTATTGTCCTAAACGGCGGAGCCACTGGCACCCTGAGTCATAAGGATCTACTTGCGATTTGGCCCGTTAAATTTGCTGATGGCGCCCGGCGCTGGCTTGAGCGCTCAATCCTACGGGCGACCCTTCATAATCTAGAGTTCAGAGCCGACTTCCCCCAAGAGGTGCTGAGCGGGGCGAGCTTGCCAAGCAATGAAAATGTCGATTTGACATTTGATCTCACGGGGGGCGATGTGCGCTATATCTCTACCATGACGCCTTATACCAATACCTCGGGCAGAGGTATTGTGCGCGGCAATAGCGCAAGGTTCGAAGCCCTTGGCGGGAGCATTGGCAATGTCACCGTGAAGAGCGCTATCGCGGACATTCCGCGCCTTCAGCCTAAAGGTGGCGACCTGAATATCAAAGTCATAGGAGAGGGCGCTGCGCCTGATTTGATAGGATTGATAGATGAAAAACCCTTTGAATATGCCTCAAAATATGGCGTGAACCCGAAAGACTTTTCGGGAACAGGACAGATTGAAGTCAATGTCACGCGGCCTATGCTGGTGAATTTTGACAGAAACCGCATAAAATATGGCGTGACCGGAAAGTTTGAGAATGTCTCCGCGCCATTCTCCATTGGCCCGCATAAACTCAAAAACGGCTTTGTGACCATGACAGTGGACGGCAAAAGCATGACGGTCAAAGGCCCCGTTAATATTGGGCCCTGGCAAGCGGATTTAAACTGGCAGGAGACCTTTGATTACGGCGCAACACCGACACGCTACAAAGTTCAGGGCCGGATGGACCGCGATACGCTTGACGGTTTGGGGATTGGTTTTCGTGAATATTTTGACGGCGAAATTGGGCTCAGCGTTGACGCCATCGGGACAGGCCTTGATTTAACATCTGCTATGTTGACCGCAGATTTGACCGATACCTCAATGCATATTGGGGAGTATTGGCGCAAAGAAAAGGGCTCGCAAGGGCAATTTACGGGGGAGCTAAAACGTCAGCCCAGCGGCGGCGTTCTCTTTGAGGATATGACAATCACGGCTCCTGGTTTTGATGTCAGAGGCCGCGTTGAACTCGCGCAAAATTTCAGGCTTTTAGACCTCGATCTCAAACGCGCTAATATCGAGGGATTTATAGAAGCTGGCGTGCAAGCTAAACCCGATGAGCTGGATGAGAAGCTTTCTGTCTTTGTGACGGGCAAATATCTCGACCTCTCGCCTTTTGTTACGCGGGCCTTCCAAAATACCGAAGGCAGCGGGTTTGATGTCCCTATTTTATTGACCGCAGGGCTTGAAAAACTCGCGCTCAATGAAGCCTACATCATAGAGAATGCCAATATGCTCTTTGCCCATAACGGCGAGGGCGTCACCAATGCGCGGCTGGCGGGGCGCACCGGCGATGGCGATTTCAAAGTCGATATGTTGACGCAAGCCGAAAACGCCGTGCGCAATGTCACGGTCGATATTCCCAACGCTTCAGAGGCCGCTTTTGCCTTCCTTGGACTGGATAATATTACGGGCGGACGCTTACAGATAAACGCCCAATTACCGCCCGTAGGCGTCAAAGGCGCGCTAAACGGCGTTGCCGACCTCGAAGACTTCAAATTGGTAGAAGCGCCTATCCTAGCGCAAATGTTATCCATCGCCTCTCTGCAAGGCATCTTTGATACGCTGGGCGGTGAGGGGCTAAACTTCGAAGAATTCATCGTGCCGTTTTCATGGGAAGAGGGCGCGCTAAACATCCGAAACGCCCGCGTCTCAGGCCCGGCCCTGGGAATGACAGGCAATGGCGAAATCCGCCTCACAGACCGCAGCCTCGACTTAGACGGCGCGTTGGTGCCCGCCTATACCGCCAACTCAATGCTGGGCGACATCCCCGTCATCGGCGATATTTTTGTCGGTAAAAAAGGTGAGGGCATCTTCGCGCTCAGCTATACAGTCAAAGGCAGTTTCAATAGAACGCAGATCGCTGTGAACCCATTATCGGCTCTGACTCCGGGGTTTCTACGGGGGATATTTAGAACGAAACGGGATAAACTTCCGGAGGGCGTTGTGGCGGAAATTGAGGCAGTGGTGCCTGAGGAGTAGGCTTCGCAGGTGGTTTGCGAGAGCAAAATATTCAATCCAGTGGATTGGATATAAACAGAAAAGTCCGAAGCGGAAAACGATAAGAGGCTATTTTCAGAAAACCTACGTCGCCTTCAAAAGCGCATGCTTCTTCTTCCCAACAGAAATCTTCACCACGCCGTCCAGAATATCACCCGCTGACAGCGTCTGCTCATGGCTCGCGACCTTCACGTCATTGACCTTAAGCGCGCCGGCTTTGATGTGGCGGCGGCATTCGCCGTTTGACGCGGCGAGGCCGGCTAGGACTGTGGCGGCTAAGATGCCCATGCCGTCTAGCTCTGTTGCGGGCACATCGACCGTGGGCAAGCCTGCCGCTGCGCCGCCTTTCTCAAAGGTCTCAGTGGCTGTTGCTTCGGCTTTGGCGGCGGCCTCTGCGCCGTGGAGCATGGTTGTAGCTTCATTGGCGAGGCGGATTTTGGCTGTGTTTATCTCCGCTCCCTCTAGCGCTTCAAGCGCCGCGATTTCGTCCAGTGGCAGGTCCGTGAAGAGCTTTAGGAACTTGCCGACATCGGCGTCATCGGTGTTGCGCCAGAACTGCCAGTAATCGTAAGCGCTTCGGAAATACTCCTTGCCAAAGCTGGGATCGGAATTTAGCCAGACCGCGCCATCCGCCGTTTTGCCCATCTTGCCGCCAGAGGCGGTGGTGATGAGCGGCGTGGTGAAGCCGTAGCAGTCAGCGCCCGCCATGCGGCGCGAGAGATCAATGCCGCTGGTGATATTGCCCCATTGGTCTGAGCCGCCGAGTTGCAGCGTGCAGCCATGGCGTCTGAAAAGCTCTACAAAGTCGTAACTTTGGAGGAGAGGGTAGTTAAATTCTAGGAAGGTCATGGGCTGCTCGTTCTCTAAGCGGCGCTTAACCGTTTCCATTGTGATCATGCGGTTGACGGTAAAGAGCTTCCCAACATCGCGCAGAAATTCAATATAGCCCAGCCCGTCGAGCCAGTCCGCATTATCCGCGAGGATTGCGCCATTAGGCCCATCAAAATCAACGAATTTAGAGAAGACTTGTTTGATGCCGTTTTTGTTTTTTTCGATTAACTCATTGGTGAGGATAGGGCGTGATTTATCTTTATCAGACGGGTCACCAATTTTGGTCGTGCCGCCGCCGAGCAAAACAATCGGGCGTCCGCCCGCGCGCTGTAAATGGCGCAGCATCATAATCTGCACGAGCGAGCCGACATGCAGGCTGGGCGCGGTGCAATCAAATCCAATATATCCCGTCACAACGCCGTCAGTCGCGGCCTTATCCAAACCGTCCTCATCGGTGCACTGATAAAGAAACCCGCGCTCGACGAGGGTTTGCATCAATTTTGATTGATATTGCGTCATGAATCAGGCCTAACCATGTTTAAGTTTGCGCTTCTAACAAAGCGGTTAAGCATGTCAAAGGTTTGCTGCTATGTCTGGATATCCAACGCCTTGGAAAAAGAGCCGCAAATATGGCGATGTTTACGGAGGACGGACACGGCCGAAGCTTGGGGACAATGTTTTTAAAAGAGCGCATTCACTGGACAGGCCATTGCCCAATGATGTGCTGCCTCTCATTATCGAGGAAAACCCGTCCCGTGATTTTTTCTTCCCTTTATCGGCTGAACAAATCGTGCGAGCCTTAAAGGCACTTCCTGAGCGGGACTATGAAGGCATAACGCATATCTGGTTACGGCGGGTGAGTAAGGCAGATTTTATTGATGGTTCACATCCGCTCGCTACCTTTATTTGTGGCAGCGGTGTGAGAGTCATAACGCTATATCCATGGCCTAGGGATATGCTGATGCCTTACGGCACAAAACGTCCCTCAAATCATGTGATAAATGAAGTTGAGAAATTTGGAGCGAAAATCAAGCAGATTGGGAAGGGATGGTTCGCCGAATGGGAATTGGAGGGGCTGAAAAAATATTATATTCAAACGCTTCTATATCACGAAGTTGGACATCATATAGATTGGTATTACCGGCATTGGAGCGCTGCGAATTTGAAGGCTGTGGAAGAATATGCAGATCAATATGCAATAGCGAAAACAGCTGCCGCGACCCACGTCTTTAATAGGCTCAAAGAAAATGAGTAACCCACGATACATAGCGCTCGGCCTGATGAGCGGAACTTCGCTTGACGGCGTCGATGCGGCTTTTCTTGAGACGGATGGTGAGCGTATTATTCGGTTGGGGCCGAGCCTTTGCTTGAATTATTCGGAAGCGGATAAAGCTACGCTCGAGGACGCAACCCAAGCCGCCTTGCGCTGGAAATTTGTTGGGCCGCGCCCCAATAGTTTTGTCGCCGCCGAAGCCGTGATTCATAAATGCCATTTGCGCGCGGTGAAGGCGCTCTGCCGTGATCATAAGGAATGGGCGGATGATTTGGCGATGATTGGGTTTCATGGCCAGACCGTTTTGCATCACCCGCCCAAAACGCCCTTTCATGGGAAGACGCTGCAATTAGGTGATGGTCAGGCTTTGGCGACCGCATTGGATGTGCCTGTGTGGTATGATTTTCGCAGCAAAGATATGGCGGCGGGCGGGCAAGGGGCGCCGCTGGCGCCGATCTATCATCAGGCCTTGGTGGCCTATTCCAAGCTCGACCGCCCTACAGCGGTGCTTAATATTGGCGGCGTTGGCAATGTGACCTTGGTGACGAAAGATAATCACATTATCGCCTCGGATACAGGGCCAGGCAATGGGCCGCTAGATAATTGGATGGCCCGAAACGGCATGGGCGCATTTGACCCTGACGGAAAATACGCCGCCGCAGGAGAGCCGCATTTTCCGCTGGTGCGTAAATGGCTGGAACGTGAGTTTTTTCAGCGGCCCGCGCCGCGCTCTGCTGATCGCTATGACTTTGACGTTATTAATGACATGGACGATTTATCCATTGAAAACGGCGCGGCGACGCTGGCGGCTTTCACGACATTGGCGGCAGTTTATACGCTCAACGATATGGCCGAAAAACCGCGCTCTGTGATTATTTGCGGCGGCGGGCGTCATAATAAAGGCATGATGTGGATGCTGCGAGAGCATTTAGACGCCACGGTCAAAACTTCCGAAGAAGTCGGCTGGAATTCAGACGCGATTGAAGCGCAAGCCTTTGCCTATTTAGCGGTGCGGGCAAAGTGGAAATTGCCGATCAGTTACCCTACCACGACAGGCGCGCCCAAGCCGATGACCGGCGGACGGATGGCTGAGCCATAGGGCGGTGTAGGGTGGATTAGTTTGGGTTTCCAAGGGAAACCTTGACGTAATCCACCGCGAGACGGGCGCATTGTTCAAGGTGGATTACGTCCGCATTTCCCAAGCGTTTTTACAAAACGCAAGGAAACGCCAACTAATCCACCCTACATCTTGCCATCTTGTGGAGTCTCTATGATGTGCTAACCTTCCCCAAAACGGAGTCGCCCATGACCATCTTTAAACCTGCCATCTTCACCCTTTTCACTACTGCGGCCCTAACGGCCTGCCAGGGCGCAGACGCGCCCGTCAAAGAAAATACGCCCGCGAAAACAGAAACAACGTCCAAAGCTGTAAAACGCGTCATCACAAAAGATGATAAGTTCACCTATGCCAATTATGACGAGGTGCGAGTCACCCATGTTGATTTGAACTTGGACGTCAATTTTGACGCCAAGGTCTTAGACGGCATTGCGACGATTGATTTTGAGCGCGTTAAACCAGATGCCGACATGTTGGTCCTCGATACCAAAGACTTGCTTATCAAATCCGTGCGTATCTTTGCAGATGGTAAAGCCGAAGCAGCAACAGATTACACCTTGGGGACTGCGGATAAAGTGCTAGGCGAGGCGCTGCGTATCCCGCTGACCGATAAAACCGATCAGGTTCTGGTTAGTTACCGCACATCGCCTAAAGCCGAAGGGCTGCAATGGCTGTCACCTGCGCAGACTGCTGGTAAAAAGCACCCTTATCTTTTCTCGCAGGCGCAAGCCCTTAACGCGCGCACCATGGCCCCGCTGCAAGATACGCCGGCTGTGCGTATGACTTATAGCGCGACATTGCGCGTGCCAGATGGTTTGCTGCCGCTGATGAGTGCGTCGCAAGGCGCGAAAGACGCTAACGGCGAATACCGCTTTGAGATGCCGCAGCCTATTCCGTCCTATCTGCTCGCCATTGCGGTGGGTGATATCAAATTCAAAGCCATTAATGATCATATCGGCGTTTATGCCGAAGAGTATATACTCGACGCCTCTGCCGAAGAATTTGCCGAGACGCCGCTTATGGAAGAAGCCAATGAGCGGCTTTATGGCCCTTATCGCTGGGGACGTTATGACCTTATCGTTTTGCCGCCGAGTTTCCCTTTTGGCGGTATGGAAAATCCGCGTCTTAGCTTTATGACGCCGACGCTGATTGCGGGCGATAAGAGCCTGACCAATGTTGTCGCCCATGAGCTCGCCCATAGCTGGTCGGGTAATCTTGTGACCAATTCGAGCTGGCGCGATGCGTGGCTGAATGAAGGCTTTACTAGCTATGTCGAAAACCGCGTGATGGAAGACCTTTACGGAGAGCGCCGCGCCATGATGGAGCAAGTGCTGGATATGGAGGGCCTCAAACGCGCCATTTCCGAGGCCAAACGCCCTGAGCTGACCTATCTGAAACTGCCCGAAGATTTGGCCCATCCTGATGACGCTTTTACCTTAGTGTCTTATATTAAAGGCGCGAATTTCCTCTTCTTCCTCGAAGACCGTTTCGGACGCGAGAAATTTGACCCATTCCTAAAAGCTTGGTTTAACGATAACGCCTTTCAAAGCGTGACCACAGAAGATTTCATCAAATATCTGCATGTGAATTTGCACAAGGACAATCCAGACGCGCTGACACGCGCAGAACTAGACGCCTGGGTTTATGGGCCCGGACTACCTGATACGGCGCGCGTGCCGAAATCTGATGCTTTCGATATGGTCGAAGACCGCATGGGCTACTGGCTCGATGGGAAGCAAGATATTGAAACGCTAAAAGGCGTTGCCGCCAATTGGTCAACCCATGAGTGGCTGCATTTCCTGGGGAATTTACCTGCGAATTTATCGCAAGCACAATTTGCGCAGCTTGACGCGGCTTTCGGCCTAACAGGCACCCAAAATGCCGAGACAGCCTTTGCTTGGTATATGCAAGCGATCAAGGGCGGTTACGAGCCCGCCATGGCAGAGCTTGAAAAATTCCTTATGACCGTAGGACGCGGGAAATTTATCTACCGCCTTTACGGGGCGCTTAAGGATAATGGTAAAGCGGCTTGGGGTAAGGATGTCTATAGCCGCGCAAGAGCGGGCTATCACCCGATTGCTCAGCGCCGCATAGATGATATTTTGGCAGAGTAGGAAGCCGTCCTTGGCGCTCTGACAATCCCTAATCTTTGTCCCCCGACTTGTTCGGGGGGCTCCCCGCGTTAAAGAACAGTCTCCCATTGAGGGAGACCCCCGGTCAAGGCGGGGGACACCTCTAACTTAAGGCGAAGTCCTTTGACTTAGTCCTCTTCGAGCAAATACTCGTCTCTGGGCGGGCAATATTGTGGGTCTAGATTGGCGTCTAGATAATCCTCGATGACGTAAAGGGCTTCGTCCAAGTGGTTGGTATAGAAGTGGTCAGCGCCTTCAATGGGGTAGGTGTGAATCTTGTGGCCTTTTTGGACACGAATTTTCTCAACAATACGGTCAACATCATCGGCAGGCACGATAGGGTCTTGGGTGCCATATGTGATAAGGCCAGAGGCCGGGCAGGGCGCGAGAAACGCGAAATCATAAGTGTTCGTCGGCAGGCTCATAGAGATAAAGCCAGCCACTTCGGGGCGGCGCATTAAGAGCTGCATACCAATCCATGCGCCAAAGGAATATCCTGAGACCCATGTGAAAGGCGCGTTTTGATTAAAGCTCTGCATGTAATCCATGGCGTAAGCCGCGTCTTGTAGCTCGCCTTGGCCATTATCATATTCACCAACAGAGCGGCCAACGCCGCGAAAGTTAAAGCGCAGAACAGAAAAGCCGCGGCGCTTATATTGCTCATACATCGCAACGGTGATGCGGTGATCCATATGACCGCCCGCTTTGGGGTGCGGCGGCAGGATGAGGGCGCAAGGAGCTTGCGGGTCATCAGACGGATGATAACGGCCTTCAAGACGGCCTTCTGGGCCGTTAAAAATGACTTCTGGCATAAGTGCCCCTTAAACTTTTTTCGGCGGCCCATTTTGTCGCAATTTGGACCGCAGACTTAATCTTGACTAATTTAGTCGGGATAACTACATCCCCACTGAATTAAGTTTTCGAAGCGGCCTTTAACAAGGCCTCTGATGAAAAGCGAGAAAAACCTTCACAGAAAGGCGCTAAACAGGTGAAATTGACGGCAAAAGGACGTTACGCGGTCATGGCCGTGGCTGACATGGCCGCCCAAGGCGCCTTTGCGCGCTCTTCCTTGAGCGAAATTTCCCAGCGCCAAGGCATTTCACTTAGTTTTTTAGAACAATTATTTGGGAAGTTACGCCGCGCGGGCATTGTAGAGAGCCATCGCGGAGCGGCAGGCGGCTATGTCCTTTCAGAATCAGCGTCAGATCTGACCCTTGAGAAAATCATTTTTGCCGTAGATGAAGATATCAAAGCGCATGGCTGCACGCCAGAGGCCAAGACTGCCTGTACGGGTAAAACCGATCCGTGCCTAACCCATAATCTTTGGGGCGCGCTTGAGAGCCATATTGAGCAGTTTCTAGCCTCTATCACGGTGCAAGATGTTGTCGATGGCCGTTTTCCGATGAGCAGGGATGTGGCCCCCGCGTTAGAGCTTGCGCAGTGACCCGCACTTACCTTGACCATAACGCGACGTCGCCCATCCGCCCCGAAGTCATAGAGGCTGTGACCGCTGCTATGCACGTTGCGGGCAATCCGTCCGCGCAACATAGCGATGGCCGGGCGGCGAGCAAGCTTATCTCTGATGCGCGCGAGGCGCTTGGGCTGGCCATGGGCGTTTGCGCGCAAGACATTGTGTTCACGGGCGGCGGGACAGAAGCTGATAACACAGCCGTCTTTTCGGCCTGGACGGCGGGCTGCCGTAAAATGCTATTTTCCTATTCCGATCATCCCGCGAGCTACCGCGCGGCAGAGCAATGGGGATGCCCGCATGAATTTATCCCGCTTGATCCCAACGGCGTGACAGATGTCGCGTGGCTGCGAAAACGCCTAGAGAATTGGGATGAGGCGGATGGCCGTATTTTCGTATCTGTGCCTGCGGCCAATAGCGAGACCGGTGTCTTGCAGCCTGTGGAAGAGATTGCAGACCTCGTCGCAGAGCATAACGGGTTATTGCTTGTCGATGCGGTTCAAGCCTTGGGTAAAACCCCCATGACTTATATCGCCGATTACATTGCGGTCTCGGCGCATAAGCTGGGCGGGCCGAAAGGCGTAGGCGCGCTTTACATGTCGCCTGACGCGCCAGCGCAGTCTCTGCTCTGCGGAGGCGGGCAAGAGCGCCGCCGCCGTGCGGGCACGATGAATGTTGCAGGTATTTCGGGCTTTGGTGCTGCTGTGGAGGCTATGACGGATTTAGACCATACGGCTAAATTGAGGGATGCCTTGGAGGCTGGGTTAAAAGCGCTTGAGCCTGATGTGATGATATTCGGAGAGGCCGCGCCGCGCCTTCCCAATACATCCTTCTTTGCCATAGCTGGCCTAAGCTCAATTACAACGATGATGGCGCTTGACCTCGAAGGGCTTTCAGTTTCGACAGGCACGGCGTGTTCCTCAGGTAAGGTCGGCGAGAGCCGCACAGTAAAAGCGATTGACCCTGAGGGTGAATTCTCCAAAGGCGCTATTCGAGTGAGCTTTGGATATAATAGCACCATGGCCGATGTAGAGCATTTTCTCTCTGCCTGGGCGAAGATTAGAAAAATTGAATGGAAAGCTGCATAATGTCAGAAGATGTAAAAGTTGCACCAGAAAACGTCGCCAAAGACTCTATTGAGGACAGCACTGTCGAAGGTGTGCGCTCGCTTGAGGCCGATAAATATAAATATGGCTTTGATAGTGATATCGAACAGGAATTCGCGCCTAAGGGCCTGAATGAAGATATTGTCCGCTTTATCTCCGCCAAAAAGGACGAGCCGCAATGGCTGCTCGATTGGCGGCTGGAAGCTTATCGCAGGTGGTTGACATTGGACGAGCCTGAATGGGCGATGGTGGACTATCCGGAAATCGATTTTCAGGATATGTATTATTACGCCTCGCCAGTGAAGAAAAAGGAACTTAACTCGCTCGACGAAGTCGACCCTGATATCCTTGAAGTCTATAATAAGCTCGGTATTTCGCTCAAAGAGCAAGAAGTCCTCGCGGGCGTTAAAGGCGCGCCTAGAGTAGCCGTTGATGCGGTATTTGACTCCGTCTCTGTTGTAACGACGTTCAAGAAAGAGCTCGCCAAACATGGTGTGATTTTCTGTAGTTTCTCCGAGGCCGTGAAGGAACATCCTGAACTTGTGAAGAAATATATGGGCTCTGTTGTGCCAGTAACGGATAACTATTACGCGACGCTGAATAATGCTGTTTTCTCTGATGGCTCATTTGTCTATATCCCGCCGGGCGTGCGCTGCCCGATGGAGCTGTCCACATATTTTCGTATGAACGCGCAGGGAACAGGGCAATTTGAACGCACGCTCATCATTGCGGATAAAGGCTCTTACGTCTCTTATCTTGAAGGCTGCACGGCCCCGATGCGCGATGAGAACCAGCTTCACGCAGCTATCGTCGAAATCATCGTCCATGATGACGCAGAAGTGAAATATTCCACTGTGCAAAATTGGTGGCCAGGCGATGCCGAAGGCAAAGGCGGGGTTTATAACTTCGTGACCAAACGCGCCGATTGCCGGGGCGAAAACTCCAAAGTCTCTTGGACGCAAGTTGAAACAGGCTCTGCCGTCACGTGGAAATATCCAAGCTGCATTCTACGCGGCGATAATAGCCAAGGTGAGTTTTATTCTATCGCGATTACCAATGGTTATCAGCAAGCCGATACAGGCACCAAGATGATCCATTTGGGCAAGAATACGAAATCGCGCGTTATCTCCAAAGGGATCAGCGCCGGTAAGTCGAACTCTACTTATCGCGGCCTCGTTAGCGCCCATAAAAAAGCCACTGGTGCGCGTAACTTCACCCAATGTGATAGCCTGCTAATCGGCGACCAATGCGGCGCCCATACTGTGCCTTATATTGAGAGCAATACGCCAACGGCGCAATTTGAGCATGAAGCCACGACCAGTAAGCTGTCCGATGATCAGCTCTTCTATTGCCGTCAACGCGGCCTGTCAGAGGAGGACGCTGTTGCGCTTCTCGTCAATGGATTTTGCCGTGATGTCCTCCAAGAGCTGCCGATGGAATTTGCGGTTGAAGCGCAGAAATTGGTGGCGATTAGTTTGGAAGGCTCCGTTGGATAATGTTTAACGCGCCAAATACGAAGCGAAACCGTATAGCTGCTTTGATCGCGATAGCCTTAGGGCTAGGCGTAGGCTTTTATATGGCTGTGTCTGATAAAGATGATGATGCGGAGCGCGTGG
This sequence comes from Hellea sp., assembly GCA_039977295.1. Lineage (GTDB taxonomy): Bacteria > Pseudomonadota > Alphaproteobacteria > Caulobacterales > Maricaulaceae > Hellea. The sequence goes on along the minus strand of JBDWDN010000012.1, from coordinate 1,131,047 downwards.
ACGGGTCTGCGGCTGAGGCCGTTAACGTGCCAAATTCGGAGTCTGTTCCAGCCACATCGTCAAACCCAACGCCGCTCCCGCCTATGCCAAAATCACTCTCGCTCGAGGACATCGATTTTAATAGCTATTCCAAAGACCTCGCAAAGTTCACTGGCCTTAAAGAGGGCCAGTCTCGCGGCGAGGCAGTAGATAATGTGCGTCTGTATTTTGCGCCCGAAGCGGGCAACGCGATTATCTCGACATCGCAATCCAAATTCGAACGCGATGACGGAGCTGTCCTAATTTTTGGGGCCAGCGGATTGCCCGACGACTCGGTGAAGTCAGAAGAAATCTATCTCATCGTGAGCGGCGAAAAAGGGTCCCAAATCCTTGCAGCTTTCGGCTCACGCATTAAATGCCATCGCGGCGAAAACACAACAGAGTGGCAGACCGATCTCTGCCCATAATTCATAATTAAGGACTATTCACATGGCTAAAGCTAAACGTAAATTTATCTCCCTTTCAGAAGGTGAGAAGACATATGCTATGTCGCGCGCAGTCGTGCAGGGCGATTGGTGCTTTGTTTCTGGCACAGTCGGCTATGATTACAGCAAGAACGAATTGCCGGAATCTGCAGCCCAGCAAGCGCAGAACACCTTCACAAATATCATGACGGCGCTCAAAGCAGCAGAGTTTGAACTCGGCCATACAATCCGCGTTCAATATACCGTCTCTGACCGCAAATATATCAAAGAGGTTCTGCCGGTTATCCAAAAGCATTTCGGCAATATCCTACCCGCCGCAACAATGGTGATTGCGGGCATGGTTGACGAGAAAATGAAAATTGAGATCGAGGTGACAGCTTACAAGGGATAGATAATACCCTCTTCTCCCTGAGGGAGAAGGTGCCCGAAGGGCGGATGAGGGGCCACGTCAAAAACAACAGTTATGCATCGCATAGTTTTTGTTCCTGACCCTCATCCGAGGCTTCGCCCCACCTTCTCCCCCAGGGAGAAGGAGAAAGTTTAGAATGACAACAAAAATAAACATAAATGAGAAATTCTCAAAGTTCAGCGAACACTGGCGACCAAAAATCGTAGCGGAGCTGAACGGACAAGAATTCAAACTCGCCAAGATAAAAGGCGAATACCCCTTCCACGCCCATGAGGGTGAGGATGAGATGTTCTTCTGTTGGCGTGGCTCGTTTATACTCGATTTCCAAGACGGCGAGAGTATTCATGTGAGCGAAGGCGAGTGCGTTGTCGTGCCCAAGGGCGCCGTCCACCGTCCCCGCGCGGAAGAAGAATGCCAGATATTTCTGATTGAACCGAAAAATGTGAAGAATAACGGCGATGCGAAAGTTGATGCCGTTTACGATGCGCCCATGGGGGAGTGGGTGTGATGCGCCGAACCCTAAATATACCCCCTCTCCCATGGGGAGAGGGTGCCCCGAAGGGGTGGGTGAGGGGCTCCAGGTCTCTCGTTCTTGAGGGGCGTATGTGATGGCTGAAGAATTGGATTTATCTACGTTAGACTCGAGACCGCCCTGGCATGTCGTCAAGTGGCTCAAACGGTTAGCTATTGGAATTTTTGCCTTTTCCGTGTTCATGATTGTTTTTGGCCTAATTGCGGGCTATTTATATATGCAAATTCCAGGCGATGGAGAAACGGAGATTGAGGCGTTTTATAATGCCGCGTCGTCATTACTTGAAGATGCCGGATATTACGGATTGGTGTATGGGTTTTATGCTCTAATATTGTGGCTCGCTTCTCAGGGCGTGGACAGGATTGATCAATTGGTTTGGCTAAAAGCCGATGAAACAGACCGTCGCTATATTTACAATCAAAGAACCAAAAAGAAAAAGTCATGACGGAAACCGTCACAATGTATCGCCCTGTTGGCAAGACTGAGTTAAAACTCATTGAGGATACTGGTTTCACCGCCTATCCGCCGCGCTTACCTGATCAGCCTATATTCTATCCTGTTTTGAATGAGGGCTATGCCCGTCAGATTGCCAAGGATTGGAACTCTCGTATCAATGACGACAAAGAGGGCTATGTCACGCGCTTTGCTGTTAAAAAGGCGGTGGCAATCAAATATCAGCCCGAAGTCGTCGGCGCTAAAGAACATGAAGAAATATGGGTGCCTGCGGAAGAGTTAGAAGCCTTTAATGCAGCCATCATTGGAAAAATAGACGTCATCGTGAAATATGCTCACGACGAGCTTATCTGGGAAAAATAGATGCTAAAAATAAATAACCTCTCCGCCGCTGTTGATGACGGAAATAAAACAATCCTTTCGGGGCTTTCCCTCGAGGTGCCTGCAGGTGAAGTCCATGCGATTATGGGGCCTAATGGGGCCGGTAAATCGACCTTGTCTTATGTCCTGACGGGACGTGATGGTTATGATGTGTCGGGCGGTGATGTTACGCTGGACGGTGAAGACCTGCTTGAGATGGATCCTGAGGAACGCGCCGCTAAAGGCATGTTCCTCTCGTTCCAATACCCGCTGGAAATTCCAGGTGTGCCGACCATGACTTTTCTTAAGACTGCGCTGAACGCGCAGCGCCGCGCACGCGGTGAAGAAGAAATGGCTGCCCCTGAGTTTCTTAAGAAGGCACGCGCCCTTGCCAAAGACCTTAAGATGAAACCAGAAATGTTAAAGCGCCCGCTTAATGTTGGCTTTTCTGGCGGCGAGAAAAAGCGTATGGAAATCTTTCAGATGATGATGCTCGAGCCGCGCTTTATCGTAATGGACGAAACGGATTCGGGTCTTGATGTTGACGCTCTGCGCATTGTGGCGGACGGCGTGAATAAGCTACGCAGCCCTGATCGCGGCATGTTGATTATTACCCATTATCAGCGCCTTCTGGATTACATCGTGCCAGACCGCGTGCACGTCCTCTCTGGCGGTAAAATCGCCGCGAGTGGTGATGCGGATTTCGCGAAAAAGCTCGAAGCGGAAGGCTATGATGCATATGCCGCTTGATCTAACAAACCTCCCAACCCGCCGAAATGAGGCGTGGAAATGGACGGATGTGCGTGGCCGCGTAAGCGACGAGGCTGCGGGTCTTTCCGCCGCTGGCTTGCCTAAATTCACATTGCCCGAAGGTATCACGGTTTCTGAAATCGAGACCGATGATTTAGACACCGATAGCGCGATGGCAAAACTGGCGCGCAATTTTGGCGGTAAAGTCTGGGCGATTTCTGTTCCAGAAGGGTTTAGCTCTGATAAGCCGCTTATCATTGAAGGCTTAAATCGCGGCCATATCCGTATGCGTATCGATATCGCGAAGGGCGCGAGCCTCTCCGTGATTGAACATCACGCTGGCGATGCTGGCGGATTTGTGAATATTGATATGACCGTCACGCTAAAAGCAGGGGCGGTCTTTGACCGCACCCTCGTGCAAAGCGACCCTGACGACTGCGTCCGTATCGCCACGGCTCATATTACGGCGTGGAATGATGCTAAGGTATCGCAGCACGCACTCTCCTTTGGCGGAGCTCTATCGCGGATTGAAACGCGCCTTGCTGGGATGGGTAAGAACATAGAAGCCACGCTTAACGGGGCTTATCTTCTGGATGATAAACGCCATTGCGACATGACGAGCTATATTGATTTGGCCGTGCCTGATTGCACGATCCGCCAAGCCGTTAAAGGCGTTGTCACAGATAAAGCCCGCGGCGTATTCCAAGGTAAGTTTCATGTCCGCCGCCCCGCGCAGCACACAGATGCAGAGATGCGTCATGACGCGCTTATGCTCTCAGATACATCTGAAATCCGTTCCAAGCCTGAGCTTGAAATCTACGCGGATGATGTGGCCTGCGCGCATGGCAACACGATTGGGCAATTGGATGACAGCGCGCTGTTCTACATGCGCCAACGCGGTATTGGACTAGCCGAGGCGAGGGCGCTTCTTACTGAGGCTTTCGTTGCCGACGTTTTTGATGATTTGGCCGACGAGGACCTACGCGAGAGTTTGCTTGCGAAAATTCGTGATTGGTTAAACGAAATCTCGTGATTTACATTTTGCAAATTTCCTTTGTTTTGACGCCTATTCAAGGAATTTTAGTTGTCAACTTATTCCTTGTTGGAATTGGACTGCTCTGGCACTTCTTCGGTCAATGGTATGATCGTAGAAAAGAGGTTCCTACAGTTAGTGGAAAAGTCATCATGCTTGTAGTTTTTTTTACAGGACTAATAATAAATACAATTTTGGTTGCTTCTCTTTTGGGAGAGTCAAATGTTTAGATTGTGCTTTGGTAAAATACATTTTCTTTCATTGAGGGTCAGAGGGTTTTCATGACAACGTCAAACTTAGCCCTGCTGGTGCTTGTCACGACAGTCGTGTTTTTTATCACCTCTCGCGTGGCCCGGAAAAATAATAACCCCCAATTACAGCTTCTCGTTAAAGCCATGCGGATCTTCATTTTGGCCCTTGTTGCCGTTTATTTCTATAAAAGGTTTGTCGGATAATTGGTATGGAACGGTTGTTTATATTAAATGCCTTTTATTTTTCTGCATGGTTAACATGGGGCGGATTGTTGGTTTTCGCTTCTAGGGCAAGCAATGAAAATAAGCTAAGAAGACCTGCGTTAATCATTGGATGTTTGATAGGACTATGTGTTGTGTGCATTGCTATTTTTCGGAGACTTAACTCGTGACTTTTGACATTCAAAATATCCGTAGCCAATTCCCAATTCTCTCGCGGGAGATAAATGATAAGCCCTTGGCCTATCTGGATAATGCAGCCTCCGCGCAAAAGCCGCAGGCTGTGATTGACGCAATCTCCCATCAAATGAGCCATAGCTTCGCCAATGTGCATCGCGGCTTGCATACCATGGCCAATGAAACAACGGAGGCCTTTGAAGGTGCTCGGGCCAAAGTGGCGGGCTTCCTTGGCGCGCCCAAGCCCGACAACATCGTCTTTACCAAGGGCGCGACTGAGGCGCTTAACCTTTGCGCTTATGGCCTAGCTGGCGAGATTCAAGCGGGTGACGAAATTATTATTTCCCAAATGGAACATCACTCCAATATAGTGCCGTGGCATTTCCTGCGTGAGCGTTATGGCGCTGTCCTGAAATTCATACCTGTGACTGACATGGGCGAAATTGATCTTGCGGCCTATAAAGCCATGCTCGGGCTGAAGACGAAAATCGTCTCTATTGTGCATATGTCCAACGTACTTGGGACGGTGAACCCCGTCAAAGAGATGGGCGAATGGGCCCATGCGGCAGGTGCTATCTTCATTGTAGACGGAACCCAGGCGGCGGTTCATATGCCGATTAATGTTGTCGATATTGGCGCAGACCTATTTTGTATGACCGGGCATAAGCTTTACGGCCCGACGGGTATTGGCGTGCTATACGGCACCACCGAAATGCTGGAACGGATGCAGCCCTTTAATGGCGGCGGCGAGATGATCGAAGACGTTTATGAAGACCGGGTGACCTATAATGATCCGCCCCATAAGTTTGAAGCTGGAACGCCGCCCATTATTCAAGCCATTGGTCTAGGCGCCGCGATTGATTGGTACAGACAATTTGACCCTGCCGAAATACATCAGCACGAAATGGCGGTTTACCATCACGCGCTGGACGGGCTTCGCTCTATCAATAGTTTCACGCTGATAGGGGACGCCAAAGAGAAAGGCTCCGTTTTGGCTTTTAACCTCAAAGGCGCGCATGCCCATGATGTGGCGCAAATCCTCGATAAATACGGGATTGCGGTGCGGGCAGGGCAGCATTGCACCCAGCCGCTGATGACGCGGCTTGGCATACATTCCACGGCGCGAGCCAGCTTTGGGATTTATAATACCTTAGACGAGGCTGACCGCCTAATTGCAGCTGTGAAAAAGGCAGCTACTTTTTTATCTTAAATGTGATACTATATAATAGAGATGACCATGATTGATCCGACATTAGACAGACAGAGACGCGCCGAAGCGATGGCTAATTCCCAAATTCCGGGGCTGGACGCGCAAAATGAGGCTGCGGCAGACGTCGCGGCAGAGCCTGAAAAAGCGAGTTCTCCGGTTGTGTCCTCCACGCCTGAGCGTGACGTGATTGACCTTAGCGGCGCGCCCATTGAAAAGCCAACGGATGAGGACATAGAGCGCATTACTGAAGATGTTATCGGACAGCTAAAATCTGTTTATGACCCAGAAATCCCTGTCGATATTTATGAGCTTGGCTTGATTTACAAAGTTGAGCTTGAAGATGACCGCTTGCTCAAAGTCGAAATGACCCTGACCGCGCCGGGCTGTCCCGTTGCGGGCGAGATGCCTGAATGGGTCCGCGAAGCCTGCGAAGTTGTAGCGGGTGTCCGCCGCGTCGAAGTCTCAATGACCTTTGATCCGCCTTGGACGCCTGACCGCATGTCTGATGAGGCTAAATTAGAATTGAATATGTTATGACAGTAACAACAAGAACAAGACGGCCACGCCCCAAACTCGTCACCCTTACAGATGCCGCCGCTAACCGCGTGCGCGAAATCCTGGACGAACGCGGCGAGGGCTATTTGCGCGTCGGCGTGACCAATGGCGGCTGCGCGGGCATGGAATATATTATGGACTATGTGGCCAAGCCCGAAAAGTTCGATGAAATCATTGAGGATAAAGACGTACAGATTGTGGTCGATGCCAAGGCAGTGCTTTTCATCTTAGGGTCGGTTGTGGATTATGAAGTTGATATTTTAAGCTCAAAATTCACCTTCAAGAACCCGAACCAAACAGATGCTTGCGGCTGCGGCGAAAGCGTAACGATTGTGCCTTTCGCGGCGGAATAAATTTGAGTGCTCGCAAACAGCATTTTCGTAATCAGCTACTATTCATATGCATAGCCCAAATCGGGGTATGTGTTTGCCTTGCAGCCACGTTATTAAATGTTTTGCCAGTCGCATATACCTTTGGAGCTGTAAGTTTTATTGCAATAATATTGATCGTGTTCAGAGCGTTTTTTTGGCATGCGCAGGATTTGCCGTTAAATTTAGATGACCGCATATTTGAAGGTCATGCAGAGACTTGGGCTCTTTTTACATTAGTGCCGCCAATCTTTTTTTCTACGCCGTTTCCAGAGCTTTTGTGGGGCGTTGAATCTGATTTCGCGATGATTTCTTATCTGGCGATATGTTTCACTGTTCTATGTGTTACTTTTGAACTTCTATTGTTCAATCGGATTGTAAATTTCTTCTGTGAAGAAAAATGACTCCCGACGACTATAACACTTACAGTGCCTCTTGGTTTCAAGCTTTCAGTAATCTGCAACCTGTGGATTTTGCGTCTATTACCAAAATAGTGTATCCTCAACATTCGCTATAAAGCGAAAAGGGGTATATTATGAAAAAGACACTCATCTTAATGGCGATGGTTTCCGTGTTTGGCATAGCCACGCAGGCTAGCGCGCAAGATCGAACGCGAACATCACAAACACCAGCCCCCAGTCCAAACTTAGCGACCGTCACGCCGGATAAAAATTCTGATTCTATTGTCTGCCCTATGCGGGGTTTAAATGTAACGCGCGAAGGGATTGGTTATTATTGCACCACACCTAAATCAATTGCGGGAAGCAAGAAAACATATCTATTGATTATCAATCCAAGCGATCAAGTCGACATCTCAACGGCTCTCGATTTTTTGAATGGCCCGAATGCTTCAAAATACGAAATTGCCACGCGCTTTAAATCACCCTCAAAAAAATCACAACGTATCTGTAATTTGATCATGGGCCCCGCAGCCTTAAACGGCAAGGTCACATGCCGCGAAGTGATTTCCTTTGGATGGCAAAAATAGGCAAGTTAAAATCAGCCTACAATGAGATTAAAGTGGAATGACTCTCGACGATTACAACACTTTCTGCGCTTCGCTACCCCATTCCGAACATGTCATTCAATGGGGCGGGGCGGATGTTTGGAAGGTTGCGGGGAAGCTCTTTGCTATTGCGCGCGGGGGCGGCGATGGATCTCAAGTCACCTTTAAGACGTCGGAAATTGCCTATGAAGTGCTCCGCCAAGAGCCAGGTCTTCGCCCCGCGCCTTATATGGCGTCGCGCGGCATGAAGTGGATACAGCATTACGCAGAGCCGGGATTGGATGACGAGAACTTGCGCATCCATATTGAGGCGAGCTATCACATGGCGATAAAACGCCTGACGAAGAAGAAGCGATTGGAATTAGAGCTCTAGCGCTCTCTATAAAAGCTGAACGCTACATCCACATTCAAACTCCCCACGCCCATAGACATATCATAGTCAGGCATCTCATAGAGGAAATCGAGGCGAATTGTTTGCTCGTCAATATCGGCATTCCTCGCGCGAATGCCGCTATAGCGGCCAAAGTTCATGATCTGTGTCGGTACGCCCGTAAGGTCGCCTAGGTTATCGACGCCGCTGACAATTTGAATATTAGAGCTATTTGCGCGGCGTCCATATTCAAAGCCGCCATCATCCCCGCGCGCATCAAAGCTGGGCGTTAGTTTGATGTCGCCGAGCTGAATCGTATTGACGAAATCTCCTGAGGCGTTGGAGATAGAGGCGAGTGCCCGTAGGCTGAACCGCGTGTTTCGCGAGCTGATGAAGAAGCTGTGTGAATATTTACGGCCAGGGCCCGCAAGCGCGATGTCGGTATTGGGATTGAGGGTAAAGGCAGACAGACCATCAGCGGCGTCTAAATAGCCATCCCCATCGTCCAAAATACTGGCATCTATTGTGCTGCCGCCGTTTTGGGTAATGCCGAGCATCATGCTCTGGTCTGAGGCGGCGCGGTAATTGACAGAGGCGTCAAGCGTTCCCGTGAGGTTTGTTGCGCCGGCGCGAATGTAATAGTCGATCATTTCGCTGCCGTAAGGGACGCAACAGGAATTGGTGGCGAATTGCCAATTATCATAAATATCGTAATTTTGCCCATCATGGACGACGGCGCAGCCATAAGTGCGGCACCAAAAATCCGAATCAAGAAAACTTGCGCTCGCCTGTCCAAAAGACAATAGCGAGGCGAGCCCTCCAAGACATATGGATTTATTCAGCGACATACTCAACGGAGGTCACGGGGACATTTGTTGTGCGGAATTTATTTTGCGGCACGAAGCTATTATTGAGTTCAAAATCAATCTTGTAATTGCCCGCCGCGAGTTTCTCAGCGTCTTGAAGTTTGACATTATAGGTTCGCTCGCCGCCATCAAGGATAACCGCATTAAGCGGCGTTTCGGCCACCACGTCGCCCGAAGCGTCTTTAATATAGGCATTACCTTGCAGGCGCGCATGGGCGTCACCGACATTTTTGATTTCCATTGTCAGCATGGATTTGTCCGTGTCATTAATCGCGACGCTCGTGACTTCTGGGAGGCTTTTGGAGGGTGTTAGAGTGAGATAGAATAGCGAGGCCAGTTGATACCGGTTCCAAACGCCTGATGTCTCGCCGCGCTCATTGAGTTCGGGCAGCATTGTCGTCGCGAGGAGGGCAAAGCGGTGATCGCCTTTATTTTCAATCTTATAGGGGGCGCTTATTTCGACGGTGACGTCTTGCGACGTTTCTGGTTTAAGCGTCACAGAGGCGGGGGAAAACCGTACCCATTCAGCTGCGGAACGGGTGGTTTCGCCAGGAGCTTCGAGGACAAGTTTGCCGTTCTTATCAAGCGACCAGTCGGCAAGGCCCATGGTCAGGCTAATGGTTTTGGATTTATGCACGTTACCGATAGTGATAACTTGGCGCTGTCGATCGCCCGGTTTGATGGTCATTTCCACGGTCGAGGGCTGAACGCCAACGCCGAAAGCTTGTGCGAGCGGCGCATAAGCTAGCGAGGCTACAAGCCCTGTCGTGACAAGAGCCGACGTCAAAATAAAGGAGGAGCGCGAAAATACAGCCATTATAAATCCCAAGTTAAATCTCAAAGTGAGGCATAACTTAGCTGGGAAGCCTTAGCGCAGGGTTAATAGGGCTGTGGTCGGCGCAAGCGTTCATATAGGGTTCAAACTGAGGACAGACCCTAGACTCTTTTTGCATAAACCACATAGCGCATTGGGCCATTAAAGCTTACGGCGTCGAAGGGATAGCATGTCACCAGCGCTAATCGTGACGGCGTGTCAGCAATGGCTTCAATTGCCAAACCTTCAACACGGCTATCAAGGATTTTAGTGTGGGTGACGTGATAGGTCAAAACTTCGCCTTTGGGGCGTTCGAGCCAGATGGTTTCTCCAACCGCTAAGGATTTAAGGTTCTGGAATTGCGTGTTTTTATGCGCGGCAATGGCCATCATATCGGTCTTTTCAGTGCCGCTGATGACGGCGGGGCCAAAGGCTAAGGCTTGGCCGCTATCTGTATTGAGCACGATATGGGCGCGCCTATCGCCTTCGAAGCTCAACCTCGCAACGGGATGTGCGTCTATCCAAGACCATGGGAGATGCACGTCGCCGCTTTGTGCCGTTTTCGTCCAGGCCCTCTCCATTAGATTTTGCGCGATAACGGCTTTAAAGCCAATATAAAGCCCATTACCAAATAGCGCTAAGCCCAACGCAGCAAAGGTCAGGCTTAGACCAAATCGGGCGCGCTTATGCATTGCGGCGGCGGCGCGTTACAAAGCCAAACAGCATCAAGAACAAACCTAGCCATGTCATTAACAGGTGGGGGCTGGCGGTTGACGGCATTTGCGCGAATTTCTTAGTGCCGGGATCGGCGGGGCGATTAGCGGCGTGAGATTTACGCGGCTTAGACGGCGCAGCTGCGAGCTTTCCAAAGTCCCAACCTTCGGGGAGCTGTGTCGGAACCTGCAAGGATGTTAGCGGATCAGCTATATTGCGCGAAGGCGTAATATCTACTGCGACGAGCGAGGTCAGGCGGCTTACCAAGTGATAGTCGAGCGCAGTCTTTAATATCTCAGCGTCAATTTTCGCCGCGCCGTCGCGGTCAAAGCGGCGTTCTTCGAGATCCGCAATCTTTGAGCGCGCCCACAGCACGGATAGGCCTTTGGCCTCAGCGGCGCGGGATAAATCTACGCGGCCTTTATAAGGACTATCGGCATATTGGCCTGAAATTATGAGGGAATTTGGTACGTCATTGCTCGCTAGCTTCACAATGGACACCACGGGCTCGCCGTCATAGAGATCGGGCAGGCGGGACGGATAGGCGTCACCTGTGTCTTTTAGGCTTAGCTGTAGATTGGTCAGAACAGGGTTTTCGAGCGCCGTGAATAATCCGCCCATTTGCGTTTCTACCTCATCAATTTTTCCGATCATTACCATCGTGCCGCGTCCAAACTTTGCGGCGCGGGACATGAAGAACCGATTAGGGGCAGACCCAATGCCAATGGGGAACAGGCGCGCATCGCCTAATTTGTCTTGTATCAAGGCGAAAAGCTCGGTCTCATTGCCAATAGAACCATCCGTTATGAATATGATTTGGCGCAAGCGGGACTCGTCTGTTTTGGCGCGGAAACTATCGCTCAGAGCAGGCTTCATCATTGTCCCGCCATCCGCCTTTAAGCGGTCGACATAACGCATAGCTTTTTTGATATTCTCATCCGTCGCGGGCATGGGGCCGTCAAAGAGCTTGGAATAATCACTAGAAAAACGCGTGACGTTGAAACTGTCCTCGGGGCCGAGGCGCTCTAATCCCATTTTTAAGGCGCGTCGCGCTTGGCTGATTGAGGTGCCGCCCATAGAGCCTGATGTGTCTATGATGAAAAGCATCTCGCGGGCATGGCTTTTAACATCTTTGGAGAATTCAGGAAGAGGTGGCGACATCATAGTCATGAGGTAACTCGTCTCGCCTATAGTTTCGGTAAAGACCGCGCGTTGCGGTTCAGCTGAAAATCCAGCTTTCCATTTTAATTGGAAGTCGCGATTAGCGGGAACCTCACCTGCGGCCAATGTGATACGGGCGCTGTCGCCGTCAATCCGGTCAACAGAAATGTCGTGATAGGGGCTTGAAATATCGGCCACATCAAAGCCCGCTTCGAGGTTTATTTCGATACTAACGGGCAAGCGAAGATATTCGGCCGGTTCATCCTTGGGATTCATAAGCGGCGGAGAAATTAGGTGCCTGTCTAGAACAGGGTCAAGCACGACCGGCATAGAACCGCCATCTGCGGCTGCGAGCTTGACGATCTCAGCAGGCGGAGAGAAACGCGGGGCGACTGTCATGGGAAAGGTAAGTGACGCAACGCCATGTTTTATATCGCTTTTATCTTGATATTCAATTTGAATGGCAACCGCTTCATGCGGCCCAATATTGGCAACAGAGGCAGAGAACATATTGGGACGTAGCTGCTCGACTAGGCTGGCTTTCTTGCCTTGCGCTTTGGCTGTTTCATAGATTTTCTTAGCCTGTTTTTTCTCTTTAATTTGGCCTTCAATGAGGCGGCCTCCGACCACAATACGAAGCTGATCTACGGCCGCGTTTTCAGGCAAAGGAAAAACGTAAACGCCTTCAACCCATTGATCTGACGTGTTCTGAAATGTCTGAGATAATGTAGTGCGGATGACGGGGCCGGCAATGTCCATCTTAACATCGGTCGCAACCATGGGCGCTTTGATGTAACGGTCTGGGCGATCCGTCTTGAATAAAAGCGAGCCATCGCGCGTATCATTTAAGCCAACTTCGGATTCGAGCTGAGATGATAAAGGCGGCGGCGTATTGGCCCAAATAGGGGACGAAAATGCAGTTGATAAAACCGCTGCTGTGATGAAATGTGAAAGCTGTGGCCGCATGGTCTGTCCCGTCCCTGTTAAGTGATAGGGACGCTATGCCAGTTAAAGCGGACAGTTTTAGGACGCGGCTATGGTCATTTTAGGGCGATATAGGAGAATATGGCCGCCGGGCGGCCAAATCATGCTTAAGATGTGTCACGCTAAATAACGTTCAGTCGCATTATTTCCTGCGAGAGGATTAGGAATACTAAGAAACCAAAAATTTCCAGTAAGGTGGACACGACGAGGGTAAATCGAGACCGTGTTTTTAGGTCTCGGTAGAAAGTTAAACCACGGCTGATGGTAAAAAAGACTATTGAAGTTAGAATGGCGATACTTGGGTTCTTCGCCGAAACTTCATCTGAAGCCAGATAGGGCAACGCAAAAATCAGGGCGCCAAGGAAAAACAAAACAATCAATGCCTCGAGAAGAAAAGATTGCCAGGTTTTCATGCTTTACCCTTCAATAAGCCCCGTCGAATTGGCCGCCTTTAGCATGGCTTCTTGTAGTTTCTCAAAAGCACGGCCTTCGATTTGGCGAATGCGCTCACGCGACACATTGTAGATCTTAGCAAGATCTTCAAGCGTCATAGGCTTATCCGCGAGGCGGCGTTTGGCAATAATATCGCGCTCACGCTCATTAAGGTTTGCCATTGCGTCGCCCAGCAAATCCATACGCGCATTATGCTCTTGATCATCGCCAAGTACCTCTTCTTGAGAGGCCGTGTCATCTTGCAGCCAGTCTTGCCATTCAGCAGAGCCATCATCGCCGCCAATCGTTACATTGAGCGACGCATCGCCGCCATGACCCATACGGCGGTTCATGGAAGTTACTTCTGATTCTTTCACGCCAAGCTTTGTCGCAATTTTCTTAAGGTGTTCAGGCCTTAGGTCGCCATCCTCAATCGCTTTCATCTCGCCTTTCATACGGCGAAGATTGAAAAATAGCTTTTTCTGCGCCGCGGTGGTTCCCATTTTGACAAGCGACCAAGAGCGCAGGACATATTCCTGAATTGCGGCGCGAATCCACCACATAGCGTACGTCGAAAGACGGAAGCCCTTATCGGGATCAAATTTCTTGACGGCTTGCATCAGGCCGACATTGCCTTCGGAGATGACTTCGCCAATCGGCAAGCCGTAGCCGCGATAGCCCATAGCAATTTTCGCCACGAGGCGCAGATGCGACGTTACCATTTTTTCCGCGGCTGCCGAGTCTTGATGTTCGACCCAGCGTTTGGCCAGCATAAATTCTTCGTCACGTTCCAACATTGGGAACTTACGCACTTCTTGTAAATAGCTGTTAAGCCCTTGCTCAGGGGAAAGCTTCACAGACAGGCTCATATTGCCTGAATATGATGCATCCGCCTTTTGAGCGGCGCTGGCCGCTTTCTTCGCGGGGACTTTGGTTTCGGTTTTCGTTTTAGTCATTAAACCCTCCAGTGCTCATATATAGGATGGCTTATCATTATTGAAAGGGTTCCAAAGTGAATTTTAAGAGAGCCGCCCGTGATAATTCCCCAAAACCCGTTTGATAACGGCCTTAAAGTTGCTCTAAGGCCGTGACCAAATTTGCCATTTCCGGCGCTAACGGTGTTTCAAAGACCATAAACTCTTTGGTGACGGGGTGTTTAAAGCCGAGGCTTACAGCGTGGAGTGCTTGGCGTTTAAATGTTGACATGGCCTCTTTAACGGCCACTTCGCCGGGGCTTTTACTGGTCAGGAATGCGCGCTGCTTACCATAGAGCGGATCGCCGAGCAGCGGACAGCCAATATGGGCGAGGTGAACGCGGATTTGATGGGTGCGGCCTGTCTCTAATCGGCACTCAATCATACTAACTTGCGGGACGCCGACCGCGGCGTTTGGCTGCTGACCGTAGCCTTTGACATATTTGTAATTTGTGATGGCGTGGCGGCCGTGATCCGTCGCGTCTAGATTATTCATTGTGCCGCGCACCACAGCTTGTTTTTTGCGGTCGGCGGTGCTGCGCGCAATACGGCTCACGATTTGACCTTCGCGCGGCTTAGGGATTGAGCGGACAAGGCAGACATAAACGCGCTCTACTGTGTGTTTTGCAAATTGCTTAGAGAGGTAGCGATGGGCGATGTCTGTTTTAGCCACGACCAACGCGCCTGAGGTGTCTTTATCAATACGGTGAACAATGCCGGGGCGCATGACGCCCCCAATACCCGAGAGACTGTCGGTGCAATGATGGAGCAGGGCGTTGACCAGTGTGGCGGAGCGAGAGCCAGGAGCCGGATGAACCGTCATGCCCGCAGGTTTATTGACGACAATAAGCTGATCATCCTCATATAATATGTCGAGCGGAATGTTTTCTGGTTGGGGCGTATCGTCAACAGGCGGCGGAACGAAAACGGCATATTCCACGCCGTCGCGCACTTTCTTCGTGGGGTTTTTGAGAATGTCGCCGTTGGCGCGGACTTGGCCTGTCTCAACCAAGACGCGAAGGCGGGCGCGGGAAAGCTGCGTCCATCCCGCTAGCCATTTATCGACGCGTATGCCGACGTCTCCAGCCTCAGCCGTCGCGGCATGCCAAGTGCCCTCCAGCCAATCGTCTTTCGTCTCTATGTCTTCATCTTTATCCATGCAGGGCGTCTATGCTGATTAGCCTATGAAAGCAAAAGGCTTTTCAATAGGCGCGGGTTGTTTCCGCTGAGCAAAAAACTCTATGATATGGGCGTGTGTTAAATAAGACACAGTTACCGTAATTCTGCCTATTGCCGATGATGCCGCTTGATATGCAACTAATTGCACTGTAGGAATTTTTTATAAATAGCATTCATTCAAGAATGCATAACTTAAACTCTAAGTACACGGGAAACCCATGCTCAAAAAAACCCTCCTTCTCGGCTCCACAATTATGATGGTTGCCGCTGCCCCCGCAATTGCCCAAGATAACTCTGACGAAGACGTCGTTATCGTAACAGCCACTAAGCGGGCTCAAACACTGCAAGAAGTGCCTGTTGCCGTTACAGTCACATCAGCAGACGTTATCGAAAAAGCGCAAATCCTAGATATCAAAGACCTTCAGTCTGTTGTTCCGACATTCCGCGTTTCGCAGCTTCAAAACTCAGCTAATACCAGCCTCTCTATTCGCGGCTTTGGTAATGGCGGTAACAATATCGGCATCGAACCTGCTGTTGGTGTTTTCATTGATGGTGTTTACCGTTCACGTGCAGCGGCCTCTATTGGTGACTTGCCAAAATTAGAGCGTGTTGAAGTTCTTTCAGGGCCACAATCAACACTATTTGGTAAAAATGCCTCTGCAGGTGTTGTGAGTGTCGTTACCGCTAAGCCTGACTTTGAAACAAATGGTTATGTTGAAGCTGGTATTGGCCGTTTCAATCAAGTCTATGGTAAAGGTTACATCTCCGGCGGCATTTCTGAGAATATGGCTGTTAGCCTTGGTGGTGGTTTCCAAAACCGAGACGGTTATTTCACAAACCTTGCTGAAGCTAATGATTTCAATGATCTAAACCGTTATAATTTGCGCGGACAAATCTTATGGCAACCTACAGATAATGCAGAGTTTCGTCTTATTATGGATCGCAGCAAGCTGAACGAAAACTGTTGTGGTACGGGCGTTATTATCGACGGACCTTTCGCTGCAGGTCAGCCAAATGTTGGCGATATCATTCGCTCCTTGGGCGCAAACCAGCCATCATCAACGAACCAGTTCTCATATGAGACCTATGCTAACAGAAATTCACAAAATGAAATTACTGATCGTGGTATTTCTCTCGAAAGTAAATTTGGCTTCGGCAATCTTGAGTTAACATCAATCACGGCCTACCGCGCAAATGACTCCGATTATGGGTCTGACTCGGATTATAACTCTCTCGTATTCTTAGAAAACGTCTTCCAAGAAGTTGACATCAAAACCTTTACCCAAGAATTGCGTGTCGACACGTCAATCGGCGAAAAGGTCGACCTTCTTCTAGGCGGTTATTACTTTAACGAAGACATCACGCAAGATGCGGGTATCGACTATGGTAGAGATACACGAACTTATATCGACATCCTTGCGGGCGGCGCTTCCACACTTGCGGGCATTGAAGACGTGCTTGGATTTGAGCGCGGAACCTTCTTCTCAGACGAGACACGTGTTTTAGAGACCTTTACTCAAGATGACGAAGCTTACTCTTTGTTTGGATCTGCGGACTTCCACGTCACTGACCGTTTAACAGCGACGCTTGGACTGAACTACACTAAAGATAAAAAACAGGTTTCCTCAAGCGGTGAAAATACTGACGTTTTTGGTAATCTATCTCTTAACGGAGCTGATGGCCGTCAAGTTCTCGTCACAGGCGGACTTGCCGCGAACTTCCCAGCTGTTGCTGCGTCTTGTGGCCTTGGCCAACTCGCCTTCTCAGCGCAGAACGTTGGACAGGTATTAGCCGCTCCAGCATGTTTCATTGATGCAATGGGCAACACGGCTCCTGGATCTGCCGTTTTTGCAGGTTTCCAGGCGCAGGTTGAAGCAGGTGTTGATGCAATCGATTTGAACGATCCAACACAAAACCCTCTAGGCGGTTTGTTTGGTCTTCAGTTCCAACCTCAACTTTTACCTTTCCCGAACTCTGTTGAAGATGGGCGCACAAATGATGATAAACTTACCTACACGGCGCGTTTGGCTTATGAAGTTAATGACAACTTCAATGTCTATGGTAGCTATGCGACAGGCTTTAAGTCTTCATCTTGGAACTTTACGCGCGACTCACGTCCTAACATCGCTGACGCATTAGCGCTTGAAGCTGCCGGCCTCCTGCCAAATAACTATGTGCCGTCAACTGGCCGTGAATTTGGTACACGTTTCGCGCTTCCAGAAAGTGCTGAAGTCTTCGAATTGGGTCTAAAGGCGCGTTTCGATTGGGGTGCATTTAACATCGCAGCTTTCGACCAAACGATTAAGAACTTCCAGTCAACAATTTTCCAAGGCACAGGTTTTGTCCTTGCCAATGCGGGCTCACAATCCACTAAAGGTATTGAATTTGATTCAACATTTGATCCGGTGGAATCACTTCGCATTACCTTTGCAGGTGTCCTGCTTGATCCTGTTTATGACAGCTTCACAGGTGCTTCTGGGCCAAATGGAACGGTTATTGATCTCTCAGGCCAAAAGCCAGCGGGTATTTCCGAAGTGTCTCTCTCTACATCTGCGACATATACGAAGGACCTTGGTAACGGCATGGAAGGCTTTATTCGTGGTGATTACCAATATGAAAGCGAAGTGCAAATCGTTGACAATATTGCGGGCGTTGATCGCTCAACCAATATCTTGAACGGCTCTATTGGTCTTAGCCTTGATAATGGCGTCTCTTTTCAAATCTGGGGACGTAACCTGAACAATGATCAATCTTACACAAGCGCCTTCCCAGGTGTTGTGCAAGGCGCAACGATCAATGGTTACCCAAGCCAGCCGCGCACTTATGGTGCGTCTGCGCGTTACAGCTTCTAAGCTGTAACACATAAATAAAATTTAGCCGCCTTGTGCGAATTGCGTATTTGCAGTTCCCGCGAGGCGGCTTTTTTGTGCGCGTATGGTTGAGAGGCTGCCGCGTGCGTTTCGTTGCATGTGTCTTGGCGACGATAGGTGACCGTAGCTTGGTGCCGTTAGATTCCCTCGTTCGAGGGAATGACAAAATCACAGAGTTTTAACCTTAGAGTATAAACCGCTTCGAAGCTTCGCAAATTAACCGTTGAGTGCCGCATCGCAGAGTAGATATGCGCGTCCTGCGTCGCTTTCAAACTTGGTGCGGATGGCTTCACGGTCATTCTCTATAGCCATCATACGCGCTTGGAACTGGGCCGTATAGGTGCGGGCATCTGTTTTGAGGGCAGGGTTCTCTTCTATGGCGCGGTGCAAGTGCCGCACGGGGTCGCCCATGCGGCGCGCGACGGCTTGGCTCATGGCGATTGAGCCTTTGGTCTTGCGTGTATTTGCGGCTTCAATAATGCAGCCATCATCCACCACAGCGGCTGGCGTCAGGCCAAGAGCGGCCAGAGAGGCGAGCATGCGTTGGTCAGAGACTTCGCGGGGCTGCGCCGGGCTCAGGGGCATGAAGCCGTCATCTTGGCGAACGATATCATCAGGGCGGTCCAGGCCTCCCAGCATGTCGCGCCAGCGCCATCCAGATTTTTCCTTCGCGTCTTTTTTCTTTTTCTTTCCAAAACTAACAATCTCCTCACTGGTCGGCGGAGCCGCAGGGCGAAGGGGTTCATGGCTCGGCGCTATAAGGTCTTCTGGCGAGAAGGCTTTAATCTCGGCATCGGGGTCTATGGGCGTCATATTCTCCGTCAGGTCAAGCGGTTCAACCTCAAGCGTAAGCTCTTCGAGCAGGTCGAGCGCTTGTTCATCGGGCCGGGGAATCGATTGAGGGGCAGCTATAGGAGCCGGGCTTAGGGGCGGCGCAGGTTTAAAGACAGCCTCAGATTCAGGGGTTGGGCGCAATCTCATGGGCTTTGGCTCGGCTTCAAAACGCGGCGGCTCGACAGGCGGGAAATCCTCCTCGAGCGGCGTTAAGCGAATACGCTCACGTTTGGCGGGTCTTGGCTGCTCTGGGATTTCAAGCTCTAAGCTTTGGGCGGGCTGGGGCGCATTAAGCCGGGCTTGCAGCGCAACCATATCATTTTCAATGCGGGCAATCTCTTTGCGGGTCTGGGAGAGACTGTCTTGAACACGCCGCGCCGCGCGGTCACTAATACTATCAGCTTTATCGCCTGAGAATTTCACCAAGTCTTCCATTTCGGCGAAACGTTGCTTTACGGCTGTATCGGTAAGGCGGGTGGCTTCGGCGAGGGCTTGCACGGTTTCTTTGCCTGCTTTTGAGGCTTCTGTCAGGCTCTCCGCGCTGACCTTAGCGGAAAGCGACATATCCCGCATTTTAACGAGGCGTTCTTCGAGGGAAATAGACATGTCTTGTTGCTCGTCGCGCAATTCGCCGATCATACCAGTTAGATCCTGTGCGTGTTTGCGGTAAACTTCGTCGAGTTCAGCTGACCTTGCGCGTATCATCTCGGCGAGACTTTCAATCTCGCCGTGGCTCTTGGTGAGTGTTGAAGCGGCCTCAACCGTATTGCCGCGCACGACATCAGAGGCTGCATTTATTTTTTCTGCCGCGCCGTCAATACTGATGCGCGCCTCTTGGATTTTGTGTTCAGCCAGTTGAGTAGAGGCCTCGAGCTTGCTGGATTGTTCATCCAATGTTGATGAGAGCATAGCCATGCGGTTATCAAATGTGCCAGCAATATTCTCTAAGGCGAGGCGCTGCGTTGATAAACGCGAGGCAATTTCATCTGCTGTTTGGGATGTTGCAGCGCTCGCTTGCGACAGGCCAGACGTTTGGTCCTTTAGAACGCTTTCAAGGCTATTCATACGTGCCAGAGCTTGATCGATACGAGCATCAACACTATCAATTTCCATCTTTACGGCTTTGGACATAATCGCTGTCTTCGCGATGACGCTGTCATCTGGTGAGGATAGCGCCTGGGCTGCGCGGACGAGATCGTGAGATTGCGCAGAGATTTTGGCGAGCTGCCGTAGCGCGTAAAATAAAATTCCGAGAAGAATGGCAGGCAGCAAAATAGCTAAAATAAGGCCAGCGATTTGGATTGGCGTAAGGTCAGTAAGTTTTTGGCCTGCGCCAAAAGATCCATACATATAGGCAAAGCTAGCCCCAAGCCAGACGAAGACTGACGCAATCCCAACCCATTTCATCCAGCCAGTAGGTGGGGCTTGTGTGGCTGATGCGGCTAATCCTAACGCCGCTGGAGCCGCGCTATATCTGGGTTCGATAGGTGATGGCGCAGCATGTTCTTGCTCCGCAGCAGGCCTAGGTTCCTGCACGGAGGCCTGCATAGGTTCGGCCTTCACTTCTGGTTTGGGCTTTGGCTCTGGGGCGGCGGCGGGCGCTGCCTCAACGCGGCCGCTTTCCCTATCGCCGTCCCGGGTAATAAATTCAGGGACAGGGTCATCATCGCGCATCTCTTTGGGCAATGGGGCTATATCTTCGGGCAGGGGGCGTAGCAGCGGCCTGCGCGGGGCTTCGTCCGCGCGGGTGAGGTTTAAGGCATCAAGCGCGTCGTCATCAACGGGTTCAATCGACGTAATCTTCTTGAAAATATCTGACACTAAACGTCCCTTATCTTTTTATTTTGGCTTATTAACTGAATATAAGCCGTTTTCCCTTACCATGCGAAACATAATGGGAAAAGTCGCGAAGACGATGAAATCCTAAAATGGTGAACAAAATGGGTGGGCTGGCTATGAGCACGGCAATAAAATCGCGTACAGCCGTACGTAATGTAATTTCGCAAGCTGAGAGAGAGTATCTTAGCGCTGGCATTAAACAAGCTGGCGGTAAACTTCCGCTCTTTGATCGGCGCGGACAGGAAATCTCTGCAGAGCTGATTCAGGGCTGCATCAAAAAAGGCTATGCACAGCGTTGGTTCGCCAATCCGCTTAAGCCTGACTGGCTCGTCTGCCGCTTGACAGATAAGGGCCGCAAAGCCCTTTCTTAGCCGCGCTTAAGCCACGCTCAATGGCTTACGAGTCTTATAAAGAATAGCGGCAATAAGTAATGTCGCGAGCAATGTTGTCGGCACATCAATGACAGTATTTGGCGTAGCCATGAAAAGTGACGGCGTTGGCAAAACGGACCCTTCATAGTTCACGAATATCGCTGCAAATGTGTTATTGGCGGCGTGGAAGCCGATAGCGGATTCAAGTCCCTCATCCATCCAAACCATCAGGCAAGCTACGAACCCAAAGATGAAATAACTGCTCATCGTCAGGAGCAAAATACCGTCTTCGGCGCCTTTTGTGGCTTCGGGGTTTGACAGATGCATCGCTGCGAATAACGCGCTGGTTATGACAAAAGCAATCCACTTATTCTTCAAAAAATGGGAGAACCATTGATTGAGGTAGCCGCGAAATACGATCTCTTCCGTACCTGATTGCAAGGGTAGAAAGATAAGAGAAATAACGGCATATATCGCAAATCTACCGGCATCAAAATTCGTTGTGATGGGACTAAGGCCCGAAAAATGACCGACCGCTGTGAGCGATCCGAGAACAATCCAGGTGATAATAAAAGCCTGCAGCCCGCGTGACCACCGAATTTTCTTAGCGGCTGTATGCAGGCTGAGTAGGCTTCGTTTATGGATAAATTTCTGTCCTAGATATAGCGCGATTAAGGATGCAGGGAAAACAAGCAAAAAAGTGATGTAAGCGAAAGGGCCTGACGCCATCATAGCGCTCATCAATTCTGTCGACTCCGTATCGCCAAAGACGGATGGGGCTAGTAGGATCATCATCAAGATAGAGCATCCAACGGTTAAGCCCGTTAACCCCCCGCTGACTTGTTTTAAGGTGCCTGTTCCAAACCTATTTAGTATCCAGAATAGGATTCCCAGCACTGTCGACATCTGAAAAATAGAGGCGTAACTATCTGATATCGTGCCGTTTTTCTCGGCTGCACTTGCCATGCTCATTTCGACGAGTTGATTAAACAGTTCTGGGTCGGAGAATTGTAAAGACAGTAAGAGCGGAAGCGAGATAACGCCCTGCACCATTAGCCAGCCCAAGATAACAAACCAGAACACCATGATCCAGCTCCACCACCGCGACTCTCCTGCAAGAGCTTGCTTGAAGTAGTCATAATGTGCGGACATGTGTGAACCTTTGAATCGTTTCACCTCTTATGCCGTTAAAATGATAGGCCGCATACTAAAAACCGCGCCCAGACGTTAAAGCCCAGGCGCGGTTTATGTTTTAGGATAGGCGTTTAATATCCGCGGCAGCTAATCACGCGTTCAGAGCCTTGGACGATATAAGTACCGTCCCACGGGTTTGAACATTGTTTCACGCTAATCAGTTCGCGGTGCCCATGATGCCAGGCCTCGGTCGTCACGCGTTGGCAGACCGTGCTGGACTGGTAATATCCGTAAGAACCATAGCTAGGTTGGTAAAAGCTATAGGCGGCAGGGGACCAGCGATATCCGCTATAACGCGGTGAGCCAAAATTAAAGCTGATACCGACATTTGAGCGGTAAGGCGTATAGTGGCGTCTGTTATAGTGACGGCGTGTCGGGCGGTAATAATCGCGGTGACGCGTATTATGGCGATAGGTCGTTCTGCGGTTCGGGCGGTAATGCCGATCAGAGCGATGACCGCGATTGCGATGACTTCTATGCCTGTCGCTGCGATGATTGCGGCTATGATGGCTACGGCTGCGATCGCCGCGATTACGATCGGATCTATGTCCACGGTTGCGATCACTACGATCTCCGCGTTCTGCCACTTTCACAGTCTTGGTTGTTGTCTTTGCTGTTTTCTTAGCCGAGTAGAGCTTGGTATCCGTAACTGGCGCGGCTGAGGCGACAGGGGCTACGGCAAGCACAGTTAATGCACTAGCCGCCAACAGTAGTTTTGTTAAATGTCGGGTCATGAGGACCTCCTTTGGTTAGCGACATTTAAGGCCTAGCAAACCCTCACTGAGCCTATGCTGAAATCTCTGTTCATATTATGTTAATCCGTTAAACAAGGCTTATGAGCACAGCTGATTCCGATACTGAAA
Source organism: Hellea sp. (assembly GCA_039977295.1). Classification (GTDB taxonomy): domain Bacteria; phylum Pseudomonadota; class Alphaproteobacteria; order Caulobacterales; family Maricaulaceae; genus Hellea. The sequence goes on along the minus strand of JBDWDN010000012.1, from coordinate 1,107,795 downwards.
TAGATTTTGATCATTTAAATCAATATGTTGGAGGTGACGCCTCGCTCACAGCTGAAGTCTTTGGTCTGTTCAAACATCAAGTCGAAATGTGGGGAAGGGCCCTTAATGTCGATGCCGATGATGAGACGTGGGAATCAGTGACGCATTCGCTTCGCGGGACAGCCTTAGCCGTGGGCGCGACGAAATTGGCGGAGCTTTGCGAAAAAGCTGAAACCCTCATCGGAGAGGCGAACCGCCCTGGGGGACGCCAAGTTGCCCTGCAAAATATTGAATTTCGAATCTCGCAAACCACAGCGGAGATACAGCGCTGGGAATATCGCCAGAAGCTCAAAGCGATGCGAGGCCAATAAGGCGCAAATTTTCACCTTTTTATAAAAGCGTTTCTAGGCATAGCGGAATAACTTTGCTATAGCTCGCGGCTGAAACACAATTTATGCCTTTTATAGCTAAATACCCGATGGATATGACAATGACGAAATGGACTCCTTCAAGCTGGCGCGCACTTCCAGCGAAACATATACCGGATGACTATCCGGATATGAAAAAATTGGCCGAGGTCGAGAATACGCTCAGAGGTTATCCTCCTCTTGTCTTTGCGGGTGAAGCTCGCCGCCTAAAATCGCGTCTCGCGGATGTCTCTATGGGTAAAGCTTTCCTCCTTCAGGGCGGGGATTGCGCCGAGAGTTTTAAGGAGTTCCATCCTGATAATCTGCGCGACATGTTCCGTGTTATGATGCAAATGGCCGTTGTGCTGACATATGGCGCGGGGCAACCTGTCGTTAAGGTCGGCCGTATTGCGGGACAATTTGGCAAACCGAGAAGCTCACCTGTTGAAGTGCGCGACGGCATTACCTTGCCAAGCTACCGAGGCGATAACATTAACGGAATGGATTTCGACGAAAAATCTAGAATCCCAAATCCCAAACGCTTGCTCAAAGCTTATGGGCAATCGGCTTCTACACTAAACTTGCTTCGCGCCTTCTCTACCGGCGGCTACGCCAATTTGCGCAATATCCACAAATGGACATTGGGCTTTGCGGATGCGTCAGACCAAACGCAGCGCTATAAAGCGCTCTGCGAAAAAATATCTGAAGCTATGGACTTCATGGAAGCTTGCGGCGTCACGCCCGAAAGCACGCCGCAAATGGCCGCAACGGATTATTATACAAGTCATGAAGGATTACTCCTCGGTTATGAGGAAGCCATGACCCGCATCGATAGCACAACAGGGCGGTGGTATGACACGTCAGCTCACATGCTTTGGATTGGAAACCGGACTCGTCAACTCGATCATGCACATGTTGAATTTATGCGCGGCATTGAAAACCCAGTCGCGATGAAGATCGGCGAGGGGCTTGAAGCCGATGAGCTTTTAAAGCTTATTGATAAGCTAAACCCTGAAAATGAAGCTGGCAAGATTACGCTTATCGCCCGTTATGGCCATGACAAAGTGGCGAAAGGTCTGCCGACATTGGCCCGCGCTGTAAAATCAGCAGGCCGGCATGTTGTCTGGTCCTGCGACCCGATGCACGGCAATACGATTAAAACGGCGACAGGTTACAAAACCCGCCCGGTTGATAATATCCTCTCAGAAGTGAAAAGCTTCATGCAAGTCCTGCACAGCGAAGGCTGTTGGCCGGGCGGCGTTCATTTTGAGATGACAGGCCAGAACGTAACGGAGTGCCTCGGCGGCAGCGCGAGAGCGGTGCGGGAAGAGGACCTATCCTCAAGATACCACACCCATTGCGATCCGCGCCTAAATGCGGACCAAGCTCTGGAACTAGCCTTTCTAATAGCCGAAGAGCTTGGCAGTTACCGTAAGGAAGAGGCGGCGCGTTTAGCGGGGTAGGTTAGGTTAATGCATCTTTCATGGCAAAAACTACACCTACTACAGCCGCAACCATCGCACTTGCTAACATGAAAAATATTATGAGTGCGCTCAATGCTGTCGCGCGCCCCGCTCGACCTGAAGGGGTTGCAACGGCAGGAAAAGCACCTCTATAGGCGGTTATCCATAACATCCCAAACATGAGCCCTAATCCAAGAAATGAAAAATATCCCGTAAATTGCGGCGGGCTAAAATACATAGGTAATATCAAAAGCAGACTAACAATGCTGGCTGGTATCATCGTAGCAAAAACATACCTTATTCTTACGACAGGATTTAGTTTTTCTCCAAACCCACGATAAAGTAATCCCAACAGACAAAAGGTAAACACCATGGCCAGTGGGGCGATGAGAATGTACCATTTGAGGGTCGTTATCGCCATAACAGTTGAATCCATATTTTCAGCATTTAATTTGTCTGAAGGGTCAGGGCGGTTCGCAATGTCCGTTTTTATCATTTCAAATTGTTGTTTATAGACCTGAACCATAGGACTACTCTCGTCGCGATAGAGAAACTTCATACCCGTAGAGATAGCTATTAAGCCCGCATAAATGCGGAAAGAAGGAGAGAAGCGGTTTTGCCAAAATGGAGCTTTGGCTGCGGTAAAATATAGTCTTGGATTTTTGAATAAAAACCAAATTGACCGAACGCTCTTAAAGCTCAAGCCGACAGTGTCGTCGAGCAACTCATCAAAGCTAACGTCCCGCATAGAGGCTTGCGCATTAGCCTCCTTAATGTCGCCAATGTCGTTATCCATAGCCTAACATCTCCCCGTTGACTCCCATAGTGTTCTAACCACAAAAAAGCCGCCATGGAAATAACCATAGCGGCTTTAATCTTAGGTGTGAGCCCGGCGCATCAATAGGTTAAGACTTATAGGTCTTTGAGGTTTGATGACGCTTTGAACGTTGCATATGAATCAGGGCTATTCATATGTTTTTGATAATCATGAAGAATGCAGGGATCATAGCGATTAGGGCCATTAGCACATATACGAACAATAATGTCGCTGTTAAAGCTAAAAACCAGCCTATGAGGGATGCGGTTGATTGAACACATTCAACAGTTTTGAGCCAAGCAAAAACAAAGTCATCAATCTGAACATCACGATCGGAGGTCAGGAATTCGTAACCGCCATGGAAACATACTTGACGGTAGAAAATTTTCACGTGCCAAAGCGCATCAATTTTTTCAGACCTAAAGGTCTTTGAGCTCTGATGACGCTTTGAGCTTTGCGGAAGCCTCGGAGCTATTCATATGTTTTTGAGGACCATAAAGAATGCGGGCATCATAGCGATTAGGGCGGTTAGCACATATACGAACAATAATGTCGCTGTTAAAGCTAAAGACCGGCCTATGCGGGACGCGGTGGATTTAACATGCGCATACGGGCCTCTAAAGGCTGTTGTGAAGTCAAGAAAGACCATTGCTCCATAGGAGACTATAGCCACGAAGGAGAAGGCACTTGCACTTAGAAAGACTGTCGCGATTGTTATAAAGACCGTGAAAACTGAACTTGGAATAACAGTTCCAAAAATAAATCTGAGACGCGTGACATAAGTTAAATTTTCAGTCCAGGCGCGGTAAATAACGGCAAGTAAGGCCATGATAGGAATGTAGATAAATGGAAAATACACAAATATCCACTTGAGGAGATCTTTGCCGGCTGTCAGCGTATCGAAATCTTTCGGACTATCTGGATGAGCGGAATTAAGGTCGGTCTTTAATTGCTCCATCAATCCGACATAGGCTTGGACCATGGCATTGTCGTCAGATGTGTAAAGGAATTTCAAAGCCGCCAGGAGGGCCATAAGGCCAAACCAAACGCGAAACGATGGTGTGAATTGGTTGACCCAGTCAGGGGCCTTGGCGGCTTTAAAATATTTTGAGGGCGCTTTGAATAATACGCCGATCGTTTTTATGGCGCGAATGTTGAGTCCAAATATATCCTCTAGGAGGCTATCAAATCCTACGCGGTTAATGACAGCTTGATTAGTCAGTTCTTTATCTCGTGTCGGTTTACTCATCTCGTTCCTCCCATTCGCCCTCCATGGAGGTCTAATCATAAAAAAACCGCCATGGAAATATCCATGACGGCTTTAAATCTTTAATGCGCCGAAACGCATCAATTTTTTCAGATCTAAAGGTCTTTAAGGTTAGATGACGCTTTGAACGTTGCGGATGTTTTCGCTTTGCTCATCATCATTTTGCCTGTGGCTGGGTTGCGCATCTCGCGCGACTCACGGTGCTTAGCGATAAATTGGCCAAAGCCTGGAAGAGCTACAGAAGATTTGTCGCCTTTCTTAAGCTCATTGGTTACGATTTCGCAAAATGCGTTTACAAATTCTCCGGCTTGTGCCTGTGTAGTGCCGCAATGATCAGCCAGTGCGCCAACGAGTTCTTTCTTGTTCATCTTGGTCTCCCTTTTAGATGTGTCGATCGGCCAATAGCGGCAGAATCGTTAACAACCATCCTAATTATTTAAGTTAACGCAAGGTTAAAGTGTGCGGTTTTATGGGGGGTTACGTGAGTTTTACCAACATTTTGCCCTGCTTATTACCATCGAAAAGTCTTAAGAAAGCGGCAGGCGCATTTTCAATACCGTCCAATATTGTTTCCTGACTGATCAGCTTTCCACTCGGCATTAACTCGCTAAGCTTAGCGATATATTCAGGCGCCAAATGAGCATGTTGTGAGACGATAAAGCCTTGTATTTTCAGAGATTTACCTATGATTTGAATAAGGTTGTTCGGGCCTGGCCTTGGCGTCTTATCATTGTAATTCGCAATCATGCCGCAGACCGCCATACGGCCAAAGGGATTCATGACATTTATGGCGGCCTCCAAGGCGTCGCCCCCGACATTTTCAAAGTAAACATCAATGCCTTGCGGGGCGGCTTCTACAAGGGACTTTGTGAGGTTTTTAGAGGTTTTATAGTTCACAACTGCGTCTACACCGCGTGATTTAAGCCAATCTGCCTTAGAATCAGTTCCAGCGATTCCCACGACGTAACCGCCGTCGGCCTTGGCCAGTTGACAAACAACGGAGCCCACGGCGCCGGCTGCGCCCGAGACGAGAACCGTATCGCCGGCCTTGAATTTAGCAATATCGTAGAGGCCTGCATAGGCAGTCAACCCTGGCATGCCTGCGACGCCAAGATAGGCTTGGATAGGAATTTGGGACGTATCAATCTTGCGCAAGCCCTCTGGCTCCATCTGAGCGACAGGGGCAGTAAAGGCTGTTCGCCATCCCCGCATAGACATAATATGGTCGCCGACCGCGTAATCAGGATGGGCACTGGCGGTCACTTCGCCAACCGCTCCGCCCGTCATGGCTTCATCGATTTGAAATGGCGGGACGTAGCTTTTGATATTTTTCATGCGGCCGCGCATATAGGGGTCGACGGACATATAATGATTGCGCACTGTGATCTCGCCTTCTTTAGGGACTAGCAGCTCGCGTTCCTCATATTTAAAGGTGGAATTGGTCGGAAGGCCATCGGGATATTCCGCAAGTTGAATTTCAGTCGCTTTTGTCATGTGATTTCTCCTATTTGCTCTTGCCTAGCAGGGGCGGCGCGGGGTTAATAGGGGCATGAGTAAAAAGTTGAAAATAGCTGTTATCGGCGCAGGCGTTTTTGGGGGCTATCACGCCAGTAAATGCGCCGCCCATTCGCAAACGGAATTTGTCGGCATTTATGATCCTGATATTGAGCGGGCTAAAGTCCACGCTCAAAAGCATGGGGTTCAAGCCTTTGATAATTTTCAAGCCATGCTGGCCCAAACCGAGGCGGTGATTGTCGCGTCGCCTGCGGATACGCACGGCGCGATGGCTCTGACGGCGCTCGAATTTGGCAAACACTGCCTGATTGAAAAACCTGTGGCGTCAACCCTGAACGAGGCCGCTAAAATCGTAGAGCTTTCCAAAGAGAAAGGGCTCGTGGTTCAAGTGGGTCATCAGGAACGCTTTGTCGCTAAAGCTATCGGGCTTGATAAGCTTTCTGAAAACCCAACCCAAATCATCAGCCGCCGCATGAGTAAATATTCAGAGCGCGGCACGGATGTGTCGGTTGCGCTGGATTTGATGACGCATGATCTCGACCTTGTTGTGATGTTGATGGGCGGCATGCCAGATAAAGTGCGCGGCGAGACGCGGACCGAAAGGTCAAATTTTCCAGATTTCAGTAGAGGAGAGCTAACTTTTGCGACTGGCACGGCGACGCTTACGGCAAGTCGCTTAGAAGATGAATTTTCGCGCACCATGAATATTTCATATCCGAGCGGTGATGTGCATGTCGATTTTAATGCCAAGACGCTCACCCATAATACGCCATTTGATTTAAACGCTGATTTCGGCGAAGACCCCACCGCTAAGGATAGTCTCGGCGCGGCGAGCCAGGCCTTTATCGAAGCGGTATTGGACGGAACAGATGTGCCTGTGACTGCACAAGACGGATATAACGCGCTGAAATTAGCACTCATCATTGATGGAGAAACCTTATGAGAAAAACCACATGAGTAAACGAAGAATAATTGGCGCAGTAGCGCTTGGGGCGCTCGTCTTTGGCGGGGCTTTCATTGCCTTTAATTGGACTAATATTCAGCGCCTTAAAACGGTCAATTCATTGTTTGACGAAGATAAAATCGTCCATAATTTTTCGAATATGAACGCGGCTTTCCTGCATCAACAGCTCGAGGCTTCGCCCACGCCTTATATTTTTCCCGAAGACATCCAAGCGCTACCCAAAACCGTTATGGTCAATGGCAAGTCTCGCGACCTTGAAAAGCTTCTGAAAGATTTGGACACGACAGGGCTTGTCATTCTCAAAGACGGTAAGGTTATTCATGAGAGCTATCACAAAGGCACCGCTCAAGATGATTTGCGTATCAGCTGGTCAGTGGCAAAATCTTTTATGTCGGGGCTTTACGGCGCGGCGTTGGAATCGGGCGCAGTTAAATCCCTTGATGATAAAGTGGAAAGTTACGCGCCGTCCCTTAAGGGCTCGGCTTATGAAGGCGCGACCATCCGCAATGTGCTGAATATGGCCAGCGGCATAAGCTATAATGAAGACTATATGGACCCCAAGTCCGATATTAACGACATGGGTAAAATCCTTGGACTTGGCGGCTCTATGGACGGTTATGCGGCGGGGCTGACGGCTAAGGACGTGCCCGCAGGGGAGCGCTGGAAATATGTGTCTATTGATACGCATATCGCAGCAATGGTCCTGCGCGAGGCCACAGGTAAAAGCCTGCACCAGCTTTTTAACGAAACATATTCTGCAAATCTCGGATTTGAGAAAGCCCCGATCTATATGACGGACGGAAAGAATGTCGCCTTTGCCCTTGGCGGGCTGACCTTGACGACCCGCGATTACGCTAAGTTCGGGCAAATGTTCCTGCAAGACGGAGAGTTTAACGGCAAACAAGTCATCCCCGCAGATTGGGTCAAAGCTTCCACGTTTCACAGCGCCCCAACCAAAGGCGAACGGGGCGTTGGTTACGGATATCAATGGTGGATACCCATGCCGCAAGAAGGCGCGAATAAAGGCGATTACACGGCCGCGGGCATTTACGGCCAATATATCTACGTCAATCCTACGCGCGGCATCGTGATAGCCAAAAATGCGGCTGACCGAGAGTTTGCCTATCCCCAAGATGGCTACACGCACTCCATGAATGTAAATATGGATATGTTCCGAAGTTTGGCGGATCAGATGGGGGATGAGGTGGTGTTTATGACGCCTGAAACTCCTTCCCTAGACGGCCAATAATTAGAGCGCCGTTGCTCATTTTTGTCATCCCGGCCAAAGGCGAAGCCTGCCGATCCGGGATCTAACAATAAAGTTTTGCGCTCGGAGATAAATCCCGGATCCTATTGCATTTCGCAAAGCAAAATACAAAAGGTCCGGGATGACAATAGTATGTGGTTTATCTGCAATGCGTCCACGCCTTCCAAAATCTTGTTGTTAGGGGATAAGGTCGTGGTTAAGAAAACTAGTCAGACGAGGGCCGCAAGCAATGAATACTCAACCCATAAATTTGAATCCTTATTTTCAAGAACTTATTGTTCTTGAGGGCGGCTTGCTTAAGCATGAAATTGCTAGGATCAAGAGCGGGTGGAAAGAGGAGGAGGCGAAGAAGGCCGAAGTTTCATCGGCGTCAAAATATGACGAAACTCTGCGTAAGAGCAAAGTCATGAGCTTGCTAGACACAGAGTCCAATGGCTGGATTTATGATCGTCTTCTTGATATTGCTAAGGCCTATAATCAACAATGTTTTGGCTTCGACATCACGAATTTTCTGGAGACCTTACAGATCGCTTGTTATGGCGAGGGCGACTTTTTTGGTTGGCACCTGGATTTTGGCGCAGGGGAAATTTCTCACCGTAAAATAAGCCTGACAGTGCAGCTCTCCGACCCTAATGACTATGAAGGGGGAGACTTACAATTTATGGCCAATGATGAAATTATCAGTGTACCGCGCACATTAGGGACCATTGTTATCTTTCCGTCATTTATCCTCCACCGCGTTACGGAAATCACCCGGGGGAGACGAGAGTCGATTGTAGGCTGGGTCGCAGGGCCGCCATATCGTTAAGGCATTACCAAGTTAAGGCGCGGAGTCCAAATCTAGTCCTTATGCACGACCAATTGCGGGAAGGGGATTTCCCAACCTTGTTCTAGGCAAACATCAATCGTGCCATTGGAAATATCGGATTGAATTCTATCCCAATGTGGGCCTTGCCCAGGGGCGATGTCTATTAGGACTTTGAAGTCGAGCGATGAGCTGCTCAGCTCCGTCAAGCGGGTTTCTATACCCAAAATATTCTCATCGCCTATGCGTTCGGCGACGCGTTTATGTACGGCTTCGGAGATGGCGACCGGGATTTCGCTTTCGGCGAGGGCGAGATGTTTATAGGAGAGGCCAATAATATGGGTTTTCCGGTAACCCTCCGACAGGCTCTCAAATAATGTGCTCACAAAGTCTTGTACCGGAATGAAATCTTCGGACCCACCGGGGCGGCGTATGATGACGTGTTCGGGGGTTTGGTTTATCACTTCATAATGTTTTCCGCCGCGCACGATCCAATCGCCAATATCGGTGGGGAACCAAGCTTCGCCTTCGACCACGGGGCGGGAATGCATGTTAATCATCTCTCGCACGGGGAAAATCAATGAGCCGCCATTGAGCGCTGGATTGACGAGTTTCGAATACATAGAGAGCCGGTCGATTCGGTAAGGAATGCCGTTGACAATGGTGCGCTCTCCCTCTCGGACAGAGCCGAGATTGAGCAGCACGCGGGTTTCCTCTATAAGTGTCGGTAGAGCGCGTACAAAGGACCATGAAATGGCTAAGGCCAGTAAAAGGCTCATCGCCAGCATCAACCAGTCATGGCGAATATTGAAAACTGTTATCGCAATGATTAAGGCGCCAATGACGCCAATCATAGAAATGATCATGCCAATAATTCGGATAGGCGCGGAAAGAACGCCAGTGTGTTTCGTGCGGTAAAAATTAGCGAGAGCTACGCGCAGAAGCTGGCACATAATAAGAAAGCCAATACCTAAGCCGAGTGCGAGTAAAAGGCTCGCTCCTCGATTCAAAACAAAACTCCCAAAGTCTTCAGCAAATTCGGCAAATGTGCTCCCCTTGGCGCGACTAGCGGCTTCGAGTTGCTCATCGAGCGCATTGCCGAGGTCGACAGCTTCTTGAAGGCGTGTCGACCAAAGGGTGTTATAATTGTTCAGGCGGTCTTGAAGAGCTTCGGGATACTCTGTGCCGTCTTGTTGAAACTGGGCGATGCTATCAAGTGTTGTTTGAGCGACCTCTTGCTTTCGTTTCGTCCGGCTGGAGAGTTGCCGCAACTCTTCCATGCGCCGGGACGGCTCGGTTGCTCGCTCCAAAGAGACGATGAGCGGTTGAAATATCTGGCCTATTTCAGTGCCCAAATCAAAAATTTCACCTTCGCTTTGTTCTTTACCAATATCGATATATTCGCGAGCTTGCAGACCCAACACAACAATCTCAATCTCATCCCCGGCCTGTATAATTTCTTTGGCCAATACACCGACTTCCGTCTCTAGAGCGGGACGATCTGTGGTCTCCTCAGCACTATCGAGCTGCGTAATGAGTTCATTCAAGCGGGTCTTGCGGCCTTCGAGCGTTTCGTTAAGCGATAGCAGTGAACGAATGAGTTGCTGACGCGAGTCGAGCTCTTCTTGTTGCTCTGTCGCTTGCGTGTTCGCGTCAGAAGGGTCTTGAGGGGGCACTTGAGCGAAGCTTACGCCCGATAGACAGCCAAAGCAAATCAGCCACGCCAAGCATGCCACCTGTCTGAGATAAAACCTACTGCGCCCGCACAACGCCAATATGAAACGCCCCATATCCAGCCCCCTTTTTTTGGCTTTGGTAGTTTGTGGGAAGACGTTGGTCAATAGGGGGACGGGGCGCTAATGGGCGGACGCCCTTAGCAGGTGAAGAATTAGGAGTTAGAAGTGTTACCGCTCACCCATCGCGGTTTATCCCATAAAGCGCGATTGATTGAGAGTTCAGCATCGATAGATTTTTGTTACTTATGCCATGTTGATTAAGGCCAGTCTTGAAGGTCAGTGACATATCCATGTTTTATGGGATTCCCGTGGATGTAATCAATGTGATTGTTGAGGTCCCTTTCATCACGCAATTGTTGTTCCCAATACCTGTTTTGCCAAATTTTGTTATTGTGACCTGTCTTTTTAAGCGCCCTAGTGAAAGCGGACTTAATCAGCCGCCATCGTTTGTGGTAATCATTATCGCCTGCGGGCATCTGCCAAATGCAATGCAGGTGGTCCGGTAGAATGCAAATAGCAATCGTTTTAAACGGATGACGCTTATTGATGTTCACATATATATTTTTGAAGAGGTCGGCATGACGAATCAAAAGGTCTTGTTGACGATTATGCAAGTTTACGGTGAAGAAATATTGCGCGCCAGGTTCGAGTATGCGCCTGTAATTCGACATGGGTTTTTAATAACCCCGTGGGCCTGATAGAGTTTGTGTTTTTAGTAAAAAACACTGACGAAATCAGGCATTGGCACGTAACATGCCCGATTTCGTCGATTTTTTTGCCAAAACACCAACTCTATCGAACCTACAAAAAAATTTCACACCGTGTGTTCTCCCGCGATAGGGGTGGTGATGGGAAGACGTTAGTCCGATATTGCATTTGCCCGATTTCGCGTTGCTCTATCGGGCCTACGAAGCTAGACAACTCCCATGACTCAAACGCTCAAAATAGCCTCCGCCCAACTTAACGCTCATGTTGGAGCGCTCGGTAAGAATATGGATAAGGCGCGCGACGCTTATGCGCGCGCTAAAGCGGATGGCGCTGATATCCTTATTTTGCCTGAGCAATTTGTTATTGGCTATCCCGCTGAAGACCTTGTGCTTAAACCCGCTGCCGTGGAGGACTGTAGCGCTCATGCGGAGAGCTTTGCTAAGCTGACGAAAGACGGGCCAGCTGTCGTGTTTAACTTGCCGTGGCTGGAGGAGGGCATCCTTTATAATGCGGCGCTGTTTATGCGCGGCGGGGAGATTACGGATGTAAGAAAGAAGCATCATTTGCCTAATTACGGCGTCTTTGATGAGGCGCGAGTCTTTACAAAAGGGCCTTTGCCTGAGCCGATTGAGTTTAAGGGCGTTACGATTGGCCTGCCGATTTGCGAGGATTTATGGCAACCGGGTGTGGCGTCGCATTTAGCGGATCTGGGCGCAGAAATTCTTATATCACCTAATGGGTCGCCTTGGCGCCGCACGGCGCTGACAGAACGGGTCGAGGCGCTCGGCGAGAAAGTTCATAATGAGGGATTACCGCTGATTTATGTGAACCAAATTGGCGGTCAAGATGAGCTTGTCTTTGATGGGTCTAGCTTTTCTATGGATGCTGATGGCGAGATTGTTCAGGCGCTGAAATCTTTCGTCGAGGATTACGATTGCGCGACTTGGGAAAAACAAGACGGGAAATGGATTTGCACCCAGGCCAAGATGGAAGTGCAGCTCTCAGGTCACGAAGCTGATTGGCGCGCCATGTGTTTGGGCCTCGGCGATTATGTCAATAAGAACTATTTCAAGCAGATTGTTTTAGGCCTTTCGGGCGGCGTGGATAGCGCGGCTGTGGCTGCCATTGCGGCGGACGCCCTTGGACCTGACCGTGTCTGGTGCGTGATGATGCCGTCGCGTTATACGGCGGGAGAGAGCCTTGGTGACGCTGAGGATTGCGCCAACCGCATTGGATGCCGTTATGATGTTATCGCAATTAAGCCTGCCTTTGACGCCTTTAAAGATATGCTGTCGCCGCTTTTCGAAGACTTGCCCTTTGATACGACTGAAGAGAATATGCAGTCCAGAACCCGGGCCCTGACGCTTATGGCAATCTCCAATAAATTTGGGCCGATGGTGGTCACGACTGGCAATAAATCCGAAATGGCGGTGGGATATGCCACGCTGTACGGCGATATGTGCGGCGGCTTTAATCCGGTCAAAGACATCTATAAAACCGAGCTATTCGCCCTGTGTAAGTGGCGTAATAAAAACAACCCCGAAGACTTGCTGGGCGGCGATTATCCTATCCCCGATAACATTATTACTAAACCGCCTTCGGCAGAACTTCGCGATGATCAGAAAGATAGTGACAGCTTGCCCGAATATGAGGTCTTAGACGACATCCTCTTTGGCTTGATTGAACAAGAACTACCAGTGGAAGATATTCTCGCGCGGGGGCATAGCGTCGCCGACGTAAAGCGGATACAACATCTACTCTACATAGCGGAATATAAACGCCGCCAAGCGCCTCCAGGCGTAAAGATTGGCACTAAGAATTTCGGGAAAGACCGTCGCTACCCGATCACGAATGGGTATCGGGATGTTGTGCCAGAGTAGTAAATGCACCCAGAAAAATTAAAGAACTTTGCAAACATGCCGCCGCGGGACCGAGCGGAATATTTCATAAGGCGTGCTTCGGATTTTGAAGAAATTTGGGGTATTTCTGTCGGTGACGACAATTGGATAATAGAGAGTATTTATGAAAGTAAAATTTTTTATGTTTGGCCTGAGAGAGAGTTTGCAGAAGAATTTATGCCTGAAAATCATAGACAGGCTTCAGCAAAACCACAATGCATCGACCTATACGATTTTATCAATCACTATATTCCGAAGTTATCAGATCAAGATGTAATGGTCTCTGTATTTTACGGTGCGGATGATAAGAGTTGGGTTTATCTACCAGCCGACATAAAAGAAGTTCTGGAAGAAGAGTTAAAACAGTATATGTAGCTCTAAAACTAATTGTTGAGCCCATCAGAAAGTTCAAAAATGACTGTAATTTGCCGTTTTGCCCCGTCGCCTACTGGCCGTCTTCATGTCGGTAATGTGCGTACGGCCCTTATGAATTGGCTCTTCGTGCGTGAGCGCGGAGGCAAATTTATCCTGCGTATTGATGATACGGACCTAGAGCGTAGCACCAATGAATATGAGGACGGCATTAAAGAGGATTTAGATTGGCTAGGTCTGAATTGGGACCACACTTTTAATCAGTCTCATAAATTCCCGGCCTATGAAGCGGCGGCTAAAAAGCTACGCGAAGATGGCCGGCTTTATCCGTGCTATGAAACGTCGGATGAGCTTGATCGTCAGCGTAAATTACTGCGCGTTCAGAGCAAGCCGCCCATCTATAACCGCGCGGCGCTTGAACTCACTGATGAGCAAATCAAAGCCTATGAAGCCGAAGGCCGCTCTCCCCATTGGCGATTTAAGCTATCGGGCAAGACTGTGCACTGGAATGATATGGTGCGCGGAGAGCAAAGCGTAGATACGGGCTCGCTTTCTGATCCTGTCCTTATTCGCGGCGATGGTTCTTTCCTTTATACGCTGCCAAGCGTGGTCGATGATATTGACGAAGGCATTACCCACGTTATTCGCGGCGAAGACCATGTCACAAATTCAGGCGCGCAGATTGAAGTCTTTGAAGCGCTTTCTGATCATTTACCTGTTTTCGCCCATACACCATTATTGGTCTGGAAAGACGGCACGCCGCTCTCCAAACGCCTCGGTTCACTGTCGATGGGAGAACTGAAAGAGCAGGGCTTTGAGCCTCTCGCGATTTGTTCACTACTGGCTAAGATCGGGACATCTGACCCGATTGAGGTGCGTTCAAGCATGGAGGCCTTAAAAGATGAGTTTCACTTTGATAAAATCGGGCGCGCGCCTGCACGGTTTAGTGATGAAGAGCTTTTGCTGTTAAATGGCCGCTTGCTGCACGAAACACCTTATGCCGTGGTCAAAGACCATCTCGAGAGCATCAATGTAGGCGGCGGCGAAGAATTTTGGAACCTTATCCGTGCCAACGTTAGCAAAGTGTCTGATACGGCGGGCTGGTCCACTGTGCTCTATTCCCCAATGCCAGGGCAGATTGAAGACGCAGATAAGGATTTTTGCGCAGCTGCGGCCGAATGCTTACCCGAAACCCTAACGGACGGTTCTTGGAGTGAGTGGACAGCTAAATTGAAAGCCGAGCAGGGCCGCAAGGGCAAGAGCCTTTTCATGCCTTTGCGCCGCGCCCTAACAGGACGTGACCGCGGGCCAGAGATGGGCGGATTACTGGTTTTGCTAGGCTCTGAGAAAGCCAAAGCGAGATTACGCGGCGAGACGGCTTAAACTAATTAGGGCCGTCCCGCTCACATGAATGTGACGGGCAAGTGTTCTGGCTATGCGTTATGCACGTTCCATCTTTTATAGGGGGACCATCATGGCCACACATACACTAAAACTACCACTTTTCTTGACGCGTATTTCCGTCGCTTATTTTATGGGCGTATGGGCCTTGGACCGCATCATCGCGCCTGAACATGCGGATGCCGTCGCCAATGGGTTTTATAAGATTGGGCCGCTCAATATATCTGCAATACCGCAGCCCGTGCTGGGCGGTATTCTGCTTCTGTTATATGCGGCTTTTGCTGTTGGGTTTAAAAAGACAATCACATATGGCCTTGTTCTTTTGATACAGCTCTTAGGTCTCCTGTTTATTATTCCTAATCTTATTCCTGGCATTGAAGGATACCGGCTTATATTTGTTGCGGCGCTTCCAGCCTTTATGGCCACCTTGCTACTCTTTAGCCTCCGAGGCGAAGATACGATGCTGAGTTTAAGTAAGTAATTGTGCGCTGCACACAGTTAGGGCCTCCAAACAACGCGCTAAACCTGCGCGTTTTTTGAGGCTTTTAGTGTTTAGGGTGAAATGTTCCTTCTAATTGCAGGCAATTAAAAGGTGAGCGGCTGATCATTGCGCTCACGGGGATAACGTTGAGAACAAAG
Organism: Hellea sp.; assembly: GCA_039977295.1. Taxonomy (GTDB): domain Bacteria; phylum Pseudomonadota; class Alphaproteobacteria; order Caulobacterales; family Maricaulaceae; genus Hellea. The sequence continues at coordinate 1,092,557 of JBDWDN010000012.1, read as the reverse complement.
ACCAGCCCACTTCTTACCGGTAGCGTAGATGTGGGGCTGGCTACCGAATTTACGCGAATAAGAGTCGGGAGAACCCTATTCACGTAAATTTATGTTATCGCATTAAGAGTATTATCGCAATAGTTGTCTTTATGGTATTGTGAATGTGGTTAATCTTTGGTTACCCTCTGTTATAGACAGGGAAAGATTACCGCCAAAAAATCTAATATTCCGGCTCTGCAATCTAACCACATAGCTAAATTCGTAATAAGGGCGGCTCTCATTTTCCTCCGGACAGATGAGAGCGGCTGTCCTTCTTACCCCCTTTAAGAATGGACGCATTAAATAGCGCTTTGGAGAAATCTGCGGCGCTATTTTTTTGAATCATTCGCAGAATATTTTTACCCATGATTCGCCAGATGGGGCCGAATATCAAAATGTCGGCGAAAATGCCCGCGCTCCGTTAAACGGTGCCGCAATATGCGGCCTTAAATTACATCTTTGAAAGGTTGCAAACTGACTTTTGTGTCGCTGCGTAACCTTTTTATCCCCGCATAATCGGGGGCTCTTAAATTTGGAGAGACCCATGAAAAACCTTAAAAACCGCGCGAGTCGCGGAGCCATTTCGTTCACCCTAATAACAGCTGGATTAGCCTTTGCGGCCTCAGCTAGTGCCGGTGACTGCGCCATGAAAAAAGCGCAAAAGACAACGCAGACGACGACACAGGCGACAGCGCAATACACAATAACGCCCGCAATGCAGGTTCTTAGTAGTACAGCGCAAAGTCATATTGTCTATGCAAACCACCACAAAACAAAGACCGGAACAATTGTAGATGCCGCCATCGCTACCGATAGCCTTTCAACACTTGTTGCTGCGGTAACAGCGGCAGATTTGGCGGATACATTGTCCAGCCCGGGGCCTTTTACAGTCTTCGCGCCGCTCAATGATGCCTTTGCGGCATTGCCAGAGGGCACAGTTGAGGGCCTGTTACAGCCGAAAAATAAAGCGGCGCTGCAAGGCATTCTCAAGGGCCACGTCATTTCAGGGAACCTATCAGCGGCGGATATTATCGGACTCGCTGAGAAAAATGGCGGCACTGTTGACGTGCAAACTGTAAGCGGTGATACATTGACGGCAGTGCTGGCGGGCGGCTCACTCTATGTGAAAGATGAGAGCGGCGGATTAGCCTCCGTAAGAAAAGCGGATATTATGCAATCTAATGGCGTAGTCCACGTCGTAGATAGGGTATTACTACCTTCTGGTTAGAAAAGCGCGGCATGAGTAGGTCTTAAAAACTGTTCGTCCCTTCAGTTTTTGAGCTTATTACATGCGAGTTTTACCAACTGCCCAAGGGTATAATAACTGTCCTTCTTACCCCCTATAAGAATGGAGGCATTAAATAGCGCTTTGGAGAAATCCAAGGCGCTATTTTTTTTGAATCATGCGCAGAATATTTTTACCCATGATTCGCCAGATGGGGTCGAATATCAATATGCCTGCGATGATGGCCGCGCCCCATATCCAGTGCGCGCCATTGAAATACAGCCAAAGGAAACCCCCAATCATAATGGGGTAAAAGGCCAGAGCATGGAAAAGCCGCCACATGGAAATGAGGGTGGCCTTCATTTCTCAAGCTCGCGCGGCAGGACCAAATCAATCATGCGCCAGCTCTTGGGCGCGAGCCAGTCACCATCACCTTTATCTGTGCGTTTTAGAACGGTGCAAGCGCCCGTTGGGTAATCATGATATTGCCCCGTGAAATATTCGTGCAGCGCCGCCCAGCCAGGATTATGACCCAATAACATTAAGCGGCCTTCGGGCTCTATTTGTTTGCCGCAAACGCTTAGCACTGTCTCCAGGCTGGCATGATAAAAATCTGAATTATAATTGACGGTTTGCGCGCCGGGGATGGCGCGAATGAGGCGCATCGCCGTTTGACGGGTGCGGGCCGCGTCAGAGCTCCATATAATCTCAGGGGCGTAGCCCCTTGCAGTCAGGGCTTGGCCGACCGCAATTGCGGCTCTTTCGCCGCGTCCATTGAGCGGACGTTCATGATCGGACAGGCTACCATCCGACCATGATGATTTTGCATGACGCATTAAGAGTAGATGACTCAACATGCGCCAATGTAGGGCTACTTCATTGTATAAACAATGCCGAAGCGCGTGATTGTGTCTGTCTTCTTACGGCCAACAGGCACGTCAGAATGTGTATCTATGCGGAATGAGGCGCGGGCAGCAAGATTGCCAGCAAGCGTGGCCGTTAAGCCTGTTTCATTCCAGATATATGTATCGCTTTTTGAATACAGAATTTCAGTATCGTTATAGGCAGACACATTTTCATTAATGATAAAATCAAAATCAGAGAACCCGCGAAGCGCCAGCTCATTTGTGCGGTCACTGGCCAGACCCAATGGATTTGTCAGAATATCATTATCGCTGATGCGTGATTTTTGGGAACGGTAACCCAGGCCGCCTTCGAGGTTCCAGCTAACAGGCTCTGGCAAGATAGCTTTGTAACCCACACCCGTGCCAAGGAAATAGCCTTGCTTAAAGGCGCCGAAATCATCGCTGAAGTAATCCGCATTACCATAAATATAGAGGCGCTCATTGACGTCGCGGTCAATCTGGTAGCCAAGATTATAGCTCTTTTTATTCGTTTCTCCGCTAACTTTTCCTAAATCAGCAAGAGCTTTGAACTTATGACGCCATTCGCCTTGCTCTTTTTGGAGCTTAAGACCAAGGCCAATATCTGTCGTATCTGTATTACCGGTTGTCTTTGAACCTGATAGCGAGGCTTCGCCGGTCCAGCCTTCTGTGAGTTGAGCATTAGCTGTGCCTGCGCTGATCGCGAGGATAGCTGTTGCGGCTATTAATTGCTTTTTCATGGGATGTCCTTTCATCGAATGCATGTTGCGAGGCGCGCTTTAGAGTTGTTATGGTGAATTTATTATGAACGCCGCAGCGCTTATTGCTAACGCGCCGCTTTACGTGGTTAGGCGGCGCGGCTATAGCGGGCCAAATTCTTATAAGAGACTAAAATGCACGATATAAAAGCCATTCGGGAAAACCCCGCTGAGTATGATGCCCTTTGGGGGAAACGGGGGCTCGAGCCGCTGTCTAAGAAAGTTCTGGACCAAGACGCGCTGATCAGAAAAGCCAAGCAAGTCGTCCAAGAAGCCGAAGCTGCGCGCAATAAAAGCTCCAAGCTTATCGGCCAGGCCATGGGCAAGGGTGATAAGGAAGAGGCTGAACGCCTTAAGACCGAAGTTGCCGGCGCGAAAAATGTTATCGCGGCTATGGGCGCGCAGGTCGAAGGGGAAATGGCTCAATTGCAAAGCTTGCTGGAAAGCACCCCTAATATTCCTTTCGCCGATGTCCCCGAGGGCGAAGATGAAGAGGGCAATATTGAACTCCATAAGTTCATGGAGCCGACAAAGCTTGGGTTTGAGCCCAAAGATCACGCCGATTTGGGCGAAGCGCTAGGCATGATGGATTTTGAGACAGCGGCCAAGATGAGCGGAAGCCGCTTTGTTGTGTTGAGCGGAAAGTTAAGCCGTTTGGATAGAGCGCTTGCCGCGCTGATGCTCGACATACAGACGGAAGAGCATGGCTACACAGAAACGTCGCCTCCGTTTTTGGTGCATACCCACGCTATGTATGGGACCGCGCAACTTCCAAAATTTGAAGATGATCAATACCGCATTGCTGATTTCAATTTGAATGAGTTAGAAAAGCAGGCCGAATCTGTGGCGCATATGGGCAATGCAATTCGCGAAAATAGCATGTGGATGCTGCCAACGGCTGAAGTTGCTCTGACGAATATCGTGAGAGAAAGCATCACTGACGCCGATAAGCTACCCATGAGACTAACAGCGCATACGCCGTGTTTCAGACGCGAAGCGGGGAGTGCAGGGCGTGATACAAAAGGCATGATCCGTCAGCATCAATTTAACAAAGTTGAACTTGTTTCTATCGTGAAGCCTGAGGAAAGCGAAGCCGAACATAAGCGTATGCTAGGCTGCGCTGAAGAGGTGCTGAAACGCTTAGAACTGCCTTACCGCGTTGTTGAGCTTTGCACGGGTGATTTGGGCTTTGGCGCGCGCCGGACATTTGACATCGAAGTCTGGCTCCCGAGCCAAGAGACTTATCGCGAAATCAGCTCCATTTCCAATTGCGGAGACTTTCAGGCCCGCCGCATGAATGCGCGCTATAAATTCGCCGAAAAAGATAACCGCTTCGTCCATACACTAAATGGCTCTGGCTTGGCGGTTGGACGGACTTTGGTCGCGGTGCTTGAGAATTACCAAAATGCGGATGGCAGTATTACAGTGCCAAAGGCGTTGGTGCCGTATATGGGCGGGGTTGAGGTGATTGAGGCGTGAGAATTCTCCTAACCAACGACGACGGCATCCACGCCTCTGGCCTTGCAGTCTTGCGCCGTATCGCCGAGCGGCTTTCCGATGATGTTTGGATATGTGCGCCTGATACTGAACAGTCTGCGGCTTCTCGGGGTGTGTCGCTGCACAATCCAGTAAAGCTGAAAAAGCATGAGGATAAAGTCTATTCTGTGACGGGCACGCCAACCGACTCAGTGATTGTCGCCATGACAGAGCTCTTTGACGAGAAGAAACCTGACTTGATTCTCTCAGGTGTTAATCGCGGGCAGAACCTCGCCGAAGACGTTACCTTTTCGGGGACTGTTGCTGGAGCGCTTCAAGGGATGCAAATGGGCGTTCCGTCTATTGCGCTGTCCCTTGCGCGCGGTTTTCAGGGTGCAAATAGTCTGCCGTGGGAGACAGCTGAAGCCCATGGCCCTAAGCTTATAAAGTCTTTAATTGCAAAGGGTTGGCCAGAAAACTGTATCCTATCTGTCAACTTTCCAGACACATCAATTGACGGTGTCAAAGGCATCCAAATCACCCGCCAAGGCCATCGTGACTTTCAGATGAGCGGTGTCGATAAACGCAATCATCCTCGCGGCGGGCATTATTTTTGGCTGACTTACGGCGCGGCGAAATCCAACCCGCCTCACGGGACTGACCTGCGCGCGATTTATGACGGCTATATTTCTGTCACGCCGCTACATACGGACCTAACGCATACGGAAACGTTGAACGCTTTGCAGGAAGCCTTTGATGAATGACCCCATCTATCACGCTGCGTTCCCGGAATCGCGAAGCGATGTCCGGGATCTCCCTCGACCTTCCGTGAGCCTTCGAGGGGGATCCCCGCTTCTGTTGTTTGGTAACAAACAACTAACGGGGAACAAGAAATCTATAGTTTTTCGGTAGATGATCGATCCTGGCCTTATAGATATGATCATGCGGGTGCGCGGGCGCGGTATCTCGGATAATGCTTTGCTCCGCGCCATGGAACTTATCGCGCGCAAACGCTTTGTCGACGAAACCTATTGGGACGTCGCTTATGATGAACAGTCCCTCCCAACATCTTGCGGGCAATCTCTATCGCCGCCTTTAACAATTGCGCTGATGACACAAATGTTGGAGCTGACGACAGAGCATAAGCTGTTAGAGATTGGCACGGGGAGTGGCTATCACACGGCCATCTTGTCCAAGATGGTCAAGCGGGTCTATTCGGTAGAGCGCTATAAACAGCTTATCCGTGAGACTGAGGCGAGGTTCAAGCTTTTGGGCATAACAAATCACGTTATTCGTCATGGCGATGGCCGTTATGGCTGGGGCGGACAGGCGCCGTTTGACCGCATCATTTTAACCTGCGCTCTGCGGGCTGAACCCGCTATGTTGATTGATCAATTAGCGCCGGGCGGAAAGCTTGTCGCCGTGGTTGATGATCAGCTGACACGATATACCAAAGCACGGACCAAAGTCTCGGTCGAGACGCTTTTTCCGCTTGCCGTGCCGATGATAGAAGCTGGTAAATCCAAAGCACTCTAGGCCTAACTTTCGTCTTAATTCGTGCTACGATACCCCCATGAAAACGGTTTTACTCATCTCTGCCGCCTTTATCTTGACCGGGTGTAGCACCCTAAAAACGGGCACGAAAGTGGTCAAAGCCACAGGCCAAGTTGCGGCAGGCTCTGGCAAAATCATTTACAAAGCGGGCGAGGTTACGGGCAGAGCCGTCGTTGGTGTTGGAAAAGGCACAGCAAATGCTGTCGATAAAGCCACCAGTGCAGAGGTCGTTCAAGACGTTACGCGGTCCCCTACCGCCGAGACTGTGGAGCGGGTGGGGGATAAGAACTCATTTGGAGAGGTTATGCTGACCCCCCTTAGTGATATAAATCTGCGCAAGCAGCGCATCCCCGAAAAACTCAGTAAGCTAGAAACGCCTTATGAGCCGCTTCCCGTAACAAATTGCGCAACGCTCTTGGCGGAAATTGTCAGCTATGATGATATTTTAGGTCCTGACCTGGATAGCGAACGCTTTGAAAGCAAAGAGGAACGCGATAAGCGCAAAACGCGCGAAACGACGCTGGATGTTGCAGAGGCGGGGGTCGGCAGTTTTATCCCGTTCCGAGGATTGGTTCGCGCCGCAACGGGCGCGACTAAACACGAAAATAATATACGGTCCGCCTATCGAACCGGCATTGCGCGGCGCGGTTATTTGCGAGGTCTCTATGACGCGAGAAGCTGCGGGAGCAATCGGCCGTAAATCTCAACGTGGTTAACGAAACGCTAAGACCTGTCGGGCAAATTCTGATGTAACGAATCGAATCTGACCTCGGAGCCTTTCATGCGCCTCTTATATATCCTTGCTTTTACATCGCTATTATCCGCACCAGCTTTTGCGGCGGATCTTGGAACTTACCGTCCAGGATCGCCCTATCACAGCGTTGTCGCGCCAGGCGCAGATGTTTGTGACAGTCACTGCGCAGGGGACGCGCAGTGCAAAGGCTGGAATTATGTAAAGGTCAATCCGCGTGCGCCGGGTGTCTGCGAATTTAACGCTAAAGACGTCAGCCCAATTGAAAGCGCGATTAGCATAAGCGGGACAGGGGGCGCGTCTATTGCGCCCAACCTTTTGCAAGGCAATACCAATACTATCCGCGTTGGGACCAGCCAAGCGCCAAGGGCCAAAACGCGAACGGTCACGGTCGGCAAAACGCCCTCAGGTCGCCGCATTGTCCGCGAATCTGTGCCTCAGCGGGTTAAACCTTCGCAAACAATCGCGCCTCGACCCGCGCAAACAGGGAGCTTAACGGCTCAGCAAAATAAATATCGTCAAGCCACAGGTCATGCCGCGCCGCAAACCTTCCAACCCCAGACCCGTCAACCTCAGACCCGTCAACCGCAAGCTCGACCTCAGGGATATCCGCAACAACAATATCAACAGCAAGCCCCACGTTCACAGCAACAAGCAACGCGTCCGCAAATGCGTCAACAGCAAGTTGCCCCGCAAGGACAGCGCCTGATGCGTGATCCGCGCATCCAATTGCCGCAACAACAGCGAGGCCCGCGTCTTCAGCATAATTTAGACGGCGCTCCGCGCGCGCCGCAAAATATGATGGTCAGACCAAGACAGCAGCAGCCCCAACAGCAATATCAAGGGCGTCAAGCCCCGCAGCAGCAGACATATGCCCCGCAGGGCCGCCCGCCAATTGGCGTTCCGATTGGCGGAAAAGCCCAAGCACAGGCGCAACGCACGGCGCCTTTGCCGCAACAGCGCGCCATTCCGCGCGGTTCTGTCAATGATCCTGTGACCCATTCAAATGGCGCCCAGCGCGTTGAAGCGGCCGTTCAGCGCCAAGCGCAGATGAGCTATGAACAGGCCCAGCAGAGCTTATTTGGTTCTTTAAATGATGATGTGCAGGCACCGCGGCCGCTAATGTCAGCGCCGCTCGACCCGAATGCGCCTATTCCAACTTCGCAAGCGCGCCCGACACAGCCTGTAACTCAGGGGACATTGGGTGGGTTGGCGGGGGCGCCGGGACGTTAGTCTGGGACGTCTTAAAGCGCTTTTAGCTTATCAAAGCTGCGGGTAAGGCCCAAAGCTATCGCTTTTGCTGAAAGCCTAAACCATCCAAAAACGACAAAGATGACGAAACAAAGCGTCAGAATTGAAAGATAGACATTGGCGGTTTGTTCTGCATCGACGTCGAGGATAATCAATGTATTCATTGAGCCTGCGACGGAGCTTATCAGCATTAGAAATACCCAAAATCCAGCCCAATAAAAGTTCACGATTTTGTTTTTCATCGGGAAGCCTAAAATTGGCATACATAATAGGCTTGTCACCGCAGCGGTAATCACAAACATTATTATTGCGGGTGCGTATTGTGCCAACATGAACCGAATGATCCCCTTCGAAGAATAGTCTCCTATCCTTCGCAAGCTACAGGCCAGTTAACCTTATGTTAAGGGTTAAACGCGTTCTTTTGTGGTTAAAAAGCGAATTTCGGGGTTCTTTTCTTGTGCGTAGCCGACATCCCAGCTGGATTTAGCGAGAAATACAGGCGCGTCATCGACATCAACGCCTGTTGTGGACATGGATTTATCAATAAAGGCCTTTAAGATCGCAGGGTCATCACAGGCGAGCCAGCGCGCGAGTTGATAGGGCGGGGCTTCGAATGTGACTTCCAGACCATATTCCGTTTTGATACGTTCGCGCATGACGTCAATTTGCAGCGCGCCAACCGCGCCGACAATCATATCCGCGCCGAGTGTGGGTTTAAATAGTTGCGTGACGCCTTCTTCGGCAAGGGATTCTAGGGCTTTACGCAAATGCTTAGCTTTGAGCGGATCAGCGAGGCGCGCGCGGCGCAGGATTTCTGGCGCGAAATTCGGGATTCCTGCGAACTTAACCTTGCCGCTTTCGGATAAGCTGTCACCCACACGTAATGCACCGTGATTGGGAATGCCAATGACATCCCCGGCATAAGCATTCTCAGCCAGTTCACGGTCCTGCGCAAAAAACAGAATAGGGTTGTGAACGGAAATAGATTTACCTTCTGCCGTTTTAAGCTTCATGCCGCGCTTAAATTCACCAGAACAAAGCCGCAGAAAGGCAACGCGGTCACGATGGTTTAAATCCATATTGGCTTGGACTTTAAACACAAATCCCGCGACTTCTTTTGAGGTCGGAAGCATCTCAGTTTTCTGTCCGGCTTTAACGCATGTCTCCGGCTGCGGCCCCGGCGCGAATTCTGCGAGGGCGTTGATGAGTTCTAACACGCCAAATTTACGCAAGGCGGAGCCGAAATATACGGGCGTCATATGACCTTCGCGAAAGCTCTGCTCATTGAAGGTTGGATATTCCTTAGCGAGCTCTTGCCCCTCGGTAAATTCCGCCAGAAGGTCGTCATCGTCAAAGTGCTTTTCAATGGAATCTCCATCCATAGAGAGCCATTCATGCGCTTCGCCTGAATCGGGTTTAGCGAATTTGAGGAACTTGCCCGTTCGTAAATCAGAGACGCCGCGAAAACGGCGGCCAGAGGCGGCTGGCCATTGCATCGGCACGACATCAAGGGCGAGTTTGTCTTCGATCTCCGCGATGATTTCAAAAGTGTCGCGCGCTTCACGGTCAAGCTTGTTTACAAAGGTGATAATCGGAATGTCGCGCAGGCGGCAAACCTCAAAAAGTTTCAGCGTTTGCGGTTCGATACCTTTGGCAGCGTCAATCACCATGACGGCGCAATCGGCGGCGGTGAGGGTGCGGTAAGTATCCTCAGAGAAATCTTCATGGCCCGGCGTGTCGAGCAGGTTAAATAATAGCTCCGCATGTTCGAATGTCATCACAGAGGAGGAGACCGAAATCCCGCGCTCTTGCTCAATTTTCATCCAGTCAGATTGCGTGCGCCGCGCTTCGCCCCGCGCCGCAACTTGCCCAGCTTGGTGGATAGCGCCAGAGGCAAACAGCATGTTCTCGGTCAGCGTTGTTTTACCAGCATCGGGATGCGAAATAATCGCAAAAACGCGTCGTTTATTGGGTTCTACTTCAAGGGCTTTGGACATGGCGCCCAGATAAGACGATTAGTTGGTGAGAGCAAGAGCAGATTGCGGAGTTCATGCAAGGCGGGTCATGAAATTACGGAAGGTTTTTTGCGATCAACCTTTTGCTCGATGTCCGCAATTTGATTTGCGATTGTAATGAGCTCAATCAAAGCACTTAGCGTCTCTTGATCAATTTAAGTTTCTAAGGGCCTAGAAAGATATTTCTAGACCCTTAAACATCACGCCCCATTCCGGATTTTTTACCTAAATCAGCGCGTCCATATCGAAGACCTCTACAATATCTGCAGAGAAAGCATCAGGGTCTGATAGTGGCTGTGCAGCGGGAGGTGTGCCGCTAAAGTCGAAATTGCCCGCCAATAGGTCAGCTAGATTATGACCGACAATGGTCAAAGTATTGCCTCCGCCAAAGTCGAAGAGGCTATTCCCTACATAGTCAGCGCCGATTGCCATCAACTCTGCAAATGTATCGAAAGCAGGGTCTCCGCCTAGAATATAGATGACCTCTGACGCTGTTGAAAAACCATTCGAGATGACGTCTGCACCGCCTGAACCCGTATTATAGCCATAGCTATCAGTACCTGCGCCGCCAATTAGTGTGTCGTTTCCGCCAGCTCCATTTAGGTAATCGTCGCCGCCATTCCCGAACAAGGTTTCATTTCCGGATGATCCCGTCATGGAATCATCAAAGCTTGAGCCAAATATCCTTTCGATACTTGTGTAGGTGTCGCCAAATGCGTCGCCGCCCGTGCCGCTTGACCCCATATCAAAAGTGACACCCGAAGTGGCTGTAAGGTAATTGACAGTATCAATTCCTGCACCGCCGTCATGACTATCGCTGCCGCTATCGCCAATGAAGAAGTCATTGCCCGCGCCGCCTGTCATTATGTCATCGCCAAATTGACCATAGAGTACGTCAACGCCGTCGCCGCCATTAAGAGTGTCATTGCCATTACCGCCAAGCAGTTGGTCATTACCCCCTTCGCCGTTAAGCGTGTCATTGCCATCCCGCCCTTCAAGACGGTTATTCGCGCTATCGCCTGTAATGTCATCATTAAAGTCAGAGCCAAAAACCCATTCTATGCCGCTATAGCTATCACCTGCGGCTTCACCGCCAGTCCCGCCTGTGGCGAGATCAAGCGTGACGCCTGCTGTGGCTACGGTAAACATAGCGATATCGATGCCTGTTCCGCCGATGAGCGTATCTGCGCCTTCGCCGCCAAAGAGGCGGTCACCGCCGCCTGCACCGTCCAGAACATCGTCACCATCAAATCCGCGCAGCTCATTGCTGCTGTTATTACCTGTAATGCTATCGTTAAAGTCAGAGCCGTATATCGCTTCGAGGCCGAAGTAAGTATCACCATCCGCGTCTCCGCCTGTGCCGCCCGTGACGAGGTTTACAGCGATGGCCGTCGTTGCATCTCGGTAATTGGCGATATCAAAGCCAGTGCCACCATTTAGCTGGTCCGCACCTGATGAGCCGTAAAGTTGGTCATTGCCGCCTTGGCCGCGCTGGATGTCATTTCCGTCGCCGCCATAGACGCGGTCAATGCCTCCGCCTGCATTTATCGTGTCATTCCCGTCCTCGCCGTAAAAGAACTCATTTCCGTCAGAGCCCGTGACCGTATCATTAAAGTCCGTGAGGTAGTATCGCTCAACACTAAAGAATGTATCGCCAGCGGCTTCGCCAATCGTGCCGCCCGTAACAACATTAAAGGCCACGCTTTCTGTTGCGCCGCGGTAATCCGCAGTATCGAATCCATCCCCGCCATTGAGAAAATCTGCGCCTTGCCCCCCGATTAAATTATCGGAGCCATTAGCACCGATGAGAGAGTCGTCGCCATCGCCTCCGCTAATCATATCATTGCCGCCTTCGCCGATTAAAATATTGTTGATTGATGAGCCTGTGATGATGTCATTGAAATTTGTTCCGCTGAACCGTTCAACATTGACCACGCTGCCCGCAAAAGAATATGCCGTGTCGAAGAAGAGGCCCGTCTCTAAATTGATCTCTATGCCCGCTGTTCGGGATTGGAATGATGCAGAGCCGCTTACTTCCATCCAGCGTCCACTGGAACGAACAACCAAATGGTCCGTTCCGTCGCCGCCATCAATGAAGCCAGCAGAATCAACGCTAATGTTATCATCACCCCCGGCGCTATTAAGCGTGTCCCCAGTGCTGGATCCAAAAAATAAGTTGGCGTTGTCATCCCCGGTAATGGTATCGGTAAAAAAGCCCGTGCTAAGGTTTTCGAAATTGGAGATTGTATCGCTAGTTCCATAACCATCATTTGAAACCGTTCCTGCGCCCATATCGACAATAATGCCTTGCGTCGCAGAAAAATTGAAGTGCTCGAGGAAGTCGACCCCGTCGCCGCCATCCAGAACGTCATTCCCTGCAAGGCCCTGTAGGGTATCATTTCCGCCCAAGCCATTTATCACGTCATCACCTGACGTGCCTGTCAGATTATTGTTTCCATTATCGCCAGTAATATTTGCGAAAAGGTCTCCTGTATCATCTTTGGCATTTTGAGCGCTGGACTGCGCATCATTCATCAATTCATGATACGCCTCAAAGCGGGCAGCTTCGATTGCTAGTGCATCAAAGTTATAGTCGAAATCAATGATCCCATTTTCTGCAAGGTCGTTTGTGTTTAAAGTCATAATAAAAATCCCCGGTTACTGATAAAATAAATCTACAAAAATGAATATTCGCGAAACGTGACGGTCGTCACGACGATCTTGCAAAAAATAGTTATATCTTTGAAAATATACAATTTTTGCCCCATTATATTCAAATGTGAAATCATTGAGTATAGATTTGCATACCGATTGCATCATCACATTTTATGATGCGCGCGATAATTTTGGGATGACTATGTGGACGTTTGATTTAATTGGGGCGAGGCGCTGACAAATAACTTATCAAAATCTGTGAATGAAGATGATACCGTCATCAGAGAGCTTTACGCAGCAACAGTGAATCCTATTCGTCTTTCGGAATATGAGGCCCTTTGGGAAGCTTATATTGATGCCCAAATTCAACGAAACCCTGTCAGCTTTGACTTTAATAACACGCCAATAATTGCCCACTTAAATATTGCGATGGATATTCTTGGTAAAGTCCGCGTCGCAAATGAAGGTAAAACTCAAGTCCAAGATATTATTGAAAGCCATTATGGTTTCGGCTTCATCATCGATAAAAACGGACGCATTATTTCTAGTAATGCAGATGCATCTGATTTCACATCCGGACACCAAAACCTTTCAGACTTAAACATCAATCAAATGAGTGTTAAAAACATTTTGGACTGGTTGAATAAGAAGGACCGGCGCTATAGTTTTTTCCAAGTCCATCGCAATGACGCACCCTCTTCGGAAACATGGTTTGTATCTTCCATCGTTATTGATAGAGACTCTCCAGGAACCTCCCATCAGCATTTTTTAATTACGTCCTCTGAGACAAGTCTAAGTTCCGAAAGCCGTAATGTGATTGGTGAGTCCTTGGGGCTTTCAACTGCTGAGACACAGGTGGCAGGGTTACTTGCTGCCGGGAAAACGCCCAAAGAAGTCGCGGCTTTGCGGGATGTGAAAATCACAGCCGTTCGAACGCAGATCGTAAATATTAAAAACAAAATGAATGCTAACGATATTCCCGACATTGTACGAAAGTTTATATCCATGGGATTACGCGCAACGTCTGCAATGAGTCAGATCAAACGAACAGAAGACGTTGGTAGCCTCAACAGCGTTACAGTGCGGGAGACTTCGATAACGTTACGCGATGGCCGAAGGATGCAATGTTTCGAGCAAGGTCATCCCAATGGGCAGATTATTCTTCAATTGCACTCTCTTATAAGCGGCGTCGAATTCACCGAAAAAGCGAGCCAGGATCTCGTAAGGCACGGCTATCGTATGATCTCTCCGTGCCGCGCAGGTTTTGGTAAATCTGACCTCAATCGTCAGAAAGATACAATCAATGTCATTGATGAATCTGTAAAAGACCTGGTTGAAGTGTTAGATAGTATTAATGCGAATAACGTTGTTTTATTAACGGGTTGGGCAGGGGCCATCGCGCAGCGCTTAGCCTTGAAAGACGCAAGGATAAAAGGGTTGGTGTTAAGCGGCGCAGTTCCAGTTTGGAGCCCTGAATATGTGAATGTTCTTTCACCTCGCTATCGCACGCTTATCAAGACATCCATTCATGCTCCCAAAGCGGCGCCTTATTTAGCGAGGTTAGGCAAGGCCCTCATTGATTCTGGGCGGTCTGATTTGTTTATTGGGAGCCTTGATAAAATGAACCGGGTCGATCAATTAGCCTTGAAAGACAAAGACGTTTACCGCCTTGTAGAAGACCGTTTCAAATTCTTAACTCAGCAGGGTATTTGGGCATTCTCAGAAGACCTGCCTTCTATTCATCAAGATTGGACAGAGGACGCTAAGCAGTTAAAAATACCTGTCACTATTGTTCTTGGAGAAGACAATACGGATCAGCCACCTGAAGCCGTCATGCGTTACAAAAACGCGGTTCCTAGTTCAAAAATTGTTTATATTGAAGGCGCAGGAACATATCAAAATTTGACACATTTCGAAGATGTTTTCAAAGTGATACGCAGCATGAATGATCATAAAAAACCCTAGTTAATGATGGACAAATCCGCTCTGCTTTGCCACGACTACGCCTATGAACCCCATGTCAAAAAATCAGATGGCGACGGCCAGGAAGGCTGGTAAGGCGCTGAACTTGGCGTCTAAATCTATGCGGATATTATCATCGGTAGAGTGGACAGCCCCGCAGAAAGAGCGGTTTTTAGCTAAGGGTAAATTGCCTAACCCGAAATATGCTAAAATTGATGTTTCTAAGGCAACGGACCTTATTGCATCTGCGAGAGCCTTAATCGATACGGATGATCATGTTGTATATGAATGGCTCCGGAGATTGTCGAATACATTGGAGACGACAACGCACCTTATTTCTTCGCGCGGCACGCCTGAATTTTTTGAGCATTCAAAGGTTTTATATGGGCAGCCCTCCCAATATATGATGGATAAGACGACGCGCGTTATTGATTTGGCAAAACATATGGACTCGGCACTAGACGGGCTCGATTTTTCCAAACTGGTTGTCGAAGGCTATGAAGTGCATCTAACGTCGCAAGAATTTGCGGCGGAGCTTGAGCAAAAGCTTGAGCGCCATTTCGGAGCCTCCGCGCCTAAAGTTATCTTATCACCCACCCTTTCGGCTAAAGCTGTCGCGGGCTCGAAGCGGATACGCGTTCGGTCTAGTGCAGCCTTTACAGAGCGTGATATTGAGCAACTGCTGCAGCATGAGGCGCTCATTCACGCTGCTACTGGACTGAAC
Organism: Hellea sp.; assembly: GCA_039977295.1. Taxonomy (GTDB): domain Bacteria; phylum Pseudomonadota; class Alphaproteobacteria; order Caulobacterales; family Maricaulaceae; genus Hellea. The sequence continues at coordinate 1,077,281 of JBDWDN010000012.1, read as the reverse complement.
GGGCAGGGACAAAAACACTTCAAGATATTAGGCCGCGCCCATGCTGGCACAACAGAAATTCAAGAAGGCCTTGCCGTCTTTGCCGAAATAATTAGCGGCGCAATGGATCCCCAAAGGTTCAGACGTTTATCTGACCGCGTAATTGCGATTCAAATGTCGGTTGATGGCGCAGATTTTAAAGATGTTTTTGAATTTTATAATGAACGTCTGGTCGATCCAGACCAAGCTTTTGAGAATACACGCCGCGTTTTCCGGGGCGGCGTTATTGGCGGCGGCGCGCCTTTTACCAAAGACATGGTCTATCTCAACGGCTTACTGCGCGTACATAATTTCATGCGCACCGTAGTCAAGATGGGCCGCGCGGACTTAATTCGTATTCTCTTCTGCGGAAAGATGGACTTAGAAGATGTACCCGCCCTTGCGCAGCTGGCGAGCGCCAAGCGTTTAACTCCGCCCCAATTCATGCCGCCTTGGGCCAAAGATCTACGCTTTTTGGTGAGCTACATGGCCTATTCCAGCTTTCTCAATCAAGTGAAGATGCCGGGCTTCCAAGCTTATTATGAGGATGCGTTAAAGGACGTACCCGTCGTATGGGAGTTTGCGCGGTGAGAGAGCCTATAAACTCTTGGCATGCCATTTTATATGGTCTTCAATGAAACTGGCGATGAAGTAATAGCTATGATCATAGCCGTCTTGCATCCGTAATGTCAGACTTTGACCCATTTTCTGGCAAGCAATATCAAAGATCTCTGGTTTTAAATGCTCCATCAGGAACTCATCATCAGTGCCTTGATCAATGAGAATATGGGCCTCCGACGGCTGTTTCATGACAAGCTCGGTCGCGTCATATTTTGACCACGCACTCTCTACGTCACCCAAATAGCCTTCAAAGGCTTTACGTCCCCACGGCACTTGAGTTGGCGCAACAATAGGAGAAAAGGCAGAGCAGGTTTTGAATAAGGTTGGGTTTTTCAAATGGAGCGTTAAGGCGCCGTGCCCCCCCATAGAATGACCAAAAATACCCATACGCTGCGTATCGACCTGCGGAAGGCTCTCTTTAATCCAGAACGGAAGCTCATCACGGATGTAGGTTTCCATGGAATAATTTTCCATCCACGGCATGACGGTGGCGTCGAGGTAAAATCCTGCCCCTTTGCCAAAATCATATCTATCCTCAGTATCCGGCACATGATCACCCCGCGGCGAGGTGTCAGGCGCGATGAGCACCATTCCAAGCTCGGCCGCCATACGCTGCGCGCCGGCTTTTGTGACAAAATTCTGTTCTGTACAGGTAAGGCCCGATAGCCAAATCAGGGCGGGGGCGTTTTCAGCGCCTTCGGGCGTAAACACCGCTACCCGCATGTCGCAATCACACGCATCCGAGCGGTGCTCATAAATAGCTTGAACCCCGCCATGCATTCTATTGGTAGATATGGTTTTCATAATTCACCTTGTCTAAACTGTCTTTTGTCCAAAAATGTGAAATGTTGGCCGCATGCAAAAAATGACAGCGAAAGAAGCAAGACATAAATTAGGACAGCTACTGGATAGGGCACAAGGTGGACCTGTGGCAATCACAAAACACGGGCACCGGGTTGGTGTATTTGTGGTCGATGATTGCTACAGGCTAGCGATCTTTAAGCCTCAACATTCACTTGAGGAAAGCTTAAAAAGGGCTAGCCAAGATATTGAAGCTGGCCGCATTTATTCCGCTGGGATTGTTTTCGCTGAAATAAGGGAAAATATTCCGAAATGGGCTGGCGAAGAGCCAAGACAGTAATCGCGCTAAACCGCCTTTGCTGCGTCTTTAATCGCTTTACGAATCCGCACATAGGTCGCGCATCGGCAGATATTTCCTGACATTGCCGCGTCAATATCTTCATCTGTCGGACTTTTATTGGTTTCGAGCAACGCTGTCGCGCTCATAATCTGACCTGCCTGACAGTATCCACATTGCGGAACGGCGAGTTCTTCCCAAGCACTGCGAATGGCATCTGCGACTTTGCCGCTTGCCCCTTCGATTGTGACAACGTCTGAGCCCTCAACATCTTCATAAGTTGTGATGCAAGAGCGGATAGGCGCGCCGTCAACATGGACGGTACAGGCGCCGCATTGCGCCACGCCGCAGCCAAATTTCGTACCCGTCATACCCAAATGATCGCGCAACACCCAAAGAAGCGGCGTGCCTTCTGGGGCTGTGACTGTTTTGTTTTTACCGTTGATTTTTAATGTAATCGCCATGGTCTAGCCCTCTCCAGTTTTGCTCATATCGAGCGCGTTGTTTTGGCCGAGTAGCGGAAGCGTGCGCAGACGTTGCCCCGTAGCCGCGAAAATCGCATTGGCTAAAGCCGGGGCCGCAGGCGGCGTACCCGGTTCGCCGACGCCGCCAGGGGGCGCGTCGCTCTCCATTATATGTGTCTCGAAGACATGCGGAGCTTCAGCCATGCGCATAACGCGCCAATCTGGGAAGTTACTTTGATCAACCACGCCGTTTGTGGCGGTGACCTCTCCGTAAAGGGCGTTGGAAATTCCAAATAATGTGCCGCCCTCCATTTGCGATTTTGTGTTATCTGGACTCACAACCGTTCCCGCATCGACGGCGATCCAAATACCGGGGAAGGTGATGTTTCTGTCCTCATCCACCGCGACTTCAATGGCTGTTGCGACATAGGATAGGAATGAGCGATGAACGGCAATGCCGAGGCCGTGGCCTTTCGGAACATCTCGGCCCCATTTTGCCATTGCGGCGGCTTTGTTTAGCGTAGCTTTGAGACGCTTTGTATCGACGGGGTAGTTTTCTAGTGAAGATCCGTAATTGGGATAAGTTACGCCGTCTTTGGAAAAATCTATATTGCGGTCGGGGCCGATAAGGTCAGTCAGAAAGTCCTTCTGGTCTTTACCCGCAGCATGCGCCAATTCTGCGGCAAAGCTTTGGTTAGCGAAAACATGATAGACATTCGCGACGGAGCGTAGCCACCCAATACGAATATGGGCGTCCGCCTTACCGACTTCGACTTGCATATTTGGGACATTCCAAGGGTTATCAGTAGCGCCGAGTGAAAGCTCGAAATCAGACCCTTGGTCGGCGGGGCCAAAAGTGGAATTGATAGACGGAAATACTGTTCGGTGAAGAATGGAGGTAACCTTGCCGTCATTGTCCAACCCGCCTTGCATGTATTGCGCAGAGACAGAATGAAAATATCCGTGGCGCACATCATCTTCGCGCGTCCAAGTGACTTTTACGGGCGCGCCGACTTCGCGGGCGATAAGCGCCGCCTCGACTACATAGTCAGGCTTAGATTTGCGGCCAAAGCCGCCGCCCAACAAGGTTACGTGAACCGTGACGTTATCTTCGGGAACGCCGCAAATTTGCGCGACCGTGCTACGCGCCGCTTGCGGGTTTTGCGTACACGACCAACATTCGACGTTATCGCCGTCCCAGCGCGCCGTGGCGGCGGGTGGTTCCATGGGCGACTGCGAAAGGTGAGGGGCATAATACTCTGCTGTCACAGTCTTAGCTGCAGATTTTAAGGCGGCCGTAACATCGCCGCGTTTAAGTTTCGTTTCGCCGGGCTTTCGCGCCGTCGCCATAAGGTCTGCGGCATAGGCTTTGGAGTTATACCCAGAATGCGGGCCAGCCTCCCATTCAATTTCGAGCGCTTCGCGGCCTTGGATCGCGGCCCATGTATCGGTTGCGATTACGGCAACGCCGCCTAGCTGCTGAAAGCTGGGCGCTTCGCCTTGGGGCTCTTTCATCTTGATAACTTTGGTGACGCCGGGCACGGCCAGCGCGGCAGTGTCGTCAAGGCTTTTGACTTTACCAAAAAGAGCAGGCGGACGCGCAACGACGGCATAGAGCATATCGGGCACTCTGACATCAATACCGTAAGTGCCTTTGCCGCGAATAATATCTGGGATGGTGTAAGAGGGTTTGTCTTTGCCAATATAGCGCCAGTCACTGCGTGCTTTAAGGGTGACCGCCTCCTCAGAAGGAACGTCTAATTTGCCTGCGGCCTCGGCGACGTCGCCGTAAGTGAGGGTCTTGCCCGAGTTATGGCTGATAACGCCAAGCTCGCTTGAACACTCCGAAATATCGACGCCCCATTGATTAGCGGCGGCTTGGGTCAGCATATGACGCATCGACGCGCCGGCCATGCGGAAACGGTCAAAGTGATTACGCACAGAGGTAGACCCATCCGTGTTTTGATCGCCATATTTCTTATCGCCAACCGCTTGTTTGATAACGAGGTCATCCCACGGCACGTCAAGCTCATCCGCAATCATTTGAGCGACTGTCGTAATGACTTGTTGTCCCATCTCAGAGCGCGGATTTGTAATTTGTGTTCGGCCATCCGCCGCAATTGAAATAAGAACTAGCGGGCCTACATCAACATTGGAGTTATCGGGGATAGGGGCGGTGTCTTGCGCCAAAGTTTCGGGTTTATTCTGTGCGCAGGCTGCGAGTGAAACGGCAAGCGCCAGTCCTGCCCCCGCGCTGACAAAGCTGCGCCGAGAAAGATTCAAAATAGGGTTTGGTGCTTGCGGCGCCTGAGGTGTAGGCACTCCCTGTGCGAGATGCATGAACATAGTGTCTCTCCTGATCTGTCCTCAAATTCTCGTAATTCGCAGACAGAGTCAAATCACGTTGAAATCTTCCAATACGAACTAATGACGGGGTGAGTGGGATTCAATTTAAACTGGCTTACTAAAGATTACTCTTGTTCAAACTTTCCTGTTTCTTTGTTTTTGAAAAACCTAGAGCCTATGGGTTCATCAATTAAGTGAATCCAACTGTCATCTACATTTAAAACCTTGCCAAGCGCGATATATGTAGCTTGTGTGTTTTCATTCTCCTCATCAGTCATAATTTCTGTGTCACCGCGAATTCGCCAACCACTATCAGGATATTTGTCTCCTTCTTTATCCATGTCAGGCTCTTCTTTATATAAATACCCTACAGGAATACCTCTCTCTAAGACACAAGAGTCGACTAAGCACCTACCCCATTGTTGAATCGATTTTACGACTGGGAACTGTTGTTCCTTTTCTTTATTTTTCCATTGGTAATCGATGATATGAAAGCGTTTAAATTGGATAATATCTGCAGGTTTCAATTGGGGGATGTCAAAGGGCCGATTGTCCAAAGAACCCGTTATATTTTCTCCTGCAATTGAGGTTATATTAATCCACATTCGTTCAGCACCATAGTCAATTCCTGCGGGTATACTCCGAATGATGATTTTAACTCCGTCTCCAACTTCTAAAGCATCTAGTTTATCAGCGCTGGGTAGGAAAAATGTGTAGGGCGAATCAGCCTTTATAGGACGTGGGTCGTCAATTACGTATTTTCCCCAAATTTTACGCCGCAAATTATAAAGCTGTCTCCCGATGCTCAAGACCTAAAACTCCACAACACTCCGAATGCTCTTACCTTCATGCATCAAATGAAATGCCTTATTAATATCCTCAATGCCCATCTTATGCGTTATCAGCGGGTCGATTTGGATGCGTCCATCCATATACATGTCGACAATGGAGGGAACGTCTGTGCGGCCTCTGGCGCCGCCAAAGGCAACGCCTTTCCAGCTTCGACCTGTGACAAGTTGGAATGGGCGGGTGGAGATTTCTTTGCCAGCACCCGCAACCCCAATGATATAGCTTTCGCCCCAGCCTTTGTGACAGCTCTCTAGCGCGACGCGCATCACATCTACATTGCCAATACATTCAAAAGTATAATCCGCGCCGCCGCCCGTGATATCGACAATATGGCCTGTGAGGTCACCTTTGATTTTTGTGGGATTGACGAAATCCGTCATGCCAAATTTACGAGCGATGGCTTCGCGCTCAGGGTTAAGGTCAACGCCGACGATTTGCTTGGCCCCAATCATTTTTAGGCCTTGAATAACGTTGAGCCCAATTCCGCCAAGACCGAAAACGACAGCGCGGCAATTGGGTTCTGCCTTGGCAGAATAGATGACAGCGCCGACGCCTGTGGTGACGCCGCAGCCAATATAACACGCCATATCAAAAGGGGCGTCTTTACGAATTTTGGCAAGGGAAACTTCAGGCAAGACCGTGTAATTAGAGAATGTCGAACAGCCCATATAATGCAATATCTTTTGGCCCTTAAAAGAAAAACGAGACGTTCCATTAGGCATCAAGCCTTGACCCTGTGTTGACCGCACGGATTGGCAAAGATTGGTTTTGGGGTGAAGGCAAAAATCACATTCGCGGCATTCTGCAGTATAGAGCGGAATGACATGATCGCCGACCTCCAGCGAGGTTACGCCTGCGCCGACTTCGCGAACAATGCCCGCGCCTTCATGGCCCAAGATAGCAGGGAAGGCACCTTCTGGGTCTTCGCCTGACAAGGTGAACGCATCAGTATGGCAAATGCCAGTCGCTTTAATCTCGATCAGAACCTCTCCGGGCTGAGGGCCTTCAACGTCAACCTCTACGATCTCTAAGTCTTTACCAGCTCCAAAAGCGACTGCGGCGCGTGATTTCATGTTGTGTCTCCTCACAGGAATGTGACTGATTTATCCGTAAACCTAACAAGCTTCTTGCATAGTGTGAATTGAATTTTCGCGGGACTTAGCTTTTCGGACGTTTATGCGAGCTAATGTGCCTAAATAGGACAGTTTTTTGACAAACCAACTCTCAAAGCCTTATGGCCATAGCGAATATTTCGCAGCCCTTGACGGATTTCGCGGGCTATTGGCGTTGTTTGTAGCGGTTTATCACACAATTTGGTTCTCTCATCTGAATAGCCTGGCCTTTTTCAATAATGGCGCGGTCATTATAGATTTGTTTTTTGCGCTGTCGGGCTTTCTAATGTTTCGGCTCTATGACGGGAAACTTAAGGATGGAGCGGACGCGAAGGACTTTATGAAACGGCGTTTCGCGCGTATTTATCCGTTGCATTTTTTCATGTTGGCGATCTTTGTGGCATTTGCTGTTCTGCGTCTCGTGGCTCATAAGGTTGGAATTGCCACACATGATGTTGGTGAAATCCTGCCTTTCACAGCTGGTGCGCAGGAAGGGTGGGGGAGTCTTTTGAGCAATCTCACGCTGACCCATGCTATGGGCGTAAATAACAGTTTGACGTTTAATCCGCCGGCTTGGACTATTAGCGCGGAGTTCTTTACATATTTCGTCTTCGTCGCCGTCATGCTACGGGCAAGACCAACAAAACTTATACACTTTATAGGGTTGGGCGCTATTGTTGTGCTAATTTATGCTGGGCTATCAAAGCTAAAGCCCAATTTGGATATAACCTATGATTACGCTTTTTTTCGCTGCGTCGCAGGGTTCTTTACGGGCGTTATCGCGGCCAAAATTTTTGATTGGCTTAAACCAAAGGCTGATAAACTAAAAACAAGCGGTAAGGCTTTGCTTTTTTCAGGTCTTGAGGCTGTTACGCTTATCGGCTCTACACTCTTCGTTATCTATTGCGGCGGAAAAATGCAGTTTTTCGCCGCGCCGTTGCTATTGGGTTTTATGGTGGTCTTCGCCTTTGACGGCGGAATTGTTTCGCGTTTCATGGGCTCCAAGCCATTTCTCTATCTCGCCAAAATATCTTATTCGACTTATATGACTCACGTCATCATCTCCATCGCGTTTTCAATCTTTGGCAACAAAGTTCTGGGCGCGCTCATGCCTAGCTGGAATGAAGGCGGATGGGGGGGGGATATGCTCTTGGCCGTGTATCTTTGCGCCGTTATTTGTTTCTCTCATCTTACTTATCACTTCATTGAGGTGCCCGGCAGGCGGTTCATCCGCAATTACAAACATGTCAAAACAGCAAAGCCTGTAACTAAACCCGCCTAAGCCTTGCCCTTTGCGGTAAACCCCGCTACCCCGCGCCCATGACCGAAGAGCGCTATAATAAACTTGATCAACTGGGACAGATGAAGGGTTTGCCAAATTCGCCTGATGAGGCTGTTTTAGAGCGAGTGAAAAACCCATGTGATGAGCCCTATATGGTGCGGCTCGTTGCGCCTGAGTTTACAAGTATTTGCCCTGTCACGGGACAGCCTGATTTTGCGCATTTAGTGGTGGATTATTGCCCCGATGAGTGGATTGTCGAAAGCAAAGCCTTCAAACTTTTCCTCGGTTCATTTCGTAATCACGGGGACTTCCACGAAGCTTGCACAACGGGTATTGGCCAGCGGCTGGTCAAAGAAATCAGTCCGAAATGGCTTCGCATTGGCGGCTATTGGTATCCGCGCGGCGGGATCCCGATCGATGTGTTTTATCAATATGGCAAAGCGCCTGAAGGCCTTTGGATTCCGGATCAGGGCGTTCCGCCTTACCGCGGCAGAGGATAAGCGATTACATCTTTTTTATGTTAAATAATATCACTTCACAGGCAACTAGCCTTGATGCTTGGATTAACGATCTTGTTCAGCCGCTTACCGATGCGCTTTCTAGTTTTATCTTCTTCTCAGTCCCTGTCATGGGGGCCGAGCTGCCCCTGATAGTCTTATGGTTGATATTTGCCGCCACCTTCTTCACTTTTTATCTGGGCTTTATAAATCTACGCGGCTTCAAACACGCCATTGATATTGTCAGCGGGAAGTTCTCAGACCCGAAAGATGCGGGCGAGATTACGCATTTCCAAGCGCTGACCGCCGCCGTCTCTGGGACGGTCGGCATAGGGAACATAGGCGCTGTCGCGATTACAGTTTCCATTGGCGGCCCTGGCGCGATATTCTGGGTCATCATGGCGGGCTTTCTCGGCATGACGACGAAATTTGTGGAATGCACATTGGGCGTCAAATACCGCACCATTAATCCTGACGGCACCGTGTCGGGCGGACCCATGTACTATCTGCGGGATGGTCTCGCGGCAAAGGGCATGGTGAAATTTGGGAAGTTCCTAGGTCTATTTTTCGCGGCGAGTATTGTGATTGGCTGTCTTGGAATCGGAAACATGTTCCAATCTAATCAAGCCTATGTGCAATTGCTGGAAGTCACAGGTGGGCAGAGCGGCAGCCCGCTTGTAGGGTATGGCTGGGCCGTTGGCTTAGTTATGGCGATATTGGTCGCGCTCATTATCATCGGCGGGATCAAGTCTATCGCTAAAACGACGGTGAAGTTGGTGCCGTTTATGGTGGTTCTCTATATCATCGGCGCGCTCGTTATACTCGCTATGAATGCGGGGCAATTGCCATCGTCTATTGCCGAAATTTTTAAAGGCGCCTTCACTCTGCAGGGGACTGGCGGCGGCATGCTTGGAATAATGATTATCGGTTTTCAGCGCGCGGTGTTTTCTAACGAAGCTGGATTAGGATCTGCTGCGATTGCACATTCCGCTGTGAAAACGGAGTCGCCTTTGACTGAAGGTTTTGTCGCGCTACTCGAGCCCTTTATTGATACTGTCGTCATATGCACGCTTACAGGCCTTGTTTTGGTCACCTGTTTCGACACGGAAACAATCATGAATGGCGGCGTGAGCGGTATTGAGCTGACGTCAGCAGCATTTGAATCTAAAATTTCTTGGGCGCCTTTACCTCTTTCTGTCGCAGCTTTCCTTTTCGCCTTTTCAACGATGCTGGCTTGGGCCTATTACGGCGCGAAAGGCTGGACCTATATTTTTGGCGAAAGCAAAGGCAAAGAATTAGCCTTCAATTTGATTTTTTGCCTGTTCATCGTGATCGGAGCATCGGTGCAACTGACCGCGATCTTGGACTTTGCTGACGCGCTTATTTTTGTGATGGCCATTCCCAATTTGATAGGACTCTACATTCTCGCGCCTGAGGTAAAACGGGACTTGGCAGAATATTGGCGGGATAAGGCCCAAGCGGATATTTCCAAATAAGCGGCCATTTCCAAATAATCTCAAATATTTTATTTGGCTTTTGACGTTGCGATGCCTATCTACAAAAGAACAGCCTTTGAAAGGATAGAGTGATGGGAAATGTGAATCTTGCTACAGACAGCACCCCAGATATCTGCGTCTGGTCTAATCTAAAAAAAGAGGCTGCCGCCTATGCCACGAAAGAAGTGGCTCTATCGTCATTGCTTCATGCTACGATTTTAGATCAAGATAGCCTTGGCGGCGCTTTGGTCAATCATCTGTCTGAGAAACTCGCCACGCCCGATTTTTCGACCCTTAAACTGCGTAAAATTCTGACCGAAGCCATAGAGGCGGAGCCGACAATCGTTGAATATGCGGCCAAAGACTTGCTCGCTGTCAAAGACCGTGATCCTGCTTGCACGTCATTTCTACAAGCCTTTCTATATTTCAAAGGCTTTATGGCCATCCAAACATATCGCTGCTCTCATGCACTCTTTAAAAGTGGGCGTGATCTTTTGGCCTTTCATTTGCAAAACCGTAGCTCAGAGCTATTCGGCGTTGATATTAATCCTGCCGCCCGTATCGGGCACGGCACGATGCTTGACCATGCGACAGGTTTTGTTGTGGGCGAGACAGCGGTGGTCGGGAATGATTGCTCCATTCTCCAAGGCGTTACCCTAGGCGGCACAGGTAAGGCCGATGAAGATCGTCATCCAAAAATAGGTGATCGCGTTCTAATCGGCGCCAACGCATCCGTGCTTGGGAATATTAAGGTCGGGGACGGCTCGAAAATTGCGGCGGGTTCGGTGGTCCTAAAGCCTGTACCAGAAAGCTGCACAGTTGCGGGCGTCCCAGCCAAGCCCGTTGGCGGTCCTTGTTGTGACAACCCAGCCAAATCTATGGTGCAGACCCTTTAAAAAATTCAAAACCTATACAAATCAATTTTAAACCAGGAGCGGCCCGATGAGCCCCGAACAAATTCTTTCTGTAAAACACTACCTGTCCAAACGCCTTGGCACAGATGGTATCTCGATTAAACCGCGTAAAGTCTCGGACAGCGTCGAAGTCTATCTGAATGATGAAATTCTTGGTCTTCTCTATATTGATGATGAAGATAAAAACGACATTTCTTACGACTTGAATATCTCTATCTTACAGCAAGATTTAGACGAAGCTTAATGTCAATTTACTCTCTTAACGGCGTCTCGCCCAAACTCGCGGATGATGCTTATGTTGCGCCAAATGCGCAGGTGATGGGCAATGTCGAAATGGAAGCGGGAAGCTCCGTTTGGTTTGGCGCCGTATTGCGCGGTGATAATGACCTGATTAAAATTGGCGCGCGGTCAAATGTTCAAGACAATTCTGTTCTTCATACAGACCCCGGCATGCCGCTCACTCTAGGGGAGGGCGTTATCATTGGGCATTTGGTGATGCTGCACGGATGCACGATTGGCGATAATAGCTTGGTCGGCATAGGCGCTACGATTTTAAATGGCGCGAAAATCGGTAAGAATTGTATTATCGGCGCGCATGCGCTGATAACTGAAGGCAAAGAAATACCTGATGGCTCGATGGTCGTAGGGTCGCCGGGACGCGTCGTAAAAACGCTGAGTGAGCAACATTTTGCGATGCTGAAAATGAACTCTGAGATTTATGTCGCCAATGCTAAGCGTTTCAAAGACGGATTGGTTGAGCTTTAGACTAAAGGCTCTAACGTTCCATATCCCATAGCTCGCGAATGCGGATGTCCATATCTGATCCGATATTAAACCATGCGGTTTCATTCTTAAAACTATCGAGTAAGAATAGGCGGTCATTCTTGGTCAAAGCTTGGCTCAAGCGGTTACGGAGCTGTTCGACGGAGGACCCGCTTCTCAGTAGCCACACCGAATCGCCTATGCGCTGCGCGGCGCCCTCACTCTGAAGGGCCTGTAAGAACTGCATACCGTTATCTGAACGGATCTCAGCCATAACGACAAAGACTGTATTGGCCACCAATTGAGGGGTGATTTGAGCCTGCTGCATCGGGGCTGGATTAGGCGCGATCGCTTGCGGCGAATAATTCGTAGGCTGCATTTGGCGCGCGAGAACCCCGCCGCCAACATTGGACATGGGGCGCAAGATTTGCGCTTGCTGAACAGGCTGCTGGACTTGCATATTCTGGTCAGACCATCGGGCGAAGGACTGAAACTGCGCAGCTTGAGCATAGCCTTGCGCCGCGGTCTGACTAATGATGGACTGCTCATTGACGCGCCCTTCGGCTACGAAGGCTTTCATTTGCGCAGAGTCATAAGGGCCATAAGCTTGGCCATTGACCTGAACATACCATGTATTTTGCGCAGATTGCATCGAATGAGCCTTTCTGAGCTCTATGTTTTCCGATTCTGTCCAAACGCAAAGAGGACAGTTAAATCTTTTACAGATTATAAAAACAGGTTAGGGCGAGTATATGACCCAAAACCAACACCCCCGCGAACCCCTGTTTAACTTCACAGAAAAAGCACCAGCCTATTTGGCAGGAATATTCATCGCCATTCAAGCGCTCATGATGGTGACACCGGGCGCGCTTATTGGGATGATAGACCGCTTTGGCGTCTTGCGCCCCCTTGGCACCTCTGGCGCCGATATTGTATCTCATGCGGTGAGCCTAATCGGGCACGGTTTCTTACATGGTGGATGGGGGCACGTAATTATGAATTCTGGCATGACAATAGTGTTCGGTATCGCAGTTATTCGAGGCGCTAAATTGCAGGCTAAGGACAAGGGGAGAGCCCCTAGAGCGACTCGCGATTTTCTACTGACTTTCTTTGCCGGCGTGATTATTGGCGGACTTTTTCAATGGGGATGGTGGGCCTCAACTAACGCACAATTCACGGTCACAGGGGCTGTGGGCGCTTCTGGCGGGGCTTCGGCTTTATTCGCGGCAGGTGCTTGGGCCATTGGTGGTCGTCATAAAATGATTCAGTTTGGTTTGGGCTGGGCCGTTATAAACGCAGTTATGGTCTTACTCGAAAGTTTTACAGGAATTGGGATAGCATGGCCCGCTCACATAGGCGGCTATGTTGCGGGAATGATCTTAGCTCCGTTATTTATCAAAGCTAATTCGACAAATTTAAGCATGCTTTAAACGCGGCGCCGGTGCTTGATGCGCAAGGCTTGAGCCTGCAATTGCGGCGCCAATGGCCAATGAGGCCAATAGCCCGGCGCCGAATATGACCACGTGATCGAGCGTCATAAGCTCGGGTTTTATCAATAGATAAGCCTGCGCGAGTATTGCCGTAATGCCTAACCCCATCATAATAGGGGAATGCCTGCGGATGCCGTTAAGTATCATTCCTAAAGAGGCAGCTAAAATTCCTGCCCCGATTAATATTCCGGCGGCGGGGACCGCGCTTATGCCAGGAATTGCCGCGACCATTTTTTGTGTCCAAGCAGGGAACCATAGCATCATTGGGATGAGGGCGGAGACGGCCGTCACCAAGAAGATACCTGCCAACGTAATTTGAGAGTATTTATAGCGGATGATAGCGCTGCAGAATATGACAGCTAGTGCCCCGAGCGTTAGACCTTTCCAGAGACCTAGGCCCTCAGGGCTTAATGAAGCTGCGCTGTTTTGCAGGGCGTCCGGGGATAGCCAGAAATATTGAAACCCAATAGCGCCGACGATTGCGGCCACCCAGCCTGTATAGATATGTATCGAGCTCCCTGCTATTTCTTTATCCTCAGCGGCTTTCCCGCTTCTATGATGGGCTGTGCCGATCACAAAAATTACCGCAGCCGCAAATGTTAGCGGAAGGTTATCCGCGCTCCAATTCGCGAAAATAAAACTCCCGAGCCAATAATATCCGGTTAGAACGGCCAGTGCCATGGCCATACCTGATTGAACTTTGGTGGCCGTAAAGATCTGAACGGCCAAGATGGCAGGGAAGAGCAGCATTATATTGGAATATTCTATTAGGCCGGTAAAACTGAGCGCGGCCCAAAGCAGCGATGCACAGATTGAGGCCATGACGCAAATGCGCGATTTTAAGATATAGCCGATTGGCAAAGGCGTGATACTCATCAATAGTAATCCATCAGTCAGCGTCAGGCCCAAGCCTAAAAAACTGGCGCTTGTAAATATGGCTCCCATCAATCCAACCAATGCAGTCACGACGGAAACTTCGCTAAGCCGCCATCTGCCATGATCGGCGCAGACATAGCTGCCCCAAAGGCCCGCCCAAAGAAGCGTGAGGCTTGAGAGAACTTTTAACCCTGCGCCAGCCTCAAAAAAGAAGGCGGACAGCATCATAATGAGCGCCGTTGCCCAGCAAATAAGCGACAGCTTTAGGCTACCCGTTGCCGTCTCAGCTGCGCTGTCGTTACTGTTGAGTGTAATGAGGTCAGGAATAGGATTTGAAGGGGGAGGCGATGGCCGTTCATTGACCGCCGGATAAGATACAGAGCCATCGCCTCGCATAAGTCTAGCGGGGCGTGCTGGCGCGTTATCATTTGCGGTGCTTATGCGGTTTTGTGGGCCCATTCATCACTCATAGCCGATTCTAACGATCCAATGAAATGAATTGCACCCCTTAGGGGCAAGCTAATGCTGACCCTCTCCACAGAAGCGGGAATTAACTATGCGGGGAATAAACCGTATCTCGGCGTTTTAAGTCGCGTAGGGAGCGGCTAGACGATATCTTTACGAATACCGAATTTATAATCCATGATACGGTTTTCAATATCATCGCCTGTCAAATCCTTATATTCACTGGACAATTCTGGCGCGATATCGGGGTTCTCTGCCGGCGCTTCACTCCGCCGGCGGGTATGAGATACGGACAAGGCGGCAGCAATATCTTTATATTTTTGATCTAGCTCAGTTTCGCTCTGCTTAGACTCAAGAAGTGCTTTCTGTGCAGCTTCTAGTTGGAAGGTCTGAGAGTGGATAAGATCTTCAAGACGCTTTTGTTCGGCCTTTTGTTTGTCGCGGTCTTGGCGCAATCGCGTGACGTCCTGCGCTGCGCTGCGCACGATCTCGTCTTTGATTTGAAGCTGTTCAGCCAAATTCTTTATCTGGCCTTCAAGTTTTGAGGCAGGATCATTATTTATGGCGTTTTCCAGTTGCTGTGATTGCAAATCCAGACGGGCTTGTAGCCTTTCACGTTCCATTTCCGTGGTTGTCGATTGCCGCTGAAGGTCAGCATACGCTTTTGCGATAGATTGAGAGTTTTCGTCTTTGTCGATTAATTGAGCTTGAAGCTCTCTGATTTCATTTCGCAAAGCTTTAATCTTCTCGGCATTACGAGATTCTGCCAAACTCGTGACATCTCTAATTTCAGCTGTAGCAGCAGCGAGCTGCTTCTCTAATCTGTCGCGCTCTATATCTTGCTCGCTGCGAATGCCGCGCAGCGCCGAAATGTCATGCGTTGCCGCATTCGCAAGTTCAGTTTTGGCATCAACTTCTTTGGCGAGGAAGGCTATTTGCGCTTCTAAGTCGGTTACTTGGTCTTCGCGGTTGATAACGTTAAACTCATATTGCGTTTTAAACGTCTTTATATCCTCATGCAGGGCCAGCATTTCGCCCTTCATTGCATTATTCTGACGTTTGGCTGTGCTTAGGGTAATACGTAAATCCTGCGCTTCAGTTCGGAAAGATTCCGCTTGGTCACGTAAGTCAGAGCAATCAGCTTTCAGTGATTCGACCATTTTTGAGGCCGCGAGATGCTCCGATTGGCGCGCTTCAAGAGCGGTGGAAAGTTCCACAATTTTTTCCCGTAGGACTTTGTTTTCTTTGCCTTCAACATTGAGGGCCGTTTTGTGGCGATCAATCGCCAATGAATAACGCTCTGATTCAGTTTTCGTCTCTTTTAGAACACGCTCATATTCTCGTAATGAATTCGCTGCGGTTGTAAGCTTACCGCGCGCTTCTTCATATTGCTTAGTTTTGCCGTCCAAACGCTCCTGATGATCTTCAAGGTCTGCTGTAAGTAAGCTAAGTTTGCCTTTGAAGTTTTCAACATCGCCATTCGCCGTGCGAAGTTTGGCTTTTAATCGGCGGTTTTCGGGTTCTAAACGATTGAGGACGGAAAAATCGACTTCAGCCTTTTCGACAAAGGTCATCAAACCTTCAACGCGTTGCAAGGCGCGTCTGTAGAGTTCCTCACCGCCTTGAATGTCCGCGCTTATTTTTGCGACATCTACGCGCATTTCGCTCATATCAAACCGTTTCGGCCCTGAAAGATTGAGATCAGTGGAGACATCTGGCAGGGGGGCTTTTGCAGGATCTGTTGCTTGAGGCGTTGGGAGCGAATTCTCTGCCGCCGCAAGATCTTCAGCTTCTTTACGCGCTTCTGTGAGAATTTTGTCAATATTTGTCGTGACCTGGGGCGTCTCTGAGGTGACATCAATGTTTTTTGTTTTGCCATCGAGACTAGCTGTAAAAGTAGGCGCCGTGAAATCTTGCAGGCTTTTCGTGAGAAAAGCGCCATTGTCTTTTTCTTGGGTAGGGATTGCTTCTGAAGGGACGTCCTGATTTTCTTCAGTTTTGATGTTTAGGCGGGCTGTTAATTCTTCGAGCTGCATATCTAGATGACGATCTTGATCCATTTTTGCAACATCGCGCTCTATCTCTGATTGGTCAGGTTTGGGGGCGGTAGCCGCTTTTTTTGATTTAGATTTTTTCTTTTTGAAAAAAGACACGCAGTCCCCCGATGATTCTTTTCTATACAGCTATGGATGTGCTAATTAGTCAGGGTTAACGGCGCCTTAATTGTCGTCAATATTCGGGCTCATTTTGTGGTTGACCTGTTAGGCCTATAAACTATTCAATCGGGCCTATTCGCTTATGGAGGAACTATGACACTCGCATTCACCTTTCCGGGACAGGGAAGCCAATCCATTGGCATGGGGAAAGAGCTTGCAGAGGCATTTCCAGCGGCGCGCGCGGTTTTTCAAGAAGTGGATGACGCGCTTTCGCAAAACCTCTCCAAACTTATGTGGGAGGGCCCAATGGAAGATCTGACCCTAACTGCCAATACCCAGCCTGCGCTGATGGCTTGCGGTGTTGCGGCTATGCGGGCCTTAAAGCAGGATTTTGATGTTGATGTGAGCGCGGCGAAATATGTGGCTGGCCATTCACTGGGTGAATATACCGCGCTTTGCGCTGCAGGGTCGTTAACCTTAGCCGATACAGCGCGGCTATTACGTATTCGAGGCGATGCTATGCAAGCGGCTGTTCCTGTTGGGGCAGGGGCTATGGCGGCGCTTTTGGGCGCAAGCGTTGAAGATGCCGAATCCGCGGCTAAAGCGGGCCAAGAAAAGGGAATTTGTCAAATCGCCAATGATAATGCCGTAGGCCAAATCGTTCTGTCGGGCGAGAAAGAGGCTGTTGAAGCCGCGTGTAAATACGCCGAAGAGAACGGCGTGAAGAAAGCTATGATGTTAAAAGTCTCCGCGCCTTTCCATTGCGATATGATGGCGCCGGCGGCAGAGGCTATGCGCGATGCGCTGGCAGATGCCGCCTTTAACGCGCCCGTCATTCCCGTAATTAATAATGTGCAAGCCTTGCCGATCAGCGGCCCCGATCAGCTTCGCAATGACCTTGTGGCGCAGGTCACAGGACGCGTGCGCTGGCGCGAATCGGTTGAATGGATGCATGCAAATGGTATTGAAACATTAGCGGAGCCAGGCTGCGGCAAGGTCTTGACCGTTATGCTGCGCCGTATTGTTAAAGGCATGAACGGCGCCGCGCTAAATACACCTGAAGGGCTGGAAGCTTTTGCAGCTAATATTAAAGGATAAAGACTATGTTTAATCTGGACGGAAAACGTGCCTTAGTAACGGGCGCAACAGGCGGCCTTGGCGGCGAAATTGCAAAATTACTTCACGCCCAGGGCGCGCATGTCGCTTTATCGGGCACGCGAGCAGAGAAATTAGAGGCGCTCGCGAGTGAACTTGGCGAGCGGGCTTATGTTGTGCCGTGTAATCTCTCTGACGGAGAGGCCGTGGACGGCCTTCCTAAGGCGGCAGAAGCGGCTATGGGCGGATCTGTTGATATTTTGGTCGCCAATGCCGGCATAACGCGTGATGGTCTATTGATGCGCATGAAGCAGGACGATTGGGACCTTGTGCAAAAGGTCAATCTCGAATCTTATTTCCGCCTGTCAAAAGCTTGCCTGCGGCCAATGATGAAGGCGCGGTGGGGACGTATTATCGGGATTACATCGATTGTTGGGGTGACGGGAAATCCCGGTCAGACCAATTACGCGGCCTCAAAAGCGGGCATGATCGGCTTTTCGAAGTCATTGGCCCAAGAAGTTGCGTCTCGCGGCGTGACGGTAAACTGCATCGCGCCTGGCTTTATCGCCTCGCCTATGACCGATGAGCTTAATGAGGCGCAACGCGCTGCGATTCTTACAAAAATCCCCGCTGGCGACCTCGGGAGCGGCGCGGATATCGCCACTGCAGCGCTATATTTGGCCTCGGATGAAGCTGGATATGTGACGGGACAAACACTTCACGTTAATGGCGGTATGGCTATGATTTAATTGGGGTTTTACACTCTAGTCACTGCTATTTATCTATGCTATCCACGCATGAATCACGAATAAGGGTTGTTTTTGGGACTTTAAGTCTTATCTACGCCTAGCAAATCGCCACAATAGACCGTGGCATCATATAAGGAAAAATTATGTCAGACGTACTTGCACGCGTTACAAAGATGGTCGTCGAGCATCTGGATGTTGAAGAAGATAAAGTTGTTGCGAATGCACACTTCATCGATGATTTAGGCGCGGATAGCCTCGACAATGTTGAGCTCGTTATGGCCTTCGAAGAAGAATTCGATATCGAAATCCCAGATGATGCTGCTGAGCACATCCAAACTGTCGGCGCTGCTGTTAAGTTTATCTCTGAAAAAGTCGGTTAGAGCCGGCTTTTGATGTGAGACGGGTTGTTGTCACAGGCTTGGGCCTTGTTACCCCCGTTGGATGCGGTGTTGATACCGCATGGAAAAATATCCTCTCCGGTAAATCCGGAGCTTCTAAAGTAGAACATTTTGACGTCAGCGACCTTGGATGCAAGGTCGCTGCTGTTATCCCGCGTGTCGATGGGCGCGCTGGCGGCTCTCCTGAAATGGAGGGCGCATTCGATCCTAACATTATAATGAGCGCGCGCGATGCGAAGCGCCTCGATGACTTTATCCTTTATTCTTTGGCCGCCTCTGACGAAGCTTTGGAAGATGCAGGCTGGAACCCTCTAGAAGAGGGCAATGAGGCCCAAGAACGAACAGGCGTTATGTTCGGGTCAGGCATTGGCGGATTGGAGACAACCTATAATGCCTCTATCACGCTACACGAAAAAGGTCCGCGCCGCTTAAGTCCATTTATTATTCCAGCGATGCTAATCAATCTGACATCAGGTCAAATTTCTATTCGCAATGGCCTCAAAGGCCCCAATCACTCTGTGGTTACCGCTTGCGCGACAGGCGCTCATGCTATTGGTGATGCGGCTCGTTTGATTATGTTCGGCGATGCTGATGTTATGGTCGCCGGCGGCGGCGAAGCGCCGATTAACCGTCTAGGTATTGCGTCTTTTGTCGCCTGCAGAGCCATGACCACGGGCTATAATGATACACCCGAGAAAGCCTCCCGTCCTTATGATAAGGGACGTGATGGATTTTTAATGGGTGAGGGCTCTGGCGCCGTTGTCCTTGAAGAATATGAGCATGCCAAAGCGCGCGGCGCGACGATCTACGCCGAAGTAAAAGGGTATGGTCTTTCAGGGGACGCTTACCATATCACAAGCCCATCGCCAGATGGTGATGGCGGCTACCGCGCGATGAAAACAGCGCTTAAAAACTCGGGGCTTAATGTCTCTGATATTGGGTATGTTAATGCTCACGGAACGTCGACGCCGATGGGCGACGAGATTGAGGTGAAAGCGGTAGAGCGCCTACTCGGCGATCATGCAAAAAATGTGAAAATGTCCTCAACGAAATCCAGCACTGGGCATTTGCTCGGCGCGGCTGGCGCAATTGAATCTATATTCTCTATTCTGGCGCTGCGAGATCAAATGGCGCCGCCGACACTGAACCTCGAAAACCCCTCTATTGAAACGGATCTTGATCTCGTGCCTTTAACGGCCAAGCCTTTTACAGGTCACGCAGTTATGTCTAATAGTTTTGGTTTTGGCGGTACGAATGCAGCGGTTATTTTCTCCAAGCCGCCGACAGACTGATGGCCCGAAAAAACAAGACGCGCAAACGAGCGCAAACTATTACGCAAAACCCCGAAGTAACCCAAATCCCCAAAAAGCAAAAACGTGTCTTGGCCGTAATCGCCTTGACGGCGGCCTTGACGATTTTAGCGGCGCTCGTCTTAGGCACATATGCTGTTGTAAATTACCAATATGAGGCAATGCCTAAAAGCGAGGCGGCAGAGGTAGTCTTTGACGTGCCGCGCGGGAGCGGCTTATCCTCTATTGCGTCCCGCCTAGAAGAAGACGGCCTTATCAAGAGCGCTTTCATTTTCAAACTTGTCACCAAGCTGCGCGGCAATGAAGCTAATTTCAAAGCTGGCGAGTTCGTTATTACGCGGCCAGCCTCTATGAGCAAAATCTATTCTACATTGGCCGAAGGGAAAGCGGTGCTTTATCCTTTTACTGCGCCTGAGGGTTTGACCTCCGCGCAAATTATTCGTTCTATGGCGGGTGTTGAAACACTCACGGGGGAAGTGACTGATATTCCCGCAGAAGGGACACTGCTTCCTGAAACTTATATGATGCCAAAAGGGATGACGCGTCCGGCATTAGTCAAGAAGATGCAAAGCGCTCAGACTGAAATTATCGATAAATTATGGGATGCGCGCCAAGCAGGCCTGCCGCTTAAATCCAAATCCGAGGCCATCATCTTGGCCTCTATTGTTGAGAAAGAAACAGGCGTTGGGAGTGAACGCGATATAGTGGCGGGCGTCTTTATCAACCGCCTGAATAAAGGCATGCGCCTGCAAACAGACCCCACGATCATTTACGGCATTTCCAAAGGCGAACCGCTTGTGAATAGTAAGGGGCAACGCCGCACGCTTTACCGCTCAGAAATTGATCGTAAAACGCCTTGGAATACCTATCAGATTGATGGCCTCCCGCCGACGCCGATATGCAATCCTGGAGCTGAGGCGATTGCAGCAGTGCTTAACCCCGCAAAGACAGATTATCTCTTCTTTGTCGCCGATGGTTCCGGTGGTCATGTTTTTGCCAAAACTAATCGCGAACACACGAATAATGTTATTAAGTGGCGCAAGATTGAACGGCAGAGACAGCGCCAACAGCGCCAACAAAGACAAGGCAATTAAGAGATGACGGATAATGAATAAGTCTCTCACAGGCATGACAGGTTTCGCCAGGGCGGCGGGTTCTCATGACGCCATAAGCTGGTCTTGGGAAGCGCGCTCCGTCAATGGGAAGTCGCTGGATGTTCGATTGCGTCTGCCCAGCGATTTATCGGATTTGGACGGGCCTGTACGAAAACGCGCCGCTCAGAAATTTTCACGCGGAAATATTCAAATAAGTCTAACGCTACAGCGCGGCGATCGCGGTAAGGCATATGACATCAATGAGGCCTTGCTCGATAGGCTTGAGAAGAAAGGCGCCTCTGATCTATCGGTCTTGATGACGGTTCCTGGAGTCGTCCTCGAGGTCCCTAAAAATCTAACGGAAACGGATCAAAAATCGTTAAATATCAAGCTGCTAAGTAGCTTCGATGACCTTGCAGCTAAGCTAAAATCCGCGCGTGATGATGAGGGCAGCGCTCTAACGCCAATCCTTTTGGATAATGTGGCGGAGATCGAACGTCACGTCGAAACGGCGAGCGGTTTAGCGGCGATTCTGCCAGCGGCCCTTAAGCGAAATTTAGAGGATAAGTTGACCGCGCTTTTGGGAGATAATTTACCCGAAGAGCGATTGACGCAAGAGGCGGCGCTACTGGCGATAAAAGCCGATGTGCGCGAAGAGCTGGACCGATTGCGGGCCCATTGCGTTCAAGCCCGCACGCTCATCGCGCAAGGCTCGCCCATCGGCCGTAAGCTAGGCTTTTTAGCCCAAGAATTTAACCGCGAAACAAATACGCTTTGTGCTAAATCTGCAGACATAGAGTTGACGCAGACAGGGCTCGCGCTGAAAAGCGTAATCGAACAATTTAGAGAGCAGGCCGCCAATGTTGAGTAATTTAGGTCCTTCCGCCTTAGAAGAAATGAAAGCTAATCGGCGCGGCATCATGGTAGTTCTGTCGTCACCTTCTGGCGCGGGCAAGACGACATTGACGCGTAAGCTCCTCAAAGAAAATCCCGATATGGCGATGTCAGTTTCTGCAACGACCCGCCAACCAAGACCCGGTGAGAAAGACGGTGAGGATTACTATTTTATCTCAAAGAATAAATTCACGGATATGGTCGATGATGATGAGTTCTTAGAATATGCCAAAGTGTTTGATAATTTCTACGGCACCCCCCGCGCTCCTGTCGAGCAAGCGCTAGGGGATGGCCGCGACGTGGTCTTTGATATTGACTGGCAAGGCGCGCAGCAGCTCACCCAAGCCGCCGCGGACGACCTCGTAAAGATATTCATTTTGCCGCCCAATATGGTAGAACTCGAAAAACGCCTCCGCACTCGCGCGCAAGATAGCGATGAAGTCATCGCTAAACGCATGTCGAAATCGGAAAACGAGATTAGTCACTGGCCAGAATATGACTATGTGATCGTGAATGAAGATGTTGGTGTGGCTATGGAAGAGCTGCGGACAATCGTAACATCTGAGCGTATGCGGCGGAGGCGTCAGCCATGGTTAGGCGGCTTCGTGAAGTCTCTGACGAGTGGCGGGTAAGGGGCCGTTAAAGTATTTAATCTGTAGGGAGGTTTAGTTGGCGTTACGGTAGAAACGTGGACGAAATCCACCCTACATAAGCTTCCGCGTCAAACTCTGAAACTCCGCCACACTCAGTGTTTCGGGCCGCCTTTGCGGATCAACCCCGCAGCTTTCGCACCAGTCTTGCGACTCTACGCCGTATTTCTTTGCAATGGACTTAAGCGACTTTCGTAGCATTTTGCGTCTTTGGCCGAAGGCGGCCATTGTGACTTCGCCTAATAGCTTTAGGTCGGGGAAGCGCTCGGCTTCTGGCAGGGGCTCTAAGACGACCACGGCGCTATCGACCTTTGGCGGGGGGCTGAAGGAACTGGCGGGGACTTCGAAAGCGAGATGCGCGCTGCAGACGCTTTGCGAGAGAATGGCGAGGCGTCCATAAGCGTTATCGCTTGGCGCGGCCACAACGCGTTCTGCGACTTCTTTTTGAAACATCAATACGGCTTGCGACCAGAATATGGGATCAGCCGTTAGCCAGTTTATCAGCATTCTTGTGCCCACATTATAGGGTAGATTAGCCACGATCTTAATTTCATCGTCTAATTCTGTTCCGATATCGACTTTCAGCGCATTGCCGTGAATGACGCGAAGCTTTCTGCTGGCTCTTGCGATATCATCAAGTGGCGCTAGGAAGCGCTCATCCATTTCGATGGCGAGGACATTGGCGCCTTGCTCAATCAAGGCGCGGGTTAACCCGCCGGGGCCTGGGCCAACTTCGGCGACATTAATGCCGTCTAGCGGAGAGGCAAGGCGCGCGATTTTTTCGGTCACCGTCATGTCCAATAGGAAATGCTGCCCTAGCGTTTTATTGGCGCGCAGATTATGAATTTTGACGGTCTCAGAAAGCGTTGGGAGATTATCCAGAGACATATGCCGTCCTATTATTAGCGATATCACGCGCGGTTTTAATCGCCGCAATGAGGCTGTCAGGCCGGGCCTTGTTTTGCCCCGCTATGCCAAAGGCCGTGCCGTGATCAGGGGAGGTGCGCACGATCGGCAGGCCCAATGTAATATTCACGCCGCCATGAAAATCGAGCGTCTTTACGGGGATGAGCCCTTGATCGTGATACATAGCGAGCACAGCGTCATAGGCCTCGCGCGCCTCAGCATGAAATAAAGTATCGGCGGGCTGGGCGTCAGTGACGTCTAAACCTTCTTCGCGCAATAGCCGCGCGGCAGGGTTGATGATGTTGCGCTCCTCCATGCCGAGCGCGCCGCCTTCGCCGGCATGAGGATTGAGCCCAGTCAGGCTAATACGGGGAGCGGTTATACCAAAGTCACATTTAAGCGCCCCGTCCATGACGCGCGCATTATTGAGAATAGCCTCGGCTGAGAGCTGCGCGGCGGCGTCTTTTAGCGGAAGATGAACCGTGGCAAGACCTACGCGCAATCCGCCTCCTGCGAGCATCATGACGGGGCCTCTGGCATAAGGCGGCTTTGCGCTTTGCGTTAGCTCACCGAGATATTCAGTGTGGCCGGGGAACTTAAAGCCTGCTTGATAGAGCACGTCTTTGGAAATCGGGTTTGTGATGACGCCGTCGGCTTCGCCGCCCAGGCAGCGCCCTACAGCGCGTTCAATCGATTCTGTGACGGTCATCGCGTGGTCGGAGGACGGCTCACCGGCTACGGCGAGACGGCCGTATATGGGAAGGACGGGAATAGCCGCACCAAAGGCCTCGCGGGCCTCTGCCACATCGGAGATGATTTTCACCGCTCCGCCAGCATCTTCAATGACGCGGGGCGGGGCCATCACGGCAAAGGCGAGGTCTGGCTGATCTTTCAGCGCGGTCCAAGCTTTCACAGTAATTTCAGGGCCAATCCCAGCAGGATCGCCCATAGTCAGTAAAAGGGGCTTTGGTAGCGGGGGCTTGCGGGCCAAACCCTAACGAACAACGACGGTCGCTGAACGGCGTAAGTCGCGCAGGTGACGTTTAGACGCTTGAGCAAGCTGTTGATCCATTAGGCGGTCTTCAACCTCGTCGCGTGTCGGAATGTCAGACCCTGACGCGACGCGTGAACACACCATAATAGAGACAGCGCCGCCGGGACGAACAATGGGGTCGCCAAGTGACCCAATATCAGTGCTAGCGAGCGCGCCCAACACTTCATCGGTAAGGTCGCTACTATTAATCTCGCCCATATCGGCTTGTTCCACGCCCTCTATAGCTTCGACATCGTCTTTGAGCGTGTCGCAGGATTTGAGTGTGTCTTTGAGCGCGATAAGCTGGGTTTCAGCCGCTGCCGTGTCTTCATTATCAATACGGACTTGTTTAAGCTTATAAAGTGTCGTGGCTTCGGAGATCTTCTTATCCAATAGGGCTACAACATAGACGCCGCCTGGGACCTGAATGGGTTTAGACAGATTGCCTTTTTCCATTTGCCGAATGACAAGGTCGACTTCAGGCCGAAGTTCGCCTTCGCGAACCCAGCCCATATCGCCGCCTTTAGCAGCAGTAGGAGAACTTGAGAATTGCTGCGCAAGAAGAGGGAAGGGCGCGCCGTCTGCGACTTGCTGCACCATGGCTTCGGCGCCTTGCATTGCGCCTTCCATGCCGCCAATGTCTTCTGTCGCTTCGATGTAAATTTCAGCAACGCGGTAATTGGGTTTTGAGGCATTGGCTGTTAGGCGATTGAGTGTTTCGTCAATCTGCGCATCGGAAATACGAATGCGCGAACCGTAAAGGCCGTTAATGATACGCTGCCAGGCAATTTCTGAGCGGACCTGGTCGCGCAATGTTTCAATCGAAACGCCGGCTTGGGCGAGGCGCTGGACCACTTCATTTGGGTCAAGACCATTGCGGCCGAACAGACGTCCAATGTTTTGATTAATTTCTTCATCTGCAATTGATTGCTCATATTTGTCAGATTCTTGAATTTGGATATGTTCATCGACAAGGTTTCGCAGGGCTTGCTGCTGCGCGCGAGCGATGCTTTCCTCGTCGCGTTTAATGCCCGTCGTGGCGATCATGAATAATGTGCGCTGGCGCAAATCATGCGTTGTGACAATATCATCATTCACAACGGCGGCAATACCGTGGGATGTTTGCGCAAAGGCTGTGCCAGCGAGCAAAAGCGTAGCAGAGGCCGAGAGAAGTAAAGTTTTGATCATAAGAGTCGTCTTATCTGTGTTTGCCCGATTTATACGCCAATTTACCTCAATGGCAATTCGCCTTTATATGTTTATTACACCTTAGAACGGCCAATATTTGTTAAATATCGGTCAGATGTCAGTCAGATATCAGTCTGGCCGTTGAAATATCAGCCATCTTCAATGCGGGCGAGGTAGCTAAGCCCTAGAAATAAGACCAAAAGCGGGATCGCCCAGGCGGCAAGTATAATAGGTAAGGCCGAGGATGAGCCAAAGGCGCTGACCACGCTATCCGCAAAATACACGGCAAAGCCCAAAAGACCGCCGATGATAAGAAGACGTAATGTGCCGCCTTCGCGGGTCAGATGCATAGAGACGCCCGCAGCAATGACGGTCATAGCAATTAACATGATCGGAAGCGCGAGTAGTTTATTAAGCTGCATGCGAAGGCTAACCGTTGAAAAACCTGCACGCTCCGTTTTCTTGATCGTCGCAGGAATATCCCAAAAAGGCGGCAGAGCATTAATGCCCGTTGTATCGCGAATGTCTTCGACGGTGATGTTGGTCGGCAGAGACACAGCTGTTTGCTGCTGAGGAAGTTCGCCCTCAGCATTCTCTATGACGTCCCGCAATTGCCAATATCCTTGCGTTACCAGCTCTGCAGTTTTGGCATCTAGGCGGCGCTCAAAAACGGCCGTGCCTTCTGTGTCGATTTCGAAAATATAGAAGGTCGCATTGGAAAGCGTGCGGGCCAAAATATCAGCTTTTTCGGCATAGATAACCGTTTGCGCGACATCACTGCCTTCGCGTAACCAGATGTTTTCATTGCTCGCAGATATGTTTGCGCCGCTGACGCGTTCCACTAATTTGTCATGCGCGTTCATCGCCGAGGAGGCCAGGGGATTAAACGCTGCGGACCAAATCAGTCCCAATGTTGCTGTAACGGCGATAGCAGGGGACAGGAACCGCCAAGCGGAAAGTCCAGAGGCGCGCAGGACGATCAATTCGCTGCGGCGGTTAAGGCTATAGAGCGTTCCCATAACCCCGAATAGAACGACAAAGGGAATGGTTTGCTCTATCAATTTGGGCGCTTTGAGCAGCGTCATAAGGAATAGAGTGCCAGAACCAATATCCTGATCTGCGCCAATATTGCGCGTGCCTTCGACGAAATCGACGAGCATGATGATACTGGTCACCACCATAAAGGCGAGGAGTAGGCCCTTAATGATGCGCTTTGCGATATAACGGTTTAGGGTCGAGAATATCATGACGGCATATACCGTTGCCGCGTCGAGGCGGATTTAGGTTTGCGCTTAAGCATAGCCTTGAGCCCGCGCATGCGTTTGCGGCGCAACAAATACCACGCGCAACCCGCACAAACAGCGATCGGAACCGCATATTGAACAATGTTAAGAGACGGATCGCTTTCGGCGGCTGAGGCTAAGCCAAATCCGGTAAGCCGAATAATAAAACCAATGGCCGCGCAAATGGCAATTTTACGGCCATAGCCTAAACGCTGATGCTCACCGCGAATCATGAAACAAAGCGCTAACATGACCAGAGCAAGGTTATAGATGGGCGTTGCGAGGCGGTTATGACCTTCGGCTTTGAGTTCACGGCGATATTTGCGGTTGGCGTAGACCCGAGAGTCAGGCCGTAATAATTCGTGCAAATAAAGATCCGATGGCTTTCTTCGCAGCACTGAGTCCATCGCCATAACATCGGACAAATCAATCTGGTAATCATCGAAAGCGACAAGGTCTAGGCTGCCATCTTCAAGGATCTGCTGGACGTTACCTGTTTTGAGGATGAGACGCGCTGATTCTTCGCCGCGGGTCAAGTAGCCAGATCTAGCCGTATGGGTGGTCGCGCCGCTATCATCGCGCGTATCATATATGATGACGTCTTTCATAGCGCCGTCAGGCGCGATTGAGCGGGCATAGACCGTCAGTCCTGCCGTTGGCGTTACAAATTCACCCGCGCGGACCATTTGCGACGCGATATCTGTGCGCACTTTAAGAATTTCACCGCGCATTTGGCTAAAAGCAAAGGGCTGTATGACAAGGTTTAGGATAAGATGCGCGATCAGAGCATACATGCCGAGGCGCAGAACAGGGCTTGCGATTTGCCATGGGCTGAAGCCCGACGCCTTAGCGACGATCAACTCGCTATCCATATTTAGCCGGTTTAGCGCATAAAGCGTCGCCATAAAGACGGCGAGCGGCATGATTATGGCGATCAATTGGGGAAGGGCGAGGATGGTAATATATAGGAATGTCAGGCCCGACTGACGATTCTCTACAATCAGATCAAGCGTTTGTAGGCTTTGTGTTAGCAAAGCTAAAGCGGCAAGCGCGGAGAGGGACAAGAGCAGCGGATAAAGCGCTTGTTTCCAAAAATATCCCTGCAGGAGCGTCACGGCTTAATCTTAGTCCCTTAAATTGTCTCAAGCCTTTAAAGAATCTCGAGCCTTAAATTGCCTTTATAACGGCTTTTGGCCTTCTATTACGCGTTGGCTTGGTTTACCACACCCTAAATAATGAAATTTCGACAATTAATGTCGTAAAACATCTAGGAGCTTTTCGCATGAAAGTTACATTCGTCGCTGATAAACCCGCCGCGTCCGGTTGCGCGGTTATACCCGTTAAGACAACCCTCAAGACAGCGGGCGGGGCGTCTGATTACGTGAGCGCGTCTAAGGGTCAGTTTAAAGCTGCCTCAAAGGCCGCGGGCTTTAAGGGAGAAAAAGGTAAGAGTTTTAGCACCTTTGCCCCCGCTGGCTCAGATGTGTCGCGCCTTGTCGCTTGCGGAATCGGTGACGGCAAAGACTTTGACGCAGAGATGTTTGGCGCAAAAATGGCCAAAGCGCTCATGATGAGCGAAACTAGCATCACGCTGCATTTAGGCGGTATGGACGTTTCGCCTGATGCGGCGGCGCGGGCGGCAGTGGGTATGCGCTTAGCAGCGTACCGCTTTGACCAATACCGCACGAAACTACCTGCCAATAAAAAACCTGTTCTCAAGACGATAAAAATTGCCTGTGATGAACCTGCGAAAGCACGGGCGTCATATACGAAATATCACGGTCCAGTTTGCGACGGCACAATCCTTGCCCGCGACCTTGTTAATGAACCGCCAAATGTAATTTATCCCAAAGCCTATGCCGCGCGCATTAAAGAGCTGGAGAGCCTCGGCCTAAAAGTTCAAATTCTGGGCGAGAAGCGTATGAAAACATTGGGCATGAATTCTCTGCTTTGTGTCGGACAAGGCTCTGTGCGCGAATCGCAAATGGTCATCATGACCTGGAATGGCGGCAAGAAAGGTAACAAGCCAGCGTGTATCATCGGAAAAGGCGTTACATTCGATACGGGCGGTATCTCATTGAAACCAGGCGCAAATATGTGGGATATGAAAGGCGATATGGGCGGCTCTGCCGCTGTAGTTGGCGCCATGGCTGGCCTCGCGGCACGTAAAGCCAAAGCCAATGTCGTGGGCATTGTTGGTCTCGTTGAGAACATGCCTGACGGAAATGCGGTTCTACCGGGCGACATTATTACCTCCATGTCGGGCCAGACGATCGAAGTGCAAAATACTGACGCCGAAGGCCGTTTGGTCTTAGCCGATTGCCTGCATTATGCCTCGACCAAAATTAAGCCCAAGGCGATGATTAATCTCGCGACCTTGACAGGCGCTATTCTTGTGGCCCTCGGGACAGAGCGGGCAGGGGTCTTTTCTAACAATGATAAGCTCGCGGCGCAGATTTCAAATGCGTCTGATACGACCAAAGAAAAAACATGGCGTTTGCCCATCGGGCCTGAATATGACCGCCTTCTCGATAGTCCGAATGCGGATATGAAAAACATTGGCGGACGTCTTGCGGGGTCCATTACAGCCGCGCAATTCCTACAGCGCTTTGTCGGCAAAGGCATTCCTTGGGCGCATATTGATGTCGCAGGTACAGCCATGAAGCCGTCCAATCGCCACGATCCTCGCGAGACGACATTTGGCACAGGTTTTGGCGCAAGACTGCTAAACCGTTGGGTAGCTGACAATTTCGAGGGGTAATGCCTAAACCTCATGGAATATTGGTTCTATCATCTCGAGGCCTCAACGATTGAAGGCATCTTGCCGGGTTTACTTGAAAAGACCCGGCAAAAAGGGTGGCGCGCTTTAGTGAAACTGCCAGACGATCAGTTAAAAGCGATGGATGATTATCTTTGGACCTATAAGGATGACAGTTTTCTGCCGCATGGCCGCGATGATGAGCCCATGGCAGATCAACAGCCTATCACTCTAAGCGCTACCGCAGAAACGGCGGAAGGCCATCAAGCGGTTTTCTTATTGGGCGGCGCCGAAATTGCGGATCTGGCGGGCGTTGAGCGCTGTATGGTGATGATAAATGGCCGATCGGAATCCGATATTGCGCGAGAGCGCAACCGCTGGAAGACGCTGAAAGGCTCGGGCGCCGCGCTCTCATATTATCAACAAAATGATCGGGGTTCTTGGGAGAAGAAAGCATGAAGCTATCATATTGGAGTCTGCTTGTTCCGGCCGTTCTTATGGGTTGTCAGGCAAAAGACAACACGGTTCCCACGGCTGACACTGTGCAAATTACCGAGGGATTGTCTATCGTAACGTCCAATTGCGGGTCGTGTCATAATGTTGGAACCGCTGGGGATAGCCCGCGTGTGGACGCCCCTCCGCTCCGAACGGTGCTCGCAAATTACAACGTTGAGTCCTTGGCGGATGACTTCCGTGAACATATTCACGTTGGTCATCCCGATATGCCTGATTTTGACTTTGGCCCTAAGGGAACTGACGCGGTTATTGTCTATCTGAAATCAATCCAAGAAAAGCCATAAGCTTAGGATTGATATTTCCAGCGGGCATAATTAACTGAGACAAATGATAAAAGCAGATATTTATAAAGAGGTCGCGCAGCAGATTGCGGCCGTCATTGAGGGCGAGACATCGGTTACGGCTCGTTACGCAACGGCGGCGTGCTTGCTCAATGAAGCCTTCGACTATTTCTTCTGGACGGGATTTTACGTTGTCGACCCCCTCAAGCCAACAGAGCTGGTTGTGGGGCCGTATCAAGGAACATTGGGCTGCTTGCGTATTCCAATTGGCCGCGGGGTGTGCGGGGCTTGTGCTAAATCAGAGGAAACCGTTATTGTACGCGACGTGCATGCGTTTCCAGGTCACATTGCCTGTGACAGCCGCTCTAATTCTGAAATCGTGGTGCCTGTATTTGATGCAAACGGAAAGCTCGCCGCCGTATTAGATGTCGATTCAACAGATATCGGCTCATTTGATGAGCATGATAAAGCGGGGCTTGAGGCGATTTGTAAGACCTTGCTCTTTTAGACGGATATTGCGCTAAACCTTTTTGTGAATCTCTAAGGGCTCACGCTTATTGGGGCTTGCGATCTTCACGGCTATTAAGTTAAGCGCTTCCGGCGCGGTCGACGCCGAGAGCAAGTCTTTCGAGAAACTCTCAGGCGCAAAGCCTTCCTCGATTGTGTGGTGCAAACCTCTGATAATGGGGTCCCAATATCCCGTATCATCTAAGAACACCAAAGGCTTTTCGTGCAGATTAAGCCGCATCCAAGAGAGGATTTCAATTGTTTCTTCTAATGTACCAATGCCGCCAGGAAGAACGATAAAGGCATCGGATTCTTCATACATCATGATTTTACGCGCATGCATGTCAGGCACGAGGACATGCTCCACATCCGTCAATGTCATTTCAATCTCGGCGAGGAATTCAGGCATGATGCCCAGGACATCGCCGCCCGCTTGATGGGCTGAGCGCGCCACGGCGCCCATAAGGCCTAAGCCTCCGCCGCCATAAACGAGGCGGTGTTTGCCTTTGGCGAGAGCGCCGCCTGTCTCTATGGCTAAGGCCATATGTTTAGGGTCACGTCCAGGGCTGGCGCCGCAAAATACACAGATAGATGTCATAATAACTTAAATTCATTTGCTTTAAGAGGCTTTAGACTTAGGTTATGAGGCGTTAACAGGCTATTGAGAAAGTGAAGCAGACCCTATGAAATCTCGTCTTATTTGGATGATAGCGACAGGGTTGATACTCGCTTTGCTTTTGCTTGGGGCCGTTCAGGCAACATCATTCCTATCAAATACGCCCAATATGACGGAAGACGTCCCGCCGGCTAGCGTGACCATCGACCCCGCCGATACAGGTCTGTCACCCGTCATTTTTCGGACGGTAAGTGAATATGCTAGTCCTACGGGCCGCCAGATGCGCATAGACGGAACAAGTGAGCCCGAGGCTGTTCTGATCGTCCTTAACCGTAATGAGCGCTTGCGGCAGATAAGATCCGATGAGAATGGGAATTGGGGGCTTGATATTAATGTTGACCCTTTTGAAGCGATGGTTCTGGAAGTCGTAATGTTTATCGATGGCGGCTTGAGTGTTCGCGGTGATGAAACGGTGTTTCGCGTTCCTGTGCCTTTAGGGGATGAGAGCGGGGAGGAGAGTGAGCCCCTTGAAAAGATGGCCTTGATTATGGTCACGGCGCCTGGCGGGCCTACCCGCATCGTTCAAACCCCCTTTGGCGGCAGCCCAACCGATGGGCCGCTCACCATGGGGCCTATTGATTATGATGATAGCGGCGGCGTAATTTTTTCTGGAACAACCGAAGAAGAAGGCCGCGTCCGTATCTATGCGGGGCCGTCCGCTATTGGGGAAACGCGCGTTGGAGCAGGCGGACGTTGGAATTTTATTTCGGGTAATATGCCGCTCGGGGAAATTGAAATTGCAGCAGAGCTGATTAAGTCTGACGGAATTAAAGCGAGGGTAAGCGTGCCTTTTGAACGCTTAGCGCCGTCACAGAATGCAGAAGTTTCCATAGTCCCTGATATTCGCTATGAACCGTTTCGCTGGCAAGTTCGCAGACAGCTTCTCGGGGGCGGCGCTCAATATACGGCCATATTTGCGCCGCAGGAGGCTAAAGCTCTCATCGTCCCTGAATAGGATATTTGAGGATAAGCCGAACTACTCTGCGGCGCTTGGCAATGGGCCTTCTGGTAGGACGTCGTCCTCATGAGTTCTGTCATTTGAAATCTCAGGCTCACCATATTTGTCCCTGCCGATTAGGCGTTTTATGCGCTTCCATAAGACGGACGGCATGGCGAGAAGGACGGGCGTGATGATGAGGGTGAGCAGTGTCGCAAAGCCGAGGCCGCAGGACACGACATAGGAAATAGGCGCCCAAATATCAGATGTGCTGGAGCCAGTTGTTGAAAACTCGCCGCTAAAGACATTGGCCTGCCAGCCAAGGACAAGCGGCATGAGGCCAACCACCGTGGTCAGCGTCGTTAAGACAACCGGCCGTAAACGCTGCGCAGCCGTTCGCAGCGCTGCATCTTCACTGCTAAATCCATGCGCTTTGAGCCGCTGATACGTATCTATCAAAACAATATTATTATTTACCACAATACCTGCCAGAGCGATTACGCCCGTAAGCACAAGGATCATGGAAATATAAGAATAGAAGACGAGGCCAAGCAAGACCCCGAAGACGGAGAGCACAACAGCCATCAATGTCAGAAAGACGTGATAAAAGCTGTTAAATTGCAATAACAAAATTACGCCCATCATAAACAGAATAGCCAGGGCCGCACTCTTGCCAAACTGGGCCGTTGCCGCATTCTCCTCGGCCTGACCTAGAAACTTAATCTTAGTGCCTGCGGGAAGGTTAGCCTCTTCCTCAAACCATTTTTCCATCTCTGCGACTTGAGTCTGTGTTGCATATTCCTTCCGCGTATTTCCTTGCACGACATAGTAAGGCGAGAGGTCACGGCGTTCGATTTTGTCTTGGCGCGATTTGGGCACGCGGGTCACGACGGAGGAAATCGGCAAGGCGCCTTGCGGTGTTTGGATGCGCAGAGAATCTAGAAGGGAGAGATCGCGTGAGCCTTTGGGGTAGCGGATACGGATATCGACTTCTTCTTCGACGTCGAGCGGGCGGTATTGACCCACGAGCGCGCCTTCGGTCAAAAATTGTATCGCCGCACCAATGCGGCCCACATCAAGCCCTAAGCGCCCAGCTTCGGCGCGGTCTACGTCAATTTCCCAATCTATACCGGGGAGAGGAAGTGTGTCTTCCATATCATAAACGCCCTCGATCGAGGCGAGTTTTTCGCGGACAATTAGCGTGGTTTCCTTAAGCTGCTCGCGGTCTTCGGCTGAAATCTGTATACCAATATCTTTGCCGATGGGCGGGCCCTGATCGATAGCTGTTACCTCGGTTATTACGCCGGGGATGCCTTGCGTGATGCGTTCTAATTCTGTCACGATTTCTGTGACGCTTTGAGCGCGCTGGTCAAAGGGGGCTAGCTCTGTGTAGACCCGAACTGTCGAGTCGATTGGCACATTTGACGGGCCGTTAAAGGAGAAGCCGCCGCCGCCTGCTGCGCCTGGCCCCGCGATTGTATAGACAGAGGAAATACCGTCTACCTTTAGGACGCGGTTCTCAAGTTCTTTGGCAATATCAAGGCTTTGCTCAGGTGTAGAGTTGCCGCGTGTTCGGGCCAGGACGAAAAGCTGATCACTTGGTGATTGCGTGAAAAACTCCACGGGTTTAGGCGGCGGGCCATCCATGCTGGCGCTAAAGGCGCCGATAATGAGAAATCCCAATATACCCAAGGCCGCGATCACAAGTATTGGAAAACGTATGAGCTGGCGAATGAGCTTAATGTAAAGGCCCGTAAAGCCTTTTATCTGTGAGGGGTCGCCTTCGGCGCCTGCAAGCAATGCAGCATTGGAATTGCTATTTTTCTTTGGCCGAAACCCGATTTTAGCCCCTAGGGTCGGCAAGAAAATAAGCGCCATTAACATAGAGGCCGTCAGCACATAAATCATTGTGCGCGGGAAATAGGACATGAATTTACCGGGAATAGTCTCCCAGAATAATAACGGAATAAACGCCGCTAACGTTGTGGCCGTTGAGGATACGATTGGCCAAAACATACGCTCGCCCGCCAATTGAAAAGCCTCTTTGCGTTTTAAGCCCTGATCCATCTTGCGGTCAGCAAATTCGACAATGACAATGGCGCTGTCGACAAGGACCCCCACCGATAGAATGAGGCCAAAGAGGATCATCATGTTGATGGTCTCGCCTTGAATGAAGAACAAAAAGAACGCGATTAAGAAGCTAGACGGAATAGCCCAGCCAACAAAGAGGGCAGAGCGCCAGCCCAGCGCCGCGATACACACAATAAAGACGAGGATCACCGCATTGATGATTGAACTCGATAAATCCCCCATCATGTCATTGATGTAAACAGCGCTAGATTGGCTATAGGTAACTTGAATGTTTTCGGGCCAATCGGGGCGAGACGTAATTTCGGTAACAAGGTCTTTGGCGATTTTTTCAGTGTCCAGAATATTTTCGCCTTGGCGCTTAGAGATTTCCAGCGAGACGGAGGAACGGCGGTTAAAGCGCGCAATGTTTTCAATGTCTTTATACCCGCTACGCACCACAGAGATGTCGCTCATCCGGATGATGGAATTATTATCACCGCGGCGAATGACCAGATCGCCTAGGTCTTCGGGGTTTTCAATTAGTCCCGGCAGCTTAACATTAAACCGCCCTGTATCTGTTTGAAGCGCCCCTGCAGGGATAAGGCTATTATTTCGGGCAACCGCCGCCACTATCTCGTCATAGGTAATGCCGAGGCTCTCAACTTTGGCAGGGTCTAATATCGCCTCAAGCACATCTATGCGCTCACCTGAAATATTGGCTTCGAGGATTTCGGGCAGGCTTTCTAGCCGAGATTTCATGTCTTTTGCGCGGCGCTGCAACTCACGTTCAGGCACGTCGCCCCATAGGTTTACGGTGACAATAGGCAAGGCGGAGATAGAAATTTCTTCGACGACGGGTTCTTGGGCTTCGCGCGGAAATTCAGCGCGGGCGCGGTCAACTTTTTCGAGAACATCCGACAAAGCTTGATCTTGGTCATGCGAAATTTCAAATTCAACGGTGACGTAAGCGACATTATTAGCCGCTACAGCATTAATCTGCTTAACGCCTTCGATGGATTTTATTTCCGTCTCAAGGGGGCGAACCAGTAAGCGCTCTGCGTCTTCCGGCGAAATACCTGGCAATACGACACGCACATTTACAAAAGGAATTGGCACGTCCGGCTCTGCGTCCAACGGCAGGCGAGAGATGGCTAAAAAACCGCTAATAACGGCAAATAGCATAATACCTAGTGTCATCCGCCAATTGCGAATAGAGAAGCCAACAATGCCGACAATGCCGCCCATGATTATTCAGTGACCCCGTTAGCTCCAACCCTTTTAGGGTCAACTTCGGTTCCGACCGACACATAGTCTTGGCCTTGGACAATAATATTAGTGCTGTCGGGTAATCCTGTGACCCAAATTCCGTAAGGATCTTCGTCGATCTGCGTGACTTTAGCAAAGCCGACGCGGTTATCGTAATCGACGAAACGCACGCCAACAGACCCATCAGAATCGAGCGTGAGGATTTTAGAGGGAATATGCTGCGCCTTAACCGTGCCAGCCTTAAGGGCAACAGTGGCCGTCACGCCACCTTTGAGGACGTAATCGGCATTGGGCACTTCGATCTCCGTGCGGAAGGTCCGCGTCGCGGCATTGGCGTTGGCTTGAATGAAACGAATTTTGCCTGTCACGTTCTCGCCTGTGACGAGCGAAACATCGGCAGCTTGACCTATTTTTATGTCGCCGACTTGAGATTCTGTCAGCTCAACAGCGACAATAAGCGGGTTCATTTCAATGAGTTTACCACAAGCTTGGCCGGGCAAAAGATAATCGCCGACTTCTGCCATTTGCGTGTCAAAAATACCAGAGAAGGGCGCGCGCATATTCACATTATCAAGTTCAATCTCGGCTTGTTTGACAGCGGCCCTGGCGCCGTCAACTGCCGCCTTTTGGGATTTAAGCTGCACGGCGGATTTATAGCCTTTATCGACAAGTGTTTGCGTGGATTGCAAGTCAAACATACGCGCCTCCATGCTCGCGCGGGCTTGGTCTAAATTAGCTTTACGGGCATCAATATCTTGACGGCAAAGAACGGCTCCGCGTTTAATACGGCGCCCTTCTGTTATGGGTGTTGAAATGACTAAGCCAGCCGTTTCGGCCTTAACAGCAACTTCGCGGTTAGCCTCAGTCCGGCCATATAATTTGAAGCTGTTTTGGTGGTCTTCAGCGTCGCGCGATTCAATGACAACAGTGGGCGTAGGCGCGGCTTGCTGGGCGGCAGAGGGCGTATTAGGCGCAGCGGCGGCATCGTCCTGGCCTGAATTATACAAAAACCAAAACCCAATGACGACAACAGCGCCCCCAGCGAACAGATATGACTTATTGATTTTCATGGTCTTGCATACGCTCTTGAGTGGCAAATAGTTTAGCTCGGATTTGAGTCTAGGCTTATTGCCTCTAAAGGCAACTGACAATCTTGCAATTAGGCGCGTCAGATTTGCATGGATTGCGTTATTTGGCACTAGATTTGTCTGAAATTTACTATTAAGTTGGCGTAAGAATAGAAATTAAATATGGTAGGGGCGCACCATGCAAAAAATATTGAAAACGGCTTTAATAAGCTCTGCAGCATTGATGATGGTGAGCTGCGGGACAGTCGGACAGCCGAAAAGCATCGCAAATAGTATCGTTAATGACGCGATCGAGCTTAACGATGCTCATAATGCGACTAATACCGCAATCATTTTTAAAAACATTTTGCGCGCCCGTGACCGCTGGCCCACGACGTTTACAACCTTATCTGCTGTTCAGTCCAGTCCCACTATGACTCGCGGTTCTGATATAAATTTAAGCCCTCTCGGACTAGGAAACCCAACGGGTCCTTTCAAATCTACTTCGTCAAAACTCTCCAATACGGCAAAAGCGGGCACAACTTATAAAGTCTCTCCCTTTGGTTCAAGTGATGGGACATCTTCAAACGTGCTAAAGCCTTTGGATATTATTGTCTTTAAAGACTATTTCGAGAGATGGCCCAAGGACGTGATAACGCTGCTTTTCGTCAATAATATTAAAAATGAAAAAACAGGGATTAAGGCCCGCAATAACGGGGAAAAGATTAGTAACTTCAGAAAAGATGTCGCTGTGGCACTTGGCGTGCGAGGGGACGATATTGATCGGTTTAACTTTAAAGACCACCTTGCCTTAAAGAATGCCAAGAAGAGCACCGATACAAGCTGTATCACAAAACGCCGTCAAGATTTTGAGTCCTATCAGGCATTTGCTGATTTCGCTAAATCCATGAAAGAGAGCTATAATGGCAGCGTCTCTATTGTTAAAGGCGCAAGCGGCGGCCTTCAGCTTAATCTCTGTAAGAACAGTGAGGATAATTTCCGCTTTGTTCTAAATGAGGACGCAAAAGATCCGATTGTTGTGCCTGGACAGCCTCAAGAAATTTCGTTCGATATTCGGTCTATTCGAGAAATCGTCTATTATCTTGGCGAATCTCTACGGAGCGAACAAAATGTGGTCGAATCTGACTGTAGGGATGGAATGCGAAAATCCTTGGCCCCGTTATTTGACGTCAGGAACAATCATGACAAAATGGATGTGAATTACGCAGCGCGTATTCGCCATGCGGGGGATATGTATTTCGCGATCCCCAATGGCCGCGATGTGACAAATATGGGCAGTTGTCTCAATGATCGGTCGAATATGGCGATGTCCGTGCTCAACCAGCTTTTGATTATCAATCAATCACCCGAAGCGCTGAAAAGTCCCCAGACGCTATTCGAACGTTAGTCCGGCGCTATATCACTCATATGATTTGACCTAAATCAGGCTTGACCCTTGCGCTCCTATTAGTAGGTTAGCGGATTAGCTTACAGACGAGTTTAAGGGCCAAAGGGGATTAGGGTTTGAGCGATATTTTAGAGCAGCTGGAAACACGGCGCGACGAAGCAAGATTGGGCGGCGGTCAAAAACGGATCGAGGCGCAACATGCCAAAGGAAAATTGACGGCGCGTGAGCGTTTAGAGCTTTTGCTCGACCCTGACAGCTTCGAAGAATTTGATATGTTCATCAAGCACCGTTCCACGGATTTTGGGATGGAGAATAAGCATTTCGCAGGCGACGGCGTCGTCACAGGCTGGGGCACGATTAACGGCCGTAAGACCTTCGTTTATGCGCAGGATTTTACCGTATTTGGCGGCTCGCTCTCTAAAACTCATGCCCAGAAGATTTGCAAAGTGCAGCAAATGGCAATGAAGCACGGCGCGCCTATTATTGGCCTGAACGATTCAGGCGGCGCCCGCATCCAAGAAGGCGTTGAAGCCTTGGCGGGCTATACAGATGTCTTTCAAAACAATATCTTAGCCTCAGGTGTTGTCCCGCAAATTTCTGTTATTATGGGCCCATCTGCGGGCGGGGCGGTTTATTCGCCGGCGCTGACCGACTTTATCTTTATGGTGCGCGATAGCTCTTATATGTTCCTGACAGGGCCAGATGTTCTCAAAACTGTGACCAATGAAATCGTCACGGCTGAAGAACTGGGCGGAGCGGTGACGCATACAACGAAATCTTCCGTAGCAGACGGCGCCTTTGAAAATGACATGCAAGCCCTGGCGGAGATACGGCGTCTCTTTGACTTCCTCCCGCTCAATAACCGATCGGGCTCTCCCGAGCGCCCTTTCTATGACAAGCATGACCGCCTCGATAACAGCCTTGACACATTGGTCCCAGATAACCCGAACCTGCCTTATGATATGAAAGAGCTCGTCGAAAAACTGGCCGATGAAGGCGATTTCTTTGAGATACAGCGCGATTTCGCCAAAAACATCCTCTGCGGTTTTATTCGCCTAGAAGGCCAAACGGTCGGCGTCATCGCCAACCAACCTATGGTGCTAGCGGGATGCCTCGATAGTGACGCCTCCAGAAAGGCCGCGCGTCATGTGCGCTTCTGCGATTGTTTCGATATTCCGATTTTGACATTGGTAGATGTGCCGGGCTTCCTCCCAGGGACAGACCAAGAATTTGGCGGCGTTATTAAACACGGCGCAAAACTGCTCTATGCTTACGGCGAAGCGACTGTGCCAAAAGTGACAGTCATCACCCGCAAAGCTTATGGCGGCGCATATTGCGTCATGGCCCCAAAACATCTGCGCGGCGATATCAACTACGCTTGGCCCACAGCGCAAATCGCCGTGATGGGCGCAAAAGGCGCTACGGAGATTTTGCACCGTAAAGATTTGGACAATGCCGAGAAAACAGCGGCCCATATCGCAGATTATGAAGAGAAATTCCTGAGTC
Source organism: Hellea sp. (assembly GCA_039977295.1). Lineage (GTDB taxonomy): Bacteria > Pseudomonadota > Alphaproteobacteria > Caulobacterales > Maricaulaceae > Hellea. The sequence continues at coordinate 1,037,203 of JBDWDN010000012.1, read as the reverse complement.
CGTTTAGGGCAGCAGAGCTTGGTTATATTGATGAAGTGATACAGCCGAAGAGCACGCGCAAGCGCGTGAATAGGGCCTTTGCGATGCTGAAGGACAAGCAGCTGCAGAACCCGTGGAAAAAGCATGGGAACTTGCCGCTATAGATATGGAAAGAGCTAACTCGATATCTACTCATCCCCGCACAGGCGGAGAACCAGTTTTAAGCAAGGCTGGCATTTACACTCCGCTGGGTTTTCACCATCACGGGAATAAATGGGGAATTGATGTTTATTTGAGGTATAGGAACTTGTCATTATGAGTTCGAATATAAATTCAAATAACGAACAAAAGAAAAACTTCACCAAAGGTTTATATATAAAGTTGCTATCGGTGGGCCTCACTTTGTGCTTCCTCGGAGCCATTATTATTCTAAGTAGTTATCTTGTTCCTTTTGATTTACTTATCGACCCGCTAAGTTCAACTTTATTTACAATAACTAGGTTTGTGGGCTTTCTTGTCTTCACACTAGGAATTGGAATATTTTTATTCTTGCTTTTTGAAATGCTTATTAGGTTTGGTTCTTCAAGCTTTGAAGGAAATAGTCTTGTTGAAAGTCTTGGTTATTTTTTTGGTGCTTTTACAATCAATAGCCTAAATGCTGGCATCAAATTGGGAGCAACAGGGTTAGAAGCATCTGTTGTTAGTGCACGTATTGATGACTCAAGCGTAACACTCCCATCATTAGTCGATAAGTTACTAGAGAGCTCAACAGATCCAAGAAAAACATTAGTTTTGTCGTGGGAGCGTTTAAATGTTGAAGAGAAACGATTGGCCTCTCGTTCAATATTGACTTTATCAGCAGGTTTAGTTTTTACGGCTGTTGCAGTTGGGTTTTTAATCTATTTTACTTTGCAACTTGATAAAATCGATACTCAAAGCAATCCCGATGGTTATTTTCTTTTCTTAGCTCCTAGGTTGAGCGGAGTATTGATAATACAAGTCCTCGCTGGTTTTTTTCTCAAAATGTATGTTGCAAGTGAAAATGCTATTTCAACTAATAAGGCTGAAATCACAAATATAGAAATGCGGCTGGCGGCTCTGGGGCTGGTTACATCAGCAGCGAATAAGTTTGAACTAGCAAAGATATTCGCATTAGAAGAGCGATTGGCTTTTTTGAGTGCAAATTTAAATTCAAATAAAGACACTTCTTCACAAACAGAGGTTCTTAAAATTCTGGCTGGGAAAATTGGATCAAAATGATAAAAAAAATACTCATAGCGAACCGTGGCGAGATTGCTTGCCGCGTCATAAAAACAGCCCGCAAGATGGGCATCAAAACCGTGGCGGTTTATTCTGATGCTGATCGTAATGCCCTTCATGTTGAGATGGCGGATGAGGCTGTTCATTTGGGGCCTCCTGCGGTTAATCAGTCTTACCTTGTGATGGACAAGATTATTGACGCAATTGAGCAGACGGGCGCGGATGCTGTGCATCCTGGTTATGGATTCCTCTCGGAAAACCCTGAATTTGCGAAATTACTCGCTAAAAAGAAGATCGCCTTTATCGGGCCGAACCCTCACGCCATTGTCTCTATGGGCGATAAGATTACGTCTAAGAAACTAGCGCAAGAGGCGGGCGTGTCTTGTGTGCCGGGCCATATGGGTTTGATTGAGGATGCGGATGAAGCCGTCAAAATATCTAACAAGGTTGGTTACCCCGTTATGATCAAAGCCTCTGCGGGCGGCGGCGGGAAGGGCATGCGTATTGCCTATAATGATGAAGAGGCGCGTGAGGGTTTCCAGTCATCTAAGAATGAAGCCGCCAATAGCTTTGGCGATGACCGTATCTTTATCGAAAAATTTGTCGAAGAACCGCGCCATATCGAAATCCAGGTGCTGGGCGATAAGCATGGCAATGTAATTTATTTAGGTGAACGCGAATGTTCCATTCAGCGCCGTAACCAAAAAGTTATCGAAGAAGCCCCGTCGCCATTTTTGGATGAGAAAACACGCGCCGCAATGGGCGCTGAATCTGTTGCTCTAGCTAAGGCCGTGGATTACGACTCTGCGGGCACCGTCGAATTCATTGTCGATAAGGACAAGAACTTCTACTTCCTTGAAATGAATACGCGTCTGCAGGTCGAGCATCCCGTGACGGAACTTATCACGGGCGTGGACCTTGTGGAGCAAATGATACGCTCCGCCAATGGTGATAAGCTCTCTATGACCCAAGAGGATGTCACGCTGACAGGCTGGGCGATGGAATCGCGCATCTATGCCGAGGATCCTTATCGCAACTTTCTGCCGTCTATTGGCCGCTTAAAACGCTACCGCCCGCCTGCAGAAGGCACGCTAGGCAATGGCACAATCATCCGTAATGATACGGGCGTCTATGAGGGCGGCGAAATCTCGATGTATTATGACCCGATGATTGCAAAGCTTTGCACATGGGGCGAGGATCGCGGGCTGGCGATTAGCACCATGAAAGACGCGCTTGATACATTTGAGCTCGACGGCATTGGTCACAACATCCCGTTCTTGCAAGCGGTCTATGATCATGACCGTTTTGAACGCGGCGACATCACGACGGCCTTTATCGCCGACGAGTATCCTGACGGCTTTGAGGGGGCAGAGGTTAATCTGGGCCATACCCGTAAGATCGCGGCTGTCTGCGCGTTGATGCATGATATTTCAGAACACCGCGCCGCCGAAGTCTCCGGCGCGCTGGCTAATCATGCCCGCCATATTCCTGATGAATGGGCTGTGCAGATTGGCGACACTCACTATACGGCAGACATCAATGGTGAGCGCGGACTGCGCACAATCGTCATGGATAATCCCGATGAAGAAAAAGCGGCTATTGAAATGGAAGTGCTGACAACGTGGAAGCCAGGCATGCCGCTTGTCCGCGCCTATGTCGATAATTGCGCCTTTAATTTCAAAGCGCAAAAATGCTCCGAGGGTTACCAAGTTTGGCACCGCGGCTGTGAGTTCAAAGTCAGCGTGCGCACACCGCGCGGCGGAGAGCTCGCCAAGTTAATGCCTATCAAAGTTGCGCCCGATACGTCTAACTTACTCCTATGCCCTATGCCGGGAGTTATTGTGTCTGTTCTTGTGACCGAAGGCGATGAGGTCATGGACGGCCAAGCGCTCGCGGTTGTTGAAGCCATGAAAATGGAGAACACATTGCGCGCCGAGAAGAAGGGCGTAATCTCAAAAATCAATTGCGAAGCCGGGGATAACCTTGCCGTTGATGCTGTTATTATGGAGTTCGCAACAGAGTAGGGAACGCGGTAGCGATCACTACAAGAAACGCAAATTTAACCAAGAGTTAAGTGAAGGTTAACAAAACCTTGCTTTTCTCTTGACCTTCTGCTAAACGTCCTTATGCATTTTCGCGCCCAAATTATCAGAAAGACTTACGCCTTCTTTTGAGTCATCTGCTTGCCATGGTTTCCCACGGCTATTTCGTTTGCATCGCCCCACACTAACCTTCCCCAAAGGATCACATGCTTTATCATAATAATAGACCTGTAAATACGCATCGCCGCCATAATTATGCCGAACGTTTTTTCCAATGGCGTACATTTAAAGCCGATACCCAAGAGCTACGCGAGCGTATTATTGCAGATTTTGAGTCCGTGACATCGGAAGTCCGGAATGAGAAATATTTCCTCTTGCCAGGTCGCCGCAATGTCATGCCGCGCCTAATCGACGACACAACGTTTGAAATTCGTTCGCTGATAAGCGACAGCACCGTTTTAAATGACAATGAGCCGGTTGAGCTTTGGGAGCGCTCTATCACGACGTCTTTCCCAATGAAACGCACGACCTCTGCGACTATCGGCTCGTCCATTCCAAGGTTTCGGGGATCACTAAATAGTGTCGCCACCGCGGACAGCCTGTCAGAATCTCTGCAGCGTAAGAGTAAGTACTTTGAAGCGATTAAGTCTCGTGACACCTATAAATTAGGCGCTGTAACAGCTGAGATTTCTGAGATTAAGATTGAAGGCGTTGTTCACCATAGCGTCGCGCTGCAAAGCGCCGAGAAGGGCGCTATCTTGGACCTTATCAAAAAATATGGTTTGAAATCGGCTGATAATACAAATGTTGCGGATCACTTCTTGGCCTCATAATTTCACGCCAAAATGAATTTTAAATTAGGCTTGAGTTTCTAACGCTCAAGCCTATTTTCGTTTTATGGACGCGTTTTCTACAGACCCCGTGAAAGAGCTAGTCGCCAAGGCGGTGCCAAAGCCCTTTGCGCCGCCATTTTGGATGCGCTCCTCGCTTGTTCAAACGGCCATGGCCTCTTTTAAATATCGTAAACGCGGCAAGAACCCGATGCTGGACGTGGCGGTGCCAAAGCTATTGCACTGTGAAGACGGCGTCCGCCTGCGCGGGAGCTATTCGCGCAATCCCCAGAATAAGGCTCTGGTGATTTTCCTGCATGGCTGGGAAGGTTCTCAAGACAGCACCTATGTTGTGACTTGCGGGCGGCATATGTTTAATCAGGGCGCATCGGTTTTTCGGATGAATTACCGTGACCACGGTGACACGCATGATCTGAATGAGGGCATATTTCTCTCCACGCATTTTAACGAAGTCTTTGACGCGGTAAAGCAAGCCGCAGAGCTAGCTGACGGCGCGCCCGTCTATATTGTGGGGTTCTCGTTAGGGGGCAATTTCGCGCTCCGCATTGCGCGCAGCCTGCGGGATCTATCTATCAAAAACCTGAAACATATCTTTGCGATTAGTCCTGTTGTTGACCCTTGGGCCGCCGCGCCTTTGGTAGATGTGAACCCTATTTATCGCCGGTATTTTCTTAAAAAATGGACGGCCTCTTTACGTAAGAAACAAGCCGCTTTTCCGCATCTCTATGATTTTGACGATATGATTAAGACCAACCGCGTCTTAGCGATTACGGAACGGATCATGCCGCTCTATTCTGAGCACGCAACGATGGAGGCTTATTTTAATGCCTACCGCGTGGACCCGCATGATTTGAAGACCTGTCCTGTCCCCATCAGTATTATTACGGCCGCAGATGACGGCATCATTCCAACGGCGGATATTCTAAAATTAGAGCTTAATCACAATGCCCAGCGCATAATTCATGATAATGGCGGGCATAATGGTTTCTTCCAGAGCTTGACGGGGCCGACATGGTATGATGATTACGTCTCTGACATTGTATTTAATCATAAATAAGAAATCTGGAACATGAAATTCATTCTCAGCGCTATAGGGCTCATCATCGTGGTGTTTTTTCTCTTAGGTCTAAAATCGCAAAAAGGTAAAGCCAAGGGGCTCATTAACGGGCATTTGTCAGAGCCCGGGACAGCGCCGAACTGCGTCTCCTCCGAAGTTGATGTGCAGCCCGAGAGAAAGGTCGCGCCGCTAAACGGTTCGCTTGATGATATTAAGGCGGCGATTGTCGCGACAGGCGGCGTTATCACCTCAGAGACGGATAGCTATCTGTCGGCCACCTATATGTCCAAGATTTTCAAATTCGTCGATGATGTCGAAATTCGTCACGATAAGGAAGATATTTGGCACATTCGCTCGGGGTCTCGCGTCGGCTATTCTGACCGCGGCGCAAACCGTAAACGCGTCGAAGCCATACGCGCGGCCCTTTCTTAAACCTTAAGGTAAATCGATTTACGCCGCCTATCCGTATAGAATAGCACAGAGCGTCTCGCTCATAGATTTTAGAAGAGAATTCCATGCCATCACGTTTTAATGAGCCCCCCCGCAAGATCGACCATGAGAAGGTAAAATCATTGGTCACAGAATTGCTAACGGCGATAGGTGAGGACCCAACGCGTGAGGGCCTAAAAGAAACGCCGCGCCGCATTGCCAACTTCTGGAAAGAGTTCGTCGAATATGATGCAGGTAAGCTCGACACCACTTTTAGCGCCGTAAAGCACAACCAAATGGTCGCCGTCACAGGCATGCGCGTCTGGTCAATGTGTGAGCATCACATGCTGCCTTTTTGGTGCGATGTCTCCATCGCCTATATCGCGGACGATAAGGTCTTAGGCCTCTCAAAATTCGCCCGCATCGCCCATAAACACGCTCATAAATTAACCCTGCAAGAGCAGCTCGTCTCTGACATCGCCAACCATGTAAAGGTCATCCTCGGCACAGATGACGTCGCCGTTATGGCGAAAGGCGAACATCTCTGCATGACAATGCGCGGCATCAAAACACCGCATAAGATGATAAGTTCAGCCCTGTCTGGGAAGTTCCATAAGGCAGAGCAACGCGCAGAGTTTTTGCGGTTAGTTGATTAGAGAAAGCTTGTAGGGTGGCATTAGTTTGCGTTTACGGGACTAAACGCGGACGTAATCCACCGCAGGCAAATGCAAGCGGTCTCGGTGGATTACGCCAACGGTTTCTCCGAAACCGCTAACTAATGCCACCCTACACAATCTTCGACCGAAACCTTACGCCCCTCATTACAAGGCTTGCCGGGCTGGCGCTCCAGCCTTGTAATCCATCATCCAATGTTCGCTCCTCATAGGGATTTCCTTTGACACGATGGCAAGAGAAGGATTGCAAGAACGGGGTGTTGCAATGAGGGAAGGCGGTAAGTTTTATAAGCCAAATATTTTTATGACAACGCGGAGCAGTGCAGGCCACATTGAGCCGACAAACGCGACAATTGAGGCGCCAATAGCTAATCGCGCCCCTTTTCCGATATCCCCAAATTTTTCGTTCTCACGCACACGCAAAATGATAGCGCGAATAGCATTTTCTTTTTCAATTTGGATGTTGGCTTGAGCTAAGCTTTCTAACACCGTCAGCGCTGTATCCGCTTCAACCTTCGCGATGATCTCGCGGTCTTCAGCGATATCGTCTTCAATAACAACCTGTGCCTCTTCTGTGAATAAACCATGTTCAATGGCGGCTTCAATGCCCCTCGCGGCCGCTTCTCTGGCTTCGATGTCCGCTTCTGGTTCTTGAGGCCCTTTGGCAGCTTTATCTTTTTCGCTGAGACCTGCATCTCCGACCACAAGATTGTTATAAACATCAACAAATTGCCCAATGTCATCCACCACTTCGTCAGCAAGGCGGTTGGGGTGATAGTCATCTTCACTCTCAATAGCCCGGTCATGCGCGGCTTTGAGTTTTCGGATGCGGTTGGCGGCAGGCCAGAGCCTCGCGACTTTGGCGTTGTTGATGTCTTCAGGCAGGGCATCTAACACATTATTGACGGGACGCGCTGCTTTACCAAGGGCATTCTCGCCAATATCTTTAATGCCTAAAGCGGCTTGGCGTAAATTATTATACCACTCCCGTTGTTCGGGCGTATCTGCTAGCTTAGAGCTAGTCTCGGATGTGGTACGCGTGATTTGCCCATCGGCATCGAGGCCAAATGTCTCTGCCGTTTTGTCCTGCTTTAGTTGCTTTTGCCTGTCCCAATAATCCTCAACTACTTGTTTGATTTGAGCGTTAACCTTGGCAGGTTCTTCGTAATCTTCGGGCGGGAAGGTAACGCGGCCAAATTGCCCATTTTCAGGATCAATGCCGACTTCAATTTCTTTCGTGAAGGGGAGTTTAAATAATTGTTGCTCGCTACCACCGACACGGTCTTCGTACCATTCCGTCCATACACGCCAATCTTGTTCTCTTGAAACAAGATAGTTCTTCAGACTGCTCCACATGTGGTCAATGTCTTTTCTAAATTGTGACCACTCACTTTTATTGGTGGCAGATTGCCATAGCTTTTTCTTTAAGAGTTCTGACGAGGAGAGCCCAGTATTGACAAAATCTCGATCCAGAGAAAACTCTTTGAAAAATAGGGTAGTAATACCATCAGCGGTAACAGCCTTAGCAGTAATATCATTCGAATTTATAGCAGGATAGGCGTACGCAGCAGCTTTAGCTGAATAAGCAGCAGCGTTAGCTGCGCCGTCAGTCGTTGTCGCCGCCGCCGCCGCGGCAGCATTGGCGGCAGCGGCAAACGAACCGTAGGCGGCTGGAACATTTTTGCCAATGGTTTTAGCGGCACTGGACGATGCTGCATTTGCGGCATTAGCGGCAGAGCGAAAGATGTCCTTTTCTTTTTCTTTAATCCACTTTGCTTTTGGTAAAGTTGCGGCGATTGACCAGAAAGACGATAGAATTAACACTTCTGCAGAATGCTTTAGTGATTTATTCAGTAGTAATTTTTCAATAAATGGAAGACTGCGTAACGCCGCTCGCGCTGCAAAAATTGAGATCACATCGTGTGGCTGCGTTTTTAACCAAAGTTCTATTTCTTCACGATTTTCAAACGGCTGCATGTAAAAGGCTTATCAATCTTTATGAGATAACGAAAGTTTAAACCATGTTCATTGGTTGAGTTTAAAGTTTCTTTTGCAATTAGTGCTGGCATTCTGACGAGACCATTTGTGAGTGAGGGCTTAGGTAGATATCTAACGCCCTATTTTCCAGAGTTTGTATGGATAGTGTTACAACTGCGTGATGATTGATTTATCTTTTCGCTTGGTTTTGAGTAAAGCCTCGGGCTATTATTCAACAAACAGGAGCCCCACCATGCCGAAATTAACCGGAAATTGCCTTTGCGGCCAAGTCAGCTTTGAAGCGGATGGAGACATCGCGATGCAAGGAAATTGTCATTGTACGGATTGTCAGCAGATTTCAGGCTCCGCCTTTGCGACTCTTCTTTTCGTTAAAGATGAAGACATTAGGATCACAGGCGTAACGAAGCGTTTTGAGCACAGCGTTGATAGCGGCAATACGCTGACGAAGGACTTCTGCCCGACATGCGGATCCCAAATGTTTGGCGGTAATCTTGGACGCCCTGGAATGACGGCGATTAAAGCTGGTGGGATCAATGAGAAAGAGCACGTCCAGCCGCAATTTAACGTCTATGCGAGCTCCAAAATTCCATGCACAATTATGGATGACAGCATTCCTGCCTTTGATAAAATGCCGGGATAGGCCTTTGCAGTAGGCATATTCTAGAAGGTTAAGCTGAACCTATAGCAACATCGATAAGGTCAAACACTTGCGGCTGCGCGCCGCTTTTTTTCGTCCGCTGCGGCTTTCTTGACCTCTTTATATCTCAACCTACCATTTTCCGGGGCTTCCAATGTGTAAACATCCCATCTGCGGGAGCGGCTAGATTTTTCGAGCATGTAGGCGAGGACCACTTTTTCGCCGTCTGAGCGTAAGTTGATGGCCCCGTAAGAGGTGACATTGCGAATTTTTGTCCATTTCGTGTATTTATCAATTTCGGCCTGGAGGAATTCACGCTTGGCGGGGTCAGTTTCTTCCTCAAGTTGACCCTCTAATTTAGCGGCTTTAAACCACGGCGTATCTTCCATATTGGTAAATTCTTTTGCCGAGCGAGCGAGTTCGGTGCTGAAAACAAGCGGTCTGTGTCCATAGCCGTGAAGACCAAGGGCGCCGATTGTATCGCATCTTGGATGTGCATGGCTTTCTTCATCGCCGCTTGAGACGACCGTTGCCGACGCGCCGACAGTTTGCAAAAAACTATCCGTGAAATCTGCACTGCCATGGTGACAGGACTTTGCAACATCGACTTCGAAGATAGGTTTCGCCTCTTCAATGACCTCATTTAGATTTTCAAGTTCATCGTCAAAGACATCAATCCCTGTATATTTTTCTAATAGAAACATTTCGGCAGAAGAATTTAGATCGCCGCCAAAGAGAATGCGTAGATTTCCATATTCAAGCCGTAATAAAATGGAATGGCCATTTTTGGTTTTCCCCGGGTCCATCGAAGTTGTTTTCTTCATGGGTTTGTCATTGAACACACGTAAGCGGGGCGCGCCGTTGCCATCTGGCTCTACAAACGGGCCAATGACTTCTATGACGCAGCCCGTCGGCGTATTGGGGCCGTGCTCGGGTAGATAGCTTTTTCCGTCCACAATTTCGCCGTGCTGGGTTGATAGCATTTCGATATTCGGACATCTGCGCTGGCCAGTATCTGTATGGGCTTTGACAGCGTTGTTTAGCAGGTTTGGAAAAAGCTTGGGGCGATTGGAACTTTCCTTCACCCAGCGTTTTTCTTCCGAGAGGTGGGCGATTAAGGCGTCATCTGTTTCAATGAGCCCCGTGAGAAAGCCTTGGCCATTCTCGGTTTTTCGGGGGCCCAAAAGATGGGCTTTCTCAACCTTTTGGGTGCCGCCGGCGGTCACTTTAAACTGTTCGACAAGTCCATTATGCCAGATGTTTCTGACCTGAACCTCTGGATTAGCGATTATATCGGAAAAGCCATTATAGTGGTCGGCGTCAGGGTGGGTAATGACAAAGCCATCAAAGTCCATGAATGAATTTTTGAAACCTGCAAAGCGCCATTCTAGATAGCGATACATATGGTCTTCTTTGCCCGCATCGATGACGTATTTCTTATTTTCTGGCGTAATCATCAAAGCGCCATCGCCCTGACCAACATCAAGAAAGATTATTTCTAGTAGCTGCTCAGGATGCAGATCTTCCAAATACATATATCCGCTGACACCCCTGACGCGAACAGGCACCATCTTGCCGCTTATCTCGGCGAGTTTGGAGGTGACATAATCTTGCTCAGAGGGTTTGCGGATATCTCGTTTTTCATCGGTCATATAATCGTAATCAGAAACTTTGACCCAGTCTCCCCAAAGCAAATGCTTCATCTTTGTAAAAACGAGTTTGTTCTTACTATTTCTAGCGAAGTTAAAGACGTGTGATGTGGGATATCCAGAGTAACGGATGTCGCCTGCAACAGGAAGTGTCATGATTTGGCCCCATGAAATTTAAGATGGAACCTGCATAACACAAATTGTGATTGTGAGCTATTAATATTATAAGTGTTCAATAGCTATAAAATCTAAGTTAAGCCCCCTGACTCAGCCTCATATTGACGATGTCCAAAACTTCCAAAACGGCCTCAGGAATATTGGTTCCGGGCGGAAAGACGGCTTTTGCGCCCATTTCTTTGAGCGTCTCAACATCTTCGGGCGGGACGACGCCGCCGACGATAATCATGATGTCATTACGGCCTTGGGCTTTAAGCTCGTCGCGCAGACTTGGGACGAGGTTCAGATGTCCTGCCGCGAGGGAGCTTGCCGCGATAACATCGACGTCGTTTTCAATGCCCATTTTCGCAGATTCTTCAGGCGTCTGGAAGAGGGGGCCTATGACAACGTCAAAGCCAATATCCTTAAAGGCTGTGGCAACGACTTTCTGGCCGCGGTCATGGCCGTCTTGGCCCATTTTCGCGATCATGACTTTGGGCTTGCGGCCTTCGAGTTCCGCGAAAGCTTTGATGCGTTTTACCGCCTCGGCATAGCTTGGATTGCGGTCATCAAATGCAGAAGAATATACGCCTGTTACGCCTGCGGGCTTGGCTTCATAGCGGCCATAGACTTTCTCTAGCGCAGACGAGATTTCGCCGACCGTCGCCATTTTACGGGCTGCGTCAACGGCGAGGGCGAGCAGGTTGCCTTCGCCTGTATCTGCCGACTTCGTCAGCGCATCCAAAGCGGCCATTGTAACTTCGGTATCACGGTCAGTTTTTAGCTGATGGATACGCGCAATTTGGCCTGCGCGAACCTTGTCATTATCGACTTTCAGAATTGGAATATCGTCTTTCTCATCCGAAAGATATTTATTCACGCCGACAACGCTTTGCGCGCCGCTATCAATACGGGCTTGGGTGCGCGCCGCCGATTCCTCGATGCGGAGTTTCGGAATGCCCGCCTCTATAGCAGCAGCCATTCCGCCCAGCGCCTCGACCTCTTCGATATGGGCAAGGGCTTTAGCGGCAAGATCATGGGTGAGGCGCTCGACATAATAGCTGCCACCCCAAGGATCGATTTGGTCGCAATGCTTGCCTTCGGTCTGAAGGAAGATTTGCGTGTTGCGGGCTATACGGGCCGAGAAGTCTGTCGGCAGTGCCAAGGCTTCATCGAGTGAATTGGTGTGCAGGCTTTGCGTGTGGCCATCAACGGCGGCCATAGCTTCGATTTGGGTGCGCCCAACATTGTTGAAGACGTCTTGCGCAGTGAGGGACCAACCCGATGTTTGGCAATGGGTGCGTAGCATCATTGATTTTGGGTTTTTAGGATTAAACGGAGTCAGGAGTTTTGCCCAAATGAGGCGCGCCGCGCGCAACTTGGCGACCTCCATAAAATAATTCATGCCAATAGCCCAGAAGAATGACAGGCGAGGGGCGAAGGCATCAATACCCATGCCTGCCGCGATCCCTGTGCGGACATATTCGAGCCCATCTGCGAGCGTATAGCCAAGCTCAATATCGGCAGAGGCACCCGCTTCTTGCATGTGATATCCAGAGATTGAGATAGAGTTGAATTTGGGCATGTGCTGTGAGGTATGCTCAAAGATGTCAGAGATAATCCGCATGCTGGGCTTGGGCGGATAGATATAGGTGTTGCGCACCATAAATTCTTTGAGGATGTCGTTTTGGATCGTTCCCGCAAGCTGTTCTTGCTTCACGCCTTGTTCCTCAGCCGCTGCAATATAAAGCGCGAGGACAGGCAGAACCGCGCCGTTCATCGTCATAGAGACAGACATCTTATCGAGCGGAATTTTGTCAAATAGAACGCGCATGTCGTAAAGGCTATCAATGGCCACGCCCGCCATGCCGACATCGCCGGGCACGCGAGGATGATCTGAATCATAGCCGCGATGGGTCGCCAGATCGAAAGCGACGGAGAGGCCCTTTTGGCCCGCTGCCAGGTTGCGGCGGTAAAAGGCATTGGAGTCTTCGGCGGTGGAAAAGCCCGCATATTGACGAACCGTCCAAGGGCGCTGCGCATACATGGTCGGGTAAGGGCCGCGAATAAAGGGCGCGAGGCCAGGGTGGGTATCGAGGCTGTCTAAGCCTGAGATATCGGAAGCTTCATAGGCCGCTTTGATTTCGATACCTTCGGGAGAGGGCCAAGCCTCTCCACTGCGCGAGGTAGAGTTCGCTGTGCCTAGGTCAATCTTTGTGAAATCTGGGGTGCTCACGATATGGCCCTATGCACTTTAGCCTCTCGGAAGGCTGTATTATCTTTCTCGAGGGGATGCAGCGTTACGCCGAGTATTGGTTCTGCTTTGTCTTCGCGTGTTTTTACGGAGGCTTTTATCCGCGCTTTAAACGGGTCGATATTGGCAATCCCGCCTTCACTTTCAATGCGCTGAAATTCGGCCCAAGCGGATTGGGCGAGGCTATCCGTCATGCGCTCATGGAAGTAACTGCCTAAGGCCGCGTCCTGAACCTGTCCTAAATGGCTTTCTTCCATCATCATTAATTGCATATTGCGGGCAATGCGGTGCCCAAAACCTTTGGCATGGCCGATAGCGTCTGTGAAAGGCCGCGTGGTAATAAAGTCAGCGCCGCCAATAACCGCGCCAAATCCAGCACTCATCACGCGGAGCATATTGGTCCAGGGGTCAGTGCTCTGCATCATACGTTTCGAGGTGATGACGTGAAGCGAGAGCGGCGCTTGGGCCGTATCAAAGCTTTCAGCAATGCGGGCATATATGCGGCGCGCGGCGCGCAGCTTTGCGATGCTTAAATGCCCGTCCTGATTGGCGGTCAGTTCAACCCCTATATGTTTGGCTGCACCAGGCCCTAAGAGGCGAAATGCATGGGCGGCGCTGGCGGCAAAGTAAGCCAGCTCTTGTGCTTCGGTTCCGCCGGTATCGTGAACCCGACCAGCATTAATCGTAATCAGCCGCCAGCTTTCAGGAACAGTTTTGGCTAATGCAGCCAGGCCTTCTGTTTTTGGGCCCAGGCCCAGACAGACATTGCAGTGGCTGAAAGGTTTTAACAGCTCAGCGTTCCGGGCATCATTATTGGGCGCAATTATGATAGGAATGAGGTCCGTATAGATTTTGTCGAGCAGGCGCTTCATCTCGTTTGCGTTTTTAACGGGGACGCCGTTGGCGCCAAGGCTTATGCGTAGAGCGCTGGCGCCGCCCTCTAGGTCCTCTAAGGCTTGGCTGTTGGCATGCGCGATTTCGGGATCCCGGACAGGCGCCGTAATATGCCACGGACGCCCAGCCAAGAGGGGAGCGCCGCCGCGCGCCAAGGCAGCTATGTTATCTGGCAGGTCCGTCGCCGTTGAGAGCGGGCCGCGTTTTAGCCCATCCTCGGTGAGCCGGGTCAGGCTCTCAAAATCGGCGCCGCGAAGTCCCTTTTCAACAAGGGCTTGCCATTGGGCTTCTGATGTGGCGGGGAAATCTGGGGCGAGTCTTAAATCTGGCATAGATATGTTCTAAGCGATTTAAGCTTGAGTTCAACTTATCTCATATCAAACATCATCTATATGATAGAAAAAACGAGAAAAACTGAAGTGTTCTATATAAAGAACAGTTGTTTTTTATAATGGATATTGTAATTTGGGTTTGTTGCTCTTATCTCCCTCACGCAACCCAATTTACGAGCCTATCTGGAAGCCCCTATGTCCAACGCCCCTACTGAAGAAAAAGTCCTCTCCGTTGAGCACTATACGGACCGCTTATTTCGTTTTGAAATTAGCCGTCCCGCAAGTTTTCGTTTTCGCTCGGGTGAATTTATCATGATCGGCCTGCCTAAAACCGAAGAGCAGAGAAAGCCGCTTATGCGCGCTTACTCAGTCGCTAGTCCGTCTTGGGATGATAAGTTAGAATTTTATTCTATCAAAGTGCCTGACGGGCCTCTGACGTCCCGTCTTCAAAAGATCAAAGAGGGCGATACTGTTCTTCTCGGAAAGAAGCCTGTAGGAACATTGGTTCTCGACGCTTTGTTGCCCGGTAAGCGCCTTTATATGTTTTCAACGGGAACAGGGATTGCGCCATTTTCGTCATTGATTCGCGACCCAGAAACTTATGAGCGTTATGACCAAGTCATCTTGACCCATACCTGCCGCCAAGAGGCCGAATTGTCTTATGGTTTGCGTCTTGTGAATGATTTGAAAGATGATCCGCTTGTCGGCGAAATGGTCGGGGATAAGCTTTTACATGTCGCGTCTTTGACGCGCGAGGACTACCCGCTCAAAGGCCGTATCACGACCCTCATCGAATCGGGTGAGCTGTTTAAAAACGCGGGCACGCCGCCGCTTAATCCCGAAGAAGACCGCGTTATGATTTGCGGTTCAAAAGACATGATTGATGACACAGCGGCGCTGGTTGAGACATTCGGTCTGAAAGAAGGGTCAAACTCTAACCCAGCTCAATTCGTCGTCGAGAAGTCTTTCGTTGGATAGGTTTGCTTGACCCGATTGCCATTGAGCCTGCTTACTCAGGCTCAAAATCTCCAAGCGTAAGAAGTGATACGCGAATACCAAATCCTGAACTGTCACGAATGACGTCGCTGTCAAAATTGCTTTTATTATAAACAAATTCGACAAGGGTACAGTCATCTTGGAACATGAGGCCAAGTTCTTGGCGGCGCGTGATTTTACTGTCCAGATCGCGGTTAGCTTGATAGCGCACACTCCATTTATCTGTAAGTTTTAGGCGCACATTTCCTGAGATTTCCTCTGGCGGCGCTGTTGGATCGGGGTTGAGCAAGCGGGTCGCCGTATCAAGGCGGTAATAGCGCCAACTCGTGCTCAGGCGCTCGGTCCGATAGCTAAAGCCCGTATCAATGCGGCGGAATTTATTATCATCATCATCGTAACGCAGACGTGTCGTCCACGAAAATTGGTCATTAATGTCGAGCTCAAACATTCCGACAACATCTGATTTGCTCTCAGAAAGTCCTGATCCTAAGGCGTAATCTACGTCACGGCTCGAAATATGGCTCTGACCTACAAAGAGATGTGCGCGGGTTTTTCCAGCATCGGCGATGAAGGAGGCTCCGACATCGGCGCGCAGGCCCTCTTGCCAAAAGTCATAGCCAGTCGCTTTGTTGCTTTGCCAGAACAGAGCCTGATCGAAATCGACATTTACGCCATCTTGGAAAGTGGAAACCGTGTTTGTGCGGGGATCAGTATCAGAGAATGGCGCGCTGGTAGAAGTAAAGTTCTCTGTCTTGCCATTGCCAAAGCTTTGCGTGATCTGCGCACGCGGCTCGATGATCCAGTCTATGCCTCCGCTTGTTTTGATAAAGGGATAGCGAACATCAACGCCGACTTGCCCAACGGCGCGGCCAAAACTGACGTCTTCATATACCCTTGCATCGATATCACGCTCTTTGCTATCGCCTGGCTTAATATCAAAATGATCGTAACGGGCATTACCAAAAGGTTTGACCTCAATACCGCCCGGCGCGATTAAGGTCTTACTATAGTCAACGCCGGCTGTGGCGCGCATGTAATCCGTGCCTGCGCCGCGCGTTAAGGCCGTGAAATCTCCAAAAGCTTTGAGGCGGCCACCAATGGCAGGGTCTGTCCAATATTTTTCAATCTCAATCTTTGGCGCGATAATTGGCAATAGGTTATTATCGGGCTCATTTACTGAAATAAGGCCGAAATTTGCACTGTCTTCATCGGTATTTTCCCGGAAACTTGCTCGAAGATCTTGAAACCCAAAGGCAGAGGTCGCAAAGCGGAAGCTATCATCTTGCCCAACGATAAAGGCTTGGCTGATATTACGGCGGCTTTCAGAGTCATATAAACCAAAGCGTTCTGGCGCTTCGTCTTGGTCATAACGGTTTAGGTAATTATCATCAGTAGAAAGCTGCGCGCCAAATCCATATGTCCATGTTTTATTGGGCGTAAACAGGCCTTTGGCATAAATATGAGAGCGTAGCTTTTTACCCATCGGCGCTTGGGCGGGGTCTAAGAAATCTTCGGGCTGGAAGGTATTCCCTTTGCGATCAAAGAAGCTGGCATAGGTAAAGCTACCATTCACATCAAAACTGCCGGTGTTAAACTTACGCGCAAATTGATACTCCATCACTGGATTAACTCGCTGGAAGATATGCGGCGTGAAGGTGGCTTCTGTATAATCATCAATCGCCCAATAATAAGGGATGCGCGCATTTAGGCCCTTACTGGAGGATAATCCCACAAATGGCGTCAATAAACCGCTAGCGCGTCCTGCGCTCGGGTCTGGATGCGCCAAATAGGGAGTCCAAAAGAGCGGAACGCCTAGGAATTCAAAAACCGCGTCATTATAACGAACCGTGCGGGTCTCTTTATCTTGGCGAACTTTACGGGCCTTGATGCGCCAAGACGGCTTTTTTGTCCGTCCTTCTTCCATGCAAGGCTCACAGGCTGTGTAATAAGCATTATAGAGCTCGATCTCGCCTTCTTCTGTCCGCGTCGCAAAGGCAGCGGCCATAATGCCGCCCCCGGCTTGCCGCGCCGTAAAGTCAGCGGCTGTACCGGCTTCGAGCTCATTGGAAAGCTCAAGCTTATTGGCGTATTGCGTGGAGCCATTGGCATCGATGAGAACAACATTTCCGCTCGCGATCACCAGCCCTGAGTCCAAATTGTAAACAACCTTATCGGCGCGCAGAGTACGGTCTTGATAGCGGCCCTCAACTTCACCCGAGGCTGTTAATACGCCAGCGATTTCGTCATTTATAAGCTCATCGGCTTCTAGATAAATGATGTCAGGATCGCGAAACGGGCTGTCGGCTTTAAGCGTTAGCGGACGGTTCGACCCCGCCGCATTTTGCGTAAATTGCGCGGAGGCCGGAGCCGACAATAATAGGGGCAATGCGCAAGCCGTCAGGCCTAATGCGTGCTTCAAAACTGATTTAGACAAATGTCCCACCTTCAACTTTATTCATGACGCCATTAACCCCTATCAGCGAATATTACACTGGCATAGCGAAACGCCAAGCTAAGGTCTATGGGATTAACGGTCATAATAGCAAGAATACAATGAAAAATCAGTCAGATAAGGGACATATAGAAGGCGAGTATTGTTTATTAGAAGCCTAGCATTGTTTATTCATTTCGTTTACTGAGCCTTATTGTTCTTCCGATAGGCAGGACAAAGAATCATTCCGGGGCAAATTGGGAACATATTGTGGCGATAAAATCTGCGAATTCAGCTGATAAAACAGGCTTGCGGTCTACCGTCGGCCAGGCGCTTCTGACGGCGCGTAAGGCTTTTTGGGGCATTGGTATCTTTAGTTTCTTCGTGAATCTGCTGATGCTGACAGGGCCTATATATATGTTGCAGGTCTATGACCGCGTATTGGCGAGCCGCAGCGTTGAGACCTTGCTGGTAATCTCGCTGATTATGGCGTGGCTTTATATTTGTATGGGGTTTCTGGATTTTTGCCGGTCGCGGGTCTTGGTCCGCGTCGCTAATAAATTTGAAAAGGCTCTGGGGGAGCGCACATTCCGTATTTGGCTCAAGCAAGGGCTGATGGGGCGAGGCGCTGCGCGTCATCAACCGCTAAATGATCTCTCAACGATGCGCCAATTCTTATCTGGCAACGCGCCGGGCACATTTTTTGATTTGCCGTGGGTGCCTGTTTATATTGCCGCTATTTTTGTCCTGCATTGGCAGCTAGGCGTTCTCGCCATTGCTGGCTCTATCGTCATTCTGATCTCTGCGGTTTATAATGAATGGGGCACGCGCAAGCCAATGATGGAAAGCCTTAAGCTTCGCCGCGCCGAACAAGCTCTAGCGCAACAAGCTCACCGCAATGCAGATACTATCGAATCTATGGGTATGGGCGACCATATGCGCCGCCGCTGGGAAGACCTTAATGCGCGCGGTAGCGTCGAAGGTCAGATATCAAGTGACCGCTCGGGCGGCTCAACGGCTTTCTCCAAAGCTTTCCGGATGTTTATTCAGTCAGCAATTTTGGGCATGGGCGGTTATTTGGCCGTTAAACAAATCATTACGCCCGGCGCGATGATTGCGGGTTCCATCATATTGGGCCGCGCATTGGCGCCTATTCAGATGATTATCGGGCAATGGCGCGGCTTCAACGCGGCGCGGGACGCTTTTTCACGTCTTAATGCCTTTTACGAGATTGTTCCGGAAGACGGCGATAATACGCAGCTTCCGGTGCCGACGGGGCAGCTTTCTGTTGAAAACCTCATTGCGGGCCCTCCCGGCGCGCAAACGGCTGTCCTCGCAGGACTCAACTTTGCCTTAAAACCTGGCCAAGGCCTAGGCGTAATTGGCCCCAGCGCGGCAGGTAAATCGACCTTAGCGCGGCTTTTAGTTGGGATTTGGATGCCGCAGAAAGGCGCCGTGCGTATTGACGGCGCTACATTTGATCAGTGGAACCGAGACGAGATTGGCAAATATATTGGTTACCTCCCTCAAGACGTTGAATTGTTTGACGGCACGATTGGTGAAAACATCGCGCGGTTTAGCCCAGATGCGACGGATGAGTCCATTGTTGAGGCGGCCCGATGGGCTGGCGTTCACGATCTGATTTTGCGTTTGCCTGAGGGTTATGATTCAAAAATCGGGGAGGGCGGAACCGTTCTGTCTGGCGGCCAGACACAACGTGTTGCCCTTGCGCGGGCGCTTTACGGTGAACCCGCCCTGATCGTTCTAGACGAACCTAATGCTAGTCTCGATGCAGAAGGTGATGCGGCTTTGACAAATGCGATTGCTGAAGCTCGTAAACGCGGAAAAACAGTCATCGTCATGGCGCATAGACCTAGCGCGATTGCGGCGGTTGATATGCTCCTTATGCTGCGCGACGGTAAGCAAGAAGCCTTCGGGCCCAAAGATGAAGTTATCAAACAGCTACAGGGGCAAAAACCCAAGCCGCCAAGCGGCCCCGCTCCAAAAGGCAACCCGCCAAAAGGCACGCCTCCTAAACCATCTGGCGGCGGGGGTTTCTCAATTTCAGCGCCGACAATGACGGGACGCAGATAATGAATATGCAATTAGATCCACAAATGTTGGCCGCAGCCGCGCAGCAAAAACCGGCTAAAGAGCCTTATGACCGTTTCCTCCTCATGGGGTTCATTGGTATCTTCTTCCTTGTCGGCATTGGTCTTGTCTGGGGGTCGTTGGCTAAGATCAAAGGCGCGGTCATTGCGCCGGGCGTTGTCGTTGTCGAAGGAAAACCTAAGACATTACAACATCTTGACGGCGGTATCGTAGGTGAAATCTTTGTCAAGGACGGCGATGTTGTCAAAGAAGGCGACATCGTTATGCAGCTTGACCCAACCATGCTCGGGGCCAATGAGGAGCTTGTAAAGACGCGCCTACGGGAAACCATGGCGCGCGTCGCGCGTCTAGAGGCTGAACGGGATTCTAAGACCCTTATCACCTGGCCGGATGACCTGATAGGCGCGAAAGATAACCCCATTGTGGCCTCCGCCATGTTAGGACAAGAGAGCTTATTCAATGCCCGCCGAATTGCCGCTAATGGTCAGGTTGACCAACTTAGGCAGCGCGTGGCGCAATTTAAAGACCAGATAGATGGCTTAAATTCCTTGATCAGTTCAAAGAATAATCAGGCTATGAAGATCCGCGAAGAAGCCGAAGCGAAACGTGTTTTGGTTGAAAAAGGATGGTTGGCTAAGCCCGTCATTTTAACGTTAGAGCGCGAAGAGCTTCGCCTTCAAGGGGATGTGGCTAATCATCAGTCCGAGATCGCGCGCCTGCGAAATTCGATCTCTGAGACAGATGTGCAGATCCTTCAATTGCGCAGAGAGCGCCAATCCGAAGTCCTAACAGAGCTTCGCCAAGCCGATACAGAGGCCAGTGACTTCAGAGAGCAACTCACGACAGCTTCTGACCAACTTCGCCGTATCGATGTGATCGCGCCAGTCGATGGCCGCGTTCATAGTATGACGGTTACGACTGTTGGCGGCGTTGTCGCGCCGGGGCAAGAAATTATGCAGATCATCCCAGCCGATGAACGCCTTATCATTGAAGCGCAAGTTGACCCTGCTGATATCGACCAAATTTATAAAGGTCAGAAGACAACTGTGCGTTTGTCAGCCTTTAACATGCGCAGCACGCCTGAGATGAACGCTCTGGTTCTTCAGTCCTCTCCAGACAGGATCATCGATCAAGTGACGGGAATGCCTTATTACTCTGTCAAAATTGAAATTCCGCCTTCAGAGCTAGCCCGCCTTCCAAGTCACTTGACGCTTCTACCAGGAATGCCAGCTGAGAGCTTCATGCAAACTGAAAGCCGTTCGGTTCTCAGCTATATTTTGAAGCCAGCGACAGATGCAATGGATCATACGTTTAGAGAAGAGTGATTGCTCGGAAACTGGCGTGCGCTAGCAGGCGAAAAATTTCTAATTTCTATAACATTGTGTCCCCCAATTTAATCGGGGAGCTCCCAAACGTTAAGGGCGGTTATTCATTACTAGGAAACCCCCGAATAAATCGGGGGACAAGACAGTGGCTGCGTGCTTCGGCGCCGCAAAACCTTAGCGCTTAAAGCGGCCGCGGCGGATAACCCGTCCAGCGTTTCACCGTTTTCATCACGAGCGAGCTTTGAATTCTGTTGACGTGGGGCAGGGCCGCTATGATGCGTTTGTAAATCTGTTCATAGCTCTCAGTATTACGCGCCGCGACCTTTATGAGATAATCAGCCGACCCTGTTGTCAGGTAGCATTCTAGCACTTCGGGGCGGGCGAGGGCAGCTTTTTCGAATGCTGCGAGGACGGCTTCGGACTGGCTTTCAAGTGAGACCTCCACAAAAAACGTCATGGCATAGCCTAGCTTTTCGCCGCTGAGCCGCGCCGCATAACGCTCTATAATACCCGTTTTTTCCAATATCCCAATACGGCGATGTGTGGCCGAGGGGGAGAGGCCGATGATCTCGCCAATATCGGCCACAGACTGCCTGCAATTCTTTTGGAGTTCGCTGAGTATTTTATAATCAATACCGTCAATCATCGTAAAATTTCCTGGAAAAATCGTATTTTCCGATATTATATATCAAATATACGCAAATTTACCAGACTCTTTCGGAATACTCTCAACACTGATTTTGCTAAATGATGCGCACTAAATATGGCCCACTTAACATGGAGAAGGTCGATGCTCATTGGTGTCCCAAAAGAAATTAAAAATCACGAATACCGCGTCGGGCTAACGCCTGAATCTGTTGCTGAACTTGTGCAAGATGGTCAAAGCGTGATCGTCGAAACCCAAGCTGGTGCTGGCATTGGCGCGTTAGATGAAGCCTATATCGAGGTCGGGGCAGAAATCGTCTCGACAGCCGTAGAGGTTTTTGAGCGCGCTGATATGATTATTAAAGTCAAGGAACCGCAAGCCGGCGAAAGAGCAATGCTTCGGGAAGGCCAAATTCTCTATACTTACTTGCATCTCGCGCCCGATCCTGAGCAAACGAAAGATCTCATAAAGTCCAAAGCTGTCTGTATTGCTTACGAAACCGTCACAGATGATGCGGGTCACTTACCCCTGCTAAAACCCATGAGCCAAGTTGCGGGACGTCTTGCCATTCAAGTCGGCGCCAAAGCGCTCCAGAAAGATGGTGGCGGACGTGGCGTTTTACTGGGCGGTGTTCCAGGTGTTGCCCCTGCTAAAGTCGTTATCATTGGCGGCGGCGATGTTGGTTTCAACGCAGCCCAAATGGCCGTCGGTATGGGCGCTGATGTGACGATTTTGGAACGCAGCAATGACCGGATGGAATCCCTCTCCAATTATTTTGGCGTAAAAGCCAAGGTCGTCCGTTCAACGCCTGTCGTCCTCGCTGATCTTTTGACGCATGCGGATATGGTTGTAGGTGCTGTTCTTATTCCTGGCGCGGCGGCGCCTAAACTTGTGACCCGCGATATGCTCCCGACTATGCTTGACGGTTCAGTGCTGGTTGACGTGGCCATCGATCAAGGCGGATGTTTTGAAACCTCCAAGGCTACGACCCACGATGATCCGACTTACATTATCGACGGCGTTGTGCATTACTGCGTTGCGAATATGCCGGGCGCTGTTTCTCGCACGTCAACCTATGCGCTGAACGCGGCGACATTGGTTCATGCTAAACGCATTGCAAAGATGGGCTGGAAAGCCGCGCTTAAATCTGACCCTAATCTACTTAATGGTTTGAATGTTTGCGATGGCAAGCTGACCTATGCGGCTGTCGGTGAGGCTTTGGGCCTAGACTATGTTGACGCCGCAACTTGCGTCTAGCCTTTATACCTTAACCCGGATTTTCTTTAGCAATACGCTTATGCACGGAATTTACCTGCATAAGCGCTGCTGACCCATAATAGGGTGTGAATTCGGGTGTGAAGATGCCTGCGGCAACGGCTGGGTCTGTCATCACAAGGGCTTTGGCGTCTTCAACGGTTTTTACGCTAAAGATATAGAGCCCGCGGCGGATGCCTTCAGGGTCGCCAAAGGGGCCCGCTAGAATGAGCTGTTTGTCTTCAGCCAGCCTTCGCATATTTGAGAAATGCCCTTTAAAGATTTCTGCCCGTTCTGCTTTATCCGTTAGGGTTTTGTCATTGGGGCCCGTTTTGAGGATAACCATAACATAACTGCGCATGCCGTAATCATCAGCGCCAAGCTCTTGGGCGAGAGCCGCGTCATAAGAAGCAGCGGCGCTTACCGCAGTCGTTGATGCTTTGCTTTCCTCCGGCGCGGTTTCTGCGCTGCAGGCCGTGAGTAACAGAAGGGAAACCCCCAACAGATAAGTCTTCATTTTTTGCTCCCTTTATTTTCTATAAAAAGTGACAGGTGATGGCGTCTCTGGCAATCTCAAAATATGATATTGAATTCAAATCTCCCGATAAAGGCCTGGCTGGACCTGCGCACTGCGCGTCTCCCAGGTGTGCAGCCAGTTGCGGCGCAAGACTGGCTAACACGCTCAGACAGCCATGACCTCCAAATGGCTTATCGCCGCGAATTGATAAACCAGCATCGCGATACAGTGTTTGTAGCTACTGACGCAGCCTATGAGGTCTGCGCTGAATTGAGAGATCTTATGGGGGTGTTATCAACACAAACCCACCCCCTTATTGACGCTTTCTTAAGCGTGCAGGAAGACCTTTGCATTCTACAGAAGACGGATTACCATCACGTTCTCACCGCCGCTGTCATGTGCTTCCCTTCGAGTTGGGATGTGCGGGAGAAATTAGGCCGTTCTATTGCGAGCATTCATGGCCCCGTGCCCGAATTCTCTCGCGTAAGCCAAACGGTGGAACGTATGCTGTCCGCAATCCGTGTAGAGCAGCCCTTGGGGCGCGCAAATTTTCTTGTCTATACGGACCCCGAACTGCATCAACCGCGCCGGGAAGGCGTCGATAAGCCCATTGATCCAAAAGCGCCGCGCTATATCCGTGTGGAGCGCCAGACCTTTAGGCGATTGCCAAAGACGTTAGCCGTTGTCTTTGCCATCCATACTTATATTGTGTCCGAAGACAGCCTTTCAGCTACAGAACATGCTGCGTTAGCCAGCCTTAAGCCTGAGCTTCTCCGGGCCTAAAAGTGTAACTTATTTTGTGAGTATAAATTTCGTCTGGGCGCAGGACGTTATCTGGAAAATTCTCTTGATTTATAGCATCTGGGAAGCTTTGGGGTTCAAGCGCGACGCCGTGATTAGAACCATATGTAAGTCCAGCTTTACCGGCCATTGTTGGGATATAAGCCCCTGTATAAGCTTGAAGGCAGGATTGGGTGGAACAGATTATCACCTTGTGGCCTGTCACGTCCGAACTGAGCTTTGCCATTTTCACCATCTTATCGTCAGCCGCGTAAAGCGATTTAATAACGAAGTTCTGATCAAGAGGGTCATTTGATTTAATGGGTCTCGGGTCGTTATATCGATATACCCCGCTGCAAGGCGCGCGCGATATCTCGCCCGTTGGAAGGCCCGCCGAATCGGCATGGGTATAAAAATTTGCATTTATTTGCAGGTGATGATCAGTGCACGGCGTCGCTCCGCCATTAGTCAGATTAAAATAAGGATGGTAGGTAATATTTACGGGGCAGGGCTTATTGGTCGTCGCTTGCACATCTAAGCCCAGAGTGTTGCCTTCAAAGCTAAACCTAAATTCGGTAAGCAGTTCACCCGGGAAGCCCTGATGTCCATCGGGACTTGTATGGCGCAGAATGAGCGTGTTGCCGTCAACTTCGCCAATCCAATTGACGCGGTCAAAGCCTTCGGGGCCGCTATGTAAATTATTCGGCCTTTCATTTTTGGGAAGCTCATAATTTGCGCCGTCAATTGTAAAGCTCCCGTCGCTTATACGGTTGGCAACGCGTCCAATGGCGGCGCCAAAATAGGGATGCTCGCCCAGATAAGACGTTAAATTGTCAAACCCCAATACAATATCGGTCCCATCAGGGAAGGTGAGGGATTGCAGCGTTGCGCCGTAACTCAATATTGTTGCGCGAAACCCTGTATCCGTGGTGAAGTCATAAGCGGTTACGGTTTCGCTGCATGGCAATTTCCCAAATATACGGCTCTTAATCATGATTTCGGAATAATGTTTCCCGCCTCGGATGCAAGCCTTCATCTGCGCTCTTGTCAGGGATGGGTGATATGCGCATAATTGCATATAAACAAGGAGACCCGCAATGAATGCCCAAAGTGAGATTAAACAGGCCGAAACATCCGCCATGCAAGTTGACGCTGGATTTAATATTCCCTGCCCAACCACCGTTCCCAGCCTAAACGGCAAAGTGAGTGACGCCGAATGGGCGATGCGCAAGCAGCTTGCGGCGACTTATCGCCTTTGCGCCATGCATGGCTGGACCGATTTGGTCTTTACGCATATCTCAGCGCGACTGCCCGATGAAGCCAACGGAAAAGGCGAGATGGAGCATAGGTTCTTGATCAACCCTTACGGCGTCATGTTCGATGAAATGACAGCCTCAGCTCTCGTCAAAATTGATATGGACGGTAAAATTTGTCAGGACACGCCATACTTTATTAATCCCGCAGGCTTTACGATTCACTCTGCAGTCCATGCGGCGCGAGAAGATGCGGGCTGCGTCATTCACGTTCATACGCCTTATGGTATGGCGGTTTCGGCTCAGAAAAAAGGTCTGCGCCGTTATACGCAAATGTCGATGCAAGTTTATAATGATCTTGCCTATCACGACTATGAAGGCATCGCGTTGGAACTTGAGGAACGAGACCGCATTGTCGCCAACCTCGGCGCGAAAAGCCTGCTGATGCTGCGTAATCACGGCACCCTTACACTTGGTAAGTCATGCGGTGTAGCTTTTCTGCGGATGTATTTTCTTGAAAATGCCTGTAAGGCGCAAATTTTCGCGCAATCCGTTGGCGGCGAAGAGCACTTACATGAAGAGCCTGAAGAGATGGGCGCGCGCGTCTATCAGCAAGGCGCGGCCGCCTTTATGCCCGGTATGGGAGATAATCTCGTCTGGCCAGGCTTGATGCGAAAGCTCGCGCGAACCAATCCAGGATATGATCATTAGACATAAAAAAGCCCGGTCAAAACCGGGCTTTTCTTTTGATAGTTTATGTCGTTATCTGACTACATATAGACGTCATAGAAATCACTAGAGATATCGATTTGCCATTCGCCTTCGAAGAACGCGACAGGGAATTGCACGCTTTCAATGCTCGCAAATGCGTCTTCTTGCGCGGGAGCCGATTTTACAAAGTCCACATTTAGAGGCTCGCCCATTGGCGGCGGCGTAGAGATATCAAAGTCATCCGCCGTTAGATCAGCGACCATCGTGTTATAGACCAGGATTGCGGCATCATTTGTGCTGCCTGTTGAGTCAGTATCTTCTTCAATGCGGACATGATTGCCAACCTGAGTCAGAATTAAGTCACTGAAACTGTCTACAAAACCAAAGAAATCGAGTTCAATGGTGTCTACGCCGTCTTCGAAGTCGATAATACGGTCAAGCTCACCTTGGCCGGAACTACCAGAGAAGACAAATGTATCTGCATCGCCCTGGCCAATAAGGATGTCATTGCCAAGTCCGCCTTCAAGGGTATCATCACCGGCACTGCCGATGAGGCGGTCATTTCCGCCAAGACCATTGAGTTCGTCATTACCTGCAAGGCCAACAATAAGGTTATTAGCTGCATCGCCTGACAACGTGTCATTGAAGAAAGACCCGTAGAGGTTTTCTACATCCACAAAGCTGTCTCCCATGGCATCACCAAATGAACCACCGGCATCGAGGCTGGCAACCACACCTGCTGTCGCGCTTGTGTAGATCGCGCGGTCAATACCTGCGCCGCCATTGATAGTATCTGCACCTGCATCTCCGCTAAGTGTATCATTGCCGTCGCCGCCATTGATCATGTCATTATCTGCGCCGCCAGAGATGTTATCATTATCTCCGTCACCACTAAGAGTATCTACGCCTTGTGACCCAAGAATGCGGTCGTTACCTGCGCCGCCATTAATTGTATCAAGCCCCAAGCCGCCGACTAAAAGGTCATTACCTGCGCCGCCATTGATGAGGTCATCACCGCCAAGACCGTAAAGGAAATCATCATCGCCCGCGCCGGTGAGCATATCTGCGAATTGCGAGCCGAAGAAGCGCTCAATGCTGACATATGTATCGCCATCTGCGTGGCCGCCTGTGCCGCCTGTCGCGACGTTAAGCGTAACGCCGGCGGTAGCATTGATGTAATAAGCGCCATCGATTCCAGTGCCGCCGTCAAGCGCGTCGGCGCCTTCCTGACCCCAAAGCTGATCATTGCCTGCTTCGCCGTTTAGAATATCTGTGCCGCCTTGACCGAAGAGGCGGTCATTGCCTGCGCCGCCATTAAGCGTATCATTGCCGCCATCTGTTTCGTTAGTGCCGCCGCCTTTGAGCGTATCATTACCGTCCAAGCCATTAATAACATCGTCGCCCGCTGTGCCCGTGAGGGTGTCATTCATCGGCGTACCATTAATAGGGCCGCCTGCTGGCGTTGCATCGATCGTAAAGTGGTCAAAGGCGAATTCTTCGCCGCCGCCATCTGCGCTCACGGTAATGCGCAAGTCAAGCGTTGATCCCGTTCCGGCGATATTCGCTGTATAATTTGTGAGGGTATTGTTGAGTTCATTGGTATCGTCACCAACACCGTTAAAATCGGCATCTAGGCCAAGGACGCCATTGAACGCCGAATTTAGTTCCTGACTGAACAACAATATTGTATTATAACCGCCGCCATCAATTTGAACTTCAATGCGGATCTCATCGGCCATGGCATCAAAACCAGCAAAGTTTGCCGCAAAAAAGCCAGAGAAGCTAAGGTTGGTCTGTCCTGAGATATCAATACCAGTCCAATTAATGACATCTGGGCTTATAACAGCGCCGTCAAGGTCTTCTCCGCGCCAATATGATGTGTCCTGAATATTGAGTACTTCCATACTTACGCCCACTAGACCGTCACCAAAGGCGCCGTTCGTTCGTACAAAATAGTCACCGGATCCGTATAAATCTGAACCGCCGCCATTTGCCGTATCAGCGTGATTCGGCGCGCTGCGTGTTACGCCTGCTTGGCTTGTCGCGCCGCTAGCATCTTCAAAATTCTCTGTCCAAACTACAGCCATTTAGTCCTCCATTGGCGTGATAAGTGACGCCTGATTATGTTTTAGCCATGCGGCTACAGGGAAAGG
This sequence comes from Hellea sp., assembly GCA_039977295.1. Classification (GTDB taxonomy): domain Bacteria; phylum Pseudomonadota; class Alphaproteobacteria; order Caulobacterales; family Maricaulaceae; genus Hellea. Next base: position 1,008,813 of record JBDWDN010000012.1, on the reverse strand, counting down.
CATGAGAGTTAATTTCGCACGCCAATAAGCTTACGGTGAGTCGTTTGCGCCCGTCTGCCCATGATGGGTGTAGACTATTTAATTCGAAATTCAAATCCATAAACCCTCTAGAAAACCTCTAGAAAGTCTCCAAATGTGATTAATTGTCAAAGAATACCTTTACAAATCATGAAGTTGGTGCGTAACAAAGCGTATTAGTGTGCGGGCGCACATTAGATAAACGCTAACGAGGGACTATTTTGATAGGTCCATTTCTTACACATTAAGGGGATATTTGTGACGGGTTCACCGAAATTAAACCGCCGTCTGTTCATGGCAGGGCAAGCAAGTTTTGCGACGCTTGGCGCTGCAGGCGTAGCAGGCGCATCAACACATTCATCTTGGAAGACATTAGGCCACAAAAACTTAGAGCCGTTGATAGGTGATAAATTTACCGCCCGCACCGAGGCGGGGGATATCATGACTTTGAAGCTAGTTGACTCCAGCCCGGTTAAATCTGGTTGGCACCGCCCTGTTCATCTCAAACGCCGCGAAGGCGTCGTGGCAACATTCGAATCAAACGGGGCTGCGGCATATGCGGAGGCTGGAGACCGGGTAGTCACCATGACCCACAAAGAATTAGGCCGGTTCGACGTTTTTCTGAGCGCAACGCAGAAGAAGAGCGGCGGTTTCGAACTGGAAGTCGTTTTAAATTAAGCCGCGTTTGGCGCCGGCGATATGGATAATAGCCTCTGGTCAGGGGCGAAGTGAAAGGGGACTTAGATGTCACAAGGTTTTATAGGGCAAATTATTATATTTGCGGGTAATTTCGCCCCAAGATCATGGGCGCTCTGCGAAGGGCAATTAATAGCAGTTAATTCAAATAGTGCGCTGTTTTCAATTCTGGGAACAATTTACGGAGGCGATGGACGGACATCATTTGCTTTGCCTGATTTGCGCGGAAGAGTTGCGCTTCACGCGGGCAACGGACCAGGGCTTTCGGATAGGCGATTAGGGGCAAGAGGCGGCCAAGAACGCATAACGCTAACGTCTCAGAATATGCCAGCTCATGCTCATGGTCATACGACGCAAATTCATGTTGTCGATGATAACGCCAATTCACCAGAAGCAGCGGGAAGAGCGCTGGCGACAGCAACCGGATCGGCGGAATTATATACAAATGTAGCGACAGAGGGCGACACACTCAGGAGTGATGCCGCAACTGTCAGCGCTTTACCTGCTGGCGCTCAGCAAGCCATGGGGAATGATCAGCCATTTCTTGCCATGAACTTTATTATATGCCTTTTCGGCACATATCCATCACGTAATTAATAGGGGATATCTATGTCAGATCCATTTATCGCGCAGGTCACGATGTTTGGGGGCAATTTCGCCCCTCGTGCTTGGGCTTTCTGCGCCGGTCAACTTTTACCGATTTCGCAAAACACAGCTTTATTCTCCCTTATCGGAACCACTTACGGGGGGGATGGACGCACAACCATGGCATTGCCAGATCTCCGCGGACGGGCCCCTATCCAGCAAGGCCGCGGACCAGGATTATCAACCTATAGGCTTGGGCAAAGAGGCGGCGCTGAAAACACAGTTATGACCTCGGCAACGATGCCAAATCATTCCCATGCCATGACAACATCTATCAATGTTGTTGATGACAATGCTAATTCTGGTGAACCCGCAGGACGGGTTTTCGCAAATGCTGTGGGCGGTGGGGCCAAGCCTTACGCCACTGAGGCGACAGATGAGAATATGGCGCCAGGCGCATTGACGACAACATTGAACACTGCAGGATCTGGAGCGTCTTATACGAATATGCAACCGTTTCAGACCGCAAATTACATAATCGCCCTGCAGGGTGTTTTTCCATCGCGCAACTAGGCTGAAAAGCAGATAAAAGGAGGCATTTATGTCAGAACCATTTTTAGCACAAATAATAATGTTTGGCGGTAATTTTGCGCCTAGAGGGTGGGCGTTGTGCGACGGACAAATTCTCGCGATTAATTCAAATCAATCTCTGTTCTCTCTATTGGGAACCACATATGGGGGTGATGGTCGCACGAGCTTTGGACTTCCGAGCATGCGCGGACGCGCCGTTCTTGGCGATTGCGGCGGAACAGGTCCTGGATTAACCCGCCGCAGGCTCGGCCAGGCAGGGGGCGTAGAGACCAATACGTTAACCCAGGCAAATTTGGCACCGCATTCTCATACCGTACAAACGGCGTTGAGAGCTGTAGACGATAATGGCTCGACCGAAGAAGGCAATGGCAATGTCCTCGCAAACTCTGCTGTTGCGACCGCGAATTTTTATTCAAATGCGGCCGTGGATGAGACAATGGCACCTGGCGCTGCGACGACAGCTGTTGGGAGCTCTGGGAATTCATTACCTGTCAATAATATGATGCCGTATTTGGCGGTGAACTATATTATTGCGCTGCAAGGCTTATTCCCGTCGCGTAACTAAGTGATGCAAAATTTTGGTTAAGGGCGTAAGTTTCGGTTTGCGCCCTTTTATTATGGGCGAAACCTTGTTAAAATTTCGGTACCTTTTTTAACGCTTATTGAATACGGATAACTATGATTGGCAAAGTTAGTTTTCGCATCATCGACGACGGTGATAAAAAGTATTTACAAGATTTATACGCCGACTCTCGCGAATGGGAATTCGCCTATTCTATTTGGAAACCAGAAGAAAAGACGAAATTCCTGAATAGCCAATTCGAGCTGCAGAGCGTTTCTTATCAAATGTCTTATTTGACGGCCGTTCATAGGATTATCCAACTGGACGGCGTCGATATAGGCCGTTTGATTCTCAACCGCGCAGATGATCACATGCACATTATCGATTTCACCGTCCATTCTCAATATCAAGGCCGAGGCATAGGCAGCGACATCCTTTCTGCTCTGCAAAACGAAGCTCAAGGGGGTAAGGTTCCCATCACACTCAACGTAATAGAAAATAATCCGGCGCTAAATTTGTATCTCCGCAAAGGCTTTAAAAAAACAGGCATGAATGGCCATCACATTGAAATGAAATGGTCTCCGGATTTAGGCCCGCGGCATATATAGGCGTGGCGGCTCTTTAGGGGGGCTGCTTCGCCGCTCCGGGTTAATTTAATATGCTCTCATAAAGAACGCCATCTTGGTCTTTCTGAAAAGCCGAGAGGAAGAGTTCTAATTCGCCCAGCGTTGCATGTTTAAGTGGGTGCATGGATGCCGCTAATACGGGGTCTAGCGGCCCGATAAAGGTCAGCGAAAAAGGTCTCCGCGGAGGGTAGACCACGCCTTGGATTTCGAGGTGGTTATCACGCATATATTTTTCGTCATGGAGTTTAATATTATCCAATGTGAGGGTGATAACGCCATCATCAGTGTGTAGGTCGAATGTGTCACCAACATAGTCTGAAAACGACTCGGCGGTTGCATGTATCATATCTATAGCCATAGATAAGCGCTAAGAAGTTTTTGCCCTAAAATCAAGTCAAAATTAGAAAAAACCGTTGAATTTCCGAGGTTTGGAGCGAATAACTTTTGCAATCTAAAGAAAAATATTATATGGGAGGAAACGCAATAGGGGGTGCAAACTTTGAATTTTTAAAGTTCCCGAAAATTAGACATTAGGAGCTGAAAATGATTAATTTGCAAAATATTTCCAAGCCTACGCGGCGCGTATTTTTAGCAGGGCAAGTTTGCGTGCTTGGCGCAGGTAGCGTTGCAACGGCACAGACTGGCATGACGGCCCTGCCTTACGACCTTCAATCTCCGCCAAAATGGGAGACTGCAAGCAGTGAGCAAATGGAGGCTTTTGTCAGAGATCGCTTCTGGGCTATGGCGGATGACGGCACGTCATTGACGCTGCGCATGGTCAAGGTGGAGGCCACGAAATCTGGCCCTAACCGTCCGTCTTTCCTGCGCCGTAAAGAAGGTCTTGTCGCAACCTTTGTGAGCCCACAAATCGACTGGTTTGTCGAAAATGGCGCTCAAACCGTTATGATGGGACATCCCGTTTTAGGCCACAGCAATGTCTTTATTTCCCCAACCCCAAAACGGCGCGGTGGTCATGAATTACACGTTGTTCTCAACTAAAAAATTCACGACGCATTAACTGTCTTGCCATTTGTAACGGGTAAGCTACATCCCATATTGATAATACCCTTTGAAGGTCTGGGGAGGCACTTTGGAGGGCAGGGATGTCTCGTATGCTAACTAGCCTTTGTGTGATCGCTTTCACCTCTTCTCCCATGGTCGTGGAGACCGCATGCGCAAACGATCCGGCGTCTCCTGAAGCTATCTATTACGCGTCCTTTAACGCGAAGAAACCTATGCCAAAGATTTCCGCGCCCAAGAGGCGCGATCATGGCCGTCCGTCCCATCCGAGCATGAATATGGTGACGATCTTGCCAGGGACATTCATGATGGGGTCGCCCCAGACTGAAAAGCGCCGCGACAGCAATGAAGGTCCGCGGCATGAGGTGACGATTGATTATCCGTTCGAGGTCGGCAAATACGAAGTCACATTTAAGCGGTGGAATGCTTGTGTTGCGGGCGGAGGGTGTCGTGGTCACCGGCCAAAAGATATGGGCTGGGGCAAAGGCACTCGTCCAGTGATAAATGTTAGCTGGCAAGATGCTCAATCTTACGTGAAATGGCTCCGCCGTAAGACTGGTCTTAACTACCGTCTCCTATCAGAAGCCGAGTGGGAATATGTGGCGAGGGCAGGCCAAGATGGACCTTTCTCAATGGGGTATAGCCTTGGGGCTTATGATGCCAACTTTAACGGCGAAAAACCTTATGGCGGCGGTCCGCAAGGCCCTTATCTGAAAAAGACATTACCCGTAGGAAGCTATCCCGCTAACGCCTTCGGCCTTCATGATCTCCACGGCAATGTTTATGAATGGGTAGAAGATTGCTGGAACCCAAATCACTCAGGCGCGCCCGCCAATGGCAAGGCGCGCAAGGATGGAGACTGTAAATTTCGTGTCATGCGCGGCGGCTCTTGGGTCACGCACGGCTATCAAATGCGGGCCTCGAAACGCCTACGATATACAACAGATTACCGCTATGATGATTACGGGTTCAGGGTCGCGCGGACATTGAAGTGATTGGGTGAAAGCTCGCAAAAGTGAATAGTGGTTATCCGGCAAGTATAGAGGTGGGGCGCTGGGATTTCTGTGGTCATTCGGGGAGGTCCCATCATTTGACGTTTAGGTCGCCTTGGGGGGATTGCCGATATAATTTCCATGTTTCAATTCACCTTATGTGTAAGATTTAGGCTTATCGAATGCTCAGGATTTTTGTGATGGGCATCGTCTCAACTTGGTGAACTAGGCGGCTGGGATAATAGAAATATTTCCAATGCGGAATGAAGACCCTTGGTCCGGCTCGCTTTGGGTTTCGAATGACCAACCTTGATTTCGGGCTAGCTCTGCGGCAATGGACAGCCCTAAGCCTTCGCCGTCCACATCGTCATTAGCGCGTTCATAGCTGTTCATGACGCGCTTTAGAGTCTCCTTATCCATGCCGAGGCCTGTATCTGTGACCACCAATGTTGCATAGTCATTGTCGAGTTCAACGCCCACCGCAATGCTCCCCGAGGGGGTATATTTAATTGCATTGGAGACGAGATTAGACATAGAGCGGATGAGCGAGACGACATCGGCCTGAACAATAATATCTGTTTTTTCAAAGATCAATTCTAGTGACTTTGCTTTTGCTTCTGCGGCGAACATGCGGTCGAGATTCGTGAAAACGACGGCTAAAGGAACGGGTTCATCGGTAGGATGTGAATGATGATGATCTTCTTCGGTTTGGCGTGTGTCAGATAGTGATGACCCTAAAATCGAATTTAGATAATCCAAGCTTGCGCTTAATTTAGGTTTTAGGCGCGGCGTCTCTTCATGAAATTCCTCAAGAGCCAGTTTTAAAGATGTCAGGGGTTGGCGAAGATCATGGCTCGCAGTCGCGAGCCTTGCGCGATTTCGTTCAGCAAGACTCCGAGCGCGATCTCGATCGCGCTCGGCGTCGATTAGGGAGTTGGCAATTTTCAGGTTCTTCTTCGAGGTTTCAAGCTCTGTCGCTAAAGCCTGATCGCGCTCTTTTCGTAAACCGAATGCTTGCGTGACAAGCGCGGCGGAGAATACAACGCCATGCAATATTCCCAAACCACTTGCACGGTCATTGGATTCCCTCAAGGTAATATCAGTGACCCCCGTCACAACCAATATAAGCTGGGTCGAACTGGCGACGAATAACATCGTCCCTATAAAGAACAATGGAGCGCCAGAAATACGCTTCAGCATTGCCAAGATCGCTGCCCAAAAAATAAGAATAATATAAAAAATAGTACCGATAACCATCAGAAAAATGGCAATCGGGCCATAAGCCACTAAATTTAGAACGAGTAAAATTATAGCGAGTCCTAAGAACGTTTTTAGTGCAAATTCAAATCTTGGAAACTTTCCCCGCGGATTTAAGAAAGATCTCGCAAATTGAAGATATGCCAGCGCCATAAAAAATCGAATGAGTAACACAACCCATTTGTTTAAACCCGGTGCGTTTGGATGCAGATAATAAAAAAAGTAACCTTCTATTGCGATGAACAACAGAACAGACAACCCAAAAAAAACTGAGAAATAGAAGGCCGGTGGAAAACGCAGTAATAAAGAAAAAACCCATAGAAATCCAATAAGGGCGAAGCCAATCCCGATATAAACTCCGAATCGAACGCTCCATTGTGTTCTGGATTTCAATAGGTCCTCTGGGGTCAACAATTGAATGCCTAGTTGACTTATCGATGCCACTTCGAAATTTATCCATATTTCCGCAGACTCACCAGGGCTTAAAATAATTGGCGCGGACGAATTGACCCGCTCCGGCTCTAAGCGGTCGCTGATTTTTAAGTTTTGCCAATTACTTTTGAAAATCAAACGCGTCCGATTGGGGTGAACTGAATAAATTTTCGTATTTGGCTCCCAAAGAGCGAATTGCGTATCAAGGCGCCATTCTCCGCTGTCGGTCCCTGCATTGACAAGTTTGACGCCTAACCAGCTACCCACAGGGAATTGTCTATTTGGAAATGTTTCAAATGTGTCAGACAGCGTTGTATCACCGGTCAAACGCTCTGTGGCGGTGTCAAAATTCAAACTATCCGGTTCACGTAATTCCATATGATTTAGAATGTTTTTAATGGAGGTCTCCGGCGTGAGTTCAATCGTTTGCGCGCTCGCACTCCCTGCTAAACATAGAAAAACCAAGACAAACGCAAATATCTGCGCTAGATTCCATTTTAACGGGTTAGGGGGCTGTACCATTGTCATTAAAAGATCTCCGAAGAGTCATCATAGCTGACGATCACGCGATTGTCCGCAATGGACTCAAAGATATTTTTAAAACTATTCCTCAGATAAATATTGTTGCTGAAGCCACTAACGGGCTTGAAGCCATTTCCATGACCAAAGAGCTTCAACCTGATTTGCTGACGCTTGATGCGGGAATGCCGCTGGCGCGCGGGATGCAGGTTTTCGGAGAAGTGCGCCGTTGGTGCCCCGATACGCGTATTGCCGTTATAACGGGCTTCACATCCGCGGGGCATTTGTCGGATTGGGTGGCGGCTGACGTTGACGGACTTTTTCTGAAAACATGTCCGCCTGAGGAAATCACAAAGGGGCTGCAATTGATTTTGGACGGCGGAGGATATATTTCCAAGGCTGTCCTGACCATTTTGGACGACTCGTCCGAACTGGAAGCGCTGACCTCCCGCGAACGCCAGATATTGCACCTTATTGCGGAAGGGTGTTCCAATGTGGAAATTGCAGAACGGCTTTCGATCAGCCCAAAAACTGTCGATAACCACCGGACGCGGCTTATGGCGAAATTGAATGTTCATTCTGTAGCGCAATTATTGGCCCTCGCCTTGAAAGAAGGACTGCTTGATCAAAGTCAGCAGCTTTAAAGCTCGCTTCGGATGTTAGCGTCAAAATGTTACGCGCGGCATAGGGCTAATCCCTCAATTTCCTATCTCTGATACCTTGTAAAGTGATCGCCGAGAAAAATTGAGGTGTATCCCTCATTTAGCGTCTGTTCGTATTCCTATACCCATATGCCAATCTCAGGCGTTTGCGTGAGTGAAACGAGCTTAAACATAAGGGCGTATTATGTATTTCAAATCTTTTGCATTCCGTGAGGATTATTTTGACTCTGTGTCTCCTGCCGCGCTCGATATCGGCTTGGAAAGCTACGCGTCTCCTGCCTATGGATCGCAAATTATTCCCTTATTGCCTGATGTGAACGTACCTGTTCTGGTAGAGGCGCCCGGTGATGTTCCTTTGGAACAAACGCCTGCCCAATCCGCTCTCGCAGATTTTTCGGTCAACCTTCTTTATGTTGAAAATAAAGTCAGCGTTGTTCTGGATAGTTTGACAATTGCGCGCGAGACAGCGGAGACCGTACAGGACGCGTTGACAATTTTTGAAAAAATAGAAAATGCCGCAGATACCGTCGCTGATGTGATGGGCGGATTCAGAACGGTTCTAAAATTAGTTGGCAAAGTCGGCTCTTTAAAGCCGGTTGCAAATAAGCTGGATGATGTCTTTGAGACATTAATCGATGCTGTTCGCGATATTGAAAGCCGCGCGAAACGGCTCGATGATAAACTCGAGGATGAACAACAGTTTGTCGACGATATGGTCAATGAATTGAAGTCATATGAAGACTCTGTTGAGACGGCGCTAAATCGTATCGGTAATTTGCGAACGAGTGTTGACTTGGCAAACTCCGCCTATAGCCGCCTGTCAGATGGCGATGCGGGCAGTAACGCCGCGCTTGAAGCTTCAGTGCTGACTATTTTTGGCACCGCTAATATGAACTTTGATGCCGTAGATGGTTTGGATCACTTTCTGTGTGATGTGATAGATAGTTTGGATACCATTAACGGTGTCTTTGGTGATATTTCCGATGTGCTACCGGGAGCGCAAACTATCGCCAATCAATTGAGCGGAATTGCCAGTCAGTTGTCATTTTTACAGACCCCGATGAACATTCTCACGGATGCATTATCCCCGGTTGAAGACGTTTTGGATGCGGTTGACTTTATCTTCAACTTAATCGTTGCGCCTATCCTTGATCCTATATTGGAATCTCTCGGTATAAATGCTCTCTTTGATAATGTGTCTGACCTTCTTTTGGGGCTACTGCCGGATACGTCTATTGTCTTTGATATTTCTGCCGATTTAGACAGTATCTTCGATCAGCTCGATTTTCCGGACATCCAAAACATTATCGATTTACCAAGTTTCGATACTGTTTTGGGTGCGGAGTTTTTGGATATCGTTGATGGGTCCACCTCAGGCGTCATCGTCCTCGAAGAAGGGCAAGTGTCAGTCACAGGCTCCGCTAGCAATGATCTAATTTCGGGAAATGATATGAGTAACATTATGTCAGGTCTTGCAGGAGATGATGTCTTTACGCCCGGCAAAGGCAATGATGAAATTGACGGCGGGACAGGCACGGATTTAGTCATTTTTGATGCGACACTGGCCGAATTTTCCTTCTCATTTCTTGATGATGGCCGTTTTGTTATTGAGCATGTAAACCCAGCTACGGGTCAGCCTGACTTTGGCACCAATATTATGGACAACGTTGAAAATTATCTGTTCTCAGACACCGTAGGTGGCCCTGTTACAGAAGGCTTCCTTGCTAGTGCCGTAAATATCCCTTTGGGCACGACAGGGACCTATAACGGCACGGCCGGTGATGATTTTTTAATTGGGAATAGCGAAGCGAATTCAATTAACGGGCTTGGCGGAAATGATTTCATTAATGGCGGCTTAGGAAATGACGAACTGCTCGGCGGGGACGGCGATGATGTTCTTGCGAGCGGCGGAGGATCGGATATTATTGATGGGGGTAACGGTTTTGACACGGCGTCCTATGCAGGGCTAACGACGGCGGCCAATGTCTTGCTTTTACCTGCAAATCAGCGTGCAGGCCTAACCCTTCCGGCAAATTTTATCGGGAATTTGATAAGTATAGAGCGGGTTATTGGGTCCGACGTCAGGGACAGTATCTTTGGCAGCTTCGATGATGATACTCTTGATGGCGCGCGCGGCAATGATACTCTGCGCGGACTTGATGGCGATGATACCCTCGATGGCGGTGATGGCGATGATTTCCTCTTTGGTGACCTCGGCAATGATACGCTTGATGGCGGCTCAGGTGACGATTATTTAACATCAGGCCATGGTGATGATACGCTCATCGGAGGCTCCGGTTTTGATACTTTATTTTATGGAGCGGCCGTTGTTCCGCCTGCTTTGGCAGCGGAACTAGCAAGTTTGAATTACCGCGCTGAGGCGGCACAATTTGCGGGCGAAGTTGATTACATCGTCTTTGATGGTGCAGCAGGAACAGTTGTGAAATATGACGTTAATGGCGTTATTGTCGGAACGGATACAGTAGAGGGTATTGAGCAAATTTATGGCGGTGATGGCGATAACGTTCTCACTGGCACCACAGAGGCTGAGAGCCTGATTGGCGGTAATGGGGATGATATCATCCGCGGAAATGGCGCTATAATCGGCGAAGATTTGTTTTTTACGTCTAGTGGTAATGACACGATTTATCTCTCCGGTATTGGTATAGAACGCGGGAATGGCGGGCCTGGCAACAATCTGCTGATCTGGGATAATGCCGGCGAGCTTACACAGGATTATACGCTGATCCTGAATGCAGTGTCCGGAACCGATACACTTGATTTTTCGGCCAGCCAATATGCGCTGACGAATGAGAGGCAGGAAGATGGCGACTTAGCGAATGATGAGTTAACCTTTGAAATTCTCTCTGATGTCGACGTCTCTTTGAATATTGCGGGAATTGAAACGCTTATCGGCACCGACCTTAATGATACAATAAATTTCCGTGAGGTGTTTTTTAACGGACCCGTCATTGAGGGTGTGGATGTATTTTATGCAGGGGCAGGTGATGATGACGTTAGAGGTCATAATGTAGCAAGCGGAATGACCATTTATGGGGAGGATGGGAATGACACAATCAGTCTTGGGACAGGCGGTGGTTTCATTTCCGGCGGGGCTGGGAATGATCGTATTTCTGCATCCACAAGCTCAACATCTAATAATAGTCCTGTTACGCTCGATGGTGGAGATGGTGATGATATGCTTCAGGCCAATCGGGCCGTAAATACCCTTAATGGCGGAGATGGTATCGACACGGTGGTTTTAGAGAACGGCGCAGATGTTCACCTAGGGGATTCAACTTATGCGTCTCAAAACAGCAATGGAAACGCTCTTTCTTTAACAGGTATTGAAAATGCTGTAGGATCACACCTTGGCGGGGAAACGCTTCGCGGCACGAATGGGTCCAATGGGATTATAGGCAATGGCGGGGATGACTATATCGAAGGTCTCGCAGGCAATGACTTTCTCTATGGCGGTGATGGCGATGATGAAATTTATGGGGGGGACGGCGATGACCTCATTAGCTTTGGTAACGCGAATGGTTCAGCCTCAAGGAGTGATACAGATTATGCGGATGGCGGGGACGGCATTGATACGCTGACTTTTGAGTATTTGGCGGAATTACGGTCTGATATTCCGGACCTTTTTGTAAGCCCGAGTTTTACGGGTTACGATGGTTTCGTGGTGGCTGATATTGATGCAGGAACCTCCACGCTTGATGTGCGCTTGGGTTCAGGCGTGATGAGCGGGACGTTTACGAATGTAGAAAATATCATCGGGACTTATCTCGACGACACTCTGCGCGGCGGGAATGATGCGCTTATCGGTAACCAACTTTCCGGTGGCCTTGGGGATGATAAAATATACGGCTTTGGCGGGGATGACTACCTTATTGGTGGGCAGGGTGATGACCTTGTCGATGGCGGCGCGGGAGACGATATTATCGTGGCTGGACGCGGACAGGATCAGGTCTTTGGCGGGCTCGGTTTTGACACGCTTGAAGCCTCTGGTGCTGATCAAGGTGTGGTTGTCAATTTATCGACAGGTGTTGCAACCCTTTCGACAACATATGTTGAATCTATTGTCTGGGCCGATACAGGCACGACAGAGGCGCGTACTCTACAATATGACAGTGGGGGTACTGGTTTTTTAACGATTGATCTTACTCCGGACGAAGTATTCCGCAATGCTGAACAGAATGTTCGCCATCGCGAAGACTTGCTACGTTATTCTGATAGCGGTATCAGTGAGGCGCTTGGGCAGGTCAATAGCGGCCTAACCGATGACAATGGCGTCTACACGCCGGGCGCATTTGAAATTGCCTTGCCGAGCGGGATTGATGTCACCACAACCACTTTTTCCGGTATTGAAAATGTCCAAGGCGGTATGGGGGCTGATAGCCTGACAGGCTCGAATTTGGATAATGAGATCTCCGGCAATGAGGGGGATGACACCCTCTATGGCGGTTTGGGTAATGACACCCTCAATGGCGGGAAGGGCACTGATACTATCTATGGTGATACGGGCAGTGCTTTGATGGATTTCGGCTTCTTTGAGATGAATATTGGGGGTCAAGGCCTGCTCAGTGATGGAAGTTATACTGGAAACGTCACTGATAGGCTCTATATCGCTGACTTTGACAGTTTTGACGGCGCTGCTTTCACTTTTGAAATGCTCTATCGAAATAGTGATATCGAGCGCGGCTCGGGTGATCGCTCCACATATTTATCCTATGCCGTTGAGGGATCTGACAATGAAATTTTACTTCATGATCACGATGGCCAATTCCGGATATGGATTGCAGGACAGGTCGGATTCGATACGGGTGTTTCAACGGACATTTTAGAGGATGGCGCTTTGCACCGCCTCTCATTTACTTATGAGGTTTTGGATTTTGGTAACGGAAATCCTGTCGGCCGGTTTATTATATATGTTGATGGTGTTGAGGTTTATAATCATGGCATTAATGCGAATATTCCTCCCATAGAAACAGGCGGTAGCTTGGTTATCGGGCCAGAACAAGATGCTGTAAATGATCCCATTCTCGACCCTAATCAAAGCATCTCAGGCAGCGTTGGCGATATCCGTATTTGGAATAGTGTCAGGACACAAACTGAGATCGCAGCGGATGCCTTTGTGCTGGCTGATGATACCAATACCAACCTCTTAGAAAACTGGGTTTTTGATACTGGAGTGGTTAATCGTGCAGGCAGCACAGTGCTTGTTCCTGAAGGCGGCACGATTGTCCCGATTGGTACAGTAGGTGACGACATAATTGACGGCGGGGCGGGCGATGACATGCTATTCGGCGAAGAGGGAGATGATTTATTCCTCTCCAGCACTGAGGATAGCGACACGGAAGAAGAAGACCCTGATAACTTAATCGATACACATGACGGGGCCGATGTTATGGATGGTGGCACAGGAATTGACACGGTGAGTTACGCCAATTCCAGTGTCGCTATAACGGTTGATTTAGCCACAGCTACGGGTACTGGCGGCGACGCCGAAGGCGATAGTTATATCTCTATTGAAAACGCGCAAGGTTCAAATTTTGACGATACTCTTATCGGTGATGCTGAAGACAATGTATTTTTCGGTTCAGACGGTAGTGATAGCTATGACGGCGGCAGTGGAAACAATATCGTTGATTATAGTATTTCCGCCTCTGCGATAAATGCCGGGGATCAATTTACGAATATACAAAGCGTAGTTGGGTCTGATTTAAATGATGTTATTACGGGGACCACAGATGGCGCGGCTCTTTTAGCGGGGCTTGGCGCGGATCGTTTCCTAGGAAATTCTGGCGCAGACTTTATGGATGGCGGTGCGGGCTTTGATACAATGGATTACCGCAATGCGACCTCGCGGGTTGTCTTTAATGTGGAGTCCGGGGGAACGCTTGGCGATGCGGCGGGTGACAGCTATGCCAATATAGAGCGCTTCTATGGCTCTGATTTTAACGACACTATTACAGGCTCTGATGCCAATGAGTTCCTTTATGGTGAAGGCGGGAATGACGTTATTAATGGCGGCGGCGGCATAGATCGAATCTATGGCGGCGACGGCAATGATGTGCAGCGCGGCCAAGAAGGTAATGATACGCTCTACGGCTCAGGGGGTGCAGATCAGCTAAATGGCGGAGTAGGCACAGATGTCGCTAATTACAGATTAGCCACCGAAGCGGTTGCGCTCAGTCTTGCAACGGGCGGCACAATGGGTGATGCGGCAGGTGATACATATTTCGGGATAGAAACTGTCTTTGGTTCTGATTTTGGTGATGCGTTGACAGGCTCAAGCGGGACTAACGATCTGCGCGGCTTTGACGGTGATGATGTCCTTGACGGCGCAGGCGGTAATGACAGGCTCTATGGCGGCGAAGGCGCGGATATGCTGATTGGCGGGGCTGGCATTGATACGGCCCATTACGCAACTGCAGCGGCAGGCGTGACGCTTAATCTTGTGACAGGCGGGACAGGCGGCGAGGCCATGGGCGATAGCTACAGCTCTATTGAATGGGTTGTCGGTTCGAGCTTTGATGATGATATCACGGGCAATGATTTGGCCAACCGCCTTAGCGGTGGTGATGGCGCAGATATCCTTAACGGTGCAGGTGGCAATGATCGTCTCCTTGGCGGCGACGGGGACGATATTATCAGTGGCGGCGATGGAATCGATACTATCTTTGGCCAAGACGGCGATGATATTATGACCGGCGGCGCAGGGAACGATTTCTTCTTTGGCGGCGCTGGCGCGGATAGTCATGATGGCGGCGATGGTTTCGATACTGTCTCATATCTAGCATCGACAGAAAATATACAACTGAGAACCGGGCCTGGCCTCTCAGGGGATGCTAAATTCGATAGCTTTGTAAGTATTGAGAGAATATTTGGATCCAATTATGGGGATACTATTGCATGGACCGTGACAGACACATCGGTTTCCCTTTTTGGGTTTGGCGGGGATGATTATATTTATGGTGGCGAAGGATCCGCAGGGGACGACAGCCTCTTCGGAGGAGCAGGGGTAGATACATTCGGTTATGGTATAGATGATGGAGCGGACGTGATATTCGATTTCCAAGCCGTCTCAAATGAGAGGATTAACATATTACAGGGAGGAACCGATTTCGACACCTTCGCAGAAATTATGTCCGTTGCATTTCAAGCGGGGAATAATGTCATTTTCGATTTTGGCAGTGGCAATAGCCTGACCTTAGTCGACGTAGATATTTCGGACCTCAGTGTTGATAATTTTGCTAACGTAACTAGTGCCGAAACACTGCAAGATCCTAGCGCTTTCGCGGGCGAAACGATAGATTTTGATACCGAAGTCTTATTCCCGGATATGAACGCGCTGATATAAAACTAAGGGTCAATAATTAGCACTAAAATATTCAGATAAGAAAGCACCTCAAGGTCTGTTTTTGGGTCAAGTTGTGATTGCGAGGGCGTCCTAAATTCGTTTCAATCATGCCGCTCGCTAATGTCTGTTATGAGGAGTGAACTTCCAATTTTGTACACTCCCCTTTTGCCAATATCCAGCCAATAAGAGGCACTCTGTACTCAATTTACCCGGGCCCTGGCACGGTTTAAAATTGCGGCGTCCACATTCGCTTCTAACCGCTTCTTAAGCTCCGCACGATCTTTGTCGTAATCGTCATTGCCGCTCTTATCTGATTTTAAGAGCCAGTAATAAGCTTCCTCAAAGCTTTGCGTCACGCCTTCGCCTTTGGCGAGGGTAAAGGCGTATAGAAACTGTCCTTCTTTGTCGCCGCCCTTAGCAGATTTTTCGAACCATTTGGCGGCTTCTTTGTCAGATTTTGCGGCGCCGTATCCTTGATAGACGAGGAGGCCATAATCGGCTTGGGCGGCGGCGTGGCCGCCTTCAG
This sequence comes from Hellea sp., assembly GCA_039977295.1. Lineage (GTDB taxonomy): Bacteria > Pseudomonadota > Alphaproteobacteria > Caulobacterales > Maricaulaceae > Hellea. Next base: position 992,961 of record JBDWDN010000012.1, on the reverse strand, counting down.
CGGCTTGCTTTAGCAATGAGGCTGATTTGTGGGAATTGGGCCGGATTTCAAAGTTTTCCGCATACATAACGCCGGCTATATATGAGGCTTCGACATGACCTGCATCTGCGGCTTGCTCATAATATTTCAAAGCCTTTTTCGGGTCTTTATCAAAATAGCTATCGCCCAAGCGTTTCGTCGCGTCACGGTCAAAGCTTTGTGAGGCTTTCTTTAAAAGGTTTTCTGATTTCTTTGCGCTAGGGGCCGTGCCTTGGCCCGTGCGGTAAAGGTCGGACAAGGCGCGCATAGCGTCCGTGCGGCCTAGATCAGAGGCCCGCGTAAGATAGGATACAGCATCAGATTGCGTCAGGCCAGCTTCATTTTTTATTGCCATTTCACCCAGCGCGACGAGCGCATCTGGATGATCTTGATTGGCCGCTTGCATATACCAGGATTTGGCTTCGTTGAGGTTTATCGTGCCAGTTTCGCCTTTGCGCAAAATATAGCCTGCCATGACAGCGGCATCCGCAGATCCTTTGCGTGCGGCGGCGCGCGCATTGGAAAGCGCGGTAAATTTATCGCCGCCATTATAGGCGGAGAGGGCATCTTCGAAACTGACGGAAGGCTGGGTTACTGTTGAGGTGTCGGCATAAGCTGCGGTGCTTAGTCCCGCTGTGAATGCGCCTGACATAAGGCTGATAGCTGCGAGACTGCCGAGGCTGGCCCGTCCGGATGCGCCCACACGCCCGACGACACGGCTATAAAATCCGCGCCCGCTTTTATGATGCCCGCTGCATTGTCCACGGTTATCCCGCCAATCGCGACGCTCGGTACTTCGACGGCTTCTTGCCACCATTCTAAAATCTCCGTTGTGGCGCGGTGTTTTGTGGGCTTGGTTGACGTCTCGAAGAACGCTCCAAAGGCCACATAATCCGCGCCTGCATTTGCCGCCTCGAAACCGAGACCTTTTGAATTATGGCATGTGACGCCGATAATGACATCCCCGCCAAGCAGTTCTCTGGATGAAAAATAGTCCATGTCGTTTTGACCGAGATGGACGCCATCCGCGTCGCACTGCTTTGCTACATCTGGATCGTCATTGATAATGACAAGTGTTCCATGTTCATAACATATCGGTTTTATAATCTCGCAAGCCTGAACAATGGCTGAACTCTCTGCTTTGTCGCCATTCACCTCTTTTAGCCGAATTTGCAAGCATGCAACGGGCGCTACGGACAGAGCCGCGCGTAGCTCTTTGCAAAAGGCGTCCATATCTGGAATTTGCGGAGGCGTGATAAGGTAGATTTGGCACGCGTCAGGTGATGTGTCGGTCATAGCAAGCGGGATCCATTTGGCGTTTCGGTGTCAGGGCTGAACAAGACGACATGATTGTCAGCGTTATGAAACCCGAGCGTAAGAACTTCGGACATAAACGGGCCTATTTGCCGTTTCGGAAAATTAACTACGGCCGCGACCTGTTTGCCGACAAGGTCTTCTGGTTGATAAAGGTCTGTAATTTGGGCTGAGGATTTTTTAATACCGATGTCCTCGCCAAAATCAATTTTAAGTTTATAGGCAGGCTTGCGGGCTTCAGGAAATTCTACGGCCTCTATTATAGTGCCGGTACGGATGTCGACTTTCAAAAAAGTCTCAAAATTAGTTTCGGGTGTTTGACTCATAGCGGCTTTATGTCAAACCCCCTCTGTCCCGTCTATATGAAAAGGCTCACTTATGAATATTCGCCGCGCTACACCCGCTGATCATGACGACATTTGGGCCCTCGTTAAGCCGGTCATCCGGTCAGGCAGAAGTTACCCTTTGCCGACAGATTTAAACCGTGAGGGCGGCTTAGCCTATTGGTTCGCGGCTGACAAAACGGTGTTTGTAGTAGAGCGAAGCGGAATGCTTTTGGGGCTTTATTACATTCGTCCTAATAACCAGGGACCAGGCGATCATATCTGCAATTGCGGTTATGTAACGAATCCAGAATTTCGCGGCCAAGGCATCGCAAGAAATCTCTGTCAGCACTCGCTTAATTTCGCGCGAGAGCAAGGTTATCGCGGGATGCAATATAATCTGGTTGTCTCGACCAATGAGGCAGCCGTGCATCTCTGGACCAAAATGGGGTTCAAGATTGTCGGAACGCTACCCATGGCATTTCGTGACCCTGAAAAAGGTGACGTTGAGGCGTATGTTATGTTTCAAAAGCTCTAAGGTCATGTTACAATTGACTGAATCTAAGGGGATATAAATGCGTATTATTATCAGTATCATAGCTCTGTTTATTTTGGCGGGTTGCCAACCTGCCGCTCAAACGTCTGATCCTCTGGCAGGACTGGATCATCGCCCTGGATTCATCGATCTTTATGTGGATAAAAGTAACAATAAGGTCTTAGCGAACCTGCCCAAAGCGGGGGATGATGGCGTCTCTTTGCGGCTTATCCATACCGCGCGACTCACGGCTGGGCTGGGCTCTAATCCCGTGGGTTTAGATCGCGGCTGGGGAGATAGCGGCAAGATTATTGTATTCCGCCAGATGGGCAATAAGGTCATTATCGAAGCGGAAAATATGCTCTACCGCGCCGACCCCAATAACCCTCTCGAAGAACGAGCTGTGCGCGAAAGTTTTGCCCGCTCATTTCTCGCCAGCGCCGATGTCGTCAAAGGCTCCGATGGACTGCTCGTTGACTTAACAGCTTTCCTCACCAGTGATGTTTTGAACCTTGTGCAATATCTCAAAGATAGTGATCAGGGCAGTTTCAGCCTCGCAAAAGACCGCACATTGGTGGACACAAATAATGTCTATGCTTTCCCTGATAATGTTGAAATGGATGTGTTCTTTACGCTATCATCTGCCAAGCCGGGTAATGAGGTGGCCACGACGGCCGCTAATGGCCGCGATGCAACCCTTATCCAGCATCACAGTTTTGTCCGTCTGCCTGAAGAGGGATACACGCCGCTAAAATCGGATCAGCGTGCTGGGGCGATTGAAGAAGTTCATTATGATTACAGCGCGCCTCTATCGGGCCAGATCGAAACGCGGCTTGCGAGGCGTTACCGTCTTCAGAAGAATGACGCGGGGGAAACGATAAATCCGATTGTGTTTTATATTGATAGCGGCGCGCCAGAGCCCATTCGTCAGGCTTTGATTGACGGAGCAGAATGGTGGAAAGACGCGTTCGCGGCGGCGGGTTATCCCGATGGTTACCGCGTGGAGATTTTACCCGAAAACGCGCACCCGCTCGATATTCGTTATAATGTTGTGCAATGGGTGCATCGCCAAACGCGCGGCTGGTCTTATGGCGGCGGCGTCTCTGATCCCCGCACAGGCGAAATGCTGAAAGGTCATGTCAATCTTGGCTCCTTGCGCGTTCGCCAAGACCGTATGATTTTTGAAGGCCTTGTCGGGACTGCGAAGACCAATACAGGCGCTGATGATGACCCCGTCGAATTGGCCCTAGACCGTATCCGTCAACTCTCTGCCCACGAAGTTGGCCATGCATTGGGCTTTGCGCATAACTTCGCGGCTAGCACATATAATAAAGGGTCTGTCATGGATTACCCTGCGCCAGATGTTCGCGTGACCAATGGACAAATGGACTTCTCAAACACTTACGGTGTCGGCGTTGGCGAATGGGATAAGTTCGCCGCAATCTGGCTCTATGGTGATTTATCAAGTGAAGAGCGTGAAGCCGTTGTGCAAAGCGCCCTTCAGCGCGGCTTGGAATATGTCGCGGATAGCGATGCGCGCAGTGTTGGAACAGCGCATCCTCTCGGAAATGTCTGGGATAATGGCGCTGATCCTGTTCAGGCTTTGGAAGATGTCATGGCTGTGCGAAAGCTCGCTTTGGACCGTTTCGGCGCTGATCGCATTCAAGAGGGACAGCCGATGTCTGACCTTAACAAAGTCATCGTCCCTATTTATCTCTACCACCGCTACCAAACGGCGGCGGCCGCTAAATATATTGGTGGGATGAGCTTTAGTTATGGGCTCAATGGCGACGGGCAGGGCGCGGCTGAATTAGTCTCGCCCGCCGATCAACGCCGCGCTTTAGGCGCGGTTCTGAGCACGCTTGATCCAAAAGCGTTGGACATCAAAGATGAAACGCTGGCCCTGCTAACGCCGTCGCTGGTAAGTTACTCTATCGCCGATAGTGACCGTGAGCTTTTCCGCCGTACGGCCTATCCCGCTTTTGATGTCACAGCCGCCGCTGATACAGCGGCTGATCTGACATTTGATGTCTTGCTTGATCCTCGGCGCGCTGCGAGGCTGATTGAGTTTAAACGCCGTGACCGCCGTAATCTTGGATTGATGGATGTTCTTCAAACAACGCGCGCCTACGTCATGAAACGCCCGGCCAATGACCGCACGGGTGAAATTGCCAAAGGCGTTCAGGCGCGTTTCGTCTTTGCCCTTATGGACCTCGCCAATAGCAATACGACGCCAGGCGTAAAAGCCCGTACAGATAAAGTCTTGCGCGATATTCGTGGTGATTTAAGCACGAAAGGGTCTGGCCATGGATTATGGCTCGTCTCTTTGATCGACGCGCATTTGGAACGACCCGCGACGCCGCTAACGCCTGTGACCAAAGCGAAGGCGCTTCCGCCCGGCGGCCCCATCGGCCAAGGCATGATGGAGACCTGCTGGCATTGCGATCCTTAAAAGCACGACATTGCGGCCTTAAAAATCAGCCTGAGAATTGCCTTATCCCTGTAAAGCTCTTACCTATGGCCTATGCTGCCGCCCGAATCCATAAAACCGTTACATAAGGACGCCAAAGTGCCCGCCTATGGGCCGAGCCTTATTGCGGATTTTGTCTCTCGCTTGCCCCATAAGCCCGGCGTTTACCGTATGTATGATGAGCATCGTAACGTCCTTTATGTCGGCAAAGCTAAGGACTTAAGAAAGCGGGTAAAGGCTTACACAGCCTATGTTCGGCATACTGTCCGCATACAGCGTATGATCCGCGCCACCCATGATATGGAATTCGTGATTTGCGGGTCGGAGACGGAGGCGCTGTTACTTGAAGCCAGCCTCATTAAACGCCTAAAACCGCGTTATAATATTCTGCTGCGCGACGATAAAAGCTTCCCTTATATACTTGTGCGTAAGGACCATCCCGCCGCGCAAATAACGAAACATCGAGGTGCGCGTAATATAAAGGGTGATTATTACGGCCCATTTGCCAGTGCAGGCGCGGTGAACCGGACGCTTGATACGCTGCAACGCGCTTTCCGGCTGCGCAACTGCTCGGATTCAATATATGAGGCGCGGACACGGCCTTGCATGCTCCACCAAATCAAACGTTGTTCTGCCCCTTGTACGGGCGAGATTGAGCTTGAGGAATACGGGCAGCTCATTGGGGACGCCGAAGATTTCTTGACGGGTAAGTCTGCGGCTTTGAGGCAACGTCTTCAGACACAAATGTCAGAGGCTTCGGCAGATTTAAACTTTGAGAAGGCCGCTGAATTTAGGGACCGCCTCCACGCCATGTCACAGGTCAGCGGCGCGAGCGGCGGGGTGAACCCAACGACATTCACCGAAGGCGACGTCATCGCAATACATAGCGAAGGCGGGCAAAGCTGTGTCCAAGTGTTCTTCTTTCGCGCCGGGCAAAATTGGGGGAATAATTCCTACTTCCCGCGTCATAGTAAAGACGATGATAGCGCAGAAATATTAGACGCCTTCATGGCTCAGTTTTACATGAATAAACCCATTCCCAAAAATATTTTTGTGAACCAAAAGCTCCCTAATCTTGACCTTCTGGAGATAGGGTTGTCTGAACGCTCGGGCCGTAGTGTAAAGATTTCAAAGCCTGCGCGCGGTGAAAAGAAGATGCTTGTCGATCGGGCTATGAAGAATGCGCAAGAAGCTTTGGCGCGTAAAATGGCGGAAACAGCGTCCCAGCAAAGACTTCTCAAGGAACTCCAAGAGGCCTTCACCCTTGAAGACATGCCAAACCGCATCGAAGTTTACGATAACAGCCATATCCAAGGCACAAATGCTGTAGGGGCCTTTATTGTTGCAGGGGTCGAAGGGTTTCGGAAGAAAGAATACCGAACTTTTAATATCAAAGACGTCGAAACAGAACCAGGCGATGATTACGGCATGATGCGCGAAGTTTTCCGCCGGCGGTTTTCTCGGCTCCTGAAAGACGATCAGTTGGAATGGCCCGACATCGTCTTGATTGATGGGGGTAAGGGGCAGCTTTCTGTGGTCAAAGAAACACTTGAAGAGCTAGGCGCGCTGGACAGAACGACCCTTGTGGCCATAGCAAAAGGCCCTGACCGTAATGCTGGGCGGGAAACTTTCTTTATGCCGGGCCGCGCGCCCTTTACGATGCCGCCCAAAACACCTGCGCTATACTATCTTCAGCGTCTGCGTGATGAAGCTCATAGATTCGCGATTGGAACGCACCGCGCTAAACGTAAAAAACAGATGATTACGAACCCGCTTGATGGTATCACGGGGATAGGACCAGGACGTAAGAAAGCTTTGCTTTCGCATTTTGGCTCTGCCAAAGCAGTAAAAACGGCCTCAGTCGAGGATTTGGCATTAGTAGAGGGGGTCAGTGCAAAACTGGCAAAACAGATACATGACTATTTCAACGAATAAAACGGGCGAAACGAATAGCAGCAAAAGTGGGGGCGCAATTGCGGATGCCCTTACCTTTGTTAGGCTCATCCTTACGCCCGTGATTATGTTCATCATCATTAAAGGGTGGCCAGACCTAAATATGGCATTACTAGCCTCATTCTTAATGATCATTGCGGCCTTTACAGATTTTCTTGATGATTACTTTGGCGGAACAGAAAATGCGCCTAATCGAAAATTTGGCTGGTTTGATGACATCGCTGATATTATTTTGGTCGTGGGAACATTAATAGCTCTGCTCTATGTCACTTATAAAGGCGGCGTATTGGGATGGATGTTTGCTGTACCTGCGGGCGTCATCATTGGCCGCGAAGTTTTAGTTGGCCTTCTGAAAGGCTATGACATGACCAAGAGCGGCTGGCCTGAAACAAAATATGGTTCAATTAAAAACGGGCTTGTGACGCTCGGCACATGTCTCTTAGTCGCGTCGCCTTGGATTACAAACTGGATTGATAGAGCGATGACAAATGGCGATAATGTTGAGGCACTCGTCACAGCGTCACCCCAGGTCTGGATGATAGGGCAGGGCGTGCTTTGGTTCGCAGCACTAGTCTCTATCATTACGGGACTGAAAATTCTCACGACAAAAGCGGGCGCATAAAATGACGTCTAATATGGCGGCACCAGCGCGGCACCCAGGATGGTGGGTGCCAAACGCCCTAACAATTTCTCGTATACTGATTATCCCGATTTTAATAGCGGGCATTATCGGGTTTGGGAATGGGTCGGGTTCCGTCTTTGCGAATGGCTATCTGCTGTTTTTCCTGATTTTCTATGCCATGGCCTCTGACTTTTTGGATGGTTTTCTGGCGCGGCGTTGGAAACTTGTCAGTGGATTTGGCCGCATGATTGACCCAATCGCGGATAAGCTCTTAGTCGCGGGGTGTTTGATTGCTTTTTGTATTGCGGTACGCGGTGAATGGCTGATTGTTGTGCCCGCTATAGCTATTATCTTCCGCGATATTCTTGTCTCTGGTGGCCGCGAACATGCGGCGTTATCAGGCCGTGCGATGCCGCCGACAAAGCTGGCTAAATGGAAAACAAGCTTTGAATTTATCTCAATTGTTGTTTTACTGTTTTGGATTATCGGGAGCAGTTATCTTGAAATCGACTCTGCAATTCCATCAATCAAAGCTAATGCTAAATTAGCAGGCGTCGCTTTGTTATGGCTATCTGCGGCTATGTCCGTTTGGACAGGACAGCTCTATGTAAGAGCTGCCCTAAAGGATTGATGTTTTGAGACTTAGAGACTGAGTTCACCGCGCACGTGCTGGTCATAATCTGAGGCTAACGCATGGCAAACTTCGCCGGGCGTGTAGTGCCGGCCTTCAATTTCCCGAACAGGTGTCACTTCGGCGGCAGTACCTGTAACGAAACATTCATCGAAATGTTCCATTTCTGACGGGTAAATATCACGTTTGAATACTTTAAAGCCGCGCTTAGCTGCCAATTTTAGAACCGTATCTTGCGTGATGCCATCCAAAAGGTTGTCGCAAGTTGGGGTGTGAATCTCTTGTCCGCGAACAAAGTAAATATGGGCGCCGGTACATTCAGCAACGCGGCCTTTAAAGTCATACATTAAGGCGTCATCAAATCCTTTGACGGCTGCTGCGTCCTTGGACATAGTGCAGATCATATAGAGCCCTGCGCCTTTAGACTTACAAGGAATCGTATCTGGTGCTGGTCGTTTCCAATCGGCAATGCAAAGGCGTATGCCTTTCATCTTATCTGCGAAGTAATTTCCCCAAACCCAGCAGGCAATGGCGAGGTGAATTTGGTTGTTCTTAGAGGCGACGCCCATCATTTCAGATCCGCGCCAGGCGACAGGACGCATATAAGCGTCTGTTAAGCCGGACTTGGCGAGCGTATCAAGGCAGGCCTGATTTATTTGCTCGGCCGTGTAGGGAATTTCATACCCCATGAGGCGCGCAGAATCGATCAATCGGTTTGTGTGGTCTTCGAGACGGAAAATTTTGCCATTATAAGCACGGTTGCCCTCAAAGACGGCTGAACCATAATGCAGCGAATGGGTCAATACATGGACTTTTGACTCGCGCCAATCGACAAATTCTCCGTCGATCCAGATGTGGCCGTCGCGGTCGTGATACGCTTGTTCAATCATTTCATTCGCCTTTATGGTCTGCTCACTTGCAGGACTTTGATTTTCGCGGCATTCTCGACAAGAGAACCGCGAAGTCAACACTGATTAAGGCGTAGAGGGTAGGAAATTTTGAGTACAGAATCTGATAGCCTTGAACGGCGCGATATACATATCCTCGTCGTAGATGATGATGACCGCATCCGCTCTCTTCTAAAGACCTATTTGACGAAGGCGGGCTTTCGCGTGTCTTCAGCGAGCGACGCGGCAGCGGCGCGGCGAAAAATGGACGGTTTAGCTTTTGATCTGATTATTCTTGATGTCATGATGCCCGGCGAGGATGGCTTTGCGCTGACGCGGTCTCTGCGCGAACATAATGATGTCCCTATAATCTTGCTAACAGCCCGCGGCGAAGCCTCCGACCGTATTGAGGGGCTAAAGACGGGCGCAGATGACTATCTTGCTAAACCTTTTGAACCTGAAGAACTGGTATTGCGGATTGAAGCTATTTTTCGGCGGCTTGGGACGACAGCTCCGGCCTCAATCATCAATTTTGGTCCCTATTGTTATGATTTGGAGCGTCTTGTTCTAACCAAAGATGGCGATCGTGTGAGGCTGACAACGGGGGAGGAGGCCTTATTGACGTTACTGGCAAGGCGCGCGGGGGGGACGGTTAGCCGCTATGCATTATCTGAGAAGATTAGCGCTAAATCCGAGCGGGCCGTGGATGTGCAGATGACGCGCCTACGCCGCAAGATCGAAGATAACCCTGCTGAACCCGATTATATCATGACAGTACGAGGGCAGGGTTACCGTCTCTTAAGTGACGGCGCATAAGACCGGTGCTTCTAAAGAAATATCTCCCGACGAGCCTGTTTGGCCGGTCATTGCTGATTATCATGCTGCCGATTGCCATTATGCAAATGGCTGTGGCCTATTTCTTTTTCAATGCCCATTGGAATCAAGTGACGGCTAACCTGTCGGACTCCGTTGCCGCAGATGTGTCTGTTGCCGTCCAGCTTTATAAACAAAATCCGACGGTAAACCGCGTAGAGCGCCTAGATGATATGCTCCGCCCTAAAATGGAACTTTCTGTTGCTTTGGAGGAGGGCGATACACTGCCTGTCACGACTCGCGACTCGTTTTTTTCCAACTTAGACAAGACCCTACGCCGCTCATTAGGAAATAGCCTGACCGACGAGTTCTGGTTTGATACGACCCGTTATCCCAATCATATTGACATACGAGTCGCAGTTGATGAAGGGGTCTTGCGCTTTATTGCCGCGCGGGAGCGCGTCTTTGCGCCGACGGGTTTCGTCTTTATCTTTTGGCTCATCACGGCCACGGTACTGCTCTCGCTTGTCTCAATTCTCTTTATTCGAAATCAAGCCAAGCCGATCACTGAACTCGCCGATGCTGCGGACGCCTTCGGTAAGGGACAGGATATCTCAACTTATAAGCCGTCAGGCGCGTCTGAGGTTCGTCTTGCGGGGCAGTCATTTTTAAAGATGCGCAGCCGAATTCGTCGCCATATTGAACAGCGGACAATCATGCTCGCTGGGGTGTCTCATGATTTGCGAACGCCGTTGACGCGTTTGAAGCTACATCTCGCTCTACAAGAAAAATCGGCGGAGAATGAGGCGGCGCGGCAGGACATCAAAGATATGGAGTCTATGCTGGAAGGATATCTTGATTTTGCGCGCGGACTCGCGGGGGAAGATGCCGAGCTTGTCTCTATGAATATATTCCTAGCAGATATCATCGCAAAAATGCCCGAGCCTAAAGCTGAGTTGTTAGCTAGCGAGGACATCACAGCGAATATAAGGCCGCAAGCCTTAGAACGGGCAGTGATCAATTTGTTATCTAACGCGCAAAAATACGCTCAATCGAGCCGCGTGGCTCTCACGCAAAATGAGACGCATGTTTTTATTGCGGTCGAAGATGACGGCCCAGGCATACCAGAAGCAAAGCGCCGTAAGGCCTTAACCGCGTTTCAGCGCCTGGATACCGCGCGTAACCAAAATATCGAAGGCGTGGGTTTAGGGCTCTCTATCACGCGCGATATCGCGCAAATCCACGGCGGAATATTGCGGCTAGAGGATAGTGAGCTAGGCGGATTAAAAGCGCTAATACGCCTACCTGTTTAAACCTTAGTTTTCGGCGAGATCTTTCGCGCGCCGTAGCGCCGCCTGAACGGTTTCGCGCATCAGAGACGGCAAGCCATCCAGGCCCATCAAAACATCGAGCGCAGCTTCTGTGGTGCCTTTGGGCGACGTCACGTTTCGGCGAAGTTGCGCCGCGCTTTCTGGCGATGCTTCAAGCAATCCCGCAGCGCCTATAATAGTCTGGCGGGCAAATTCAGGCGCTATGTCATCGGGCAGGCCGATCTTTAGGGCTGCCGCCTCGAGGGCTTCAACCATGTGAAACACATAGGCAGGCCCTGATCCAGACACAGCTGTGACAACATCAATGAGATGCTCATTAGCAACATGATGAACCTTGCCGCCAGCCGTGAGAAGTGTCTCCGTCATTGCGGCTTGCGTCTTCGTTACATCAGTGCCTTTTGTATAAGCCGTAATCCCTTTGCCAATAGCGGCGGGGGTGTTGGGCATGGCGCGGATAAGCGATTGCTTTTTGAAGGCGTCTTGTAGACTTTCGAGGGAGGTGCCAGCTAATATTGAAATCACAAGCGCCTTTTCAGGAAGTTCTTTTGCAATCGCTGGCGCTAAATCCGCAAACATTTGCGGCTTAATAGCTAGCAATAAGTATTTGATAAAATTGAGTTTTTCGCTTGGTTTCGAGAGGTGCAGCGCGCCCGCATCTATAGCCCCCTGAGCCGCCTGACCGGGATGTGGATCTAGAATAATGAGCTGCTCTGGCGAAATGACTTTTGACGTAATCCAGCCTTCAAGCAGGGCGCCGCCCATTTTTCCAGCGCCGACAACTAGATGTGTTCTTGCTGTCACGGTTTAGGGGTTAGCGGCGAGATCAACCAAAGCTGATGTCAGCGCGTCTTCCGGGGACTTTCCTGCCCAGATCACATATTGGCTGGCGGGATAGCCGCGTTCTGCCGCGTCCAGAGCCAGCGCAATCATATCCATCGCCTGTTCAGTGCGCAGCGCCGCGCCGCCGCGTAAAGAGGCCGAGTTACGATAAACAAGGGCTTCGTTCTTATCCCAATAATCAAAATGCCCGGCTGCGAGGCGTTCATTGATGAGTGACATGAGGCGGCAAATATCGTCAGACCGTCCGCCAGGCGTGCGGCCTTCAAATATGAGGAAAATCTGAACCTGTTCAGTGCCGAGGTTCCACGTCACAGAAATATCATGGTCGCACCAAAGCCCTGGAACAGAAAGGTGTAATTCGTTTAGATCAACGCGTTCACTGTCATAGCCTTCTGCGGTCGCGAGGCGAGCAAATACGTCAATAGGATTAGTGCGCAGAGACACAGATCCGTTTAAAGACGGATTGGGCCGGATACATCGCTCATCTGAAAAACTCATAATACCATCCAATTTAAGAGAATCGTCTACGCGATTCTTCTTAGGTGAACGCTAGCCTGAACGGATATTATTACAAGATGTAGTGTTGCGTGCTTTGTTGATAACTGGATTTAGGTGAAATTAAGGTGTTGACCAAGCTTTAACGGAAAGATTTTTGAAGCTCTTTCAGGGCCTTAGCCCCTGGATTTAACTCCGCATAAGGGATTTGGTTAAGGGGGCGAGCTTCTAGATTGTTCTGCTCCGCCATATCTTCACCAGTCTCGTCAATATAGAGAAGGCCTGTCAAAATTTCATCGCTGTCTTTACTGCCGATGATTTTGGAAAAGGCTGCGCCGCGATCTCTTGGATCGTAATCCGGATCCAATTTGCGCAATAGTATTTTTCCGCCGTCATGCAGCTCTACGGGCATGGTTGCGCCTTCATCATAAGCGGCTTTAATTTCTTGGCTGGGCGGGACGTAATCTGCATGAACCGCTTTGTGGTAATATTTATAGGTATGCTCATAAGACTTGGTTGAGCCTTTATGGTCGTTAAAACTCACGCACGGGGATATCACGTCAATCAGCGCGAAGCCTTTATGCTTGAGGCCAGCTTTGATTAGCGGCACGAGTTGTTGGCGGTCGCCAGAGAATGACCTTGCGATGAAACTCGCCCCAACAGAGAGCCCAAGCGCGCAGGGATCAATGGGGGGCTGTTCGTTCACGGCGCCTTTTTTGGCTTTGGAGCCGATATCTGCAGAGGCTGAGAATTGCCCCTTAGTGAGACCATAAACGCCATTATTTTCAAGCATATAGAGCATATTTGGATTGCGGCGCATGGCGTGGATCATTTGTCCGATTCCAATAGAGAGACTATCACCATCACCAGAAACGCCGATATAGGTCAGAGCCGAATTAGCGGCCATAGCCCCAGTCGCGAATGACGGCATACGTCCATGCACGGTATTGGCGCCGTGGGCTTCTTTGAGGAAATAAGCCGTGGTTTTGGATGAGCATCCAATGCCAGAGACTTTAACAGCTTTATGCGGCTCAATTGAGAGCTCATAAAAGGCGCGGGCCATAGCGGCGGTCACGCTATCATGGCCGCAGCCAGCGCAAAGCGTCGACATGGAGCCGTCATAATCTTGACGGGTCATGCCTATATCATTGACGGGTGCATTTTTGAGGTCGATGCGGGGTTTTACGAATGAGGTCATGCTGATTTCTTCCGCTTAGAGAGCGCCGCGATTCCATCCGTTAGGGCTTGGTGCACAAAACGATAGCCAAGCGGTTGGCCTGCATAATATTTGACGGAGACTAGGCTTTCGCGGGGCACGGTTGTTTCCGTGAGGAGTAAGTTCAAAAGCTGAGCGTCACGATTTTGTTCAACGATGAAAACCGCCTCATGGTCTAATATGAAGTCTTCGACCGATTGCGGGAAGGGGAAGGCGCGGATGCGCATATAGTCAAGATGAATGCCGTCCTTAGCAAGACCTTCGCAAGCTTCACGCACAGCGCCGTCTGAGCTGCCAATAGCTATGACGCCGTATTTGGCTTTGCTCTTAGATCTTGTGACAATGGGCTGCGGGACATGGTCGGCAGCGCTTTTCCATTTTAGGTTCAGGCGGTCTACGACTTCCTGATATTCTTCGCTGATTTCTGTATATTTTCCGTGTTTATTATGGCCTGAGCCGCGCAAGAAATAAGCCCCTTTGGGGTCGGTTCCGGGCAGAGTTCGGTAGGGAATATGATCCCCGTCATGATCCATGTAGCGTTCAAATTGTTTAATCTCGGCCAGCTGTTCGGAACTCATAATTTTCCCGCGATCTGGAGCGTAATTTTCATCCCATGTCAGCTCATCAACCATCCAGTCATTCATCCCTATATCTAAGTCTGAAAGGAAAAAGACAGGTGTTTGAAAGCGCTCTGCGAGGTCGAAAGCTTGGGCCGCCATCGTAAAACACTCACCAGGGTCAGCAGGATAGACAACGATGTGTTTTGTATCTCCGTGGCTCGCATAGGCCGTCAGGTTGATATCGCATTGCTGCGTCCGGGTCGGCATGCCCGTTGAGGGGCCAACACGCATGATATCAAAATAAACAAGCCCCACTTCGGCGTAATAGGCAAAGCCGATGAACTCGCTCATCAGCGATATGCCTGCGCCTGACGTTGGCGTGAATGCGCGCGCCCCGTTCCAAGCTGCGCCCATCGCCATTCCCGCAGCTGCAAGCTCGTCTTCAGCCTGAATGATACAGTAAAGATTTTCGCCTGTTTCGGGATGTTTGCGTAGCAGCGAGCAATAATTGGCAAAGCCGTCCATGAGCGACGTAGAGGGCGTAATCGGATACCAAGATCCGAACGTCGCGCCTGCATAAACACATCCAAGACCTGCGGCTGTATTACCATCAATCATGATCTTGCCATCTGTTTTACCAAGCGCCTCGACTTTGAAAGCTTTGGGGCCTTTGTAGGTGTTGGTGACAAAGTCATAGCCCAAAGCTACGGCTTCGCGGTTAGCAGGGATAAGTTTTGTCTTGGCAGCAAACATTTCATCAACAAGGCCGTGAATGACGTTTACATCCAAGTCGATGAGGGCAGCGACAGCGCCAACATAGGCCATATTCTTCATCAAAATACGTGAGCGCGCGACTTTAAAGGCGTCATTACACATAGACGAGAGGGGCACGCCGATAACGGTTACATCAGCGCGGCTCATAAAGTGAGGCCTTGGCCATGTACTATCATAAATTAATATGCCGCCTGTGGTGAGCTCCGCGAGATCACGCTCATAGCTTTCTGGGTTCATGGCAATCATGATATTTACATCACCCGAGCGCCCCGCATGACCTTCGCCTGTGACGCGGATTTCATACCACGTCGGCAGTCCCTGAATATTGGACGGGAAGATGTTTTTTCCAACAACTGGGACGCCCATGCGGAATATAGTTTTCATTAAAAGTTCGTTGGCAGAGGCCGAGCCCGTGCCGTTTACGGTGCCGATTTTGATGACGAAATCGTTCACGCGCGTCTCAGTCGATGCGCTCATTATTCTGCGGCCTCCACAATAGTGTCGTATTCTTGGTCGCCCGCATGATGAATTTTGACAATACCTTCGGACATATCCCAGGCCGCTGTTGGGCAGCGCTCGGCACATAAGCCGCAATGCAGGCATATATTTTCGTCCTTAATCATAACGCGGCCTGTGAAGTTAAGGCCTTCAGAGACAAAGAGCGATTGCCCATCTGGGGCTTCGGGTGTGGGGAGCGCTTGGCGAAGCGTGGCTTCATCAGGCGCGTTGGTTGTTATCGACAGGCATTCTACGGGGCATATATCGATACAGGCATCGCATTCTGTGCATTTAGGCGCGTCAAACACCGTATGAACATCGCAATTTAAGCAGCGCTGTACTTCTGTTGCAATTTGCTCTGGGGAATAGCCAAGTTCTACTTCCATATCGAGTTTGCTAAAGCGCTTTACGAGATCAACATGCTCCATCTTGCGCCGCTCTGAGCCGTCATAGGCATTAGAATAGCGCCATTCAAACATACCCATTTTTGTTGACTTAAGGTCAATTTCGTCAGGGGTGCGTTGTGTCAGCGGGATGTCTTGGCAGTGATTATGTATCGAGATTGCGGCTTGATGGCCATGCTCGACCGCCCAAATGATATTCTTAGGCCCAAAAGCTGAATCGCCGCCGAAAAAGACACCTTTTTGGGTGGACTCGAATGTGGTTTTATCAACAACCGGGACTTCCCATTTATCGAATTCAATGCCTGCATCTTTTTCAATCCAAGGGAATGCATTTTCCTGACCAATGGCGAGGATAACATCATCACAGGGAAGGGTGACTTCGCCTGTTACCGTTTGCCCCGTAATGCGGCCCGCCGCATCGATGTCATATTCCATTATGTCAAAGCTCATCCCGACGAGCTTGCCGTTCTCGGTTACGAAAGCTTTGGGGGAATGATTGACAATAATGTCGATATTCTCTTCTTCGGCGTCATCAACTTCCCAAGCCGAGGCTTTGAAGAACTCGCGAGGCTTACGGCCCATGACCTTCACAGATTTCGCGCCAAGGCGGAGTGACGTGCGGCAGCAATCCATCGCGGTGTTCCCAACGCCGATGATTAGCACGTTATTCCCAATGGAATCAGTATGTTCAAAGGCAACTGATTCTAACCAATCAATACCGATATGGATGTGATTTTTATCTTCCCAGCGATTTGGCAAGTCGAGATTTTTGCCTTTAGGCGCTCCTGTGCCGACGAAAACGGCGTCATAACCCTCTTCTAAAAGGGCTGACATGCTCTCGACTGGCGTGTTGAGTTTTAGATCAACGCCCATATCCAGAATATAGTCTAGCTCTTCCATTAAGACCTCTTCGGGGAGGCGGAATGCAGGGATGTTTGAACGCATGAGGCCGCCCGGTTTAGAGAGTTTTTCAAAGATCGTGCATTCATATCCCAAAGGCGCTAAATCATTTGCTACCGTAAAGGAGGCTGGTCCAGCGCCAATTAGGGCAATGCGCTTACCATTTGTTTTTAATGGTTTTTTTGGCAGGAATTCTTTGACCTCTTCGCGGTGGTCTGCGGCGACGCGTTTAAGGCGGCATATGGCGACTGGCTCTTCTTCGACGCGGGTCCGGCGGCAGGCGGGTTCACACGGACGGTCACACACACGGCCCAATATGCCAGGAAAGACATTGGACTGACGGTTGAGCAAATAAGCCCCTGTATAATCGCCTTGCGCGATAAGACGAATATAGGCGGGAACGGGCGTATGGGCGGGACAGGCCCATTGGCAATCCACGACTTTATGAAAGTAATCTGGATTGGCGGTATCTGTTGGCGTCATAAGACTAATAAACTCCCCTAATACCTTATTATCCGTAACCCTCCGAAATTAGAACGCAAGTTGAATTTGATAAAATTAGGAAAAAAGACTTAGGGTCTGAGCCTAGTTTCGGCGCGCATATAGCTGAACGGCCTGCGGACCTTCCTTGGCGCGGATATAACCACTGTCAAAATAAATACCGCCATTGCGGTCAATAATTTGGAGGTTGAGCAGCGGCGCTGGAACAAGGGGGTCAAAATTCGTGCTGGCTGTTGAAAGCGCAAAGGGAACGCGGCCTTCAAACCCTCTTATGATGATGGTTTGGGTCGAAAGCAGGCGGTTTTCGCCAATCGCGCCAACAGCCCGGCTTAGCGTAACTTTCAAGCGAGCATCGGTCGGCAGTCCCGAGCGGACATCAAAGAGCGCGTCGCCAGAGACGACAGCCTGCGTCATAAGGTTGGGGCTAAGCTCGCGGCCAGCACGTGTGTCGGACCCTAGCGCCAACACATCGAGTTTTAGCTTATAGTTGATGTCGGGGCCGTTATAAGGCACGGGGCGGCGCATCACATGGGTTTTACGTCCTGCCCAATCCGTAATCCAAGCCTTGAAAGCGAGCGGAATTTGGCTCTCTGTGTCTGTTACGCCGTGATCTAATGTGAAAGCAATAGGCAAGGCTGCACCTTCGATCGATATGGTTTTTTCTGCGGCAATCGTCAAAGACGTTCCGCCCGCTAAGGCATTTTCCAAGAGCTGCAAGGTCAGCGTTCCGCCATTTAATCGAGCCTCGCGGTCATTGAGCGAAACTTCGCCAGAAATCGTCTCGAAGCTAACATAGTTTCTTTGGAGAGGCGTCGCAGGTAAGGTGCTGGAGGGTATTAGGGTTAGCTCTGGCGTGTCTTTGCCGCGATAAATGCCGTCACGCGCCGCGATGAGAACTTGGTTTTCATTCTCATCTAGGACTTCAGCCGTAATGCGCGAGAAGGTAAGATCTTTTGTGACATTACGCGGGACGGCGATCGCAATTTGCAAGGGGGGCGTTAGTCCCGTCATTAAGAGCCGCGTTTGTCCTAGCATTTTTGGTTTTCTCGTGCCGCCATCAGCCTCATTGGGAACATAAGCTGTAACGATTAGGACATAATCACTATAGTCATCACGAATATCTGACGGGCCATCATAGCGAATGATGGCCGAGATGTCCTCGATGCCGCTCTCACTGTGTATTGGGGTTTGCCCTGGCAATTGCCCGCCGCCTAAGATGTCCTCAAGGATTCCGCCAAGGTCTTCAAATTGAGCCTGAGCAGGAGAGGAGAAGCACAACATAGCCAGAGCCAAAACCGCGATACCTAAACGAAATAAACCCAAAACAACTCCCCAGCTTTACGACTGCGCCGTCATGCTAACAGATTTAGGCTAGAATGAGGCGAGCTTTATGCAGTTTTCCAAAGAGGATGTTTCCTCATGATATCTGTGAAGAGATCAGATTCGATATGCCGGGTGAGCCAACTCCGTGTTTTGGGGTAAGGGGCGTCGGCCCACCAGTCGCGCTCAACATTCGAAAACTGACGGATAAAAGGGAAG
The DNA here is from genome assembly GCA_039977295.1 of Hellea sp. Lineage (GTDB taxonomy): Bacteria > Pseudomonadota > Alphaproteobacteria > Caulobacterales > Maricaulaceae > Hellea. Next base: position 974,337 of record JBDWDN010000012.1, on the reverse strand, counting down.
ATGGCAATGTCAGCAAGGCTTTGTTTTTCGCCTAAAAGATATGGGCTATCCGCGAGGCGGTCCTCGAGGCTTTGAATGTGTATTTCAGCCTCAATGCGGTGCCCCATATCGATATCGCCTCGTTTTGCCTCTTCGCTATAACGGCTAGCATATTTGTAACGGTCGAGATGATGTTTGAATTCTGTATCATTCGCGGCGATGAGAGCGTTGGCGGCTTCGCGGTCGCAATCCAGCCATCCCAAGGGATCGTTTTGACTCAGCGCCCATTTGAGTAAATCCAGACTTTCATCAATGACCGTGCCGTCGCTCTTAATGAAAACCGGCACCGTGCCCTTGGGCGATACCTTTAGCATCTCTTCCGGCTTATCGCGCAAAATAATTTCGCGGTGCTCATAGTTTAGTTCGCTAGCCTTAAGTCCCATTCGGCCGCGCATGGCGTAAGGACAACGGCGGAATGAATAGAGGATAGCCGTCATCATAAAGCCTTGCGCCCGATATGTGTCTCGCCGCGCTCTTTGGCTAGGGCAATTTGTTTTTGCCGTTCAGCAAAACGGGCGCGCTGCTCATCGCTCATTTTGTCATGGCAGCGGTGACACGCCACGCCTTTGACGTAAAGCGGGCTTTGCTTGTCAATTTCAGTAATCGGATAGCGGCAGGCATAACATTGGTCGTAATCAGATTCTTCAAGGCCGTGTTTTACGGCGACGCGCTGGTCAAAGACGAAACAATCGCCTTCCCAGAGGCTTTCTTTTTCCGGTTGAGTTTCAAGATACTTCAATATGCCGCCTTTTAGATGATAGACGTCATCAAAGCCGTTTTGCTTCATAAAGGAGCTGGCTTTTTCACACCGTATGCCGCCCGTGCAAAACATCGCGACTTTGGGTTTCTTGAGATTTTCTCGATTGTCTTCGACCCATTGCGGAAACTCTCGGAAGGTTTGAGTGTCCGGGTTTAGCGCGCCTTTAAAAGTGCCGATTTCGACTTCATAATCATTGCGCGTATCAATCAATATGACATCGGGGTCGGTGATCAAAGCGTTCCAATCATTAGGGTCAACATAAGTGCCAACTACATCATTGGGATCAACGCCTTCAACGCCCATCGTCACGATTTCGCGCTTGAGGCGAACCTTCATCCGGTAAAAAGGCATGTCATCGGATCGCGATTCTTTATGCTCTAGCGCCGCTAGACGAGAATCTGCCCGCAGGAAAGTCATCAAAGCGGCTATCGCTTTATCGGTTCCCGCAACGGTTCCGTTAATGCCTTCATAGGCCAGCAGCAAAGTTCCTTTTACGCCGAGGAGGTCACACATATCCTGCAGCGGGGCTTTAAGCAGCTCATAGTCAGAAAGGCGGGTGAAGTGGTAGAGGGCGGCAATGCAATAAGTCATGCGCCGCGCTTTACTGCGCGGCATCGCTATCGTCAATCTCAAGAGCACTTTCCCTTAGATTGGATCCACTTTGATGGGATGAGATTTTTCGCCTGATTAGGCGCGTCGTGAGAAGGGATGCCGTAGCATCGGTTGAGCGGCGCAACGACATCAGACGGAAAAGATCGCCCAAGCGGGAGGCAAGCTGCTGAATTAACACAAGAAGATCTCCTTGTTTATAGTCCTGGTCACTCAACTTTACGTTTGGCGTGCGTTGCGTCCTCCTCATGATGCACGCATCATTTCGGAGCCCGCGCCTGCTCCAAACAAAAATTTGAGCGCTCAAAGTGATTCCAATCTAAGGAAAAGTGCTCTTGGTCCTGTGCTTAGGCGCCATTAGGGATAGTTGGCTCGGGGGTAATCAGGTCTTGGTAAATCCCCATGCCTTCAACGAAATTGATAACATTTTCAGGTAGGCCTTGCTTGCGCAGGAAGCCGCCCATGGCATCAGAAATTATTTTCGGGTCATTACACGTCGCAGAGAGAGTTTTGAGGTCACGAATGCCTCGCCCATTTTTAAGCTCATTCTCGAGACTTTTTAAAGAACTGCTTAGCATCAACATTTGGAAAGGGTTTGGCGTTTTTCCTTTAGACCAGCTTTTACCTGCCTTTCGCAATGATTTGAGTGACCGGCCCGCTTTGCTCTCAATTCGGCTAATAGCTTTGTCAGAGCGCTCACCAATCCATTCGGCAGTGCAAACTTTGGCGGGGTCAGGCGCGGTGGCGCACCCCGCTAATGTGGTTGACGTTATGGCGAGAGCGAGCAGGGGAATAAGATGTTTCATAAAACGTCCTTAGCCTTGAAATGATCTCTAAACAAATGAAAATGGCCGTAAGTCTGCAGAGCCGCTGGAGGGTCGACCCTGAAGACTTACGACCGAAAGCTATGGCGGGCTGTCAAATGTGTGGGGCAAACAGCAGCCATAGCGTCTTTGCGCGCGTGTTTACGTAACGGCGTAAGACATTTCTCGACACCTTCTCAATCCCGCTGTGACAAAACGGCTAGGTGAGGGTGATAAATCTTATATTTTCGGGGTAGCAAAATAATTGCTCAAGGGGCAGTGATTCACAGTGATGCTTAACGTGTAATGTGCTATAGAGTGTTATGGATAAAATACGGGGCAGTATGAAATGACAGCGGCAACCCAAGCTTTAATAGCGCTGCCGCATGCTAGTGATGGCAATATTCGCCCATTGGTCGAAGCTGAACTTGCCCGCGTTCGAGCACATGCTCTGTTTAAAGACACCACGCGAATGAAACGATTTCTAAGCTATGTTGTCACTGAAGCGCTAGAGGGCCGTGAAGACCGGCTAAAGGGATATGCCATTGGGCTTGAAGTTTTTGATCGGGCTGATGATTTTGATCCTCAGGCAGATACCATTGTGCGGGTGCAAGCAGGTCAATTAAGGCGGCGGTTAGATTTGTATTATGCCAGTGACGGGAAAGATGCGCCTGTTCGGATATTGATACCCAAAGGACGTTACGCGCCGGTTTTCGAAGTGCGTTGCGAGGCCCCTCGGCTCGAAAGTAAAGACGAGCGTAGCACAGTGGTCGGCATAGAGAAGATGAACAGGCCGGGCATTGTCGTTCTAACTTTCCAAAACCTTGCGGCCGATAATGATACAAAGTATTTTGCCGAAGGCGTCACCGCAGAAGTCGTCAATGCCCTCGTGCAATTTAGATATATGCGGATTGTCGCGCGAACAGCCAGCGTGATGGATGATGGAAAAGCCTCATCAAATTTGTCAGAGATTGCTAAGGCCTATAACGTTCAGTTTGCCTTGGCGGGAAATGTTCGCCGCGCCGGGAAACTTGTGCGTGTTTCGGTGAACTTGATATCTGTTCAGACCGGAGAGCATGTTTATTCGAAAATTTTTGACCGCGAATACACGCCAGAGAATCTTTTTGAAATTCAAGAAGAAATTGCGTCCCATGTTGCCGCCAGTGTCGCTGCACCATTTGGCGCCATAAATAGATATAATCGCCGGGCCCCTATTGGCCGTTTATCGTCGATGAAAGCTTATGAGGCCTTGTTAAAGTTTTATGAGATGAGCATTTCTCCGACCGCTTCTAAGGCTGAGGGCTTATTATCAGAGTTTGAAAAAATCATCATAGACACGCCGAGGTTTTCATCCGCTTGGGCTGTTATATCCCTTTTGAATACCTTGTTAGTTACGCTTCAGATCCCGAGTTCAAATCCTGAAACTCGCCTCAAGACGGCATTGAGTACAGCAAGGCGCGCCGTGGAAATAGACCCTGAAAATGCTCTGGCATTTAACGCTCTTTTTCAAGCAAATTTTCACTCAGGTAACTTTGATATTGCGGACGAGGTTGCCGCAAAGTCAATTGCGCTAAATCCAAATGATTACAATATGTTAGCTTATTATGCTATCGCGCTTGCCTCTAGGGGAAATGTTGAGAATGCGCTCTCATTTCAGAGCGCCGCACTCGAGCTTGTGGCGCGTCCGCCTTTATGGTTTCACACCAGCTCTTTAATTTGCAAATTTCAAGATCAGGACTTCGTAACTGTTATAAATACGGTAGGGGAAATAACACCCGACTCGCCCGTAGCCATACAAGTCTTGGGTTTGTCTTCGATGGGGCATTTGTCAATGACAGAGCAAGCGCAAGATTTCATCAAAAAATCTCTGAGCGCAAACCCAGATTATGCAAAACATGTTTATTTGACCATGATGTATTTTCACCCCAATCCTGAATTCAAACGCCTCATTCTCGAAGGATGGCGAAAAGCGGGGCTTGACATTCCTAGCTTATAGATTGATTTATAGGCAAAATGACAACGCTGTCACTCTGGTTAAACTATGACAGCATAAATCATACTGCGTCAAAGATGCGCCGGGGATAATGCATGAAGCCTTTACACGGCAAAATTAGAATGGGCATGGTTAGCCGCGGCCAAGGTGCTTTTATTGGCGACGTGCACCGCCTAGCTGCAAGGCTTCACGTGACCAAGACCGATAATTGTGGTTTCGCAACACCAATTCTTGATTCTAAACATGGGGACAATGAAAAGAACCTCATGAAGCAAGCAGGCCTTGATTCAGCTGAAATGCTCAAAGCGGCAGGCCGCACAAATATTGGCGGCTCGTTTAAGGACGGAAACTATCTTTCGCCACCGAGAAACGGCATTGATGAGATGGGGGCAGCCCGTAGAGGCCGCGACCCTAAAACATCGGTCTTGTGTGATTTAGGTGCCTGACTTTGACGCCATTATTGTGGGGTCAGGCATATCCGGCGGATGGGTGGCCAAGGAGCTTTGCGAACGAGGATTAAAAGTTTGCGTTCTGGAGCGCGGCAGTGACCTGGATCCCGTTTCTGATTATTCAGATAATATCGATCCGTGGGACATGAAGCATTTCGACCGCGTCTCGCCCAATGACATCAAAGCGGATTACGATGTTCAAAGCACGAGCTATGCCTTCAAAGAGAGCAATAAGCACCTCTGGATAAAGGATAGTGATCAGCCTTATGAGGTTGGCGATACCACTAATTTTAAATGGCGACGAGGAAGCCGAGTTGGAGGTCGTTCCCTCTTATGGGGACGGGCGTCTTTTCGTCTCGCGCCTCATGATTTTGAAGCTAATAAATTAGATGGCCACGGCGTGGATTGGCCGGTGCGTTATGATGATATTGCGCCTTGGTATGACCATGTTGAAAAATTTGTTGGTATAGCTGGACGTGATGATGGCCTCGCGCAATTACCCGGCGGAGAGCACTATCTTCCGCCTTTCGACTTAACCTGCGCGGAGCAGGCCTTGAAAGCCGAAATGGCGAAGAATTTTCCAAACCGTGATTTAATTATAGCGCGCGTCGCAAATTTGAAACGGCTAACAGAGGAACAGCAGGCTTTGGGGCGGGGACAATGCCAAGCCCGTAATAAGTGTTTTCATGGCTGTTCTTACGGCGCTTATTTTTCATCAAATTCAGCAACGCTTCCGGCCGCTAAACGCACGGGTAATCTCACGCTCGTCTCAAATGCAATCGTTACAAAGCTAAACTATGATTCCGATGGCAACCGTGTCTCAAGCGTTGAGGTCATAGACAGCCAAACCAAGGATGCAACCACTTATTCCGCGAAAATAGTGTTCCTAAACGCATCGACTATTAGCTCGGCGATGCTCCTCTTAAATTCAGACTCAGAGCGCTTCCCATCGGGATTAGCTAATCGCTCGGATCAAGTCGGGCGAAACCTTATGGACCATGTTGGCGGCGTTTGGGTTGAGGCTCGCGTGCCAGGGCATAAAGATAAATATGTTTATGGGCGGCGGCCTACGAATGCCTATATTCCGCGCTTTCGAAATTTCCCAGATCAGCAAGAGGACTATCAAAGGGGCTTTGCCTATCAAGTCTATTCTGGCCGTAGCGGCGCGGGCGGCTGGCACTCCGGTATCGGCAAGGCCTTTAAAGACGCGAATCGAACGCCAGGAGATTGGCGCATTGTTTTGGACGGCTTTGGTGAAATCCTTCCGCATCCCGATAACCGTGTTACGCTTCATAAAACTAAAACAGATAGATGGGGACAGCCTATTGCGTTCGTGGATGCGCCGATGCGGGAAAATGAAATTGCGTTGATGAAGGCCGCCCAAAAAGACGCTGTTGATATCCTAACTCAGGCCGGTTTTGAAGATATCAATCCGGGTAAGACACCGACAGATGATGGGCTATCGCTGGGGCGCCGTACGCATGAAATGGGGACAATCCGCATGGGGCGAGATCCAAAGACATCTGTTTTAAATGGATGGAACCAAGCGCATGATATTCCAAACCTTTTCGTCACAGACGGGTCTTTCATGACCTCGTCAGCCGTTCAAAACCCGTCTCTAAGCTATATGGCTTTCTCGGCGAGAGCTGCAAATCATGCCGCCGATCTTTTGCGAGAAGGAGTTCTCTAATGGCCGACTTTGATGTCATCGTTGTGGGGTCTGGGATGTCTGGCGGATGGGTCGCAAAAGAGATGTGTGAGCGCGGGATGAAGACACTCGTCTTAGAGCGGGGCAGAGATATCGATCCCGCGAAGGATTATACGGATATGCTCGATCCGTGGGATAAGAAGTTTCTGGACCGTGTCCAGCCCGAAGAAGCAAATGCCCATTATGCGCGTCACAAAGATGTCTATGTCTTTTTTGAAAGCACCAAGCACCTTTGGGTAAAGGATAGCGAACATCCCTATGCCACAGCAGAGGGCACGGATTATGAATGGTTTAGGGGCTACCATGTGGGTGGACGCTCGCTTCTTTGGGCCCGGATGAGTTACCGGTTCTCGGACCATGACTTTAACGCCAATAAAGTTGATGGTGTGGGGGTGGATTGGCCTATTCGTTATGCTGACTTAAAGCCATGGTACGACAAGGTCGAAAAATTCGCGGGCGTTGCAGGTAATAAAGATGGTCTCGGACAGCTCCCAGATGGCGAGTTTCTGCCAGCTTTTGAGATGGATTGCGCCGCCAAAGAGCTGCAATCCCGTATCAAGGCGAATTTTGATGATCGCCAGATGATTACAGGGCGCGTCGCAAATCTGACCCGAACAACGCCAGAGCAGGAGGCATTGGGACGCGGACCCTGTCAGGCACGTTATCACTGTTTCAGAGGGTGCTCTTATGGGGCCTATTTCAGCTCCAACTCCGCAACACTCCCTGCAGCCAAAAACACAGGTAACTTAACGTTGAAGCCTGACTCGATAGTTCACTCCGTTATTTATGACCCAAAAACGAAACGCGCGACAGGTGTCAGAGTGATTGACCGATTGACTAAGCAAACAACCACATACTCAGCAAAGGTTGTTTTCCTCAACGCGTCAGCCATCAACACAGCTGCGATACTTCTTCAATCCGCGAACGAGGAAATACCGAATGGTCTTGCCAATAGCTCTGACCAGGTTGGCCGTAATCTCATGGATCATGTTGCGGGCGCTCAGGCGCAGGCTGAAATTGAAGGAATGGATGACAAATATTTTTATGGGCGTCACCCCGGGCAGGGCTATATTCCGCGCTATCGCAACTATCCCAATTATGATCAGGACTACAAACGCGGCTTTGCATTCCAAGTTTATACCGGACGCGGATCATGGACAGGAAACCGGTCTGGTATTGGCGAAGCGTTTAAAGCATCTAACCGCAAGCCTGGCCCTTGGACCGTGTTTCTGGATGCTTATGGTGAAGTTTTACCCGACCCCAATAACCGCGTGACCCTTAGCGAAACCCAAAAGGATAAGTGGGGAATCCCGTTGCCTGTTATGGATGCCCGCATGGGCCCCAATGAATGGGCATTGTTGAAAGCGGCCTCTAAAGACGCCGAAGACATTCTGACAAAAGGCGGTTTCAAGAACATTCAAGTCCATGACGTTAAGCCCACTAAGCCCGGTAACCGTATTCATGAAATGGGCACGGCACGTATGGGGCGTGATCCCAAGACATCTGTTCTGAATAAATGGAACCAAGCTTGGGACGTCGAGAACCTTTTTATAACTGACGGAGCCGCGATGACATCTTCGGCCATTCAAAACCCCTCTATAACCTATATGGCGCTATCCGCGCGGGCCGCACATCATGCGGCTGACTTAATCGAACAAGGAGTGTTCTAATGTATTCACGGAGACTATTTATGGGCGGGACAGCTGCTGCGTTGGGCCTTGCGGCATGTGGCGGTAAAACAATCGAGAGCAAGGCAGTAGGCCAAATTGATAAAGTCGGTATCCAAAGCTACACGCTACGCGAAATATTTGAACCTAACCCCGTTGGAACGCTCAAAATGATCAAAGAGGTTGGCTATGATTATGTAGAGCTCAATGGCCGTAATTTCTCAGAACGTAGCCCTGAAGATCTGGCGGCAATGGTTAAAGATGCGGGGCTTTATTCGCCCGCCAGCCACGTGTCCTATGACGCGGCTGTAAATACACCAGAGGCACTTGCTAAAACCTGTCAAACGTTAGGCTGTAAATATGCCATCGTGCCGTGGGTCGATGAAGCGCAGCGTAGCAAAGAGGATTGGGTTCGCCACGCCAAAGCCTTTGAGGCCTCAGGCAAAATAATGAGAGATAATGGCGTACGTCTTGCCTATCACAATCATCAATTTGAATTTGATGATTTGGGCGGCGGCGAAACCGCGATGGATGTTTTGTTAGAGCAAACATCAACTGAAAATGTTGATTTCGAACTCGACTTTTTCTGGGCGGCGCTCGCCTCTATCGATATTCCCGCGCTTTTCAAAAGCGCGCCGGGGCGCTTTAAACTCTGTCACATCAAAGATATGAAGGGCGACCCCAAACCGTTTTATGAGAGCCGCGATTATGGCAATATCTCCAAACAGCTAATGGTCAATGTCGGCGAAGGCACAATGCCGTTTGAAAGCTATTTCGCCCTGAACGATATATCAGGAATGGAATATTTCATTACCGAGCACGACAATCCCGTTAAGCCATTTAGAAATTCGATCAAGGTGAGTCATGACTCGGTTCGGGCGATGCGGTTTTAAGACCAGGAACAGTTGTTTATGAAATTAGTGAGGGTTTTCTTATCTGCCTTAGTCCTATGGGTGTTTTGCTTGGCGCCGCCTTGTTTTGCCGATGATACGGAGGAATACAACGCTGAAGGCACGCGCATTTGGAAAATGCTCCCGCGCGCTTCGGAGATGATTAGACATCCTTCTCCTAAGGGATGGGAAGTCTATAACGTAAAGAAACAACCCAAAACTATCTCCACTCCGGAAGTTCCTGGGGGTAAGGCACTGCGCCTAAAGGTCAAGAAGGCGGGGGCCAACCCTTGGGATAAGGGGGCGAATGGCAAGACCCAATTGGCGACTCAGAAAGGCGACGTTTTGTTAGGGGCGTTTTGGGCACGCGCCGCAAAACTTCCTGAGGGAACGACCGAGACTCGTTTACCCTTTCATATTCAGCAAATGGGCGATCCGTATGCCCAGTTTAAATCTAATGAAGCGATTGTTACCTCCAGCTGGAATCAGTATTTTATTTATGCGGCTCTTCCCAAGACATTCAAAAAGGGCGGTGTTGGGCTCGCTATTCATCTGAGTACAGCTGCGCATACAATTGATTTGGGACCTGTCTATCTGATGAATATGGGGCCTGGAACGATAGACGCCTCTGCAATGCCGGTATCGACGGTTTCTGAGAAATTGCAGACAGAAACGCAGCCTGTTTCTGCATCGGCTTCGCAGCCCGCCACCTATAAAATGCTTCCGCATTTCCAAAAAGACTTAGATAATTTGCAAGCTAAGCTGCCGCGCAAAGGCACTTTAATAAATGATCCTTCAGTTACTGTTGCTCAGGTTTTTGGAGATAATGAGAACCACACCCTCGTCGATGATGCAGGCGTCACAGGCGGCAAGGCGCTCGAAGTTACAGTCAAAGAGACAGGGCTTAATAGTTGGAGTACGGGCGTTAATTGGCCCTCCATGCGGGCCGTGAAAAAAGGCGATGCCGTTGTTCTGGCGTTCTGGGCGAAAGGGATATCCGCCAAGAATGAAGCTCAGACACCTATAATCTCACCTGTCCGTGTTCAACAAAGCGGAGACCCCTATGAAGAGGCGGCGAGCAGCGCGGCCTACCTAAGCCGCGACTGGAAGATCTATTACACATCGGGTGTTTCAAATCACGATATAGCGCCAGGCGGGTCGGGCGTGTCATTCCATATGGGTTTAACAAAGCAGACCTTACGCTTGGGACCTGCTTACTTGATTAACCTTGGGCAAGGCCTCGATGCGCGGAATTTACCGCGCAACAAGGTCACTTATAACGGGCAGGAGGCAAATGCGCCGTGGCGCGCAAAAGCTAAGGCAAATATTGAAAAGTACCGAAAGGGCAATTTAACGGTCAAGGTCACAGACGCATCTGGTAACCCTGTTGCCAACGCTAATGTGACGGTCGAGATGGTAAAACACAAATTTCACTTCGGAAGTTTTGTTGGTCATGAATTCGTCAAAAAGGGCGGGGAGAAAAATACCCAGTATCACAAGAGCTTTAATGAGAGCTTCAATATGGCGACCCTACCGCTTTACTGGCAAGACTGGGGATGGAACGGAGCTAACTCTTTTGAGGGAAATTACCGCGAAACGGTCCAATATGCGCACAAACAAGGTATAGCGTGGCGAGGACACCCGATTATCTGGCCTGGCGAAAATTACATGCCGAGCCGCATCACTAAGAATAAAGGCAAAGCTAAAAAACAGCGGGAACAGGTCTTACGGCATACACGTGAGGTCATGAACTTTGTGAAAGACTATGAGCCCATAGCCATAGATGTTTCCAATGAGCCGAGATCTAACCAATATTTCAAAGAGAATGGTAATCCAGATTTGGTCGCTGATGTGTTCAAAGCAGCGCATGAAATTGCGCCTGATATTCCGTTATTTATAAATGACTATGCCATTCTCAATAATGGCGGCGTAAATCAAAAAGCGATTGATTTCTATCATGACTGGATACGCACTATGCGGTGGCAAGATGTGCCGCTTGGCGGTATCGGCTTTCAAGGTCATTTCTCAGCGGGGTTAACAAACCCAAAGCGTATCATGGAAATATTAGAGGACTTTGGACAATACGGATTGCCGCTCCATATTACGGAATTTGACATAGAAACTTTGGATGAGGGCTCTCAAGCGGCCTATACGCGTGATATTCTTCAAGCCGCTTTTGCCTCTCCTGCACTCGAAGCTTTTATTGTGTGGGGATGGTGGGAAGGCGACCACTGGAAACCAAATGCAGCTATGCTACGAGAAGACTGGTCGGAAAAACCCAATTATAAAGCTTGGCAGGAGACTATTAAGCGTGAGTGGTGGACGCGGGAAACCGGCATCACAAATCAGTTAGGCCAAATGTCACTGCGCGGATTTAAGGGCGATTACAAAGTCACTGTCAATGGCAGGACTGTCTTTGGCACACTCGATGATGCGGGCCTGATTGAGGTTAAGTTCTAACGCGCAATCCTTATGGCGTTTCGAGCTGTGACAAAAATTTTATATGCAAGTTGTTGCATAGGTCTGAATTTATAGGCATGCTCAATGAGAAGCCTTCGGGCGAAACCTAAACAATTGAGACTCAGTTACTGGGCCAATCGGGGAGACTATCTATGCCGCTTCAAGCTCGTGACTGGATTGAATATCATGCTGTGACCACGCCGGATAAAGTGGCGATGGTTGACCTCATGAGTCAGCGTAAGTTTACCTATGCACAGGCGCATGAACGCGTTGGGCAAGTCGCAGGTTTCTTAAAATCTAAAGGCATCCAAAAGGGTGACCGAGTAGCTTTTCTTTGCTTGAACACGACCGATGTGATGGAGCTTATTTTCGGATGTTGGCGCATAGGCGCTGTCTGCCTGGCGCTAAATTTCCGGCTAACCCCGCCTGAACTTGCATTTATTCTCAACGACTCCGAAACTTCAATGGTTTTGGTCGATAAACCCTTTGAGCCCGTCGGCGAGGCGACGAAAGCGCTGACCAAGGTTGAGCACTGGATTGATACAGACGGTCTGGGCGGAGATAGCGGGTATGAGCGCGGACTAGCCGCAGCAGCTCCCATCTATGAATTTGAAGAGCAGAGCTATGATGATCAGTGTTTGCTAATGTATTCTTCAGGGACGACGGGCATGCCCAAAGGCGTGATTATCACGCACGGTATGTTGGAGTTCACCGTTGCGTCAGCCGCGCGCCTTCCTGATTCAGGTCCCCATCAAGTTTCGCTCAATAACATGCCGCTCTTCCACATTGGCGGTCTCAACGTGACAGCGCTGCCGAGCCTAGCTGTTGGCGGCACCTGCGTTGTCATGCGTATGTTCGACCCAACGGCGACTTTGCAAGCCATTGATAACCCCGATCTGGGAATCAATATGCTCTTCATGGTCCCTGCTGCCTATAACGCTATGAAGGCTCATCCTGCTGTGGAGAGCACTGATTTCTCGCGCATTGTTACGGCGCTTTGCGGTGCTGAAACGGTTCCAGTGTCGCTTGTTGAATGGTGGCTGGAACGCAATGTCGTTATTCAAGAGGGTTACGGCATGACCGAGACGGCTGCTGGCGGCACAATGCTACGTAAGGAAGATATTCCGCATATGATTGGATCTGCGGGCCGCGCTTTACTGCATACGCGGGTGAAGATAGTGGATGAAGCGGGCGAAACATGCGCCCCTAATGTTCCGGGCGAAATTTGGTTTAAGGGCAATGCCGTAACACCCGGTTATTGGCGTAATCCCGAAGCCAATGCCAAATCTTTTGTCGATGGCTGGTTTAAATCCGGTGATATTGGCCGCATGAATGACGGGGGCTATGTCTATATCGAAGATCGTGTCAAAGACATGTATATTTCAGGCGGCGAGAATGTGTACCCGGCAGAAATTGAAAACGTACTTTACCAAATGGAACAAATTGTTGAGGTCGCCGTCATTGGCGTGCCGCATGAGAAGTTCGGCGAAACAGGCTGTGTTTGCGCTGTTGTGAAAGAGGGTGAAAGCCTCTGCCTAGAGGATGTGCTTGCCCATGTTAACGGCAAACTTGCGACATACAAACAACCTAAACATCTTCATTGCTTGAAGGAACTCCCCCGCGGAGGCACAGGTAAAGTGCTTAAATTTGAACTACGGAAATCGGTGCCGCCGGTGCTGGGACTATAAGGAGCGTCGCCCGCGTTATGCGTAAAAATCTAACGCGGCTTAAGCGTTTTTAAGGTAGTGAAATGATGCTGGCAATCATATGAGTGCCTTCAAATACCGCGGTGTCTTCGACATTTATGCCGTCTTCTACAAAGACAAAATCAAATATGCGGTCCTCGTCAATATCGCTATGTAACATCACGAGAAATTTGTCGCCTGTTTTGGCGGGATGGTCCGTGTTTAGGGTGATGTCTTTATTTAAGCCCGCATTCAAATAGGCAAAACCCGAGACCATATCGCCATCCGGCCTGCCATTTATGACGGGATGTAAAACAATCCAGCCTGCTTTTTCAATGAGAACTTCAGGAAAAGTGAGCGTGGTTGCATGACCGCGCCGAGTCATAACTTCCGCCCCATTAACACGGACATCTGAGAAAATTGTATTGGAGCTCTCCCGCGTTAAACCTTCGGTCTGAATCGCATTGAGCGTGCCGTTACCCATCGTTATTTGGGGTGTTTTGGAAGGTTCTTCTGCTTGAACAGAGCATGAGGATATCAAGATTGCTGTAAATGCAATAAAGCCAGTAGATATCTTTTTAACGTTAGTTTTCATCACCTTAATCTCCTCATGTGTCATTTGCGGCTATAACCTGGGTCTAATTTAAACCCAAATCTTTCAAATTCGCATCATAATCTGCGAGGAGAGCTTTCCCCCGAGCATCAACAGCAACACGCGCTTCGGGGTCATTAAAGACGTGTAGGCGGTTGGCCTCTACGGCTTTCAAACAAAGCTCGGCGTAAACGTCCGCGTCCATGCCATTTTCGATATAGCCCTTGATCGTCTCGTAAGCTTTGGACGCTCTGAATTTATCGCGATACTGGCCCGCGACGGGCGCTTTATCCGCCGTGTTGTGTATATTGGACTTAACCCATGTTGGGCAAAGGCAAGAAACGCCGATATTTGCTTCTGCGAGTTCTTGCGCCAGTGCCTCGGAATATCCAACAACCGCAAATTTACTCGCAAAATAGGGCGCCATGCCTACACCCGTTAAGTGACCTGCGGTAGACGCTGTATTGATAATGTGACCGCCTTCGCCGTGGCCTATAATATGGGGAATGAAGCTCTCGCAGCCATAAACGACGCCGAGAATGTTGATGTCGGTAATCCAGCGCCAATCCTCTAGCGCAATGCGTCCGGGGCGTCCTGGGAGGCTAACGCCGGCGTTATTAAAGACAAGATGCACTTTGCCGAAGGCCTCAATTGCCGCCGCAGCTGAGGCTTTTACAGCGTCAGGATCCGCAACGTCGCAAACAGAAATGGCTGTGTTGTCTGTGCCTAGTTTGGCCTGCGCGGCCTTCAGCCCATCAGAGTCAATATCGACCATCATGACGTTGGCTCCGCGTTTCAAAAGACCTTCTGTTAAGGCAAAGCCGATACCCGACGCCGCGCCGGTGACAAAGGCTGTTTTGTTTTTAATATCAGTCATGGAGAATCCTGTTTGTTTTCGTCTGTAGGGTGATGTTTGGCGAGGAAGTCAAGCACAGCCGTTGCAACAGCTTGGGGTTGCTCGGGCAGAAGGGCGTGACCTGCGTTTTGAACTTCGACGATTTCGACGTCTTGCGAGCATTTCTCTTTCAGAGCGTAGGCATTTTCAATCGGCGCAATTTTGTCCTTCATAGGCTGCACGATAAGCATGGGGACACCGCCTGCGCAGTGCCAGCTATCATCATCCGCGCTATTGGCGACGGACTTAGCTTGAGTCATAGCGGTCTTAGTGTGCCAACCTCGTTTCCAGTAATCGGGTATCTCATTACCATCTGCGAAAAAGGCATAACGAACATCATTCATGCGGGATCGGTAGGCTCGGAGCGGGTTGAAGATGTTTTTGAGCGATTTCTCGGCCTTGGGCGGCATAGGGACTTGACCTCCAGCGGCGAGGAGGATGGTGCCCGATAGTTTCGGCAGTGAGGGGTTGTCACCTGAGAAATAGGTCGACGTTAATCTTGCAATTCTATTTCCATAAGCGTGTCCAATAAAATAAAAAGGCTTTCCATCATCCAGGTAACCATCGTTTTCTAGGGTTTTGAATATAGGAAATGCCGCAGCGTTAAGGCCGGGAAGCGATGGAGACGATGCACCTATTCCCTGATGTTCAACGACTAACGTTCGGAAACCAGCCGAATTGAGTTTAGCTACAAGTTCATTAAAATCACTAGCTTCTCTGCCTAAACTGGCCAGTAAAACAATTCTATCGCCTCCGCCGCTGGCGTAATATTCAATGTCAGTTGTCAAGGCTCGACCAGGAGTAAGTTGAGCAGAAATTAAAACACGCTTGCCAACAGCATCCCGCGCCTTAACATTCGGCGCAGGCCGGAGGCTATTCACCACCACGCCCATCGCCAGCAAAAGAAGCAGCGCAAGAGCGCCCAGGGTTTTGCGCATTATCTAATGGCCTTACCCAACAGCCATAGGCGTATCGTGAAAGATCTTGCGCATGAGCGGTTCAAAGCTCTCTAGGCTATCGGCTTCGAAATCTGGATCAAAGGCTGGGGCGTCCCATTCATCGACGAGCTTGACGGCGTAATCATACCAAGGCTCGTCCTTCCACTGCAGGCGCAAATCTGTCGGCGCGCCCATATAGTGATAATAATGTTCACCTTGGAAAGCCTGATGATTGCGCAGCACGTGGTAGCTGTCATCTGAGACATAAGGCTTGAGCATTTCAGCCACGATGGGCCCATGATTGGGGACATTAACGACCTTGGCCATATCGTGACAAAGCGCGACAACAATCTGTTCATCCGTCGCGCCAGCGCGGCGGGCAAGGGTGCCGCACATCAGCGCATGTTGTAGCTGATCACACGCAAAGCCAAGCGTTGCAGATTCAAGCTGTTTTAACATGCCAATGAAGCGGTCAGCAGTTTTCGTGAAGTCCTGTTTATGGGCGGCGCCGATCTTCTGCCAATCTTCAAGGGTGCCGTCCTGCATGCGCGTGAAACGGGCGGTTTGGCTGACAAGGGCAGGGTCGTCTTTTATGATGTCGGTGTAAGCATTCATGATTGTCTCCGTCTTTATTTATTTCAGTCTGTTGTTCCCCGTTAGTTGTTTGATTTTCAAACAACAGACGCGGGGGGTTCCCTGCGTTGAAGCGCTCTTCCTAGGCGTTGGTAGCCCCCCGTTTAAAGCGGAGGACAAGGATGGGTTTTACCCCAAAATCTCCTTCAGTATATCCCGCATCTTATCAGAAATCGAGACAGGCCGTCGAGTTTTCTCATCTACGTAAACATGGACGAAATGACCTTGAGCTGACGCCTGGGTCTCATCATTTCGAAAGAGTCCGATTTCATATCGTACAGAGCTATTGCCAAGCTTGGAAACGCGCAGTCCTGCAACTACATCATCAGGGAAACTAATCGGTGCAAAATAAGCACAGCTTGTTTCAACGACCAAACCTACGACGTCAGCCGTTCCGATCTCTAGCAATCCCTTATCCATCAGCCATTTGTTCACCACCGTATCAAAATAGAAATAATAGACTGAATTATTCACATGACCGTAAACATCATTATCGGCCCAGCGCGTAGGAATTGTTAGCTTATGAGGATAGTCGCTGAGTTTTTGAGGGGTTGGTTTGCTCATAAGATCGTCTCGTAAATTTTGACAGTCGCGTCATATGTCATTTCGCGCGCATTATTCATCAACAGACGTTCTTTCGTCATTGCGTCTTCGGCCATCATGGGAATTGAGTCTTGCGGAATATTGACCTCGCTGAGCGTCTTAGGCACGCGGGTTTCCTCTTTGATGCGAAGCATTTCATCAATCAGGCTGACACCTGTTTGGCCAACCCCAAGGTCTTTGGCGATTTCAGCATACCAATGCTCCGCTTTGGGCAGATTATATTTCATAACTTCGGTAAGGACCAGCGCGTTGGAAAGGCCGTGCGGCACATGGAAAAATCCGCCAAGGGGATAGGCGAGGGCGTGAACTGCCGCGCAAGGGGCGTTAGAAAAGGCTTGTCCCGCAAGCATCGCGCCTATGAGCATATCGTTCCTCGCTTCAATATTCCCGCCGTCATTTACTGCCGTCACGACCGCGCTGCGTAACTTGCGCAGAGCCGTGAGGGCCATAGCATCAGAGAGCGGGTTTTTATCGATGATGGATGTATAGGCCTCAATAGCATGCACCATGGCGTCAATGCCTGTTGCCGCCGTGATTGAAGCAGGCAGGCCGAATGTCAGTTCCGCGTCCAACAAGACGCGGTCTGCATAAAGACTGTCGGCGACGACGCCTTTCTTGGCTGTCTTTCCCGTTGTGAGGATAGCGACATTGGTAACTTCGGAGCCAGTGCCAGAAGTTGTCGGTATCAGCATCAGGGGCAGGGTCGGCCCCTTGGCGTTTCCGACGCCATACATGGTCTCAAGCGGTTGGTCACATCCACATAAATGCGCAATGACTTTTGCCGTATCCATGGGCGATCCTCCGCCAAAGCCGATAATCAGGCCGGCATTAAATTTACGGATGGCTGTTGCGCCTTTCAGTACAATGTCTTCGGGCGGATCGGCGACGACCTTGTCGAAAACGAAGACGGCATAGCCAGCTCCTTTTAGGGCCGCAACACCGGCATCAATCAAGCCTAACCCTTTGACGCCTTTATCCGTAACAATAGCAATCCGTTTATTCCTGCACAGCCCTTCGACATAGAAATCGAGCTTTGCGGCTCCGCCAGGCGCAATGCGAATATCTGCTACGGTTTGGAAGGAATGCATATGAAGTCCCTGAATGAATCAAATAGATAAGTGCGTCAATTTAGTTCTTTATCTTTACCTACATCATCACAGAGTATATGCAACTATGTGCATATAAATTAGAGGACGAGACTATGAGTGATTTGAAAGCCTTTGCATTGGAAGTAAGGGAATGGCTGGAAGCCAATTGCCCCGAAGAAATGCGTCAGCCCATCACCGGCGACAAAGACATTTGCTGGGGCGGCCGTAATTGGACCTTCCAAAGTGACGCTCAAAAAGTCTGGCTCGAGCGGATGGCCGCTAAAGGGTGGACGGTTCCAACATGGCCGAAAGATTGCGGCGGAGCAGGCTTGTCCCGCGCAGAAGAAATGGTCATCAAAAAAGAGATGAAGCGTATTAATGCACGCTCACCCCTTGATAGTTTCGGTATTTGGATGCTTGGGCCAGCCCTGCTTAAATTTGGCACTGAGGCGCAAAAGCATGAGTTTTTGCCGCCTGTCGCGCGCGGCGAAATTCGCTGGTGCCAAGGCTATTCAGAACCTTCCGCTGGATCTGATCTCGCCTCACTCGCCACTAAATGCGAAGATATGGGCGATCACTTCATCGTCAATGGCCAGAAAGTTTGGACATCTTATGCAGATCAAGCCGATTGGATTTTCTGCCTCGTGCGCACGGACAATACGGGCAAGAAGCATCACGGTATTTCATTTGTCCTCTTTGACATGGAAACACCGGGCGTCGAAGCACGTCCCATTAAGCTGATTTCAGGACGCTCACCGTTCTGTGAGACCTTCTTTGAGAATGTTCGCGTTGAAAAGAAAAATCTCGTCGGCACGCGTGATAAGGGCTGGGACGTGGCAAAATATCTTCTCACCCATGAGCGCGAAATGATTGGGGGTCAGCACGAAATGGTTAGCCGCCCTCTACACGAGCTCGCAGCCACATCGCTGGGTCTTGAAAATGGTAAGCTATCAGACACTATGCTTCGCGCTAAAGTCGCCGAAGCAGAGATTGATGAGTGGGCTTTTGGTCTTACGCTCAACCGCAAACTCGCAGAGGCCAAAGCAGGCGCCTCGCTCGGCGCTGATAGCTCCATGCTGAAATATTACGGCACTGAGCTCAATAAGCGTAAATATGAGTTGATGATGGACGCCACAGGCCATGACGGCCTTGAGTGGGAAAGTGACCGTTCAAATGATGGTAAACTCGCGCGCGGCTGGCTCCGCACAAAGGGTAACTCAATCGAAGGCGGCACATCTGAAGTGCAGCTCAACATTATCTCGAAACATATTCTACAGCTCCCTGGCGCATAGCGTCTTCAATCGGTTGATAACCGATTGTAACACAGCATCGGGCCGATTAATTCGGCTCGAGACGAAAAAATATAAGGAAAACAAATAAATGGGTCTAGTACTTAACGAAGATGAAGTGATGCTCCGCGATATGGCGGAAGGTTTCTTTGCAGATAAAGCCCCGGTGACGGCAATGCGAAAATTACGTGATGACCGCGATGAGACGGGCTTTGATCGCGCGCTCTGGGCGGATATGGCCGAGATGGGCTTTACCGGTGTTGTGATTGATGAGGATCACGGCGGCGTGGATATGGGCTTCATGGCAGCGGGTTTAATTGCCGAGCAAATGGGCCGCAATCTTTCAGCCTCGCCGTTTCTCTCAACAGCGATTCTCGCGGCGACAGCTATCCGTGAGGGCGGTTCCGCTGAGCAGAAGACAGAATGGCTTCCCAAAATCGCGGGCGGTGAGGCGATTATCGCGCTCGCTCTGGATGAAGGGCCCAAGCATAATCCGGCGGGCACCTCTGCTACGGCTGAGAAGTCTGGGAATGGCTTTAAGCTAAATGGGTCTAAGGCGATGGTCGTTGACGGCCATGTTGCGGACACTCTCATCGTCGCGGCGCGCACGAGCGGGGAAGAGGGCGACGCCGAAGGGATTAGCCTTTTCATTCTCGACCCAAAAACGAAAGGCGTCTCGCTCGAACGCACGATCATGGTCGATAGCCGCAATGCTGCGCGTATTGATTTAGACGATGTTGAAATCTCTGGCGACGCGCTTTTGGGGACATTGGATAACGGTATGGCCGTATTGGGCAAAGTCCTTAATGCTGGCCGCGCGGCGGTTGCGGCTGAACTGCTCGGGGCAGGGTCTCAAGCCTTCGAGTCCACAGTGGCCTATATCAAAGAACGTAAGCAATTTGGAACCATCATCGGTGAATTCCAAGCTTTGCAGCACCGTGCTTCGCATCTTTATACCGAAATGGAAATCGCGCGCTCTGCTGTTATGGCGGCGCTGACATCACTTGATAATCATGATCCAAAAGCAGACCTTTACTGCGCTATGGCCAAGGCCAAGCTAGGCTCTGTAGCTAAGCTTGCGTCACAGGAGGGTGTACAAATGTTTGGCGGCGTTGGCATGACCGATGAATATGATATCGGCTTGTTCATGAAGCGCATCCGTGTTCTACAGGAGCTCTTTGGCGACGCGCATTATCATGCTAATCAATTCGCCGTCGCTAATAAATTTTAATATAACAAGGGGATAGACATGAAAACTGTAGCAGCTTCAGACCTTCAAAGTTTAGTCGGCACAGAAATCGGGACGAGTGAATGGATAACTGTTGATCAAGACCGCATCAATGTTTTTGCGGATGTGACAGAGGATCACCAATTCATACACATCAATGAAGACATGGCGAAAATGACGCCTTTTGGCGGCACAATTGCCCACGGGTTTTTGACCTTGTCGCTTCTGTCTAAATTTTCCGAAGGCGCAGGTCTTGTGATTGAAGGCGTCAAGATGGGCGTAAATTACGGCTTTGAGAAAGTACGCTTTCTGGCGCCGGTTCCAAGCGGATCAAAAGTGCGTGGCCGTTTTACATTGAAATCTGCGGCCGAGAAAAAGCCGGGCCAACATCTGCTGACATATGAAGTCACAGTCGATATTGAGGGCGCTGATAAGCCAGCCCTTATTGCGGATTGGCTCGGGATGCAGTTTACGGGCTAGGGTCTGAACTCACCATCGGCGCAATTTGGTTTTGACGCCGCAAATATTGAACTGTCTCCGCATCTAGCGGGGACGCCACCAACATTGCCCAATAGGTCTGATAGGCGCTATCAGGATCATAGACGAGGGCGACGCCGAAATCTGTGACATCGGGCTGTAGTAAATTCACATTATGCCCTGGGCTTTCCTGCCACGCACGAAAGACCCGTTCCCAAGACTTTTGACCCGAGGCGACATTCTCTGCCGCGAGTGAAAAGTAATAAGCTTGGCGCTGCACACGGTCGCCATGGGCCGAGCCATCTGTGCCGGTATGCGAAGCGTCACCCGCCCTTGCCATATCCTCAGCATGGAGCTGTGAAGCTGCATTGAGCTTGGCGTTAAGGCGCACAGGAGCGAGCCCCATTTCCGCGCGGTAATTATTGAGGTCCGATAGGGCGATATCCATATTTAGAGGCGTTGGCGGCGTAGAAGGGAAAGCGGGCTGCGCGCCCTTGCCATTATTTAAGCGGCAAATCATTTCAGGCTTGGTCGTATCCATCTGAACAGTAATCGTCCCGCGGCATGTCTGTCCATCCGCTTTGCAAAGCGCCGCGCATTCAGAAGCCGAAAATACCTGCTCTGTTCGGTAGGTCCCATCGTCAGTCGTTCCAAGTAAATTAGGCGCGCCAAAGGCAGGCGCGGCAAGCGCCAAAGCGGCGAGAGCAGATACAGAAAGAAAGGAGAGTCCAAAACGCATAGCTAAATCCATAAAAAGGCCCTCCCAAGGTTGGAAAGACCGTGCACGCACACTGGTTATCAAAAGGTTAATTTGCGAGTTACAATTGGGTTAGGTGGAGTTTAGATCACTCGAAAGTTTTATAATCGACGTATTTTTCCCGATGATTTCGTTGATAAAAATTGATGATTTTGTAGTCTAACTTACCGTTAGAATAACGCATTTATATATGCGCAAAGCGGCGACAGGCCAGATAGCTATGTATCCCCGACTACAACCCCTGGAGGTTGGCGCTATTTAACCCTCAAATACGACCACCAAAGGTTAGAGATCAAAGACTTGCTTTTCTATATTTTGTGCCAGGCCGGTCTTACGTAATTGCGAAGTTGAAATATTCAACTGAAAATCTTCAAACGTGCAAATCACATTCTCCTTAATTTACAAAATAGTCTGGGAAAAGTGTTCCAAAGCCTAAATCCTTAAAATTTGAGGGTATTTCTGGTCTTTCTGGGCGTTTCTAGAGGTTTTCTGGCGTTAAAGTTCAAGCTTTAAATATATTGTTGGTCTATGGTTGAGCAATATGCCGTGAGTGATTTCAATTGTTCAAGCGGTGTTTTGATTGGGGGGAATATGATTGCGAACACCGAAAGTGCGAACGATATCGCGCGGGAAAGAGAAATAATAGAAGAAGCCTATGCGGCCACAATGGAGCCTGAAAGGCTCACAATATGCTCTCTCTTCGATTAATATCGGTGGCAATCATGACATTGTCAAGAATTGCGGAGTTGATGTTTTATAGCTTAATTTGGGCTAAGGAAATCTGTGTATTCTTCTTATAGCTAATAATAATATTTTGGGCTTTCTACAGCTTCTACGGGCTGTTTAGTGGTAATCTACTATATCTGCATCAGGCTCCGACAATTCGTAGGGAGAGACTATGGCTAATAATCAAATTGATTCTATGGTATTCTACCTCGGGCCATTCGAAATCCGTCCAACCCAAAATATGATCCTCTTTGAAGGAGAACAGGCTTTCCTTGAACCACAAGTCATGAAAGTCTTACACGTCTTATCAAGCTATGGTGAAAGCGCCGCGCCTCGGCATGAGCTTGTTGAGGATGCTTGGGATAAGGGCATTGGCACAGATGAGAGTTTGTCGCGGTCCATATCTATTCTACGCAAAACTTTCGGAAAATTTATAAAGGGGTCAGAGGTTATCCTGACTGTGCATAAACGGGGATATCGACTGTCCATGCCCGTTACATACCCGTTTGTCTTAACCGAAAAAAATGAGGATTCTCCTTCATCTATAGCGGTTCTCTTGTTTACTGATTTAAGCCTAGACAAGACAGATAAGTATTTGGCGCAAGGGGTTTCCGAAGGGATATTAAATGAATTGAGTAATGTTCCAAATTTGCGCGTTGTGAGCCGATCTTCCGCATTTGCCTTTGATAGGAGTAACCTTGATCTTCAGTTGGTAGCAAAAAGTCTAAATGTAAAATATATTCTTCAGGGGTCTATTCGGCGCAGTACAGGAAGGTTGTTCATTTCTGCCCAACTCACGCATATAGATATGAACTCACAGATTTGGTCCCAAGATTACAATATTGCTATGGAGCATATTTTTAATGTTCAAGATGCTATTGCAGGATCAATTACCCATGCGCTTACGAAGAAATTATCTTTAGAGACACCGCGCCAATCGCAAAATATGACCGAAAATACCGATGCTTACGTTTTCTACTTGCAAGGGCGGGCACTTAACCAACGCAATTATGTTGAAGGCGCAACGGAGAGGGCAAAATCATTTCTAAATCAAGCCATTGAGATAGACCCGGAGTTTGCCCAAGCCCATGTTGAACTGGCGCGTAGCTATTTGCGGGAATCTGTTTATGTTAAGCGTAGTCAAAAACGGGGCAAAATTAAACAGGCGGCAGACATTGCGAGGCAGGCATTAGAGCTTGATGCTCGGCAAGTCTCCGCCATGACAATCATCGCTCAAAAAATGTTCATAGAAGGCGATGTGATCACGGCCATAGATCTTTTAAAAATGGCTTTTGAGCAGCAGCCCAACAGTTCCGAAATCGCAAGTGAACTTGGCTGTTATTTTTTGGCGATAGGTCTTGTCAAAGTGGCCATACCTTACCTTGAAAAAGCTGTTGCGCTTGACCCTGTTCAAGGACGTCCCATTCAAGTTTTGGCTATAGCCAAGCTCTCAAATGGGGATTTAGATGTTGCGCATAAGTTGTCCAAACGTGCTCTTGACTTAGGTTATGCTTATGCAGTCGATACTTATGCGGCCGTTGCTTATGCTATGGGGGATGGCGATCTGGCGATGAAGCGCATGATGTCTCTCCCGCAAAATACTCTTAATAATTTGGGACCTTCTTTTTCTAAAAAAGAAACATGGGAGAGTGGGATAAAAGGATTCTATGGCGGTGATGAGGCCGTGTCCCAATTTATGACGCAAAGTGCTTTTGCGATGCTCAATGACTCTGACGTAATGGATGAAGATAGCCCTGCAGAATTATTATTAGCGATGTGCTTGCTGCGCGGCGGCGGCGCTAAAGAACTTTTCGCCTTTATAGGAGATGCCCCCCCGCCTGGGAGCCATGCGGTGTTGTTAAATCTCTGGGGCGAAGGCAAGCCGTATAGCAAGATTTATAACCACCCTGATTTCCTCGAATTTGCGGACAGAATTGGATTCGCAAAAGCATGGCGTAAATATGGTTGGCCGGACCGTTTACCATAAATATCCTTTATTCTTAATTTTTTCCGTGAATTATTTGTGTTTTCTTTAAAAAAAGCACCCGTCATAAGGTTTCCATCAGGACCTTGGAGTTTTTACCCCGTAATGCTCGCTACTGTAAATAAATCTGTAGGGGGGCATCATGGCCAAAAAAATCGACTTATTGAACGGTTCAATTTTCGGGGATATATACACCAATAATATCCTAGAATTGGCTTATGGCGGAGGGTTATCGCTTTTTTCTACTGATTACTCTCTTCCGCCCGTAAATGCAGCTCCTCCTACCCTTGACGGCGTCGATGCCATGCTTCCTGGGGATGATTATGCCGGCGATATCACGACAACGGGTATGTTGATTTTGAACGGGACGCCGACGACCGGCGTTCTGGACGGGCAATGGGATCCGGACATTATGGCTCCGGAAACGGATTGGTTCAGTTTTGATGTCACGGCGGGTGATCTTTACACCATTACCATTACACAGGATTTTGTGCTAAATTCACATGATTTCGGCGGCAGATTTTATGATGCTCTCGGAAGTCTTGCGGCAGACATTGCCATTGTGGGTACCGGAGTGTTTGGAGTCCAAGCACAAGCCGGATGGGCCAGAAATTATACGTTTACGGCCGAGGAAACGGGGTCATATTTCTTTGAAGTCCGTCAGCTTTTAACGACAAACGGTGCCTATTCCGTCGAATTCGAGACGCAAAATGATGATTTTGAAAACACTGTAAATACGACTGGGGCGCTGACCTTGAATGGTGGAAGCGTCTCCGGCGCCATTGATTTCAGAGGGGATGACGATTGGTTTGAAATTGTCATATCCGAAGCGATAAGGCTCGACGTCAATCTTACTCCCGGGACCTTAATAGGCCCCACTTTAGACCTTTACAACAGCTCAGGACAGAATCTTTCCAGCAGCTCAACTCGACTCCTCTATGATGTGACCCCGGGGACTTATTATGTTGAGGTAGGCTTCAACGGTTTTGAAAACACACCGTTAACGACAGGCACCTATAGCCTTAACGCGGTGGAAGCGGATGATTATGCTGGGGATATTACCACAACGGGCGTTTTGGAAACATATTCTCCTGATATAGAAGGCAGGCTTCTAACGACCAGTGACGATGATTGGTTTGAAATGTCCGTCGTGGCAGGCACGATTTATAACGTATTTGGGTCAAGTGACACGATCAGCGCTCCAAATCTTATCCTTTCACAATATACAGATCAGGGCGTTTTTGTTTCGTCGGATGATGATGGAAGACTAGTATTTTTGGCACAAACAACAGGTTCGGTGTTTATCGGCGTCGATGCGACGGGCGCGAATACAGGTGACTATAATTTATCGGCTGTTCCCACCGTCCCGCTTACACCCAACGATGATTATTATGTGGGAACAGAGTATAATGATATCATTTTTGCCAGCGACGGTAATGATACTTTAGACGGCGGCTTGGGCGATGATTTGCTGGACGGCGGAAATGGGATTGATACGGTTTCTTATGTCAAGGCCACAGGTTCCGTGAGTGTTACCCTAACGAATAGTTCGGGCGGAACAAGTGCAGGCGCTGCAGGCATTGATACGCTGATCCGTATTGAACGCGCATTGGGGTCTGACTATAATGATACTCTGACAGGTCAATCCCTTGTTGCCGGAACGCTCAGTGGTCAGGGCGGCAATGATGTCATCACCGGCGGCAGTGGTGACGATTCGCTTTATGGGGATGAGGTTCCCTTTACGCTTGTCACTTTGAATGAAAACGGCGCGACGGACCAATATTTTCGCGCTGAAACATTTACTGAAATGCCGACATCTCAGTTTACGGTTGAGTGGTTATTTCGTGGGGACAGTCCGGCGTCAAGCGCCACGCCCTTTGTCTCTTATGCTGTCGACGTGGCGGGCGGTTCTAACGAGTTTCTTGTTCTTGGCACAACCGGTGGCACCATAAGTATTTTTATGAATACTGCCTCATATGACACAGGCGTTCCGACAAGCCTCGTCTTTGATGGCCAGGTCCACCGCATGTCCGTTGCGATTGATACATCGGCGGGCAGACTTGCGCTTTATATTGACGGCGTCGAGGTGGATAGCGCCGCCGGTCAAACCGGATCTTTCGGTTCGCCTATCACCTCCGGCGGGACATTTATTTTGGGCCAAGAACAGGATAGTTTCGGCGGCAGCTTTGACCCCAACCAGATTACGGTCGGTGAATATGGCGATATCCGCGTTTGGAACAGTTTTCGCGAACAACCAGAGGTCGATGCAACGGCGTTCACACAATTTGACCTGCCCGGCATTGCAGCGACCCCCGCACTGGTGGCAAATTGGCAGGCCGATTACACTTCGGCAGAGTTTATAAA
The DNA here is from genome assembly GCA_039977295.1 of Hellea sp. Lineage (GTDB taxonomy): Bacteria > Pseudomonadota > Alphaproteobacteria > Caulobacterales > Maricaulaceae > Hellea. Next base: position 947,700 of record JBDWDN010000012.1, on the reverse strand, counting down.
TGTCGCGGGCGGATCGTCGCTGGATACAATTTCGCCCGGCGTTACTGATCTCTCGGTCCGTGATTTCGCGCCGGACAGCGTTTTTACCGATTTGGGCAATGACACGATTACAGGCGGCGAAGGCGATGACAATATCCAAGGCGGCAATGGCATTGATACGGCCGTTTATGCTGGTAATGAAGCCGATTATACCGTCGTAACCAATCCTGATGGCACACGGACAATTACCGATAATGTCGGGGATGAAGGAACAGATACGCTTGGCGGTATCGAGTTTCTGCAATTTGCTGATAATTTGGTGGCGCTTCCGATTATTCAGACTCTCACGGAATTTGCAGATAGTTTTACCGGGACGAATGCAGTTGAAGAGATTTTCGGCCTTGCCGGGGATGATGTCATTGAAGGCGGCGGCGGCGATGACATTATTAACGGCGGCGCAGGCTCAGATACGGCTTCTTATGTTTCAGCGTCCGGCGCGGTTACGGTTGATTTGTTGGCGGGCACAGCCACAGGAGCAGCCGGCAGTGATACGCTTATCAATATAGAGAACATCACCGGCGGTAACTTTAACGATATTCTGACCGGAAACTCTGCTGATAACATACTTTTCGGCGGCGCGGGTAATGACACCATCAATGGTGGCGCGGGTAGTGATACAATCATTCTGTCTAATTTGGGCGGCGCGAATACGCTTGACGGCGGCGCGGGTGAAGATACGCTTGATCTATCAGAATCCACCGCTGGCTGGACAGTTGGCGGGACATCCGCAAGTTCAGGGACAACGACGGCCACCGGTATTACCACATTTGATGTCGTCATCGGCAGTGACTTTAACGACACCATTTTCGAAGGCGCGACCATTGACCGGATATTTGCCGGCGATGGTGATGACACGGTCAATATCAACGGTGCAGGTAATGTGGCTGATGAGTATTTTGACGGCGAGAACGGTAACGACACAATCAATTTCTCAGCAAATTCGGGAAATCTTGATTTGAATTTAGCTACTGGCGTATTCACCGGCGCAGAATCCGCGCTCAATTTTGAAAACGCCATTGGCGGCATTGGTGATAATGTCATTACAGGGACAGCCGGCGATAATATTATTGATGGCGGCGCAGGGAGTGACACCATCAACGCTGGCGCAGGTAATGATACAATCGTTCTGTCCAATTTGGGCGGGACGAATACGCTTAGTGGCGGCGCGGGCGAAGATATACTTGACCTGTCTGCATCCACTTCTGGCTGGACGGTCGGCGCGACATCTGCGAGTTCAGGGACAACAACAGCTACCGGTATGACGACATTTGATGTCCTTATAGGCAGCGGTTTTAACGACGTCATTTCCGAAGGCGCAACCATTGACCGGATATTCGCCGGCGCCGGTGATGACATGGTGATTACTAATGGAGGCAATGCAGCTGATGAGTATTTTGATGGCGGGAACGGAATCGACACGATCGACTTTTCTGCCAGTTCGGGAAATACTGATGTGAATTTGGCCACTGGCACATTCACTCTCGCAGAGGGCGCGTTTAATTTTGAAAACGCCATTGGCGGCGCGGGTGATAATGTCATTACGGGGACAGCCGGCGATAATATTATTGAAGGCGGCGCAGGCAATGACACATTAGACGGCGGTGACGGTACGGATGTGTCGATCTATAATGGCACACAAGCCAATTATACGGTTACGGATAATATGGATAACACTTGGACGGTGACAGACACTGTCGGAAACGATGGCACCGATTTATTGACGTCAATTGAAACTTTGCAATTTACTGATGGCACGCTGGATATTAGTTCCCCAACTTACGGGACGCCCGGCAACGACAATCTCTTAAACGGCACAGCCGGAGACGACATCATCAACGGCTTAGCGGGCGATGATAGCATTTATGGCCTTGAAGGTAACGACACGATTATTGGCGGCCTCGGTAATGATGCCATCGATGGCGGTGACGGCATTGATGCGGCCTCCTACGCCGATGCGGCAGGTTCCGTCACAGTTGACCTTAGCGACGGCACCAGTTCTGGCGCGGCTGGAAATGACACACTCTCAGCCATAGAGAATGTTACCGGTAGTGATTTCGGCGATAACTTATTTGGAGATGATGGCGACAACATTATGACTGGCGGCGACGGTGATGACGTCATCATTGGCGATTATGCTCCCTTCGGACTTGTGGCGCTCAATCAAAACGGTGTCACTGACCAATATGCACAGGTCGCAGGATTCTCGGGCATGCCAACGGATCAACTTACAATCGAATGGGCGTTTCGCGGCGATGTAAATGAACAAGCCGCATCATTGACGTCATTTTTATCATATGCCGTGACAGGCTCAAGTAACGAGTTGCTATTAACGGGCACTACGAATGGCAATATGGCACTTTGGATGAATGGCAGCGCCGCATTAAATACCGGTATTCCAACAAGCAACGTTTTCGATGGTGAGGCGCACCGCATGTCTCTCAGTGTGAATACGCTGACTCAAGAGATTTCTATCTATATTGATGGCGCGTTGGTTTACTTTAATGATAGTCCTCCAAGTGCATTCACAACCCCTCTCGACTCTGGGGGGACGTTGATTTTTGGTCAGGACCAGGATTCCCTCGGGGGAGGTTTTGATCCTAATCAGGCCGCGATTAGCGAAATCGGCGATATACGGATCTGGGATTCGGAACGCACACAGGCTGATATCTCAGCGACGGCCTTTACACTGCTTGAGCCTGGCGATCTTGCTGCAAACCCTAGGCTGGTTGCAAATTGGCAGGTTGAGGTTGATACGATATCCTTCAGTGACCTCAGAGGCGGCGCCAACCTTTCCCTCACTTCCGCTGGTGGTAATCCGTTCTCGGCGGAAACTATCGCAGGTTTTTCTAATGCAGGCGGCAATGACATCCTAAACGGGGGCGCGGGCGATGATACAATATCAGGTGGTTTTGGCGATGATGCGCTCGAGGGGGGCGACGGCGCGGATACGCTCGATGGCGGTGCTGGAGATGATATGTTGGTTGGCGGCCTTGGCAATGATACGCTCGAAGGCGGCACGGGCGCAGACACATTAGATGGCGGCGCAGGTGTAGATACCTTATCTTACCAAGGCTCTGCAGCGAGCGTGACCGTCAATCTTGATACTGGCACAGCGTCAGGCGGCGATGCGGAGGGCGATGTGTTCTCAAATTTTGAAACCGTCATCGGTTCAGACTTTAATGATAGTCTGACAGGCGATATTGAAGCCAATATCATCACTGGCGGCGCGGGCGCAGACATTCTAGATGGCGGCGACGGCATTGATACGCTGTCCTACGAAAGCTCTGCAGCAGGCGTAACTGTCAATCTTGCTGCTGGCACAGGGTCGGGCGGCGATGCGGAGGGCGATGTTATCTCGAACTTTGAGAATGTCTCCGGCTCTGACCTCAATGACATTCTGACAGGCGATATGGGCAGCAATATGCTCGAAGGCAATCTGGGTAATGACCGTCTAGACGGCGGCGCGGGCGATGATGTCCTGCTTGGCGGAGACGGCGCGGATACGCTCTTAGGCGGGGCCGGGGCTGACGTCATGGATGGCGGGGCAGGGTTTGATTCCGTTGATTACCGCGCCGCGACATCTCGTATTGTGCTGAACCTGGGGACAGGCGGCACTTTGGGCGACGCGGCGGGTGATAGCTATATCGGGGTTGAACGGGCTTATGGCTCCAGCTTTAACGATACGATCACAGGCACAGACGCTAATGAGTTTTTCTATGGCGAAGACGGCAATGACACCATTAATGCCGGCGGCGGTATTGACCGTGTCTATGGCGGCGAGGGTAATGATATCCAGCGCGGCCAAGCGGGTAATGATCAGCTTTACGGCTCTGCTGGCGCTGACCAGCTCAATGGCGGTACAGGTTTTGATATTGCCAATTACAGTGCGGCTAACTCTGCTGTTGCGGTTAATATGAGCACAGGCGGCACGCTGGGCGATGCGACGGGTGATACATATTTTGGTATCGAAGCGGTTTATGGCTCTGATTTTAATGATAGCTTAGGAGGTAATACATCCTCTAATGAGCTACGCGGCGGGGATGGTGACGATATCCTCAATGGCGGGCTCGGTAATGACCGTCTCTTTGGTGATGCCGGCGCGGACGCTCTGGATGGCGGCGGCGGCGTGGATATCGGGATGTATACGGTTGCGGGTGCGGGCGTCACGCTTGATCTCGCTACGGGCGGCACAGGCGGCGAAGCGGCCGGCGATACATTTACCTCTATTGAATGGGTTTATGGCTCTGACTTTGATGACAGCATCACGGGCGACGCGGGCAATAACCGCCTCGAAGGCAATGATGGCAATGACATGCTAGACGGCGCAGCGGGTAATGACCGTCTGCTGGGCGGCGACGGTAATGACACTATTCACGGCGGCGACGGCGTAGATACAATCTTTGGTCAGAACGGTAATGACATGCTCTTTGGCGGCACTGGCAATGACTTCTTCTTTGGCAGTGCAGGCGGCGACGCGATAGACGGTGAGGGTGACTTTGATACGGTTTCTTATCTCGCCTCCTCATCTGCCGTCACGGTCAATCTCGAATCTGGAGGAACTAGCGGCGACGCGGCGGGCGATAGCTATACCAGTATTGAACGCGTCTTTGGCACCAGCTTTGATGATAGCATCACGGGCTCGGACGGTGATAATGTTCTGCTGGGCAATGGCGGCAATGATTACCTCGCGGGCGGGCTTGGCAATGACTCCCTCATTGGCGGCGCGGGTACCGATAGCTATGGCTATGATACCACAACTGACGGCGCCGATGTCATCAATGGCTTTAGCACCGCAGGAGAGATCATCTACATCCTGGGCGGCGATCCGAATTACGATACATTTGCAGAGCTCATCGCAGCAGGAACGGATGTTGGCGCCAACACGCTCTTTGATTTTGGGTCTGGCAACACATTGACGATTGTCGGGCAAAACATTGCCGACCTCGATGCTAGCGATTTTGACTTTGGCGGAACAGCTCCGGCCGCAGCGCCAAAAGACGTTGATGGATATGGGCAAGAACCCGTAAGCTTCGAAGATGACGCCTCAGTCTATTCAGGGGTCTTTGACGTGGATTACGGCTTTATCGGGTAGACGCGGTGAGCCAAATGCAGCCGCGGCAAGCGCCATAGCGGCGAGGGCAGAGACAGAAAGGAGGGCAGAGACAGAAAGAAAGGAGGTCCTAAACGTGAGTAGGTTGTTCTTGGGAGAGGAGGGCAAGGTCTAACTCTCAATTTTATAAGGACTAGGCCTAGCGAACAAATTTGATTAAAAAGGAAGTGTCATGGCTTTCTTTTTAAATAAGTCCATCAATATCAAGTATCTCTTGACTGTTTACTCCTACAAAGTTTTCAGCAACGAGATCATCAATATCTACGCCAACTAATGTAAGTGTATTGCTGTTTCCAAAATTGAAGATAACGTTATTCCCAACTTGCGATGCAATAGCCATTATTTCAGAAAAGGTGTCATAATCATCACCTCCGTTATAAACGTTAATTAACTCTCCAGATGTAGGTCCCGCGTCAAAATCAAAAATGATATCCGCACCTTCACTGATTCCGTAATAAAAGTAATCGCTACCAGAACCACCAAAAAGACTATCAGAAACAGCACCTAGACCGCCCCAAATAACGTCGTTTCCTCCTAGTCCGAAAAAAGTGTCTGACGCATTTTCTTGGCCGTAAAACAGATCATCAAAGCTGGTCGCGAAAATACGCTCGATACTTACGAAACTGTCCCCTCGAGTATCCCCAGAGGATGAAAATGTATTATCCATAAAAAGCGAGATGCGAACTTCAGAGTTCAGATAAGAAACGGTATCAATTCCGTCGCCTCCATCATGACTGTCAGCCCCAGAGCCTCCGAAGAAAAAATCATTTCCTGCGCCGCCAAACATCATGTCATTACCGTCCTGTCCAAAGATTGTATCAACGCCATCGCCGCCATTAATTGTGTCAGCGCCGTCTCCGCCCAAAAGACGGTCATTCCCGCCGCCGCCATTAAGTGTATCGTCCCCATTTCCACCCCATAATCGGTTAGACGCGTTATCTCCCGTAATGTCATCTGAGTAGGCAGAACCAAAAACCCATTCAATCGAGGTATAAGTGTCGCCTGCGGCTTCACCGCCGCTACCACCTAGCGTTAAATCAAGCGTGACAGCGGAATCTGCCGTAGCATAATGTGCGGTATCAATGCCTGTCCCTCCTATGAGGCTATCTGCACCTTGCCCACCATAAAGACGATCATTGCCGCCAGCTCCGTCAAGGATATCATCACCTTCACTGCCGCGTAGATCATTTGTTCCGTTACTTCCTGTCAAAGCATCATCAAAGTCAGATCCATAGACGGCTTCAATCCCGAAATAAGTATCTCCCGCCGCATCGCCAAGCGTACCACCTGTCGCCAGGCTTAATTCGACGGCAGATATAGCAAGACTATAATTCGCTACATCTGTACCTACACCGCCATTGAGTTGATCTGACCCTGCGGACCCATAAAGCGTGTCATTGCCTTCTTGGCCGCGTTGCACGTCATTGCCAAACCCGCCATAAATACGATCTATGCCGCCGCCGCCGTTAATAACGTCGTTCCCGTCTCCGCCGTAGAGGAATTCATTGGCCGATGAACCGGTTATTGTATCATTGAAATTAGAGCCGTAGAAACGTTCTATGCTGATGAAGTTATCGCCCATAGCTTCACCTAAGGTTCCGCCAGTCTCAACATCAAAAACGACCCGCGAGGCCGCGCTTCGATAATCAACTGTATCGAAGTCAATTCCGCCGTCAAGGATGTCGGCTCCCAAACCACCGATTAGTGTATCAGCGCCCGCGCCGCCGATGAGGGTATCATTTCCATCATTCCCAAGCAGTGTGTCATTGCCAGCTTGGGCATAAATATAATCATCAATTTCGCTGCCTTCAAGCAGGTCAGAATTTTCTGTCCCGTTTACAGAAATATACCTTGTCTCGAGTGTATGGCCCTGCTCAAAATTGATGTCATAAACTCTTGAGGACAGATAATAAGTACCTGTATCTGAAAATGTAAATGTAACATCAGCAACACTATCTCCGGAGTTGCTCGAATCTTTTACGAACGAGAAAACAACACTTCCTGCAGAATCGACAATGTTAAATTCTGTAGTAGCGTATCTTTCATGATTAGGAACATAATCAGGGGAGGATATATAGAATAACAGAGTTTCACCTGAAACCGTCTCAAAACTCACCCAATCTTCGTCATCATTAAAGTTATGTTGAAAATCTACACTTTCACCTACTAAAAAAGGTGTTGCAGTTTCTATCAGGTCACCATGGTCATCTAAGATTGATTCAGATGTTACTGTTATTACTTCTCCCGGAATGAAATCAGCATTTGAAGAATACACACGCTCTACCCGGATATAATAATCTTGATCGTCAGTAATTTTGAAATCAATAAAGTGCATACTGGTGTTATAGTTATAATAATCACTCGATACTTCATTGCCATCAGAGTCAACAATAGCAATGTCTCCAATGAAACGCGAAGAAGATAATCTAACGACGTCACCTGGAGAGGCTATTAATTTTATCCAATCGATGTCGCCTTTAAAATCCACATTGACCGTGAATTCATTTCCTAATGCCAATTCCGCCGTTGTTTCTGTATTTGCGAGATAATCATCAGGCAATTGAGTCATTGTCAGATTATAGGTAGGGCGGCCATCAAATGCACCTTGTACAGACACGAAATATTCGGCGTCCTCTAAAGCCGCAAAGGTCACGTTGCCTTCTAAGCCAGAATTGGCCAATATCCTTCGCCCTGTATCATAAATTCTTAGTGATAAATTTGAATCCACCACAAATTCAAAAGCCTGATTGCTTTCGGCCGTGAATCTAAACCAATCAAAGTCAATATGACGATTAATGACACTGCTCACCGTTTCGCCTACGGTTATCGTAGCTGTTGTCGTGTCGTTTGCGGGAATATCGACAAGTTGTGCCTCATAATATGCTGTAATATTATAATCGGTCGTCGCACGACCTTGAAAGTCATAACCTAAGTCAACGTAATATGTGCCTGTCTCAGCAATATCGTAACTAATTGTCCCTATAGGATGATTTGTAAAAGGCGAATAAACGAGCGCTTCACCGTCTGCGTCTCGCAATACAAGTTGATGAGCCAATCCAGCAGGAATATCTAAATCTATTGTGACAGTTTCGCCAGCATCGAGTGATAGAGCGAACCAGTCTCTGTCCGTATATCCCTGCAGGCTGCCCGAAACAGACTCCCCATTAACCTCAATCACGCTCGTTGTAGTTAGGTCGTTGGCATGGTCATCCGTGTAAACGAAACCAGAAAAGTTATACTCCCTTAAGTCGCCGAAATAATGTGTATACGCTACATAGAACGTATCCGAAGACGGCGCAATCAATCCTGTAGCGTAATAGTCAAACGTCGGAGCACTAACCCTCTGACCATCGTAAACATTACCCGCTGAGTCATAAAGTTGGATTGTCATGTAACCACTATCCCACTCAATCTCAAAAATCTCCCCAGCTTCCAATGTTATTGCAAACCAATCCTCGTCGTTCTCAGACTCAAAATTACCGATTACGGAAACCGCGTCTCCATCCCTAACCACCATGCCAGTTGTGGAAACATCAGCGGAGTAATCATCTGTTTCCATGAAAAGCGGCAATATTGGAGCAGCAACCTCAACCGTTGGAAGAAAAAATCCATCATAAGGCACACCTATTTCAGAACTTAAACCCAGTAGCTCATATTCGTGCTTAACAAGATTGAAATCATAATCGAAAAAGCGGCGCATATGATTAGTCCCAGATTGCAATCTACATCGCTCAAGAAATAAGGATGCATTTATAGCTTAAGCTTATAAGAGCTTAAAAGTTGCAGTCCACAGCTTTTAGCGTTGCCCGTTTCCCTCACATTTAATCCGACGTTTTCGAAATTTATGAGAACCGTTAACTTCGACCAATCACCTGTACGATCATGATCGGGTCTTGAGGGTGGTGATGGCGGTGAATTAAGATCCCATAACAACTCCCCCATTGCATTCCACCCCCCCAAGGCCTACCTCCCGTCCATGACTGATTTTCATTCTCTTTCGGGTCTTGGGCAAATTGCTGGGGACTATGATGTTTTGCTCTGTGATATTTGGGGCGTTATTCATAATGGGCGCGAGGGCTTTAAGGCTGCGACTGAAGCGCTCGATCTTTTTCGCGGGGAGAATGGACCTGTTATTCTGATTTCCAATTCACCTAAGCCCTCCGTGTCTATACCGCAGAGCTTTGAACAGCTTGGTGTTCACGGTGAGTTTTATGATGCGATTGTGACGTCGGGGGATGCGACGATCCATGAGCTCGCGCGCCGCGCGCCGGGGCCTGTCTTTAAGCTGGGGCCTGAGCGTGACGACGTTCTTTATGAAAATCTAGATCTCCACTTTTCAGATATAGAAGATGCGAGCTTTATTTCCTGCACGGGGATGTTTGACGATGATGACAGCCCAGAAGATTACCGCGCCATGTTGACCGAAGCCCGCAATGGGGGCTTGCCATTTATCTGTGCTAACCCTGATGTAAAGGTGCGTGTTGGCGATAAAATTGTCTGGTGCGGCGGCGCGCTGGCGAAACTTTATGAAGAGCTGGGCGGCGAAGTAATTTATGCGGGTAAGCCGCATGAGCCCATTTACCGCCTCGCGCGGGCCTGGATGAATGAGATGCTCGGCTTTTTGCCGCCAGAGGACCGCGTCCTCTGTATTGGCGATAATATCTTTACCGATCTGCTGGGCGCGCAGCAGCAGGATTATGATTGTCTCTTTATCCAAGACGGTCTTTACGGAGAGACAGAGCAAAAGTTTAAAGCACTGCTCGGCGAACATGGTATCAATGCGCGCTATATGGCGTCTAAGCTTTCTTGGTAGAATTCATTGGCATCTTAAATCCAGGCTTCGGACATATTGGTTTCGTGGTTTAGACGGCTTTGAGAAATTTTGTGGTTAGGCGCGGCATGCAGGGGATGCGTCCGCCTCACCAAATGACGCAACGACGTCCACAAGTTTTCTCAAAGCTGCCGTTTACGGTCGTCTCGAGCGCGGCTTGGAACAGCGTTGCCGATTCTTGGCGTGTCTAGACACGCCCGCCAATCGGCGCCTTGTCCAAAACACGCTCGAAACGATCTAATTCCACGAAACCAATAAGTCCGGAGCCTAGGTAATCTTTGTCTTGGTATTAGGGCAGGGATTTGCTAGGGCGGATATATGAGCGATAACGTAAAATACTACCTCGAAGACCTAGAAGTTGGGATGAGGTCAACAACAACTTCCACGATTACGGCGGAGATGATTGATACCTTTGCCGACATTACGGGTGACCATAATCCTATTCATGTTGACGCTGAATTTGCCGCGACGACGCAGTTCGGACAGCGTATTGCGCATGGCGCTTTGTCGGCCTCCTTTATTTCGGCTGTCCTGGGTAATGATTTGCCAGGGCCGGGCGCCGTATTTGTTGAACTAAACCTTCGCTTTCGCAAACCTGCCTTTATTGGCGATGAGGTTATGGCTGTGGCGGAAGTTGCCGAGATCAATGAGCGCACGGGCCGCGTGAAGATGAAATGCCACTGCGAAGTAGACGGGAAGAAAGTTTGCCGCGGCGATGCGGGCGTATTTGTACAGAAACGTCCTACTGCATAAATAAGACGTGAAAACGCTTCAAACTTACACTGATTTATCCAAAGATGATAAAGGCGCGGTTATCGCGCTTGGCAATTTTGATGGACTGCACCGCGGCCATCAAGCCGTAATTACTGAGGCGAAATCCATCGCGGATGAAATAGGCGCGCCGCTGGGTATTGGTGTTTTTCGTCCGCATCCTTACCGCTATTTCAAAGCAGATGCGCCGCCATTTCGGCTTATGACGCCAGAGCTGCGGGCTGAAATTATGCCGAGCCTTGGCGTAGACTGTCTTTATGAAATACCTTTTGATGAGAGCTTGCGCGAGATGGATGACACGCAATTTGTTGATCAAGTTTTGCATGAGGGACTAGGGATTAAACATGTCGTTGTAGGCGAGGATTACGGATTTGGTAAAAATCGTTGCGGTAATGTCGAGAGCTTAACGCGGCTATGCGCGAAACATGGGATTGGCGTGACTCCGATGAAACCCGTGGGCCTGCACGCGCTTTACGGTAAATATGGCAGCACTGAAATTCGCAAATCCCTACAGCAAGGCGATGTATTTCACGCTGCCCATATGCTGTCACGTCCGTGGATCGTCGATGGCGCCGTGCAGCAGGGGCAACAGCGAGGGCGCACGATAAATTTTCCGACTGCTAATCTGGAATTTGGCGATCTTGTTAGGCCAAAATTTGGTGTATATTGCGTCGAAATAAACTTGCCAAATTCTGATGATTGGCTCCCGGCTATCGCCAATACTGGAAACCGGCCAACGGTTGGCGGCGAGCAGGCGCGTCTTGAAGTCCATATTTTTGATTTTGACCAAGATATTTATGGGCAGCATGTGAAGGTGCGATTCCGAAGCTTTATTCGCCCAGAACAAAAATTTGAGAGCTTTGACCATCTCAGAGCTCAGATCGAGCGAGATTGCGAAGGCGCTAAGGCGCTATTTGGTATCGGCTAGATTTAGATAGAGTGCGCTCGACCGCCTATCTGTGAAAAACATTTCACTCACCGGGCGTCTCGGTGTAAGACTTGCATGAATTCTAATTGTCCACAGACCCCAAGATGCAAAACATGAAACACTTAAAAGCACTCGTCACCATATCTGTTCTTGCGGCCCTACACGGCACCGTCTCTGCACAGGTATCGCCTTTTGTGGCTGCGCAAGTTGATGCTGCTGTCAGGCCTTGTGCGGATTTGGCGGGCGCAACGGCGGGGCTTCCCGAAGCGCAAGCCAAAGCCGTAGCCATCGCGGCCCTTACGCCCTGTTACGAAGCTCTGCAATCGCTTGATGCCTTTGAGCGCAATAATGGCTCGGGAATGACCCCAGAAGAGCGCAATTACTTTTACTTTGCGGGGGGCAATGTCATTTGGATGACCGCTGCCTCTGAGACCATGAAAAACGATGGGCGCTTAAATGCCCCTATTTGTGAGCAGGTAAGAGCCGCTGAAGCCGCTTGGAGTAATGTTGATGTTCCGGCGGGGACAAGTGTTGACATTGATATGCGAACAAATGATCTTCGCCGCATGCTATTGCCTGCATGCACGCAGCAAAGATAAATCTTATTATTTCAATGCTTTACGGGGCTTTGTAAACCTTGCCGCCCTTCATAACGAAGTCGACATCTAAAAGCTCAGAAATGTCGTCCAGCGGATTGCCGTCAACACCGATGAGGTCGGCTTGCTTGCCTTTCTCTAAGGTGCCAATCTTATCGCTCATCTGAATGTGCTCTGAGGCTGTTACAGTTGCCGCGCGGATGGCTTCGGCCTCGGTCATGCCGGCTTGCACCATATATTCAAATTCTTTGGCATTCTCGCCGTGCTTTGACACGCCCGTATCGGTTCCAAACGCGATCGTCACGCCCTTTTCATGAGCCAGCGCCAACATATCGAGCATACGCGGTCCGACCTCTTGCGCCTTTTTATAGCTGGCAGGGGGAAGGAAGTCCCACTCTTTTACGGTCATTCCCGCTAGGACGGTGGGGACAAGAACAGCGTCATATTTCTTAAAGAGACGGGTGGTTGCTTCGTCGAGAAAAGTTCCATGTTCGATAGATTTTACGCCCGCATTTAGGGCCGCTTCGATCCCGTCTTTGCCATGTGCATGGGCCGTAACCGTGCGGCCCATGGAGTTTGCGGCCTCGACAATGGCGGTTAATTCATCATTTGTCATCTGCTGACCGGTGCCAGCATTCGTATTTGACAAGACTCCGCCTGTAGAGGCGATTTTAATGAGGTCTGCTCCGTTTTTAATGGCAAGGCGCGTTGCGCGGCGGCAATCATCTGCGCCGTCGCAGTTAGTCGGGCGCTGAAAATGTTCTAATATGTCTGCGCGATACCCGTTCATCTCGCCATGGCCGCCTGTTATGCTCACATTACCAGAGGCGCGAATATGCGGCCCAGGGACTTTCCCCGCCGCAACGGCGCGCGAGAGGGCTTTGATTTCTGGCGGTCCGCCGACATCCTGAACGGCGGTAAAGCCTGCCATCAGGGTTTTGCGGGCATTGTCTGCGGCGTCAAATGCCACATCGCCAGCTTCTTTGGTGAAGGTTTCAAGGCGTCCATTTGGGTTCCATTCGCCGCGTAAATGCACGTGGCTGTCGATAAGCCCCGGCAGGAAGAACATTTCCTTACCGTCAATGATCTTTGCGTCTTCGTCCTCGAGGTAGCCAGCTTCAATGCCAACGATTTTTCCGCCGTGAATGATAATAGTCTGCTCGGATTGCGGAGCCTTACCAGGAATTGCGAGGACTTTGCCCGCATGAATCAGGGTGAAGTCCTCGTAGTTATCATGATCAGCATCATGGGCCATTGCTGAGCTTGCGAAACCTAAAGCGGCAGTGGCTAAGAGAAATTGTTTAATCATGTGAGACCCCATATATTTGTTTTTAGTCTGTTTGTTTTTTTAGCGCGTGATGCGCGATATCGCGGCGACAGAAACCTTCGGGCCAATCAATAGCCTCATCAATAGCTTTATATGCTCTCGCGACGGCCGTCTCCAGCGAACTCGCCTGTGCGGTGATGTTGAGCACGCGGCCACCCGCAGCGCAAATCGCGTTTTCGTCATCACGTTTTGTGCCTGCGTGGAAGACAACAACGCCGTCCATTTTATTGGCGGCGTCAATGCCTTTAATGACGGAGCCTTTTTTGTAGCTTCCGGGATACCCTTTAGAGGCGAGAACAACATTGACTGTAGGTTCATTAAACCAAGCCGGGGCGTTAAGTTTGTCAAGTTTTCCGGATTCGGCGGCAACGAAAATTTCCATAAGATCAGATTGCAGGCGGCGCATCATGACTTGGCATTCAGGGTCGCCAAAGCGCGCATTATATTCAATCAGTTTTGGCCCTTCATCGGTCATCATAAGGCCAGCGAATAAGACGCCTACAAATGGGTGCCCATCCTTGGCCATGCCGTAAACGGTCGGCGTTATGATTTTGTCCATAACGGTTTCCATGGCCGCCTGATCAAAGACGGGGGCAGGGGAATAAGCGCCCATTCCGCCTGTATTTGGGCCTTTATCACCATCAAAGGCGCGCTTGTGGTCTTGGGCCGCAATAAGGGGAATCGCGTTTTTACCATCAGAAATCGCGAAAAAGCTGGCTTCTTGGCCCTGCATAAATTCTTCGATCACCACTTTGGTAGAAGCTTCACCGAATTTACCTGAGAAAAATTCTTCAAGCTCTTTCTCAGCTTCCTTTAGCGTTTCTGGCAGGACAACGCCTTTTCCCGCCGCAAGGCCATCAGCCTTAAGAACGTAAGGCGGTTTCATTGTCTTGAGATAGGCTTTGGCCTCTTTGAGGTCTGTGAAGACGCCGTAAGCGGCTGTCGGGATATTATATCGCTTACAGAGTTCTTTGGTGAAGGCTTTGGAGGATTCAAGCTGCGCGGCGGCCTCAGTCGGGCCGAAGACTTTCACGCCTAGATCTTGAAGGGCATCTACAAGGCCTAAGGCGAGGGGCTGCTCGGGCCCGACGACGACAAAATCATATTCATCGCGCTGCACCAGTGCCAGCAGACCAATAATATCATCAGCCGCAACAGGGACGATATCCGCAACCTCTGCAATGCCAGCATTACCTGGCGCGCAGACGAGCTGCGTGACTAAGTCACTCTGGGAGAGTTTCCACGCCAAAGCATGTTCGCGTCCGCCGCTACCGATTAAAAGAACTTTCATGATATTACCTCCAATTTCCCTCTCCCTAAGGGAGAGGGTGCCCGAAGGGCGGGTGAGGGGCAATCAATATAGACAGACGAGAAGGTCGCCACATTGTTCGTTGCCCCTCATCCGCCGCTTCGCGGCACCTTCTCCCTCGGGGAGAAGGACAAGAATCTTATTTGTTATCGGGGTTCTATTGTATTAATTTTCGCGAATCTACGTAAAAGACGATATGTCAGACCTACAAAGTAACACCCCCGAATATACCGTTTCCGAACTGGCTTACTCGCTCAAGCGCACAGTTGAGGAAACATATGGGCATGTGCGCGTGCGGGGCGAGCTTGGCCGCGTGACGATTGCTAAGTCTGGCCATTGCTATTTGGATGTCAAAGACGACAAAGCGGTGATCAATTCTATTGTTTGGAAGGGCGTGATGAACCGTCTCTCCATGCGCCCTGAGGAAGGGATGGAGGTGATTTGCGAAGGAAAGCTCTCGACCTATCCGGGACGATCGAACTACCAGCTTGTTATCGAGAAAATGGAACTTGCGGGCGCGGGCGCGCTTATGGCGCTTTTTGAAAAGCGTAAGAAAATGCTGGCCGCCGAAGGCCTCTTTGATGCGCAGCGTAAGCGCGAATTGCCCTTTATGCCCAAAACGATTGGCGTTGTGACGTCGCCAACAGGGTCTGTGATTCGCGATATCTTGCACCGGATCGAAGATCGTTTTCCAAGCCACGTCCTTGTTTGGCCCGTCTTGGTGCAAGGGGACCGCGCGGCTGAGCAAATTGCGGGCGCCATAAATGGTTTTAACCACGCAGAGGGTTTCCCCCGTCCAGATGTTCTCATTATTGCCCGCGGCGGAGGCTCGATGGAAGACCTTTGGTGTTTTAACGAAGAGATTGTTGCTCGGGCCGCGGCCAATTCTAAAATACCCCTTATTTCTGCTGTGGGGCACGAAACCGATTGGACGCTGATTGACTTTGTTGCGGATTACCGCGCGCCAACACCAACGGGCGCGGCGGAAGTTGCTGTGCCCGTGCGGGCGGATTGGCTGGAAACGATCTCTGATTATGGATTGCGGATTACGCGCGGTCTGCGCCGCAATGTGAATGAAAAGAAGACGGCTCTGTCTGCCGCGCGCCTGCCAAGGCTCGAGGGCGTTATCGCCGCCCCGCAACAACGCCTTGATTTAGCTGTTGCGCGCTTGCCGAGGCCTGAACGCGTTTTCGAACCCTGGCGGCAAAGATTGGCGATGTTGCGACTGCCGCCGCTCAAGTCATTGGTGTCCGATTTTTCGCGACCATTGGAGGTGATCCTCGCAAGATTAGCACCTGCCTTAACCGCGAGCCAGAACCGTCATAGGCAGCGCTTGTCTAATGCAGCCCAAAGGCTACGGCCCGAGCCGATACAGCAAAATATGGCGCGGCAAAGTCAATCGTTGGCACAGTTGTCGAGCAGAACAGGGCAAGCCATTGAGCGTAAGCTTAAGCAGGATGAGCAGCGTCTTAAAAAGGCCGCGCAATTGCTGGACGCCTATAGCTATCAGGGCGTGCTCGAACGCGGCTATGCTTTGGTGCAAACGCAAGCGGGTGATGTGGTGCGGTCTAAAGATGCGGTCAATGCGGGTGAGGGCGTTACGCTCACCTTCGCCGATGGTCAGCGCGGCGCGGTCATTGAAGGGTCGGTGCGGGAACGGGTCGTGAAACTTAAACCAAAGAAGGCCGTGAAGAAAACGCCTGCGACGCCTCAGGGCGATTTGTTTTAGGCTCTTTGTTTTTGTCATCCCCGCGTGCGCGAGGATGACAAAACAGATGAGGATGACAAAATCGAGTGGCGGAGACATATCACTGCAAAACCCCGCTTCACATTCCTCTCAACTCGCGTTAAAGCCCCCTCATGAACTCATTTTTCCAAGGCACGGGCGAAGCTGTTATCCATTTCGGCCCTTCTGATTACACCATTATGGAGGGCGGGGCTTATGTGACCTGCGCGACCACCGGTGACAAAATTCCGCTTGAAATGCTCCGCTATTGGAACGCTGATAGGCAAGAAGCCTATAAAGACGCCGCGGCAAGCCTTGAGGCTTGGAAGAAGGCAAACGCTTGATGCGGTTTCTTGCTGGCTTGGCTTTAGTGTTTGTTGTTTTTGGATCTGCTTGTGCGGCAGATAAAGCTGAGCAACTTGGTAATTTGAATGAAACGGAAGCTGAAAAGCAAGACCGTGAATTCACAACCCAATTGGCAAAAGATTTACTGGCTGTAGAACTCGCAAAGATTACTTGTTCAGGTGTAGTCCAACAAGGTGGAGCCGTTCTTTGCCAGACGGAACCTAATAGCAAGGTTAAGGTGGCGAGGTCTGAAAAAGACTTTTACTTTGAGAGTGCTGACGAGAACGGACAAATCATTATCGGCTTTGACCGGGATGAGCGAAACAACTTTGTCGAAGTTGCTGGAGACCGAGTCACGTTTGATTTAAACCCCCGCAAATATGACACCTCTCGCATAGACGGCTTACCGCCATCGCAGGTATCGACATTCACCGAAGCACAGCTCAAACGCATTCGTAGCTCCTCCGCGCGTAAGAAAGTTGGGTTTAGCTCCCGCACTAAGGAGATGGGTTTTCAGAGCGGTTTTATCTCGCCAATTAAAGAATACCGTAAAACGACCAATTTTGGTGCACAGCGTATCCTCAACGGAGAGCCCAAAAAGCCGCATTATGGTGTGGATATGGCCGCGCCTGTCGGGACACCGATTTACGCCCCTGCAGATGGCGTCGTTAGCCTTGCGGATGATGACCTCTATTTTGAGGGCGCAATGGTGCTGCTCGATCACGGGCAGGGCTTGATTTCTATGTATTTGCATACAGATGAAATATTAGTGGAGCCTGGACAGGCTGTGAAGCAAGGCGAACAAATTGCTACGGTTGGGTCAAAAGGCCGCTCAACAGGGCCGCATTTATGCTGGCGTTTGAAGTGGCGTAACCGTAACCTCGACCCAGAATTACTGACGGAGTGGCCCCATGAGGGCTAGCTAGAGATTATGGCTAAAGCAGGTGAAGATTGCCAAACAATGGCAGAGGTTCGCGAAGGCGTAGATGCGCTTGACCGTGAACTCGTGGCCCTTCTAGTGAAACGCCAAGCCTATATGAGCGCGGCGGGACGCATTAAAAATGACCGAAACGCCGTCTATGATGCAGAGCGTATCGAAGACGTCGTGAGCAAAGTGTTAGTGGAAGCCCGTAAACAAGGCCTTTCAGAAGATATCGCCGAGCAAGTTTGGCGCAAACTCATAGAGCGCTGCATCGCCTTTGAATTTGGTGAGTGGGACTCCCACCGCGCCGCGAATAAGCAGTCGGCTTAATCAGGCACCGCTTCGAAGTAATAAACCCTTCGGACCAAATCGTCTTTTAGTTCATAAACCGTCAAAGCGCTTTGAGATTTCTCTTCGCCGTCATTTGTTGTCCAATAGGCCGTTTCAGTGACAGCCACCATGTTACCATTGATACTCCAATCCCTTAGGGCGCCTTTTGGAAGTTTAGGGTTCTCAAACCAGATTTCCATTTCTTTTGCTAATGTCTCTTTCCCGCTCATGTGCACTTCGATGTCGCTGCCTGTGACGCCAACCCATTCGATATCTTTGTGCATGAGCGCCCGCATGGTGGTGATGTCTTTTTCATTATAGGCATTGGAATAGGCGGCAATGACGGGGTGGCCTGGCTGAACCGTAGCCTGGGAACACGCCGTAAGGATAAGGGTGAAGATGCTCAAAAAATATAATTTTATCATGGGCTTCAGTCCTTTTTATAATGCGCTTTCGGCCAGCGCCTATGGACCCAAAACCACTGTGCGGGCGTTTCGCGGATACGGTCTTCGATAAATGACGTGATTTGCTTTACGCCGCTTAACACATTGCTCTCTCTGTCGCCTGAGGTCTCTAGCTTTATAGGTTCGTAAAATGTCACTGTGAAGTTAGCACCTTTTCGCGTCACGGCCATAGGTAAAAGCGGGCGTCCCGTTTTCAAGGCAAGCCGTGTCGCGCCCTGTGCTGTCATGGCGTCTTGCCCAAAAAAGGGAACTTTGAGCCCCGTATTGAATTTCTGATCATTGAGGAGGGCAATGCTGTCCCCGGTTTTTAAGGCTCCGAGCAATTCACGGCCACCCTTATGCGTGGATTTTTGGACAAGAAACTTGGTCCCATAACGCTCGCGCTGTTTACGCACGCGGGCGTCAATAAAGGGGTTGTTGATTTTGCGGTAAGTTATCCGCACCGGCAGGCCAGACTGAGTCAGGACGGCTGCCATAATTTCCCAATTGGCAAAATGTCCTGTGACGATAATGGCAGGGGCATTGGCTTTGAAAATCTCAAGCCCTTTTATCGTGACGCGGCCATCTTCAAAAGCTTTGATACGGTGGGTGATAGGGAACTCTGCGAAGGTTCGCCCTAGATTATCCCATTGATTTTTTAGGATCTGATTTATCTCGGAACTGGTCTTGTCGGGAAAAGCAATTTTGATGCCCGTTTTGGCAATTTTATGCTTGCTTGTCAGCGGCCCAATAAGGCGCAAAAGCCAACCGCCAAAGGCTGAAATGCCCGCGAATGGGAACAGCTTTAGGAATAATCCAAACACGTCATAGGCAAAAGCCTCGAGCCGCCATCCGATCTTCTTACCTATACTCATTTACGGTGTTTTGCCCGTTCAATGATGGGGTGCAGCAGGCGGCGCAATGTCAACTCGTCCTCAAATTGTACGGAGACAGGCCAAGCATGGACGCCTTTTCGGTAGCCCTTAGGCAGGCGAACATAGTCTTTTTCCGTGGTAATGAGGGAGGCTTCATATTCACTCGCCAACATAAAGAGGCTTTCTATATCTTCATCTTTATATTTATAGTGATCAGCATAGGGCATTTCCTCAACAATATCCCCGCCATGGCGGCGCAGGCTGTCAAAGAATTTATTTGGTCGGCCAATACCAGCAAAGGCATAGAGTTTGCCTTTGGGGGGCGGCGCAGCAGGGGCAAGGAAGGCGGGTATAACGATTTTACCTTTTAGCTGCTCGGCTAATACATCATCAATGTCATACTCTGGCGTAGGCTTCATCAATATCACCGCATCGGCGCGCTCCAGAGACGGTGCTAGCTTTTCCCGCAATGGGCCGGCTGGGAAGACGCAGCCATTGCCAAACCCTACTTCAGCGTCAACCACTAGGAGGGACAAGGTTTTTTCAAGCTGCGGGTTTTGGTGGCCGTCATCCATCACTATGACGGATGCCCCGTAACTACGCGCCGCGCGCGCGCCGTCGTCGCGGCCTGCAGACACCCAGATAGGGGCATGACGCGCGAGAAGTAGGGGTTCATCGCCAACATCTATAGCTGTATGATGCTGTTGCACAGGAACGGGACCTTTTTCTAACCCCCCATAGCCGCGAGTTAAGCCAACAGCGTCAATCTTGAGACGGCGTAAGCTCTTGAGCAAATATATCGCAACAGGTGTTTTTCCCGTTCCGCCCATGGTCGCATTTCCAACGCAGATAACGGGAATGCCGACATCATAGCTCTGTGTCGTCTTAATCCGCCTTGCAGTAGCCCAGCCATAAACCCAACTCAGCGGTTTCAAAAATGTGCGGATCATGGGCGCAGCGTCGCGGCCCTCACGGTGGTTCCAAAACTCAGGCGGCCTCATGACGGGGCCTCTGATGTATCTGGCAGAACAGGCGTTAGCTTATCCCAGACAAAATCAAGCACTGCATTACGGCTCTGCGCATAGTCATAGGCTCTGCGCTGTTGCTGCGCGAGTTTGTCGGGATCTGAGAATAATTCGCTCACGGCTTGCCCTACCATTATTGGGGATAGAATACGCTGCGCAGCGTCAAAGGCAATCATAGACATGTAGCTATCGGCAAAGCTAGAAATATGTGCGCCCGTCAAAACAGCATTGCTTAGGCGGGCGGGCTCAAGCGGGTTATGCCCCATAAGGCCTTGTACGAGCGAGCCGCAGACAAATGTAATATCTGAAAGCGAGTAAGCAAGGCCCATCTCTCCAATAGTATCAATGACCATGACGGATGTGGACGGCGTTATAGTGCCGCCATCGGTTCGTAATATGTGACGCGTGTTAGAGAGCAACGGAGCAATGTCACTGCGCCGATCGGGATGGCGCAAAGCGAGAATTAAAAGCGCGTCGGGGTGCTTGGCTCGGACCTCTTCATGTGCTGCCAGAATAATATCTTCTTCGCCTTTATGTGTGCTGGCAGCACACCAAACGGGGCGGTCTACGATCTGGGTTTTCAAAAGCGCAAGAGCAGCAGCCTCGACAGGCAAGATAGGCGCGGCTTCTTTCAGACTTCCTGCGCTCTCAATCTCTTTTCCGAGCAGCCATGACAACCCATTCGCTGTCGCTTCGTCGCCCGCAAGGATCACGTTGAAGCACCCAAATAAGACTTCGGCGGATTTGCGGCGCTTGAACCACCCTTGAACAGATTTCTCAGACATACGCGCATTGATGAGGGCCATAGGCGTGTTTCGAGCCTTGGTTTGCAAGAGAAGGTTGGGCCAAATTTCGGATTCTGCCCAAAGCGCCATATCCGGTTTCCAGTGATCCAAGAATGAGTTCACTGCTTTTGTCGTGTCGAGCGGGATATATTGATGCAGCGCGCGATCCGGTAAGCGTTTTGCTAAAAGGTCCGCAGATGTCGTTGTTCCGCTCGTGACAAGCACATGAGCGCTCGGAAATTCTGCTAGGACCTTATCAATAAGAGGCAGCAACATTGTGACTTCGCCGACACTGGCGCCGTGCATCCAAAAGAGCTGCCCTGCAGGCCGAGGCATTGACGCTATTCCAAAGCGCTCTGCTTGACGCACCGGGTCTTCTTTGCCTTTTAAGGCGCGGCGTTTAAGCCAGAGGGGAAGCGCCGGGGCGAGAGCTTTGGTCAGCCCTGAATAGGCGCGTATTAGTCCTGTCTCGCTCATCATTCGGCGGCCTCACTTGGGACATGCCCCATGGCTCTATCTGCGTCGGCCAGGAAGATATTCATCTCGCTCTCTATGCGTTCGCGGATGTGCTCAATTTTGCGGTCATCCGCGTCAGCTGGAACCAAAACGGGCGTACCCCAAATAATCTTGCCTTTCCCAAAAGGTAGGGGCAGGACAAATTTATCCCAGCTGTCAAATTGCTTACGGTTACGCAGCGCGAATGTGCAGGGCACAAGCGGCGCGCCTGTCAAGCGCGCCAAGCGAACGGGCCCATCGCCAAGCCGTTGACGCGGTCCGCGGGGCCCGTCAGGCGTTACAACGATGCAGGCGTTGCCTTCAAGCGCTGTCACAATATCCAGACTCGCTTTCGCGCCGCCTTTGGCCTTAGCCGCAAGGTTACCTTTGGCTGCTTTCTTAGCTGAGCCGCGAATAGTTTTTAGGCCGAGGCGATGCGATGCATGGGCCACAATCGCGCCGTCGCGAGAGCGGGAAATCAACACATGCGGGAGCTGATATTCTTTCTTCCAAGCCGCTGTTAGCATCATAAAGCGTGAATGCCATGTCAGCGCGATAAAGCCTTTGCCGCCATCAATGATGTCTTGGACATGCTCTGCGCGTTCAATATCCCAGCGCGTGGAATATTTAACCAGCGTCATATAAGCTGCGACGAGCCATCCGAGTGAAATTTGTACGGCATTTGACCGCATGAAGCGTTTGAACACTTGCGGCCTCCCTGTTATGCCGAACATGAATCAAGGACATATGTTAAATGAGCTTAGACCTCAACAACCCAGCTGATAGAAAACAGGCCTATCGTGATCTCACATGGGGGGATCATGGATTCCTGCGAAAGCGCTTTGCCAATCACCACGATATTGGCGGCGGCATGTACCGCGAAAACCAGCCTTCGCCTAAGCGTATTGCCGAATGGGCCAAGATGGGGATTAAAACCAATATTAATCTGCGCGCCGAAAGCCCAAAGGGGTTCTACCTGCTTGAGAAAGAAGCCTGCGAAAAGCACGGCATAACATTGGTCGATTTTCGCGTTTATAGCCGCGATACTCACACGCCCGAAAAAATTCGCGCTGCGAAAGAGCTTTTCGAAACCATTGATTACCCTGCCGTAATGCACTGTAAATCCGGTGCGGACCGCACGGGGATTATGGGCGTGCTCTATCGCCATTTTCACATGGGCGACACGATTGAAGAGGCGATGGAGCAGCTAAAGTTCAAATACCTGCATGTAAAACAAGGCAAGACGGGGATGCTAGACTTCTTTTTCAACGATTATCTTAAATATGCCAAGACGCACGACATCGAATTTATTGACTGGGTAGAGACTGTGTATGATCCTGCGGATGTGAAAGCGCGCTTTATGGAGCAGTGGTCGGGTAATCCCGTGACGGAGCTTATTTTAAGGCGGGAATAGGGGGGCTCAAACTAGTTTTGCCCCCCGTTCAGCGCGGTGAGGACGGGAATGGGGTCATTTCTGTAAACCCCGAAGCTTTGCGTGAATCCCGCGGCGCTTCTTGCTCAAAGTCCTATGTGCTACCCAGAGTTTTATCTATTATTCAAATCGTAACGTAGTTTTCACCTTTTTGTTCTAAGTTGACACTTATTGTGGAGATTAAAATGAGACTTCCTGGGGCAAGTTCTATAAGAAAAGGCGACTTTCGAGTTCAATCGGATGTTTCACGTTTAAGAAGCGACTTTGCTCAGTTAAGCGAATTAGCAAATCAAAGGTCTATGACCAATAAACGCTTAACCTTTACTGTATTAACATTATTGCTGACGATGTTTCTGGCCTATTCATCGCTATTTTACTTTCCAGCATATACTGTAAAATCGTCCGTTGTTCGAATTGCGACGCAAGACGCCGTCATTCCAGATTCGTCTGAGACAGAAAATAGTCGAAACCTGAATAACTATCTGAAATTACTCATTAAACAAAGAGGATACCTGCGGGCAGGCCAGAGCGTCAGGGTTGATTACAATGTTGCTTTGGGATCGCAAATCGATGTCGTTATATTTAAGTGCAATCAGGTTGTAATTGTTGAGATTTATTCTTGTAATAAAACTGAATATCAAAAAACTGAAATTGGCAGTGCCGCTGAAGGGTATGTTGAGTTTACCGTGGACAGCGCTGGCTTTTATTACTTTGATGAAGTCGTGAAAAATGCGGCGCCATCGGCGCTAGAGTATTACATCAAGTGGAGCCGAAACTAAGGAATCTGCTTATTAGCTTTGCTGTAAGGACTTCAGCTTTGCATAAACGCCGCCCCGTTTTTTACTCAGGCTCTTATGCGTTCCCGTTTCCGCGACCTTGCCATTATCTAGCACGTATATTCTATCCGCTTTTTGCACAGTGCTTAGCCTATGCGCGATGACGATGGTTGTGCGGCCATTTGAGAGGCGGTCTAGGGCGGCTTGGACTTTGGATTCGCTCTCGGCGTCTAAGGCTGAAGTGGCTTCGTCGAGTAGTAATATTGGCGCGTCGCGCAAGATAGCGCGCGCGATGGAAAGGCGTTGTTTCTGTCCGCCCGATAACCCCGAGCCGTCTTCGCCGAGTATGGTGTCATAACCTTGCGGCAAATCCTTGATAAAACCGTGCGCGTCTGCAGCTTTCGCAGCTTCGATGATATCATCTTTTAATGCCAGTGGATCGCCAAAGCCAATATTGGCTGCAATAGTATCATTAAAGAGGGTCACGTCCTGCGAGACGAGAGCCATGGCCCCACGTAAACTACTGAGCGTCATGTGCTTTACGTCCATACCGTCAATGGTAACCTGGCCTTCGCTCACATCATAAAGCCGAGGTATTAGGTTGATGATCGTGGATTTTCCGCCGCCAGAGGGGCCGACAAGTGCGATAGTTTCACCGGGTCTAGCGTCTAGTGTGATGCCGCTTAAAGCCTGCGTTCCGTCGGCATAGGAATAGCGCACATCCTTTAAGGCCACATGTCCGTCGGGCTGAGCGAGTGTGGTAGCATTTGGTAGTTCTGTGATGGCTGGCTTTTCGTCAATAACATTGAATATTCGGGTGAGGGCGGATAGGCCCTCTTGCACGACGTTGTTAAGTGTCCCTAAAGCGCGAAGTTTTGGAGACAGAATGAGTAAGCCCGTTAAGACCGCACCGATTGAACCTGGCGTTGCTGTCTCATTTGTGACTTGATAGACGCCAAATATAACGACGCCAGCAATGGCGAGACCGCCCAGAATTTCGAGAATAGGATCAACACGGGCTTGCTCTGTAACAAGTTTCATAAACAAGCGAATGCGTTCATCAAAACTATTCCCTAAGCGTTTGTTTTCATTTGACTCTAACCCGTAAGCCTTGACCATGCGGGCGCCCGTGAAACTCTCTTTTAGCTCTGAGGTAATGATGCCGACATGGGCCTGAACATCTTTTGCATTGCCGCGCATGCGTTGTGAAATGGCTATGATGGGCCAAAAAGCGAGTAGGAAGACTGTCATGACCAGGGATAATTGCCAGTTTTGAATAAGCATCGCGGCGATTGTGAGGATAACAGTGAGCAATGCCGCAACTAAGTTTGACATCGTGCGTATCAAAGCGCCCGAAATAACTGTAACATCATTAGTGAATTTTGAAATTAAGTTCCCCGTTGGCTCGTTTGAAAAGCTAGCATAATCACGCTCATGAGCCGCTTTGAACATTTGCTTTTGCATTTTACCCACGGCGTTCAGCGCTATGGCATTGGAGAGTATCCGCTGAACGTAATTAGATATACCTGATAAGGCTGTTATTCCGAGTAAAACGGGTAATATCGCATAGGCATATTTTTTAGCATTAGCAGTGGCATCGACACCCTGTGACAAGCCATTCGCTTCGTCCACAATATGTCCAACAACAAAAGTGTAAGCTGCTGTCGCCAAAGCAAGCAGCGCCATAAATAGGAAAGCCACAAAGAGCTTTCCTTTTTGCGGCCAAATATAAACTTGCCAAAGTCGTTTAATTCGTTGGCGGTCCGTTTGATCTAGGTTTGAGCTAGCCAATGATTCCGTCTTTATCTGGATCGATGAGCTCGTGTGCATGAAGAACGAAATAGCGCATATGGGCGTTATCAACAGTGCGCTGGGCGGCGCCTTTCCAAGCGGCGTGGGCGTCCGCAAAATTCGCATAAGCCCCAACAAAATCAACCTCTTTAAGGTTCTTAAATTCAGTCTTATTTGGATCAACAAGTTCCCCGCCAATGACAAGGTGAAGAAGCTGAATATTGGCTGCGTCTGACATTACTCTATCCTTTTGGGTCGTCCCCATAAAACCGAAATCTTTGACCCTATCATCACTTTTTTGAAACTGCGCGATAACGGGCGTTATGCGCGCTAATAACAAAGCGTGAAGGGTCTTGCCAGCACAAATGATACCCAATCCGCTAGTCGTTTCGCCGTCATAACTTGGGTCAACCCCGCGTAAATTCGTAACAATAGCGCCGGCCTCGGTCGCAATAAGCTGCGCTGCGGCGACGTCCCAATCTGATTTTGGGGTAAAGGCCACGGTGGCATCGGCTTGGCCGCTCGCCACTAGCGCCATGCGGTAAGCCATAGAATTAGCGACGTGGCAGTTCATCTCGGGCCAGTCCAAGCGCCGAAATTTACGGGCATATCCGACCATGCGGATGCCTTTGATAGT
This sequence comes from Hellea sp., assembly GCA_039977295.1. Lineage (GTDB taxonomy): Bacteria > Pseudomonadota > Alphaproteobacteria > Caulobacterales > Maricaulaceae > Hellea. The sequence goes on along the minus strand of JBDWDN010000012.1, from coordinate 921,207 downwards.
ATCGGAGTCGGGCGCGCTAATGAGGTCGCCGTTAAGCCTGGCGCCTCCGCCTAAAGTTGCGTCGAACATTTCATCCGTTAGCGGATTGTAAAGCGCCCCCGCAATGGATTTGCCGTCCTGGATTATTGCGACTGAAACTGCAAAATTTGGAGTCCGGTCAATAAAAGCGCGTGTGCCGTCAATGGGATCAACAACGAAGGTCCGCGGGCAAGCGTGGCGAGAATGATCGTCTTTGGTTTCCTCCGATAACCAGCCATAGCCAGGGCGAGCCGCGCAGAGGGTTTTTAGCAGGAAATCATTGACCGCTATATCGGCTTCGGTGACGGGCGAGTTATTAGATTTATCCCAAACCTTAGAATCATTAGCCTCATAGGCATCTTTGGCGATTTTACCTGCGGCGAGGACTGCAGCCTTGATAAGCGCTAAATCCTCGGCATAAGACACGCAAATATCGCTAGCTTCCAGCAATTGTTAGGCCTTGAGTGAGCAGTGAAGGCGCAACTGTCGAAGCGTCGAAGACCAGATTATTTGCTGGGATAAGGGTTTTATAGATTTCCAGTAAATTGCCAGCAATTGTGATTTCACTTACGGGATAGGCTTTCAGGCCATTCTCGATCTTAAACCCTGCAACGCCGACGGAGTAATCTCCCGTGTTGGAATTAAGCGAGGGGCCGAACATTTCGGTAATCAGTAGGCCTTCGCCTATATCGGACATAAGCTGGGCGGGTGTTTTAGATCCTGCCGCCATGTAACTATTGGTTGCGGACACCCCAGGAGGTGAGCCAATACCGCGCGTGGCATGGCCTGTTGTCATCATCCCAAGCTGCCGAGCCGAGGAGCAATTAAGTAGCCAGGTTTGCAGCGCGCCGTCTTTGATAATGTGGCGCGCGACAGGCACGATGCCTTCGCCGTCATAGGGACGAGATCCATGGCCGCGCGGTATCAGCGGATCATCAATTATTTGGATATCGGAGGTAAATAAGGCTTCGCCCAATTTATCTTTCAGAAATGAGACGCCCCGAGCTATGGACGGCCCCGTTATTGCGCCGGTCATAGCCGACACAAGAGAGCCCGAAACGCGCTGATCAAAAATGACGGGCATTGCGCCGGAGCTCATTTGCTTGGAGCCCAATCGGGCAATCGTGCGTTCACCTGCGACGCGGCCTATTTCTTCAGGAGTCTTCAAATCTTCGAGCCAGCGCGTGCCGTCATAATCATAATCGCGTTCCATTGCGCCATTGTCTTCAGCAATCGCGGAGACCGACAGTCCATGACGCGAGGATTTCCAGCCCTGCGAAAAACCGTGGGTGGTCATGAAATAAATGGCCGATGTTGCGTGACTAGCATTTGCCCCTTCAGCTTGGTGCACACCTTTAACCTTAAGCGCCGCGCCCTCGACTTCAAGCGCGCGGGCTTTTAGCTGGGCGGGTGTCATGGGCGTGCCGTCATACATATCTAAATTTGAACTGTGGGTATCAAGCTGGCTTTCATCGGCTAGGCCGCAATAAGGGTCTTCGGGGGCGAGTGTGGCCATCGCCACGGCGCGTTCGGCCAGTTGATCAATTGATAAATCCGACATATCAGAACTGGAGACGCAGGCCTGACGTTTTCCGACCATAACGCGCAAACCAATATCTCGGCCCTCGCTATTATCAACGTCTTCTAGTTCGCCGCCCCGCACCACCACGGCCAATGAACGGCCATGAGTCGCGACCGCATCAGCCGCCGTTGCGCCGTGATGTTTGGCGCGCGCCAATAACTTTTCAAGTGTCGGTTTTAACGCCGCCTCGCTGATAGGGTCGTGAAGAGCCATGAAGGTCCTAGCTAATTGAGAATGTAAAGATGAGCCAAAGCAGATAAAGCGCGGTGCCAAAGAAGGTGAAGAGCGTCATCATCATACCGACAACCCGTCCCTTACCGTTAGATCCCGGTTGAGCCATGCCATGCGCATGTAGAATGCGTCCTAGGAGAAAAACAGCCCCAAAAATATGTAGGGATATAGAATGGGCATTCATCATGGCTAAGGCAAACAGTCCGATAAGGGCAAAGGGAGCTGTTTCAACATAATTACCATGCGCGCGAATACGGGCAAAAAGAGCTGGGCTGTCGCCGTCGCCAAGGCTAACTTTTTCCTTAATGCGAATTTGTCCAACACGGAACATTAGAATAGGCGCGAGTATAAGATGCAGCGCCACATAAAGGGCGACGATTTGAAAAGTTGTCATGAGGTGTCCTCTAAAAGTTTGCAGTCATTAGGTGTTAGCTTGGGGCAATTTTGCGGCTTCATCTAACGCCTTTAAATGCGCTTCGACTGGCTGTGCCCCTTGTACGGCGAATTGTCCATTGTAAATAAAGCAAGGGACACCATTAATGCCAAGATTACGAAAGAACATAATTTCCTCGCGCACGGCATTTTTATCATCGTCTTTTGCGAGAAGCTCTGCTGTTAACTCTGCATCCATTCCAACTTCTGCAGCGATTTCTTTAAGAATGTTGTGATCGCCAATGTCTTTTAGCTCTGTAAAGAAGGCGTTAAACAGGGCTTCTGAGGCATGGCCTCCAAGCTCTTGCCCTTGCGCCCATTTAAGGAGGCGATGAGCATCTAGCGTATTGGGCCGCATTGGGATTTGCCCGAACTTAAAATCAATACCAGCAACTGGGCCTGCATTTTCGAGTGCGTCTCGCATAGCTTTAAATCTGTCGCTTGGTCCGTCTGCGCCGAATTTTTGTTTCATATAGGCGTCATATGGCACGCCGCCCTGCGGGACTTCGGGATCCAGCATATAAGGACGCCAGGTCAGATTTACGTCATGTTTGGATTGCTTTGCGGCTTTCTGAAAATAGCGTACACCGAGCCAACACCAAGGACAGACAATGTCAGAGACAATATCAACTTGGATGGTTTGTTTGGGTGTTTTTGCAGATTTTCTCTTAGCCATAAACGGCGTTTAACCGAGTCTGCTAGCTGTGTCTATTTCTACGCGCTGTCTAAACTTAGATTTCTAGCTTGGGGTTTCGAGCCTTAGGTTTCTAGCTTTGGGACGCTGCCGCGAAATAGGTTTCTGCTTCGTCACACCGTGTTCTGAACATATCGTCAGAAGAAAGGTTGCGTTTTTTAGCATCTATTGAGCTAAGCTCGGCAGCTGAGTAGCCTTGCTCGGCCAAGTTATTCTTAGCCTCTTTGGTCTTATACAAAGCCACGGCACCGCGATACTCACGTAAGGTCATCTCGTTTTTGAAGATCTTTGTGACGCAGAGGCAATAGAGCTTTTCCTTGCCATCTTCGATACAGCTATTGGTGAGAGATATATCTTCGCCTGATGTTGCGACATCCCTTGCGGGGGCCGAATCTGTTATCGGCGTAGAAGCTTGTGCTTCGGCCCAGCTATTATTGGACGTGCCGCCTGTAAATAGAATGGCTGTCAATATCGCGGCCGGTAAGGCCAGTTTTAAAACTCTCATTTCGCGCCTCCAATCTTTTGCGAGGCCCACAGCCTCAAGATTAAGACTAATTAACATGCGAAATGTGGCAAAAATTGTGAGTTTAATCGCCTAAGCTTGTCATTTTCTGCCTAAATTGGGAGAAATAGTGCCTTATTTAGCTTTTACGTTGTCAGGCGCGAGGGCAAGGAACTTTAGAACGGTCTCGACTTCCGAATCAGACAGACCTTTAATTAGGCGGTCATTGAAGTCCCGAAAATCATTCATAACGCGTTCTCGTAAAGACCATCCGGCATCCGTTAGCGCGACAGCTTTGGCACGGCGGTCAGAGGTGAGGGTGATGCGTTCCACTAAGCCGTCTACCTCCATGCGGCTCACTAATCCTGTAATAGCTGCGTTATTACGGCCTGTGCCTTCCGCTAAATCCGTCAAGCGGCAACGGTCATGATAGCCGAGATATATAAGGACTGCGGCTTGGGACGTGCTTACGCCGGCACTTTTGGCGAGGTAATTATCCGCTTCTTTGGACAAGCGGGTATGGGCGCGGTCCATGATAAAAAAGAGGCGGCGATCTACAGGGCGAGCAATGGCCATTAACAGGTTCCAATATATTACACATCCGAAGTAATAGAGGCGATCCTGTAGAAACACAAAAAGAAAAAACGGCCTGATTGTCACGCATAGAAAAAGCCGCCTGACAGTATCAGGCTGCCCGCGCGTCAATACGCGCATGAACATAGAAAAAGCCGCCTGACAGTATCAGGCGGCTTCCTTTTGAAGTTTGGGTCTCGCCAAGCGTCATGCTTGGTTTCAAGATAGATACGTCTTTACCCAATCACGCGCTGCGCCTTATATGGATTTTACGCCAAGGCCTTTGCGAAAGGGCTGATCTAACAGCTTAGGGAAGACCCCTCAAAACAGATAAACAAACCGACCTCCTTTCACAACGCGGCCCCGGGATGGGACGGCTAATAATGTGTAAAACATGGGTCAGAAACGTAGACATTGCAAGTCTGAAATTCTAGAAAACAACAACCCACATTCACAAAACCTTAATCGGATCAAAATCCTGCGCTAAATTTATATTAGCTGTTCTTCTGGTTTCCCACGCCGCAGCTTTTCCCAAAGGCCGCAAAATCCGAATTCGGTGTTGGGAACATAAAATCATATTTTACTTTACGGTTGCGCTCAATCGTGACGGGTTTTTGTCCGACAACTGCATTATACAGGTCGACCGTGGTGGCTCTGTCTGGCGTAACAAATATTCTATCATTCGGGCTGTAACGCCATTCCGTCCTGCTAACGGCATTTCCATCAATGCTCAGCGCTATGGGTCTCGTGATTCGGCGGCCTGGCTGCAAATATGCTTTTAGGATATTCTCGGCATCATCTGATTGCCCAGAGATCACAGCCCGCAATTTTGTTCCGACACATGTAAAAGTTATAGCGGATGAATCTGAGGCTGCTGCATAGAGTTGTTCATCGGTCGTGTCGTTCCCAGCGCTAATGGATTTAGCTGTCCAGTCAGTCGCTGAAGCGGGTATTGATATGGCAAAAGATAATAGGATGGCACTCCCGGCAATTGCAAAATTATGTTTGATAGTCATATTCATCTCCTTTATTGAATAAAGATGAATATATATCGAAAAACAATAAATACAAGGCTTTAGATGAAGTCTTCCCAAATGTTCACTTTTCAGAAAGACAATTTAAGCGTGTGGTCTCTTTAATGACCTCTAGGCTTTATTCCGCCCCAAACCGCAGTTAGCGCCAAAATTCGCAAAAGTGGAGTTGGGTTTTAGAAGGTTAAGTTTAAACGCTTTGCCATTACCGATTTCTAATGTGACAGCTTTTCCGCTGATGGCTGCATTATAAACTTTAACTTTATCTGATCTTTTTTGTGCCAGTAAAACTTTATGCTCGGGAATATAGGTCCATCTATTTCTAGATTTTTTATCGCCGTCTATTCTCAACGTTACCGCTCTAACTTTGGCTCTTTGTGACGTTAAATGATTAACGACAAATTCTTCGAAGTTAATGGGCTTTGTTTCAACTGATAAATAGAGTTTTTCACGCAAACAGGTTATCGCAACATCACCTTTATCTGAAGAATTCGTGTAGATGGTTTCTGCTGAAAAAGGTTTGCGGCGTATATCTTTGGGCACAGGAAACCCACTTAGCGAATACGTATATTCATGAAGCTTCCACTGCGTAGCTTCGTGAGTAGCTGAGCTATCTGCTTGCGTTTGGGCGTAAGCATTGACGCCGCCCAGAACGAATAGCAGGCACATTAAAGATAAAGACTTCATCGTATTTCCTTGAAAGTTCTTCTCAAGGTTAGTGGTTTTTTCGAGAAGTGCTAGGGGCTTTTCTCAGTAAAAATCGGATCTAGACTACGCTTTTTTAAAGTTTAGAGCCACGCCGTTATTGCAATAGCGTAAGCCTGTAGGGCGGGGGCCGTCTTTGAAGACATGGCCTTGATGCCCGCCGCAACGAGAACAGTGATATTCAGTTCGCGACATGAAGAATTTTTTATCGACCTTTGTTCCAATGGCGCCGTCAATCACGTCAAAAAAGCTTGGCCACCCTGTGCCTGATTCGTATTTTTGCTCGGAGGTAAAGAGCGGTAGCTCACAACCCGCGCAAACAAAAGTGCCGGCGCGTTTTTCTTGATTTAGGGGTGACGTGCCAGCTCGTTCTGTGCCTTCTTTGCGCAAAACGTTAAACTCCATGGGGGTTAGACGTTCTTCCCATTCGCGTTCGGACAGGTTCGCCCAATCAATATTCGTGATGTTTTCGTTCATTCTTGTCTCCATAGCGTCTTGTGCTTCGGCATTTGCGCCCGTCTTGGTGCAAGCTGTGATGGCGATAGCCGCTGCGCCTAGTCCTAAAGTTCGTCTCGAAAGTTGTTTCGTCAGCATGAGATACTCCTATTCAGGCTCTTTACATAGGGATTATACGCATAACAGGCCAAACAAGTTGCGTTCACGATGGGGTGAGGTTTACGCTAGTAGAGCAAACGTAATTGCCAAGAGCGTAATTATGAGAATTGTTGCGGCCCAAAAGTTTGACTTAAAGCGCTTTAAAGCATTGTCGCCATCTGAAGGTTCAAAAGTAAATACTTGCCACACCAAATGTAAGAAAAAGGGTAGGATGAGTGGTGTGGTTACTAAAAAATCCCAGTGCTTATATGTAACACTGGGGGCAGAATTCCAGAAAAACTCACCAAAGCCCGAATAAGCGACCAAGATGGTGCAGATGACATAGCTAATGCCTACACCATATTTAACCCGTTTTCCAAAACGCCGTGCTGTGCTCTTCACGCCTATCTTCATGTCATCTTCAATATCCTGACAGGCATAGATGGTATCATAGCCGACAGTCCAAAATATCAGTCCGAAATATAGAATAAAAAGCGGTAAGCTCAGGGTCTCCGTCTTGGCCGCATAAGCAACCAACACCGCCCAGTTAAACGTCAGGCCGAGCCAAAGCTGCGGCCACCATGTGATGCGCTTCATAAAGGGGTATGCGGCGACGAGCGGAATAGAACAAAGGGAAATAAGCTGCGCGAGCTTTGGCAGGCAGAGCAGAACCAGTAACCCGCCGCCGCATTGTATAAATGTCCATATCCAAGCTTGCCGTGTTGTGACTGTTTTGGCGGGTAGGGGGCGCAGGGCTGTACGATCAACTTGCGCGTCTAAATCCTGATCAACAATATCATTATAAGTGCAGGCGGCTCCGCGCATAGCAATTGCGCCGATTAAGATAAGCGCCGCCCATTTCAGATCAGAAACAGCAAAGCCGTGCGATAGGGTTGCAAAGGCCAGGCCTATCCATCCTGGCAAGGCTAGCAGCCAATAGCCTACGGGGCGGTCAAGGCGTGAGAGTTGCAGGTAAGGACGAATGGACAGCGGCGAACGGTTCACCCAATGAGCGTTGTTTGAGTCTTTTATGGGGGCGGTCATTTAAAAAATCCCGTCATCCCCGCCAAGTGTTTGTGCACAAACCCAAGAGCGGGGACCCAGAGCCAGCCTTGGTAAATATCTGGGTCCCCGCATTCGCGGGGATGACTGGAAAAATTAGTATTCATAAAGAGGTGATTACCCTTGCTTCATCCCCTATAGCAATCCCATGCGTGAAAATTACACACTGACAAGACTTTATGTGGACGATGCCCTTAGCGAAGGCGAAACCATTGAATTGCCAAAAGAGCAAGCTCACTATCTTGGAAAGGTATTGCGAAAAAGTGAGGGTGACGTTGTTCGTATTTTCAATGGAATGGACGGCGAATGGAAGGCTGAGATCACCAGTGCCTCAAAACGCGCAATTTCGCTCCTTATCGAAGAGAGGCTTCGCGCGCCAAATCCTTGCCCCGACATCATGCTATGCTTCGCGCCTATCCGTAAACATCGCATGGCCTTTATTGCGGAGAAAGCGACTGAGCTTGGCGTTCGTAGCCTACAGCCTACCATCACGGCCCGTACGCAGTTCCCGAAACTAAATCTCGAGAAAATGCGGGCCCAATCTATTGAAGCGGCCGAGCAAACTGAGCGGCTAGATATACCTGTTATTTCAGAGTCCCAGAAATTAGAGGTATTGCTGAAAGGTTGGGATACAAAGCGCCCATTGATTTTTGCTGACGAGGCTGGCGATGCGAAACCCGCAATCGACGCCCTGCGGTCTATGAAAGGCCCCGCGGCGATACTTATCGGGCCTGAAGGCGGATTCACGCCCCAGGAGCGCGAGCTTCTACGCGGGCAAAAATATGTTGCCCCTGTCTCGCTAGGGCCGCGCATTCTCCGCGCGGATACAGCGGCGCTGTCACTCTTGACCCTTTGGCAAGCCGTGCGGGGCGATTGGCAATAAAGCATTCAATTTTGACTTTGGGGCATACTTCTTACCACCTTGCCGCAATATGCAATTTATTGCATAGCTAGGGTATGAGTGCAGAAACAATCTACGATATGGTTATTATTGGCGCAGGTCTCTCAGGGATTGGCGCGGCTTGCCGGTTTCGAACGCAGTTTCCTGATGATAGTCTTGCCGTCATTGAAGCGCGCGGCGCAATAGGCGGAACGTGGGATTTGTTCCGCTATCCTGGTATTCGGTCTGATTCTGATATGTTGACGCTCGGATATGATTTTCGGCCTTGGGAAGGGCATAAGACCTTAGCGGATGGGCCGAGCATTCGGAATTACGTCTGCAAGGTATCCGAGGAATATGGCATCACGCCTTATATCCAATTTGACTCCAAGGTTACATCAATAGATTTTTCATCCAATGAGGACCTTTGGAAAATCACTATTGCAGACGCGAAAAGCGGCGAGCTTCGCCGCATTCGCGCGCGGTTCATCACGGCTGCTGCGGGGTATTACAAATATGAGCAGGGCTATACGCCTGACTTCGTTGGCCGCGATGACTTTAAAGGCGATATTGTCCACCCGCAGCATTGGCCCGAGGATTTCGATTATAAAGATAAGACCGTTATTGTCATTGGTTCCGGCGCCACCGCTGTTACCCTCGTGCCCGAACTTGCACAGACGGCTAAACATGTAACCATGCTACAGCGCTCGCCAAGTTATGTAGCTTCAATTCCGTCCAAAGATTCGATTGGTAATTTTTTTCGCCGAATTTTGCCTGCTAAAATGGCCTTCAAAATTAACCGCGCCAAGAATATATGGATATCGAAGGTTATGTATCAGCGCGCCCGTAAAAATCCTGAGAAGACGAAAGACTGGTTTCGAACAAAAATTCTTAAATCTTTGGGCGAAGACTATCCCGTCAATAAACACTTTAATCCCGCCTATAATCCTTGGGATCAACGCGTTTGCATGATCCCTGATGAAGATATGTTCATCGCCATACGTGAGGGCCGCGCGAGCGTTGAGACGGACCATATCCAGAGGTTCACACCGGACGGAATTTTGCTGGCGTCGGGCGAAGAGCTTAAAGCAGATATCATCGTGACGGCGACAGGGCTGAATGTCGTCTTTAACGGCGAGAGCGAAATATCCATTGATGGGCGGCGCGTTAATCCTGCAGCCACTTATGGTTATAAGGGGATAATGTATTCCGGCGTCCCTAATATGGTAACAGTCTTTGGGTATACGAATGCCTCATGGACGTTGCGGGCCGATCTGATTTCTCAATTCGCCGTCAGATTAATTAATCATATGAAGGAGGGCGGTTACACGCGGGCTGTTCCTCAAGCCCCCGAAGGGATGACCCGAAATCCATGGATTGATTTCCAAGCGGGTTATTTGATGCGCGTAATGGATCAACTGCCCAGTCAGGGAGATCGCCATCCTTGGTTAAATTTACAAAACTACAAAATGGATAAAAAGCTGATGTTAAATGAGCCAATTGACGATGGTGCATTGGTTTTTTCAACGGCGAACACACAACAAATGGCGGCGGAATAATGGCTAATGTGTATCAAGATAAAGTTTGCGTCATTACAGGCGCGGCGTCGGGTATTGGGCGCGCCTTGGCGATATCATTAGCTGAAAGCGGCGCTAAGCTCGCGCTTTCCGATATTAATGCAGATGGGCTATCAGAGACCGTAGACATGGTCGGCGGGCCTAACCGCGTCATGAGCGACGTCTTTGACATGGCGGACGCACGTGCAATTGCGGATTATGCCGGTAAGGTGGAGAGCGTTATTGGCGCCGCTGATTACGTTTTTAACGTTGCAGGGCTTACCCGGGTCGGGAATTTCGAAGATACGCCTCTGGAGTCTATGGAAAAGGTGATGGACGTGAATTATTGGGGCGTTGTTCGCATGTCCAAAGCGTTCTTAGGCCAAGTTATCGATAGAAAAGGGACCTTCGTAAACATCTCCAGCGTATTTGGTCTTATTGGTTATGCGGGACAGACGCATTATTGCGCCTCAAAATTTGCGGTGCGCGGTTTCACCGAGACTTTGGCGCAGGAGTTAAAAGGCACGGGAGTGGGTATTTGCTGTGTTCATCCTGGCGGCGTGGCAACAAATGTAGCGCGCAATGCGAAAGTTGATAAACTTCCTGATAATGCGATGACCCGCGAAGAAATGGATGCAAACTTTGATAAAATGGCAATAACCTCTCCTGCCAAGGCGGCAGACATTATCTTAAAAGGCGCCGCCAAGAAGAAACGCCGTATTTTGATCGGCGGCGATGCCCGTTTCATCTCCTTTGTCTCTCGGTTGTTCCCAGTAGCTTACGCCAAAATTCTCGAAAAATATTCTGGCGATAATGTCATACTTCGCAATAAGCCCTAATATTATTGAATGGCGCATATGCTATCACATTTTCGTTTATCGGCTTGCCCGACTCCTTCTTCCAGATTAAAGCCATTACATGGCTAAAACGACACCGATAATTGAACATAAATCTCAGATGATTGAGCATCTGATGGCGGGCTGTAAGCCCAAATCTGATTGGCGAATCGGAACAGAGCATGAAAAGATTGGTTTTTGCCTGAAATCGCTTAAACCGATTCCTTATGAGGGTGGTATTAAGACCATTCTAGAAGGTTTGCAGCGTTTTAATTGGGAGCCTGTTTTAGAAGGGCCCAATATTATTGCTTTAAAACGTGACGGCGCGTCTGTCTCGCTGGAGCCTGGGGGACAGCTTGAACTCTCCGGCGCGCCTCTCGATCATGTTCACCAGACCTGTAAAGAAGTCTCACAACATCTGCGCGAAGTCAGGGAAGTCGCTGACGAGATTAATGCGGGCTTTATCTCGCTTGGTTTTCGACCGGATACAAAACTCGAAGACGTGCCTGTTATGCCCAAAGGCCGTTACAAGATCATGCGCGATTATATGCAAAAAGTCGGCACGCTGGGCCGCGAGATGATGTTCAGAACCTGCACGGTTCAAACCAATCTTGATTTTAGTTCCGAAGCTGACATGGTCAAAAAATTCCGCGTTAGCCTGGCGCTGCAACCTATCGCGACGGCGCTCTTTGCAAATTCTCCATTTACGGAAGGCAAACTCAACGGTTATAAGTCTTACCGCTCACGCGTCTGGCTTGATACGGATGCTGATCGGACGGGTATGCTTCCTTTCGTTTTCGACGAAGGTTTTGGATTCGAGCAATATATCGACTATGCGCTGGATGTGCCGATGTATTTTGCCTATCGGGGCGGTGAATATTTGGATGCTTCGGGTAAATCTTTCCGTGATTTCTTGGACGGTAAGTTGGATGTGGTGCCGGGCGAAAAACCAAGCCTTTCTGATTTTGATGATCATCTCTCCACCATATTTCCTGAAGTCCGCCTCAAAACATTCCTTGAGATGCGCGGCTGTGATACGGGGCCATGGGGAGAGCTTTGCGCGATGCCCGCATTTTGGGTGGGACTGCTTTATGATCAATCCGCGCTCGATACCGCCTGGGACTTGGTTAAGGACTGGACGGCGGAAGAGCGAGAACAACTTCGTCGAGACGTGCCAAAAATGGGCCTGCAAACGCCGTTTCGCGGTAAAACAATTCGCGACATTGCGGTCGCCGCTTTGGCAATATCTCGTGAGGGCCTCAATGCGCGCGGCAGGCTTAATGCTCACGGCGAGAACGAAACGGTCTTTCTACAAGAGCTGGACGAGTTCGTTCGAACCGGAAAAAGCAATGCAGATCTATTGATTGAGAAGTTTAACGGTGAATGGAACGAAGATGTTTTGCGCGCCTATGAGGATTGCCGTTACTAGTAACTGAACTCAATTCAGCCACTAGGACAGAGCCGCCGCTAAAAGGTATCTGATATTTCGATACTAAAGCGATTGCCGCGTTTGCGGGCTGCGAATTCGCGCCGTATAAGCTGACCGTTACGATCGGGAGCAAAAACCAAACGTTCTCTTTCAAGTGTCCATTGCGGCGCATTCTCAAATTTCAATCTTACTCTTGTTCCGAATAGGTCTTTATGCGTTATGAAATATTCTGCCGGGGGGATATCGAAATTCGATTGAAGACTTTCGCTAAGCCTTAGGAATGGACTCGTCTTGTTGTGACTAAGATTAGCCCCCCAGGCCCAATGCGTATTAGGAATGTCATGACGAAGGTTTATATTATATGACCACAATGTCGTATTATTAAGGCGGCGTGAGACTTGGGTGATGGGGTCGTCAATCGAACTGTCTTGCAGGCTACCACTGGCTTCGAGGCGCATGCCTTTCAGGCCATAGCGATCAAGCAGCCATGTTGCATTGCCCTTAACGCCATATAACCAAGCACTGTCCAGGTTGCCTGGACCCTCAGTGCCATCGGGGAATAAAATACGGTCAACCGGGTCTTCAATATAATTGGCAAAGAGCGCGAGCGTGCCAGAGAGAAATTTGTCATCACGCCTTTCAAGTTCAATATTACTTGTCCAGCTCTGTGTCGGCACAATATCGACATTTCCGCTATTGACGTTGCCGTCGGTAAGACTGCGTGAATCCCGAAAGTCGGTAAAGTTAAGCTGTCCAACTTGGCGCTCAACCTTTACCCGCCATGTATAACGTTCATTGGCATCATAACTCAGCGCAAGAAATCCTTTTGGCCGAAAAAAACCATCAGCAGGCGCGGCGTCACTCTTCACCAAAATTTCCGAATATTCAGCGCCGAGCGAGGCCTGTAGGTTTAATTTTTCGGAGAGTTTCCGGCTATGCGTTAAATTAGCTTCCGTGCGCTGTTCTTCTACGCGAACCTCTTGAGGCTCCAAAAACGCGCCGTTAACACCGAGTTCGGTCGTGCTGTCTAAATAGTTAAAAGCGCCTTCCCAGGAAAGTTGCCAATCATCGGCCTGTTTTGATTTCCAGCTATATTCTGCTCTGGCAATATATTCGCCTTCTTTGTCCAGTGTATTGAAATCTCGACGAAGGGCAGGACTGCCTAGGGCGTTAATATCGATACTCGTATTGAAATCGCTATTCTCATAGCGATGAAGCCCGATAAGCTTTAATGCGCCAGAACCTGCAGAAAAGCTATAATCACCGCCTATCTCATAGCTGTATTCATCTTCGCCAGAGGAGAAGAAACTTTGCCCCGTTTGTCCAGCATCTGTAATAGCAAGGAAGTCTTCGGTGGCGCCCAAATTCTGATTTCGTCCTCCCGCAGAGACATTCAAATTTGCTACATTTCCATTCGCTGCCGTATGACTTAGGCTAAGATCTGCCGAGGGACGCGTAAATTCGAAGTTAATATCTTCGAGCCGGTCTTCAAAGAGCGTACCGCCACCGTCAAAATATTGTTCCTTCCCCTGCTCAGAGAAAGTGAAGATATTATGGCCAATAGTCGCGGAGTATTCGAGACTGCCCGATGTATTACTGCCGCGAATGGATAAGGTTCCTTCACTAAGTTGCGGTTCGGTGCCTTCTTCAAGTCGGGCCGCATAATTCCAGCTTCCCGACAATTGACCTGTACTAGTAACGATATTGGCGACTTGTCCCGAGAGGCCAGGAATGTCGAGGGAAGCCCCGTCTAATATGTCAATTCTTTCGACTTTAGTGGCAGGAATGCGCTCTAGCACTACCGCTGCGTCAGATGACTTAGAGGACGGGCGACGTCCATTAATGAGAATGTTAAGGTTGGCTTGACCTAGTCCGCGCTCTCCGCTTCCATCGTCTTGGATAATAAATCCTGGTATTTGAGACACCATATCACTGGCCGTATTGGGCTGAAACTGCGAAAAATAAGCGGGGTCAAAGCTGGCTTCAACATCAGCGTCTTGCCCCCATGCGAAGCCGCATGGCGATATAACGGCTAAGATGGCCGTTAGACTGATTACATAATGGCGCAATGAACTTCCCTACAACTCGTAATGCACGGCTTCAATAAGGCTCTGCCGATATATCTCAACCTCTAAAATGCAAATACTCCGTAATTTTTACCAAAGTTGCCCAAATGAGGCATCAGAAAAAACTTGTATGCCCGTCTTGGGCAGGGCAAAGAGTTGGAAAATAGAATTAAGTACTCTTAGGGGAGTCATAACGCATGGCAAATACGATAGCATCATCGAGTGAAGAGAAAACCATATTGGGTCACCCAAGAGGTTTATTCATCTTGTTCTTCGCGGAAATGTGGGAACGTTTTTCTTATTATGGCATGCGTGGACTTCTAATCATCTACCTGACACAGCATTTTCTATTCTCTGACGAGAGGTCGAGCATTATTTACGGTGCTTACACAGCACTGGTTTACGTGATGACGATTATTGGAGGCACGTTAGCTGATAGATATTTGGGTGCTCGAAAAGCCGTTACCTTTGGAGCAATTTTATTAGTATTAGGCCATTTTGGTATGGCTTTCGAAGGCAGTGGCTCCAAAGAAGTCATGAATATTAACGGAAGTGAATATGAACTTACCCTTGACGGACGCGGTGGCGGTAAGAACGTAAATCAAATTATAGTCGCGCCTGGCGGAGAGACATCTATTATTTCGTTCAGCGAAGATGCTAAAACTATATTGGTAGCAAACCCTGCAGTAGTCGGATTGCCTTCTTCTATAGATCGCGCGGCAAACCCAACAAAAATCATTACGGAAAAGAAATATCTGAACATTCTGTATCTTTCATTGGCTTTAATTATCGCAGGTGTCGGATACTTAAAAGCAAACATTTCTACGATTGTGGGGTCCCTGTATGGCGTTGGTGATACAAGACGCGACTCAGGATTTACAATTTTTTACATGGGAATTAACCTCGGTTCATTCTTAGCTTCTATAGCTTGTGGCTATCTAGGTATTACTTATGGCTGGAAGTATGGATTTGGCCTCGCTGGGATAGGTATGTTGCTTGGCCTATTAACATTCCTTGTTTTTCAGCCTTGGTTAGAAGGTAAGGCAGAACCGCCTAATCCAGCTAAGCTGAAAGAGAAATTTTTAGGGCCCATAAGCGTTGAGCTCGCCTGTTATCTTGCTGGTCTATTGATCATTGGAGTGGCGATGTTTTTTGTCATGAATCCTGATGGATTCGGTAAGGTGCTACTGCCCCTAGGGATTGCAATGTTTGCGTATCTTTTGTTTTTTGCTTTTACGAAATGTGAAAAAGGGAAAGAACGTGATAAAATGCTAGCGGCAATTTACTTTGTACTCGCTCAAATTCCATTCTGGGCTTTATTTGAACAGGCCGGCTCGTCTTTGAACTTGTTTACAGACAGACTCGTGGACCGAACAATGTTTGGTTGGGAAGTGCCAGCACCAGTATTCCAGGCTCTGAATGCTGGCTTTATATTCTTGTTCGCACCTTTCATGGCCTGGTTATGGATTGCTCTCGCTAAAAAGAAGAAAAATCCGTCAACACCTGTTAAATTCGCATTTGGAGTATTCTTAGCGGGACTTGGTTTCCTTGCCCTCGTGGCGGGTATGAAGTCCTCGGGGGGCGCTGGCATGACGGCGGTATATTTTGTATTCCTAATCTATTGGATTCACACAATGGGCGAGCTTATGGTTTCGCCAGTTGGATTATCAGTTGTAACAAAAATGGCTCCTGCGCGGGTTGTTGGAATGACCATGGGCGCATGGTTCTTGTATAGCGGACTATCAAACTTCCTTGCAGGCGTTATTGCAAGGACTACGGGTGCCGAGACACTAGGTGGTCAGTTAACGGATGCAGCGGCCGCCAAAGCAGGCTATATAAGCGTTTATTCCAATGTGGCTTATGTCGCGATGGGGATTGCTGTTATTATGCTTCTAATTTCGCCCATCATCAAAAAGTGGATGCACGACGAAGACTAAGTTCTAAAGGTATTCTAAAAAAAAGCCCGCTCGATTTGAGCGGGCTTTTTCTTTGCTTAAATATCGCTGCGTTTTAGCGGCGAGAGTTCATCGCCATTTGTAAGATATCATCCATCATCGAGCCGTCGCCATCCGCGTCGAGCATCTTTCCGATCATGCCCATGCCGTTTTGATGGGCTTGCTGTTGTTGTTGTACGGCTTGACGCTGTTGTTTGGCCTTGCCGCCTAACACTGCGCTTAAGATACCGCCTAAACCGCCGCCTGAGGTTTGATTACCGCCGCCCATGAGATGCTGTATAGCCATACCTGTGAGCGCTGACTGCATTGTGGGCTGTTTGGTCTGCTTGGATAAGCTACCCATCGCCATTGTGGCGACAAGAGGTAATAATTTCTTAAGGACGTCGGCGCCAATACCTGTTTTCTCAGAGGCGCGTCCTGCGACAGCGCGCGAAACATCTTTGGAGCCAAAGAGGTGACCAAGAATGGCATTGCCGTCAGTAACGGTTTGCTGTTGGCCAAGCATTTGAGGGTTCTCAAGATATTGCTCATGTTGGCCGCCTTGTAGGGCGCCTAAAAGGCCTGCAAGACCCTGAGGGCTGGCGGTGTTTTGCTTAAGCGCGGATGAAATCGCGGGTAGTAATGCCGCAATTGCGCTTTGGCTTTGTTGTTGGTTCAAACCGAGCTGCGCGCCGGCCTGTTGTGCTGTTGCGCCGTTTTGAGCGCTCATAATCATATCAAGTAAATTCATTGCCATTGCGGCGTACCTCCATTTTACATGAGGCGCTTATAGCAGTGAATTTTGTGATTGCGAGGATAACCCGCAGTTTTACAACAGCTTAGACTCGAGACCTAACCAAAAAGCTTTGAAACAGACTCGTCATTCGCAATGCGGCGAATGGCTTCACCCATAAGTGTTGCAATAGAGACCTCGCGGATTCGGTCGCAGGCTTTGACCTTTTCAGGCTGCGCAATGGAATCCGTTATGACTAGTTCCGTCAATTCGGATTTATTTAAGCGCTCCACGGCAGGATCAGAGAGAACGCCGTGGGTGATGTAAGCAGAGACAGTATTCGCGCCGTGATCTTTCAGAGCCTTGGCCGCATTACATAAGGTGCCTCCCGAATCGATGATGTCATCATAGAGAATGCAATTACGACCAGCGACGTCGCCGATAATGTTCATGACTTCTGATTCGCCCGCTTTGGGACGACGTTTATCGACGATTGCGATATCGGCATCAAATTGTTTGGCGATAGAACGAGTCCGCACCACGCCGCCCGTGTCAGGAGAGACAAAGAGAATGTTGCCGCGGTCTTTTTTGGAAAATTTGTCCTTAATATCATCAACAAAAACAGGTTGCCCAAAAAGGTTATCAGTCGGGATATCAAAAAAGCCCTGAATCTGTCCTGCATGTAGGTCTGTGGTCAGAACGCGGTGGGCACCAGCCTTGGAAATGAGGTTAGCCACAAGCTTGGCAGAAATGGGGGTTCGGCCACCGGTTTTACGGTCTTGGCGGGCATAGCCGTAATAGGGCAAGACGGCCGTAATACGTTGAGCCGAGGCCCGGACCAGAGCGTCAATCATAATGAGCAATTCCATGAGATGGTCATTGGACGGCGCGGATGTGGGCTGAATCAGGAAAATGTCTTCGCCGCGCACATTCTCGTTAATTTTGACAAAAATCTCTTGGTCGCGAAAGCGTTCAATATCAACTGAGGTCAAGGGGACGTCGAGCACATCGGCAATGCTACGCGCCAAGGGTTCATTGGCGGTTCCGCTAATCAATTTCATGGGCTCATTCACCTTCGAGCTATGTGTTATATTTGTGACGTCCTTAAGGGGACAGCCTTTAAATGTAAATCATGAGTTCAGCATTATCGCAGAAATATTGCGGCCATAATCTTTTATTCCGTTATGGGTGTTATAGCGGTAGCTAAAATAGTCCTCTGGCTGGGCGTAGGTGCAATCGGGTAGAGCTTCAATATGGGTGAGGCCGTCTTTTCGAAGCATTGCTAGAATAAAGCGTTTTAAGTCAAATTGCGGTTTACGGTTTGGGCCGAGCTTAAAGAAGCGGTCATGAGCCTCATTTTCAGCCGCGAAGGTGTCGCGAAAATCATGCCCCACCTCATAGCTGTCTTGACTGATACAGGGGCCGAGTACAGCATGGATATTCTCCCGCTTTGCGCCAATGCTCTCCATTGCGCGGATAGTCTCTTTAGTCACGCCTGCCAGTGCTCCGCGCCATCCTGCATGACAGGCCCCGATGATACGGGCCGCAGGATCGCAAAATAGAACTGGCCCGCAATCTGCTGAAAGGGCGGATATGGCGAGGCCAGTCGTTTTAGTGACTAACCCGTCAGCCTTGGGCGGATGAGCTGAAAAAGGCGCATCGACAATTAGCACATCTGTGCTGTGGATTTGTGAAAGGCTCATCAGATTGGGCTGGGTCGTGCCCAGAGACGAAGCCACGATTTCGCGATTCTTTGTTACGTTAGCGGCAAGGTCGTGAGAGCCTTGGCCAATATTCAGGCTTTCATACTGGTCTTTTGAGACGCCGCCTTGCCGCCCGAAAAACCCATGCGTGAATCCGTCATGATCGAGGAGCTGGTGAGTTTTGAATGGAATGCTCATGCCATATCCCTAAAGCCGAGAGGAAGCCCAAGGCCGCTTGATTGGAAGCATATCGCTTTGAAGAGCTCTCCCATTTCATCTGTAGCCGTTAGGCGGTGTAATTGACGGGCGATTTTTTCCTTGGAGTCAGGCTTTGCTCGGGACAGAGCCACAGCTCGCATTTCGAGGCCAAGCTTGGAGAGGAATTCGCGCTGCGGCACGGCTGTGGTGACGGCAAGGTCAACGGCCTTGGCCATTTCGGTTAAGGCGCCAAAGTCAACTCGCGCGGTCAGATCCGTATTGCCGGGATCAGAAAAGATGCCGACCTTTTCGTGACGTTTAAGCGCTTGAAGAGTATCGCCAAATTCTGTTGAATCTGGGCCGTAATCAATGAAGAGGGCGCGGCCTGAATCATCCTCAAAACGGTGCTTGATTTGGTCAATAATCTGCGCGTTTGCGGGGCAGATCTCGAGTAGATCATCCGTCTTTGCGTCTTCTTGCGCGCTCGGGAGCGTAGCTTGCAGGCTTTCGGATATCGCGGCTGGTGAGATGCCGAATTTAAGCGTCTCGCCGTCCAGCGCCACGAGACGTTCTTGCCATCCCGCGCGTCCTGCAAAACGGTCTTTCTGGATGAATTGCCGAATAGGGAGGCAGTCGAGAAACTCATTGCCAATAATAATGCAGGGGCCCTTTGGCGCCTTATCAATGCTAGGGGCCCAGATAACGGGGCAGGGCGACGCGGCAAGGGTTTTTCCCTGCACGGCTTCCAGCGCGGGAGACGCTTCGATGAGGGTGACATTCACGGCGGCCAGGAAGGCCTTATCCAGCCTCGCAGCCCGCAGGATATCGCTCATCATAATCCCGCGCCCAGGGCCAAGCTCTATGAGCTGGACGGCGGCGGGCCGCCCCATATCTTGCCAGCTTTGAATACACCACAGGCCAATAACTTCTCCGAACATCTGGCTAATTTCCGGCGCTGTTATGAAGTCTCCATCAGAGCCTAAGGGATCGCGCGTCGGGTAATAACCCTGCACAGGATCAAGCAGGCAAATTGTCATATATTCTGCGACAGAGAGCGGGCCTTCGGCTTTGATTTTGGCGATTAGCCGCGCTTTGAGCGGATCATCACTTTTCATCAGAGGTTTTATCATCAACATATTTTGGTGAAACAGGTGAACGGCGCATAGCCCAGAAAACGATGGCTAGTCCGACAAAAACCATGGGAAGAGAATAGGTCATGCCGCGCGTTAATGGCCCAAACATAGTCGCGTCAGGTTCGCGCACAAATTCAACCATGAAACGGAAAAGGCCATAAAGCATGATAAATGTTCCTGCACAGATGCCAGGTTTGGTCAGCGCTTTAAATTTTGTCGCAAGCACCCTCAGGACGAGGAAAATGACAATGCCTTCTAGGAAGGCTTCATAGAGTTGGCTGGGATGGCGCGGTTGGCTGTCCGGCGCTTTACTAAAAATGAAAGCCCATGGCACATCGGTGACGCGCCCATAAAGCTCTTGGTTCACAAAATTTCCTAAAAGCCGCACGGCGAGTAGTCCTAGCGGCGCGCCAATTGCCGTCACGTCGGCAATACGCCAGAGATCAAGTTTCTTACGCCAATGCGTATAATAAACCGCGGCGCAAACACCTAAAAAGCCGCCATGGAAACTCATGCCGCCATCCCATACCTTGAAAATGTCAAGCGGAGCCGTCCAGATCGTTGAGGTGCTGTAAAAGAGAATATACCCAATGCGGCCCCCCGCGATGATGCCGATAAGGCAATAAAACATCAAATCTTGCAACATGACCTTGGAGGGGACGATTTCTGGGATGCGGGTTGCGCCTTTCGCAATCCACACATCGCGCCGCTTTGCAACAGAGGCCGCGTAAAAGTATGCCCCATAAATCCCAATAATATAGGAAATACCATACCATTTGACCGATAATGGCCCAATTGAAAAAGCTTCGTCTTTAATCCAAGTCGGGAAGGTAATAGCCCCGAACATATCTATTAGCATTGCGAGCATATCTAGGGTCTGTCCTTACTTAGAGAAACGGACTTGCGTCAGTTTGTTCTGAATCACATCTGGAAAAACTGTTAGCCCGTGCCTATCTATATTAAAAGACTAAATAGATGCCCAAGAAAAGGATAAGGCCATGCAAAGCAAATCCAGACCCCTCGACGATCTGACTAACCTCATGACCAATGCTGTAGGCGCGGTTAAGGGCGTAGGCGACGAGGTGAAAGCCATGGGCCGCTCTCAAGCTGAAAAAGTTATCGCAGATTTAGACTTAATCGGACGAGATGAGTTCGAAGTTCTCAAAGCTCAATTGTTCCAATCTCAGGAAGAAATTGCGAAATTGAGCAAGGAGATTAAGTCCCTGAGAGCTGCGCTGAAGAAAGTTACCGCGAAATAAAAGCGGTTTTGTTAAAGGCGCTAAACTTAGTTGCGCAAAGATTTCGGTTACGACTGTAACCCCGCAAGAAACTCTAGGTAATCTCTCACGACCTCCTGCGGCGCTTCGACTTGAGGGTAATGCCCTATTTTAGGCAGCTCCCTCAGGAAATCAGGTTCGCCGACAATGTTTTTATAATGCGCAATCATATGCGCGCCAGAAACGGGGTCTACGGACCCATTTATCAAAGCGATAGGAATTTTTGCGTTCCTTAAGGCCGCGACCCAGCGCTCTCTATGTGTTTTTCTATCACTCATATAAGTTATGAGGTTATGGAAAATATGACGCCCTTCATTGTGATTAATAAGCTCCCAAAAGCCATCGAGCTCTTCTTTTGACGGTTGGGTTTTGGCGCCGAAGACACGAGATACAGACACGTCAAAACGGCGGCGCGTTGTGAGCTTATTGATCAGCGACCCCAAAGGGCTGAGGAGTAATTTTTGGATGAGTAAGGCTTGATGCGTTTCAGGAAATAACCCGCCATTTAGAAAACAGATTGATGTCCAGTTACCTGCGCCCGTTCCGCTGTTTTGACGGGCTAGGAGTTCTTGCGCAACGGTATCGCCATAATCATGTGCGAGAACGTGAAAGCACTTGAGGCCTAAATGATTGACAATGCCTTCAACAATGTCGGCTTGTTCATGGATTGAATATTTATGGGGGTTAGGTTTGGCTGATAATCCGAATCCCAACATGTCCATTGCGATGAGGCGGTAATCCGCCCCGAGAGCCTGCCAAATCTTCTCCCAATCCCAACTCGATGTTGGGAAACCGTGAATAAGCAAAATGGTGTCTTTGTGATCAGATTGGGTATCGATAACAAATATACGATGACCCTGAATGGTGAGAAAATCACCTTTTCTTTGCCACTCATCAATTGATAGCATATGTCGCGTCTCTCTTCTTACGTCTTGTATCAGGTATGGTTTTTCTTTTATCATAACATCCGCTTGACGTCTCGCGCGATTATGCAAAGTTAGACCGCGCGGGAGACTTGAATGACAACACGATATGACATGGTTATCAAAAACGGGTTGGTTTTTGACGGCAGCGGGAATTTGCCGGTTATCAAAGATATCGCTGTGCGTGGCGGTGATATAGTTGCCCACGGCGAAAGCATAGATGTCAAGGAGTCTGCGAGCATTATAGATGCTGCAGGGCAGTGGGTGATGCCGGGTCTTGTTGATGTTCACACTCATTATGACTTGGAAATTGAGATTACGCCGGGATTGCCTGAATCCGTTCGGCACGGCACAACAACGGTTGTGATGTCAAATTGTTCATTGGGTCTGGCATTCGGAGCCCAGCGCAAAGACATGGATGATCCCATCGTTTCTTGTTTCGCGCGCGTTGAGAATATGCCCAAACATGTCTTGAAAAAAGTCGCTGATAAAGTTTACTGGAATTCGTCCGATAGCTATCTCGCGCATTTAGAGACCTTGAATTTAGGGCCCAATATCGTGCCCATGATCCCGCATTCTATGTTGCGTATTGAAGTCATGGGGCTGGAAGACAGTATCAGCCGCCATCCCACCCAAGATGAGCTCTCGCAAATGAAAGCTTTGTTGCAAAAAGGTCTGGATGAAGGATATGCAGGGTTTTCTACGGACGCTTTGCCGTTTCATTTTCTCGCCAATGACCCCAATCGCGATAAGCAAATTCCGACACAATTTGCGCCGTTCTCCGAGATAAAATCGCTGACATCAATTGTCAGAGACTATGACCGTGTTTGGCAAGCGACACCGCCAAAGGATAGTCCGCCCAAAGTCGTGCGAACATTCCTTCTCACAAGCGGGTTGTTTCACAAGAAGCCCCTAAAGAC
Organism: Hellea sp.; assembly: GCA_039977295.1. Lineage (GTDB taxonomy): Bacteria > Pseudomonadota > Alphaproteobacteria > Caulobacterales > Maricaulaceae > Hellea. The sequence goes on along the minus strand of JBDWDN010000012.1, from coordinate 898,195 downwards.
GACAGTTGTTGCTGCGTTAGATGTTAGCAGCAATGGATCGCTTGTTAAGCTGGCCACAGCCTTGACGCGGGTTTTAAACTCTAAACTCCTCAATGGCCGGTTTTACATGCAAGCCTTAGCGGCTCCGTTTAAGATTTGGTCCGATGGCCCCTTTAATCCTTTATCAGAAGAGATAGATGAGTTGCGGGAATTAATCGAAACTGATCTTGAGGATCGGGCAGGGCGGCGCGCGATTTTAGAAGATACTGATTTCCAAACCCGTTTTCGTAAAATGTGGATGACCGGAAAAGAGGGATTTAATATCGCGCGGCTTAAGCGCAAACTTCGCCGAGAGGATTATGCCTTTAACCGAACGCTCGCGGATATGTTCATCGACCGATGCCCGGTTAAAATATGGGAAGGGCGCAGTTTTCAAGATGTTTACGAAGCGGTCTTAGCTGGAGAGTATCCAAAGCAAGACAATGATGCAGAGCTGTTTGCGACTGATTTTGCTAATATTAAAGACGAAGCCGATTTCATGATTGCGATGCTTAAAGCCTTTGATACAGATCTCATCTGGTCAACAACCAGCGCAAATAGAGACGCAGAGCTCACGCGAAAGCTCGTAATGAACCCCGCGCTACTGCCAGGTTTCAATGATTCTGGGGCGCATCTGACCAATATGGCCTTTTATGACTGTAACCTACGCGCGCTGAAATTAGCGCAAGAGGGCGGCGATAAGGACGTAAGCTATATGGTCAGGCGTTTGACGCGAGATGTCTCTGAAATATTTGGCGTAAAGGCCGGCACACTCGAAATATCTGCGCGGGCTGACATTACAATTATCGACCCCAAAGCCCTCGGAGGCTATGACGGGGAGGCGAATGTAGAGCGCATTTATCGCGAAGAGTTTTCACATGAACAGCTGGTCAATAGATCAGATGATGTTGTCATAGCCACGATAATTGGCGGTAAAATTGCTTGGGAAAAAGATCGCTTCTCTGAAGGTCTAAATGATGAGAAATACGGACGGGTTTTGACAGCGGGTAATGACATCCCCCTAGCCGCTGAGTAATTCAGTAACGCCCCAACATTACCAACTCCTAACCTAGATAAACGTAAGCTATCACTGACTTTCAGCAACCATTCAGGTGCTAACTCTATAAGGGTTCCTGCGTGCGTCCCCTCTGTGACGTCTTCCCAACCACCCCCTTCCGGGAAGAGCGGTCGTAGCGGACCTTATGTTTGTAACCAAACATTGGGTCCGGCGAAGACCCACAGAACGCGTAGCAGGGCGGCGGCAGTCCTTACTCTCTCTCGAGGACTGCCCCGCTTCTGTCTTATTTGGCGCCTGTAAAGCCGAACTTGTTAATTAGGCTATCATTCTAAAACTGAACTTTACCCTATGCAATTAGGCTTAAACCCCATAGAGGGCAGCCAAATCTCGCATTATGTGCATACGGGCCGCGTCTCCTTCTTTATCTGGCCGGAAAGAATATCATGTCTAATATATCTCACGCTCATCCGGCGCTCGCCGACGCTTTAGCGAAAAAGGGCTATGAAACACTCACGCCCGTACAAGACGCCGTTCTTGAACCTGAACTGCTCGGCCAAGACTTACTTGTCTCCGCTCAAACGGGCTCTGGTAAAACAGTAGCTTTCGGCCTCGCTATGGCGCCGACATTGCTTGAGAATGCGGGGGCGTTTATGCGCGCTGACGCGCCGCTCGCTCTGGCGATTGCGCCAACACGCGAATTGGCCTTACAGGTCAAACGCGAGCTGGATTGGCTATTCCGCGAAGCAGGGGCCAAGACGGCCAGCTGCGTCGGCGGGATGGATATGCGGGATGAACGCCGCGCATTAGCGCAGGGCGCGCATATTGTTGTCGGGACGCCAGGCCGCCTTTGTGATCACATCAAACGCGGCTCGCTCGATATGAGCGAGTTAAAAGCTGTGGTCCTCGATGAAGCTGATGAAATGCTGAATATGGGTTTCCGCGAAGAGCTGGAACAAATTCTCGGCGCAGCCCCCGAAGAACGGCGGACGCTTATGTTCTCAGCCACCGTGCCCAAATCCATCATCGGTATGACGAAGAAATATCAACGTGATGCTGTGCGCGTAAATACGGCGGCCGAAGCTAAGCAGCATTTGGATATCGAATATCGCGCCATGACTGTCAGCAACTCTGACAAAGAAAACGCCATTATTAATGTGCTGCGGTTCTATAATGCTAAAAACGCTATTGTCTTTGGTGATACGCGGGTCGCTGTGAACCGCATGACGCAACGCTTTAATAATCGCGGTTTTTCCGTCGTGGCGCTGTCGGGTGAGCTTTCCCAAAAAGAACGCACAAATGCGCTGCAAGCGCTGCGTGATGGGCGGGCTCAAGTCTGTATCGCGACTGACGTTGCCGCGCGTGGGCTAGACCTGCCTGACTTGGAACTCGTTATTCATGCTGAGGTTCCCAAGAACCGCGAAGCTTTACTTCATCGTTCGGGGCGTACTGGACGGGCAGGGCGTAAAGGTGTTTCCGCGCTTATCGTCACGCCAAAACGCCGCCGCAATGCTGAGCGCTTATTGCGAGATGCAAATATCACCGCCGAATGGTCAGGGCCGCCTAGTGCTGCAGAGATCATCGAGGTTGATAATGAGCGCTTGCTTGCCGATATGACGCTAGAAAGCGAAGTGTCTGAGGAAGAGCGCACAATGGTGGCGCGTTTGCTCAAAGCCCATACGCCAGAACATATCGCGACAGCTTTTATTCGTCAGTACCGCTCCGGCAAATCAGCCCCTGAGGAACTCACCCACTCAGCTTATGATCCAAGTCAAGAAGACCGCGGGTCACGTAAGTCATCACCGCGTAACGATTTTAGCGGCGGCATATGGTTCTCGCTTAATTTGGGACGCAAACAAAAGGCCGAACCGAAATGGATCATGCCAATGCTGCTCAAGTCAGGCGGATTGAAGAAGCCTGAAATCGGCGCGATTAAGATCACCGAAACACAAACCTTCGTCGAAGTTGCTCCGTCCGGCGTAGACCGTTTTATGGAAACAATCGGGCCTGACATGAAAATTGAAAAGGCGATCACGGCTACACGCCTTAATGGTCAACCCGATTTTCATAGCAAGCTCCCGACATATAAAAGCCGCAAGGACCATAAGGGTAAGGGCAAGCCGCCATATAAAGGGAAATCATCTCACAAAGATAAGCCCTATAAAAGCAAGGGCGATAAAGACCGCTCATATAGTGACAAAACTGGCCAGGGTAAGCCCGCGAAAAAATCAACCTATGAAGAAGGCTCCTTCAAACGCAAAGACCGCACAAAAACCGACAGCGAGGGCCCAGCCTTTAACGACCCATTTATGAATAGCGCCCCAAAGAAGAAAAAACCGCATAAGAAAAAACTTGCGCGAGCTGCGGCGTTAAAGGCAAGCGGCGGCGTAAAAAAAGGGCAACGTAAAAACACGCGCAAAAAGGATCGCGGGTAAACCTCAAATAGCCACCCTCATTGCAAGTCTTGCGATGAGGGCAGGTATAAAAGGTTCAAAAAAAACAGGCCCGAGAGCCTGCTTTCTTATTCTCAGATTTTCGAAAAGCCTAGCTAGTAGCGGTTTCAATCGCTGGGATGCGAAGGACTTGGCCCGGATAGATTTTATCTGGGTCGCTAAGCATTGGCTTATTGGCTTCAAAGATTTCAGGGTAAAGGCGCCATGTTCCGTAATATGTTTTTGAAATAGCTGAAAGCGAGTCGCCTGAAACGACTGTATGAAAGCGAGATTCACGGCCGCCCGCGACAGACGAAGCTTTGTCCTCAACGCCGCCAACGCCTTCGACATTGCCCACGGCTAAGATGATTTTCTCTTTCATTTCTTGGCTTACGGCTTTGCCTGAAACGCTGACCGCGCCATTTTCATCTACGTTAATATCAACGCCTGACGTGTCGAGGCCAAGATCTCCGACTTCTTTCTCCAGTGTTTCTTTGCCCTTACGGCCTTTGATCATTGCGCCGAGGCCGCGGCCTGCGGCTTTAACAAATGGAATCATTCCGAACATAGTCTTCTCCTAATTATGTGTTTGGCTCTTGCCATAACTCTATCTTGATACCTTCGGGGTCAATAAACCAGCCAAAAATGCCGTATTCTGTGTCATCAATGTCGCCGACTATCGTTGCGCCGCCATTTCTAGCCTTTTCAATAAGGGTTTTGACGTCGTCACAGCGTAAATTGACCATGAAGCGTTCCTTTGAAGGCTCTAAATAAGTCGAATCACTTTTAAAAGGCGAGAACATGGTTCGGCCTTTGCCATCTGGCATCCATTCCATTGTGCCCCAATCAGTAATATCAACGTCCAAATGCTCTGCCCACCATTTGCGGTAGGCTTCTACGTCTTTGCAGGTGAAAAACACGCCGCCTAATCCAAGTATTTTCGCCATATCTGCCTCCAAAGCCGCAGAAAGGCCTGCGTCATTATGATATGAGCTTATTTTGGGCCCAGTCGTCAAGATGGGTTGGCCTTTCTAACGAAGCCGTTTATAGAGCCTCTAAAATCAAGACTAAATTTTAGGACCCGTCATGTTAACTCTCATTCAATCCGGTTTTTCTGTATTCGGCTTTGCGGTAGATCCAGCCCTATTTACATTTGGCCTGTTGGCGCTTCTTTTTGGCGGTTTGAATATCCTCGAATTTAAACGCTTTGACTAGGAATTAGCGGACATGCTCGTCCCAGCTCTTTTACTTATCGTCGGTATAGTCTTTCTGATTATCGCAGGGGACTGGATGGTGCGAGGCGCGGCTGCGCTCGCCCGTCATTGGGGCGTGCCATCACTTATCGTTGGCCTAACGATTGTCGCTTTCGGAACCTCCGCGCCCGAACTCGTTGTCGGTGTTCAATCTGTCATGCAAGGCGCCGGCGAACTTGCGGCCGGTAATGTTATTGGATCCAATATCGCCAACGTCCTTTTAGCTTTGGGGCTGCCGGCGCTTATCATGGCAATCCCGACCAATATGACGGGCGTGGCACGTAATACATTTGTTTGTCTTTTTGCGACAGTTGTCTTTATCGCGCTAGCCTTTATCAATAATCCACTCGCCATGTGGCAAGGCGCTATCCTTTTTGCTGGTATTGTTATCTATTTGCTCTGGATGTTTCGCCTTTCAAGGGCAGGAATTCATGACCCTATTCTTGATGAGATGACGGAAATAGAAGAAGGCGAAGACGGCCTCCCAACCAATATATGGATGTCTCTGTTTTTTGTCGTTGTAGGTATTTTAGGGCTCGTCATTGGCGGTAAACTCATCGTCGATAATTCAGTGATTATTGCGAGTAACCTAGGAATTTCTAATACAATCATTGGCTTAACGATTGTAGCCATCGGAACGTCGCTTCCCGAAATCGCAACAGTAGTTGTCGCGTCTTACCGCGGACATTCCGAAGTCGCTATTGGTAACGTGCTTGGCTCTAACGTTTTCAATCTCTTTGCCGTTATGGGCGCCACGGCGATGACAGGTCCCGTGCCGATTGAAAGAGAACTTCTAACATTCGATGTTTGGGTGATGTTGGCGTCATCCGCGGCCTTGTTGCTTTTTGTCCTTAGACGGCAACCAATAGGCAAAAAGACAGGCATTATTTTCCTGATTGGTTATATCCTTTATATGCTGGCGCTTGTTCGCGGTGTTATGTAAATAACTGTCGTCATGGCAAACCTAACCTTTGAAATCGAAAAAGACTTCCAATTTGAAGCCGCGCATTATTTCGGTCATGCCGACGCGAATGATCTGTTTAAGAAAATTCATGGTCATAGTTTTGCCGGGACAGTTCGTATCGAAGGCGACGCGCAAGAAGAAAAAGGCTGGATCCGCGACCTTTGGAAAATTGACCAAATCGTCAAAGAGGTCGTAGAGCCGCTTGATCATTCACTCCTCAATGAGGTCGAGGGTTTAGACCAACCCGCCCTTGAACAAATAGCAAAATGGATATTTGAAAGGCTAGAGCCGCGATTGCCAGGCCTTGCCTGCGTTGAAGTGCGCCGCCCCTCCTGTGGTGAGCGGGCCCGCGTCAGGCTTTCATGAGCCGCGCTATCCTCATTACGGGCGCCGGGGCGCGTGTAGGCCGGTTCCTAGCCAAGGCGCTCGCCGCTGATGGGTGGGCCGTGGCGGTTCATTATAATCGCAGTCAAGTGGGCGCTGATACACTTGTCCGCGAAATCATAGAGCAGGGCGGCATCGCAGCAGCCGTTCAGGGTAACCTTTTCGTACCGCAAGATTTAGATGGTCTCGTCGCGCGCGCAGCAAAGGCTTTAGGCCAGCCGCTAACGGCTCTTATCAATAATGCGTCGACCTTTGAGGATGATACCGCGCGAGATTTCACGCGCGCCTCCTATGATTATCACATGGACATCAATCTGCGCGCGCCAGTAATGCTAGCGCAACAGCTTGCGGCGCAATTGCCAAAGGATGAAATAGGCTGCATTATCAATATGATAGATCAGCGCGTGTTGAGTCCCGATCCAAGTTTCTTTACATATTCCATGTCAAAATCCGCGCTCCATTGGGCGACGCAGACATTGGCGCAATCTCTTGCGCCGCATATAAGGGTCAATGCGATAGGGCCGGGGCCTACGCTTAAAAGCCATATGCAAACGCCTGAGGAGTTTAGCGCAGAGGCTGGTTCAACACTCCTAGGCACAGGCTCTCCGCCTGAAAGCCTCTTAGAGGCCGCGCGTTACTTGTTATCGGCTACCTCCGTCACGGGCCAAATGATAGCTGTGGATGGCGGGCAGCATTTGTCATGAGTTTTAAGAATAGCCTGAATGTTTTGGGTGAAGCCCTTGTTCCTTGTTCTTTTGAGCCGCTGACAGGCTGGTTTCGTGATGGCTGCTGCGAAACAGGCCCAAATGATCGTGGCCGCCACATTATTTGCACGGTCGTTACCGAAGAGTTTTTAGTCTTTTCAAAGGCTTGCGGGAATGATCTCTCTACTCCCGTGCCGCAATATGGCTTTCCAGGGCTTAAACCTGGCGATAGTTGGTGTCTCTGTTTGGACCGTTGGCGGGAGGCCCGCGCTGCGGGGAAGGCGCCGCAGGTCGTGCTCGAAGCCACACATCAAGTTGCCTTAGAGCGTGTGGAACTGAGTGTATTAAAAGACTATGCCGTTAAAGACTAAGGTGTCCCACCTTGAAAATGATGTTTTATGTCCTAAATAACCCCTAGCGCAGAGCGGAATTTTCCGCTAACCCGCGCGCTTACACGAAAATAAGAGACCGACATGTCCACCGTATTGCTTATTGTTCAATTGATTATCAGCCTGATCCTAACGGGCCTCATCCTCGTGCAGCGCTCCGAAGGCGGCGCATTGGGTATTGGCGGCGGCGGCGGCGGCGGACTAATGTCTGGCCGTAGCGCGACGAACTCAATTGCGCGCATGACAGGCATACTCGGCGCAGTCTTCATCGTGAACTGTTTGGCTCTGTCCGTGGTTTTCAACATGGAAAACCAAAATACTTCGCTTATTGACGATACAAATGCGGTTGCCCCCTTGACTAGCCCTGTCGATTCACCCGATACGACAAATCCGTTAGCTGATGAAACTTTGAGCGCGGAATCACCCACACTCGAGGCGACACCAGAGGTCGCAGAAGAGCCTAAAACAGACGAATAAGCGTCTATTTTACCGGCTCGCGATTAATATTGGACGAGCCAGATGTCAGGCAAAGAAGCGGCGGATAGAAAGCCGAGATATATTTTCATTACCGGAGGCGTGGTCTCCTCCTTGGGTAAAGGCTTGGCATCAGCGGCTTTAGGGGCGCTGCTCCAAGCTCGTGGCTACACAGTCCGCTTGCGCAAGCTTGATCCTTATCTGAATGTCGATCCAGGCACGATGAGCCCCTATCAGCACGGCGAGGTTTACGTCACGGATGACGGCGCAGAAGCTGACCTTGATCTAGGCCATTATGAGCGCTTTACGGGCGTTTCCGCCGCGCAGGCTGATAACATCACGACAGGCCGTATTTATTCTGACATTATCAGCAAAGAGCGCCGCGGGGATTATCTGGGCGCGACAGTGCAGGTCATCCCGCATGTCACCAATGAGATTAAAGACTTTGTTCTGTCCGATGCAGGTGATGTTGATTTCGTGTTATGCGAAGTTGGCGGCACAGTGGGCGATATTGAAGGCCTGCCATTTTTCGAAGCGCTGCGTCAGCTCCGCCAAGAACTCCCACTTCGCCAGAGCTGTTATATGCACGTCACGCTTATGCCCTATATTGCAGCTGCAGGCGAAATGAAGACAAAGCCGACCCAGCATAGCGTTAAAGAACTTCGCTCAATCGGTATTCAGCCTGATATTTTGCTTTGCCGCGCTGACCGCGAAATTGACATAGGCGACCGCCGTAAAATCGCGCGTTTCTGTAATGTGCGTGAAAGCTCTGTCATTCAGGGCCTTGATGCAAAATCCATTTATGACGTCCCGCTCGCCTATCACGCTGAGGGCCTCGACAAAGAAGTTCTTATGCATTTTGGCATTGATGACGCGCCAGATGCTGACTTAACGCGCTGGGAAACCATTTCGGAGACATTGCATAATCCAGACGGCGAAGTGACTGTCGCAGTTGTCGGTAAATATACGGTTCTGCCTGACGCTTATAAATCCATCACCGAGGCCTTAGTTCACGGCGGGATTGCCAACCAAGTCAAAGTTAAAATCAAATGGCTCGAGGCGGAAGAGTTCGAAAACTCTGATGATCCTGACGTCCTAAAAGGCGTTCACGGCATTCTAGTTCCAGGCGGCTTTGGTGAACGCGGAGCAGAAGGCAAGATTAAAGCCGCGACCTTTGCCCGAACCAAAGATGTGCCGTATTTCGGCATCTGTTTCGGCATGCAAATGGCCGTCGTCGAAGCCGCGCGAAACATGGCGGGTATTAAAAACGCGAGTTCATCCGAATTCGGTGAGAGCGGCGAGAATATCGTCGGCCTGATGACGGAATGGACCAAAGGCAATGAGCGCGTAGAGCGCTCAGCAGAGACCGACCTTGGCGGCACAATGCGCCTGGGGGCCTATCCTGCACGCCTCACTGAGGGCTCACTTGTCGCCGAGCAATATGGCACACAAGACATCATGGAGCGCCACCGCCACCGCTATGAAGTCAATATCGACTATAAAGAAAAGCTTGAAGAGGCGGGCCTGCTCTTTTCTGGCCTGTCACCAGACGGCGTCCTCCCAGAAATCGTAGAGATTCCAGGGCACCCCTGGTTTATCGGTGTGCAATATCATCCAGAGCTAAAGAGTAGGCCGTTTGAGCCGCATCCGCTTTTTGCAGGCTTTGTGAAAGCGGCACTTGAGCAGAGCCGGATGGTTTAGATTCCTGCCCGCTTGAACAAATGTGCTATCATGCTAAGTTTGATTTTGTGAAGGCTAGTTTTTTTCGTCAGTATTTTATTGCTATTGCATTTGCCGCGTTGCTTTCAAGCGGTTTTGCTTATGCTTGTAGTTGTTTGACACCTAATTCGATCCCAGAAAAAATAGAGGCTACGCCTGTTATTTTTCATGGAAAGGTGAAAAAGCAGCTTTGGAGAGGCATACCATTTTTTTCGGCTAAGAAGACCATTTTTACAGTGGTTAAATCTTACAAAGGCGAATTAGGTGAGACTGTTGAGGTCTTTCATGCGGCGCCCTTGGGGGGGAATTGCGGAACAGCTTTTGATCGTAGGTTCCAAGGATTGGTCTTTGCTTATGTGGATGATGGTGATGAGTTTGTGACAGGTTCATGTGCAATGAATTCAGGCTTTACAGATCATCAATTCTTCGAATATTTCCACAATCAGTTTGATACTTCGGAACTTGACGTATTTTGCAGTTGGATCCTTGAGAAAGCTTATTCCGAGGAAAAAAAATCTGGAAATTTCAATGTCAAAGATGAGGAATGTTTGAAGAAAAAGGGTGTTTACGACAAACTATATCGAAAGGCAGGAGCTAAACACTAAAACTAGTCCCGCACCCACACCCCGCCGTGGCATTGGGGTTATGTATCTTAAACGCGGACCCAATAAGCTCATTCGTGTAGTCAATCTCTGAACCCTCAAGAAACTCCAGGCTCATATCATCAATCACCACCTTCGCACCGTCGCGTTCTATGACGAGGTCGTCACCATTGGGTGTGTCGGCGAAGTCAAACTTATATTGAAAGCCTGAACAGCCGCCGCCTTCGACCGCGACGCGTAGATATTTGTCTACGCCTTGCTTGGCCATGATCGCGTTGATCTGTTTGGCCGCATTGGCGGAAAGGGAAACTTGTGTGGCAACTATACTCATAAGGTCTATATAAGCGGTGAGTCGGATAAATAAAGGTTTATGCAATGGGTAAATTCCCTTCAATTCGCGAGCGCGCAATTTACGCCTCTGATCCTGTCAAATGTCGGGGTCGCCGTATTCCGCAACCTAGCGCCTCAGAGCGCAGCCCGTTTCAGCGCGATAAAGACCGTATCATTCACAGCTCCGCCTTTCGCCGCCTGAAGGGAAAGACGCAGGTTTTCGTCGCCCATGAGGGCGATTATTACCGGACGCGGCTGACGCATTCTCTCGAAGTTTCGCAAATTGCGCGCTCGATTTCGCGGGTTCTTGGACTGGATGAAGATTTGGCAGAATGTCTTGCGCTTGCCCATGACCTTGGCCATCCGCCCTTTGGTCATTCAGGTGAGGACGCGCTGCATGCCGGTATGGAGCCTTATGGCGGCTTTGATCACAATGCGAATACCCTGCGCATCATTGAGCGCCTAGAAGGCCGTTACGCTGAATTTGATGGGTTAAACCTGACATGGGAAACGCTGGAAGGTATCGCCAAGCATAATGGTCCTGTGATTAAGAGCGAGGCTGACAAGGCTTCACTTCCTTGGGCGCTGCGCGATATTACGGATTGGGAAGGGCTTGAACTAGATACCTATGCAGGGCCTGAGGCCCAAGTCGCTGCACTCGCAGATGATATTGCCTATAATAATCACGATATTGATGATGGCTTGCGGGCAGGGCTGTTCTCAGTGAAAGATATAAGCGAAGTCCCGATGGTGGGCGAAGCCTTTGCGGATGTTCGCCGCCGCTATCCTGATATTTCCGAAGACCGCATGATTCACGAAGCGGTCCGCGATATGATCGGCTATATGGTCGCTGACGTATTGGCTGAGACGCGCCGCCGCCTGGCCGCCGCTAACCCGAAAAGCGCAGATGATATTCGCCAGCTTGATCATTCTATTTGTGAGTTCTCTGAAGAGTTTCGCGCAAAAGAAGCGCCGCTTCGTAAATTCCTTTTTGAGAATATGTATCGTCATTACAAGGTCAACCGTATGATGGGGCAGGCGCGCCGCGTCGTCAGAGAGCTGTTTGATCTTTTCATCGATGACCCGTCACTTTTGCCGACTTATTTGCAGGAAAAATGTAACGGTCCGCGCACGACACAAACCGCGCGCGTTGTTTGTGACTATATTGCGGGGATGACCGATAGCTTTGCTATAACGGAGCACAAGCAGCTTTTTTCAGTCTCTGGCTATCTATAGAATTCTCTCTAGGTAAATTTAGCTGCTATTTGTAAATATCCGTTAACCATTCATACCTAATTCTGCCTTATTGCTGTATAAATAGGGGCGCGAATCGGTGCGGGCGAGGACGCATGCGCTAATTGGCTAGGACGTATCATGATGAATAACGACAATGACATATTTTCCGCTGCAGGGAATGCCGACGAAGAATTGACGCCATTTGATGTGCGCGACAGCTCTTCTAATTGGGGCGTTCTAAAGCTAGCCCTCGGCTTTGGTTTTTTGTTGGCTCTCGCTCTCATCATTTTGAAAGTCTATCAGCCGGGCGTGCGTGATCGTGATACGCCGCCTAAAATATTGGCCGAGAACACACCGTTTAAAGTTGAGCCTGAAGATGCAGGCGGGGTTCAAACACCTGATCAAGACAAAACGGTTTATGAAGTCATGGACGGCAAAAAGCCAAATGAGACGGTGACAGCTTTGCCAAGCGCAGAAATTCCGATTGAATTACCCAAAGCGGCAAATATCAAAGTCGACCCTGCCCTCGTTAAGCCCGCAGCGCCTAAGCCCAAGCCGCAAGCGGCCAATCCCTCAGGCAGCACGAAAGCACCTGGGCCCGGTTACATAAAGACGGCGCCTAGCACAGCTGTGAGAACTGGGAGCGGAGATTATGTTGTTCAGGTCGCTTCAGTGCGCAGCGAAGCAGATGCGCAAGCGATTTGGAATAAAACCGAAGCGAAATTTCGGGATGTGATTAACACGCAGATGTATGCGGATATCAAATTTGCTGATCTCGCTGAGAAAGGCGTCTATTACCGTCTTCGCGTCGCTGGGCTTGCGGATAAAGACGCAGCTTCTTCGCTGTGCACGCAGTTTAAAGCACGCGGCCAAGCCTGCTTTGTAACACGGAAATAATGTGACGCAGCTGGCTGTTATCTTAGGGCTATCTGGGCCAAAGCTGACAGCTGCAGAGCGAGTCTTTTTCCGCGACGCTAATCCGTGGGGGTTCATTCTCTTTTCGCGAAACGTGGAAAACCCGGAACAAGTCCGCCGCCTGACATCAGAACTGCGCGAGACAGTTGGCCGAGATTGCCTAATATTTGTCGATCAAGAGGGCGGCCGTGTTCAGCGCCTTCGGGCCCCGCATTGGCGCAAATTTCCGTCTGGCGCCGCTTTTCAGCATTTATATTCCCAAGAGAGCCGGCTGGGCACACGCGCGGCTTATCTGTCCTACCGCCTTATTGCAGATGATTTGCGCAAAGTCGGGATTACGGCGGATTGCGCCCCTGTGCTGGATCTCCCGCAAAAATCTGCTGATCCGATTATTTCTGATAGGGCGTTTGGCGTAAAGCCTAGGCCCATTATTGATATCGCCCACGCGGCAATGGCTGGCCTGATGCGGGGCGGGGTTGCGCCCGTCATAAAGCATATTCCTGGTCATGGCCGCGCTGTTGTAGACAGCCATAAAGAGCTACCGCGTATTAAGACAGCTCGGCAGACTCTTGAAAAGACTGACTTTCTGCCGTTTAGAGCTTTAGCGGACGCGCCGATGGCGATGACGGCGCATGCCGTCTATGAATGTAGCTCGCGTTCAGCCGTGACAGTGTCCAGAAAATCCTTAATCGAGCTTGTACGCGCCGGGATAGGCTTTGATGGTCTAGTGATGAGTGATGATTTAGATATGAAAGCTTTAACCGGGACCCTGACGCGCAAGACGGAGCGTGCCTTAGCGGCTGGCTGTGATATTGCTTTGCAATGTTCTGGTAAGCTGCCCGCTATGGTCGAGGTCGCAAAGGGCGCCAAAACCCTAGAGGGCCGCGCAAAACGCCGCGCTATCGTGGCCGAATATTGCGCTGAGAACATAACGCCATTTGACCGCGAAGTGGTCGAGCATGAGTTTAATGAGCTGCTCGCGCGCGTTCCTGAGTTAAAACCGACGGCTGCGAGGCTAGCCGGATGAGTGATAGCTTCCAAGAAGATCTAAATTTTCAAGCCGCAGATAACGCGGCAGATGAGGGCGAGGGGCTTGTCCTTGATATAGACGGCTATGAAGGCCCGCTTCATTTGCTGTTGGAATTGGCGCGTAAGCAAAAAGTAGACTTGGCGCGCATTTCCATCCTTGAACTTGCCGAGCAATATATTGCCTTTATCAAAAACGCCCAGGATTTACGCATTGAATTAGCGGCAGATTATCTGGTCATGGCGTCATGGCTAGCCTATTTGAAATCGCGCTTAATTTTGCCCAAAGAAGGCAGTGATGAGCAACTCCCAGAAGCTGATGAATTGGCCGCCCATTTAGCGTTTCGCTTGCAGCGCCTAGAAGCGATGCGCCGCGCATCTGACGGCCTGTTCCGCCTGCCGCAAGAAGGCCAAGCTGTCTTTAAACGCGGCATGCCCGAAGGACTGCGCTCACGCACAACGCCGCTATGGGATGCAGAAATATTTGATATTTTGCAAGCTTACGGGACGTCGCGGTCTCGCGCGAGTATTAAGAACCATAAATTACCGCGTCCGTTAGTGCTGAGCCTTGAAGGCGCCCGCAATCGTCTCAAACGCGCAATTATGGCGCTTTCTTCCGATAGCGAAGATTGGACGGCCCTTGAGAGTCTCTTGCCGAGCAAAGATGAGTTTGAAGATGATATTCCGGTCGCGTCTATCAAGGCAAGCTCGCTACTGGCGAGTTTGGAATTGACTAAAGAAGGACATTTAGAACTGCGCCAAACAGGGGCTTTTACCCCAATATTTGTCCGCAGCGCTGACCGCAAAGAAGTAAAGGATGCCTCCTCATGAGTGAAGACCGCGTAGAAAAAGCTGCAGAAGGTATTGAGAGCTCGGTTGTGAGCTTAACCGCCCGTTTGCAAAGCTCGCCCGAAGGCGAGGCGATGGACGCGGATATGCGTCTGCTAGAAGCCTTATTATTTGCGGCGGTTGAACCGATTGATACGCAGACTTTGCGGGAACGCATGCCGGAAGAGGCCGATGTCGGCGCGCTGCTGGCACGCTTAGTGCGCGACTATTCTGGACGGGGTGTTAACTTGGTGCATGTCGCGGATCGTTGGCGTTTTCAAACGGCTATCGATTTAGAGCCGCATCTGACGGATATTAAGGAAGCCCCGCGTAAACTCTCCAAAGCCGCTTTAGAAACACTGGCTATTATTGCGTATCATCAGCCCGTTACGCGCGCCGAGATCGAAGACGTGCGCGGCGTTGTCGTGTCCAAAGGCACGATTGATGTGCTTATGGAGCTTAGTTGGGTAAGGTTGCGGGGGCGCCGCCGTACGCCAGGGCGACCCGTGACTTACGGGACGACCGAGGCATTCCTAGCGCATTTTAATCTTGAAGAAATTTCAGACTTGCCGGGCCGTGAAGACCTCAAAGCCGCGGGCCTTCTGGACCCACGCCTACCCAAAGACTTCGAAATGCCTGAGCCGATGATGCCTGATGCGCTGACAAACGAAGAAGACCCGTTAGAAGACGAAGAAGAGGCTAACTTCTTTGAAGACTTCCTGGAAGAGGATGATGGAGACCGCGCTTAGCGGCAGGTCAAAGTCTAGCAATTAGGCGTCTCAACAGGGATAATGGCAGCTAGGCCGCCTCCAGGCGTTCGCAAATTCGTTGTTTGACCCTGATATATTCTGGCAGCCCAAAGAAGCGGACTGCCTGCATAAGTATAAACACGCACGTCAAACTTTAGAGCGATTTCTTCACTGTCCACCGTTACGGCCCGCATGGGAGGCGCGATAAGCTCTTGCGCTATGTAACCGCCTTCTAGAATTTCTCCCCAAACTTTCTTTGTGAGCTTTGCGCCGCGAAATGCGCCGCGACTTCCAAATCCGCCTTGGGGTTTGAAGAAAAGCTGCCGCCGATTTCCCCACAAGCGATCAGCCTTTTCAGGTGTAACGTCCTCAGTGGAGGGTATAGATTGTAAAGCGTTTAGCTGGCTTTGAGACGCGCCAAAAGCTGCGAGCCTGTCTTGATCGCTGAGTAAAATCAGATTTCTTTTATCCGCGTATAATGCGTGATGGTGGGGGGCAGGGGTCACGACGGCCGCATCTTTTAAATAGGCACGTTTCACGATTTCGCTCTGGGGGGCCTGCAAATCAAAATCTGTGAGACGATTATAGACGAGATCGATTGCCGTAGCCCCGTGATATAGCTTGCCGTCTTCTAGCCGTAAATCTGCGGGGTCTGTGATGATAACGGTGAGCCCTTGTTTCTCGAGCAAGGTTTTAGCGAGACACATATCAGGATAATGATATTGCTGGGCTGGCTGGTCATCTACAATAGCGATTGATCTGAGAGGGCGGCTGCGCCCAGCACTCATCCATTCCGCCTGAAACATAGAAGCAACGTCCACATTAAAAGTCTCTGAGGGCCTTCCTATGGCAGTCTCGATCATATTGACGATGAATGCACCGCCTGCATTGGAATTTATCTCAATGAGGCGAGGGCCTTCTTCCGTAATATGGAAGTCATATCCCATAAATGCGCCGGGCGTTTGCGGCTGTTGGGGTGAAAACGCGGTGCCTTCCGCGCGTTTCATCGCAGCTTGAGCATAAGCAGGTAGCTTTATAACGCCCTCGATCGCTTTTACTTGGTCTGTCATTGACCTGAGTATATCAGGTGACAGAAATATTGATGTGCTGGCAAAGTAATTGAGCCGCTCTGAGAGCATCTGCGCCATGTCTTCAGCAGGGGCTTCTTTACTTATGGCGTCAGTAATCGACTCGCGTTTTACAGGCCAGCAGTAACACTGACTATTCAAGTCCAAGGCTGCGGCATTATTCATTGCAGGCTCCTGATTTTTCATCAGCGCCTGTGCAGCAGTCTTCCATCATAAAGGCAATGAGGTCTTGGAAGCGTTGAAAGTTGGCGTGGTATATGACCTGCTTTCCATTGCGTTTGGAATTCACTAGCCCCGTATTCGCAAGGACGAGCAGCTGAGCTGAGGTCGTTGTCGCGTTGATATCCTCTGCCGCCGCGAGAGCGCCGGACGCCATTCCGCTAGGGCCAGCTACAATGAGGCGGCGCATAAGGCTTAACCGGCCTTCATGTGCTATGGCAGAGAGGCATTTGATTGCAGAGGCTTGTTTCATATTTTAACAATCCATGGATTTATGGAATGAGTCAAGCTTGTTTTTACATCATATATTCAATCTCGTGATAACAGGTTATTGCGCCCCGCGCTTATCCTCGCTACATAGGAACTGAATAAAGGATAAGACTATGGCTATTGGACCGATGCAAATTGCTATCATTCTCGTGATTGCGCTCCTCGTTTTTGGTGGGCGGGGTAAGATTTCTGGTATTATGGGTGACTTTGGTAAAGGCATCACATCCTTTAAAAAGGGCCTTAAAGAGGGTGCTGAGGACGTCAAAGACGCTGCCGAGGATGCGCTTGATGTTACGCCGCCTAAAGACAAAAAAGAAAAATAATACAAGCCCTTAGAGGCTCTTCATGATCCCGCAGTTTGGATTTGCCGAAATTCTCGTCTTAGCGCTGCTCGCGATTATCGTCGTGGGGCCAAAAGACTTGCCAAAACTTATGCGAACACTCGGTGGGTTCATGGCGAAAGTCCGAGCCATGGGGCAAGAGTTTAAAGATGCCTTTGATGATATGGACGCTGACGATGAAATTGCACAAATGCGCAAGGAAATTGAGGAACTGAAAAACTTAGGCAAGTTTGAAAACCTTGTTGGCGAAGACGTTACAAATGAAATGCGCGAGCTTGATGCAGATATTCGCGAAGCCACAGATTTTTCCTCTCCCAAGGGGGAAGGGTCACCTTCGCCCGAGGGTAAAAACTAATGGGTAAAACCAAAGCAATAGAGGCCGATGACGTCGAAGATAGCAAAGCGCCGCTAATGTCCCATCTGCTTGAGCTTCGCTCTCGACTTATTAAGTGCGTATTGGCTGTCGTAGCGGGCTGTATTCTGTGTCTTCCATTCTTAAAGCAAATTATCGAGCTTTTGATGTGGCCGTTTGAACGCGCCATTACGCTTTACAATATTGGATTGGTCGATAAAGGCCTCGAGCCGATTGATCTCTCCCTTATAGCAACCCATCCTCTGGAAACATTTTTCGTGAAGCTCAAGATCGCGCTGTTTGGCGGTATTATACTTGGTTTTCCTGTTGTGGCTTATCAGCTTTACCGCTTCGTTGCACCGGGGCTTTATAAGAAAGAGCGCGGCGCGTTTTTGCCTTACCTTATCCTTTCGCCGGTGCTGTTCGTATTAGGTGCGTCTCTGGTTTTTTTCTATGTGTTTCCCTATGTTATGGAGTTTGCGCTAAACCAACAAACTTTGAATGACACTGACGAAGTAGAGCTACTCACGAAGATTAGTGATTATTTGAAATTAGCGACGACGTTGTTTTTGGCGTTTGGTTTGTCGTTCCAGCTTCCCGTCTTGCTCAGTCTGTTGGGCCGGGCAGGGATTGTCTCCGCTGCGGCTCTTAAAAAATCCCGCAAATATGCATTATTCGGGATAGCCGTATTTGCCGCATTTGTAACGCCGCCTGACCCCATTACCCAAATCGTGCTGGGTAGCGCAATTTATCTGCTCTATGAAATTTCAATTCTATCCGTCTCGCTCTTGGAAAAGAAGGCTGATACTGAGGGAAATCCTTAACGGTTCTAAATACAATATTAGCTAAACATTAACTATAGCCCATCATTATCTCCGCAACGCATTATGCCTGCTAGGAGATAACCATGGCTGTGAAACGAATACTCTCAACTGTCGCCGCGTCCGCATTGTTTAGCTCTGCTGCATTTGCGCAAGTTCAAACTACAGAAACCGATCCACGTTTCATGCCTCGCATATATGGCAGCACAGCTATTGTCGGTGTCGATTACGGCCAAGGCGCCACAACAACAGCTGGCACTGTTACGACGACTACAACTCCAGCCGCCACGCAGTCCAGTCCGCAGCCCGTTGTGACGTATTCTCAAGGCACAGATGTTGTGCGCGTCGTGGAGCCTGTTACTCAGGATTTCCAAACGACGATTTCCGCGCCAGTCACATATTCGGATGACGGCGTTATGAAGGCGCAACATTTTAAGCAGGGCGATTTATCTGCTGCTGAGTATCAATCTCTTCTTGATGAAGCCGATCGTATTCGCGCCTACCAAGTTACAAATGAGAATTATACAGGCGTATCATACAGCGCCACTCAAGGCGCTGTCCAAAGCGCGCCTGTCGAAACATCCTATGAGATCGAGCTTTTCGCAGTTGAGCCGGCTCCGCTAGCGGATACAATTACATATGCAGACACGACAACTGTCACGTCGTTCTCAGCCCCGGCTGCATTAACCTCGCACGTCGTTTCAAAAGGCGATACGCTCTACAATATCTCCAAGCGATACGCTGTTACGGTCGGCGCGCTTCAAACAGTTAATAATTTGAACGGAAATAACATTGGCCTCGGGCAAGTCCTGACGATTCCGTCTTCAGCAACGATTATCTCTGAAAATACCTACGTTGCCCCGCTGACTATGGTATCCACGGTCGCGCCCGTCACATTGGTCCGTAATGTAGAGCCTGTCCCAGGACAAAGTTCTGGTGTTTATGCCGTTCTGCCCAAAGATACACTTTATTCAATCTCGCGCCGCGCTTGCGTCAAAGTTGGTGATTTGATTGCTGCAAATGGAATTACAAATCCAAATGCCCTACAGCCGGGCCAGCGCCTGACGATGCCAGCAGGTCACTGCCTGAATTAGGGTAAATTCTGACCCTCTGAAACCGAATTTCTTCGGCCTTTGCCGTTGCATCTGAAAAGAACGCCCTTATATAGGCTCAAAGCCTTTTAGGGGCGTTTTTAATTTGGGAATCATTATGTTTAACATGATTATGCAAGCGGCCCCTGGCGGCGCGTTTGGAGCAGCCTCGTCATTCTTACCTTTAGTTCTGATTGGCGTAATTTTTTACTTCTTGCTCATTCGTCCGCAAAACCAACGCATGAAGGCGCATCGCCAGATGCTCTCAGAAGTCACGCGTAATGATGTCATCGTTACAAATGGCGGCCTTATTGGGAAGGTTAAAAAAGTCACTGACGACGAACTTATGGTCGATTTCAATGGCAACGAAATGAAAGTTGCCCGCAGCATGATTGCAGATGTTCGTAATAAGACGGCACCTGCTAATGACACTGGCAAGAAGAAGAAATAGTCCGATCGATTATTCGTGATGTCGGGATTAGCTAAATGGACGTTGCAGGGTGTTATTATCTGCACGCTACTTTGTTCGGCGGTTCTTAGTGGATGTTCCAGTCAGTTCTCGGAAGAAGTTGCGCGTAAAAACTTTGATAAGTTGGGCGGCACTGAACTTATTCTTGAAGTTGATATGGCCGCAGTGGCCGAGCAAGAGTTAATGAGTGTCAAAGATATTGTCAGGCATGCATTTCGTGACAATAACCGATTGCGAACGGAAATAATTCATATTGAAGGAGATGCCGTTCTAGTTCAGCTTAGAGATTCTGAGGATATGTCCCGAGCAACGGGAATTTTAAATACTCTCAATTTTGAACAGGCGGCGACACAGTTTTTTTCAGGCGAGACTTTGAGCGTTTCGGCTGTTGCTCAAAAAGAGTTTCGCCTTGTCCTCACTGAAGATTATATTGATCACTTGAAAGATAGCCTTACCGAGCGGTCAGTAGATGTTATTCGCCGGCGTAACAAACTAATTGATGGCCCCCGTCTATCTGTTGAGTTTTTAGAGAATGATCAAATTCGGCTCCTTGTCCCAACCTCTGCACAGAAGGAAAACGTTCACCATATTTTTCGCAGGCGAGGCAATTTGTCTTTCCATATAGTTCGAGAAGAAAGCAATAACGTTGCGGCTATGAAACTCGCTGAAGGAAAAGGAATGGTTCCGCCTGGAGCTGTCTATTACCCAGATGCTCAAGGCGGGGGATTAATTGTTGAGCGACGCACGCAAATTACAGGCGATTGCGTTAAAGCCGCTAGCGCTGGATTGCACCCAGCAAGTAACTACCCCATTGTAAATTTCAGCTTCAACTTAAAATGCGCGCAGCTTTTCGGAAGCTTCACGCAAAAAAATATCGGCAAACGTTTTGCTGTCGTCCTCGATGATGTCATCATCACGGCGCCGCGGATTAACGGACCCATCATGGGCGGTTCAGGATTTATTGAGGGTAATTTTACGCTTGAATCGGCAAAAGAATTAGCTCGCCTCTTGAATTCTGGACCTCTACCCGCCAGATTTAAAACTATAAAAGAAACTACTATAAAACCGAAGCTATAACGGTTAGGACGCGACATGCTGTTTTTCTCTAAATGGAAGATTACTCTGATTCTTGGGGCCCTTATGGTGGGCTTCTTCTTTGCCTTGCCAAATGCATTGCCGTCAGAGACGCGCAAAGACCTTCCGGCGATGTTTCAGCGGACAATCAATCTGGGGCTCGATTTGCAGGGCGGGGCGCATATGCTTCTCGAAGTGGATTTGTCGAGCGCCCTCGATTCTGAGTTGGATAATCAAGTTGATTCTATCAAAGATGTATTCCGTGAGCAAAGGATCCGGACGGAATTTTTACGTAAAGAAAATGGCATAATATCAGGCCGCGTTCGTAAAGCCGAAGATATGGCAAAAATCATTGGGCCCCTTCAAGCGTTAGCGCAACCTGTTGACCCCAGAAGCCTATCGCAAGACAAAACTATTGCCGTGAAACAAATCAGTGACCGTAACTTTCAGGTTGAAATTACGGAAGCCAATTTGGAATTCATACAACAACAGACAATCGACAAATCAATTGAAGTATTGCGCAGACGTATTGACCCTCAGGGCACAACTGAGATGACATTAGCGCGAGAAGGCAAGACTAGAATACTATTGCAGATTCCTGGCGCGCAAAATGTTGATGAAATTAAAGAACGAATTAATAAAACCGCCAATCTTTCCTTTCACATGGTACGTGCCGAAAGCAATAACGAAGCGGCTATGCGCCTTGCTTTTGAAAAAGGAACTGTTCCGCCAGGGGCGGCGTTTTTCCCGGAAGAGCAAGGCGGCGGTTTGATTGTAGAGCGCCGCACTAAAATTACGGGTGAGTGTTTGAAAAACTCCAGCGAGGGCATTAAACCTGAGACCAATAATGTTGCCATTGTCAATTTTACATTCAATGTTCGATGTGCGCGCTTATTTGGAGAACTTACCTCGAAGAATATCGGACAACGCTTCGCTGTTGTTCTCGATGAGCTTATTATTACGGCCCCGCGCATAAATGGCGCTATTACGGGCGGATCGGGTTACATTGAAGGTAGTTTTACCTTGGAGAGCGCTAGAGAGTTAGCGCTGCTTCTTAATGCCGGTGCTCTTCCTGCTAAGCTTGAAATAGTAGAAGAACGCACTGTTGACCCTAGCCTTGGCGCAGATTCTATTCGTGCTGGTAAGGTCGCCTCCATGATAGGCCTTATGGGTGTAGGGCTCTTTATGTGGCTATCATATGGTCTTCGCTTTGGCACGATCGCGAATATGGCGCTGAGTTTGAATATTATTCTTATCGCTGGCGCGCTTTCACTTTTGGGCTCGACGCTAACGCTTCCTGGCATTGCGGGTATTATCCTGACCATTGGTATGGCCGTTGACGCTAATGTCCTAATTTTTGAACGGATTCGCGAAGAAGCTCATTTAGGCCGTCCGCCTGTAAACGCTATTGAGACGGGATATCGCCGCTCACTAGCACCGATTTTGGACGCGAATATCACGACGTTGATTGCGGCGATAACGCTTTACTTCGTGGGCTCAGGTCCGGTCAGAGGTTTTGCTGTCACGCTGGCGATAGGGATTGTGATGTCGGTCTTTACCGCGGTTGTCGTAGCGCGTCTCATCACCGCCACTTGGCTCCGCCGTAAACGGCCCAAAAGCCTACCAATTTAGGGAAAGAGAAGACCATGAAAGATATTTCCCTCGTAAAGATACTTCCAATGGAGCCGAAAGTTCCATTCATTAACATGCGCGTCATCGCGGCGGTTTTATCCGTGATGGCTATCATTGCATCCATTTTTCTTTTCTCAACTAAAGGACTGAATTATGGTATCGACTTTACGGGCGGTACCGTCATCGAGATTGACACAGGAGCTGAGCCTGATGATGCAAAAATCCGAACTGTTCTGACAGATTTAGGGTTTGCAGGGTCGACTATTCAAGGGATCGCGCCTCCTGAGGGCTCTGGAATAGACCATCGCTTGGTGAGAATCGGCCTTCAGCTTCAGGATGAGAGCAATGAAGGCGCGCAAGCGCAGCAACAAGCTTTAACGAGGGCTGTAGACGGACTTAAAGCGGAAATTGGCGATTTTAAAATTCGCAACCAAGAGGTCGTCGGCTCCGCTGTATCTGGGGAACTTCGGAGAAAAGGAATGCTCGCCGTTGGCCTCGCGCTCTTAATGGTGCTTGCCTATATTTGGTTCCGTTTTGAATGGCAGTTCGGCCTCGGCGCGGTGATTGCGCTTTTCCATGATGTTATTTTGACTATTGGGGTCTTCTCGCTAACGCAGATTGAATTTAACCTCTCTATCATTGCAGCTATCTTGACGATTGTTGGTTACTCACTCAACGATACCGTTATTGTTTATGACCGTATTCGTGAGAACCTTCGTAAATATAAGAAAATGCCTTTGCCAGATGTGCTTAACTTGTCGATTAATGATACGCTCTCTCGGACGATCTTGACGTCTTTGACAACGCTCTTAGCTCTGCTCGCGCTCTATATTCTCGGCGGCGCAGGCTTGCGCGGCTTCTCATTTGCGATGATCTGGGGCGTCTTTGTCGGGACTTATTCGTCCATCTTTGTGGCGTCGCCATTACTGCTTGCGCTGAAACTTAAGCGCGGTGTTAATACGGGTAACGCAGAGGCGCGTGAAGCTTAAGGCCTTCCTAGGCTTAGGGCCTTCTGAGGCCTTTAGGCCCAATGACGTAGATGACTTGACCTATAACGCGCTCACGCTCCACCGCGCCGATCAGGCTGCTAGGTGTTGAGGCTTTGGGGTTATCACCAATGAAATAGCATCTGTCATGTTTCGTGCTTTGCAAGCGTTTAATGATGCGCCCTAAATCAATATGATTGATCACATAAATAAGCCCCGCCTGATAAAGGCGAGGCTTTTTTGTTATGACATAGTCACCATCGTTAAGGGTTGGTGACATAGATTGGCCCGTAATTTTAACAAGCCTTAGCACGCTAAGCAAATTGCATTATTACAGGCTCAGAAATTGGGTGAAGATTACCCATTTTCTGAGGCTTTTTATTTAACTTACGTAAATGCAAAATGCTTTAGAGTGCGGGGATAACAACGTCTACATTAGGCGCGTAGGGGCACGGAGCCGTCTTTGTTTTTACGCCTTTCATGTCCCAGAACATTTCTGAAAACTCATTGCAAAGCGTAACAAGCTTTTCGCCGTCTTCGCGGTGCAAATCTTGCTTACAAGCAGACCCAGCCATCATGATTTTATGGGCCAATTCATGCGCGCCTGGATGCTTTTCGAGGTGAGCGCCTTTCATAAAGTCACCCCAGATAACGCGAACTTCATGCTTAACGAGTTCAGCCTGCTTTTCTTTTTCAGCAGTATTACGGGCAACTTGCATTGCGAAAGCTGTCTCGGATAGGCCTTTGTCTTTAAGGCTTAGCAGAATGTCGATCTGGCGAAGTGTAGAGACGGCGTGATACATAACGGCACGCGCGTCATAAACGCCGCAAGGGATGTCGCAATGGGCTGAGGCTTCGTCAATCGAGCCGTCAAATTTTGAAAGTAATGTGTGTAACATGGTGGCTCCTATGTGCGGCCGCGAATGGCGTTAATAGCCAGTGCGATAATTGTAGCTAAACCGATAACAACGACGCCAATGACGATTCCAGACGGGCCATGTGGGCCTTGGGATGTTGCGGTGAATGTTGCCTCGTGATGGGCAAGGGCAGGGGCCGAGACAGCCAAGGCTGTCGAGACGCCCAAAACAGTTTTGGTAAGTGTCATCATAAAATCCTCTCTTGTGATTGGTGTAACTTAACGGTTGGGCGGGGCGGCGCAACCATGCTACAGAATTTATACGGGGATAGACCCACTAAGTTGCAAAAAGAGTTGCAAAAAATCGCCATGTTATCTGAACCGACCCTCCAGCAATTGAAATCTGTTGACCCTGACCGCTTCCGCGCAGCGGTCTTCGCTGATAAAGATGGATGCGAGCGCTTGCAGATTCTCTATGCGTTTCACTATGAACTCGCCAAAGTGCCCGAATTGGTGAGCGAGCCGATGATTGGGCAAATCCGCTATCAATGGTGGCGAGATGCTGTTGCTGAGATTTACGAGGGCAGAGCCGTGCGGCAACATGAAATCACAACGCCGCTGGCAAAGGTCTTGATTGATTATGATGTGCCCCGGTTATGGGTGGGCCGCTTGATTGATGGACGTGAGCGCGATTTAGACCCGCGTCCTTTCGCAAACATTGAAGAGGCTAGGGAGTATTGCCGCCAGACATCCGGGGTCTTGATGCAAATTGCGGTGAAACTCTTAGGAGAAGAGCCTGATGACGCGGTATTAGCGGCGGGTGAAGCTTGGGGCCTGACGGGTTTGGCGCGAGCCTATATGTATTATCAAGATGGGATGCTCAGCAGCATCGGCTTTTTAGACATTTGCCAAGCGGCGCAACAGTGCCGCAATATAGCAGCACGCGGGTTACACGCACTGCCCAGTACCGCTTTTCCGGCCGTGGCCTATGCGGCGCTTGTGCCGAAATTCATTACGCGTTTAAAGCAAGTAAAGCACGATCCTAAGACCATGTCCGTGTCTTATTCTCCATTCTTAAAGCAGTTGCGCTTGATGGGGGCTGTCATGCGGGGTAAGGTTTAGCAACATTTATAGGGGAGTCGCATGGCTGATACAGAGATAGTGCCAACGCAAAAAGGTTTTTTGGGTTGGGTGGAACGAACTGGGAATAAGCTTCCAGACCCTGTTTTCATTTTCTTTTACTTGATTCTATTCTTGATTCTTGTGTCTGTTATTTGCGGCTTTTTTGGCGTATCGGCGCTGCACCCGACTAAAGTCGATGCAGCCGGTAACCCTGTCGTCATAAAAGGCATTAGCCTTTTAGCGCCTGAAAACATCCAAAAACTTTGGGTGGATATGCCCAAAACCTTCACGCATTTTCATCCTATTGGCTATGTTTTGGTTGTGATGCTGGGCGCAGGTGTTGCAGAGCGCTCTGGGCTTTTCGCGAGCGCGATTAAAGCCGCCTTGAGAAACTCACCGAAGTATCTTCTTACGCCTGTTGTTGCTCTTGTCGCGATGCTGTCCAATCATGCGGCTGACGCGGGATATGTGGTGATGATACCGCTTGCTGCAATCATTTTTGCGGCGGCTGGACGTCATCCTTTAGCTGGGATTGCCTGTGGTTTTGCGGGTGTTTCTGGCGGATTTTCAGCCAATATTGCTCCGGGGCAACTCGACGCGCTCCTATACGGCATTACGGAAACGGCCTATGAAGCGAGCTCTATTGATGCGGGCTGGACGGCCAATATCGCGGGTAACTCATACTTTATTTTTGCATTACTGGTCATTTATTTGCCTCTTATCTGGCTCGTCACAGATAAAATTATCGAGCCAAAACTTGGAAAATGGGTCCCGGATAGCGGAAGCGATATGGCCTCATATGGTCAAGAGAATAAGCCGCTTACAGATCAGCAGCGCAAAGGCTTACGTTGGGCGCTCTATGCTATATTAGGCGTTTGCGCCGTTTGGGCGTTAATGACATTCATGCCAGGTAGACCTCTTTATGACCCAACGGCCTGTCCTGCGGATCAGGCCAAGGCGGGTCTCTGCGCTACAGTCTCAAATTACGGGCCCTTCTTTAAATCACTCGTGGCGGGCTTCATGGTCCTGTTTCTTGCCGCGGGTTGGGCTTATGGCAAGGCTGCCGGGACGATAAAGAACCAGAAAGATTTAGTCGAAATGATGAGCGAAGCCATGAAGGATATGGGATATTATCTCGTCCTGATGTTTGTGGCCGCGCATTTCGTAGCTATGTTCAACTGGTCAAATTTGGGCTTAGTTTCGGCGGTTCACGGCGCTGATGCGATACAATCAAGCGGTTTGCCTTTGCCGATTACCTTAGGTTTGATCGTTCTTTTTGCGGGATTGTTAAACCTTTTCATCGGATCGTCTTCGGCGAAATGGGCTTTGCTCGCGCCAATCCTCGTGCCGATGTTATTGCTTTTAGGGGTCAGTCCAGACGCCGCGACGGCGGTTTACCGCGTCGGTGACGGGGCGACCAATATCATCACGCCGCTAATGGTGTATTTCCCGCTTGTTTTAGTCTTCGCGCAGCGCTGGACGAAGAACTTCGGTATTGGCTCGCTCACGGCCATGATGATCCCTTACTCAATCTGGATGATGATTACTGGCATTGCTCTGGTTATGCTGTGGATAGTCCTTGGATGGCCTTTTGGTCCTGGTGCTCCCGCTCAAATCATGATTCCAACGATTAATTAATGACCGCGCCGCTGACGGTAACACTGGACGATATTCCGCCCGTTATTGAGGCGGGGCTGCTGCCTAACACTCAATATTTAAAGGCCGTCTCATTCCTACGCGATGAAGAATTTTGGACTCGCTGGGCGATCCGCGCATTACTCGCGATCGCGGTCGGTCACATATTGTCTGGAATCATTTTCTTCTTCGCCTTTAATTGGAATGATTTGTCAGGCATGGCAAAGTTCTCGATTGTCGGGGGCGGCATAGCGGCGTGCCTTTTGGCCTGGGTCATTGCGAAATTAGATAGCCCTGCAGGCCAGGCATTTGGAATAGGCGCGACTGTGTTGGTCGGCGTCATGTTTGCTGTTTTGGGGCAGGTTTACCAAACGCCGGCTATGATACATACGCCGTTTCTATTCTGGGCCGCCCTGACGCTGCCTTTTGCATTGGCCTCCAGAAACCTAGCGCATTGGACAGTTTGGCTGGTAATTTTGACGGTCGCGGTGACGAGTTATGCTAATTCTGGGCTGCGATTAGCGGGTGATGATACTGCTGCGAATCTGCTCAATATCGTGGTCGCTGGAGGGTGCATCGCAGGTCTCATTCTACTGGATAAAGTTTTGGCCCCGAGGCTGAAATGGACCCGCGCGGAATGGTTCCGCGTGCTCTTAGTCCTTGGCGCGACTGGATTTGCTTTTTTCGGATTTACGGAGAGTTTTTGGGGAGTCCGGAGCGCGCTTTGGCTCTTAGCCTTTAGCCTAATCGGCGGTCTTCTTGCCTATCTTTACGTTTTAAAACCCAGCCTAGCGACCTTATCTTTGGCCAGTTTTGGACTATTCGCATTAGTCGCTCAATTTGGCTTTAAAATGTTTCAAGGAGGTGGCGACGACGTCGGTGTTTTCTTTGTTATATTTATATGGCTCGGGGCTCTCACAATAGGTTTGGTCGCAGCCTTTAGGCATTTCATCAAGCGATTTAAGTCCGTGCCCGCGGTCGATGCCTTGGATAATCAAGAAGACGTAGCCCCTTTTACGCAAACAATTTCAAGGTTTTCGCAAGAGCTTGGCCTAGAAGAAAGCGCCATAGCCGAGGTGTTTGCGAGTGATATAGAGCGGGATCAACCTTGGTATATGGGCGTGTTTTTAGCCTTTGCAGGGATTTTAACGGCGCTATTGGGCTGCGCGTTTTTCGGGTCTTTTTTAGCGATGTTGATAGGAGACGCAGAAGAATTTGTTTTCGGCATTTTGGGCATTGTAATTTTTGTGATTTCGATTGGTTTCCGGCGCAAGATAGATTCCCCATATCTGAAACATATGCTCAATACGATGATTATAATTGGGGGCATATTGGCGGCATTGGGCTTTGGGCTTGAACTCAAAGACTTTGACGCCGTTATCATCATCTGTCTTATTTTGAGTCTTATCGTATTGATGCTCGTGAAAGATCGTATTTTAGAGTTTCTGTCGGCTGGGGCTAGTATAACACTGATTGGAATGGAGCTTTATCACTTAGAGGTTCCTATGGTTGAGAGCATAATTCTAATTATCTCGACAGTTCTTGGGGTGGTCTTGCTGACACGCCCCATCGGCAAACGTCTGTATAAGGCTGCGGGGACGGCATTCTTGATGGCGCCTGCGATATTGGGGATCTTTTTGGTTCATTCACAGCGCTGGGCGAGCGTCGCCGATGCCTCTCGCTTTTCAGATGACTGGCCAGCCAGAATTATCAGCCTGATTGTATTAATTGGCGGCGTGTTTTTTTTAAACCGAGGCAAAGCTTTCGCTGACGTTAAACCGCCAATAGCGGCCTTGCTTCCGCTCCTTATCGGCGCAGCCTTTGTTCCGCTGGGCGGCGCGTCCGCTTTATTATTGATATTGACGGGATATATTCTAGGCTCGCGAAGCCTCGCGATTATCGGAAGTTTGCTCCAGATCTATTTCCTAACGATGTTTTACTATGATCTCAGCCTAGATCTTTTGACAAAGTCCATCGTGCTCTTTTTATCAGGCTTAATATTCTTAGGGGTCTGGGTTTTTGTGCGGCGCAAAGAGGGAGTAAAACCATGACCATCTTACGTTACGCCCTTATAGCCCTAGGCGGGCTGGCTATTGCGAGCCTATTTGGTAGCCAAATCAAAGCTTTGGAAACAATCAAGACTGAGGGCTCTACAGTGCTGCTGGATTTGCGCCCCGTGGATCCAAGAGCTTTAATGATGGGTGACTTCATGGCGCTTCGCTATGCAGAAGAAACCCCCACAGCCCTCCCAAAAGACGTGCCGCCTAATGGCCAATTCGTCTTAAGCCTAGACGAAAACCGCGTTGGGACATTTAACAGGCTTTCTGACGGCTCAGAATTGGCGGCTAACGAAATCAAGATAAATTACATTCGGCGTAAGCGCGGCGTAACGTTTGGGGCTCCGCGCTATTATTTCCAAAACGGCACCGCCGAGACTTATGAGCAAGGGGACTATGGGATTTTCAAAATTTCTCCGTCAGGGCGCGCAATATTAGTGGGACTAGCGGATGAAAAATTTGAAGAAATTCAGCCGCCAGCCAAATAAATTAAGCCTCGACCCAGTTCATGATATCGCGCAATGCCCGCTCCGCGAAATGTCGTTTGCGGAAACGCGTTTTCTCTTTGCCGCGAATATTCTTTCCATTCTCATCTTTATAGACAAGCCCCTCAATAGGTGGGAAGAGCCCGAAATTAACATTCATGGGTTGGAATTTAGATTTTGGCCCGGTCAGATACCCCCCCGTTACATGTTCAACCAATGACCCCATAGCTGTTGTCAGAGGCGGAACAGGATATTGATTTCCCATTGCCTGTGCGGCCGCCATACGGCCTGTGATAAGGCCCAGCGCGGCCGATTCGACATAGCCTTCAACGCCCATGATTTGACCGGCAAATCGAATGTCAGGACGGGCGTTAAGTTGCATCTGATTATTGAGCAGTTTCGGTGAATTGATGAAAGTATTGCGGTGTATGCCGCCTAGCCTTGCGAAGACTGCATTTTCGAGGCCTGGTATGGCTTTGAAAATTTCAGCCTGCGCGCCATATTTCATTTTCGTTTGGAATCCGACCATATTGTAGAGCGTGCCCAGCGCATTGTCTTGACGTAGCTGAACAATGGCATGCGCTTTCACTGTCGGGTTATGTTTATTGGTTAGGCCAACGGGCTTCATCGGTCCCCAGCGTAACGTCTCCGCCCCGCGGGCCGCCATAACTTCGATGGGAAGACAGCTTTCGAAATAAGGTGTGTCTTTTTCAAAGTCTTTAAACTCGGTCTGATCAGATTCGATAAGGGCTTCGATAAAGGCTGTATATTGCGCCTCATCCAGCGGGCAGTTGATATAATCTGCGCCGTCGCCGCCTGGGCCTTTTTTGTCATAACGTGACTGCATCCAAGCTTTATCAAAATCGATGCTGTCTTTGTAAACGATTGGCGCAATAGCATCAAAAAAGGCGAGGCTGTCTTCGCCGGTAACGTCCAAGATCGCATTCGCTAATGAAGGGGCGGTGAGGGGGCCTGTCGCTATGATTGTATTGCCCCATTCCTTAGGCGGGAGGCCTTTGACCTCACCATATTCAATCGTCACGAGGGGGTGCTGTTGTAAAATCGTTGTGACCGCGTCCGAGAATGCCTCACGGTCAACCGCCAACGCTCCGCCCGCAGGAAGCTTTGTCATATCGCCCATACCCATGATCAAACTGTCTGACTTGCGCATCTCTTCATGCAACACGCCAACGGCGTTCCCTGTTTTATCATCTGAGCGAAATGAGTTGGAACAGACGAGCTCAGCGAAGCCGTCCGTTTGGTGTGCCTCTGTCATGCGGGTGGGTCGCATCTCGTGTAAAATTACGGGTACGCCTTTGCGGATGCATTGCCAAGCGGCTTCGGAGCCGGCCATGCCAGCGCCTATGATGTGAACGGGTTTTATATGGGGCGTATGTGTCATGGGCGCGATGTAGGGGAGCGGGACCGATAAAACAAGCTAGGCTCAGAACTTATTTATTTCGTAGATTTAGATCGTTTCGAGCGCGCCTTGAAACTGCGTTGCCAATTCTTGACGTGTCTTTGGACTTCACCTGTAGTGAATTTTCGCATAGCATAATCGCCGCACCGTATAAAATTAAGCGAGAATAGAATCATGATTGAAGCCAGAAAACCAGTAGCCGCCTTTGATTTCAACGCCGCTGCTGGCGGCGCTTTTATGACGCCTGGCGGTAAAGATTTTGCCGTGCGGCTTTGGTTTTGGATGTCAGCCTTTCTCGCGATTGTTTTCCTTGTGACCGTGCCCATGTTCATTGGCGGATATGGGGCCGTCTTGGAGCAAAGCTGGCTGAGTAATCGAGCACTATTAAGCGGGTCTGAGCCGCCAGATCCTGCACCTATGTTCGCGGCATTTGGAGCCATATTGCCCGGTATGCTGGCGTTCATGTTTGGTATTTGGTTTGTAATAGCGGCTGGAGAGACAGCCCTTTATCGCCGCTATTTTCATGACAAAGAGGGCGCGCGGCAGCCTTTACGCTTTGGGCGTCAGGAGCTGCGGACAGTGCTCTGTCAACTCGGCGTTTGGGCACTTGTCTTTTTTATCTATGTCTTTGGAGTTATTGCAATCGCAGTGGTCGCCGGAATTCTCGGCGTAATTTCCCCGATTTTGACCGCTATTGTGGCTGTGTTCGGCGTGTTTGCGATATTAGCCCTATTCATTATTATGCCTATTCGGTTAGCGCCTGCTGCGGCCCTCTCTATGCAGCGCGACAAGACGCACCTTGTGGCCGCCAGTAAGGTGACAAAGCATCGGTTTTGGAGCCTGTTTGTGGCTTATCTCGTGACCTATGTGGGGGGCTATATATTGTATTATGTGATTTATATGATCTCTATTGGCATCGCCACGGGGGATATGGGATTCTTAATGGCTATCTCGGGTTTTGGTGAAGACAACCCCCGTCTCCTTTTCGAAGCAGCGGCTGAACGTATGAAAAGCCCGCTAGGGATGTTTCTGGGTATTCTTGCTATGATTATAAATGCGAGCGCAATGGCGGCTTGGGTTCTCTTAGTCGCCGGAGTTAACGCTTATGCTGTGCGGTGGTGGACTCAAGATAATCCTACACCCAATTTTGAGTAAGGCTTTTCTTCGGAGGACGTAATGAAACACCAACGACCATCACCAAAAATTCCCTTTGATGTGGGGGCGGCTATCACGCAGCCTTTCAACCTCCCGGGTGGAAAGAACTTTCTTATTCGGCTCGTATTATGGGCGACAGCGTTGTTATTGCTTGTCTACTTCGCCTTTGGCCGGCAATTTATTGGTGCCTATATTGAGCTGTTTCAAAACCTGGCTACGCTAGACACAAGCGGGGAGATGGAAGACCCCGAGGCGGTAATGGCCCTTATGGAGCCGATGAGATCCATCATGGGAACGGCCATGTTGCTCTGGATCTTCAGCTGGGGCGTAATGGTCGCGACTGAAACGGCTATGCATAAAAACATTTTTCGCGGAACAGATCACGGTATCTTCCCATTGCGATTTGGCGTCGCTGAACTGCGCGTGGCATTAGCGCAACTCGTTGTGAGTTTCATCTCTTACGGCGTCATGATGATTGGTTATATCGTTTTAATAATATTTGCTGTCATAGCGAGCGTCGGCGTCCAAAATGGCGGCGCCGTAATTGGCGTGATAGGCGGTATTTTGGCTTTTATAGCCTTTATCGCAATGATTGGGGCGTCGCTCTTGGCTGTTATCAAGCTCTCGCCCGCAGCAGCGCTCTCCGTGCGGGACGATGATGTTAGGGTTCTTGAGGGCTGGAAAGCCACTTATAAAAGGTTTTGGCTGATGTTTGGCAGTTTCCTGATCGTCGGTATTGGCGGGTATATCGTGCTAATCATTATCATGGTGATCGCCTCGATTGCGGTATTTGCAGGTATGGCTGATATCAGTGGATTGCAGGACTTATCTGACGAGCAAGCCTTTGCCGCCTTCGTAGACGCGATGAAAAAACCCGGCGTCATGATACCTCTTATCATTAGCTTGATGGTCTATGTCGCCGCAATGATACTCTGGTATCTCTGCTTTTGGGGTATTCCGAATTATGCCGCTCAACTGGACGCGCAAGAGCAAGGTTCTCCAAAAGACTTTTAACTTTTTATAGGAGGATTAAAGGTCTCGGCTAAACCGGCTCGGTTTAAGTCTTGATTTTACTAAATGTTACATGAGGTTGTAATTTCGGAATATTGCTTTTAGTGTTGGCCTTGGGAGTGACTATTATGAAAAAACTTATTCTTTCAATTGGATTAGCTCTTTCAATTTGTGGAATTGCGCAGGCTAAGACGCCGCCAGAAGTCTTGAAGCCGTACAAAGCTTATCGTTTAGCGCTTGAAAGCGGTAATGCGAGTGAAGCCCTAAAACAAGGTTATGAGGCTTGGCAGCAAGCTGAAACTCTTTTGGGTGACAGTAAAATGACGGGTGATTTAGCACAGAATTTTGCCATAATAAAAAATACCACGAACGACAAGAAAGTTACAAAAAATCAGAAGTTGGCTCATGAGCGTTCAATGGCACTAACCTCTGGATACGGAGCAGATGCCTCGATTATGTATCTCGAGCGCGGCGTGAATTTAATGAACTTCCACCTCCTGAATCAAAAAAACAATAAGGCATATTTTTTATCAAAAAAGCTCGCGAAATATTCTGAAGAAAACAGCCTCACAACGACAACTTTTTATGCTGAAACCCTAACGCAACAGGCTGGCTATTATGCCTCTAAGAGCAAGCATCGGCAGGCGGAAAAAATAGCGAAGAAAGCAATAGATGCGTTCGCGCAAAAAACAGATACTTACGTGACACCAATTCCCATTCTGGCTAACCTTTATGAAGGTTATGGTCTTGAAGGTCAGAATAAATCCTTAGAAGCCGCTTTAAGCTATCAAAAGGTTATGGAATCCTTGGATGGGATAGGACCTGAAGAGCACCCATTAGCGGCAAAAGCCTTAGGGCGTTGGTCTCATATGCGCATGGTATTGCGAAACGAGGGTAAGCTTGAGGAAGCGGAAAATAAGGGATTATGTCAATGTTGGCCTTATGACAAACCTCGCAATGAAAACCTTAAGCCCGTTAAGCGGGTGCCTCCTAAAATGCCAAGTAAAGCCTATGTATCGGGATTTTCAATAGTTCAATTCGACTTAGATGATTCTGGAAAACCTATAAATCCTGAAATTTTAGTCTCTTGGCCAAAAGATTTGTATGAAAGATCGTCTCTAAAATCTCTAGCCAAATGGGAATATACGGCCCGAACAGATGAAGAGACGGATGGTGACCGTGAGGATTTAGTGACGACAATACGCTATGTCTTAACGGACCAATTTGGTGATGTAGTTTATTAGAAGTAGAGGCTATTTCCTCCGCGCAGCATCACGCTCCAACATTGGCTTTAAATATCGCCCTGTCCAACTGCCTTTGACTTTGGCAATTTGTTCTGGCGTGCCGAGTGCGACGATTTCTCCCCCGCCATCACCGCCTTCGGGGCCGATATCGATGACATGGTCAGCGGTTTTTATGACGTCAAGATTATGCTCGATAATGACCATTGTGTTGCCGCTCTCGACAAGCTCATTTAGTACGGTGAGGAGTTTGTTGACATCTTCAAAATGGAGGCCTGTTGTCGGCTCATCAAGAATATAAAGCGTTCGGCCTGTGGCGCGTTTGGCTAGTTCTTTGGCGAGTTTGACCCGCTGCGCTTCACCGCCTGACAGGGTTGTCGCTTGCTGCCCAACTTTCAAATAGGTCAAACCGACTCGCTGCAGCGTTACCATTTTATCTCTGATGCTTGGCACGGCTTTGAAAAAATCTGCGGCTTCGTCGATTGTCATATCAAGAACATCGGCGATAGATTTGCCTTTGAATTTAATCTCTAAAGTTTCACGGTTATAGCGCGCGCCTTTACAGACATCACAGGTTACATAAACGTCGGGCAAGAAGTGCATCTCAATCTTGATAACGCCGCCGCCTTGGCAAGCTTCGCAGCGGCCGCCTTTGACGTTAAAACTAAACCGCCCAGGTTTATAGCCGCGCAGCTTGGCTTCGGGCAGGCCAGAAAACCAATCGCGGATGGGGGTGAAAGCCCCTGTATAGGTCGCGGGGTTTGATCGCGGCGTGCGGCCAATTGGGCTTTGGTCAATATCGATGACTTTATCGAGATGCTCAAGTCCTGTAACATCATCATGTGGCATGGGCTGTATCGAAGACTTGTTCAGCCGCCGCGCCGTCGCTTTATAGAGCGTTTCAATCGTCAGTGTAGATTTGCCGCCGCCCGATACGCCTGAGACGCAGGTCATTAATCCTATTGGAAATTCTGCCGTTACATTTTTGAGATTATTCCCGCGCGCGCCCTTAACGGTGATTTTCTTAGTCGATGCTTTGCGGCGCTCAGCCGGTATAGCAATTTCTTTTTTACCTGTTAGATATTTTGCCGTTAGAGATTTCTTCGATTTTTTAATCTTATCTGGCGTGCCTTCGGCGACAACTTGGCCGCCATTGACACCGGCCAAAGGCCCCATATCGACGACGTAATCAGCCGTTAGAATAGCATCTTCATCATGCTCGACAACGAGGACCGTATTTCCAAGGTCGCGCAGGTTTTGCAGTGTTTCGAGCAGGCGCTCATTATCGCGCTGATGTAATCCAATGGAGGGCTCATCGAGAACATAGAGAACGCCCGTTAGGCCAGAGCCAATTTGTGAGGCGAGGCGGATACGTTGGGACTCGCCGCCAGAGAGAGACCCAGAGCCGCGTCCGAGCGTAAGATAATCGAGCCCCACGGCATTTAGAAATTTAAGACGGTCGCGGATTTCTTTGAGAATACGCGTCGCAATTTCCATATCTTTTGCGGAGAGCTCTTCGCCTAATTTTATAAAGCGCGCCAAGGCATCTTTAATAGACATTTCGCCCGTGACGGAAATATCCATATCGCCAACCCGCACAGACAGCGCTTCGGGCTTTAGACGTTTCCCGTGACATGTCTCGCATTGGGCATTGGACATATATTTACCGAGCTCATCGCGCATCCATGTGGATTCGGTTTCGCGGTAACGGCGCTCTAGATTTGGAATAACGCCTTCAAAGGGCTTGGTGGTCTCATAGCGCCGGCCATCATCTTGATAGACAAATTTAATCTTGGCGCCTTTGGTCCCGTAAAGGACAACATCTTTTGCGCCGTCCGCCAGGGCCTTAAAGGGTTTGTCGACTTTGAACCCATAATGTTCTGATAAGGCCTTGATCGTTTGCATGTAAAGACCGCTGGTCTTATTCGGCCAAGCCGCAATTGCGCCGCCTGCGATTGATTTGGTTTCGTCTGGCACAACAAGGCCGGGATCGAACTTAAGTTCTTTTCCAAGGCCGTCACAGACAGGGCAAGCGCCATGGGGGCTGTTGAAAGAAAATAGCCTGGGCTCAATCTCGGAAATCGTAAAGCCAGAGACAGGGCAGGCAAATTTCTCGGAAAATAGCATACGCTCAGCTGAATCATCTGCTTTTTCGGCGACAGCTAAACCGTCCGCAAGGCGCAGGGCCGTTTCGATGCTTTCGGCTAATCGCGCCTGAAGGCCTTCACGCACAACAACGCGGTCAACAACGACATCAATGTCATGCTTGAATTTCTTCTCTAGGTCCGGCGCGTCTTCGATGCGGTAAAATTCGCCGTCAATCTTGGCGCGCTGGAATCCGTCTTTCATAAGCTGCGCAAGTTCTTTGCGGTATTCGCCCTTACGGCCGCGCACAATTGGCGCGAGGATATAGAGCTTAGTATCTTTGGGGAGTTCCATGACCCGGTCAACCATCATGCTCACCGTTTGGCTGGTAATTGGGAGTCCCGTCGCGGGAGAGTAGGGCACACCTACGCGCGCCCAGAGCAGGCGCATATAGTCATAAATTTCGGTGACAGTGCCAACTGTTGAGCGGGGGTTCTTAGACGTGGTCTTTTGCTCAATTGAGATGGCAGGCGATAGGCCTTCGATAGAATCGACATCTGGCTTGCCTTGAAGCTCCAAGAACTGCCTTGCATATGCGGAAAGGCTCTCGACGTAACGGCGCTGTCCCTCGGCATAGATGGTATCAAAGGCGAGGGAGGATTTACCCGACCCCGAAAGCCCCGTAATCACGATGAGCTTATCGCGGGGCAGGTCAATATTGACGCCTTTGAGGTTATGCTCCCGCGCGCCGCGCACTTTAATATGTTTATGCATTCTGTTGTCGGCTCCGATATCAGGGAAATGCTTTTGGACAATATACGTGTTAGGTTGGACTTAGAGGCGGTAAAACTTCAAAACAAGGCTAGTGAATCACCCGCCTGCATAAAAGCTGTGAGTTGTGTAGAACATAATAAGAACAAATGCAAGTAATACTATCAGAGGTGAAACATGGCCGGAGCCGTAAACAAGTAGTTTTATTGGGCAATAGCGGAAGCATTTGCAAGTGATGAGACCCTATGATATCCGCCGCTTACGGCGCGACTACTAACTTGGAATTATGTATGTCTGGTCCGCTCACACGTGTATTGTTTATCTGCCTAGCTTTTACAGGGCTGAGTGGTTGTGGTGGTGGAGGAGGTTCCTCGAGTGGCTCAACAGGGGCCGTTGTTCCACCCCCGCCTCCGCCGCCACCTCCATCAACTGAATTTACCGTCCGTGGCGTAGCTTTTAAGGGACTGCTACAAGGTGCAAATGTTTATGTGTATTCTGCGGATGAGTTGTTTGATGATAACCCGGTCGCGATTGGAAGCAGTAGCACGTCAAGTGCTACCGGTAATTTTTCTGTAATTGTGGACACTGCCGGTAAAACTATCGGCGATGATATCGTTGTTGCCGTCGTCATGAAAAATGCAATGATGGAATGTGATGCACCCAGGGGGTGTTCATCAGGTATTGATTTTGGAGATGATTTTGAGTTGCCAAAAGAAGAAATCGCCAATGAGTCACGCTTGGGAGACCCATTTTTTATGGCAGCGGTTCTTCCGACCCCAACTGTCGGAACACGGCGAGATATGACAGTAAACATATTCACACATATGCAGACTGTTTATTATAATTCGCTCTTGTCATCGACAAGCTTTCCCAATGAAAGTGAACTGTTTTCACGTGCCCAAACTCGTGTGGCGAATATTTTTGGACTGACCGATCAAAACTTTTCTGAGTTAGGCTTTCTTGACATCACTGGTAGTTTAAACGCTGATGTAAGTTCAAATACTATGAGAGCCGCCTTTCTTTCTGGCGGTATTCAGGGGGCTATAGGCGAAAGCAGTGTAAGTATCGACAGGGTCTATTTTGATTTTTTAAGCGACTTTGTAAATCAAGACGGCGAAATGTTACTAAATGAAGGCACCAGAGACCGGACAGACCGTGTGAGCCTGCAAGACATATATGATAATGCTATCGCTATCGAAGATGTTAATTCGAGCTCATCAAATCTTTTTGGAAATGTTTTGCAATCACTCAAAGACGATAAAGTCCGCATTGATGCTGCTCCTTCTTTCTCTCAGACCCAGAATGGTGGGTTTTAAGGTTCTAATTACTCTCGATATCATCAACAGATATTTTGATATGAGACGAGAAAAGTTTCGAATCTAATGCTAACTAGAATCATGCTTGAAAATGCATATTAATTAATATAGAACATAATAAGAACAAAAGCAAACAATCCTATCAGAGGTGAAACATGGCCGGGTCAGTAAACAAAGTAATTTTAGTGGGTAATGTCGGGAATGATCCTGAAATTCGCTCTTTTAACAATGGCGGCAAGGTCGCAAATTTCTCACTCGCGACATCTGAGTCGTGGCGTGATAAGCAGAGCGGTGAGAAACGCGACAAGACAGAATGGCACCGCATTGCCGTATTCAATGAAGGTCTTGTTGGCGTAATCGAACGCTATGTAAAAAAGGGCGCTAAGCTTTATATCGAAGGTGCTCTCCAAACACGTAAGTGGCAAGATAATAGCGGCCAAGACAAATACTCGACCGAAGTTGTACTGAAAGGCTATGGTAGTACGCTGACAATGCTTGACGGCGCGAATAGCCAAGGCGGCGGAAATCGCGGCGGCGGCAATTATGGCGGCGGTGGCGGTTACAGCCAAGACAGCGTAGCTTACGGTAATCAAGGACAGCAAGGCGGAGGGCAACGTTCTGCCTCAGCCCAAGAAGGCCCGAAAGAGAACTTCGATCTGGATGATGAAATTCCATTTTAATCACTAAAAAACACCGCTCTTTTGATTATCGATGATAATCAATAAGGTTGTCACTTCCCTCGCGGGGCGAGGAGTGTCATCAATTGTTCTCTCTCTCATTTGAGAATCAAATATAAAGCTCGCCTTTGTGCGGGCTTTTATTTTGTCTTATGCATTTCCCGTGACCACCAACGATAGGCCTGAAGGCAAATATCTACCCCCAGCGCCACCAGAGATAGCCCCTCGACATTCTTTGCCTGTGAACCTAAGCAAGAGCTAATTCGTTTTTTGGCACGCAAAAACATGACCCAATTCAATCTGGTTGCCGATTTCAAAGCCTTATCAAAGGCCCTCTTGCGTGAGGACCTACCTCATGCAGAGGCTGTTGAAATTATTAATAGGCTTCATAGCCATTTATTTGAGCTCACAGATATATCTGGCGATGACATGGTTATTCAAAATCTTGCGGCCGTTCCTACGGCAAGCGGCATGGCGCTTGGTCTCAACCACGCGGCCCAATGTTTATTGGATTACAATCGGACTATTAAAATTCTTAAGGGGATGGTTGCTGCGATTGAAGATGCGCAATCTGAATTTCTCGGCGAGACGATAAATATTTTTTATGCAGGGTGTGGACCTTACGCGCCTTTTGCCGCGATGATAGCCTCTTTGTTCAGTCCAGAGGAAGTTCAACTCTCATTACTTGAAATCAACAAACCATCTCTGGACAGCGCCAGAAGACTGGTCGAAGGCCTGTCTCTAGAAGCTTATATCAAAGACTTCTATCTCGCCGACGCGGTAACGTTTTCAATCCCTGAGGCCTCATCTTTTCATATCCTTTATAGTGAAACCCTCGACGCGGTATTGTTTAGAGAATGCTATGTGCCAATCCTCGCCAACATGCTGCCACAACTAAGAGATACGATAAAACTCATCCCGCATAATGTGGTTTTGACGGCAGACTTATTTTCACTTGAGGGTAAC
This sequence comes from Hellea sp., assembly GCA_039977295.1. GTDB lineage: Bacteria > Pseudomonadota > Alphaproteobacteria > Caulobacterales > Maricaulaceae > Hellea. Next base: position 858,017 of record JBDWDN010000012.1, on the reverse strand, counting down.
AGCGCAGTAGACATATTAAAAACCGTTACGCTTTTCGATACTCGCGAAATATTGAGCGTGGCCAACGCGCCTCTGCCCGAAATAATTCCAGCGTTGAAAATACCGCTTAAACCTGATGATAGCCACGCTGTATCGCGACTGATGATTGATACTCACGTCCAAATATATGGCGGCATTGCCCTGACACGCGGAGAATCCTCTCTTAGCCTCCCATATGAGATGCTGATTGCGCCCGATAAAGAGTTCGAAACTTTAGATTTTTATTACCAGATTCAACCAAAAATAGAGTTGATTCATAAGTTTTCAAAGTAAATCGGTTTTTAGATGAATAACGGAGAGTCTATCCGTCAATTCATGAGTAATCTAGCTGGGTAACTCTGCTTTGTGGAGTGTGTTTTGAAAGAGGTTGATAACATTGCCTTGTAAAATGGGGATGGCTTGGGCTTGCTCTTGTTTCGAAGAGAAGGGCGCAATCTCTTCATTTATATTGGCGCTGTGATAGGCATCAACGGCTTTGATTTCAGATAAAGCTGCTTGTATCATCTTATCACTATATTCAGAGGCTATGTGCTGAGTCGGGCGCAAGCGGAGACACAGGCCGTGATTAAGATTCTTGCAGAACACTTTCAGCGTTTCGTTAGGTTCATCAAAATTGAGGGCGTAGCGCGCCATCAATACCGTCAACGTCGCATGCCACTCTTTATAGAAGGTTGCCTCAACGAAGCCGTTATTGCGCCGACGTAAATAAGTCAGTCTCAAGTCGTTTCGTTTTGCCTCGTAAAAGAAACGCACGAACTGTCTTCTGATCTCGCGCTCTCGGTTGTGCTTTTGGACTGCGAAGAGGTGTATAAAAAGCGCAAGGCTTACTAGACCAAGGAGCCAAGCGGCTATCTTCTCTGTGTTGTCTATCATTAAAAATAATCTTTGACCTATTGCCTTTAGGTTCTTTTCAGCCGGCCGTAAAATAGCAGGGAATACAGAGCTCTGCACTATTTGGGCACGTTCAGTTGTATTAAGAACGGGTGTCGAAGGAGCGGTGATGATAGAGTTTTTCCCGTCACTCGAGCCCTCTTCTTTTGGTTCGTTAACTGCGGCATTGACGTCATGAGGGCTCATAGCGGGCACAATCATGACAGACCGGCCGAATGCAGTATCCTTTGTTATCGGAACGCTCCGTTCTGCGGCAATAATTGGTTTAGGACGGCTTCCCTCTTTGGCTGGGGCATCAGGTTTTACGGCTGGTAATATGCCTAAACCACGAGCATCCATCATTTTCAAATTTTGTTTGGCGTCGACGCTACCGCGTTTGGACGCGGCCTCGTAAAACTTCCGCGCTTTCAAAAAGTCGACCTTAACACCTTGGCCAGTAAAGTAGAGATAGCCGAGGTTGATGAGAGCTTCATTGCTGCCGAAATCTGCAGCTTCCAGGTAAAGCTTTCTAGCCTTCTCAAAGTCTTGTGCCGCGTTTACGCCATCATGAGCGGCTTTGCCTGCCTCGAAATATTCATGAGCAAGTCGCGCTCTCGGATCCGGACGCGATGTTTCAATTTGACCTGATATTTGCGCGAAAGCTGCGCTAGAGCCAATTGAAAATTGTAAAACTAATGCAAAGACAAGTATTTTTCCCAACATTGCACACTTTCAGCTCATCAATTCTTACTAACGTCTACGTAGCAATTTTTGCGCCAAAAGTTTAAGTCGCCTGCCTTTAGAAATTAGTCACATATCTTGCGTATCGATCTTATCTTGGACAGCGACAAAATAAGCCGGATTGAAGAGGCATATTGGTCATTGATACCGCGCTGCTTTTAGCTTTGCTTGAATCTCTGCGACTTTGGCGCGGGTTAAGGGATAACCCAAGAAACAGAGTAACGTTAAAATTCCAAACACAATTGCAGACCCCAGGCCCACTATGGCGAGGTTTGTAATTGTAATTTGCGGCACTTGGCTTGGTTCCATCTGTTTAGGAAAGCTTATGGCGTATAGAGCAACGCTGGCAAAAATTGTTCCAAAAGTGAATGTGAGTTTTTGAATGAAAGAAAGCGCAGCATATAAAATACCCTCTTGCCGCTTTGTTGTCACGAGTTCCATTTCATCAGTCACATCAGCCAGCATAGAATAACATAAAATAACAATCCCAGTGATGCCGAAGCTCCACAGGGCGTTAAAACCAGCTATGATCAGCAATAGGGACGGGTCGCCTATGGGCGGCAGCATTCCCAGTAGATAAAGGCCGTAAGGCAAAACCGATCCGAGGAAGAAGATAGTCGAAAAAGTAAGAGCGGCTTCGCGTTTATCTAGCCTCGCGGCAAGCAGGGAAGCCGAGACGGTCGCAGGTATCAAAACGAGAACAGGGACAAGGCTGATGAGCGCCTTTCCATCTTGGGATAATTGCCAGAGATACACAGCATAATACAGGCTTAAAGCACTACCAATGCCGTAAAGGACCGCCATAGAGCTATAGCTCCATGTAACAACACGAAATGATTTTAACTTTGCGGCGCGCTTTAACTCTTTAAAGACCATCGTCCAAGGTTGACGCTCATCGTTTTTGTAATTTGTGAAGTCGGCTATTTTATGACGTGTTCCAAAGGTGGCCACAAACGCGCCGATACAGCCAATGATCGCCATTGTTAGGGCGAGGGGGGCATAACCCGCTTTATTGAGCATTCCGTCCTCAAATTGAGGGCTATCTGGAAGGAAAACTGTAAAGCCGATGACGAAGACGGAGATATTGAACAGTCCGTTAAAGACCTCTCGAACGGACACAATATTTGTGCGCTCATTATAATCGTCGGATAATTCGGCGCCAAGCGAATAATAGGGCACACGGAAAACTGTGAGAGCTAATCGCACTAGAATTGCAAAGACCGTCATCCAGAGGAAATTACCCATATTCCCTAATCCTACAGGCGGGCTGAAAAGAAGGGTCAAAAATAAGCCTGTTGGAACAATTGCATAAAGCATGAAGATGTGCCGGCGGCCCCATTTTTTGGACCTGTAATTATCTGTGATTTGTCCCATGAGAGGATCAGATACTGCATCAAAAATAAGAGCGATTGTTGAGGCAATAACGACTAAGAACTCAGAAACGCCTAAGAGGTTAGTGAAGAAGAAGAGGAAAAAGAAATGAAACAGCATATCTTTGATAGACGATATGCCTTGCCCCATTCCATATGCTAGTTTCGTCGGAATAGAAATTTGACGTTTCTTACTTAACTTGGTTCTAGCCATTTTTTATCTCCTAAACACCCGTCTTTATATCCTTTAGCAAGCGTCTTAATCTGACAATAGTTTATCTCTTCGAGCTTTTATAGAGGCTCTGGCCTCGCCACTGGTAAAACAGTTCTGGAAAAAAGCAGCCATTACAATTTTTTTCCAAGGATTCCCATTCGGCATACGTCCTACAGTTAAAAGAACGACATGTGCGTCATGATTGCGCCCTATTGTTCTCGTGTTATGGTGACGTAGTTACAAAGGTGAAGGCATGGCGGGAATTTCCCAATATAGGCCCCAAAAAACACTAAGAGGAGGCGCGCTTATAGGCGGTCTCTTGGCTGACCCTCGCCACTATCAAATTGTCGTTCTATCCTCTCTTATTCTATTAGGGACGTTCCATTTCGCTTTTCAACTCCCGTGGTGGCATGTCGTGGCCTGTATAGGCTCTACCGTTGCCACGCAATTTATGGCCGCGCGCTGGGTTGGGCATCCCTTTGATGTTCGCAGCCCCCTTATCTCTGCGCTTTCTCTGACGCTATTATTGCGTACGGGGTCTGTTACGCTCTCCATCGCTGCGGGTGTTCTAGCCATAGGCTCTAAATATATCATTCGTTGGCGGGGAAAGCATATCTTCAACCCGGCCAATTTCGGTCTTGTTGTAATGTCGCTGCTATTCACAGGCGCTTGGATATCCCCCGGGCAGTGGGGCACTGCGCCTATTTTCGCGCTTTTCCTTCTTGGCATGGGCGGTATCGTGACCGGAAAAGCCAAGCGCTGGGACGTTAGCCTTACGCTGCTAGCAAGCTATGCTGCGCTTATCTTTGGACGCGCTTTATGGCTCGGTGACCCGCTGGCTATACCTGTTCACCAGATGCAAAGCGGCGCGCTCCTCATCTTTGCTTTCTTTATGATTTCTGATCCGAAAACGACGCCGGATGCGAGGCTAGGGCGTGTGCTTTATGCTATATTGGTGGCAACTATCGGTTTCACCATTCAATTTGCGTTTTACAATGCCGCTGGAATTATCCTCGCGCTTATCCTGACGGCGCCGATTGTGCCGCTCTTTGATATATTTTTCCCCGCTGGCCGCTATCACTGGCCTAAATTTCACCCTTCGAACCCTGGAGTCCCCCATGAAACTGTCCAAATACCTGCTGAGTAGTACTCTTGCTATTACCGCGCTTACCCTCGCGCCCTCTGCCTCGGCCTTTTGCGGTTTCTATGTCGCCAAAGCCGATACAGATCTATTTAATCAAAGCTCCAAAGTCGCATTGGTGCGCGATGGCGATCGTACAGTCATTACAATGGCCAATGATTATATTGGAGATCCGACGGAGTTTGCGATGGTTATTCCTGTCCCGACCGTAATTACGAAAGAACAGGTGCATATCTCGGATGCGGCGCTGCTTGACCATCTTGATGCTTACACGGCGCCGAGGTTAGTTGAATATTTTGACGATAATCCTTGCAACAGAATGAGGTATGACAAGATGATGCGCAGCGCGCCTCAGCCTGTGATGGAGGCCTCAATCGGGATGGCAGAACCCGAGTCTCTTGGCGTCACAATCGAGGAAAGCTTCTCGGTGGGAGAATATGATATCCTCATCCTCTCGGCCAAAGAAAGCGACGGGTTGCAGGTTTGGTTAGAGACCAACGGTTACCGCGTGCCAGCCAAAGCCAAGAAGACACTCGGCAGTTACATCAAGCAAGATATGAAGTTTTTTGTCGCGAAGGTTAACCTTGAAGAAAAAGCGAAACAGGGCGGGGAAATGCTGCGCCCGATTGCTGTGGCCTATGAAAGTCCGAAATTCATGCTGCCTATCCGTCTCGGGACTGTTAACGCTGACGGTGATCAAGACCTATTTGTCTATACCCTAACTAAAAACGGTAAGGTGGAGACCACGAATTACCGCACGCAAAAAATTCCCTCAAATAAAGAACTCCCAATCTATATTAAGGACGACTTCGGCGACTTTTACAAAGATATGTATAAGACCTCGGCCAACCGCCAAGGCGGCCATGGCGTGTTCATGGAGTATGCGTGGGATATGAATTGGTGCGACCCTTGCGCCGCCGACCCGCTCTCTAATGATCAACTAAAAGAATTAGGCGTATTTTGGCTTGATGAGGGACAAGGCGACCAGCCAACACCTCGCCGCATGCGGCCCAAGCAAATGGCTAAAAATGTTTATGTGACGCGTTTGCATGTCCGCTATGACGCGGAGAGCTTTCCTGAAGATCTCAAGTTTAAGATGACGGGTGACAGACAAAATTTCCAAGGCCGTTATATTTTGCGCCATGCTTTTGACGGCGAAATGGACTGCCCAGAAGCTAAAAAATACAAGGAGCAGGTTAATGCCCGAAAGGAAACAGAGATTAAAACTCTGGCTAATCTAACGGGCTGGGAAACCAAATATATCCGCACCAAAATCAAGGCGTCCGGTAAGGGCGAGCTTTTCGAGCTTGATAGCCCTAAGAAGAAGGCCGACTGGTGGAATAAAATCTGGCCTGGTGACGACTAGGGACGCTGCTTAGCGCGGGGCTATTACTTTAGTTCTGCGCAAGCAATACGCGCCCCTGCGCCGCCTATGGGCTGCGTCACTTGATCATCGGCGTTGATGTGTATCATCAGCGCCGAACCATCGTGATCCAGCAGAGCAGGCCGATCATCGCGCTCATTTAGCGTGACGCGCGCATTGGTATACTCATAGGAAAGGCTCTCAGTTTCATCGGCCACGACATTGGGCATATCCGCATTGTCAGGGCCATCAGGGTTTTTGAGGCCGTGCTGGTGACCCTCTGGGTTAATATGGCCGCCAGCGCTTTTAAAATCAGGCGCCCGGCAATCTGCCTTTACATGAAAATGGATACCGTGAGGGCCCTCTGGAGTTTGCGTTGCCTGCACAATTAACTTCACGCCTTCATGTCCCATGTCCCGTAACTTAACGGTGCCTATATCTTCGCTAGCGCTATTGATTAGGGTGAAACTCACATCACTTGATTGAGGTTTGGGTGCCTCCTGACACGCCGATAATACGATTATTGGTGCGGCGATGAGGGGCAGAATAAGGCGCATAATTTTCCTCCATTTCGCTTAGTATAACCTGTATACGCCTGACATGCGAGAGCGTTTCAATCCTGCCGAGATTCCCTCGCAATCATTTGATGCAAGCGCCCACAAATGCTAAAGAATACGGGCACTGGCCGCGCGATTCGAGCGGCCTTAATTTTATGGGATGGACTCCGATTTGAGCGAAGAAAACGACACGCCCGAAGACGATGAAAATGGCGGCCCAGCAGAGGGCGGCGGAGGCTTACCTGAAGGCGTGTCTCCCATAACGATTGAGGAGGAGATGAAACGCTCCTATCTTGATTATGCCATGTCTGTTATTGTTTCTCGCGCCATTCCTGATGTGCGTGACGGCCTTAAGCCCGTTCATCGCCGTATTCTCTATTCCATGCATGAAAACGGGTTTACCCGTGAAAAGGCCTATAAGAAGTCAGCCCGCGTCGTGGGTGACGTTATTGGTAAATATCACCCCCATGGGGACAGCGCGGTTTATGACGCGCTTGTGCGTATGGCGCAGGATTTCTCTATGCGCCTGCCATTGCTTGACGGGCAAGGTAACTTTGGCTCTGTTGACGGCGATCCGCCCGCGGCGATGCGCTATACTGAGGTCCGTATGGACCGCCCTGCGGCTAGTCTTTTGGCGGATATCGAAAAGAATACTGTCAATTTCCAAGACAATTACGATTCCTCCGAAAGCGAGCCTATTGTTCTTCCGTCGCGTTTTCCAAATATCCTCGTAAATGGCGCCGGCGGTATTGCTGTTGGAATGGCGACGAATATTGCGCCGCATAATCTAGGTGAAGTGATTGATGCTACCCTTGCCTTGATGGATGATGGCCATCTATCCGATGAGGATTTGCTTGAAATCATTCCAGGGCCTGACTTTCCAACGGGCGCCCTCATTATGGGCCGCAGCGGCGCTCGATCTGGCGTCTTGACGGGCAAAGGCTCGGTGACGATGCGGGCTGTTACTGACGTCGAAGAAATCCGCAAAGACCGCTACGCTATTATCCTTACGGAACTGCCCTTCCAGGTCAATAAAGCCAATATGATCAAGAAGATAGCGGCACTTGTTAATGAGAAACGCATTGAAGGTATCTCCGGCGTTCGCGACGAATCTGACCGTGTCGGCATGCGGGTGGTTATTGAGTTAAAACGCGACGCCGTCGCCGATGTCGTTCTCAATCAGCTTTTCCGCTTCTCGGCTATGCAGCAAAATTTCAGCTCTAATATGCTCGCCCTAAATGGCGGAAAGCCTGAGCAAATGAATGTTCGCCAGATGCTCGAAGCATTCCTGGGTTTCCGCGAAGAGGTTATCGCCCGGCGCACCAAATTTGATCTCGGTAAAGCGCGTGACCGCGCTCATATCTTGGTGGGTCTTGCAACTGCGGTCGCCAATATTGACGAAATTATCAAAATTATCCGGGGATCAGCTAATCCCAAAGAGGCGCGTGAAAACTTAAAATCTCGTAGATGGCCCGCGAAACGCATGGAAGCCATGCTTAAGCTTATTGCTGATCCACGCTCGAAGCTTAACGATGATGGCACCATTGAGCTAACAGATGAGCAAGCAAAAGCTATTCTTGATATGCGTTTGCTGAAGCTGACACAGCTCGGTATGGATGAGATTACCGATGAAGTTGAAAAACTGGCTGCTAGAATTGCAGACTTGCTTGACATTCTTCGCTCACGTGAACGCGTGCAGGCGATTATTCGCGAGGAACTCACCGAGGTCAGAGATAAGTTTGCGACGCCGCGTCGCTCTATCTTTACGGCCGGCGGCATGGACTTTGATGATGAAGACCTCATCGCCGTGGAAGACATGGTCGTAACCGTAACCGCTGCGGGTTATGTGAAACGCACGCCGCTCGATACTTACCGCGCCCAAAGACGCGGCGGCAAAGGCCGATCTGGCATGTCTATGAAAGATGAGGATTACGTCACAACGGTCTTCGTCGCGACAACCCATACGCCTGTGCTATTCTTTAGTTCTACAGGCATGTCCTATAAGCTCAAGGTTTGGAAGCTTCCTCTGGGCGGTCCTGCAACACGCGGAAAAGCCCTTGTGAATTTACTGCCGCTTGAGCAAGACGCGAAGATCAACTCTATCATGGCTTTGCCTGAAGATGAGGAAAGCTGGAAAGATCTCGACATTATGTTCGCAGCGCGTTCAGGCGGTGTTCGCCGTAACTCCTTGGCTGACTTCACGCGCGTTAATCGTAACGGGAAAATCGCCATGAAGCCTGATGAGGGTGACGGCATTGTCGATGTGCGCCTCTGCACAGAAGATGATGATATCGTATTGACGACGGCCATGGGCAAGGCTCTGCGCTGCAAGGTCACCGATGTACGCCGTTTTGTTGGCCGCACCTCCAGCGGCGTTCGCGGTATTAAATTGGCCGAGGGAGATGAAGTTATTTCCATGGCTGTCCTGCGCCATGTCGACGTCGAAACCGATGAAGCCCGGGCTTATATGAAACACGCCAATGCTATGCGCCGCGCGCTTGGTGAAGGTGATGATGATGAAACAGTTGATGATATCGAGATCGAAAGCAGTCTATCCGATGAACGCATCGGGGAACTGGGCGGCCAAGAACAATTCCTTCTCACCCTCGCGGAAGACGGCTTTGGTAAGCGCAGCTCAAGCTATGATTACCGCTGCATGAATCGCGGCGGGCAGGGCGTTACGGCGCAAGAACTGTCCCGCAAGGGCGCTGACAATGCACGATTGGTCCGTAGCTTCACGATTGAAGATGATAATCAACTTATGATCGTGACAGATGGCGGGCAGCTTATTCGTTGTCCGGTGAAGAACATCCGTATCGTCAGCCGAAGCTCTCGCGGTGTCACCGTTATCCGCGTTAAAGACGATGAACGCGTTGTCAGTATCGAACGTATCGAAGAGACTGATGATGAGGATGAAACAGCGACCGATGAGACTGCTGCGACGAATACAGGCGACACGGAAGCAGAATAAAGTAAATTCAAAAAGACTGGGAATCCTATGAAATATAAGGCTTTTTTAAGTATTTCCTTTTTGGCAATAGCGGCACTGGCGCCGGGCTGCGCAACCACAACTGCAAGCAATGTAGACGAGGCTAGGATGAAACGTTCTGCGGAGTTCATTCAGAATCCTGATGGAAGCGCTTATAGTCCTCGCAGCGGTATTTATTGCCCTGCTGCGATTGATGGCCTGTCATTGCAATCCTCCAAGAACTATATAGCCGATGGGTCTGACCTTGGGTGTGATTACGGAGGAGATGACCGAAAGTTGAGTATGTTTCTGAGTAATATTCCTGGGGCAAAAATTGGACGCTATTTTGGAGAATCTGTTGCGTCTCTGAAGTAAGTCTTTGAACCGAAAGGGTATAAATATTCGGAAGATACTTCAGATACGTGTGAAGCCGTCTCAATTGATGCTGACGCTATATTGTCAGCGGTCTTATTAGGTGAAGATGAAGCGGTGACCGTGTCCTCTTGGCCAGCTGCGGTTTTTACCAAAAAGGGTTGGATGTCTATTATTGGGGTTGATGAGGTTGCCAAAGGCGAGTTCATGAAAATGCGTTACACTCTGCCAGCTAAATCCGAGGAGGATGCTGAGGCCGCCTGCAAATTTGCCTATGGAAACCTCCAATCATTCCGTAGAAAAATGAATGAAGAGCGTGGTATTGTTAAAAGTGGAGATAACAGGCTGCTTAATCTGCTCCGTGCGATGAACGACGAGAAAACCTAAAAGAAGAGTGGGTTTACTTATCTCCAACGCTTCTCAAGCCTCGCCAGTGACTTCGGGTCGACATTGACCTTGGACAGGTCTCCATCCGCCCATTCCATTACTTTTTTATCCATCACGGCAAACCAGAGCGGCGGAAAAAAGGCCATTGCAAAACACCCGCCATAACCAGTCGGTAAACTTGGCACGTCATCATAATCTCGCAAGACCTGATAGGGGCGCTGAGGATAGGCATGATGGTCTGAATGACGTTGTAAATGGAAGGATAGGAGGTTGGAATAAGTATGATTTGTATTCCAGCTATGTTTAGGCTGGCAGCGCTCATATTTACCATTTTCACGCTTTTCGCGCTTCAGGCCATAATGCTCGATGTAATTGGCTTGAGTTAGTGCGAGCCAAGCCAAGAAGTGATGGGGGATTAAAAACAACAAAATGACCCACCCAAAGAGGGCTACAAATATCGCCGCAATGCCTAGCGTAACCGCATAGACTTGCAGAACGTCATTATGGGCAGACCAAAAACTACGCCCTTGTTTGTTAAGGCGGGCTTTTTCATAGGAAGTTCCGCGCTTAAATGTCCCTGATAGTTCCCGGACCATGAAAGCATAAAAATTCTCGCCCATGCGTGAACTGGCAGGATCTTCTGGCGTTGCGACCCATGTGTGATGGCCTTTATTATGTTCGATATTAAAGTGGCCATAGCCCATAATCATATTGCCGATTTTCGCGGTAAGCCGGTCGAGCTTATTCGATTTATGACCAAGCTCATGCGTCATAACCATAACGCCGCCGCTATTGCTGCCGACGCCAATGATAAGGGCGAGGATGGCCCACCAGGGGAGGTCTTGCGTGCCAACGAATATGGCGAATGAAAGAAAGACAGCGATGGCGACGAAAACAAGGGAGTGAACGGTGAACCGATAATAATTATCGCTAATCATGGCATTCACAACTTCTTCCGGCGGATTATGCGGGTCTTCACCCATCAATAAATCCATTAACGGGGTAAAGGCATAAAAGAAGAGCATGGGGATAAGGGTTACAATCGGATTTTTACCTAATGCGAAATATAGCCAGATTGAAAATAACGAAATGGCGGGCGATATGAGAATTAGCCAATACATGTGGCGCTTGGCGTCGCGATAAACAACTTCACTACCGTCGTCAGCCAGTCCTGTAAAACTTGTCATGCGGCTTCTCCGTCACTCGCTATTTTTTTGAAAGGAATACAAAGCTCTGCCATGGGCTGCACAGCTTCGAGTATAAGGGACACTTTTTGAACGATATAGGGCCCATCTAAATCGTAAAAGACTTGACGGCCTTCTTTGCGCGAGGTCGTGATGCGCGCTTGTTCGAGATTGCTTAAATGACGCGACACGACAGAGCGGTCTTGGGATAGGCCTTTTGCAATTGTGGAAACATCACAGGCGCCGAGCAGGATAAGTTTCTTCACTATTTGGACGCGCGTGGGGTCGGTCAGCGCTTTTAAGAATTTTGTATCGAGCACTGCTATTGCGGCGTCAGCCATCGCTTTATGTTCGGTGGTGTTCTCGTGGTTATCGTTTTTCATGCATGTATGTGTGCACACATATGCACGCGTTGTAAAGAGGAAAATTGACCCACTATCCCTCATTGCAAGAACAAGTCTTGCGATGAGGGAGGTTGGGTTTGCTGACTTGTTTCGCGGAACAGCATTTGATTATTGAGAAAATGGCATCATCAAAGAGCATCAGTCTTAAACAGTTTCACCTTCAAACCTCCATGCGCAATTGGCGCACCCGTCGGTAGCCATGGTAGCTTCGTTGCCTCTGCTAATTTCGTATCTGACGTAATCATACCGACGCGCCAGCCCGTGAACCTATCACGCATAACATCACCAAATGCCGTATAGAGCGCGAAGAGGTCTTTCTTTTTGCCTATTCTTGCGCCGTAGGGTGGGTTGACTATGACGAGGCCGGGCGGGCCATCTGGGCGCTGTACCTTTGAGAGGGGAAGGGGGCTAAATTCGCACATGTCCAGCACGCCGCCGCGCTCCGCATTAGCTTTGGAAAACCCTATTACATTGACATTGCGGTCTGAGCCGTAAAATCTTTGAGGGCTGTCGCGGGGTGTCCACTTATCACGAATGGACAGAACGGCGTCAGCGTCATAGCTGGCGAGTTTTTCAAAAGCGAATTTACGGGAACGGCCTGCCATTATGTTGCATGATATTTGGGCGGCTTCAATTAAGAAAGTGCCAGAGCCGCACATAGGGTCAAACACGGCTTCTTTTCCGTCATAGCCGCAACCGCGCAGGGCGAGGGCGGCCATGGTTTCACGCAGCGGCGCTTTACCCATCGCTAATTTGTAACCGCGCTTGTGAAGACCGACACCAGATGTGTCGACAGAGAGGCGAACATTATTATCGTCGATACGGGTTTTAATGATGATGTCTGCGTCGTCCATTGACTTCGCGATCTTGGCGCCAAATTCTTCATGTATGGCGCGCTCAAGGCGCTCTATCGCTGCGCCTGCATGATAGATTTTACTTTTGCGATTGGTAACGACTTCTACTTTTACCGTATGGCCCGGCATGAGGGTCTCGCCCCAGGGAAATTTGCGAGAACGTTTATCAAGCTGCGCGAGGTGAAAGGCGCGAAATTCTCCTATACGGGCGAGAACTTTGGACGCGCCGCGTAGGATCAAATTGGCCCGCCAAACATCATCCCAGCCGCCCCAGACCGTGACGCCCCCGCCAACGGTTTTGGCACGTTCAAACCCGCATTCTATAACCTCCTGCAAAAGCAGAGTTTCAAGTCCGGGTTGGGTGCCAAGGAAGATTTCAAATTTAGGGGAGTCGCTCATAGGGTCTTGTGACATATCTGGATGAAAAATATATGCTTAAATCAGGTGCTGTATTACTGTGATTCCAATATCCTTAATCTTGAATATTACGTGGAAACCTGACAGGACAAATTATGGACGAGTCTGGGACCGTAACATCTAAGCCACGCAAAACTGCGGTAGCGCGCCAATGGGATTGGCTGCGCGGCTATAATGGCGGAGTATTCACAGAAGATTTAGTCGCCGCCATTATCGTCACAATATTATTAGTGCCGCAATCCTTGGCTTATGCATTGCTGGCAGGGCTGCCACCTCAAGTCGGGATATATGTCTCTATCTTTCCTTTGCTCGCTTATGCCGCATTTGGGTCGTCACGTTACTTGAACGTCGGGCCGACCGCAGTGATTTCTCTCATGACTGCTGCGGCGATTGCCGGCCTTCCCGAAGGCACGCGGCTAATCAGTGCAGCTGTCCTAGCGTTGATGACGGGCGGAATATTACTGATTGCGGGGCTTTTTAAAGCGGGATTCGTGATGAATTTCGTTTCACGCCCTGTCGTCTCGGCTTATATTACGGGTGCTGCATTGCTGATTATCTTTAGCCAGCTCAAACATATCTTTGGCGTAAGCGCGAGCGGTAATACGGTTTTCGCTTTGCTCGGAGACCTTTGGGCTAATCTGGCGAATACAAATATTACGGCCTTAGAAATTGGTCTTGCGGCGATTATCATTCTTTGGAGCATCAAGAAGTATTTCGCCTATGCACTGGTTAAGCTTCATGTGAAAAGCCGGACGGCAAAACTTATTGGACGAATGGCACCGATTTTAATCGTCGCTATTTTTATCGGTATCAGTTCAGGCTTCAATCTCGCGGATAAATTTGATCTTAGCGTTGTCGGCGAAATACCAGCGGGCTTGCCGCCGCTTGATTTACCGATGTTACCCTTAAATGATATTAAGGCCCTCTTGGTTCCAGCCATCGTAATTGCAATCGTTGCTTTTGTGGACAGTACGTCGACGGCGCAAGAGCTGGCCGCGCGGGCGAGGGGACGTATTGATTCAAACAAGGAGCTGCTCGGGCTCGGCGCGTCAAATATTATCGCCGGGCTTTCAGGCGGTTATCCCATAAACGGTAGTATGTCCCGGTCCGCTGTGAATTTCAGCGCTGGCGGGCAGACACAGATCGTTGGATTGTTAGTCGCGGCCTTCATGGCCTTAACGGCGGTATTCCTAACGCCTGTTCTAAAAGCCTTGCCCTTAGCTGTCTTAGCCGCGCTCATCATTGTAGCCTGTTTCAACCTCCTTGATTTTAAGAGTTTGTGGCGCACTTGGATTTATAGCCGTGCGGACGGTATAACAGCATTAGCGACTTTTTTAGCTGTGTTGTTACTAGGCGTGCAATGGGGCGTTCTGGCGGGTGTTGTTCTGGCTATGGCTTTGCATATCAGCTCGACCCTCAAACCGAATATGTCATTAGTTGGACGATTCCCTGGGACAGAACATTACCGAGATGCCGCACGTTTTAATGTTGAAACAAATGAGATTGTGAAAACATTACGCATTGATGAAAGCCTTTATTATGCAAATGCGCGCTATCTGGAGGACAAAGTGGCGCGCGTTGTCGCGGAGAATGACGAGATGACAGACCTTGTCCTGATGTGCACGGCCGTGAACCGGATTGATGCGAGCGCGCTCTCTAGCCTTGAGGAAATCAATAAGCGCTTGAAAAGCGCCGATATAAAGCTGCATTTTTCGGACATGCAAAGCCGTGTAAAAGAGCGGTTATTTCGGTCAAGCTTCCTAGAGCGCCTCACAGGGCAGATATTCTTGTCTCAACATGAAGCTATGGAAGAGCTTGAGCCCGAACCTGATTGGGCGCAATTCTCTGACCATGTTGATATTCACTAGCTCAAAATGTAGATTTTGATTTACAGCAAGCCGCTGATTTTGCTATGGTTCTTGGGAATGAGTAATATGAGCGCGATTACCGCAGCTCAGGCTCCTAAAATGTGAGAACGCGATGCCGGACGGTGATATGTCCGGGAGCGGAGTTTCGGAAGGCGGGCAATACAGCACGCAAAAACCGACTCGGCGACGGACCAAACGGCGTGGTTCTGGGGGGAATTCTTCTCAGGGCAAAAGACCGCCAACATATGCAGCCTTAGATCTGGGCACCAATAATTGCCGCCTCCTTGTGGCGCGCGCCAGTGGTGACAGTTTTAAGGTCATAGATAGCTATTCCCGCGCTGTGCGCTTGGGTAATGGCCTCACCGCCACAGGGCGTCTTTCTGATAAAAGCATGCAAGCTGCCGTAGAGGCTTTGACGGTTTGCGCGAAGAAAATGAAAGCGCGCCGCGTTAAGCGCTGGCGCTGTGTTGCCACAGAAGCCTGCCGCAAAGCCGAAAACGGACAAGAATTCCTTGACCGTGTAAAGTCCGAAGCGGGTATCACCTTGGAAATTATCTCCGCGCGCGTCGAAGCGCGTTTAGCTGTGATGGGCTGTCTTAACCTTATCGATACAACAAAAGATGTTGCCCTTGTCATTGATATTGGCGGGGGATCAACAGAGCTTAGCTGGGTCGATGTTCGCCGCCTACGCGATCCCCAAGGGAAGATGAGAGTTCACCGCCCGCCCATTAGCGCTTGGGCCTCTATGCCGATTGGCGTTGCCACATTATCTGAACGCGTCCCTGAAATTGAAGACAGGACGGTTTGGTATGAAGCGATGAAGCAAGTTGTGCGCGACGAGATCGCCAAAGCTGGCTGCGAGACCCGCTTCACGAATAGCTTTAAAGAGGGCAAGGGGCATCTTATTGGGACGTCAGGCACGATTACTTCGTTGGCCGGGATCCATTTGAAGCTGCCTTATTATCAGCGCGATAAAGTTGATGGTCTATGGCTGCGCAGCAGTGATGCTGTGCGTGTTGCGCGCGATATGGCCTCGCGTAGCCCTGCTGAGCGGGCGAAGGAGCCTTGTATCGGCAAGGACCGCGCCACATTATTAGTCGCGGGCTGCGCTATCACGGATGTACTTTGCGAGATGTGGCCAAGCAAAATGGTAAGAGTCGCCGATCGCGGTCTACGCGAAGGTATGTTGATGGGTTTGATGCAGACAAGCCAAAAAATCAACGTCATCAAAAATGACGTGCCGCAATCTCCCACACCAGAAAACCCTACCGCAGAAAACTCCACCTCTGAGAAAGCCGCATCTGATGACGGATGATAAAAAGCCCAAACGCATGTCTGGCGCAAAGCCGACAGCGCCAAAACGTGGCCGTAAAACTGAAAAAATGGACAAAGAAAACGCCACGCGGATGATGACCCATAAGGTCAAGACAGCGCGCGGGCGTAAAATTTCCTCTAAGCTTTGGATTGAGCGCCAAATTAACGATCCCTATGTGCGCGAGGCCAAGATTAAGGGATATCGTTCCCGTGCGGCTTTCAAGCTTATTGAACTTGATGAGAAATTTAAGCTGATAAAGAAAGACTCTTTGGTTGTCGATCTTGGCTGCGCCCCGGGCGGCTGGGTGCAAATTGCGCTTAAGCTTGGCGCGCAGCGTGTTGTTGGTATTGATATCTTGCCTGTTGAACCCATTGGCAGCGCAGACATGATTGAAATGGACTTCATGGATGAGAAAGCGCCAGGGCGGCTGAAAGATATGCTCGGACGTCAACCCGATACCGTCCTTTCTGATTTAGCGGCCAATACAATGGGACATCGCCAAACAGACCATTTGAAAACGGTAGCACTTGTCGAAGCCGCAGCTGATTTTGCTATGGACGTTCTAAAGCCGGGCGGGGACTTTGTAACGAAAGTCTTCCAGGGCGGCGCAGAAGGACGGCTTCTCAATACGCTCAAACATAATTTTAAATCCGTAAAACACGCCAAGCCCAAAAGCTCACGCGCTGGCAGTCCAGAGATGTATTTAGTCGCGCAAGGATTTAAGGGACGTAAGGTCAGGTCGTAAAAGATATTTTAATACAGCCTCTAACGACAATTTCCTTTGCAAAGCCTTTATTTCCCTGATAGTCGCCGCTTGCAAAAGTAGGAGACTCCAATGGAGATTCGTGAAGGCTTAACCTTCGATGATGTGCTTTTGCAGCCGCAAGCATCGGATATACTTCCGGCAGATGCGGACCTCAAAACGCGCCTCACTAAAAAGATAAGTATAAATGTGCCTTTGGTCTCGGCGGCCATGGACACAGTCACCGAAGCGCCGCTCGCAATTGCGATGGCGCAGACAGGCGGCATTGGCGTTATTCATCGCAATTTGACGATTGAAGAGCAGGCCGAGGAAGTGCGCAAAGTTAAGCGCTTTGAGAGCGGCATGGTTGTCAATCCGATCACGATTGGCCCTGATGCCACGCGGGCTGAATTAGGCGAGATCGGAAGCCGATATAATATTTCAGGGATTCCAGTGGTTGAAGATGATGGCAAACTCGTCGGTATTGTCACCAACCGCGATGTGCGCTTTGCTGATGATCCAAATGAGCTAGTCGCTAACCTCATGACGACGGAGATTGTGACCGTAAAAGAGGGCGTTTCTGAGCAGGAAGCGCGCGCGCTTTTGCATAAGCACCGAATTGAGCGTCTTTTGGTCGTTGATGATAATTACCGCTGTGTTGGCCTAATCACCGTTAAAGATATGGATAAGGCGTTGTCTCATCCTAACGCCTGTAAAGACGAAAAAGGCCGTCTTCGCGTGGCTGCGGCCTCTACCGTTGGAGATGCTGGATATAATCGCGCGATTGCGCTTATTGCAGCGGGCGCTGACGCCGTTGTCATTGATACGGCCCATGGTCACTCATCCAAAGTCATTGAGACTGTTGCGCGTCTGAAGAAAGACTATCCTGAGGCCCAAATTATCGCAGGAAATATTGCGACGGCTTCAGCGGCCAAAGCGCTTATCGATGCAGGTGCTGACGCTATCAAAGTCGGTATTGGCCCCGGTTCTATCTGTACTACCCGTATCGTAGCGGGCGTTGGCGTTCCCCAATTAACGGCCATTATCGATGCGTGCTCGGTTGCTCACAAAGCCGGCGTCCCTGTTATCGCGGATGGCGGGATAAAATATTCAGGCGACATGGCCAAAGCTCTCGCGGCAGGCGCGGAATGCGCCATGGTTGGCTCGCTGCTTGCGGGCGCAGAAGAAACACCAGGCGAGGTATTCCTTTATCAAGGGCGTTCTTTTAAGTCTTACCGCGGTATGGGGTCAGTCTCTGCAATGGCTCGCGGGTCTGCGGATCGTTATTTCCAAAAGGAAGTCAATGATACGATGAAGCTTGTTCCTGAGGGGATTGAAGGCCGCATTGCCTTTAAAGGGCCCGTAGGTCCAATTTTGCATCAACTCTTAGGCGGGATTCGCGCAACAATGGGCTATACAGGCTCGCGCACGATAAAAGACCTCCATAAGAATGCTGAATTTGTAAAGATTACGAATGCAGGATTGCGTGAGAGCCATGTGCATGATGTGCATATTGCGCGTGAAGCCCCTAATTATTCGATGCCGAGTTAAATATGACATTTGATACATCTCTTATGCTACCCATGCTGGTTCAGGCATTGACAGTCTGCGCTTTGACATTTTTCCTGGGCGGCTCTCGCTTCTTAGCCGCTCAGTCAGGTAAGGTTGATATGCGTGAAGTCGCTAAGACTCACAGATGGCCTGGAAAACACGGCATTCGGAGTGATAACTATAATAACCAGTTTCAAATGCCCGTGCTGTTTTATGTTGCCTGTATTGCGCTAACATTACTTGGGGCCGTGACGCCTCTGGCCCTTAAACTCGCTTGGGCCTTCGTAATTCTGCGTTTTGCGCATATGATTTGGCATAACACCAAGAACATCATCGTTATTCGGTTTTTCATATTCGCGGCGGCCGGAATCGTCGTGACATGGATGCTTATCCTCGCCGTAATGGCAGCACTGTAATGAGACTTGGCGGAAGAATTCAGGCAGCAGCAGAAGTTCTCGAAGACATTCTGGATCGCAAAACGCCAGCGACAATGGCGCTGCGGGATTGGGGTAAAGCGCACCGTTTTGCAGGCTCCAAAGACCGCTCGGCGATTGGCAATTATGTCCATGATGCGCTTCGCTGTAAAAGCTCACTGGCCTTTCGTATGGATAGTGAAACGCCGCGTGCATTAGCGCTGGCCTCAGCCGTGTTCATGAGCGGGAAAACGCCGCAAGAACTTGTCGAGGCTTTTCACGGCGATACGCATGCGCCTGCGGCGCTTAGCGATGTAGAACTAGCTAAGCTTGGCGGCGCCATCAATTTGGACGGTGCGCCTGATTGGGTGAAGGCTGATGTGCCGGAATGGATATGGCCCGCCTTTGAGAATAATTTTAGCGAAGACGCTATCGCGGAGGGCCAAGCCCTCACGGCGCGCCCTCCACTTGACCTTCGTGTTAATGCTATCAAATCCCACCCGCCAAGAGAACTTGGTAAATTAGAATCTCACGGCGCTGTCCCTTGCGAAATTTCGCCGATTGGCTTGCGTATCAATGCGCTTCCCGGTGATGGGCGTCTCCCCAATATTCAAATCGAAGAAGGTTACCAAACAGGGGCCGTCGAGATTCAAGATGAAGGCTCGCAAATTGTCAGCATACTTGTTGACGCGCGCCCAGGGGACAAAGTGCTTGATTACTGTGCAGGCGGCGGCGGGAAATCTCTTGCGCTCGCGGCTGAAATGCAAAACCAAGGCAATGTCTTTGGCTTTGATATTGATAAGCGCCGCCTTGCGCCGCTCTATCAACGCGCACAGCGGGCAGGGGCAGATATTATTGATGTCCGTCAGCCGCCCTCAGAGGGCCTAAAAGACTTAGTCGGCAAAATGGACCGCGTATTGATTGACGCGCCTTGCACAGGCGTTGGAACATGGCGCCGTAAGCCAGATGCCAAATGGCGTTTAAATGAAGAGGCGCTTGAGCGCCGCAATAACGAGCAGCGCTCTGTTCTCAATAGCGCCAAAGGTTTCGTTAAGCCGGGCGGGCTGATGTTTTATGTAACATGTTCGATGCTGGCGGAGGAAAATGAAGCCCAGGTTTATGCGTTCCTCGAAGACAATAAGAACTTCACATTGCTGTCGGCAGGTGAAGTTTGGGAAGAAAAATTTGGCGTGGACGCGCCTAAGCCTTGGTCAGCCGATGGCTGCACCCTGACGCTAAGCCCGGCTTCAACACATACAGACGGCTTCTTCTTTGCCGTGATGGAGAAAAATGGATGACTGATACGCAACACGAACAATTGTTGATTATCGATTTTGGCTCCCAAGTCACAAAGCTCATAGCAAGGCGGGTAAGGGAGAGCGGCGTCTATTCTGAAGTTCATCCATTCAACCGTGTTGATAAAGCTCTGCTAGAAACCTTTAATCCCAAAGCGATCATACTTTCGGGCGGCCCTAACAGCGTGACAGGTGTTGGAACCCCTCGCGCAGATAATCATGTATGGGAGATGGGTGTGCCCGTTCTGGGTATTTGCTACGGTCAGCAGACCATGTGCGAGCAGCTTGGCGGATCTGTGGAAAACTCTGACGATAAAGAATTCGGTCGTGCCGATTTGGAAATTCTGGCCGATAGCGACTTGTTTGATGGCCTCGATAAGACGGAACGCGTCTGGATGTCTCACGGAGACCGTGTTAATGCTATCCCGCAAGGTTTTGAAATTATTGGAAAATCTACGCACGCACCATATGCCGCGATAGCGGATGCTAAACGTCACTTTTATGGTGTTCAGTTCCACCCCGAGGTCGTTCATACGGTGAACGGCGCAAAAATACTGCATAATTTCACGCATAAAATTGCAGGTTTTAAAGGCGATTGGACGATGGCGTCTTTCAAGGGCGAGATGATTACGGCCATTAAAAACCAGGTTGGCGACGGGAAAGTTATTTGCGGTCTGTCTGGAGGCGTAGACAGTTCCGTTGCGGCCGTTCTTATCCATGAGGCCATTGGGGATCAATTGACCTGTGTCTATGTTGATACAGGAATGATGCGTAAGGGCGAAAGCGACCAAGTCGTTTCGCTCTTTAAGGAGCATTACGACATGAACTTAATCCACGTTGATGCCGGCGATGAATTTTTAAGCCTTCTAGAAGGCGTCTCGGATCCTGAAAGAAAGCGCAAAATTATTGGCGGGACCTTTATCGATATTTTTGAGCGCGAAGCTAAAAAGGCTGGCGGCGCTAAATTTTTGGCTCAAGGCACACTTTATCCGGATGTCATCGAATCTGTGTCCTTTGATGGCGGCCCATCCGTAACCATCAAATCTCACCATAATGTAGGCGGATTGCCAGAGCGCATGGATATGGAACTGGTTGAGCCATTGCGCGAGCTCTTCAAAGACGAAGTTCGCGCGCTAGGTCAAGAGCTTGGCTTGCATAAGGATTTTGTTGAAAGACATCCCTTCCCAGGGCCTGGTCTTGCCATACGCTGTCCAGGCGTCATCACCAAAGACCGACTTGATATATTGCGCGAAGCTGACGCAGTGTATCTCGATCAAATTAAAAAGCATAATCTTTACAATGAGATATGGCAGGCTTTTGCAGTAATTTTGCCCGTTCAAACCGTCGGAGTTATGGGCGATGAGCGGACATATGAGAATGTCTTAGCCTTACGGGCCGTAACCTCTACGGACGGCATGACAGCGGATTACTATCCTTACAGCCATGAGTTCCTAGGAGAAACAGCGACAAGAATCATCAATGAAGTTCGCGGCGTTAACCGTGTTGTTTATGATGTTACATCTAAGCCGCCAGGGACGATTGAGTGGGAATAACTCAATAATTACAATAATTTGCGGTCATATTTTAATCTGGCCTGTTAAACTCTACACTCTGGCTAAAATCTAGTTATTTCAATATCTTGATCAGCGTCATTGAACGATTTCTTTTTGGTTAAATTCCAGAATAAAGCCGCCCTGTTTTCAACTAAAGGTTAAGGTCAAATTTAGTCAATATAAACCTCCTTCGCGTAATATGTCCTCATAAGCGGCAAAGACCGCGAATATGGTGTGAATGGTAGAATTTGATCGTAATGGGACTAAAAAATCTCATATCCTTGATAATACTGGTGATTTTCGCTGGGCTATCAACACTTGCGCATAGCGCGGGTGGGAAAGCGGTCATGCTTGAGATCATAGAAGGCGATACAGCTTTCATGATCGATGAACAGGCTTATAAAGCCTGGTGGGTTGTTGGCGAGTGCCGACGCCCAATCCCCCTTGAGACTCAAGCCTCTCAAGGAAAAAACTCAAATAAATCAATGTCCTCCAAAGTTATCTCTGAGGATGTCAAATTGGGTTCTCGCCACATTCGACTGGAACAACAGTTCCGCTTTAATCTGGCGATAACCCCGGCATCCGTTGAAGTTTACAACTCCATGCGAGGCGGTTGGTCGTCAGTTCCTGTGCAAGTCAATGCGACATGCTCAGCTTCTGCGACGTGCCGCTCCCGCATGGAGTTGCCGGAGTGCTAGGACAGTTATCTCTACATAATTTCGTAAAAATCTCGCAAAAACAGTGCTTTATGGCTGTTTTCGTAGGCTTTTTCCTGCTGCTAACCGCTGTGTTCACACCACGCAGCGCCTTTGCGGCTGAAACTGAGGTAGCCCCTGCGGCAACAAAGGAAACAGCTATTCCAGCCAAGCCGGTAAAAATCATCAATACGACGGTGATTGCTGAGGTCGATAGTTCTATCACCGTAACGCTGGACGGTGAGACCTTGCAAAGCACCGAGGTCCGCCGTGCCGAGAATGGCGGTCTTTACGTGAATGCCATGCCAATCTTCACATCACTCAATAACGACGTTGAATATGATGATGTGAGTAAGGCGCTGATCGTGCGCCGTAGCCAAGACGGTGTTGTCATGGAGCTTTACACCGATACAGGTATCGTGAAAGCCGATGGGCGTTCTCTCGGTAGGCTGAAACATTTTGGAGAAGTGTCGGAGGGCCGTTATCTACTGACGCCAAATGCCATTGCAGTCTTATCAGGGGCGACGGGGAAATTTAACAAAGAGACCAAGGAATTCACCTTTAAGCTTGATCCGCGACTGAAGGTGGCGACAGGCTTTGAGGTATTTGTGAATGACATCTCTCTTGGAAATTTAAACCCGTCGCCAAAATCTGTAGGTCCAGTTCTTCTATTGCCACTTTTGCCGATTGCAGAAGAGCTTGGCCATGATGTCCGCGTCCTTCAGGGCGGGCAGGATATTTTGGTGCGGCGGGTTCAAGACAGCGCCGAGTTTAAAATGAACTTAGATACGGGGCTGATTAGTCTGCGCGGTAATCCCATCGGACTGTCCAAAGATGTGGCTTATATAGATCCGACGAACCTCTTATTGCCCGTGAGCGCGATTGAGACCTTAACAGGCACCCATGTAGATGTCGGCGGCGGATCAAACCGCATCGATATCTCCCTGGATGATCGCCTGAAAGGCGCTATCAAGCCGTCAGGCTCTGTGGATGAGGCCGCGAAGAACACACCGTTCACACCAGAGACACTGCGTTTCCAATTAGGTCCAGATACAATAAACACGGTCGAACTTGAGGCGCGGGCTGGCGGCTTTAACGGGCGCTTACGGGCTGAACTTCCTGACTTGCCCAATTCAGGCGCAGAATTGGAACCAAGTTGGCTCAGCTTAGATTTCGCCCATGTCAATGGAACTACAGGGTCTGTTGGTGATTATACTGCGGATTTGCGTGAGCTTGACGGGGTTGGCCTTCGCCGTATTCGCGGGGCAAGCGTTCAGAAAGAAACAAGGTCTGGCCGCTGGGCTGTAGCGGCAGGCGCCCCGGCAATCGGCGCGCGCCAGATCAGCGGCGATCAATCGCGGCTGACCTTTGGCGGCTTTGCTGCGGGCGCGCGCTATGCTGATAAGGACGGCTGGGAAGCTGGTGCGGCGCTGAAGACAGATGGTTTAAGTGATGATCAAATGGCTGTCCTATCGGCGATATCGGGACGTCTGGGACGCAAAAAAGATAAGAAGTTTCAATGGGATGCAAGAGCGGACGCAGGTTACTTTAAGGGGCCAGCTCGTGAAAGCGGCGTTGATATTCGCCTCGGTATTGATTCGCGCTATGACGTCACTGAAAAAATTACGGCGGATGCCTTCGTGCAATATGACGGCGCTGAGTTTCTGCGCTCGAAACTAGATGCGGAAGACGAACAGGACCGCATTACGGAGGCGCTTAACCCTGACGCTGAGGCTGAAGACCCCGCGCTTATACCGGATACGCGCCAGCGCGGCCTAGATCAGCTAACGATTGGCGGCTCTTTGCGTTATGCGCCGCGCAAGGATTTGGGGATATTGAATAATCCGGCTGCGTCCGTGCGGGTTCAAACCGCAGAAACTGGGGCGTTTAAGAACTCGGAGCTGGGCTCAACGATCACAACTACGGGCGTAAGCGTTGCAGCAGGCATACAAAATACAGGCGTCAGCTTATCTGCAGGCGCAACATCCTATAACCTTGAGTATAAAGATGATCGGATTAGCGAGTCGGGCCGCCAATATACGGTGCAAGCCTATAAGCAATTTGACCGCGCTACGGTGCGCCTACGGTATCAAAATGATAAAAAGAATGACGGCCCTGTTCGCCAAGTTTTATCAGGTAATATCTCCGCCCGTGCCTTCAACTTACCCTTACCGAAGGACTCACAACTCTCTGTTTCGCCTTCGCTTTCAGGTGTTATCTCCGATGAGGATAAGCGGCTTAATGCTGGCCTCATTGCTAATTTTAACTCCGGCGATATTTTCGGTCAAAAGACCAAAGTTGATGCCAGCCTAGGGGTATTGCAATCCGTGTCTGGCAATCAAGGCAGCGAGAGCGATCAATTCTTCACCGTGTCGGTCGCGCGCCGCATTAAGCTAGGCAATAATATGGCTTTGGGCATGTCTTATCGCAATAACCTTAAAGGTGATCAGCGCGTAGGATTATTGCTCGATGGCCGTTTTGATTTCAATGAAAAGCGCAAATATCGCCAAACCAAAGATGGCCGCGGCGTTTTAAAGGGCCGTGCCTTTGTCGATAAAAACCGTGACGGCATAAAGCAAGAAGACGAAATCGCTGTTCCTCGGGCAATTATACGCCTAAAGGGGACACGTATCTCCCTAAGGACTGACAATGCGGGTTACTTTACAGTGCAAAACATCAAGGTTGGTCTTTATGAAGTCCAAATCGATGCACGTAGTTTGCCACTAGGGTATGACTTGTCGGACGACGTTTCCACAAAGGTAACAATCGCTGATGGCCAGATATCTGACGTTCCAATGCCGATTGTGCAACGCGGCCAAATCCTCGGCTTTACCTATGTCGACGAGAATGGCGACGGTGAGTATAATAAAGGCGAGGAGCGCGTCGAAGGCACAACACTCACGCTAAAGTCTACGGATGACGGTGAGGAAGAGGCCCGTATTTACTCTACAAGTTTTGGCCAATTTGCTTTTGGTGATTTACCGTCAGGAACTTACGAAATCGCGACGATAGGCAGCCCCAAGACGGGAATTCTTGCTGGCGACCCTGTTACGGTTGATTTGGCCGAGGCCAAAGATTTGATGATGCGGATTAACCTGCCCGTGCGTCGCCGCGTAAAACCTATTCGAAATGCGGAAGTCATCATTGAAGACGTCGATACGTCCTCTCTGGGGGTAGTGAATCCGCCGCCCAATGAACCAAATACCATGGAGCTTGCCCGCGACGGGCCGGCTCCGCCATAACTGGACGGGTCTGGAAACAGACCCGTCTTTTTTTTATTCTTTTTTTCGGCTAGGGTGCAGCAAAGGACTCACCCCATGAAACTTATTTGCCATCCGATTTCGCCTTATGCCCGCAAAGCCATGATACTCGCGCGGCTGCACGGGATTGAGGTTCAAGAACTGCAGCCTGAAAAAGACGGCGCAAATGGATATGTCGCGGGAGACAATCCCCTTGGGAAAATTCCGGCTCTAGAATGGCAGCCAGGGCAATATCTCTTTGATAGTCCGGTCGTTTGCGAATATTTGGACAGTCTTGGCGGGGCAAGTATTCTACCAGCGGACGGGCATATGCGCTTTCTCAATCTTTGGCAGCACGCGCTAGGGGATGGATTGGCGGATGCTGTCTATAATTACCGCTATGAAACGGTGCGTCCGCCAGATTTGCATTGGGACGAAATGATAGCGCGTCATGAAACAGCTATAATCCGCAGTGTAGGAACGCTTGAGAAGATTTGTGAATGGATTGGCGGGCCGTGGACATTTGGCAATTTAGCTATCGTGACGGCCCTTGATTATGCAAGCTTTCGCGCGGGGCACTTAGATTGGCAAAGCCGCGCGCCCAAACTTGCGAAATGGCATAGCCAGTTTGAGGCCGACCCACATTACAAAGCAACTTACGGCTACCCCGGAAACACATAATGAAACTGATAAATCGCGTTTTGAAAGGCTTTGGCCTTGTTCTATTGCTGGGCGCATTAGCGTTTTTCTTTTGGCCCGAGAAGGCTTATAAACCGCACCAGGTTACGGCTGAATATCAAGCCCAGGTTGACGCGTTTTATTTGCCAGACATGCCGCCAGATTGGGTGTGGAAGACCTTTGAGGCTGCGGACGGAACAACGCTTCGCTGGGGCGAGACAGGCAATAGTAAAGCCGCAAAAGCGACACTCGTCATAGTGCCTGGTTATACCGCAACGATGAGCATGTATCCCGAGCATATTGATATGCTCGCGCGCCGCGGTTACCATGTCGTGGGGATAGACATGCGCGGGCAGGGCGGATCGCAGCGTCACCGCGAGAGCCAACCGGAAAAACTATGGGTTGATGATTTCAAAATCTATTCAGACGATTTGGCGAGCTTCATTAAAACACTACCAAAGTCCGATGAACAGCCGATAATTCCTGTGGCAATTTCCTTTGGAGGTCATGTCGGGGTTCGTATGGCAGGAGACCATCCGGGTCTTGTTGACGGCCTATTTTTGATGGCGCCGGCTATTGAGCCCAAAGCTGGCGATATGTCATTTGATCAGGCCAGAAATTTAATGAACTGGGCGCGCCGCCTCGGAAAATCAAAACATTATCTTCAAGGGAATGGGAACTGGAAACCCTTTGGGCAAGACTTATCCAAAGCCAATATAGATATGTGCTCTTCCAACCCGAAACGTCTGCCCAATCGTGACGTTGTTTTTACGCGAAACCCATCCGAACGTGTCGGCGGCGTGACCGCGCAATGGGGCGCGGAGTTTTTTGAGAGCAGTCGTTATATTCGCGAGTCAGGTTACCTTGAGAAAATTAATATACCTGTGACGATGATCTCTGCCGAGGTCGATCATTTCGTCCTAACAGAGCTCAATCAAACGGTTTGCGACTCTCGCTTTCCCAATTGCAAACGCATGGATTTAGACGGAGCAGGGCATTGCCTTCTCCAAGAGTCAGATGCCCTTCTGAAAGAAATGTTTGATGGTTTGGATGAGCTTCTAGAGCGGGTTAAGGTTATTTCAAACTAGACCCAAAAAACGCTGGCATAGTATCGCCAAAACCTTCGACTTTATTTTCTTTAAGGCCATTGCGGTCCCGGCCTTTATTGTTTCCAGAACGTTTATTGTCTGAACGATTTTTGTCTGAACGTTTATTTTCCGAGCGGTTATTCTCTGGTCGTTTCTTAGGAGGCCGCTTTTCATTGCTCCGTTTGTTTTCACGGTTTTCGGAGCGGGGCGCTTTCTCACGGCGAGGTTTTGACTCGGTTGTCTCGTTTGCGGAGTCCGAAGCGGAAGCTTCTTTTGGCGCGCGTTTAGGCGCTGCGCGGCGCGATTTCGATTCGGTCGCCTTGGGGGTGCTTTCTTGGGCGTCGGACTCGATGGGCTTGCGCTTAGGTGCTGCACGGCGCGAAGAAGCCCTCTTTGGCTTTTCTTCTACCTTAGGAGTTTCCACCTTAGACGTATGGGCTTGTTCTGCGGAGTGTTCTTTGCGCGGCGGGCGGCTAGAACGCGATTCAGAATGATCGCGGCGGCCGCCACGTTTTCTGTCTCTGCCGCCATTACGGCTACGACCTTTTTTGTCATCTCGGCCTTTGCGATATTTTCCGCCATCTTTGGGGAAGTCTTCGATGCCAGGAATTTCGACTTCTTCAATCGATTCCATATTAATGAGATTAAGGATTTCTGCGTAATTCTTTTCGTCCAAACGCGCTACAAGCATGACCGTGTCACCTTTGCGTCCAGCGCGTCCCGTACGGCCGATCCTATGGACATAGTCTTCAGAGTGGTTTGGCACATCATAATTGAAAACATGGCTGACGGACGGAACGTCAAGCCCTCGCGCCGCAACATCACTCGCGACAAGCATTTTGATCTCGCCGTTTTTAAACTTCTCAAGTGTCTGAGTGCGCAGTGACTGCGCCAAGTCACCGTGAATAGGCGCGGATGAAATGCCGTGGACCGATAGAGATTTAGCAACGATATCGACGTCTTTTTTGCGGTTACAGAAAATGATACCATTATCGACATCATTATTTTCAATAAGCCAGCGCAGGGCGGTGCGCTTCTGCTTTGGGTCAGATGACGGCATACGCACGATTTTTTGTGTCACAGTCTTCGCTGTCATATTCGTACGCGCAATCTGGATCGAGACGGGGCGGTGCAGGAATTGATCGACAAGGCGTTTAATCTCGCCCGGCATTGTTGCTGAGAAAAAGAGAACTTGGCGGGTGAAGGGCGTTAATTCAAAGATACGTTCGATGTCTGGGATGAAACCCATATCGAGCATGCGGTCTGCTTCATCGACAACAAGTGTTTGAACACCCGTCATTAAGATTTTGCCGCGTTCAAATTGGTCGAGCAAACGGCCAGGCGTCGCGATAAGGATATCAACGCCGCGCGAGAGTTTTTTATCTTGCTCGGCGAAACTTACGCCGCCAATGAGCAGCGCCATTTCGAGTTTCAAATACTTGCCATATTGCTCGACGTTCTCAGCCACTTGGGCGGCGAGTTCGCGTGTTGGACAGACGATGAGGCATCGCGGCATACGTGCCCGTGCTCTGCCTTTGGCGAGCTTGTGCATTGTAGGGAGAACGAAAGCGCCGGTCTTGCCTGTGCCTGTTTGCGCAATGCCCAAAACATCACGCTGCTTTAGCGCTGCGGGTATGGCTTTAGCTTGGATAGGCGTCGGCTTTACATAGCCCATATCGTCAAGAGCTTTGAGGATTTTGGGGTCGAGGCCTAGCTCGTTAAATTTCACATCAACTGGGGCGTCTGCCGCAATTTCTTCAGTTTGGATATCGGAACTCAAATGAGGTCAACTTTATAATAAGTAGCGTGGGCCCTCCCATCGCTTTAAGCGCCGCAACATAGTGATGCATTAACAAAGGTCAAGGTTACAGATGCACAGCGTTTAGGGCCTAGCTTATAACCTTTTCGAAAGCTTTTATGCTATTAGGGTTTATGATTCGTATTCTACCGCTTTGTGCAATATTTGGTTTATCGGCATGTGCGCCTTCGCAAGGTGTTGGCTATCCTAACTACCCAGCCTACAGACCTGCGCCTGGGCAGGGGCAATATGTGCGGCCAGAATATCTAAACCCAGCGCCAACCCCTATGATACAAGGTGTTGATGCCTGCCAGTCCCATCTCTACCGCGGTCTTGTCGGGCGGCATGAAGGCGCGATTTATATTGCGGGGCTACCCGGAACGAAACGGATTTTAAAACCCGCATTTCTAGAAGACTTTGACCGTGAGCGCATTGACGGGATTGATCCTGAGCCTCCATTTTTAGAAGTGAGGGATTATTTGCCGAGCCAAGTTCTCTATGCGCCCTCTATTCGGACCGTCACTGATCGTATTCAATTAGGGCCTGTGGATGAGAGCAGGCTAACCATTGAACTCGACCGCGAAGGATATGTGCAAGAGGTTGTCTGCCGCTAGACTCTAGGCGTAGACAGCGTAACTTCTATTTTCAAAACTATCCCGCGTGGGATTGGCCAAAAGTCTTATCACTTTTATCTCTGCCGTATAGCTTTCTATCTGTTTACAGGCGGGGCGAATTTTCTTCCTGTGGGCTTTGGGGATGATGCAGCCATAACTCGCCACAATCTGCTCAGGTGTGAGTTTGCGCGAGAGCATCATCAAGCAGTTCGAAAAGACCAAAGTGTTGTTGATGATCCGCGGCGGTACCTTTGCTGTGTCGCCCTCGCGAGTGAGGTAATGCGTCACGGCGTCGGGGAGGGCCGCTAAGGCAAAGCCCTGCCGCATGTAACAAACAGCCGTTAAGGTCAGAATTCCTGACTGTAACGGGCTTATGCCTCTTTCTGGCGTAAAGTTCATGAGCTTAATTTCCGCTAGTTTTATGATCACGCGCGCGGCGAAATAGCCAGGGTCTTCGCAATGGCGGGGGTCATAATGAATGACCGGGCGGCCATAGCCATCCACATAATAGGGCTCTTTGCTGTCTGTATTCCAACTTTGAGAGAATTGCATATGCCGTGAGTCAAAGCGTTCATCAGGTTGAGGCGCGATTTGGATTGACCAATCCTCCATTCCGCACTCGCTTTTTATTCGGCCAAAACTATCCTGCGCCCAGTCAAATACAGTTCGAACGTCGTCTTCATGCCAGCAAAGATCGGAGAGTTGCTCGGTTTTATGAATAGGGGACGGAACTTTGGGGGCTTGTGGCGGGCCGTATCTTTTGATGAGCCAGGACATGACTTCAAATTGAAGATAAGCATCTTCCTCACGCATTAAACGGCCAATAAACATAGCGTTATCCCACTATTTGCGCATCAGCCCATGCACGATTTAAACCACACCCCTAATCTAGTCCCTCTGAAACTTGTGCCGCCTCATAGCTTTCAAAAGCCTCAAGCCACTCTATTTCAAGAGATTCGATTTCCCGTAATATCTCTGCCCTTTCCTGGCCGAGCTTCACAGCCTTATCAGGCGTCTTGGTAAATATGTCGCTAACAGAAAGCTGTTTTTCAATTTCGGGAATGCGGGCTTTGGCTTTTGCAATTTTGCGCTCGAGATTTTCATAGGCTTTCTTGAGCGGCGCGAGACGTTTGCGCGCTTGGGCAGCGTCTCGGCGAGATTGCTTGCGGGCATCACCTTCTCCCGTATTTTGTTTCTTATTTGAACGGTCTTTTTCTAGCTGCAAAGCGCGGTAATCTTCGAGTGAGCCCTCATATGTACTAACGGTGCCCTTATCGACAAGCCAAAGCCGGTCTACGACGGCTTCGAGTAAGTTCCTGTCGTGGGAAATAACTAGAACCGCGCCATCATACCCATTGAGGGATTTGATGAGCTCGGCGCGGCTGTCGATGTCCAGGTGGTTTGCGGGCTCATCAAGGACCAAAAGGTGAGGCTTATGAAAACCTATGAGTGAGAATAGAAGCCGCGCCTTCTCACCGCCTGATAGATCTCCTGCAGGCGTCTCGGCATTTTTCACGCCAAGACCAAATTGTGCGAGCCGGGCGCGCCTTTGAGCTTCTGTTGCCTCGGGCATTAGCTCTAAAATATGTGTATAGGCCGAGGCGAGGGGATTGAGGGCATCGATTTGATGTTGCGCGAAATAGCCAATGCGGAGTTTTTTATGACGTTTAATAAAACCTTCCTGCGGCAATAGCTCCCCCATTACGGCCTTAGCGAAGGTTGATTTGCCTTCGCCGTTTTTTCCGAGAATGCCAACGCGATCATCAGGATCTATACGTTGATTGAGACTCCGCAAAATTGTGACGTCCTCCGTGTAACCTAGTTTCACGTCATCAAAACGAATGATCGGAGGATTTAAAGAGCGTTCAGGGCTGGGCAGATCGATAGGCGCAATTGGATCGCTAATGATGGTTGCGACGGGCCGCATTTTCTCAAGCCGCTTCACGCGGGACTGGGCTTGTTTGGCTTTGCTCGCTTTGGCTCTATTGCGTATCACAAAGGCTTCGAGCCGGCGGCGTTCATCTTCTTGCTTGCCCAATAGTGTCATGTTGAGGCGGTTTTGTTCCGCGAGCGTGGCTTCAAAGCGGTCATATCCGCCCGGGTAGTTAAAGAGCTTTCCGCCGCGCAGGTGGGCGATATGGGTCACAGCTTTATTCAAAAAATCCCGGTCATGCGAAATGATAAGAGCCGTGCCGCGATAGCTACGGATATGAGCCTCAAGCCAGACCGCGCCCTCGACATCCAAATAATTTGTTGGTTCATCCAGCAATAACATATCAGGTTTTGCAAAAAGCATAGCGGCGAGGGCGACCCGCATGCGCCATCCGCCAGAAAAGTCAGAGCAGGGGCGCTGCTGGTCGTCACCTGAAAAGCCGAGACCTGAAAGAATAAAGCCAGCCCTGGCTTCGGCGCTATAGGCGTCAATATCTGATAGACGCGTATGAATGGCGGCAATACGGTTAGGCTCAACCGCGATTTCTGATTCGGCCAGCAATGCTGTGCGTTCTTTATCCGCCGCCAAAACAGTCGCCATTAAACTTTGCGGCCCGCTGGGGACTTCTTGTTCCACAGCGCCTAAGCGCATATTTTTACGAAGATTTATTTCGCCATCATCAGGTGAAATTTCGCCCTTAATCAAACGAAAAAGTGTAGACTTACCTGTGCCATTACGCCCGACAAGGCCGACTTTATGACCCTTGGAAATGGCCAAAGTCGCTTGGGTAAAGAGCGGGCGGCCCTCAATTCGATATGTTAAGTCATTAATATGAAGCACGAGCGGTGCGTAACATGCCTTTACATATAGTCAATCCGCCGTTATCGGGTGCGCAAATTCGACTCAAACAAACCAATAGGAGCCCATCATGGCTGTTCAACGTACTTTCTCTATCATCAAGCCTGACGCGACTGCGCGCAACATCACAGGTAAAGTCAACGCCAAGATCGAAGAAGCAGGCCTTCGTATTGTTGCGCAAAAACGCGTTCAGCTTACAAAAGAGCAAGCTGGCGGTTTTTACGCGGTTCATTCAGAGCGTCCATTCTATAATGATCTTGTCGCGTTTATGATGTCTGGCCCTGTTGTTGTTCAGGTTCTTGAGGGCGAGAACGCTATTGCTGAATACCGCAAAGTTATGGGCGCAACTAATCCAGCAGAAGCCGACGCCGGTACAATCCGCGCAGAATTTGCGCAAAGCATCGATGCAAATACTGTTCACGGGTCAGACGCACCTGAAACAGCGGCTGAAGAAATTAAGTTCTTCTTTAGCGATGATGAAATCGTTGGGTAAAGCTGAAGCACATCCCAAACAAAAAGGCCGAGTCGAGAGACCCGGCCTTTTTTATTGTTATTAGGAACGGCATTATATTATGAAGAGATACGGATGATCTCTTTGATTATTGTGTTGCCGATAAGGTCGAAAGCCGTCTCTAATGATGCAACATCATCCGCCGTAATGAAATTTTGATCCTTACTAGCACAATATTGTAACATTCCTTTTGCGAGATTTGTACTTTTTATTGAATCTGAGTAATTGTACGAACCATTGCTAGGGTAAGGCGTGTAAGCTCCTGGCCTATCTGCCCATTCATTTGTTTCAAACTGTCCCGGCACAAGGGCAAATCCGATTGTGAACACTTCAACTCCCGCAGCATGCAAAGTATCGCACTCTGCACGGCTTGCAATGTTGGCGGGGACGTCCTGTTCTCCTTCTGTCCAACCTCCGGAATTATCCGGCGCTTCTTCACCGTAGCCATATTCATATCCACTATAACGTGTTTCATATTCTGCAGGGGTGCAAACTTCAGTCTGTGACGGTGTTGGGTGTGAATAACGTCTGTATGGACCCCACCTTCTATGGTTGTGATTTGACGGTGTTATGATTTCATCATCCCACTCTCCAAACCAATATGTTCCATACCAATCGTAATCGTAATATCGTTTGTAACGGTTTTCCATCTCACAGACTTCAGGGACGGTTTCCACTTGACTAGACGAAACTTCATCAAGTCCATCGGGTGATGTCGCCCCGGTTACATATCGTCTCCATGTTTCTGTACCCTCGCGGTTTACCCACTCCAAGTCACCTTGGTTTTTACCATCCGTCATCAAAATCACATATTTTAGAGGTGTTTTACCAGGGTTTTCGGCTTCGTGGATCGAAGGTTCATTGACATTCAACCATGTGTTTGCCACTTGAAGAGGCGGGGCTGAGTTAGTAGATCCAACTGGAGTCATAGAATTTATTTGGCTATCAGAGATCGTTCCCCAGTGCATAGGAATAGTTCTCGAGGAAATGATAGCGCCGTCAAACGCCATCATGCCTGTGCGCAATACTCGAGGTTCTCCACTGTCCGCAGTTTGAGGTCCCACGGTTTCACTCAACATAGCCATGAAGTTCTTCGCGCTTGTTTTTAGGCCATCCATACGGCGTTCAGCATTAGCAGGCGCGTTGCCGGACGCGTCAATCGGGAGGTCGTCAAAAGCCATCGAGCCAGAATTGTCTAAGACCATTACAACACTTGCCGGGTCCTGAATATCTTTCTCAAAATACTTTACAACGGTCTGCGCTTTAAACTTTAGCTTCCCAAACCCTAATATCTGCACAAGTGTTGGCTGAGTATAACCAATTACGGTAGCTGTGGCTTCGCGTTTCACATTATCATAAGCAATATTAACGCTAACGCCGTCAGCGCCGTCAATAACCCAATTCCGGTAATCATAGCCGAGTTCGTCCGCTGTGTAGTCACCAATCAAACCCTTCTCTCGGTCCTGAGGTATTTGTTCGAAAGTTTTCATATAAATTGCTGCAGAGAGGGCAGTAGTATCGGCTATTGTTTGTGAACGAGCATCCGCACTGGAAAGCATAGCGAAGTCCATCGCTGCGCCCATAGCCCCAATGATAGCGGTCAAACTAAGCGCCCATGATATGGCAGCCATGCCGCTTTCATCGCGTTTCAAACGCTTTAAGATATTCGTTGCCTTCTTTACGATAGCCATTTCTATAACCCTATTACCCACAGTTTCTCGGATTCATTCCGAGGTTTATTCAATGGCGTTTTACGGGAAGGAGTTTTCGAATGGCTTACGAAATAAAGTTACCAATGCGTTAATACGCAGTTGTCACAATTACAGTTAACAATAGGTTGCGATTAATGGCCCAGCATCTTCCGAGCTATTTTATCCAAAGCGCGAACAAATAAGGCTTGTTCTAAAGGCAAAAGCCTGGCGGCTAAGCTGTCACTGGTGTCTTCTACTCGGATAGCGATAGAGTGTTGAAGAATAGTTAAGCCTGCATCAAGTTCCGCTGTCACGAAGTGAACCGTACAGCCATGCTCGCGGTCCCCAGCGTCAAGAGCGCGTTGATGCGTATTCAGTCCCTTATATTTGGGTAAGAGCGAGGGATGTATATTAAGGATGCGGTTTTCCCAGCGGCTACAGAACCAAGGCGTCAAAACACGCATGAAGCCGGCGCAGCATATGAGGTCGATTTTGGCCTCTCGTAAAACAGCATGCAGGGCTTTTTCAAATTTCCGGCGAGAGGAAAATTCAGTGTGATCAATTGTCAGGGCCGTCACGCCTAGAGCTTCAGCTTTTTGAAGGCCGGCTGCTGATGGTATGTTGGACACGACCAGTGCAATGTCAGCCGGATAGTCAGCCGCCTGGGCGGCTTGGGTCAATGCAACCATATTAGAGCCGCGGCCTGAAATCAGAACCGCCGTTCGTATCTTACGCATCATTGAGTTGACCGATAACCCAGGAAGGCTCACCTGCAGTTTCAAGACGCTCGAGAACAGCCGTCATGTTCTCAGGTTTCACAGCCAAGACCATACCAATACCGCAATTAAAGGCCCGCTGCATTTCAGCTTCCGCGACTTGACCGGTCTCTTGGAGCCATTTGAACACATCAGGACGCGGGAATGAATCCATATCAATATCATGGGTGAGGGTTTTGGGCAGCATACGCGGGGTGTTCTCCGTCAGGCCGCCGCCCGTAATATGCGCTAACCCGGTCACAAGACCGTCTTTGATAATCGGCAAAATGGATTTTACATATAATTTTGTCGGCACAATAAGAGCTTCGCCGAGGGTTTGATTATCGGAAAATGGCGACGCGTCATCCCATGATAAGCCCGAACGCTCTACAATTTTACGGATCAGAGAATAACCATTTGAATGCGGGCCGCTTGACGCTATCCCAATCAAAACGTCGCCAGCTGCCATATCGCCGTGACGCGGAAGCATGGCGTCACGCTCCGCAGCACCGACAACAAAGCCCGCTAAATCAAAATCATCACCTTCATACATTCCTGGCATCTCTGCTGTCTCGCCGCCGATAAGCGCCGCGCCGGATTGTTTGCAGCCTTCGGCAATGCCTGAAATTACAGCCGTTGCTTTATCCGTGTCTAAACGGCCTGTTGCAAAATAATCGAGAAAAAAGAGCGGCTCGGCGCCATTAGCCAAAATGTCGTTCACGCACATGGCGACAAGATCGATACCAACTGTATCAAGAATTCCTGTATCAATTGCAATCCGCAACTTTGTGCCCACGCCGTCTGTGCCTGACACTAAGACAGGGTCTTTAAATCCCGCTGCCTTTAAATCAAAGGCGCCGCCAAATCCGCCAATGGATCCATCGGCCCCCGCGCGGCGTGTCGCTTTGACCAAAGGTTTAATGCGGTCAACCAAGCGGTCACCTGCATCGATATCAACACCAGCATCGGCGTAAGTCAGGCCTTTTTCAGACATATCAGAATCTTTCATCATCTTTTGCGTTAAGAACCGTAAAATGGCCTCATTTTCAAGCTTAACATTACGTTGTGCTGTAATTGATGCACTTATAGGACTTTGCAAAGCGGATAAAGCGGGTTATCGCGGGAATATGAAACAGATTATTACGACTCTTATTGGCTTTTTGTTCTTGATGGCGGCCGGCCTCGCGCAAGCCGCCGACCCATTCACCGTTTCAGGCATCCCTGTTGATGCAACGGGCAAGACACCAATTGAAGCCCAAACCTTAGCCATTCGTAGCGGGCAGGCCCGCGCGGCCAATAATTTACTAGAGCGCCTGACATTAGAATCCGAGCGCGCTGAAAAGGGGACAGTGCCAATCTCAGAAGAGAATGCCGCAAAATTGATCCGCTCCATGGAGATTGATAACGAGAAACGCTCTTCGACGCGGTATCTGGGCGATATCTCCGTCGGGTTTAACCCGAGCGCCATGCAAGCCTATCTACGTCAAGCCGATTTGACCATGGTCTCTTCGCAATCGCGTGACCGCCTGATTGTGCCGCTTAGCAATGGCCAAATTAATCTAGAGAGTGATTGGTTCAAAGCTTGGCCCAAGAGCGGCGCTCAGCATGCTTTGACACCCATCCGCTCAATGACGGCCGATCAAGCTTCGACCTTGCCGGTTTCAATCGCGGCGATTGCCGCGCTTGATATGTCTGCGCTCAAACAGCTAGGGGCGGCTATGAATGTCCAGCAAATTCTCGTCGCCGATGATTTAGGCGGTTATGTAAAGATATCAGACGTGTCGCTGGATAGCGGGCAACGCAAGACGTTTTCGGTCAATGGCGGCCCGCAAGCGATTATTTCAAAACTAGAAAGTGATTGGAAGAAGGTCTCAGTGAGCCGCGTTGAGAACGCCGTCGAAATGCCTGTCTCGATTTTATATGGCACGCACAGCGAATGGCTAAGCCTCAAAGAAGTGATTAATGGCTCGGCGCAAATTCAAGATGCGCGATTGGACGCGCTCTCCAAAGATGGCGCGCTTATGACGATTACATATGGCGGGGATATGTCTCGTTTGCGCAATGAATTAGCGGGCAAGGGTGTTGAAGTTCGTTCAGACCCCAATTTAGGCGTTATTTTTGGCCGCAGAGGGCGTTTCTAAGGCGCGGTGAAGACAGCTCCACAAATACCACTAGATCTCTCGCCATCACTTAGCAGCAGCTTCGCTACATTCATTGTCAGTGCCTGTAACGCTGACGCGGTGACCGCGGTGAAGACTTGGCCTGATTGGCCGTCCCCTATATTAATGCTGATAGGCCCAAAGGGATCGGGAAAAACACATATTGGTCGCGCCTGGGCCGCTGAAACCGGCGGACGGTTTGTTGATGATGCTGATAGCTGTGATGAAGCAGAGCTATTTGCAATTATGAATGAAGCCCTGAACGGAAGCCTAGAGGGTCTCTTGCTGACGGCGCGAAAGGCTCCTGCTGAGTGGAACGTTGCTTTGCCAGATCTGCATTCGCGCTTAGTGAATACGCCTCTCGCGGCATTAAAGGAGCATGACGATGATATCCTGGAGCCTGTTCTGAGACGTTTATTTGAGGAGCAGGGGCGTCAAGTGTCCCAAGATCTGATCGAATATCTATTGAAGTATCAAACCCGCACAATTGCGGCGCAGCGCGATATAGCGGCGGAACTAGAAATCGCAGCTCAAGCCGCAAAGGCTGACCTAACTAAAACTTTCGCGGCTAAGTATCTGAAAACCCGCTCAGAACGCGACTCTTTTGCCGTCCCAGGCGAAGAGTGAGCCGCTATCTTCGGGTCTAGCCTGGTCAATCACGCTTAGCAGCTTCTGCGCGCTAAATTCTGGTGTAAATAATTTTCCTTCGGGCACATTGCCTTGGAACGGTTTTGATAAGTCCGTATCGACAGTGCCAGGGTGAAGCCCAATAATGACGGTCTCCTTGAAACGTCGGCCAAATTCTATCGAAAGCGTCTTAATAATCATGTTCAGCGCGGCCTTTGAGGCGCGGTAAGCATACCACCCGCCGATACGATTATCAGATATTGACCCTACTCTTGCTGATAACGCCGCCAAGACGGCTTTACGGTCGCGACGCATGAGGGGTAGAAAATATTTCGCCGTAACGGCAGGGCCAAATGTATTGACCAAAAAGCTTTTTTGAAAGGCGTCTAACGACATGGCCAGCATGTTTTTCTCTGGCGATATACCTTCGCCTTGCAATAAACCTGTCGCGATGATGCAAAGATCAAAGGCGCCGGTCACGCGCAGGGCTTCGGCGGCGGCTTCAATGCTGCCTTCATCCGTGAAATCAAATGTTAGATTAGCGACCTTCGTAGAGGCATGGCTTTGACCTTGGCGCGATAAAGCATAGATTTCCCCGACCTGATCGGACGCGGAGAGGGTATCTATAAATGCCCCGCCAATGCCGCCGCTAGACCCGACGACGATAATTCTTAGGTCATTACCCATAGAGGGCAGTAAAAGTGTCATGATTTCGCTCGTTTACATCTTTCGGAACAGTAACGGACCTCATCCCACACGCGGGCCCATTTCTTACGCCAGGTAAAGGGACGGCCGCAGGCGGCGCAGTCTTTTTGGGGCAGGTTAGGTTTCTTGTGGGCCATAGAACTTTATACGCATCGTAACAGGGTTTGGTGCGTATAATATTTATGACTAAAGTTCTTATTCCAATATTTGCGGATCAACTGTCTCATGGCTTGTCTTCATTGGCCATTAGTAGCCCTGATGATAGTGTTATATTGATGATGGAGGTTGCCGAAGAGGCTAAGACTGTTCCGCATCACCGAAAGAAGCTCATCTTCTTATTCTCTGCCATGCGGCACTTCGCCGGTGAGCTTGAGGCTCAGGGTTGGGCCGTTGAATATGCGAAACTTGATGATACGGAAAACACCCATAGTTTCACAGATGAAATGAAACGAGCCATTGCGCGGCATGATATTTCCCAGATACGTGTCTGCGAGCCCTCTGAATATCGCGTTCTAGAATCCGTTAAAGGCTGGGAGCAGACCCTAGGCATTCCGACGACAATAACCCCTGATCACCGCTTCATCGCGACTCATGACGAGTTCGCGGCTTGGGCCGTGGGACGCAAGCAATATCGTATGGAGTTTTTCTACCGCAAAATGCGGCGGAAGACTGATTTGCTTATGAATGGTGATAAGCCTGAAGGCGGTAAGTGGAATTATGATTCCGAAAATCGTAAACCCGCCAAGGATGATTTATTCATGCCTAAGCCTTTGCGATTTCAGCCTGACCCCATTACCCAAGAGGTTGTCGAGATGGTCAAGGCGCGCTTTCCAAACCGCTTTGGGAGCGCCGATGGTTTTTTCTTTGCTGTAACGCGGGATGGCGCAAAAGAAGCCTTAGCTTATTTCATTAAAGACGTCTTGCCGCGCTTTGGCGATTATCAGGACGCCATGCTCACGGGGGAGCCCTTTCTCTATCACTCCTTATTGTCGATGTATCTAAATGCAGGGCTTCTTGGCCCTCTTGAAATATGCGAATCTGTCGAGAAAGCTTATAAAGATGGACATGCACCTCTTAACGCGGCGGAAGGTTATATTCGCCAAATCATTGGATGGCGTGAATATGTGCGCGGTATCTATTGGCTTAAGATGCCAGAATATCTTCATGAGAATGCTTTGGATGCGCAGCGATACCTCCCAGATTTTTATTGGACGGGGGATGCGGATATGCATTGCCTATCCCAATCCATTGGTCAGACAATTGACCATGCCTATGCCCATCACATTCAACGCTTAATGATAACGGGTAACTTTGCGCTGCTTATTGGCGTTGACCCTAAGCAGCTTCATGAATGGTATTTAGCTGTCTATATTGATGCCTTTGAATGGGTGGAATTGCCGAATACTTTGGGCATGAGCCAGTTTGGTGATGGCGGGCTTTTAGGCTCAAAGCCTTATGCCAGCAGCGGTGCTTATATAAACCGGATGAGTAATTATTGCAGTTCCTGCAAGTTTAACGTCAAAGAACGTGTCGGCGAGGCGGCGTGTCCGTTCAATAGTCTTTATTGGGACTTCATTGCGAGAAATGAAAAAGCTTTATCTGGCAATAACCGCATGTCCATGGCTTATAGAAATTTAGCGAAAATGGATGAGGACATACGACGAGGCCTTCTAGATCAAGCAAAAAAATTCTTATCCAAACTTGAACCGGCCAAGGGCGATTATTTTTAGGTTAGGGGTTTCAGGAAATGGGGCTTTCCAGCTTAGGGCTTCATGTTTTCTTTTATCTCTGCAATCGTCAGGCTTTTGTCAGAGAACCTAAATGTCTCGATATTAGTAACACTATCGATTCCATCATAGCCAAATTTATCCGTTATTTTGAGGCTGTTATCTTCGTTTATGCTGAAAACATAATTTACATATTCACCTTGATAGACAGCTATGTCGTCTCCGTCTCCACCATTTAAAACGTCACTGCCGCCCCCGCCTTTAAGAACGTTATCTTTTAGGTCGCCGATGATAGTATCATTCATTGGTGTGCCGACGACATTTTCAACATTCACAATTTTGTAGATATCTTTTTCTCTGTCACTTAATTCTCGTGAAAACTCTTTGGAGAGGTCTACATAATAAGGTGAGGCTGTAAATTTACTGAGATCAAAAGTGTCTTCATCGTCGCCGCCATCCATATGATCGCCGCGACTGATGGTGGCAACAAGAATGCGGTCATTGCCGGGGCCGCCATATATAATATCAAGTTCATATCCGCCATTTAGATAGTCATCTCCTGGGCCTCCATAAATTACATCTTGGTCGCCATAACTAAATAATTGATCATCCCCATCGCCACCGCGAATAACATTTGGAAAAATGCTGCCTCTGATAAGATCATCTTGAGGTGTCCCGATAACATTTTCAATATTTAGGATGTTATATTCCCCTTCACCTTTTTTATATTTGCGGTCACGGGCGACTTGTCCGGGCAGGCCCACAAAAACGCCGCCGTCTGTGTATGTGCTGAGGTCTAATGTATCAAACCCATCGCCGCCATCTATGATGTCGCCAACACTATGATCAGAGATGGCAAAGGTCACGGCCTTGCCTTTTGGGACAATATTTGGATTGCGGCTAATCCCAGTTCTCGCATACTCATTTACATTCTCAGGAATTGAATTGTCTAAGATAGTGGTCGCTTCGCGGGTTTCATCTGGCACGAATCCTGTCGACATTTTGATCAATCCAAAACTAACTAAGACCAAGCCGCTGACAAACATGATGGCCTTGATCGGTAGTTGCTTTTCAGGCTTTGGGGTTTCTAAGAGATCTGTTTCAATAGGGTCTTGCCTATCCGTTTCGCCTGGCACAGTAACAGTAACATCGCCAATAAATTTATAGCCTTTATTGTGAACGGTTTTTATGAATTTCTGTGACCTCCCGCTATCATCTAGGGCGGCTCTGGCTTGAGATACCAATGTGCTAATAGAGCTTTCGCTTCTTATTTGGCCGTCCCAAATTTTCTCAATAATATCATCTTTGGTAATAAGTTGACCGTGATTTTTTACGAGTAAAACAATGAGGTCAAGAACTTGGGGTTCAATGTTACGTTCTGACTCATTCTTGGTGAGTGTAAATCCCGTAGGACTCAGACGGAAGTCGTCGAACACATAAATCACAGTCTACCTCCCCAAATACTTATCAATGCATTAAAAGTCCATCTGCAAATTTAATCAAGAAAAAACAAACCACGCCGGGAAATCTTGACATTTCTTGACGTTCTCTCTTGGGTGGTGGGTCTTCACCTATAAAACTCAGATTTTATAAATGAGATAATCTTGAGGTCATCTTGAGGACTTCATTTTTCAAAAGAGATATCAAGGCTGCAGATATGATTGCGCGGGCCGTGTCTGATGGGGCACAGAAAGGTCCAAACTTTCATAACTGAAAAATGTGGGCGCAATGGCATGCGCTGTCGGGCTAATTATTAAACGAAACCTGATGGCGCATGTATCCCACTGAGCATAATTAACGCGCTGAGGCGCAAGTTGAGGGTAAGTCATGTATTTTCTTGATCGTTTTTCTAACACCGTTTTAACCGAATTTAATTTTGATACGCTGTCTTTAGACACGGATCAAAAGGCAATGCTGCTATCCGTAGCCGCGCCAAATACCGCTCCCGTAAATGCGCCGACACCGCCCGGGCCGCTTTTTGCAACGATTAACGGTGATGCAGGAGACAATACACTTAACGGAACGGCCGCGGATGATACTATTAACGGCTTTGCCGGCAATGACACGATTAATGGCGGCGGAGGAACAGATGAATTGAACGGCGGCGATGGAGATGACACCTTTATCATTGATATCGCAGGGGTTCAGTATCTCGGCGAATGGGATGGCGGCGCGGGACATGACCGCCTTTTGATTGAAGGAGCAGGATATTTTGACCTCAATGCTACGGGTATGGATTTTGATAATATCGAAGAGATTGAGTTTTCTTTTTTTGCTGGCGGTGACCGTACGATTGAACTTTATGCCGAAGAAATCAGTTCGAGCGAACTTAGTGACACACTCCACATAGATGGCGCTAATGGTGGCGGCATCAATAATATCATTATCCGTATG
Source organism: Hellea sp. (assembly GCA_039977295.1). Classification (GTDB taxonomy): domain Bacteria; phylum Pseudomonadota; class Alphaproteobacteria; order Caulobacterales; family Maricaulaceae; genus Hellea. Next base: position 814,927 of record JBDWDN010000012.1, on the reverse strand, counting down.
GATGGTGATCTTGACGACACGCTAGATATTTCCGGTTGGACTTTTCAAGACTGGAACAACCTTGAAGAAGAAACCATTACCATTATCGGCGATGGAGACGATGAAACTATCACAGGGTCTTCGCAAGATGACATTATCGAAGGCGGCGCGGGCGCAGATACGCTGGATGGCGGCGCGGGCATTGATACACTTAGCTATGCAGGTTCGAGTTCTGGTGTCAGTGTAGCATTGAATTCAGGTGCCGCATCTAACGGAGACGCAGCAGGTGACACAATAATACGGTTTGAGAATGTCATTGGCTCTGACTTTAATGACAATATTGTTGCGAATTCTTCTGTAAACCATCTTGAAAGCGGCGGCGGAGATGACATCCTTACGATGTTTGCAGCAAATGACGGCGCAGGAAATAGTTTTGATGGCGGTACAGGTGTTGATACCCTTGAAATAGCGCGCGGCGGCGTAGGGCTGGCGGACCTGCGCGATGATACGTTGTTAAACCTGGAGATTTTGCAATTCGACAATAATGGCGGGGATCCAATTGTTGACGAAATTCAAATAAATGCGGTTCAATTCTCACAATTCCAAACACTAGAAGCAGAAAGCCATGCCGGCAGTAGTGTCACCCTCAGTATTTTTATGGATACAGAGACGATACTCGATTTATCAGGGTTGACGGTCACGGGCTTCATCGAAGCTGGAGATAATATCACCATTACGGGCGACGCGGACAGCGATATTATCACGGGTTCAAGCGCCAATGATATTATCAATGGCGGCGCTGGTAATGACACGCTTTCAGATGGCGCAGGTATAGATATCTTAATGGGCGGAAGCGGCGATGACATATTCTTAGTTAATGCTGCAAATAATGACTGGGCTAGTTTCGACGATGTTTTTGATGGTGGCGAAGGTATTGATACACTTCAAATGACAGGATGGGGCTTTGTTGATGTGGATAGTGTCTTTGATTTAGCAGCGGGCACTTACACGCAGGGGTCTCAAGTCGCCATTTTGACAAATTTTGAAAATTTTGACAGCTCTACTACGGATGCCGGAAGTTTTGAAACTGTCTTGGGAACTGATGGTGATAACATTATCCAAACAGGCGAAGGCGCTAATACGATTGACGGCCGCGGCGGCAATGATACCATTGTGGGCGGTCTGGGCGATGATACGCTAATCGGCGGGTCAGGAAATGATACGCTTGATTTCTCCGGCGCGACCTCTGGCATGATGTTTACCGATTTTGACGATAATGGGGCGACTGCAGCCCAAGATACAGGCCAAGGCCTGGATACGATACGCGGTTTTGAAACCGTAATCGGCTCAGCCTTTGATGATGTCATTGAGATGCGGGGCGAATCTAATGACTCTAACAATGTAAGATCTGTTTTGGCCGGTGCAGGGAATGACACTGTGACAGAAACTTTTCTATTGCCTGGCGATTCTGCAGATGGCGGGGATGGTGTTGATACCTTTATCTATGATGAATTGGGTGAAGGAATGATCTTTGATATGATGACGGGCGTGCTAACGGATGAATTTGGAAACCTTTTCTCTTCATTTATTAATTTTGAAAATGTCATGGGGACAAATGACGTAAATCGAACCGACGATATTAAAGGCACAGATGGCGTCAACGAAATATCGGGCCGCGCGGGGAATGACACGATAGATGGCCGCGGCGGGGATGATATCCTGGATGGCGGGGACGGTGATGACACCTTTATCGGCGGCGCGGGCGCGGATAGTCATGATGGCGGAGCTGGCAGTGACACTATCACTTATATCAACAGCGCCTCACGGGTCATTGTCGACCTAGCGCTTGGAGGCACTGAGGGCGATGCGGATGGTGATGTCTATTCTAACATTGAAGTGCTTGAGGGGTCTAACTTCAATGATATTCTAACGGGGACAGCTGGAGATGATGCCATTTCGGCTTTGCTCGGGAATGACCGCATTGACGGCGGGGCGGGAGATGACTTCCTCTATGGCGGCGCAGGGGCCGACACGTTTTTAGGCGGCGCAGGTGCGGACTTCATGCGTGGGGATTCAGGGTTTGACAGTGTTGATTACCGCGGGGCTACCTCACGCGTAGCTTTCAATGTAGATACGGGCGGTACTGTCGGCGACGCAGCGGGCGATACATATATCACCATCGAGCGCTATTACGCCTCTAATTTCAGCGATACGATTACGGGTTCCGATGCCAATGAGTTTTTCTATGGCGAGGGCGGTAACGACACTATTAATGCCGGCGGCGGAATTGACCGTATTTATGGTGGGGACGGCAATGATATCCAGCGAGGGCAAGACGGTAATGACTTGCTTTATGGCTCAGCCGGAAATGATCAAATGAATGGCGGAACGGGCTTTGATATTGCCAGCTATGAGTTTGCGACCAGTCGAGTCGTTCTAAATTTAGCATCAGGCGGCACCTTAGGCGACGCCGCCGGGGATACTTACTTCGGTATCGAAGTCGTACGAGGATCTGCTTTCAATGACATTATTGCAGGCAATAATAGCGCAAATGAGCTTCGCGGGCTGGACGGAGACGATACGCTCAATGGGGGCGGGGGTAATGACCGCCTGATTGGAGGCGACGGGGCGGATGCGTTAAATGGCGGTACAGGTGCTGATATTGCCGTCTATACAGACGCCAGCGCAGCGGTGCAGCTTGACTTAGCGGGCGGAGGCTCGTCAGGCGAAGCTACAGGCGACAGTTTCTCCTCTGTCGAATGGGTGTGGGGGTCTGACTTTAATGACCATATTACAGGTGACAGTGCAAATAACCGCCTTGAGGGTCGTGATGGGGATGACGTCCTAAATGGGGCCAGCGGAAATGACCGGCTGCTCGGCGGCGACGGGAATGACACAATCAATGGAGGCGACGGCGTTGACACCATCTTTGGTCAGAGCGGCAATGACATCCTATCCGGCGGGGCTGGTAATGACTTCTTCTTTGGCAGTGCAGGCGGTGATAGCATGGATGGGGGTGCTGACTTTGATACGGTCTCCTATCTCGCCTCTAGCTCAGGCGTAATTGTCAATCTCCAAACGGGCGGCACGGGCGGTGATGCCGCCGGTGATAGTTATGTCTCCATTGAGCGCGTGTTAGGCACGGGGCAAGACGATTCCATTCGAGGCTCTGACGGCGATAATACGCTGCTGGGAAATGGCGGGAATGACTATCTAGAAGGCGGCCTGGGGACTGATACGCTGATTGGCGGTGCTGGAACAGATAGCTATGGTTACAATACCACGAATAGTGGTTCAGACTTTATCAATGGGTTCAGCACTGCGGGTGAGATTATTTACATTCTTGGCGGCGACGCGGCGTTTGATACTTTTGCAGAAGTGATGGCGGCTGGGTCTGACGCGGGGTCAAACGCAGTGTTTGATTTTGGCGGCGGTAACACCCTGACAATCGTTGGGCAAAACCTTGCTGACCTTGATGCAGGTGATTTTGATTTCGGAGGAACGCCGCCTGCGCAAACGCTCATAGACATTGATAATTTTGCGCAGGAGCCGCTTAGCTTTGATGAAATTGTCGAGCTTCACGGGTCTCATGCATCCCAAACGGTCTTTGATTATAACGAAATTGGATAACTGAACAGAACCGAAGCGGGCGCAGCGGCTAGAGGCCTAAAATGAACATTTGCAAAGACGGCGCGAATGATACCATTTTAGGTCTCCGCCTGTTCAAAAACCTTAAGATTGTTTTGTGGGAGCGGGTGACTCTGTTTGGTGAAAAGTATAGAAATTTGAGGCCGCCATAATTCGGGCATTGAACGACCAATCAAAAAGGACAGTCCGATTCGAACTCTATCCATTCACCGCCCGTTGGCTTGCGGAGTTTCAGCTTATGCGCATGAAGCTGTAGGCGCGGCGCGGCGTTAAAGGCATCTTCATCGGCATAAAGCCGGTCGCCTAGAATTACGTGGCCTGTAGAGAGCATATGAACTCGTAATTGGTGAGAACGGCCCGTCTTTGGGTAAAGTGCAAGCCGTGTTGCCGTCTCCTCGCGGTTCAGGACCTGCCAGTGGGTGAGGGAAGGCTTTCCGCGCTCATGACACACCATTTGGCGCGGACGGTTAGGCCAGTCTGTAATGAGGGGTAGGTTTACTTCGCCTGTGTCTTTCTCAACGCGGCCAGAAACTCGCGCTAAGTAAGTTTTCTCCGTCACACGTTTTTCAAATTGCAATCCGATGTGACGCTGTGCATTTGCATTCCGGGCGAAGACCATCACGCCAGATGTTGCCATATCGAGGCGGTGTATGGTCAAACTCTCGGGGTAATCTGCTCGTATTCGCGCTTCTAGGCAATCAGGCTCAGTTTTGCCTGGAACACTTAAAAGGCCGCTCGGTTTATCGACTATGATAATGTCATCATCGGTATAGATATAGGTGAGGGGGTCTTGGGACGGGGCGTAAATAAACGACCTCTTGATCATGAAATGTCTTTTGCGACGACTTCTCGCCCTTTAAGACGCAGGCCGATTTTACCATCGAGCATTTTTAGGGCGTCGTCCCCGAATATCTCCTTGCGCCAGCCTTTAAGCGCCGCAATATCGGCTTTTGGGCCGAATGCTGCGAGTTTTTCTATATCGGCATTATTGGCAATCATACGCGGGGCAATGTCCACATATTCCGTGCGTAACCGTAACAGCGTTTTCAGCATTTCAATTGTCGGGCCGAGGTTGGGCGGCATGTGTTGTACCTTGGGGAGCTTGGGCGCATAATCCTCTGCATTACTAATTGCTGCATTCAAAGATTCGACTAAGTCCTTGGCACTACGCGATTTTTCAAAACCGCGCGGAATGCCCCGCAGGCGGCCTAACGCCGCTATGTCCTTGGGTTTTTGCTGGGCCAAATCATAAAGCGCGTCATCTTTGAGAACGCGGCGGCGCGGTATATCTTTCTCAATGGCCTGACGTTCGCGCCAAGCGGCCGCCGCTTTAAGGGCGGCGAGATAATGTTTTTTGGGGTTTCGAACTTTCAAGCGCTCCCACGCATTTTCAGGCTCAAAGGTGTAGAGCTTTTCTTCCATTTGCGGGGCCATTTCCTCGAGAACCCAGTCCATGCGGCCTTTCTCTTCAAGCTCCGCGACTAATCCAGGATAAAGATCGCGTAAGTGAGTTACATCCGCAATGGCGTAATTGAGCTGTTTCTCTGACAGCGGGCGGCGTGACCAATCGGTAAAGCGCGCGCCTTTATCGAGGCTGATATCAAGACGTCCTTTGACCAGCGCGCCGTATCCCGCTGAATCGCCAAAGCCAAGCGCCATTGCCGCAATTTGAGTATCAAAAATATTAGTGGGGACTGCGCCGCACATGGCGTAGAAAATTTCCATATCTTGGCGCGCCGCATGGAGAACCTTGATGATATTAGCGTCCATCAACAATGCATTGAAAGGCGCCATATCTAGGCCCTTCGCTAATGGATCGATTATGACCTCATCATCATCGGTAGCCGCCTGTATCAGACATAGGATGGAGTAAAATGTGCTCTCGCGCATAAATTCCGTATCAACACAGATGAAGGGCTTTATGGCGGCGGCTTCGCAAAAGGCGTTAAGGCCGTCCTGAGTCGTAATTACATTCATGGCCGCGGCCTTAGCAGGGGATAGACTAAGGAGCAATCAGAGATACGCTTAAGTTTAAGAGATTAGCTTTTTATAATCTGTCTGAAAATATCATCTGCTGTGTTACGTAGCTCCGACTTCTGACCCGATATTGTTTTTACGGCGTCCTTAGCCCATGCAAACTCAGCGTTGATAAAGGCATCAATGCTGGCGACACGCGGCGCTAAGCCAATTTCTTTGGACTGGCTTTTGGCATAAAGAAGGTCCTCTAAATCCGACGTCAGCCCGGCACTTAAGTCTATTCCAGACAATAATTCCTGAAAATTCATTGGCGGAACGATAGCGGGGTGTAAGCGCATCCAACGCACGGCCATGGCCGGGCGTACGATGTAAAAGTACTTCTTGAGTTTTACCTCATCCTTCCCGTCAATATAAATATCCCATTGCCGCCCGCCGAGGTGGAGATAGTGATTGAGGCAAGCGGGGCCATGCGCAACATTCTTTGAAAAATCTGTCAATAAATTGCAAACCTCTTCATTCCATATGTAGCGTATTGGGCTAGAAAGCCATTCGAGCATGACGGGGTTGGGCTTTAGAAGAAGTCCCAAAGCCTTTTTGATATCCCATCCATTAATGTCCAGATCGTCAACAATGGGCAGCTCGATAACGTCGCGGCCTGGCACCAGAGACAAGTACCAACCCATGGGCCGCGCGTAAATAAACCTGACATCGTAATCGCTGTCTGGCGAAGGAAAACCCCAAGCGCGGCTACCGCTTTCGATGGCAAAAAGGATGCGGACATCCTCATCAATTTCAATCTTGCGCAATCGCTCGAGAATAATTCCGTGCATTTTTTCAGAAATGGAGGGGGTAAATGTTATTGTCATGAGGCTACCTAAAAATTACCGACATCACATTGGAGACACATGATGCCGTTACGCCGCCACATGTCTACAACTTGCTGTCTATCGTCGACAGTAAAGGCGATATCATGGCCTTCTGCTAAAAAGGCATTTAATATTTCTTGTTTAATAATGTGATCCGCGCGTTGATCCTTGTCGGCGCGCATCGTGACGCGGGTAAAGGGAATTTCGTTCCATGTTAGCCAGGTCTCAGTTACTTTACGAAATGCTTCGTTACGTCCCGTTACGATTTCCATGCGGTATTCGCCGCTATCCCACAAAGTCTTATAAAGTGACACTACAGGCACATTAGGCGCATCATCGCCCATTTTCGAGTTGAACAGAAACCAGTCAGGTCTGTCGCCCTCTAACACGCCGCGCCTGTGCGCGATGTCGGCAAGCGTTCCGTCGATGTCAAATATAATGGTTTTCATGACGGGTCCTTTCGTGTCACCAGACACCGCCATGATATCAGGAAACTTATTAGAGTGAATTAGGCTATACCGTGCTGACCAAAGACATCATGAAGTAATTCAAGTGTCGCATTCCAAGCGCGGCGTTCACTATCTGGATTGTGTTTTAGCGTACCGTCACCGCTATCAGCCCCTGGCACCATAAAGGCGTGCGTTGTTTGCCCAAATGCCATGATTTGCCAATCGCATTTTCCAGCCGTTAATTCTTCACCAAGGGCAGTGACGTGAGCAGGAGGCGCCATAGGATCGTCCCATCCATGGGCCACAAGGACCTTGGTTTTGATCTTCTTTTTTGGAAGGTCAGGCGCGTCAAGCAAGCCGTGAAAGCTAATTGCGGCTTTGAGGTCAATGCCCGCGCGCGCAGCGTCAAGGGTGCATAGCCCGCCAAAGCAAAAGCCAAACATCGCGAGATGCGTCTCATCTACTTCGGGGAGGCTTTTGACAGCTTTAATGCCAGCTTTCAGGCGTTTTAGAAGCTTAGCGCGGTCTTCTTTAAGCGGCATCATCATGCCTTGTTTATCTTCAACAGTTTCGGGCAGGGCGCCGTCACCATAATTGTCGAGACAAAAACCGACATAGCCTTGAGCCGCCATTTCAATGGCTTTGTGCTGAGCGAAATCATCAAGCCCGCTCCAAGCATGACTGATTATCACGCAGGGTTTTGGGTCCGCATAGGTTTCGTCCCAGGCCATGTAGCCTATGCACTTTTGTTTGCCGTCCATATATTCAACGGGCTTTGTGATGATAGTCATAATGGACTCCTTGTCTTCTTTCAGGTCAAATTGTCGTTTGGCGTATTTTTCCCTTGTTTTCAACGTGTTGTTTTGCATAGTTGCGCCAATTAGAGGGAAAAAAATTATGTCAAAGATCAAAGCTATGCGTTCGGCTTCACTTATCACGCTAACAGCAATGTTTAGTTTCGGAGCAGGGGGGCTCGCCCAGTCAGATGTGGCAGAAGCAAAACCCAACATCGATATCTACGCGCAGCTTCCGCGAACGGCCTCTGTTCGAATTTCTCCTGACGGAAAATATGTGGCTATGCTCGCGCCCTACCGTGCTTCTAAGGCCGTGTTTGTCTATAATCTGGCCGACCCAAACGCGAATACGATCATTATACCAACGCCGGATAATTCAATCGTCAAAGCCATTGATTGGGCGAGTGATAAGCACGTAATCATGTTGGCGCGAATTCGCGGTAAAGGCGAAGGCAAAATGAAGCGCTATAGCGCGCTTTATAGCCGCTGGGTGTCTACCAATGTAGAAACCCAGAAATCTAACGTAATGATGGATGACAGAATTAAGGACCGTTCTTACCGCAGTCAATTTGGCGGTTCCTACGTTCATGACCTGCCAAATGATCCTGATCACGTTATAATGAACTTCGCTGAGTATACGGGCAAAGTTGTTAATCGGTATTACAAGGTTAATTTGGACACAGGTAAAGAATTCATAGAAAAAAACGTACCCATTAGAACTGGGCAAGTTGTTCGGTCACTGGACGGGACTAAAATACTTGCGCGTGAGGAATATAATAGCAGAAACGGGAAGTATGAAGTTTTTTACGGATATGGATTAGACGAAAAACTTATTTATACGGAAGAGTTCGATACGGACCATAACCGCACAACCTATTTAGTAACAGAATATGACGGCAAATTGCTTTTTCAAGAGACTGAAAAAAGTGGCCTAACCCTATTCACAATAGACCCTAATACAAAGGCCAGAGCACCATTCAATCTGGATGCGGACGTACCATCGGGAGCTTCCTATGGTCCCTTATTTGACCAACAAACAGGTGAGCTAATTGGTATTGGTTATACGGACGATATCTACAAAGAAGCGTATTCCGCTGAGCCTTACAAAACATGGCACAAGAAAGCTAAGGGCGCTCTAAGAGGCAAAGACGTAACAATCTTGTCCCGAACGCGTGATAACAAGATGGTGACGCTTTATGCGCAGGGACCAAAGAGCCCCGGGACGTTTTATTTGTTTGAACCAGATATCGGGCAAATTTCTCCTTTAGGCGGATCTTACCCAGAGCTCAAAACGTCAGACGTTGGCCTGACTGTTCGAGCAGACTTTGAGGCGCGTGATGGATTGGAAATACCCGCATATTTGACCTTCCCTCCGGGAAAAACCAAAGCTGACGGCCCATTTTCTATGGTCGTCTTGCCACATGGCGGACCTATTGCGCGTGATAATGCGAGTTTTGATTTCTGGGCGCAGTATTTGGCGGCCCAGGGTTATGTCGTCTTCAAACCTCAATTTCGGGGATCCACAGGCTTCGGTTATGACTTTGAGAAAGCAGGTTATGGAGAATTTGGTGACGGGATGCTCGAGGATACGGTTGACGGTGTTAAGCACCTCATTGAAACGGGAATTGCGAACCCCGACAAGATTTGCGTGACAGGCGCAAGTTATGGCGGTTATCAAGCCCTCGCGTTACCGGTTCTGAAACCAGATATGTTTAAATGCGCCCTCTCGGTAAATGGTGTTTCAGATATTCCGGATATTTTGAAGTTTGTGATTGCCAGCACGGGCGGCACGAATAGCTCATCTATGAAGTTCTGGGAACGGGTTATTGGGGACCGTCGTGACGATAAGGATATGATGAAAGATCAATCACCTGCTAGAAATGTTGAAAAAATTAAAGCCGAAATCGTGTTGGTTCATGGTGAGGACGATATGACGGTGCCAGTTCAGCAGACAACAGTGATGGCAAAGGCGCTTAAGAAAGCTGGGAAGTCTGACAAAATGATCTTATTGCCAAATGATGACCATAATCTATCTTTGGCGCAGTCTCGTAAGGAGCTTTTAGAGGCGAGTGACGAGCTTTTCTCTAAATATCTGGACTAACGCAAAAACACTGCGTTAAGAAAATATTAGCCATATAGCACCAAGTTTAAGGAGATTTTAGACTTAAACTTGGTGTATAAAATGTCTCATAGATTATTACTGCTTACGTTAGGCTCCGCAATTATAACGACCGCTTGCGCGACAAACCAAGAAAACCCTTACTACAAATACTCCTCTCAGTATAAAAATGCGCCTGTTACGACAGTAGCCCAGGCGCCAAGCGTTGTTCAAACTGCGCCGGTGAGTTACGAGACTGCCACCTATGAAGCGCCATCATATGAAACTGTGAGTTATGAGGGCGCGCAGCCGGCGACTTACACACGCGTGAATCATGAGTGCTTGAAGTCTGAAAAAAATCATGAGCTTCTAGGAGCCGGTCTTGGCGGGACTATCGGTGCTATTGCGGGTGAAAAACTCATTGGCGGTACAAAAGGCGCCGTAGTCGGCGCAGGTCTTGGCGGAACGGCGGGATATGGTATTGGCGATAAGATCGTAAATTGTGATCCTGAGCCTGTTATCGCGATGCAGTCTGCGCCGGTTGTGAGCCAAGCTTATATTTCGCCGACAGATACTGAATTTGCGACGATTTCAGGGACAGGCACGCCAGGCTATCAAGTGCTGCAGGCGCAAACAATTAGTGCCGAGATGCCTGCTGCGGCGATAAATTCGCAACACAGTCCTTACGCCTCCTCCGCTCAAGAAGTGAATTATGATTATGAGGCCAATACAGTCGCCGCCTCAACTGCTGGAACGGCTGTGCTGAGCGAAACACGGATTTTGGGCGCAACTGGCTATAACGGTCACATCGTTAAAGACGGTGATACGGTCTATTCTCTGTCACGAAAGCTCTGTGTTGGTGTTAGCGATATTCAACTTCTGAATAATTTAAATGCAAATTATGGTATTAATATCGGGGATCAATTGCAGCTACCTGCGTCTCGATGCTAGGGACACCCCGATCCAATAAGTTTGATTGCCCCAACCAAGCCTATAAAAATGGCAGAGCGGCCTAGACGTAGGTGTGTAGCCTAGCGCAGCGTACGTCATTTAATTAAATTGAGACGTCAGGGCCCGTTTGCTCCGCAAATTTATTGATGGAATCCCGGAGGGCGTAAAAACTCTTTTTCCAAAACGCCAAATTATGACGTGCGCCCGCGAAGAAACTCCGCTAAACTCATACTTCATTCGTGTCCGAATAAAATTGTTTATATGTGTAATAATAGGCTGAATCTATGCGTAATCGTTCCGCAAAAATCCTTGCAACCGTAGGGCCCGCAAGCGCGGCGCCAGACACGCTTCGTCTCTTGCACGATGTTGGCGTCGATGCCTTTCGCCTTAATTTTTCGCATGGTTCCCATGACGACCACGCACGTTCCGTCAAAGCCATTCGGGCGATTGAGAAAGCGACGGGCAACGCTATTACGATTGTGGCAGATATGCAGGGCCCAAAATTACGCTGCGGTGAGTTCGAAGCCGGGAAAATAGAGCTACGCTACGGCGAAATCGTCGAAATCATCCAAAGCGACGAAAAAGGCAAGGATGGCCTGATTTGCATGCCGCATCCTGAATTAATGGCCGTCATGGAGCCTGGGCATACCCTCAAATTTGATGACGGTAAGTTGATGGTCACCATAATCGCTAATGATGGTAAGCGTATGCAAGCCCGAGTAGATGTTCCAGGTATCCTAAAAAACAAAAAGGGTATCAACGTCATTGGGGCGGTTCTGCCGATGTCCGCTATGACTGAAAAAGACCGGGTGGATATGGCCTTCGCCTTGACGCAAGAGGTTGATTATATTGCGCTGTCATTCGTCCAAACCGCCCAAGACGTTATCGACGCCCGAGAAATCATCGGGGACAAGGCTCACATCATTGTCAAAATCGAAAAGCCATCAGCGATAGAGTTTTTGGACGAAATTCTTGAAAATGCGGACGCGGCCATGGTGGCGCGAGGTGATTTGGGGGTTGAACTTCCGCTTGAAACGGTACCTGTTGTCCAGCGTCAGATTATCCGTAAGGCTCGCGCGCTGGGTAAGCCCGTTATTGTCGCGACGCACATGCTGGAATCCATGATTGACGCGCCGACCCCGACGCGGGCTGAGGCCTCAGATGTCGCGACCGCTATCTATCAAGGCGCGGATGCCGTGATGTTATCTGCTGAAACGGCTGTCGGCCGTCATCCTGCGACAGCCGTGGCCATCATGGACCGTATCATTGGCGCAGCTGAGGCCGACCCTGAATTTTTCAAATATTTTAAACAAGTGGCGTTGCCTTATGAAGCCACGCCTGAAGATGCTATTTCCCAATCTGTGCGCGGGATTGCCGAAACGCTTAATTGCAAGGCTGTGCTTGGATACACCCTTACAGGGTCCACTGTGCAGCGTATTTCACGTGAACGTCCGCCTTGCCGCATTGTCTGCCTGACTCCGCGCCAAAGCACGGCTAGCCGCCTCGCGCTGAGCTGGGGCGTATTGCCTATTGTGATGAAAGATCCTGTTGATTTTGACGACATGCTGGGCAGTGTTCAAGATGTTGCGGTCAATCGTGCTGGCTTGTCGTCGGGCGACATGATTATGATAAGTGCGGGCATTCCCTTTGGGCGCCCCGGCACGACAAATACGCTTAAAATTAGCACAATTGACTAGCGGTTCTTATGCAGCCTTTATGGATAGCTACTAGCCGTAATTGGGGGTTGCTAAGCTTGCTTTAAAATACCATTTACTGAACCTATGACAGTCTTGCTTGATATCAATAAAAAACCGCGATCCGAAAAGCGAGCGCGCCATCCTGAGAAGGCGAATCGTCCCGATACTGAAGTCTTGCGGAAACCCTCATGGATTCGCGTTAAAGCGCCGACGTCAAAAGGTTATGCCGAGACCCGTAAAATCGTCAAAGATAAGGGACTCGTCACAGTGTGCGAAGAGGCGGCTTGCCCCAATATTGGCGAGTGCTGGGAAAAGTCTCACGCGACCTTTATGATCCTTGGTGAGGTCTGCACCCGCGCATGCGCCTTCTGCAATGTCGCGACGGGCCTGCCGCAAGCCGTGGATAGCCAGGAACCTGCTAAAATTGGTGAAGCCGTCAAAGAAATGAAGCTTCAACATGTTGTTATTACGTCAGTCGACCGTGACGACTTGGCTGATGGCGGCGCGCAGCACTTTGTGGATGTGATAAATGCAATTCGCAAGGCTTCGCCAAAGACAACGATTGAAATTCTAACGCCAGATTTCCTTCGCAAAGACGGCGCAACGGAAACCGTTATTGATGCGCGCCCTGATGTGTTTAACCACAACCTTGAAACTGTGCCGCGTCTCTATCTAAAAATTCGCCCCGGCGCGCGTTATTACCACTCCTTGCGTCTCCTTGAAAAAGTTAAACAACGCGACCCAAGCCAGTTTACCAAATCTGGCCTCATGGTCGGCCTAGGCGAAACCAAAGAAGAGGTTATGCAGGTTATGGATGATATGCGCTCGGCGGGGATCGATTTCTTGACGATTGGGCAGTATCTCCAACCGACGCGTAAACATGTAGCTGTTGACCGTTTCGTCACGCCAGAAGAATTCAAGGCTTATGAAACTATCGCCAAAGCCAAAGGTTTCCTGCTGGTTTCGGCCAGTCCCTTGACGCGATCATCTTATCATGCCGATAGTGATTTTGCCAAATTGCAGGCTGCGCGGAAAGCGATGCACGCCTAATGCCGTCCGCTAGTTTTACGCGCCATATCTGCCATGATGCGGACGAGCTTTTGGAAATGGTTGCAAATGTCGAAGACTATCCGACATTTATCAACTTAATTTCCGCCCTTCGCATCACAAAGCAGATCAGCGACACTGATTTTGAAGCCGAAGCGGTCATTGCTTATAAAATGATACGCGAGAGCTTTAAGTCACTCATTCATATTGATCGCAATAAGAAATTCATCCGTGTAAGCAAAGCCGAAAAGGGCGGGGCGGTCAAAACGCTTGATAACACCTGGAAATTCCACCCTTTAGCAGACGGCTCAACGGCAGTGGAATTCTACGTCGATGTTTCTCTGAAAGCATTTCCGCTAAACATGCTCATTCGCGATAAAATGGATAAGGCCAGCGACGTCATTATGAACGCCTTTGTTGATCGAGCCGCGCAGGTTTGCAGGCCTGTGAATTCAGACGACTTAGATTTGGCGGCTGAGTATAAGCGTTTGGGCTTGGGGTGAGCCCTAAGAGAGCCTCTAAAGCGGATGAGGTGAGCGTTACTCAATATCCTATATTGTATTTTGCACCTCGCCAAGTTTCGAGTAGTGTCTAATAATGAGATATTTAGCCGCCATCCTAATGTCAGTGACGATAATAGGACTGTCAGGCCTTGCGGCTAAGCATATGACCACGGCGGCCTTGACCGACGAAAATGCTATTTATAATAGCTTTGAGAAAACGGAGTCTCTGTGGCTCTACTCTGATAAAATTGGCGGAGCGGCGGCTACAAATGTCGAGCGCGCTAAGGTCGCGATTGCAGGGCCCTTGGGACTCTCATCCAAAGAAGCCGTCTATTTCATCGCAGTTGAAGACAATCAAGGCCGCCCCTTATTGTCCTCCTGTGATTACCGCGTCACAGGGTCATCCATTGACGCAAGATGGTGGTCTCTAACATTATATGATAGCGAGACACAGCATTACGTCCCCAATGCCATTAATCGCTCAAGCTGGAACAGTGCCGCCATCCCAAAGGGGACTAATGGAGATTGGGTGATAAATGTTTCTCAGACGTCAAAACAGGAAACATGGTTGCCGTCGCAAGAGCGCGGCGCGCGGCCTTTCGAACTCAATTTACGGGTTTATAACCCAAGTGCTGAAACCCGCGCAAAGATACCCAATATCACCCTTCCAAATGTGGTGCGAGCATCATGTTAAGCCGAAAGTTTTTACTGTGTTACGCGGCAGGGACAGTCATGCTGTCAGCCGCTACATTCTTGGCTGTCCGTAGCAGCGTTGTTGATCAGGCCCCAAAAAACGTCATGGCGAATATTGAATCAAGAATTGTCAAAGGGGCAGGCGGCTGGAATGCATGCTATCATAACCGTGTTTATGGGCCGAGGACGGCTGCGGCGCGGAGGGCTAATCCCGATAGTATCATTAGCTCCATGGCTTATGATGTCTCCAATGGGCCTGTCAGGGTTTCAGGTTTTACGTGGCCTAAATACTGGTCGCTGTCTCTATATCAACAAAACTCAAGTAATTATTTCGTCACCAATGATAGTCAATTGGAGCAATCCGAATTTAACTTCGTGATCGCGAAAGAAGGCGATAAGCAGAGCGTTTCTGGTGGAACAATAGTTACTTCGCCAACGGATAAAGGTATAATGCTCATACGCCGTTTCGCCTCACGAGAGGCGGACATGCCTGCAATTATTGAAAATCAAAACGCGATGTATTGCGGTCCAGCGTAAAGCCTTGCATTTAGATCAACGCAATAAAGGGCGGTGTCTTAAAGAATATCTTTGCTAATTTTGAAGGAGTTGTTAACGGTGAATCCCTAAACTCTATGCTGAAAACGAATTTTATAGTCAGAGGCTTAGAATGCTCAGAGAATTATTTTCACCATTTGGGAAAATTGAACGCGCTGAACTCTTACGTGTTTGCGGAGCGTTATATCTGGCTCAAATAATCTGGGCTGCTCTTGCCGCCGTTTGTCTCTACGCGTTTATGGCAGAGGGTATTGAGACCCCGAAACTACCTCTTACAAGTTCATATTTTGTTTTCTGGTATCTGTTTCTATGCGCATTTTCTAGGCGTTTAAATACGTTATCATATAGTCGGTTTTGGCTGATTCCCATTGCGGTCATTTTCTGTATCGCCTTTATCATGACTGCGACCGTTTCAATTGAAATCGTTCCGGTAGATATCTCTCACTTCATGGAGAAAAATTACCCAATGATATTCATGTATGCTGTTCTGAGCAACGTTGTCGCTTTTTCAGGCTATTGCCTCGTGAGTATTGCAATCGCTTACCTGCCTAAGCGTAATCTTCCGCCAACTGTGAGGACCGCTTAAGGGTAACGACGTCTTTGTCCCGCGCACGCGTAACATGTGCATGTTACCTCACTTCTGAGAAATGCTACACTTTAGGTTTGTATTTAACATCGCCTGGGCCAGGCCGAGTTTCTTGATTTCGTCGTCTTTATTATGGGCGTGCGGAATAATTACCGCGCCGTCTTTGCCTTGATTTTCAGCGTCCTCTATCCAAGTTATAAAGGCTTCCGAAGCTTCTTTGATTTCGTCATGCCGCGCTTTTAGGCAGTCGACGATATCCGTTGGGACGCTAGTTTTACTGCGCATCATTGTCCGTATGGTATTGAGCGATATTTGCCGCCCGAGGCTATCACTGATGTAAGCCGCTCCGCTTTCTGGGGTTAAGCCTACACTGAATAGCATCATTTTTAACACGCTCATTATCTCTATCCTTTATTGTGCTCTGCATTGGGCTGTTAAGGCCTTGAGGGCTTCATAGCAGGTTATATCGCGCACTTTATTTCGCCCGATATCGCCGAATTTGTGCAGTTTTGTTGTTACTTCTGTTTTGCCGTCTACCCTATAGGCTAACCCCATCCAGACAGTTCCCACGGGTTTCTCCTCGCTGCCGCCGCCTGGTCCTGCTACGCCTGTAACCGACACAGCTACATCTACATTCACGGCTTCAATAGCGCCTATTGCCATAGTCTGTGCAACCTCGCGGCTGACCGCCCCATATTTATGAATCATGCCTGCAGGCACGCCTAAGAGTTTGTTTTTTACTGAATTATTATAAGCGATGATGCCGCCTTTAAAGGGCGTGGAGGAGCCCGGGATTGACGTAATCGCCGCGCCAATCAGGCCGCCTGTGCAGCTCTCGGCTGTCGCTATCGAAACCTTCTTCTCGCTGGCCACATCAATGAGGCTCTGTGCCTCAGAAAAGATATCTTTCAAAGTGATTTTGGGTGTGGGTTTTTCGGTCATGCGGGGAGCTTTACGGTTGCGTTGGCCTGCGCGGCCATACCTTCACCTCGGCCAGTAAAGCCGAGCTTTTCTGTTGTTGTTGCTTTTACGCTAATACGGGTCAGGGGCAGGGCGCAGAGCTCGGCGATACGGGTGCGCATGGCTTCGCGGTGCGGTTTTATCTTAGGCTTCTCGCAGATCAGCGTGACATCCACATGCTGGATCTGTCCGCCGCGCGCGTGAACTTGCTCAATGGCATAGAGCAAGAACTTATCTGAGCTGGCGCCTTTCCATTTTGGATCAGAAGGCGGGAAATGATCGCCAATATCTCCATGTGCAATCGCGCCTAAAACAGCGTCTGTTAGCGCGTGTAGACCAACATCTGCGTCTGAGTGCCCCAGCAGCGTAAAACCGCATTCAATCGGAACGCCGCAAAGCCACATGACATCACCCTTGGTGTAGCGGTGAACATCAAATCCGGTTCCCGTAGCGATATAGGTATCTGTGGTTAGCATAGCTTCTGCTTTCGCAAAATCTTCGGGGTATGTCACTTTGAAATTATTCACATCACCTTGAGTGAAGGCGACCTCCAGCCCTGCGGCTTGCGCGACCCCAATATCGTCCGCAAAGCTAGCATCCTCCCTTAGCGCTTGGAAGGCCGCCCAGATTTTACCAAAATGAAAGCCTTGGGGCGTTTGAACACGGCGAAGACTTTCGCGGTCGATGCTCGCGCCGTCCAGCGATTTGAGCGCGTCAGGGATAGGGAGGGCTGGAACTATAGCAGGAGCTTGCGCCAAACCCTCAATGACGCCGCCAATAACGTCCAGAGTTACAAAGGGCCGCGCGCCGTCATGAATTAGGACGAGATCAGGTGGGCTATCCGCAAGCGCCGCAAGTCCTGCCTTTACAGAGGCTGTCCGTGTTGCGCCGCCCGTTACCGCACGAATATTCTCAAAATCTGAAATCAGCTCTGAAATATAAGGGTCGTCTTCTGCAACAACGACAATAGTTTCAGTGATACGAGACTCGGCAAGGGTGGCCTCCAAGGTGCGACGCAGCACAGCTTTGCTTCCAATTAGGCGATATTGTTTTGGTAAATTGTCAACGCTTGCGCCTTTTGCGCGTGCGCCTTTGCCTGCTGCGACTAAAATTTGTGCGATACGTGTCAATTTAGCCCTTTGGTAAGCGATGAAATATTGTGCATGTGGCCGTTAGGCCTTATGAGACGTAACATGAACCCTATGCCCAAAATCGGCAAGTATGAATTGACCTCACGCGTCCTTGTGGCGCCCCTTTCAGGTCTGACTGATTTGCCTTTTCGCCGAATCTTGCAGCAATTTAAGCCTGGCTTAGTTGTGTCTGAAATGGTTGCGGGCGAATTCCTTGCGAAAGGTCATGCCGATATTGTCGCAAAAGCGGCGGGCGGCGGGGAAATTGAACCATTGGTTATTCAGCTCGTGGGGCGTGAGGCCAAGTGGATGTCAGAAGGGGCAAAGCTATCCCAAGCGGCCGGCGCGTCGATCATTGATATCAATATGGGATGCCCCGCTCGTAAGGTCACAGCGGGGCTTTCGGGGTCAGCGCTTATGCGCAATCTAGACCACGCGCTTGAATTGATTGAGGCGACGATTGGTGCCGTGGACGTACCAGTGACACTAAAAATGCGCCTGGGTTGGGATTTTGATTGCTTGAACGCCCCTGAACTGGCCAGGCGCGCAGAGGCGGCGGGCATTCAAATGATTGTCGTGCATGGGCGTACCCGCAACCAATTTTATACGGGTCAGGCAGATTGGGCGGCTGTAAAAGCTACCAAAGATGCCGTAACAATTCCCGTCTTTGTAAATGGGGATATTCACACGCCCAAAGATGCTTTGGTCGCTATGGCACAATCTGGCGCCGACGGTGTCATGCTGGGGCGTAGCCTTGTAGGGTCACCTTGGAATTTAACGCGCATAATGGCTGCCATTGATGGCTATCCGGAAGCTAAACCTCTCAGCAATGCTGAAAAAGGCGCTATTGCTATTCGGCATTATCGCGACATGATTGATTTTTACGGTGAGGTTAAAGGCATTCGCAAAGCGCGGAAACATTTAGCGGGATATGTTGAGCATTTGGGCTTGCCGAATGAAGCCGAATTGCGGTCTGAGATCTGCCGCTCTGAAAATCCTGATGACGTGGTGCAAATATTAGCGCAGCTTTACGGGGCTGAGACTAAAGCCGTTGCTGCATGACCAAACCGCTTGATATATCTCCGCCCGATATCCTGCCGCCATTGGTTGAGGAGTGGCCTTTCCCATTATTTCTCGTCGATCCTGAAAGCGAGCAAATCACTTGGGCTAACCAAGCCGCGCAGGAATGGGTAGGTAAATCGATCAAACATATTTTGAAGAAGAGTCCATGGGATATTTTCGCTGTAGAAAGCGATGTTACTGATATTATCTCAAAATGCGCAGCCTATGATGCGCCTCTAACTATGCGCGATTGTCCTCTAACGCGCACAGACCAAGAAACAGAATTTGCGCATTTCACCGCCTATCCTACGCGCGCAGGTATTGGCCTCAGCCTATGGATCGCGGGGCCGCAGCCAAGGCGTACAAAAGTGGGCGGCCAAGTTGTGTCTGGCATGGGCCGCCTTATAGCCCATGAGCTTAAAAACCCCCTAGCTGGTATTAAGGGCGCGGCGCAGCTTCTCCGGGATGATGTTGCCAGCGAGGAAGGGCAAAGCCTTATTGATCTTATCGGATCAGAAATTGACCGCATTCGGCGGCTCGCTGACCGCATGGAAACATTGGGGGATCAAGACCCTGAAAACATTGACCGCGTCAATATTCATGAAATTCTGCGCCGTGCGCGCCGCGTGATCCAATCAGCCAACCCTAACCTGATTTTTACAGAACGCTATGACCCCTCATTGCCCCATGCGAAAGGGGATGCGGACACCCTCATGCAGGCTATTTTAAACCTTATTAAAAATGCGGCAGAAGCCGTATCTGATTTGGGCGGTGAGGGCGAAATCATTTTAGAGACTAAGTTTCGGAGTGGTGTCAGTGCCCGCAGTAAAAATAGTAATACCCAACAGCACTTGCCCATTGAAATTTGTGTCATTGATAATGGGGCTGGTGTTGCTGAACATATAGCCGACCAACTCTTTCAGCCTTTTGTCAGTAGTAAACCTGAAGGGCAGGGACTTGGTCTCGCGCTTGTCTCGAAAGTCGCGTCGGCCCATGGCGGAATTGTTGAGGTTAAGTCCCATCCGGGCAAAACGAAATTCTCACTCCTTTTGCCGATCCCGCAGCTTAGCCCTACCGCCCTATCCCCTGGAGACATCTGATGAAATATGAAGTCCTGCTTGCCGATGATGATGACAGCGTTCGTTTGGTCCTCTCCAAGGCTCTGACCCGTGCGGGTCATAGTGTCAAAGCGACGAATAATGCAGATACGTTGATTAAATGGGCGCAGGCTGGACAGGGCGATATTGTTCTAACAGATGTCATGATGGGCGGGCGCGAAGTATTTGACAGCTTGCCGGAATTGACTCAATCGCGGCCCAATATGCCGGTCATTATTATCAGCGCAAACAACACCGTGAACACGGCGCTGAAAGCAGGCACGCATAAAGTCTTTGAATATGTGCCCAAGCCTTTTGACTTAGATGACGTTACCCAAGCTGTCTCTCGGGCGGGGCTTTCTGTTAATCCGCGCCGCAATAAAATCAGCGCTGAGCTGGGTAAGCTACCGATGATCGGGCGCAGCGCCGCAATGCAGCCAGTGTACCGCGCTGTGTCTCGCTTTGCGTCTGGGGATTTGCCTGTTCTTATTCAAGGCGCAGTTGGTACTGGCAAAGACCTTGTCGCGCGCCTTCTCCATGATGGCGGCCCCCGGAAAGACCGTCCCTTCTTCCGTGATACGGATTTCGAAAACACCTCGCTCACCCTGCAAAAGGTCAATGGCGGTGACATTTATATTGATGAGATATCCGAGCTCTCAGCCAAACAGCAAGAGCGCTTGCTCGCGGTGATGACAGAGGCAGAACGTATTCCTGCGCATAACCGCCCCCGATTACTGTCCGCCACGCGTAAAGATCTGCGCCGCCTCGCAACAGAAGGAAAGTTTCGAGATGATCTTCTCTACCGTATAAATGTCGCTGAAATTCGTATTCCGCCTTTATCCGCGCGTGACAAAGATACTTATGAGCTTGCCGAGAACTTCTTGTCTCTGACCTCTAAGAATAACAATCGCCGATTTGACACCGAAGCGCTAGATATTTTGCACCGTCATAATTGGGGCGGCAATGTACGCGAGCTAGAAAACCTCGTCCGCCGTTTGGCCGTGCTATATTCCGATGACGTCATTACGGCTGAAATGGTATTGCAAGAATTCTCCAAAGACATTTTATCCGGCCCGCGCATCGAAGATGATGAGAAGCTAGAGGCGCAGCTTGAGGACGCCTGCCGCCGTCTTTTAAATACGGCGAATGAAGACGACAGTGAATCATCCTATAATCTTGCTCTGGCCTGGGTTGAAAAACCGCTCATCATCGAAGCGCTACGTTTGACGGGGGGCAATCGCGCCAAAGCAGCCGATCGATTAGGTATCCACCGCAATACATTGCGTACACGACTGAAGTCGCTCGATATCACGTGAATCGTAGTGAATTTCAGGTTGGCGACTGCAAAACCTTGCGTAAATAATTTCGATTAGTGGCGGGCGGGGAGGGATTCGAACCCCCGATGGAGTTGCCCCCATGCCAGTTTTCAAGACTGGTGCATTCAACCACTCTGCCACCCACCCGCAAAAGTAAGTATTGGTTGTGCGCCGCAGGCTCTAAGACGTTTTACGAGCGGGTTCAAGACGTTTTCTTCAAAGATATGCAAAAAATGTAATCTGCTATCCCTCTGCGTTAACCTCTCGTCAACCTTGTAAAAAAACCTCACGTTAAGGGTGTTATCTAAGATGGATTTAAAGATGTTCGTTTAGCTTAACACTTACTGAAGAGACGAGCCCTGCGTCAGACAGAGCCGCTTTTGAAATGAAACGTGGGTGGGCACTGCTGGAAAGCAGGCCCGAGAAAAGGTGAATGATTATGTTGGGTTTTGACCGTGCAATAAAAAAGACTGCTGTGTTAATCGCGGGGGCAGCATTGGCCCTGAGTGCCTCGGCTTGTAGCACAACGAACACTGTAAAGGTTTCGAAAGCAGCGCCCATTACTTATAAAGTCGGGCAGGGGGCAACAAAATATGCCTCTACTGCTATGCCAAGCCGTGTCGCGTCGACATCACCTTACATACCGGCGCCGCGCCAAACAGCTCCGCAAGCCGCTATTCCTCATGTTTCTGTGCCGCAAGTTGTAGCGCCCGCGCCGCGCGCCGCTTCGCCTGTTTTTGAACAAAGCCGCGTCGATCGCGATCTTTATAAACATCAACGCGTCGGCAAGCGTTACACAATTATGGGAAAATCCTATCAGCCAAAACATAATCCAGATTATGATATTGTTGGTATCGCCTCGTGGTATGGCGATAAGTTTCACGGAAAACCTACAGCCACAGGCGAGATTTATAATAAGCATGATATGACAGCCGCGCATAAGACGCTGCCTTTGAACTCTATGCTTTATGTCACCAATGTCGAAACAGGTAAGTCTATCATGGTGCGCCTAAATGATCGCGGGCCGTTTATCGGCAGCCGTATCATTGATTTGTCCGAAGCCGCAGCTAATGCGCTTGGCACCAAAGGCAAAGGCTTAGGCAAAGTCCGGGTTCAATATGCGGGCCCCGCAGATCCAATGGCCGCAAAGCGAGGCGTTGCTGCGCCCCAGCCTCAATATGAAGCGCCAAGGATTGCCGAGGCCCCGCGTCCCGTAGCACCAACCCCTGCGCCGCGTGCCCAAGAATACCGTCCGCTGCGTCAGCAGCCTATGTCTCAGGCTCCAGAGCCCTATACAGCGCCGCAGATTTCTGAGCGTCCTGTCTATGAAACGCCCCGCGTTTCTGCTCCTGTTCCGGCGCCTATCACGCCGCAGGCTCCGCGTCCCATGACGCCGCAAGCGGAACCAGAAGATGGCGGACAGGTGACGCTTACAATTAAAGGGCCTATCCATGTGGCGGGTTATTCATCAGCAACAGCAGAGCCGCGCTTTATTCAAGAGCGGTTAGAGACTAAATAAAAGCCCACCGCAATAAAAGCGAGTATGCGGGCTTGTTCCCGCCACAAAGCTAAGGCATTCATGTCAGGCACCTCTGGGTGCCTGATTTGATTCTATGCTATAGGTATTTTGTGTTTCGTCATTCTCTTCTTTTGTCTCTGACTTTTTTAGGTTCAGCCCTAGCTCTACCAGCTTGGGCGCAAGAGAGCGGCTTTACGACCAAGGCTCCTCACGCCGTTATCATCGATTTTGAAACGGGCGAAGTCCTGTTTGAGAAAGATGCACGTGAGCCGATGGCCCCGGCCTCAATGACCAAAATCATGACAGCGAATATGATTTTTGAAGCGCTGAAAAACGGCACAATCACAATGGATACTGAGTTCAGAGTGAGCGAAGAAGCTTGGCGGCGCGGCGGCGCGGCGTCTGGGTCTTCAACAATGTATCTTGATGTGAAGTCCTCGGCCCGCGTCGAAGACCTGATAAGAGGCATTATCATTCAATCTGGCAATGATGCTTGCATAGTGATGGCAGAAGGTCTGGCCGGATCTGAAACGGCTTTTGCGGATAAAATGACAGCGCGCGCCCATGAAATTGGATTAAAAAGCGCAACATTTCGAAATGCGACAGGATGGCCGCATCCCGAGCATAATATCAGTGCCTATGACCTTGCGCAGCTCGCGCAATATATGATCACGACGCATCCTGAATATTATCCGATTTATAATGAGCGTAGCTTTACTTGGAATAATATTAAACAAGGCAACCGCAATCCGCTGCTAGGTAAGTTCACGGGCGCGGACGGCCTAAAAACCGGCAGCACCTCTGTCTCGGGGTATGGACTTGTGGGCTCGGCTAAGCGTGGAGACGACCGCCGTATTATCGTTGTAAATGGTTTAGCTAATAAGCAAGAACGCAGCGATGTCGCTAACCGCCTTATGGGCGCCGCCTTTGATCAATTCAAAGTCTATGATTTATATGCTAAGGATGACGTTATCGGCAAAGTTGATGTCTTTATGGGTAAGGCTCAGAGCGTTGACGTTAAAATTGATGAAGACGTTGTTGCAGGGCTCTATAGAGGTGACCGTTCAAAAATAAGCTCTAAGATGAATTTCAAAACGGTGACGGCGCCTGTCGCAGCGGGTGATCACATTGCAGATATGGTTATTGCAATACCGGGACGTCCAGACCGAACCTTACCGCTTTATGCGCTCAGTGACGTCAAAGCGAAATCCATCTTTGGCAAAGCTTGGACGGTCTTGCTTAGAAAAATTCGGGGGCAATAATGACATTAGGTAAGTTTATCACCTTTGAAGGCGGCGAAGGCGCGGGTAAAACAACCCAAGCCAAGATGCTGTGCGATGCCCTAGAAGGTGCAGGCATTGAAACGCTTCTGACGCGTGAACCTGGCGGAACATTTGGCGCCGAAGCCATTAGAGAACTGGTTTTGAAAGGCACATCTGATCGCTGGTCTGGCATGACGGAATTGCTGCTTATGTATGCCGCTCGTCTTGATCATGTAGAAAAACTGATAAAACCTGCTCTGGAACGCGGCGTCTGGGTTATTAGTGACCGCTTTTCTGACTCGAGCATGGCCTATCAAGGTTATGCCCGTGAACTTGGCCCTGAAAGGGTTACGGCCCTGCATGAGGCTGTGATGGACGGTTTTGAGCCTGACCTAACTATTCTATTCGATATAGACCCGATATTGGCGCAAAAACGCGTTGAAACGCGCGGCGAGCATTTATCCCGCTTTGACGCGGAGTCGATTGCTTTTCATAATACGCTGCGCAGCGCTTTCTTGGAGATTGCCAAAGCCAATGAAGATCGTGTCTTTACGGTGGATGCGGCGGCGTCTCGCGACGGCGTTCAAACACGTATCTTATTCGCCGTGAGCCAAAAATATCCAGAATTGGCCGGTAAGCTGGGCAGCAGTGCGTAAGGTAGAAATAGAAGAGTATCCCGAAGCTGACCGCGCCCCGGGATGTCCGCATCCGCGCGAAACTTACGAACTTATCGGGCACAGCGATGCTGAGGCGCGGTTTTTACAAGCTCAGGCTTCTGGACGGCTCCATCATGCTTGGCTAATTACGGGCGCGCCCGGCGTGGGTAAAGCGACGCTCGCTTACCGTATGATCCGTCACATATTGGGCGGAAAATCCCTTTTGACGACCAGTATGGACGTCCCAAAAACAGATCCCGTGGCGCAAAAAATTGAGAGCCTAGGCCATGGTAATTTTATGCTGCTGCGCCGGCCTTATGATTTTAAGCTCAAGAAAATTAGAACGGAAATTCCCGTTGATGATGTGCGAAGCATGGGAAAGTTTTTCCAGGGCACAGCGTCTGAGGATAAAAGCTGGCGCGTTTGCTTGATTGATACAGCAGACGATTTGAACCGTAATTCAGAAAACGCCATTTTGAAATTACTGGAAGAACCGCCCGAAAAAGCGCTGATTATCTTGCTCTCATCCGCGCCGGGTCGCTTGCTCCCCACTATTCGTTCGCGCTGTATGCACTTACCCTTGCGCGAGGTGCCAGAGGCTGAAATTGCGCCTTGGCTGAGGGGGCGTGTTGACGTGCCCGACATGATCATTGAGGCCGCTGTAAAGTTATCACGCGGCGGACCAGGCAAAGCGATTGCGCTCGCGCAAAATGCGGATACCGTTTTAAAACCTCTGACAGGATTTCTAAGTAGCCTTGATCGCAGCAACTCAAAAATGGATCATATTTTGGCCAATAGCTTAGCCGCGCAAAATGCGGGCGCGTCGCGTCAGCTATTCTGGGAAGCGCTGCAAGATGTGCTGCAAGCTCAATCAGTCTATAGCGTGACAGGTGAATGGCACGGCGCGTTTAAACCGCTTCCAGTGACTAAAGCGCCTGAAGTTTGGCAAAAACTTTGGGATAAAGTCGGCGAAATGCAGCGCCTTGAAGCCGCGATTAATATGGATAAAAAGACCGTCATGTCTGATACACTCTCTGCCATAAGGGCCGCCTGATGCTCGTCGATAGTCACATCAATCTCCACGGCGAGAAATTCATCGATGACCGTAATGAGGTCGTGGCGCGCGCCGTAGAGGCAGGCGTCGGAACAATGCTCAATATTTGCTGCAATATCTCCGATTTTGACGACGTTATCGCTGTGGCGGAGAGCTACCCTAATATGTGGGCCAGTGTCGGCACCCATCCACATGACGCCAAAGAAAACCCAAATATCACGGCTGACCAGCTTATCGAGCTCGCGCAACATCCCAAGGTCATAGGCATTGGAGAGACGGGATATGATTTTCATTACGGCTATAGCTCTGAAGACGAGCAGATTTTTAATTTCAATGCGCATATCATTGCGGCGAGAGAAACGGGCCTGCCGCTGATTATTCATACGCGCGAAGCCGATGAGCTCATGATGCAAACGCTTAAGACAGCCATCAAAGAAGAAGGGCCATTTACAGCGGAACTTCACTGCTACACCTCCGGCGCTGAGCTTGCAAAATGGGGCGCGGATCAAGGTTTCTACTTTTCTGTCTCAGGTATCATTACCTTTAAGACGGCGCATGACGTTCGCGCTTTGGCCTTAGCTATGCCAGATGACCGCATCATGTTAGAAACCGATTGTCCTTATCTTGCCCCTGTTCCTTATCGCGGACGGCGCAATGAACCTGCTTACGTCAAAGAGGTCTGTCAGGGCCTCGCTGATGTGAAAGGGTGGAGCTTTGAGGAGACGGCCGCAAAGACCACAGATGCCTTCTTCAACCTGTTTCAAAAAGCTAAACGCCCGCAAGCCGGAAACTCTGGGGAAACTGCATGACCGTCAGAGCCGTCATTTTAGGATGTGGCTCCTCGGGCGGAGTTCCGCGTGTTGGCGGTGATTGGGGCGTCTGCGACCCCGCAGAGCCTAAGAACCGCCGTTCTCGCTGTTCGCTATATGTTGAGTATTGGGAAGGCGATGCTGAGCCGCCCGTTGAGGAGCGCACATCTGTCCTAATTGACACATCGCCTGACCTGCGCGAGCAATGCCTCATAGCCGGCGTTAAACGTATCGATGCGCTACTTTACACCCATGATCACGCAGATCAGAGCCACGGCATAGATGACTTGCGCGCGGTCGCTTATCGCATGCGGGCTCGTATTCCGACCTATATGGACGCCCATACAAAGGAACACGTTTATAACCGCTTCGAATATTGTTTTGAAATGCCAGAGGGCCGCGTTCATCCGCCCATTTTAGAGCTGCAAAAGCTGATTAAAGGCGGCGATAGATTTGACGTTGAAGGGCCAGGCGGGACTCTCTCCGTAGAGGCTTTGGAACTTAGCCACGGCCCTACGCCGTCTCTCGGATTTATTCTAGGCGGCAAGATTGCTTATACGCCTGATGTTTGGGACGTTCCCGAAGCGAGCTTTGAAGCGTTAGGCGGTATAGACACATGGATATTGGACGCGCTGCGATACAATGATCATCCGACACACGCCCATGCGGATAAAGCCTTGTCATGGCTTGTTAAAAGCCGTGCAAAACGCGGTGTTCTGACGAACCTACATATCGATATGGATTACCAAACGCTCAAAAGTGAACTTTTTGGAAATGTTGCCCCTGCCTATGACGGCATGGATATCCGCGCTTAGGGGCCGCTGAATAACGAAGCCCCCATTAGGCTCCGCGAATAACTTTGTAGATGTCTTCCATATGATGGGCGTGGCTGACGATTGTCGCGAGGTCTGCCGTATCACCTTTAAGGAAAGCCTCTGTCTGTTTATAAAGACCTGGCTTGAACCGTGTGTCCAAATCATCATCAAGGTCTAAAGGCGTGATCGCGAAGCCTTCGGGCGAGCGCTGATTTAGCTTTTCCAGTGGATTAAACATTAAAGTACGCTTTGGCGTCATAACTTCGACCATCCAGCGCGGGGCTGCGTCCCAATCCGCGTGATAAGAAAATAGCGCGCCATTATCTAATTGTCCGTGACCGACAAATTGCGACCCCGCAGGATGCCAGTCGGACCCGCCAGCTTGCAGTCCTGAAATAGCCGTAGGATATCCCGCGAGGAAGAAACCCATATCAAGCACATGTGTTGAGTTAGCATATAGCCATTGGGACTTAATATGCGCGGCTGTTGGCACGTCTTTGATACGGAAAGCATATTCAGAGAATTCCATGCGAAGTGACGTCGCGCCGCCGTCTTCCGCGATCAGTTTCTTTGCCGCTAGCACACTAGAGTAATAGCGGCGATTATAGGCAACATAGACATTTGCGTTATGCGCCACGGCGAAATCAGCAAGCTCTTGTGTTTCTTCTGGCGTAACGCCCGCAGGCTTCTCGACCAATATGTTTTTAATTCCTGCCGCGATAAGCGCTTTGGCATTTGGGGCGAGAGCGTCAACGGGCGTTGAAATGATAGCATAATCTGGGAGGTCTTCGCCTGACGCCAGATAATCTTCAAGGCCGCCCGTGCGGACATCAAGCCCCGTCTTTTCTTTGAAGGTAGCTGCAGATTTTTCGCCGCGACCAATGACGCGCGTTGTAGCGTCCATATCTTTCAAAACAGCCGCATAAGCCATTGCCATAGGGCCCGCACCGATAAGAGCTACATGTGTCATCTTCATTATCCCAGTTTAAGCGGCGCGCTGGTCCCAAGCCGTAAGCTTGGAGCGGCCATTGTCTAATTCTATAATACCATAAGCCGCTGTGCGCAGCTTTCTAGGCGCGTCTGTAGCGATTTCATCCACCGCATCAAGGACAAAACGGGCAATTCCGTTGCTTGTCATCACTAAAACATCACCGTCAATATTGCTCTGCTCATTGAGAAAAGAGGTCCAAGACTGAATAATGGCCGGAGGATCAACGCTCCACCCGTCAGGCGGAATAGCCTGCTCATCCCAGAGATCAATGGCTGCTTGTCCAAGGCGGCTTACGACCTCTTTTTCGGGTTTGTTTTCATCAATGCCGTAGTCAATTTCGGCTAAAAAATCTAATATTTTTAAAGACTTAACGTCATGTTTTGAACTTAAAATAAAGTCTGCGGTTTGATATGTCCGTAAAAGTGATGAGCAATAAGCTCGTTGAAAATGAAAATCCGATAGGACAGAAGAAAAATGCACCGCTAAAGCCTTTGCTTGCGCAACGCCTGAAATAGAGAGCGGCAAATCTGTCCGCGCGCCAACCCGGGTGATCACATCACCTCTATCAAATGTATTTCCATGGCGGCAAATAACGATACGGGTCATGTGAAAGGGTCGCCGTGTTTCGCTATGAGGGCCTCTGCCAGAACAATATCAGATGGCGCGTCAATGCCTGATGTTGCGACTTGCGGCGGCTCGACTTTTACGCACTCAATCGTCATGCCATTTTCAAGCAGGCGTAATTGCTCCAAGCCTTCTAGCTTTTCATATTGGCTTTCCGGATATGTCGTAAAGCGTTTGAGCGCCTGATATGTGTAAGCATAGAGTCCGATGTGGCGGCAAATAGGAGACAGGCTGTCTTCCGTTTGCAGAACGGTTTCCTTGCGAATGGCCGGAATAATGGTCTTTGAGAACCAAACGGCTTTTCCGTCTGGCCCGACGATCACAGTTGTCCCGCTAAAGGGCGTTTCGATCTTATGTTCCCGAAGAGCTTTAAGAGCGTCCCATGAGAGCTGTATGTAAGGCGTTGCGACGTCGGCGCCGCTATCCATTGCGCGGGCGAGTTTCACGATGTGCTCGGCGGGGGTAAAAGGCGCGTCGCCTTGTAGATTTATGATGCGGTCATATTTCAAGCCCGATGTGGTGTTAAGCGCGTCAGCAGCCGCCAGAGCGCGGTCGCTGCCAGTTTTAAGCGCTGTCGACGTCATAACGTAATCAAGCCCATGCGCCTGACAATGGGCCTCTATCCGCGCATCATCTGTCGCCACGACATAGCGGCAATCCTCAATCTCATGTGAGGCCAGCTCGGCAATACGCGCCGTGCGCCGCAACATAGAAATACCGTTGATTTCGGCAAGAGGTTTGCCGGGAAAACGAGTGGAGCCATAGCGGGCTGGAACGACAATTAGCGTTTGCATAAGGCGCTATTATAGGGTGGCCTCATGACATGCAATACGGCTTTACGGTAGATGCTTTAGGGCCTCGACATGCTATTCACCTAGAACTATGTTTTGGCTGACTAAACAGCTACCAAACTCTACGCGGAAAAATATGATGAAGCACATAATGACTTTGGGGCTAAGTTTACCGTTCCTTTATCCATTGACAACCATGGCAGAAATTCCCGTTGATATTGAAGCTTTAATCCAAGCAAAATCGATTGCCCAAACTGAATGCTTCGACCAGCGCTATGAAACGGTAAAACCAGCTTGTGAGTCTCGCCGGATTCTAAGAGATAAGATTCAGCAGGCGGGTTGGTGTTACAGATATCCAATGAAGGGCGAAGAAGACGGGACACATGTGCGCTGCTCAACGAGTACGTTCGAAAATGTTTACATAGACATTGACCTTAAGTTTGGAAAACCAACTTTGACTGAGCGTTTCGCGAAGTGGGAGATGGAACTCTATGATAAAGGTATGAATGGTACTGACCCGACCACGAATAGGTCCATTGGAAATTTGAGTTTTACTTGCAATAGAAATGCTGAACCAAAAGCTGTCGTGATGCTTAATGATGACGCCTCTGATTTTGCGGATGGGGCGTTCGAGACTGAACTAAAGATAAATTTTAAAGATTATCCTGCAGATGTCGAGATAAGCCGTCCTGGGTCTGGCTTTACTAAAGTTATTTTTGGTAAAGAAAATACACTGGAGTTATTGAAGTGGGTCGATGAGTCTATAGGCCGTTATTCTCAGGCTGACTTTAAGGCTCGGGAAATTGGCACTGATCGTCAAGTGCATTTTTTGCTGCATAATTTAACGACGAAAAACAAATATGCCGCAGAGGTCAAAGATCTACTGAGATGGAGCACAGCAATGCGAAATAGGTGCGAAATCTAGAGCCGTCGTGATTTGAAGACCGCTTTCCCTCATCCCCTTATTTACATGGTCTTAGCGGGAGTGTTACGTGCGGGGGCAGCTCTTTGCAGATAAAGGTAATTTTGTGAATAAAATAGGCATTGATGTTTTGAAAACAGAGCAAGCGGGTCTGAACGCGCTCATAAAAGCTATGGGGGATGAAACGCCAGGCGGATTTGGCGGGCGGTTTAATTCAGCGCTTAAGCTTATCCAGAATATCAAAGGCCGCGTCATTGTTACGGGTATGGGCAAATCTGGTCATATCGGGCGTAAGATCGCCGCGACCTTTGCCTCCACGGGCACTCTATCGAGCTATGTGCATCCCGCAGAAGCCAATCACGGCGATCTCGGGATGATTGCGGCGGATGACCTTATTATCGCGCTGTCAAACTCTGGCGGGACAGCTGAGCTTTCAGGCATCATTGGCTATGCGAACCGCTATAGTGTTCCGCTTATCGCGATTACGTCGGGTGAGGGCTCCGCGCTCGATAAGGGGGCGAGCGTGACGCTGCTCCTTCCCAAGGCAGAAGAGGCCTGTCACGTCACGCAAGCCCCTACGACATCGACAACTATGGCACTGGCCGTTGGGGATGCTTTGGCGGTGACGCTGATGAAATTGCGCGGCTTTACATCAGACGACTTTCACCGTTTTCATCCGGGCGGGAAATTAGGCGCAGCGCTAAAAAAGATTTCTGATGTCATGAGGGCAATTGAGTCGATACATCTTTGTCGTGAGGCCACAAAAGTCTCTGATGCCATTGCACAGATAAACGCCGCAGGCCTTGGCTGTGTGGGGATCGTCGCGGATGATGGGGCCCTAAGCGGTATCATCACAGATGGTGACTTAAGGCGCAGTTATGCAGAAGTCGGATCAGAAAGCCTTGTCACAAGTGTGATGACAAAAAGCCCAATTTCCCTACGGCCCGACGATTTGGCCGCCAAAGGACTAAATATTCTAAGTCAGAAGAAGATTACATCGCTCTTTGTTCTTGATGAGGTGTCAAAGCCTATCGGGCTCATTCATATCCATGACTTCTTGGAAGAGGGCGTGATTTAGTTTTTGTGTTTAAGGTAACGATTAAGAACACAGAATACGAGAAGACATGTTCTCAAAGATAATACGCCTATACGCGGTGCATAATTTGGGCATCTTTCATATGAAAGAGGACCACGACATAGTCCTAAAATATTTGAAGCGGCCTTTCGCAAAGAAAAGGCGTGATGAGGTGTTATGTAATCTATTTCGCCTTGTTGCCCTAAAGAAGACGAGCCAAGAAAAATGGATTGAAGAATACGAGTTCTTAGTGGAAGAAAAATCATTGGACGTATTTATCTTAGATGAAGAAAAATTTATCTCACGCTATCTAGCGAATGAGCTTTACGGCCATCATGAATTGAACACAAAATTGAACGTTGAAAATGTGTCCCAGAAAATACGAAAGCTATTTAGCGTTAACGAACCCTAACCCTCCTTTGCCAAAGCCTCATGATACTCAGCCCAGACTTCTTTGGGGGTTCCGTCCATTATGATTTCGCCGCGTGACATTAGGATGGCGCGGTTACAGAGCTCATAGGTGATGTCGGGTGAGTGGGTTGATAGCACCAGGATGTTGGACTTTTTGAAAAGCTCTCTTGCGCGGGCTTCCGCCTTTTTGAAAAACTTTGCGTCACCGGCGCCAATGACTTCGTCAACGACGATAATGTCTGCTGGCTTATAAGTAACGGCACCGAACATAAACCGCACCAACATGCCAGATGAGTAGGTATTGAGGGGGAGGTCAAAGAACTCACCTAACTCTGTGAATTCTAATATGTTGGCGGTGAAGACATCTAATTCTGATTTCGGTATGCCGAGTAACCTTGAGATAAGCTTAAGGTTTGTGCGGGCTGAGACTTCCATATTGACGCCGCTGCCCAGGCTAAGCAGGGATAATATAGAGCCTTCAATGTCAGATTTTCCCGATAGCGGATGTATGATGCCGGCGACTGTTTTGAGGAGCGTCGACTTACCCGCGCCATTCCGTCCAATCACAGCCAGGCGGTCGCCAGAGTTCACCTTTAGGGATAGGCCCCGTATCGCATTGACGTAAGGTATCTTTTTCATATCTCCAGCAATACGGCCAAATGAGGCTGTCGCGGCCAGAGCGGCCATTGTGGAGCGCTCACGGCCGCCTACGCGGATAGGGTAGCTAACGTCGATGTTGTCAAAATGAATATGGGTCATTACTGCATCCACATCCCGATTTTGCTGCGGCGTTTTGTGTATATGAAGATGCCGAGAGCTAGGGATCCGACAGAGACAAGTCCCGCAATGATAAAGCTATCGACGGGAATAACCTGATCCAAGATGGGGCCCCTCACAACTTCCAAGAAATGGAAAAGAGGATTGTAATGCACGAATGCGCTTCGCGTGGGACCTAAGGCCGCTTCAAGCCAGAAGACGGGCGTGAATAAGAATAGGAACAACATGATAGATTCCAATGCATGGCTTAGATCAGAATATCTAACGCCATATGACGCAATAATAAGCGCCAAGCCATAAGCGAACATGAGGTTCATGAAGATGCCTGGAATGGACATGAATGAGACTAGGCCTAAGTCCTTTTGCGCGATTAAAATCACGGGAATCGCAACGAGAAGGTGGATCGCCAGAACAATGCCTTCGACAAAAACTTTGCGAGTAATCTGCATGCTCCAAGGGACATTATAGGTAAATAATATGTTTTTGCCGCTCTCGAGATAAGATGACGCGCCCGTCATAACCGTCGAGAGAAATGTCCATAAAGCAATGCCCAAGGAGACATAGACCAGGAAGTCAGCAATGGGGGTTTTGAACAATGCGCCAAATACGATTGTTATGCCAATAACGAGCATGGCATTGGAAATCACGATCCAAAAAGGCCCTAACACAGTGCGTGAAAAACGGTCTTTGATGTCCTGCCAAGCAAGCGACAGGGCCAAGTCCCACTTTGGAAACAAGCGGCTAAGCCCGCTTGGTTTTGAAGATGTCATGACTGTCTCGAACTTACCTGAATGATGTAGGGATCCTGCGCATTTGGCTCTCCATTTGCTCCTACTTCAATGATGATCGGTTTTCCAGACTTCTTTTTTGGCTTTGGCAGTTCGGTATTACCGTAAGCGACGCGAATAGTATCGAGGCTCACAATCCGCTCTGCTTTTGAGGCGAGAGGATGTGAGGCCGCGGCGGCTCTCATTTTAGAAAGCTCCGACAATCCTGTGCCCAGGCTTAGGATGGCCTTTTTCTCTTTTCGGTGCAGAGGATGCCTATACATGGCTTTCATAATAGCCGTAAGGCCTTCTATGCCTTTTGAGAGGTTCAAAGCCGCGCTGTCATCGCGCCATGTAATAATGGATAAGGGCTCATCAATCCCCATGATAGGATAACGCGCCGCCACCCATAACCAAGTTTCAATATCTTCGCCAAGATTGGATTCCGTTGGAAAGGCGAGCCCCATGGATTTGAATAGGCTATGAAACATCACAGTCGGCGTTGAGATAGCGCAGGACCGAATAAGATCAGGATATAGGTCGCCATGCTGTTTGCCGCTATGAACAATGCCGAGGCCAGGGCGCCTTTGGGGGTATTCAACGTGATAGCTGGTATGTGAAAATAAGTAACCGCCATCCATCATCGCCGAAAGCTGGTTGGAGACTTTGTAAGGCAGGAAGACATCATCACTATCTAGAAAGGCGATATATTCACCCTTTGCGGCGGTCATGCCGACATTGCGGGCATTACCCACGCCGCCATTTTTAATATCTATAATGGTTACGTTTTTATGTTTCGCGGCCAGCTTTCGAACCGAAGATATATTGACGGTAGAGCCGTCATTGACGGCAATGATTTCAACATGGGGATGTGTCTGATCAACGGCGCTTTGAATGGCCCGGCATGTATAATCAGGCTCATTGTAAAAAGGGATAACGATAGAGACGAGCGTTCCGTCTTCGGCGGCCTTGGTTTGCTCGCGCGCAAATTCCGTCGCTTTGGTGTAAGGCGTTTTATCTAGAAATTCCGTGAGTTCAGAGAAGTACTTTTTACGGCTGCCGTTAAGCATGACTTTCTCAGTATCGCTTCGGCGCGACATCATCCAAATCCAAAGGCTATCGCCTTCGACATTGGCCATGGGATTATTTGTGTCTTGTCCAGGATGTATGCGGTATTTTACCAGCGTTTCTGGCATGAACAAAAACTCGCCATCTTCGCGCAAGCGGTCCCACATTTCATAATCTTGCGTGAATCTTAGGTCTGTTTTAAACGGAAGATGCTTGCGCAAAATATTTACCGGTATCATCAATGTGCAGCCATTGATCATACCGCGGAGCAGGGCAATACTGGGCTGCTTCATCAGCAGGTTTTTATCCATTTTACTTTCGTGCCAAACCTTACCGTCATCATCCATGAGAAAGTAATTGCCAAAGAGCATGATATCGCCGCGGCCCAAAGACCTCATAAAGTCAATTTGCTTCTGGGTTTTGTCGGGTAAATGCTCGTCATCATGGCTTAGCCAGCAAAATAGATCGCCGGACATATGTTCCAGCGCCGTGTTCATTGCCCCAGCAACGCCTTGGTTTTCTTGCTCAACATAGACAATCTGATCACCATAGGATTTACAGATTTTGGCTGTCGCGCCGTCATCATTTGAGCCGTCATTTACGACCAAGACTTCGACATTTGGGTAGCTTTGATTCAAGGCGCTATTAATCGCGCCTGCGCAATAATTGGAGCCATTATAGACAGGTATGACAATCGTGACTTTGGGGTCGCCATTTTGGAAGAGGGTGTCGGCGTGTTTTGTGGGGTCAATGCTGTGGATCATAACTATCGCTCGATTATGTCTTCGTCGGTTTGCGTTTTTTTGCGGCCGCTTTAGGCTTTGCTTTCGCAGCTGTTTTTACTTTAACAGCTTCATCCGCTATTGGCTGCAAAAGTAAATTATTATAGTCAATCTGCAAGACGTATAAGCTCGCTTCTAAATTTGCAGCTCTTTTTTGCTCCGCGCGCAACGATGTCGACACGGTTTTAAAGGCGGTTTCGATATCTGTATTGGGAAGAAAATTGTGACCTTCAGCGAGGCCTTCGCCGTCAACATCGCTCTCGCTTGAAAGGACGTCATCAGCCTTAATACCGTTATCTTCTAGGAATTCTCTGAACTTCCTGTTCTCATGCATGAGCAAGCGCGTACGCATGATGTGCTTTTGCACTAGCGGAATCGAACGTAGGAAATCTTCAAATGCCATGCTGTTTCGCCTAAGCTGGGCTATCCTTTC
The DNA here is from genome assembly GCA_039977295.1 of Hellea sp. Classification (GTDB taxonomy): domain Bacteria; phylum Pseudomonadota; class Alphaproteobacteria; order Caulobacterales; family Maricaulaceae; genus Hellea. The sequence goes on along the minus strand of JBDWDN010000012.1, from coordinate 778,763 downwards.
GCCAGGTTTCCCTGTTTACTAAGTCTATATAGCTCATAACACTATAGAGAATTTTGCGGCTTACATGTCCGCCGCGATAATCTGAAACGGCGTCATGTGCATCTACAGATAATGCCGTCACAACATTAATCGCGTTGATGATCTTGTCGCTTTGAAGCGGCACCATGACGAGGCCGCCTGCATCCATAATCTCAGGACGCTCATGCGCGTCGCGTACGGTAACCGCCGGGAAGCCCAGTAAGTTTGATTCTTCGCTAATTGTGCCGCTATCTGAAACGACGCAGCGTGCATTTTTTTGAAGCGCGATATAGTCAAAGAACCCAAATGGCGGCATGAAAACATCATCATCCTTAAGGCCTTGCGCCTCCAGCCTTACGCGGGTTCTGGGATGGGTGCTGACAATAACTTTGCAGCCAAAACGCTCTTGTAGGTTCTTAACAAGGCGCGAGAGCTCTTGAATGCGCTCAGGCCTGTCCACATTCTCTTCGCGGTGCAGACTAAGGATGAAGTAATTGCCTTTTTCGAGCGACAAGCGCTTCAATACATCGGAGGCCTCAATCTTATCGGCGTAGAACCCCAAAACCTCTTCCATATGGGAGCCGCTGACCATGACCCGGTCGCCAGGGATGCCTTCAGCCACGAGGTATTCTTTTGCGCGTTCCGTTAGGGCGAAATTAATATCAGACGTATGGTCGATAATCTTACGGTTTATTTCTTCGGGCACACGCTCATCAAAACAGCGATTGCCCGCTTCCATATGAAAGATCGGAATTTTGCGGCGTTTTGCGGCAATGACGCTTAGTCCTGAATTCGTATCACCATAAATTAACATAGCATCGGGTTTTACCTCCTCCAAAATCTTATCAGACTTGGTGAGGATGTTAGCAATGGTCTCCATAGGCGCGCCCGCAACGGCGGCTTCCATGAAATAATCAGGTTTACGGATGCCTAGATCGTCAAAGAAAACCTTATTGAGCTCATAGTCATAATTTTGTCCCGTATGAACGAGGACATGCTCTGTATGGTCATCAAAGGTCGCGATCACGCGCGACATTTTTATAAGCTCAGGCCGAGTGCCGACAATTGTGAGTATCTTCATGAGGGCGACCAATGGGCATCTTTATCCATCTGCCCTAATTGCTGTTTTATGAAATCAATTTTCAAAAGGAGCTCAACAGTCCCGTCAACATCAAGAATATTTGTATTTTGGGAGCTATACTCATCGGGTATCACTGGAATATTGTCGCCGTCATCAACATATTTGTCATAATTCAAATCACGGGCGTCGCACGGTATGCGCAAATAACCGCCTTCGTCTACGGCCACTTGCATTTCCTCGCGGCTAGCAAGCGCCTCATACATCTTCTCGCCGTGCCGAATGCCGATAGATTTAACGGGAACCGTCTTATCAAAAATCTTCATTAAGGCGAGATATAGCGTTTCAATGGTTGCCGCGGGTGATTTTTGCACAAATGTATCGCCCTGATTTCCGTTCTCATACGCGTATTTAACGAGGGAAACAGATTCGGGCAGGGACATGAGAAAGCGCGTCATATCTTTATTCGTCACGGTCACAGGGCCGCCCGATAAAATTTGTTTCGTAAAGAGCGGAATAACAGACCCACGTGAAGCCATGACATTGCCATATCGCGTCACGTTGACGATAGGGCCGCTGGAGCCAATATGACGAGAGCGCGCAATAGCAACCTTCTCCATCATCGCTTTACTGATACCCATAGCGTTGATCGGATAAACCGCTTTATCTGTGCTGAGGACAACGATTTGCTTAACGCCGTTCTCAATTGCGGCGCGGATCGTATTATCAGTGCCTTCGACATTGGTTTTAACGGCTTCCATTGGGAAGAACTCGCAAGAGGGCACCTGTTTGAGCGCGGCAGCATGGAAAATGAAATCCACGCCCGCGCTGGCAACTCTGACACTATCTATGTCGCGCACATTCCCAATATAAAATTTAAGGCGGCTATCCTTATAGAACTTGCGCATATCGTCTTGTTTTTTTTCATCGCGGCTAAGCACGCGAATTTCTTCGACGTCTTCGGTCAAAAAATCACGCAGAACCATATTGCCGAAAGATCCTGTGCCTCCGTTAATAAGGATTTTCTTGCCAGCTAATTCAGTGCTCATATCTCTTCCAGACGGGACGATCCGATTTCATTATATTTATCAAGTCAGGCCAGTCAGGAGGAACAAACCCTGTTTCATCTCTAAACCTTGTGGAATCCAAAGATCTATCGATAATCAGCTTATCATTAGGCACGAGCTCAACATCATGCTGATATGCCTGTGCTACTAGGCTAAGCAGGCTAAATTTGTCAATCGGATTCGCCGAGACATGATAGAGCCCGTAAAGCTGTGAATTGGGCAGAACATAACGCCCGATGATGTCGGCCAGATAGGCCGTGGGAAAGCCAGAGAAAATAGCCTTATTATAACCGCCTACTGTGCCCGATTGTGATAGAAACCAATCAACAAGCGAGGCCGCGCGGCCGCTTTCATGTCCAATAATAGATGTGCGAATAGTCAGAGCTTTGGGATTATCCGTCACTTCGCCCATAAGCTTCGTCAGGCCATATATATCGCGGGCATCAGGCCTATCATCTTCGCTGTAATTGCCTTTATCACCCGTAAAAACGCAATCCGTAGAAATTTCAATAAACCGCGCGCCGACCTCATCGCAAAGCTCCATAAGGGCGTGTGGCAACCAAGCGTTGGTCTTCACGAAAGCGGCCTTGGGGGTGCCGCCAAGTTGCTTGATGAGTCCAATTGCATTGATCACGACGTCAATTTTATGCGTTTCCAATATGTGGAGGAGGGCGCCGCGATCAAAAACGTCTTTTAGGCGAATCAATTCCATGCGGTCGCCGCATATAGGCACAGCTGATGATCCGCGCACCGTGCCGAAGGTCTTATAAGACGTGCTGATCTGGGGCAGGGATGTAAATAGCGCGCTGCCCAGCATGCCAGAGGCACCCAAAATCAAAATATTTTGGTCAGGAAACATAGTTTCTTTCGCGGAAGACGTGCCAGAATTCATTTAAGCGCTTAGCCCGATCTCGATGGTATCCAATTCATAAGCGTCTAATTCCTTGGCATTGCCGGCGATACTATTTGTCACCGACCAAAACCAAGCACCCTCATCAACGGCCTCTAAAGGGTCAAATTTAGTCGGGTCTGTCACTACCAGTTTCGGGTTTAAGTGATGAATTTTAGCTTCGGTATTTTTGTAATCGAGGACAGCAAGGCCGGCTTGATCAACATGCCAGCTCAGCTTTGCGGGATTGGCAATGGCGCTTTTAAAGTAATCGCGTAATTGCGCGGCTGCAGATATTCCGTCCTTTGTCGGGCGAAAAACCGACAGGGTCGCTGAAACGACAGAGAGGATATTTAAAACGCCTTTCGGAAATCTAAGCAATGCGACGTCAAAGGTCTTATCCAATAAGCCGGTGGGGTCTCTCAGCGGAAGTTGATCAATATCTGCAACTAATACAGGAAGGTCATAAGTTTTGAGAATGTGAGGCAATATGTTGAAGCGTTCAAAGGAGTAAATTGACTTCATCTGATTTTGGTCAAAATTGTCCGAGTCTATATGCCGCTTTGAGACTGAAACCGACGCTCCCATTGAAAGCAACTCTTCATTTAACGCAGTCCAAGCCTCTTTTTGGCTTCCGAGGTCTTTTGAACCGATTGAAATGCCGTGTATATGGAGATGAACGTTAGAATTTCCGACCTTTGCAATGTGTTTAACAAGGCTAGGCCCAAATTTTTTGCAATAAGACAAGTCACCAGAAACGAGATAAATCAGTTTAGCGTCTGGGTTGACATCTAAGTCAGGCGAGAGCCCAAGCGTCTTATTTTTCAGCCATGCCTTCTCATTGCTGCTTGATGAGTCCTGAACAAAAAAATCAACAATGCGAGCGCTTGTTTCCCAGGCATTATCGCACCTGACGGGCATAGCTTTGTTAAATATAACTTGGGCGGGTTCAAACTTGCCCAGCGCAGCCAGAAGGCTCGCTAATTGATACTCTGTGCTCGCGCGCACCTTATCAAAGCACTCATCTGCGGGCAGAACCGTAAGGGCACGCTCAAGATTTGCTTTTGATTTCTTCAACTTGCCCAGAGACGCTAGGATTTTTCCATTAAGCTGCAAAACTTCAAACATTTCAGGGCCCACGGTTCCCATTTTTTCATCACTAAAGTCTTTCAGGAGCTTAGAGGCTTTCTCAGCCTTCCCATTTGCGTCCAAAGCGCGCGCCAGCATGAGGCGGGAAGGGTGCTCATTCGCCTCGTGAAGCACCTTGGCAAAGCCTTCAGCCTCTTCAAACGCGCCATTTGCCAAGAGTTTTTCACACCATTGAAGCAAAACAGGGTCATTTCTATAGGCAACCGTCACAATAATATATCCATTGAATTTCTATTTAGGCCGTAAAATATGGCGAAGTTGATAAGCTCTATGCCTGGCGGGCCTTGCTGGAAGTTTTAGTCTTGCGCGCTCTTACTGTCGTCGTTTTCTTTGGCGTAGCGACTTTCCTCTTAGAGGCCGGCTTTCTGGATTTAGCATTATTAATCAAAGGCTTGCCGGAAGGCTTTAAGTCACCATTCATGAGCGCGTCATTGGTCTTCAATAAAGCCTCATTTGACATGCTTACAACGCAAAAATCGCGATAAAGCGTGTCATATTTAGACGTAATAAGCTTCGTTTGTTCAATAGCTTTGTCGCGCTCACCCTTGATATATTTCATGTCGGACGCCGCTGTGCTCTCAGAAAGACTCGCAAAACTGCTTGAATTCAAAGCTCTAGCCATCTGTTTTTTCAAAACTTTAAGGTGACCCTCAAGTTCAGCCACACGCCGCCGGCGATTTTCCAGATCTGTGTGGATTTTCCTGACGGGCGGAAGAGTCAGCGCGAGTTTCTTGATTACGTTCCTCAATGGAGTCTCCATGCGCGCCAGATTGAATGATTTACAGAGAGCATACTTGCCAATATATGGTGTAAGCGTCAACCATAATTGAGAACCTATAGTTTAGAATACTCCATAGTATAAATTTCTCATAATAAACATTATGCGATTTTTATATCTTTTCGTATCAGCTACATCCTTACCGCTACCCTTAAATGGTGAAGTCAGCTAAATTGGCTCTACTTTAACTATAGAGACGTTCGCTTGTCCCTAATGGTCTTGGGTTAGGCTTTTCGCCCCGCGAGACCCAATGGCCGCAACGACCATCAAGACTGCCGCGATAATGCCGTATGCCAAAAGAACATTGCTGAGGCCTCCTGCAGGCTTGTAGAGCGCGACGGCAACGAGTGGCGCAACGAATTGTCCTAAGAAAAACATTCCAGTCCAAAGGCCCGTTCCCCGCCCCCGAACATTGCCGGGTAAAATACTCATGACCCATGTCAGCATCGTGGGGAGCAATAACCCCGCGCCAAGGCTCGTGATAAGTGCGAATGCTACGGTCATCGCAAAAGTTCCTGAAAGCCCCATTCCGGCATAGCCTATCGCAAAGAGCAACATGCCGATGGCCAGTAGTTTTGGACCCGAAGACTTCGCTTTGAGTTTGATAAACAAAAAGGTTCCAAGCATGACGCCGATGTTAAAGACGGCGCCAACACCGCCTATAACGCCTGGCGTTACGTCACCGGTCAGGAGAAGAATATCGCCGAGCTTAACAATCGCTGTGTAGAAGAAGATGCCAACGCCCAGAGTTGTCAGTAAAAGCGGCGCGAGCGATTTCCACGGCAAGCTACCTTTCAAGCCACTCGCTTTTTCAATTATAGCGGGTTCGAATAATTTCCAGGCGACCAGCAGCGCTATTGGAATAGCCAGAAGATACATCAGAAACGGGCCACGAGATCCAATAGTATCCCCAAGGGCCCCGCCTATGGCAATTAGGAAAATGGCACTCACACTAACGACGGCGACTTGAATACCGATCCATTTTTCTCGGGCTGCCCCTTTGAAATAGTCACCAATTAAAGCTGTCGCGACGGTCATAATAACCGCTTCAAAAACACCTAGACCTATGCGGGCGCCAATAATCTGTTTCAAGTCAGTCAAAAAATAAGGCACGATGCCGATAGCCGCATAGCCCAGCAAAGCAAAAACCAAGAGCATTTTGCGCCCTACTCTGTCAGATAGCCATCCAGCTAGCGGCGAAAATAGAGCCACACAAAGCGCCGGGACTGTAAGCGCAATAGGAACCAAAGCCTTACTTCCCGGTATTGGGCCAAACTCTCGTCCCAAGAGAGGCATGACGGGCACTAGAGAAATGATCGCCATAGCGGGCATAACGGCGGCAAGAACAAGGATTATACCGTGTATATTGCTGGCTTGCTTTGTCTCTGACATTTGTGTCCCCTGTTTTTTAGTTTGCAATCAACTTATCCAAACTCATAGGATAAACCGAATTGATAGTTTTGATAGGTTTTCAATTATTATTCTTATGCATGAATTTATCAAAACTCTCTGCAACTGTTTTAGACATCTCTGAAATTATTTTGGCATCTTTGACGGTTTTGGCCACTTCGCGCATTTCCTCGGCCCGCCTTACCCCGTGGGTTGAGACGCGTTCAAACCAATAATCCACGCGGTCTTTATCCCAGCCCATGCCCGGAAAACTCCCATGCATTGAGGCCTTAATTTCGTCTTCAACATCGTAAAAGCGCGCTGTTTGAAAGCACTCCAGCGTTAGCGCTTCCATGCCCTTAATTAATACAGAACGGCACATTTTTATCGCAGCCGCTCGCCCTATCTCTGCGCCAACTGTTCTTACGTTAAGGCCAAGCTTATTCAGTGTCGCGGCTAAAGTCTCACCATTAGGGTGAGACAGCAATAGCGGCACATTAGCTTCCTTGGGGTAAACGGGTGCCATAATGGCAATATCGACGAGGTTGTTACAGTGCTGTGCATTGGCCTGCTTTGTGCCAGGCGAAACAGAATTCATTTCTAAGAAATACTGGGTGTCTCTTAAAAATTGAGCAGCTTGTTTCGCAGCAATTGGAGCCTGCTTAGCCGTTACAAGCGAGAGAATATAATCCGCGCCGACTAGGGCCTGTTCCAAGCTAGTGTGGAAAGTCACATTGGCAGATGCGGCCTTGGCCTGCATAGCATGGTCTTGTTTTAGGTCGAAAGCATGCACATCGGCATGTTTTGCCAGATGTTTGCCAAACATGTGCCCTGCTTCGCCAAATCCAATAATTCCAATTTTCATAGATAAACCATTCCATCCATGAGTTTACGGGCTGTTCGCAAAAGGGCTGCGCGAATGACGGTGCCATTTTCCCATTCTAACTCAACAGTCAGTGCGCCTGTGGGGTGCTCGACATTCACGCGGCACGGGTTTGTCTCTTCAAATTCGGCCATTCCTGCTGCGACGCCGCCTAAAAACATACAGCCTGCCGCATCAGATGCAGCCGCGAGCACGCCGACAGCTTGATGGACACGGTGCGGGATAAAGGTACGCGTTGAAATAATCCCGCCATTACGGGGCGGCGCAATCAAGCACATTTTTGGAATAGTCATATCTGAGACATCCCCTAAATTCATAAGCCTGCCCGCTTCCAGCCTGATGGCCTCAAGCCGCATTTTCAATACAGAATTATCTTCAAGCTCTTGCGGTGTTTCATACCCACTCAGACCAAAGTCTTTGGCCCGCACTAAAACGCTGGGCATTCCATTATCGACCAAAGTGCATTCAATACCCTCGATAACATCCAATTCGTTTCCTGTTGGTAATAGAGCCCCGCACTGGGCTCCCGCTGTCCCGAAATAATTTTGTAATATTGGTGCATGACATCCGGGAACCCCGTCAATCCTCGCAGTGCCTTCATAGCTCACTTTCCGGTTTGGCGTTTGCACAATCAGATCCGCGCGTGAATCTGAATTGACCATATAGACCCGCACCGTTGTTTCGCCGTCTTCCGGGCTTACGAGGTCTCGCTCAATGGCAAAGGGTCCGACAGCGGCCAGCATGTTTCCGCAATTTTGGGAGTCAGATATAACATTCGTTTCTGGCGTGATTTGAAGAAAGAGATAGTCCACATCCGAATCTTCACGCTTGGAGGGGGAAACAATTGCGACTTTACTGGTGAGCGGATGGGCTCCACCTATGCCGTCGATTTGACGAGCATCAGGTGATCCCATGAGGGCCAACAAGGCTTGGTTACGCGCCTCAATATTGGAAGGTAAATCACTGGCGAGAAAGAACGGTCCTTTCGATGTGCCGCCGCGCATCAACATGCAGGGAATGCCGTTCATGCTTTATGCCCAGGCCAATATAAATTCATCGGGTTGCTCACGAGCAATTTACGCTGAAGCTCGGCTGTCGGTGCAATGTGCGGAATACGGTCAACGAGCAGGCCGTCATCGGGTGTATGGGTTTTCATATTGGGATGCGGCCAATCGGTGCCCCATAACACGCGGTCCGGGAAGCGCTCAACCAAGGTGCGCGCGAAAGGGACAACATCATCATAGGGTGGCCCCTCAACAGAAAGCCGTTCCGGACAAGAGACTTTCACCCAAAAATTCGCGTTATCAGATATGAGTTTTACGAAGCGATTGAACTGTTTGTCCTCCGCGCCCAAAGAAACATCGGGCCGTCCCATGTGATCTATAACGACAATCGTTGGGATGGATTCCAAAAACGGCGTAATCTCCTCAAGCTCTTCAACCTCGAAATAGACAACGACATGCCAGCCCATTTTGGCCACCCGTTTGGCGATTTTGAGATATTCGGATTTTGGCGTCGGATCGACTAGGCGCTTTAGGAAGTTAAACCGAACCCCTCTTACCCCTGCGCTGTCCAAGGCCTGCAACTCAGCGTCCGATATGGCGGGATCAACAATGGCGACTCCCCTCGCCTTGCCGTTTGAGCGTTCCAAACAATCCACCATGGCGTCATTATTTTTACCATGACAGCTCGCCTGCACGAGCACATTTTTATCAAAACCTAAATGGTCCCTGAGGGCGAATAGCTTCTTCGTAGGCGCATCAACGGGCGTATATTTTCGGATAGGTGAGTAAGGGAATTTATCAGATGGACCAAAGACATGACAATGCGCGTCCACAGCACCGTCAGGTACCTTAAAGGCAGGAACCTTAGGGCTGGCATGCACGTCACGCGCGCCTTCTGTTGGAGTCTGTGCTTGAGCTTTGGACATCAGATATATTTTAATCCCTTTTCTTTGAGCCGCTCGCGCATGCCGTAAACATCAAGACCAAGCTCACCAGCCGCGAATTTTGCGCGGTTACGCGCTTCTTTTTCTTCTCGCGCGTGAGAATTTATTAGCACAGTTTCGGCTGTGCTATGCGGCACAACACAGACGCCGTCATCATCAGCGATGATGACGTCTCCGGGGTTTATAGACTGTCCCGCACAGACAATTGGCACGTTAATTGAGCCAAGGCTTTCCTTCACTGTGCCCGTCCCGCGCACATATTTAGACCAAACGGGGAAATCCATATCTTGCAGTTCCGCAAGATCGCGGACGCCGCCTTCAATAATTAAGCCCCGAACACCGCGTAACTTCAAGGATGTTGCAAAGAGGTCTCCAAAATATCCTGCATCAGATTCAGACGTCGGAGAAATGACAAGAATGTCCCCTTCCTGGCATTGCTCAACGACAACATGGATCATCCAATTATCTGCGGGCGGTATTGAAACTGTAACAGCATTCCCTGCAACGCGCGCGCCAGGATAGATGGGGCGCATATAGGGTTTCATACAGCCTGTTCGCCCTTGAGCTTCGGAAACAGTCGCTACTCCGCAAGCGCCAAGACCGTCAACGACGCTTAGATCAACGCGGTCGATATTTTGCACAACAACATGTTCAGCCATATAACCCTCTATATATTCACTATCGCGCGACTATTAATCTTCATTCATTTCAGTTCCAGTCCAAAGTCAGTGCGGCCCATTAGAAAATACGAATTGTTTTAGCAAACGACCTTAAGGTCTTGCATAAAATTAGACTGAGATTTTGTGGGTCTCCAGCCCTCTCGATGGGTCAAGCCAATCATCCGGTTTAGGCGCGGCGGCAAAGAACATACAATAGACAGCCATCCCGCCTCTAATTCCACGGCCACTTGGTCCGGGGATAGGATGGTCAAACAGTCCGTTTTCATCAAGATTTGACGGTTGGCTATGACGGAGCCGCATTCAACAGAAATACGCGGGACAGCTAGGCCCTCTTCTGTGAATAGACTTTCCCATTTTTCTCTGAGCGGCACACCTGGGTTTGGAACGCACCAAGGATATTCACTCAATGCCTGAATAGGCATAGCTGAAAGCGCTTTAGGCGACACAAGGGGATGTCCCGACCGCCCGACTATAACAGGCGCATCTTCAAAAAGCGGCACTTGCACAAGATCGGGGCCTGGTCCGGGATCGCGTAAGGCGCCTATTAGAAAATCAAGCTCCCCATTACGCAATGGTTCTATCAATTCAATGAATGAGCCTTCGGCAATACTGATATCGATATCAGGATATTCTTGTTGATATTTTACGATTGCAGATGGGAGCACGCGCGCGCGGCAAAGCGGCATCGCGCCAATACCAACACGGCCTGACTTTACGCCTTTAAACGCGGCTATATCTTCAATCATGTAACGGAGCTCAGCGGCGGCAAGGCCATATTGACGGGCTTGGATTTGACCAAAATCCGTCAGGACGACCCCTCGCCCTTTTCGGCGGGTTAAATCTTGCCCCAGAACAATTTCAAGATCTCGTATAGCCCGATGCAATGAGGCCGTAGAGAGGCCCGTCAAATGAGAGGCTTCCGCGTAGTTGCCGCCACGAGAGAGCGCGAGAAAAGCTTTGATTTGAGTATGGGTGACATTTCGGCGGCCAATGTGCTTTAAAACAGCCTGCACGCGCGGATAGATCAGCTTGGCGGCATCCGTTGGAACCATCCCCTCATTTTGTCGATTGAACAAACGAACGTCTAATTGGTTTTCAAGTTTCGCAATAGCCTGCGTGACAGCAGATTGAGATAAGCTCACGGCGCGGGCTGCTGATAACAATGTGCCAAGGTCAACGGTTTTTACGAATGCCCGCAAATGCCTGATATTAAAAAGCCAAGTCTTCATTATCACTGATTAGCATTTTCTTATACCAAATGTAGACTCCTAATTCGTTTAAACGCCGCAAATTCGTTAGATATCACCTCTAGTCAGATTTACGGGACACTTATGAGCTTGATCATTGATTGCCATGGCCACCAAACTTTGGTGCCGCAAGCGCATTTGGACTTTCGCGAGGCCCAGAAAGCCCGCCTTGAAAACGGTTCGCTTCCGCGCCCTACCCTACCCGAATATGCGGATGAAGAGCTGCATGAGATAATCGCAAATAATCAGTTTAAGCTTCAACAAGAACGCGGCGCTGATATTACGATATTCTCTCCCAGAGCGTCTCGAATGGAACCGCATATTGGCGACAGTGAAACCTCTGTGGATTGGGCTCACGCCTGTAACAATATGATTAAGCGAACGGTGGATCTATTTCCGAATAATTTCGTCGGCGTCTGCCAATTGCCGCAACAAGTAAAAGACGGAAAACCCGTTGGTCTTGAAGACGCCATTGAAGAGCTGGAACGTTGCGTCAATGAGCTTGGGTTTGTGGGCTGCAACCTGAACCCCGACCCATCCGGCGGACACTTCTCTGCCCCATCCCTCACGGACCGCTATTGGTATCCACTCTATGAGAAAATGGTAGAACTTCGAGTTCCAGCCATGATCCACGTCTCAGGGTCATGTAATGACTGCCTACATGCAACAGGCTCATACTATATGGCGGCCGACACTAATGCCTTTATGAACCTCATGACAGGCGATCTGTTTGCAGACTTTCCAGAGCTAAATTTCATCATCCCGCATGGCGGCGGCGCAGTGCCTTATCACTGGGGCCGCTATCGCGGCTTGGCTGACATGATGAAGCGGCCGTCTTTGGAAGAGTACATCATGAATAATGTCTATTTCGACACCTGCGTTTACCATCAGCCCGGAATTGACCTTCTCTTCGACGTAATAGACCCTAAAAACATCCTCTTCGCCTCCGAGATGATTGGCGCGGTTCGCGGCATTGACCCGCAAACGGGCTTTTATTTCGATGACACAAAGCGCTACGTCGAAAATCTTGGGCTCGCTCCAGACGTTCGCCATAACATATTCGAAGGCAATGCGCGCCGCGTCTATCCACGCCTTGATGAAATCTTGAAGGAGCGTGGTCTATGACTTTTATTCGTAATCGTTGGTATATTGCGGCTTGGGACGGAGAGGTCGCGAATAAACCCCTCGCTAGAAAGATCTGCGGGGAGCCTATCGTTATGTATCGCAAACTCGACGGAAGCGTCGTGGCTATGCGTGATGCCTGCCCGCACCGCCTTCTGCCGTTATCTATGGGGATACGCGAAGGCGATAATATCCGCTGTAAATATCACGGCATGCTTATTGGCCCCGATGGCACGCCCGAGGAAATGCCCATGGTGGAAGAACCCGTAAACAAGAAAATCTGCACACCTAGCTACGCAGTGGCCGAAAAATATCGCTATGTATGGGTCTGGATTGGCGATCAGGAGAAAGCGGACGAAAGCAAACTCCCCGACTTTTGGCCATGCGACACACCAGGCTGGGTATTTGATGGCGGCTATATGAATGTCGGATGCGATTACCGGCTTTTCATCGACAATCTGATGGACCTTACCCATGAAACCTATGTGCATGCCGGCTCAATTGGCCAAAAAGAATTACAAGAAGCCCCTCTGGAAACCTTTGTTGATGGGGACAAGGTCACGCTCTCGCGCTGGATACCAAACATCTCGCCGCCGCCTTTTTGGCGCGATGCTCTTCAGAAGGACGTCGCAGTGAACCGTTGGCAGATTTGCGAGTTTCTTGAACCCTGCTCCGTCAATATCGATGTTGGCGTCTCTCCCGTTGAGAACGGCGATACGATTGAAAGTCATGACTCGGGTGTACGCGGATTTGTGATAGATTCCATGACGCCCGAGACAGAAACATCATGCCATTATTTTTGGGGTATGGCGCGTAACTTCCGCATTGAGGACCAAGGTCTTACAGAGCGTATCCGGTCAGGACAGAATAAGATTTTTCACGAAGACATAGACATTTTAGAAGGCCAGCAAAAATCAATCGCTGACAATCCGGACATGGATCTGCGGGTCCTATCGATTGATTCAGGCGGCGCACATGCTCGCCGGCTAATCACGAAGCTAATGGAGCTCGAAAATGGATAAGAGCCTTCACAATTATACCGAAGCATTTGAAGATATTCCGGGGACGCGTGTCTTTACAACCAAGCGCGCAAGGCAAGGGTATCATCTCAATCAATTCTGTATGACCCTGATGAAGCCTGAGAACCGCAAGAAATGGCTCGCGGATGAAGAGGCTTATCTCGCGGATTGGAAAATTACAGAAAAACAAAAAGAAGCTTTGCTGGCGCGTGATTATAACCGCCTACTCGATCTTGGTGGTAATATCTATTACCTCGCCAAGGTCTTCTCGACGGATGGTCTTTCCTTTGTACAAGCCGTGTCGACCATGACCGGAATGAATGTAGATGATTACAAAGCCATGATGACTGCAGGGGGGCGTTCCCCAGACGGCGTTCGCTCAATCAAGGACGGAAAATAAAATGGCTAAAATTACCGCAGGTGTCGCCACCAGTCACGTTCCGCTTATTGGCGTAGGGATAGACCAAGGCAAACAAGAAGACCCTTATTTTAAGCCCATTTTTGCAGGCTATGAGTGGACTAAAGAATGGATTAGCACCCCAGAGAATAAACCCGATGTTGTTGTCCTTGTATTCAACGACCATGCGTCAGCCTTCGGCCAAGACCTTATCCCGACATTTGCAATAGGCTGCGCAGAAGAATTTCAATCCGCAGATGAAGGCTGGGGCCCTCGCCCCGTTCCGACCGTCAAAAACCATCCCGACTTAGCTTGGCATATTGCCCAGAGCCTCATCATTGATGAGTTCGATATGACAATCATCAATGAAATGGATGTCGATCATGGCCTTACTGTGCCGCTTTCAGCCATGTTTGGACAACCTGATAATTGGCCCGCGCTAGTAGTCCCGATCATGATAAATGTTGTGACCTACCCAATTCCTTCAGGCGACCGCTGCTTTCGCTTAGGGCAAGCTATCTCCCGCGCGGTCGACAGCTTTCCAGAAGACCTAAATGTCCAAGTCTGGGGCACGGGCGGTATGAGCCATCAGCTGCAGGGACCGCGCGCTGGCCTCATCAATGCTGAATGGGATCAGAAGTTTTTGGATGACCTCACGGCTGACCCCGACCGTCTACGGCAGGTACAGCATATTGAATATCTGCGCGAAACAGGTTCCGAAGGCATTGAACTCGTTATGTGGCTTGTCATGCTGGGCGCGCTTACTAACCCCAAAGAATTACATCGGCATTATCACGTCCCCGCCTCGAATACGGCGTTAGGGCATATCGTATTGGAGAATGGAAAATGAGATTATTAGTTGCAGGCGCGACAGGCGCCTTTGGACGCAAACACATGGCCGCATTAGATAATATTGACGGCGTTGAAGTCACCTCAATTATTGGCGGCAGTGCCGAGCCCACGAAAGCCATGGCCGAAGAACGCAATATTCCCCATTGGGGTCTGGACTTGGCCGAAGGTTTAGCCCGTGATGATGTCGATGCTGCGATATTAGTTACGCCAACACAACAGCATGCGGCGCAGGCCATTCAGGTCTTAGAAGCTGGTAAGCATTGCTTTGTTGAAATTCCTATGGCTGATAATATCGAAGACTCACGCCGCCTTGTCGACGTCGCAAATGCGTCAGGTAAAAAGGCCATGGTTGGCCATGTGCGCCGCTTTAATCCGCCCCATCAATGGGTACATAATAAAGTCAAAGCTGGCGATTTGAACGTCCAGCAAATGCAAATTCGCACCATGTTCTTTCGCCGTACAAATACAAATGCTTTAGGTGAAAAGCGTTCATGGGTTGATCATCTTCTCTGGCATCATTCGGCCCATTCCATCGACTTGTTCATGTACCAAACGCAAGAACCTATTTCTCATGTCTATGCCGTAGCGGGGCCCGTTCATCCTGATCTTGGTATCTATATGGATATGGGTATAGTCATGCGCACACCCAGCGGCAAAGTTTGCAACCTTTCACTCTCTTTCAACAATGAAGGCCCTCTCGGTACGAACTTCCGTTATATCTGCGACAATGGAACATATACGGCTTATTATGACGATATGAAAACAGGTACAGGCGACGTCGTCGATGTGTCTGGCATCGATGTTTCGACCAATGGCATTGAACTTATGCAGCGAGAGTTCCTCTCTGCCATAGCTGAAGACCGTGAACCCAATGGCTCCGTACAACAAATTCTTGCAACCCATGAAGTCATGGAAAAAATCCAGCAGCTCGTTGAGAAACAAAACGCCTAGTGAAGACGGATGTCATCATCATCGGAGCTGGCCCCTCGGGCCTAATGCTCGGGCATTTATTGGCACAGGCTGGTGTTGACGCTGTTATCTTAGAGCGTAAATCTGGCGCCTATGTTCTCGGCCGCATTCGGGCGGGCGTCTTGGAACAAGGCACTATTAATATTATGGAACAGCTTGATTTGGCTTCTCGGCTGCATGCCGAAGGCCTCCCCCATGATTATGTATCACTTACGGATCGTGACAAGCTCATAAAAATTCCCGTTCGAGAGCTGACTGGAAAACATGTTGTCGTTTATGGCCAGACCGAACTCACGAGAGACCTAATGGACGCGGCCGCCTCGCGCGGCGTTCAAATAATTTACGAAGCCGCTGATGTTACCCTTCACGATATTGAGAGCGAAGCCCCTTATGTCACTTATCAAAAAGACGGCGCCGAGCACCGCATAGGCGCAAGGTTTATTGCGGGCTGCGATGGTTTTCATGGCCCTTCACGACAGGCCATTCCTGCGAAGTTTTCAAGCTCCGTTGAACAAACCTATCCGTTTGGGTGGCTTGGCATTCTCGCGGATGTTCCGCCTTGCGCGCATGAAGTGGTCTATGCCAATCACCATAATGGATTTGGCCTGGCATCCATGAGATCTAACACCCGCAGTCGTTATTATCTTCAAGTGCCGACCGATGAGAACATTGATGACTGGCCTGATGATAGAATTTGGGATGAGCTGAAACTGCGCCTTGGCCCTAATTTCGCGGCCAACATTACGACGGGCCGCTCCATTGAAAAATCAATAGCCCCTCTTCGCTCCTTTATCTTTGAAAAAATGCATTACGGAAGCTTGCTGCTAGCAGGAGACGCCGCTCATATCGTTCCGCCGACAGGGGCAAAGGGCCTTAATCTTGCCGCCTCCGATATTGCCTATTTGGCCCCTGCTCTGATTTCTTTCTTCAAAGACAAAGATCAGAGCGGTCTTAACGCATATGAGACAAAGGCTTTGGCGCGTGTTTGGAAATCTTCGCGCTTTGCTTGGTATCTCACATCCCTAATGCATAACTTTCCAGATGACGGAGCGTTCAGACGGAAGATGCAAATTGCAGAGCTCGACTATATTGCAAACTCAAAAGCGGCGCAGATGAGCATCGCTGAAAACTATATTGGACTGCCGCTTTAAGGCTCGCAAAAGGAATATTCCATGAACCCTCTCAAACTCCGCCGATTTTTAATCCTTGTCCATTTATATTTGGCATCCATCCTCGCTCCTATATTTATTCTAGTTGCTATTACCGGGGGCAATTATTTATTGAACAATAAGGGCGCGACCGAAACCGCTCCAATAGTTTTACCCGCTGGGGCGGCCCTCGATTTTAAAAGCCCGACATTGGAGGGAGATATTCGTAAATTATTAGCGAAAACTGATACGAATATTAAGTTTG
This sequence comes from Hellea sp., assembly GCA_039977295.1. GTDB lineage: Bacteria > Pseudomonadota > Alphaproteobacteria > Caulobacterales > Maricaulaceae > Hellea. The sequence goes on along the minus strand of JBDWDN010000012.1, from coordinate 761,865 downwards.
AGTATATTCGCAGTCGCGGCAGTTCCGCCATGACGCGCCCGACATCAAGACCTTATGTTCAATTTGATCAAACTGCAGAAGGCCTAAAAGCCAGTTTGAAAACACCAAATCTACAATACAAAATGATGGAACTTCACAAAGGCCATGGCCCGACACTTTTTAAGAAGTACCAGATACTGGCGGCGATTAGTTTATTCCTCGTCGTGTTCGGCGGTTTGATCGTTGGCGTGCTTGCCAAAAACTATCGTCGCCCTACATTGCTTGCTCTCGCGGGGGGCAGTATATTGTTCATAATATTAGCGTTCTTCACCTAGCATAGGCTCGATATAATGACTTTAAAAAGGCGCTCAATAGCTGGGCAAAGTCTTCACTCCGTTGGTTTAGGGTGTATGTCCCTTAGCCAAGCCTATTATCCGCTTCCAAGTGATACCGAGGGAGAAAAGCTTCTTCATCATGCCATTGATATTGGCTATGATCATTTAGACAGCGCAAGGCTTTACGGCTTGGGTCGCAACGAAGCCCTTTTGGCGCGCGTTCTCAAAACACGGCGAAAAGACGTGTTTATCGCCTCTAAATGCGGAATAGAATTTGATGATGGCAATCGCCGTATAGACTGCCAGCCCAAAACAATTCGCCGCGCCGTAGAGAAAAGCCTAGCAACCCTAGAGACCGATTTCATTGATCTCTATTACCTGCACCGTCGTGATCGGGACATCCCTATTGAAGACTCTGTGGGGACGCTAGGCCGCCTCATTGAAGAAGGCAAAATCGGAGCCATCGGCCTCTCTGAAATGTCCGCAGACACTCTAAAAGATGCCGCGAAAGAACACCCTATTGCGGCCATGCAATCCGAATATTCCCTTTGGACTCGCAATCCAGAAATTGCTGTCCTTGAAACCTGCAAGACTTTAGGCACAGCCTTTATTGCATTCTCACCTGTAGCCCGAGGGGCGCTAGCGGGCGCTATCACAGATCCTGCGAAATTAGACGTCAAAGACTTAAGGGCAAACCATCCAAGGTTTAATCAAGAAAACTGGGCCAAGAACCAAAAGCTCATTTCTAAATTTAATGCCATTGCGGCGCGTGAGAATATGAGCGCTGCTCAGCTCTCGCTCGCCTGGGTGCTGGCGCAAGGAGCCCATGTTCATGCTATTCCAGGGACAGCGTCGATTGCTCATTTAGAAGAGAACTTTGAAACTTTAAACAAGACAGTCGAGACCGCCGTGGTTGAAGAAGTCTCAAACCTCATCAATCATGACACAGTCTCAGGGCACCGCTATCCAGAACGCATGCGAAAAGCGATTGATACCGAAGAGTTCGATCCCGTTTAAAGCGAGATCAACAACCCAGCTGAATCATTTTGGCTTCTTCGGCGGCCCAGGTGAAAAGACGCCATTTTCCTCTGCATACATATCCCAAGCCGTCATTAAGCGTTTCATGACGTCTGGGTTTTCGGCTTTAACATCCGTACTCTCCGCTGGATCAACACTGAGATTATAAAGACGCCATTGTGAGCGTTCTGCTCTGTTTGGTGGCGCGCTGGGGTCGGCTTTGCCATAGACCGCTTTCCAATCCCCAAGACGGACGCCGCGCTTAAAGAAGAGCTCCCACGCCATAGCGTCATTCTCATCGCGAACAGAGTCGGCCGTCCCGTTCAAAATAGGTTCCCAAGACATGGCTGAAGGCGCATTGATGCCATCCACTGACGTCACCGCATCAGGCTCATAGGCAATACCCGTAAGGTCCAAAGTTGTTGGCATAATATCTCTGACAGAAAGCGCGCCAGTCACAATTCTTTCGCCTTTTATACCAGGCCCCGACACAAATGCCGGCGCTTTAATGCCGCCGTCCTCAGTTGCGCCCTTATACTCCCGAAGAGGAGCCATGGCGGCTTTCGCCCAGTTCCCGCCATAAGTTAGGAAACTCTCTGAGGTTCCCATTTTATCAAGATCAAGATTGGCCACGGCAATATCCCCGAGTACCTTTTCTTTGAACGTTGGGTTCGTTGTATTACTTGTTCGGGCCGTAAGAGGACGTTGGGGAATCCCCTCTGCCCCATTATCGGACATGAAGATAATAATTGTATTTTCAAACGCCCCCGTAGTTTTCAAATGATCCAAAACCTTACCGACATTCTGGTCGATAGAATCCACCATGGCAGCGTATATTTCCATTTTACGAGCAGAAAGAGCCCGTTCAGTTTCGGGCATCGTATCCCAATCCACGAGCGAGGGAAGTTCCACGGCTAAAGCAGAATCACTCAGAAGCCCCAGTGCTTTCATTTTTTCAATACGAGACGCCCGCAAAGCTGTCGGTCCTGCATCATAGCGCCCTTCATATTTTGCAATAAGGTCTCTCGGCGCTTGAAGCGGCCAATGCGGCGCGGTGAAGGCTAGGTAAGCAAAAAATGGCTTATCCTCTGCTGTCTCAGCTCCCATATAATCAACCATTTTATTACTTAGAAAATCGCTGGAATAGGTACCGACAGGATAGCTAGCCGGCGCGCCATTTTCGGTATAGTTGGCCGTAATCATATTGGGGTCACCATTTTGGCCTGCGCCAAAGTGATCAGGATTACCTTTCAGGCTACTATAGGCCAAATCAAAACCTTGAGTGGTCGGCCTTTGCTCAGGCGCATCGCCAAGATGCCATTTTCCTGTCATCATTGTGCGGTAACCTGCACTGGAGAACTTTTCTGCAATCGTTGTTACCTCGGGGTGCATGTAGCCTTCATAACCAGGCTTGCCCTGTAATATTTTGAAGGTGTTAAGCGCTTCCGCCATAGCGCCAAGGCCAACGGCGTGAGAGTCTTTGCCAGACATCAGCATGGCCCTCGTGGGCGAACATGTCGGGCCTGTGTAGAAATTCGTCATACGCACGCCAGACATGGCCAGCGCATCAAGATTAGGTGTATCAATCTCACCGCCAAAGGCGCCTATATCAGAATAGCCTAAATCATCAGCGACAATAAGAAGGACATTAGGGCGAGACACTGCTTCATCTGCTGTTGCTTTTTGCTGAGCATCTTGCTCTCCGGAACTGCATCCAATTTGGAATGCCAAAGCCCCTGCGATGACGACATTGCGGACAATAGATTTCTTCATGCTTCCCTCTTCCTTAATAGACAAACCCTACCCGATGAAGTCGGATAGGGCTATTTTTTTAGCGATGTTAGACCCGCTTAGAAGTTCGCGCGAACACGGGCACCATAGGTTTGCGGCGCATTGTAAACCCCATAGAAGCTTCCCCGGTTTTGAACATTGGAGTTCTGGAGGAACCGTTCGTCAGTCACATTGCGCATGAACACTGAAAATGCCCAACCTGCATCTTCTGGTGATATAGTCGCGTCTAGATTAAGTGTGATATAGGCATCCCGATCTGTTTCTGGCAAGAAAGAAAAACTTGTACTTTGCTGGCCGCGATATGAGGCATCTGCTGTCAAAGACAAATCATAATCATTCAGATTTACGATATGATTGATAGACATGTCCGCCCCAAACTTTGGAGAAAATAACGCATCTTGACCTGAGCAGTCAAAGTTCTCTATCACACCTGCTTCTCTATCCGCATCAGGGATTAACCCAAGAGAATCACACCCAAAACGCCCCCGGCCCTCATCTGAAATAAGAACTAACTTATCATAAGTAGAATCCAGAATTTGGGCACTGCCGCTAATTGTTGTATTATCAGCCACGGCCCAGATTACATCGAGCTCGGCACCTATAATAGTCGCGTCTGCATTAGCTACTGGGAAGCTGGCAGCACTATCAACTGTCGTGAAGTAAGAAATTTGCTGTCCGTCATACTTCCACAGAAAGGCTTCACCGTTAAGCTGCAATGTATTATTCAAAAAGCGATTTTTAGATCCAAGTTTAAAGGCATCAATAAATTCCGAGTCAAAAACTGAGGTAGCGCCTGTGCTCAAATCAACGCCCCCAGCGCGATATCCGCGATCATAACCTGCATATAAAAGGTTATTTTCACCCCAGTCCCATTCTAGGCCGGCCCGGTAAGTGAGCTCGTTAAAGCTAAGGTTATTTGTAATTACGCCATCACCCACATTGACAATGGACGCAATCTGACCCGGCGCATCAGGGAAGTTACTTTGACCCGGAATAAGATAATTATATACAGGTGGCGGCCCATTCCCTGGAATAGTTGCGACTGAATCAGGCGCAATCAATCCTAAATCAACAAAATGCTGAATGAACGCATCTCGGTCTGCTGTAATCGGATGGTTCGGTATCAAGCCAGAATCACAGCCATGGTTGAAGGCATTCAATCTGAATGGTGGTCCAGGTGTTAAGAACTGGTTTCTGCCTGGAGGACCCCCACAGAAGGTCACGAATGTATCGCTAATCCCGTCAACAAATTTGGTATCTTCAGTATAGCGCAAACCTGCATATATGCGGAAATTTTCAGCGACGTCGAATGTGCCGTCCGCAAATAGAGCCCAAGATTCGCCACCATTGTCGTAATTCTGGATGGGAGAATTGTAAGCTTGGTTGAAATTCGTGCTCGTTGAAATCTCTTCATCAATGTAGAAAGCGCCTATAATCCCGTTAAGGGGGCCTTCAAAATCTGTGGCAAAACGCGCTTCAATACTTGTTTGACTATTCTGCTCAGATGTTGGCGCAGGGGCGAACCCTGGTCCCGCAAATGCATAGTTTTGATCAGATTTTCTGAAAGCAGGAACAACCGTAAACGTACCACTATCTGTCTCATGAGTAATCTCTGCCATAATACCTGTGAATGACAAATCTTGGAATAAATTTTCGGTTTCAATATCGGGGAAAAACGCGAAACTTGGAGTGTGACGAACCGTATTTCGTAGATCATTGGCCGCGCGAGAACTTGGACCTGTATCTCTAGCGATGCCTGATGGCGTGAATACACCTAAGGATCCCGTATCATTACTATATGTCCCGACGAAATCACCGCCTGGTCCTTTCGCATTGTCTTCGGAATAATCTCCAGCTAATCGGATCGTTGTTGCATCACCAACTTCAAAAAGTGCTTGCGCCCGGAAACTTAATGAATCTGCATCATTTGTTCCGTCATCGGAATATCCGTCTCGGTTAAGAAAATTCCCGGAAAGACGGAAAGCGGCCCTATCATCAACCGCTAAATTCATAGCGCCCTGCACCCCGATCTTGTTAAACCGCCCATACTCGGCTTGGAGATAACCTTCGTTTTCTCCCAAGACTGGCTTTTGCGGAATAAAGTTAATCACGCCGCCCGTGGCATTACGTCCGTAAAGCGTACCTTGTGGGCCTTTAAGAAGTTCCACGCGTTCAAGATCGTATAAGGCTAAGCCAGCGGCCCCACTTGAACGGCCTAAATAAACACCATCGACGTTTTGCGCGACAGCTGCATCTGATAATGGGTTCACAGACAGAGCGCCAACACCGCGAACAAAAATACTGGTTAAGGGACCGCCGCCAGCAACAATCCCAAGGGCTGGTGACAGAGTTCCAAGATCCTTGGCTGATTCCAACCCGTCCCGCGTAAGCGAATCCTGATCAAAGGCTTCGACAGCAACGGACGTATCTTGAAGTGATTGTTCTACGCGCTGCGCAGTAACGACAACCTCGTCCAGACCGCCTGACGATTGGGCGAATGCCGTGGTTGAGCTGAGGGCAATTCCAAGAATGGCCAAGCTTGATGTGTGTAAGGCTGTTTTTAGCATCGTATATATTCCCCTGTGAATAGACGGGTAGCGTCATTTATTTATTGGAATCAGACTACGGGCAGTTTATTTATCCGTAAAATCGATTGTTTTTATGATTGTACATATATTTTTTGGATGCTTATTCCGTCGCAATTTGCTACAAGACCATAAAGACTTGGCCAAAGACCTAGCAGAAAGAGGAGAGAATATGAGATTTAAGGGGTTAGATTTAAACTTACTTATGGCGCTTGACGCCCTACTGGATGAAAAAAGTGTTTCGAGAGCGGCTGAGCGATTGCATTTGAGCCAGCCTGCCATGAGTGCTGCTCTTGGGCGGATAAGAGACTATTTTAATGACCCCATCTTAAAACTTCATGGCAAACGCATGGTGCCCACCTCCCATGCGATAAGAATTCATGATGAATTAAAAGGTGTTCTAGCCAATGTAGATTCGCTTATTTCAAAAACGGCCTTTTTTGACCCCTCCACGTCCACGCGCAAATTTACGATCACGGCGTCTGATTATTTGACCCAAATCATTTTCGTCCCGCTTCTTCAAAAATTGAGATCTACGGCACCGAATATCCAAGTGGAATTACTGGCACCGGCAGACTCCACACATGAATTATTGGGCCAAGGCCGCATAGATCTCAAGTTAGCACCCAAACAGATGCTTTCCGAGGGCTTTCCTTCAGAGCTTCTCTTTAAAGAGCGCTTTGTCATTGTTGGATGTAAAACCAACCCAATGATGAAAAAGGGTATAACAGAGCAAGAATTTTACCAATCTGGACATGTTGTCGTGAAACTCGGTCGCCGCATACCTCTCTCAGTCACGGATCAAATGCTTGAGGCGCGCAACAAACCTCGTGACGCCGACATTATGGTTGGGTCTTTTCACCTCGCGCCTGAAATGGTTGTCGGCACTGACAGGCTCACCGTCATGCATGAGAGGCTTGCTAAAATATTCGAGAAACGCATCCCTATTGCGATAGCTAAAGTGCCGTTCAATCTGCCGATTCTAGAACAATATGTGCAATATCACAGTACACGGGTTGATGATCCGGGTATCAGATGGTTGATTGACCAGGTGAAAGAAACAATCATCACTTAAACAAATACTTATTCATAAAAACAATAACTTTTTATAATTCAAAAATTCCTTCTATCACGAAAGAAACTCAAAATCGTAGAATAAACTACGGAAAACGGGGGCCTATACGTGGTGTCGAGTAAAATTACACTCACCAGATTATAGGCAACTTAATGGGAATTATCAGGAGAGCATATTGGCTCGTGTAAATGACATTAGATATATTGGATACGGCGTTTCTGATCTAGCCGCTGAAAAGCGTTTCTATATTGAGAGCTGGAAGCTTGAAGAAGTTCCAAGCCAAGACGACATGGTCTATCTTGTCGCTCCAGGAAGCAAAGCGAGCTATTCAGTGCGGCTGCGCGAGACAGATGAGCCTCGTATTGACGTCATTGCTTGGAGCGCAAAAGACCGCGCTGAAGTCGATGCATTAGCGCCTCAGGTCGAGAATGCAGGCGGGAAACTCATCAATCAGCCGCATGAACTCAGCAGCCTTGGCGGCGGTTACGGATTTCGGTTCTTTGACAAAAACGGTTTTACAATAGAAGTCTCCACAGAGTTTGAAACACGCACCCCCGAAGTCTTGAAAGCGGGTGAAGCTCGGCCTGAAAAAATCAGCCATGTTGTGCTGCATTCGCCCGATCATAAAGGGTATGTAAAATTCTATGAAGAGGCCTTGGGTTTTAAAGTTTCGGATTGGCTTGGCGATTTTATGGGCTTTCTAAGCTGTAATGAATGGCATCACCGCATGGCAGTATTGCCTGGGCCGCCTGCCTTTAATCACGTCGCCTATGACGTTCCCGATATAGACGCGATCATGAAGGGCGTAACACGCCTGCGCGAGACTAATGGTGATATAGCTTGGGGGCCAGGTCGCCATACGGCTGGGAATAACGTCTTTTCATATTATGTAACGCCCGCCGGATATGCCGTCGAATATACCTGTGACTTAGAACGGATTGATGAGGATACATGGGAACCAACAGTCTTCACGCCTAGCAAAGATATTATGGACCAATGGGGGTTCGGCGTAGGCGGTCCCGAGACAATGCCTAAGCCAATGCCCGATGCTGGCCTGTTTAAAGATATCGGAGTTTAGGCGTGGCGCTATACGAATTCTTTCCCAATTACATTTGGAACCTCTCTGTTGCGATTGCGGTCGCCTCTGGTGCGGAGCTCGGCGAAATCGTCGATATGTGCGAGCCTATCAAACGCGCCGCCGATGAAGGCGCTGACGCAGGCACGCCCCAATTTATGAAGCAATGGGCAAAGAAGGCTGAAACGCTTTCTGAGCTTGCCGATGAAGACCTGGCGAAGGGACGCAAGTTCTCTGCCGCCGAAAAACTGCGCCGTGCTTGTCTCTATTATACTACTGCTGAACGCATGCAGAGCGCTGCCCTCCCCGAAAAGGCAAAAACCTTTGCCAAAGCGCAGAACGCTTTTAAAAAATACATTGAGTATAGTGGAGAGAACTGCGAGCGCGTCGAAATCCCGTATAAAGACGCCGTCATCCCTGCCCTATTCACCCGTGCTGAAGGCGTTGAGGGCGAAGCCCCCTGTGTTCTTTTCACCAATGGTCTGGACAGCAATAAGGAACTTCTTTTCTGGACGTGGCTACCACACGCCTTAGCGAAACGGGGCATTTCAACACTTTGTATTGATCAACCCGGAACAGGGGAAGCGCTCCGCCTTCACGGCATGCCCGCCACGCCATTTGCCGAGGATTGGGCAACGCCGTGCTATGAATACCTCGCCGGAAGAGACGATGTGGACGCTGACAAAATTGGTGTTTCAGGTATCTCATTGGGCGGCCACTTTGCGGCGCGCGCCGCAGCTTATGAGCCGCGCTTTGCATCGGGCGCGGTTTGGGGTGCCAATCACAATTGGCATGAGGTCCAAATTGGACGGCTTGACCGTGAAGGCGAAAACCCCGTGCCCCATTATTGGAAGCATGTTTACTGGGTCTTTGGCGCCAAGGACAAAGAAGACTTTTTCAAAAAGGTCGAAGGCATGAATATGAACGGACATATGGATAAAATCCAAATGCCGTTTCTGATTACGCACGGCGAAAATGATCGTCAGATCAATGTCAAATACGCACATCAAGCGTTTGAGCAAATGACGAATTCATCGAAGCCTGAACTTAAAATATTCACTCCGCGCGAGGGCGGCATAGAACATGTTGGCGCAGATAATATGTCTTACGGGCGGGATTACATAGCTGACTGGTTTGCCGACACGCTCGGCGGCCGAACCGAATAGAAATACAGGGGAATTTCATGACTAAAGCTCCATTTCGCCGGATTGTAACTGGCCACAATGCTGCCGGAAAAGCCGTTATCCTTGATGATAGCCCTCCGCCGCGTGTTCAGCGTATTGGCGGCGACACAGGGCCAATGTTCTATGAAGTATGGAACACGACAGCTTCGCCTGCGCCAATTGATCCGGCAAGTGGAGAACCCCATGAGGAAGGCATTAAACTGGCGCCGCCTGCCAATGGAACCCGCATTCGGGTATTGGATATCCCGCCAGATGATGCAGGGTTTGACGATTTAACACCAGAAGAGCGCATCGCCCATTTTGCAGAAATCGGCGCAGGCGACGCGGTTGCGGATGGAGGCAAAAGTCAGCGACATGCCCATATGCATAAGACTGAAACGATTGATTACGGCATCGTCCTCGATGGTGAAATAGTTCTCATCATGGATGAGGGAGAAACCCTCTGTAAGGCGGGTGATATCATCATTCAGCGCGGAACTAATCATGGCTGGGCAAACCGCTCAGACCGCGATTGCCGTATCGCTTTTATCCTTATCGACGGTAAATTCAGTCCTGAACTTGCCTAAGCTGGAGCCTTTCAAATAATGAAACTCGCGACCCTAAACTCTGATAGTCCTGATGGCACCCTTGTTATTGTCTCAAGCGATAATAGAAGCTGCGTAAGTGCTAAGCATATTGCGCCTAACTTGCTCGCAGCTATCGAAAGCTGGGATACGGTCAAGGATAAGCTTACTGACCTCTTTCAAGATTTGAATGAGGGCAAAGCAAGCGAGACGTCGCCATTTGATCCGCTAGCCGCCCACGCGCCCCTGCCCCGCTCTTGGCAATGGCTAGACGGCTCAGCTTTCCCAGAGCATGGTCATCTCATGCAAAAGGCTTATAACTTGCCGCCTATCGAGAGCGATAAGCCCCTCATGTATCAAGGCATGTCAGATCGTTTTTACGGCCCATCGGATGATGTGCCTTTTCCCGCTGAAGATGGCGGCATAGATTTCGAAGGCGAATTTGGCATCATAGTGGATGCCGTTCCGATGGGCACCTCGGCCAAAGACGCTATGGCGCATATAAAGCTAATTGTGCAGCTCAATGATTGGAGCCTGCGCAATGTCGCCGTGGCTGAGATGAAGACCGGTTTTGGTTGGGTGCAAGGCAAGCCAGCTTGCAGCATGGCAGCTGTCGCGATTACGCCTGAGGAACTTGGCAAGTCTTGGAAGGATGGCCGTATCCATTTGCCGCTACGCGTGGACTTAAATGGTGAGAGCTTTGGCGCGGCTATGGGGAATGAAATGGACTATGGTTTCCACGAATTAGTCGCTCACGCCGCGGCGTCACGTGACCTCGTAGCGGGCACGATTATCGGCTCGGGAACTGTATCAAATAAAGACTATGCAAAGGTAGGTTCGTCTTGCCTCTCGGAACGCCGCGCTATCGACATGATTTCCTTTGGCGAAATCCGCACGCCCTTTATGTCCTTTGGCGACCGCGTTAGGATGGAAGCCGTTGGCCTAAATGGAGAGCCCCTATTCGGCCCCATAGATCAGCAAGCTGTTAAACATTAAAGGACTTTGATTGTGATTAAAAACGCCCCTTCATTTCAAGGCGCAGATAAGCCTTGGAAAGTTCTGATTATCGGGGCGGGCATTGGAGGTCTTTCCGCTGGCATCGCCTTACGTAAAAAGGGCTATGATGTTGAAATGATTGAGAAAGACCCTGAATGGACAGTTTACGGTGTCGGCATCATACAGCAGAATAACGTCATTCGCGCCATGTATGAGCTTGGTGTTATTGATGACTATATCGATGCAGGCTACGGTTTTGATCACGTAAAGATATTCGCCCCGAATGGTGTTCAAGTTGCAACCATCGACATTCAGGCACTTGTAGAAGGCTACCCCGCAAATGCGGGTATCGCCCGTCCTGCGCTTCAAAAAGTTCTAGCTGAAAACGCGGAAAAGCAAGGCGCTAAAATTCGCTTAGGCCTGACTGCGGACACAATGAAAGATCACGACGACCATGTAGATGTTACTTTTAGTGACGGCTCCGAAGGGCGCTATGACTTAGTGATTGGTGCGGATGGCATTTACTCCCAGACGCGAAAGACACTTTTCCCCGACGCTGCAAGGGCAGAATTCACAGGACAAGCCGTTTGGCGTTATAACTTTGACCGGCCCGAAGGCATGGAAGGATTGCATGCCTATAATGGGCGAGTTGGCGTTGGCCTTGTGCCCATGTCCGAAGAAAATATATATATGTATGTAACCACGCCAGAGCCAGGAAATCCGCGCTTTGAAAAAGCGGTTCTTGCAGAGGAAATGAGAAAGCGGCTTGGCATGGCTTGCCCTACTCTTCACCATTTCATGGAAGACATTACGGATAATGACGGCGTGGTTTATCGTCCGCTAGAATGGGTGATGCTGGAGGGAGATTGGCACAAAGGCCGCGTCGCTCTCTTGGGGGATGCTGTTCACTCAACAACCCCTCACCTCGGACAAGGCGCTGGGCTCGCAATTGAAGACGCGCTCGTCCTAGCCGATGAACTCAGCAAAGCATCAACACCCATCGAAGCCTTCAAAAAATATCGTGACCGCCGCTTTGAGCGCTGTGATTACATTGTCAAAAGCAGCCTTGCGATTTGCCTCGGCCAACTTGGGAAAGGCCCCTTGGTCGACAATGGCAAAGCCACTGCGGACAGCATCGCTGTGGTTTCAAAACCAATTTGAGCACCGAGCTATTTGATCTGACGGGGCGTGTGGCGATTGTCACAGGCTCAACACGTGGAATTGGCCTGGGAATAGCGGAAACGCTGTGTCGCGCTGGGGCCAAATGCGTTGTTTCGAGCGAGAGTGAAAAAGACGTAATAGCCTCAACTGAGGCCTTATCCGGCGCAGGTTATGATGTCTTAGGTATAGGCTGTGATGTAACGAAAGCTGAGGATCAAGCCAATTTAGTCTCGGCGACTATCAAGCATTTTGGACGTATTGATATTCTAGTTTGCAATGCCGGCATTACTGGGCAAGCTGGCCCCATAGAAAAAACCGATATCGGCGATTATTCACGTGTATTTGATGTTAACTTACACAGTATGGTTGGCCTGACGAATGCGGTTTATCCGCTTATGAAAGACCAAAAATCGGGCTCGATCATTCTGATGTCGAGCATAGCCGGATTACGCGGGAATGCGGCCATTAACGCCTATGCATTAGCGAAAGCCGGCGTTGCCCAGCTCGCCCGAAACTTAGCGGTTCAGTGGGGGTCTCAGGGTATTAGAGCCAATGCGATATCGCCCGGATTCATTCGCACTGCACTCTCGGAACCCTTGCTCTCAGATGAGAGCTTTATGAAGCGGCGCATGCAAATGACGCCGTTGCGCCGTGCGGGCGAGATAGAAGATGTAACAGGCTGCGCTCTCTTTCTGGCCTCTGATGCGTCTAAATTTGTCAACGGCCACAATCTCGTTGTCGATGGCGGCACGTCCATAACGGATGGTAGTTAGAGGCTATGCGGATTGTCGTGACCGGTGCTGGGGGTTTTGTTGGTAGGCATGTTTTAGCGGAGCTTCACGAACATGACGTGGTTGCCCTTGATTTAAGTCTAGACCGGGTCACGGATTCCCCAAACCTTACCAAAATCGAAGGAGATTTGCGAGGCTTGGACGTCCTGGGGAAAGCATTCCAACAGGGTTGTGATGCCGTCATCCATCTTGCCACTGTTCCTGGCGGAGCCGCTGAGATAAATCCAGAACTAGCAAAAGCGGTAAATGTCGATGCCACAATGGCACTCATTGACATTGCCGCAAGAACGGGAAAATGCCCATACTTCGTCTTTGCTAGTTCTATCGCTGTATTTGGCAAACTCCCGTCAACCCAAGTAATTGACGACGCGCCAACACGCCCAACCATGCTTTACGGGGCCCATAAGCTGATGATGGAGAACTGGATCGAGTGTATGAGCCTACGTGGCGCCATCGATGGCATTTCGCTCCGGTTACCGGGGGTCGTCGCTAGGCCTAAGTCGCCATCCGGGATGAAGTCGGCATTTATAAGCGATCTGTTTCACGCGCTTCGAAATGGTACCGATTTCACTATGCCTGTATCGAAAGACGCAACCACATGGTTATGTTCCATAGAAATCGCCGCGAAAAACCTTGTAAAATGCGCAACTGGGGGAGTTAAAATTCATCCTGAAAGTGGACCAATATTGTTACCTACCCTGCGCGTAAACCTTCAAGAGCTGGAACAAGAAATCAGACGACAGCTCGGCTCATCAGCATCTAACGTTAGCTACGCCGTTGATACTGCATTGCAGGCCATGTTCGGAACACACCCTGAGGTCCAAACATTAAAGGCCGTAAATCTAGGTTTTGTGAAAGACACAAACCTCAAAGACCTCGTCAGAGCTACTCTCTGAACTGAAAAGATAGTTAATTCCGGGCAATACCGACCTATCAGTTTTTTAAATATATAGAAATCTAAACAATCGATTTTTATTATTCTAAGTTTTGTAGCATTATTGCGTGAGTGAAGTTCTTCAGATCGTAATCTGAAATTATAAATAGCTTCATGATGGAGAATATATTGACCGACTTAAAACTTTTTCATTATCCGGGGGCCTGCTCTCGCGTCACTATGGTGGCGCTTGAAACAGTTGGCACCACCTATGAAGATGAAGTTGTAAATCTTATGGCCGGTGAGCACTATAAGCCCGCCTATAGGTCAACAAACCCGCGCGGCAAAGTTCCCGCCCTATTGATAGATGGAACACTTCTCACCGAAAACGTCGCAATACTAACCTGGCTAAACGAGACCTACGCAGAGGCTGGATTGCTTCCACGCACCGAAGGCGCATTCGCGAAAGCTAACCAACTCTCTGACTTAGTGTGGATTTCATCAGTATGGCATCCAACTGTGCGGGCTAACAAGATGCCGAGCCGATGGACAATGGGAGATGTTAAGCCGGTCAGAGAACGTGGCAAAGACCTCTTTAACCCCCTCATCAACCACCTTGAGGAGCGGCTTGGGAAAACACCATGGTATTACGGCGAGACATGGTCAATCGTGGATACGTATTTATATTGGTGTTACATCACTGCGGAGAAAGGTGAGTATTCGTTAGAGGGGTTTGAAAATATAGCCCGTCATCGCCGCGCCCAAGAACAAATGCCTGCATTCAAAGCTGCCATTGCGCGCGAACAGAAATAGAAAGATTAGTTATGGCCCTTAAATCCCTTCATCACGTCGCTTTTAGGGCGCCTGATATCGATAAAACGCAAAAGTTTGCAGAGGACTTCGGACTGCGAACTGTAGAGAAAAACAATGATCACCTCGTCATGAAAACGGGCGGCGGTGATGCTTGGTGCTACAGAGTTGAACGCGGAGAACGCGGATTTCTAGGCCTAGGCTTTTTGGTCGAGAAAGAAAGCGATTTGGCCGACGCCGTTAAAGACCACGGCGCAACGCCCATACGTAAGCTTGATACACCAGGGGGCGGCCTTGCCGTCACGCTGACAAGCCCAGAGGGCATGAAAGTAGACCTCGTCTATGGCATAGAGGGTGAAACTCCTGTTGAGCCTCATCCAGAATTGCGCTTGAACACCCCTGCTAATCGCACGCGCTTCGCCGAACCACAAGAGACACGCCCGCTCGGCCCAGCTTCGCTATACCGTTTGGGCCATCTTGGTTTATACGTGAATGATTATAAAAAGAATGCAGAATGGTTCGTGAATACTCTTGGCATGATCGTGACCGATTCTATGCATATCCCCGGAATGCCTCAGAAAACTGTTGTCGGCTTTTTGAGAGTGGACCGCGGCGAAGACTATGTAGATCACCATTCCGTCTTCCTTGCAGAGGACGAGCGATCAGACCTTCATCATATTTCTTTTGAAGCCCAGGATTATGAAGCCCAGTTCCGCGCCCATCGCTGGCTTGGGTCGCAAGGGCACGAGCTTAATTGGGGCGTTGGGCGCCATCCCCTTGGATGCCACGTCTTCGACGTATGGTTTGACCCAGACCGCTACCGCTTTGAAACGTTCACAGACACAGATTTGGTGAACAACAAACACGTCCATGGACATCATGACATATCTAAACATGAAATGGATTGCTGGAGCGACGAGCCTGCTGGGAAGTATTTTGCTTAAGACCTGCCCATCCAAGATAATTATAAAAATAGGAATTCAGAATGACGAAATTTAATGAAGCTACTGGCCTTGCTGAAGGCAGCTTTGGCGTTGGAACTTATAAACCCAAAGGCGGCAAAAAGTTTCCGGGTTTGGTTACCCCTGACGGAACGGTTTTCGACCTGTCTGAAAATTATCACGATACACAAGAAATATTTGCTGATTGGGACCGCGCCGTAGACGGCATGAACGACCTCGCCGTTAAGAAAGGCAAGCCGGAACTTCGTTTCGAGGATCTAGAAGCCCTCCCCGTCGTTGAACATCCTAACATGCTCTGTGCGGGGTCTAACTATTGCGCCCATGTTGCTGAGATGATGACGCATAACAAGTTCAATCAAGATCAGCGTGAACCCGGAGAAAGCGACGAGTCATTCTATGCGCGCAACCTCGCCATCGTCGAGAAACGTAAAACGGAAGGCATGCCCTTTATCTGGACGGGCCTTCATTCGTCCCTTTGCGGTGCGAATGATGACATCATCCTGCCATTGATCGGTGAACATCCAGATTGGGAATTAGAGTTTGGCGTCATTACTAAAAACACAGGCCGCTATTTTAAGCCTGAAGAAGCTGATGATGTCATCGCGGCTTACGTTATGTGTAATGATATCGGGACCGTTGACGAATTCCGCCGCTCCGACGTGCGGTTTATGTTTGACTGGATCAGCAAACATCAACCAAATTTCAAAGCCCTGGGGCCATTTGCTGTGCCAAAGGAATTTGTTGATCGCAGCAAGGTTCAAATTCAGCTGAAACTGAATGGCGACATGATGCAAGATTGGCCGATTTCAGATATGATTTTTACGCCAGAACAAATACTCTCATATTGCTCGGAGCGCCTCAGATTAGTTCCTGGGGACCTTCTGATAACAGGATCCCCTCCCGGCAATGGCGCATTTCATGGTAATCGCTGGATGCGTCCGGGCGATGTCGTCGAAAGCGAAATAACCTATCTTGGACGTCAGCGGAATAACGTTGTCGCAGAAGAGACTAATGGAAGAACAACGACATACGGCCCTTTCGTTTAACATTATCACACGACCCAACATTTAAATAACCTTTGAGATTACTATGAAAACCCGCGCTGCTGTTGCCTTTGAGGCAAAGAAACCTTTGGAAATTGTTGAACTGGATTTAGAGGGCCCAAAGGCCGGTGAAGTCTTAGTTGAGATCATGGCGACAGGCATTTGCCATACAGACGCCTACACGCTTGATGGATTTGACAGCGAAGGCCTGTTTCCATCCGTCCTCGGTCATGAAGGCGCTGGAGTTGTCCGTGAAGTCGGCGCTGGCGTGACATCTGTTGCGCCGGGTGATCATGTTATTCCGCTCTACACACCCGAATGCCGTCAATGTAAGTCATGCCTCTCTGGTAAAACAAACCTCTGTACGGCTATCCGTGCAACACAAGGCAAAGGGCTCATGCCTGATGGAACGTCGCGCTTTAGCTATAAGGGCCAAACTATTTATCACTATATGGGGTGCTCAACCTTTTCCAATTTCACAGTTCTGCCCGAAATTGCGGTAGCCAAAATTCGTGAGGACGCCCCCTTTGAGACGTCATGCTATATTGGCTGCGGCGTCACAACGGGTGTCGGCGCTGTGACAAATACAGCCAAAGTACAAGCGGGTGATAACGTCGTTGTCTTCGGCCTTGGCGGTATCGGGCTGAACGTTCTCCAAGCCGCTCGCATGGTCGGAGCCGGTAAAATTATTGGTGTCGACATCAACGGCGAGAAAGAGGCCTGGGGCCGAAAGTTCGGTATGACCGACTTCGTAAATCCCAATGAGCTTAAAGGCGATGTTGTCGAAGAGCTTGTTCGGCTGACAGATGGCGGCGCGGATTTCACTTTTGATTGCACGGGCAACACAATCGTTATGCGTCAGGCTTTAGAAGCTTGCCACCGAGGCTGGGGCGTATCCGTTGTCATTGGCGTGGCTGAAGCGGGTAAAGAAATTAGCACACGTCCCTTCCAATTAGTCACAGGCCGGGTTTGGAAAGGCACGGCATTTGGCGGTGCTAAGGGCCGCACAGATGTGCCTAAAATTGTTGATTGGTATATGAACGGAAAAATTGAAATCGACTCAATGATTACGCATCAATTGAAACTCGAAGACATCAATAAAGGGTTTGATCTAATGCATGAGGGAAAGAGTATTCGTAGCGTGGTTGTGTATTAATGACACTCAAAACTCTTTCCACGAACAAATCCCATTACGGAACGCAAGGCGTCTATAGCCACGCATCGTCCTCCACCAAGACCGAGATGACCTTCTCTGTCTTTATGCCAGACGGCGAAGGTCCGTTTCCAGTTCTTTGGTATCTCTCGGGCCTGACATGCACCCACGCCAATGTCACAGAAAAAGGTGAATACCGAGCCGCCTGCGCGCAACATGGTATTATATTTATTGCGCCTGACACATCACCCCGTGGGGATGATGTCCCCAATGATGACGCTTACGACATGGGGCAAGGCGCAGGGTTTTATGTCAACGCCAGTCAAGCCCCATGGGCGAAATATTTCCATATGCGGGATTACATCGAAACAGAATTACCCGCGCTGATCGCCGCAGAGTTTGCCCAAGCTGATATGTCTCGCCAAAGCATTACAGGGCACAGCATGGGCGGGCATGGCGCGCTTACGATTGGCTTACGCAACCCTGAAACCTTCAAGTCAATTTCGGCCTTTTCTCCGATAGTCGCGCCAATGCAATGCCCATGGGGAGAGAAAGCCCTGAGTGGCTATCTTGGCACAGATAAAACTGATTGGGCAGAATATGATGCTTGCGCTCTGATAGAGGGCGGCGCGCGCGCGAACTCTATTTTAATTGACCAAGGGCTATCAGATAATTTCTTGGAAGAGCAATTGAAAACTCATCTGTTCGAGCAGGCCTGTAACGCCGCAGGCCAAGACGCAACCATCCGCATGCAAGACGGGTATGATCATAGCTATTATTTCATCTCAACTTTTATGCATGAGCACATTGCATGGCATGCAAACCATTTAAAATGAATTCAATTTCAACACATTAAATCAATCGATTATACGAGTGGTTTAAAATTACGTTATGACTAGTAAATAGTCAGTTCTATTCGAGAGGCACAAAATATGGCTTATCCTTTTTCCACAGAAAATACGATGGTACGCAATAGATGGTACATGGCAGCTACAAGCGATGAAATTACGCGCGAGCCCATGGAGCGAACAATTCTTGGGAAGCCCGTTGTGTTTTACCGAACAGAAGGCGGCGATCCTGTAGCGATGTATGGCATATGCCCTCACCGTTATTTTCCCCTCGCCCAAGGCAAGCTTGTGGGTGACGCCATCATGTGCGGCTATCATGGGTTCACCTTTGATAAGGGCGGCGATTGCATAGATATTCCATCACAGGGCACGGGCGCCAAATTTTGCCAGCCGACTTATAAAGTCGAAGAGCGGGGCCCTATTTGTTGGATATGGATGGGAGACGAGGATAAATGCGATACTGCCCTCATCCCTCCCTATGAAGATTTCGGTTTAGGACAAGACGGTTGGTATGATAGTTCTTATAACTATTTCCACATCAAAGGCCGCACGCAATTACTTATCGATAATCTGCTGGACCTAACGCATCTGCCTTACGTCCATCACCATGTTCCTGGCGGCGAGTCGTTGGCAAAAACAGATAATCGTGACGAAGAGCGCAATGGTATCTACTATTTCAATCGCGACACTTATGTGCCGTGGAACCCCTTCCACCAAATGGTGCATGGCGAGGATGCTAAGTTTGAAGGCATTGCTATGTTTGACAATGAAACCGCGTTTTATGGCCCTGAACTTATTCGGACCGGATTAGGATTTCACAGGTCAACGGACGGGGATGAGAGCGTCAAGAAATTGGGAACAATTCATATCATGCATGCCATGACCCCTGAAACAGAAAACGCCTGCCATTACTTTGGCTTTGCCGTACGCGACTTCCGAGTTGGCGATAAAGGGCTCGATAATTTCTGGGTAGGATCAGATAGTAAAATTCGCGGCCAAGACAAAGTCGCCATTGAAGCCGTTGAAGCTCGCTTAGATGAATCGGCTGAGCTTCAGAAAGAGCTCCTGGTCAGATCAGATAAAGGCGCTCTAAAGGTTAGAAAACGTATCCAAGCTATGCTCGAAGCGGAAGCTTAATAATAATGACCGAGACCATTTCGACATGCGGACATGAACGCAAACCAATTGCTGTGGAACAGCGCGGCAAGCATCTTGTGGTGGATATCCATTGCCACCTGAATATTCCGGCCGCAGATCAAATCATAAGGGCCGATATCCCAAATCCGCCTAATCCTATGAAATTCATGTCTGCGGATTCCATGCAAGTGAACGGGAAAATGTTTGGCGGCGGTATTGGCAAAAAACTCAACAGCGTTGATGACCGCTTAGACGACATGGAGCGGCTTGGGATTGACGTTCAAGCCATCAGCCCTTCGCCTGGACAGTATTATTATTACGCCCCGCCAGAGCTTGGGCGTTCAGCGGCCAAAGCCGTGAATGACGGCATCGCAAGCGCCGTTGCGAGCCATCCAGACCGACTCGTCGGCATGGGCACAGTTCCGTTACAAAACACTGAAATGGCGGTGACGGAATTACGCCGTTGCGTCAATGAGCTCGGATTACGGGGCGTTGAAATCGGTACTTATGTTGATGGTGATGAACTCGCCGTAGACCGTCTTCGTCCCTTCTTTGCGGCCGCCGAAGAGTTAGGCGTATTGGTCTTTATGCATCCACTGGGCTTTTCGCATGGGCAGCGTTTGTCAGAGCATTATCTGGATAACATCATCGGAAATCCCATAGAAGCTTCAATCGCGTTGAGCCATCTTATCTTTGGCGGCGTGTTAGAGGCTCATCCTGCGCTCAAACTCTGTGTGGCACATGGCGGTGGATATCTGCCGGGCTATTGGGGCCGTATGGACCATGCCTATCGGGCGCGCGAAGATTGCCGGAGACACATAAGCCGTGAGCCCTCTAGCTATCTTAGACAGATATGGCTGGATACTTTGGTCTTCGATCAAGATCAACTCGCCTCATTGGTCAGGACCCACGGCGCAGATAAACTATGCCTGGGAACGGATTATCCATTTGATATGGCAGAGCCAGATCCTGTAGCCTTTCATGAAGGCCTAGATGATGCTGATAAAGCGAAGATATTGGGTCTTAACGCGGCTGATCTATTAGGTTTAAAAGCTAAGGCCTGCTGCTAATATAAGTTTGAGACATGACAGAAAACAATTCTAATCGCAGATCTTTCCTTACGCGCCTAAGCGCGGGGCTAAGTCTGCTCTTCGTCTTTCGGAATAGTCATGCTCAAACACCAAAAACACCAGATGCCATTGAAGGGCCCTATTATCCCAAGCCTTCCATACGGTCTCAAGACATAGATAATGACCTCGTTAAAATTGAAGGCGTCGTCACCGAAGCTGGCGGAGAAGTCGTCATCTTAAACGGCGTTATTAGCGACGATACGGGCGCGCCCGTCGAAGGGCTAAGAATTGAAATTTGGCAATGCGATATTAACGGCAAATATTTGTCAAACCGAGATCGCCGCAAAATAAAACATGACATAGCCTTTCAAGGCTTTGGTCACGACATCACCAATGAAAAGGGTGAATATAGTTTTCGAACCATCAAACCTGGAAAGTATCCTGGGCGCACCGAACATATTCACGTAAAAATCTTGCGCGGACGCAAAGAAATCCTGACAACACAGTTTTATGTTGAAGACGGCCCAAATAATGAGGGTGATTGGATATATCGCCGCCTGTCATCTGCTGAAGCGGAGACCGTAACAATGCGCTTTGTCGATGAGAACAGTCTTCCCCAAGCCACTGTAAATATTGTCGTTTAACCCAGTATTCACGTAATTTTTCAAAGCTGCGTTCCCCTTATCTTGTGAGTTTGAAACCATGAAAAACTCCGTAGATTTGACTCAAGGAAATCTGGTTCGGCATATATTGCGGCTTCTCGTCCCCTCTTCCGTTGCTATGTTTGCATTATTATCTGGCGGGCTTATCGATACTTTTTATCTGGGACGCTTATCCGACCCAAATATTCCAAACTTAGGCGTATTAGCCCTAGCGGCGATTGGATTTGGTTTTCCGCTGACCTTGTGCGGCAATAGCGCGAATATCGGATTAGGCGCAGGGACACTCTCAGCTGTCTCGCGAGCCATAGGCCAAGGCGAACCAGAGCGGGCCAGACGTCATGGCGCGGCAGCAATTTTGCTAGGTTTGTCGACGATGGCGGTTTTGGTAACGGTGATGCTGCTGACCATGCCTATGATCCTGAAGGTCATGGGTGCTGAGGGCCAAATTTACAGTATGGCAGCGAACTATCTTATGATTACGCTCCCTGGATTAGCTTTTATTACCATCACGGTGATGTGTGTTAATGTATTGCGAGCGAGAGGCGAAGCCGCGCTACCGAGCTCCTTCCTGATCACAAGCGCGATTGTCAACATAGTCCTAGACCCTTTTTTGATATTTGGCATCGGCCCCTTCCCAAGGCTGGAGATCGAAGGCGCCGCTTTTGCGACGGTCATTGGGCACGCAGTTGGAGCCAGCCTAGCTTTATATTTTGTTCTGTTTAACCGAAAGGCCATTACCTTTGCGAAAATGAGTTTAGGGTCAATTAGGCGGGCTTGGGGCGTGATTGGACGTGTTGGTGTTCCGGCGGCGGGCACGCGTGTCATCGTGCCTATTGGGGCGACTATGGCTGTCGCTATAATTGCGCGTTTTTTGACCACAGAAGACGTAGCCGCTTTTACCATTGCCGGCCGTATTGAAATCCTATCTATCGCTGTCTTATATGCATTATCCGGCTGTATAGGCGCGATCGTCGGACAAAATGGCGGGGCAGGATTAACAGACAGAGTTAGGGCGACCTTTAAATATTGTTACATAGCTTGCTGCATTTGGGGGCTGTTCATAACGTTTGTCATGGCCATTTTTGCAACGCAAATTGCAGGGGCGTTTTCTCTTGATCCAACTGTGATAAGTAAAACAAAACTATACTTTTATATCGTTCCTCTGACGATATTCGCCTATGGGATCGTGTTTGTAAGTTCATCAGGTTTTAACGCCCTAGGCCGACCTCTTTATGGGCTAACATATACAATCTTCCGCTCGCTTCTGCTCTACGTTGGATTCATATATATAGGAGTCCAATATGATGGGCTCGGAGGCGCATTCCTAGGCATCGCAGCCGCAAACATTATTTCGGGTCTCATCGCTTTCGGATGGACACTCTATCGCGCGCCTCTAACGGCACGAACGAGCTAAGAGCATGCATTATGCTCAGCCCTGAGTTTGCTCTGGGGTCACCTAACACGCATGAAATCCAAAGGGAATGGGATGAAGCCTTTTGGTCCGCCCAATTGCCAAGCATTTCGCCTTTGAGCGGGATTTCAAAAAAACATGAGATAATCTGACATTTACCCTTGCGTTTAGATATATCTAAACTATCTATACGTTTAGATATATCTAAATAAGGATATCTGATGCAATTCAGCATCACTACACATGAAACGAATATGGAAAAATATGAAACCCACTCATAACAACACAACAGATACACAAGATACTACAGAAACTCGGCCAAGAGGCCGCGGAGGAAGACCCAAAGGTAAGGGAATGGGGGGCAGACGCCCTCAGCGTGGAGGACACCGCAGCGGCCGGAAGCGGCCACTCGCCCATGGCGACTTACGCCTTCTGATTTTAAATATCATCAAAACGACCCCTAACCATGGTTATGGCCTCATCAACGAAATTAAAACTTTAACATCCGGGGTCTATGAACCAAGTCCAGGCGTCATTTACCCTGCCCTTGAAACCTTACAAGATTTAGGGTGGGTTGATGTGCAGCCTGAAAAAGGAAAAAGGGTACTCCACATCACAGAGGCTGGCCAAACGCAGCTCACTGAACAGAGCGAAGCGATTAAGGTCATTGAAGCGCGCCTAAAAACACTATCCTTTCCAGGACAGGCGATTGAGCCTGATGATGTTAGAGGGGCTCTGCGCCAGTTAAGGCACACAACTTCGTCCGTTTTCAAAGGCAAAAACCTTGGTGTTGAGGCCCGCAAAAGCGCTGTCACAATTCTAGAAGATGCCCGTAAGAAAATATCGGATCTAGGCTAACCGCCCCGCCCCTAATACACACCCGTTTAACCTAAGGAATAATCATGGCACGACCACCTCGCCCAGAACCCCGTAGCTTTGAAGTTACGAATAGCACCCGCATTACGCCAAATATGCACCGTATCATCTTGGGCGGTGAAGCCTTAAAAGCTTTCCCGCCAGACCGCGCAGGTGGCTATATCAAGTTTCGTTTGCCAACAGCTGAAGGCGAAAAACCTATTGTAAGAACCTATACCATACGCAGCCAAACGGCAGACAGTATAGATGTCGATTTTGCGCTGCACGGCGGAAACGCCGAAGATTCTGGGCCCGCTACACACTGGGCGCTGAGTGCCGAGATAGGCGATCACATCTTGGTTGGTGGCCCCGGCCCTGCAAAGCCGCTCCCAGACGGCAAAGGCCCATTTTTGCTTGTGGGCGATATGACCGCATTACCCGCAATTTCGGTCAATCTTGAGAATCTACCCGATGACGCAACAGGGCACGTCATCATTCTCATCAGGGACGAAGCTGACAAGCAAGACATATCAATGCCCGAAGGCTTCAATGTCGAATGGGTGATTGAACCAAATCTTGGCAACAATCCCACATTATTAGATGACGCAACGCGTAAAGTTCCTGCGATTGGCGAACTAGCCTATGCTTGGGTCGCCTGTGAATTTGAAGCCATGAAGCTGCTACGTCAATATCTACGAACTGAACAAGGTTTTGATAAAAACAGGCTCTATATATCCAGCTATTGGAAACGCGGCCTCGTAGAAGATGAGCATAAGCAGGTTAAGCGCGCCGATGCAGAAAGCGTTGTCTGAGGATATTTACCCTCGTTCAATTGCTGAGCCTTAGAGATATAGACGCCAGTAATGTGAGAACTACTGCGGCCCACTCGCCTCCTAACAAGAATTACATTGCCAGTTTCGGATATAAATTCGCGGCATTGCCTTCGTTACTGCAATCGCGCCGCGATATCAGAGACTGTCTCAGAAAGCCCTTTATGTTCGATGGTTTTAGATAGAACACTCAGATCTTTGGAAAGCTCCGCGTCGCGGCGGTTTTCCTTCAATAGGATATCAGCGCGATCAAGTGCGCCGGAGAGTTCAGCGGCCTTCTCGGCCGTGATATTTTCGCTCCGCAGCAATTGGTCTAGATATGCTTTGGCGACGATCGGCTCTGCTGGCCACGTCACGGGGAATTGTTGCTGCGGGTTAAAAGTTTTACCTTGATCAGCCATTGCAGCCGCCGCAATTTCATTTTCGCTCAAATGCTCACTTGGAATGAGTGAAAAGACGTCCACTCCCCTGGCGATTTCAGTTCCGTAGATTTTTCCATCATACCAATAGGTTGACCAATAGCCGCCCAGTACGAGTTTTTTCTCGTGGATGGGGCCGCGGTCAAAATACGCAATTTCAACGGGATTGGTGGAATCTGTGTAATCAATCACCGACAACCCGCCTTGATACCAAGCTTGCGCAAAAATATCGCGGCCGGGAACCGGCACGATTGACCCATTATGCGCTACGCAATTCTCGGCGTCGGTTTGAGGGGCTGGTAATTTATAATACCCCTTAAACACAAGTTTCCGGTCATTAATGTCATAAATCGCATTCGCGCCCCAGTCTTTCGGGTCGTACACCCGGCATCTCGGACGGCTACCGCCGCCCCACTCATCTGTGAAGATGACCTTCGTGCCGTCATTATTAAAGGTCGCCGAATGCCAATAGGCAAACTCAGTGGAGACGACTTCGTCTATACGTTTTGGCTGAAGCGGATTTGAGATGTCAAAAATAATGCCATTTCCCGAACAGGCGCCTGCGGCAATTTTTGCGGATGGGAAAACGGTGATATCATGACAATGATTGGTTTGACTCGTGTCTTGTGTTTCGTCGCCATGATCGCCGCCTTGCCACAGCCCTGCCAAGCGGCCTGTTTCCTCATCCGCAAATACGGTTGGGCTATCGATGATCCGAGACTTAGACGGGTCCGCCATAGGAATCTCAATCACATCTATACGGAATAGCGCCGTGCGATCGTCACCAGGAACGCGGCCAACACAGCCTTCGAGTTCCGCGCCTTTGCGAATGGATGATGTCCCGGAATTATAAACGATGAGTTTGGTTTCATCTTGCGTGACAATAGAATGCGTATGCGATCCCCGGCAGGTTTGAACCTGACCCACCTGGACGGGTTTTGCGAGGTCGCTGATATTGAATATCCGAAGACCTCGGAAACGCTCCTCGCTCACATCCTCGCTAATGCCTTGTAAGCCGCAATCAACGCGCCCGCGAGTCTGTTCAACTGACATGATCAATAATTCTCCAGCGATAGAGACATCGCCCTGCCCGCCTGGGCAGACCACTGAACTATAGAGCTTTGGAACGCCGTCCTCTTGGAGTTTATAAATATTGAATCCATGATAGCTGCCGGCAACCATGATGTCGTCTTGAAACGCCATATCCGTATTCGAAAAACTCAGTAGCGGCGAGCGGTCACTCCACTCAGTATCATCTAGGCTTTGACCTTCATCGTCAGGCGAAGCAGTTTCTTTTTTGGCTTTCATTGGCGGCAGCCCAGCTGGATTTTTTGGGTCAAAGAACCCAGCGGGTTTAGGAAGCGCGGCTAGCAATTCCAGATTCATGATTGCTTCACCTGCATCTGTAAATCCTGCAGATAGCGCTGCTCTTGGATCAGATGAAAGAGAGCCCAAAATAGCGCTCATTTGTTCAATCTCGGAGGTTTGGTCATTTACAATATCACTCGTAAAATCATAGAGGACTGGATCATAAGCTGATCCGGGCTGATCCGTCAGTGTTTCGACCATAGTCAGCGCGCCCTCATGATGGGTAATCATCAGGCTCAGAAATAATTTATCAAAATCAGTCCCTTCCGAATTCGCCAACTGCTTCATCTGTTCAGGCGTCGCCATCCCTTCCATTTGATGGTTCGCGCCATGATGTCCTGCATGACCTTTCATAGCCAAATCTTCGCCGCGTTCAGCGAGCCACTCTTGCATAAATTTGATCTCGTCGGCCTGAGAAGCTTTTATACGATCTGCTAAATCAACGACTTCAGATTGGTTTGTGCGTGTCTCCACGAGATTAGACATCTCAACCGCCTGAGCATGATGTGGAATCATATTTTGCATGAAAGACACATCATCTGGAGAATAGTTATTACCCGCAATCTTTATGGCGTCTTTAGCAGCCATTGTTTCCGAAGATTGTCCGGGTGCACCGGGCAATATGATAGGCGTCGTGCTGATCACGGGGGCCGCGGCCATCGCGCTAGAGGCCGTTTCTGGTGTATCAGTATCAACTGTGTCAACCTGTTGCTGACAACTGGACAGCGTGAGTCCACTTAAAGCCGTGGCTAACAATAGAGTTTTGATGTGCATAATGAAGCCCTGCTTAAGAGGTTTATAAGGTCATGCTAGGGTGCAGAACGATTTATTCATGCCGCAACGCGTCAACAAAGTATAGCAGAATTCCAAAGCGTTCTGGGACCTTGTTAAGCCCCTACGAAGTTTCCCAATAGTGCCATCCAAGTGAGCTGTTCTCATTTCTTCTTTATGCTTTAGATTACAAAATCAGAAACTATAAAGATTCTGGACGGGGTATGTATAGAGATACCCCTAAATCACGCGCCCATGATGACGCTCTAAGCTTCTAAACACAAATTTATTGCATTCGAATGCAAATTTACATAGTTTCCCCCTATGTTGGTTCCTGATCCATCCCTTGAACATGTTGTTTTCCTTCCGGGATTCATGTGTGATGCGCGGTTATTTGCGCCGCAGACTGATGCGCTATCGAGCATTGACCTGCCCTATTCCATTGATCTGATGACCCAGAGTGCAACCATTCGAGACATCGCCCTAGATGTTTTGAGAGCATCGCCGAAACGCTTCGCCCTTGCTGGACTATCCATGGGCGGTATTGTGGCAATGGAAGTCATGCGACTGGCGCCGCAGCGTGTGTCTCACCTCGCCTTGTTAAATACTACGCCTTATGAAGATCGTTCCTCTGCGCAGCGCCGTGATCATATGCAGCGCGTTAGAAATGGGGAAATGACAGACATCTTACGCGACGAATTAAAGCCTAAATACCTGTCGCCCTCAGCGGCCTTCGAAAATCTGCTACCGCTCATTACCAAAATGGGCGAAGGGCTCGGCGCTGATGTTTTCGTTCAGCAATCTTTGGCTT
The DNA here is from genome assembly GCA_039977295.1 of Hellea sp. Classification (GTDB taxonomy): domain Bacteria; phylum Pseudomonadota; class Alphaproteobacteria; order Caulobacterales; family Maricaulaceae; genus Hellea. The sequence goes on along the minus strand of JBDWDN010000012.1, from coordinate 734,289 downwards.
TGATGACGCGGAAATCTGCGATGTCCTCCCTCGCCTCCATCGCTTGCCCCGCCGCGATAATTACCGGAGCGGATGACCTTATTTGCCCGCCCTCCATTCACGCGGATATGCAAAAGCTGATAGATGGAAGCGACTTGCATATTATTGAAAACTGCGGTCATTTATCAACGTTAGAAGCGCCAGACAAAATAAACCACATTCTACTCGAGCATTGGGGCTTATGCCGTAAGGCCGAGATAGCGGGCCTTGCGCCTAAAACACCTAATACTGCGAATATATAATAAGGGGATTATCATGGCTGGAGAATTTGGCGCTTTGAATTGGGGCATTGTGATTGCTTATCTCATAGGCAATTTACTACTGGGTTATGTTATGAGCCGGCGCGTGAAAACGTCAGAAGATTACTATTTGGGCGACCGCTCTGCGCCCTGGTGGGCCATTGGTATATCCGTTGTGGCGACCTATGTCAGCGCTCTATCCTTTTTGGGCGGCCCTGCTTGGGCTTATGGCGACGGTATGGCGGCTTTGGCTATCCATGTGAATTATCCATTAGTGATTTTCATCGTGGTCGTTTTCTTTTTGCCATTCTTTTTCAATAGCGGCGTCGCGTCGATTTATGAATATCTAGAACGGCGATTTGGTAAAACTTCGCGCACAGTGATGAGTCTGTTATTCTTGCTTACCCAATGTATTACCGCCGCCTCTATCCTGACGGCGACAGCCGTCGTTGTGACTTTTGTGACAGGAATAGATGCCAAAACGGCGATTTGGATTATGACGGGTATTGTCCTTGTTTATACCTTAATGGGCGGCATGAATGCGGTTATTTGGACAGATGTCCTGCAGGGCTTCATCTTATTCCTCGGCGCAGGCATCGTGCTTTATTGCCTGTTAGGTGAAATTAAACCTATGTCTGATGCCCTTTCATACCTATCAGAGAACGGCAAGCTTAACCCCATAAATACAGATTTGGACTTCACAATTGCGCCTACGGTCTGGGCAGGCGTGCTGGCTATGACGCTTTTTCATATTACGGTTTACGGCTCTAACCAAATGATGGTGCAGCGCGCCCTCGCCGCGAAAAATATTGGTGACGCGAAGAAATCATATCTGTTGATGGGTTATGCCGCATTCTTTATCTATTTCCTTTTCTTTTTTGTAGGAGCGCTTTTATATGTTCATTTCAAAGGCGAGCCATTTGAGCAGCCCAATGAGATCATCCTCAAATTTGCAAACTCTTTAGCCCTCCCCGGCTTGATGGGAATATTAGCGGCAGCGGTTTTATCCGCGTCAATGTCCACCCTGTCATCGGCGTTTAATTCCTTGGCCACGATTTCCGTGACAGATCTGTATAAAATGTTCTTCAAAAAAACGGCAGATGAAAAACATTACCTTTTGATGTCGCGCGTGTTTACAGTGTTTTGGGGCCTTATGGTTATCCCAATGGCCTACGCCTTTATCAGCAGCGGCGGGTCAATCCTTGAGGCTCTTTCTAAAGCGGGCTCATATTTTGTGGGCGCAAAACTTGCCATGTTTGGTATGGGATTCTTTTCAAAGCATGTGAATGAGCGCGGCTTGCTCATTGGCGTCGCAGCAGGCTTTATTGGCTTAATAATCATTGTCGGCTTTGGCGGACTATTTGGCGTGAACGGTATCGCCTCCTCCATCGCTTGGCCGTGGTATGTGGTCATTGGCGGCGTCATCAATATCGCGGTATCATGGATAGCCAGTGTCGCGCTTGAAGGTCTCAAGAAAGACTGGCATCCGCAATCAGTCCCCGGTCAGCTTAAAGCTTTCCGCGAGAGCGGCGCCGCGCAAAAAACTGGCGGCTGGTTCATTGTCCCCGGCAGAGTTGACCGCGCGGCAATGGGACTTCCGGTGATGTTTATCGGGATTATTGTCTTTCTTTTGTGGTTCGGAACACTTGGGTAAATAAAGATAGATCAGGCTAAATATTCATTTTGCATTCGAATGCAAAAATGTTAAAGAGCGGGAAATCAAACCTATTTGGAGACAATAGTGGCTGTATATTTAAAGCAAGGCATTGATGCCGATACCAAGATGAAGTCCGACACAAAGGTGCGCGAAACCGTAGAGGGAATATTGGCGGAGATCGAAGAGCACGGCGATGCTACGGTTCGCAAATATTCTGAGATGTTTGATAAATATAGCCCCGAAAATTACCGCTTATCGCGCGCCGAAATTGACGCCTGCTATGATGAAGTTTCAGAGCAGGCCAAATTAGACATCCAATTTGCGCAGGAACAAGTGCGTAATTTTGCTCAAATTCAACGTGATTCGATGAAAGACGTTGAAGTCGAAACACTTCCCGGCGTTACGCTTGGCCATATGCATGTTCCGGTCAATGCGGCTGGTTGTTATGTCCCAGGCGGGAAATACCCTCTTATTGCTTCTGCTCATATGTCGGTTGTAACGGCAAAGGTAGCTGGCGTTAAACGGGTCGTGGCCTGCGCGCCGCCTTTTAATGGACGCCCTCACCCCGCCATTGTGATTGCCATGGATATGGCAGGCGCGGATGAAATATACTGTGTCGGCGGCGTACAAGCTGTTGGCATGATGGCGATTGGAACAGAAACTTGCGCGCCAGTTGATATTCTTGTTGGGCCCGGAAATGCCTATGTGGCTGAGGCGAAACGTCAGCTATTTGGCCGTGTCGGAATCGATTTGTTCGCAGGCCCCACAGAAACCATGATTATAGCTGATGATACATCAGATGGCGAGATTTGCGCTGCGGACCTCTTAGGGCAAGCCGAGCACGGTATTAACTCCCCTGCCGTTCTTATCACCAATTCAGAGAAGCTCGCCAATGACACAATTGCGGAGGTTGAGCGTCAACGCCATGTTCTCTCAACGGGCGGTGTCGCCGGCAAAGCTTGGGACGATTATGGACAGGTTATTCTCTGTGACAGTTATGAAGAAATGGTCGAAATGGCAGATTTTGTCGCGTCTGAGCATGTTCAGGTTATGACCAAAGACCCTGAATATTTTAAAGATAACATGACTAATTATGGTGCGTTTTTCTTAGGTCACGAAACAAATGTGGCTTATGGCGACAAAGTCATTGGCACAAACCATACGCTGCCAACAAATAAGGCGGCGCGCTATACAGGCGGACTTTGGGTTGGGAAGTTTCTTAAAACATGCACCTTCCAACGTGTTACTGAGGAAGCCTCCGTTAGGATTGGTGAATATTGCTCACGCCTTTGTTCATATGAGGGATTTGCAGGCCACAAAGAGCAAGCGGATATCCGCCTGCGCCGCTTTGCAGGACAAAATGTACAAGGCCTCGACAGCTTGCCCGAACCCCGAAAAACAGCATAATGGTTGATTTTCAAGCTCAAAAACAAGTTGTCCGTGACTATATGCGGATATTTGACGGCGCAGGGATCGAAGATCTAGAGGCGACGTTAGAAAGCCTAACGACGCCTGATTATCACTGGCGCGGCATGCACCCGTTTTATGAAGAGACGGGCGCCAGCGATGTCGTCATGAAGTTTTGGACGCCTCTAAAAACGTGCCTGACATCACTTCAACGCCGCGAGGATATTTTCTTTGCCGGCCAGAATATTTACGCCAATGATGGCGAGGTCTGGACCTGCTCAATGGGGCATTTCCTCGGTCTCTTTGATGAAGATTGGTTGGGCATTCCAGCGACACGAAAAATGGTCTTTCTGCCTTACGCAGAATTTCACCGTATTGAAGATGATAAAATTGCGGAAAGCGCCCTCTTCATCGATATCATTCGTTTGATGCAACAAGCAGGCATCAACCCCTTCCCGCATCAAACCGCCGCCGCTATTGTTCAGCCAGGCCCTCGCACACATGACGGCCTTCTTCATAGCGCGCATAATCTTAAGGAGGCTCAAGACACGCTGAGCCTCGTAGAAGAAATGGTTGCAGACCTTTCGGCTCTAAACAGTTCGGGCGATAACCGCCCGCCACCTGAACTTCTCGCGCGAACTTGGCATGATGATATGATTTGGTATGGTCCCGCGGGCATTGGCGCGGCCTTCACAATTCCTCGCTATCAGGAACAACATCAGTATCCTTTCCGCGAACAATTAGGCGATAAAGTTTTTAATGGTCATGTAACGCGTATCTCAGAAGGCAATTACGCGGGCTGGTTTGGATGGCCCAACCTGAACAATCGCAACCTTGGCGGTTTTCTGGGACTTCCTAAAAGCGATGTCTTAGCTGAAATGCGGGTTGTCGATATTTATCGACGCGACGGAGATAAGCTCGCGGAGAACTGGGTTTTCATAGATATTCTTTATTACCTCATTCAGCACGGGATAGATTTGCTTAAAAATCCAAATGCCGTAAAAGAGCTGCATGGAGCCTCGAAAAAATAAGTCTCGCGCGACGAGCTATGATGTCGCCCGCCTTGCGGGTGTCTCGCAATCCGCTGTGTCGCGTTGCTTCAAACCGGGCGCCTCCGTCTCAAAGAAGATGCGCGATAAGGTTATGGCGGCGGCCAATGAGCTACACTATCAACCCAATGCTATTGCGCGCGGCCTTATTACGCGGCGTTCTAACCTTGTGGCGGTGATGGTGTCTGCAAGACTCAATTTTTACTATCCCGAAGCGCTGTTTTCTCTTACCGAGCGGCTTTCCGCGCAAAACATGCGCGTATTGTTATTTACCGTCGAATCTGAAGACGATGTGGACGCCGTCCTCGACCAAGTTTTGCAATATTCGGCGGACGGGGTGATCTCGGCTTCGCACCTATCTGTGGCCCAGCACGAATTACTTGAGAGACGGCATACTCCCGTCATCATGTTCAATCGATATTTCGACGCGATTGATAGCACTTCAGTTTGGTGTGATGTGCGCGAAGCGGCAACCACAATGATCGAACAATTATTGGCATTTGGACATAAGAAGTTCGCCTTCCTTCATGGCCCGGCTGACGGCATGGTTGGGCGCGAGCGTTTGTTAATTGCGCGAGAAATTTTGACCGACAATGGCATAACAGATATTGAAGAGGCGAGCGGCGATTACACTTATGAGAGCGCCTCGGCCGCTATACAGAACTTACGCAAGCGGGCGCCTGACGTTACAGCAATCCTTTGCGCTAATGACATGATGGCCATGGGTGCAGTTGACGAACTCCGCCATGTTATGGGGTTGAATGTCCCTCGTGATATTTCCGTGGTTGGATTTGACGGGTTAGGCTCAGCCCGTTTTGCCAGTTACGAACTAACGACGGTGCGCCAACCAATTGGGCGCATGTCGGATGCGGCGGTATCCATGCTTATGGAACGGGTTGAAAAGCCCGAAACGTCCGTTGAAAAAAGAGTCCTAACGGGATCTTTCATCCAAGGCACCTCTTCTGGGCCTGCGCCCCAATAAAAAAATTGCATACGAAGTCATTGCGGACTAATTTCTATTTAGAAAAAAGGAAATCGCTATGAAAACGAGCACTAATCGCATTCTAACAACCCATGTTGGCAGCCTGCCCCGAAGCAAAGCCGTAACAGATTGTGTGTTCTCGCACGAACAAGGCAATCCTCTTCCCGATGCTGCTAAGGTTATTTCGGCAGCTGTAAAAGACGTCGTGGCCAAGCAAGTAGACGCCCGCGTCGATATTGTTAGTGACGGCGAGATGAGCAAGATTTCTTATGCCACCTATATCAAAGACCGCATTACGGGCTTTGATGGTGACAGCCCACGTTCTGCGCCGCGTGACCTCGAAGACTTTCCAGGCTTTCTCGAGCGCCAAGCGAGCGGCGGTGGAACACCAACTTATCGCCGCCCTTGCTGTGTCGGCCCAATCGAAGTTAAATCCATGCAGCCATTACAAGACGACCTTGATAACTTTGCGGCCGCGCTCTCTGGCACCAACGTTCAAGAAGGATTTATGAACGCTGCCTCCCCTGGCGTCATCGCATTGTTCCAGCCTAATAATCACTATAAGACCCAAGACGAATATCTAGAAGCCTTGGCCGAAGCTATGCGTCCAGAATATGAAGCCATCGTTGCAGCGGGTTATATCCTACAGCTTGACAGTCCCGATCTGGGTCTGGGCAAGCATATGATGTTTAAGGATGAGCCCGAAAACTACGCAAAGCTCGCAGGCGCGCATGTCGAAGCGCTAAACCACGCCCTGCGCAATGTGGATGGCGCGCGTGTCCGCATGCATATATGTTGGGGCAACTATGAAGGGCCGCATCACTACGATGCGGCGATGAGTGAAGTCATGCCCGTCGCGCTCACCGCTAAGCCGCAAGGGCTCCTTTTTGAAAATTCGAATCCACGCCATGCCCATGAATGGGTGGAAGTTGCGGCCATGGATATTCCCGATGACAAAATCCTGATCCCAGGCGTTATCGACAGCACAACAAACTTTATCGAACACCCCGAACTTGTCGCACAGCGCATCGAACGCTTCGCGGGCATTGTCGGCAAAGAGCGCGTAATCGCTGGATCCGATTGCGGTTTCTCAACTTTTGCAGGCTTTGGCGCTGTGGATGAAGATATCGTTTATGCGAAACTTAAAAGCATGGCTGAAGGCGCGGAGATTGCGAGTAAGCGGCTCTGGGGTTGACGCATAGAGGCGTTTAGATCAACCCTCTGATTTTCAGACTTTCCGAAATTTCATCCAAAATAGCAGGGTCATCGATAGTAGCAGGGATCGACCACGGTTTTCCATCGGCAATTTTGCGAATGGTTCCTCGAAGAATTTTCCCTGATCGTGTTTTTGGCAATCGCGCAACCGTCATGATGATCTTAAGTGAAGCAATGGCGCCGATCTTGGAGCGAATGAGTTTTACACATTCCATCTCTACATCCGCCGAAGATTTTATCGAACTGTCTTTAAGAATAATAAAGCCAATGGGAATTTGGCCTTTCAAAGCGTCAGAAATTCCCAGCACAGCGCATTCCGCGACGTCAGGATGAGCCGACACAACTTCTTCCATTCCACCTGTAGACAACCGATGTCCCGCGACATTTATGATATCATCTGTACGGGCCATAATTGAAATATAACCATCCGCATCGATGAAGCCAGCATCTGCTGTTTCATAATATCCAGGAAAGGTCGATAGATAGCTCATCGTGAACCGATCATCCTTGTTCCATAGCGTTGGTAAGCATGCTGGCGGGAGCGGCAGTTTAATACAGATAGCCCCAAGTTCCCCGGGTGGCAACTCCGCGCCGTCTTGACCAAGTATTTGCACATCATATCCAGGCATCGCGACGCTAGGAGACCCATATTTGACGGGGAGCGGATCCAGCCCCATTGGATTAGATGCGATTGGCCAACCTGTTTCAGTTTGCCACCAATTATCAATGATCGGAACTCCAAGTTTTTCTTCTGCCCAATTTATCGTGTCAGGGTCAGCTCGCTCGCCGGCCAGAAAGAGCGTCTTTAGGGAAGAGATATCATATTGTTTTAGACATGCTCCCTGCGAGTCTTCTTTTTTAATGGCTCTTAGGGCTGTCGGCGCTGTAAACAATGTGGAAACTTTGTGCTCTTCTATGACCCGCCAAAAGGCGCCAGCATCAGGCGTTCCCACAGGCTTTCCTTCATATAATACTGTAGCGCAGCCTTGTAATAGCGGCCCATAGACAATGTAGCTGTGTCCTACTACCCATCCAACATCCGACGCGGCCCAATATACCTCCCCCGGATGGGTGTTGTAGATGTTTTCCATACTCCATTTAAGAGCCACCATATGGCCGCCATTGTCGCGAACTACGCCTTTGGGCTCCCCTGTCGTTCCTGACGTGTAAAGAATATAGAGAGGATCTGTGGCCGATAGCTCGGCGCAATCCACATGAGCATTGCTTTTCTTTTCAAAGGTCACAAGCTGTTGCCAATCATGATCTAAAGATTGTGATAGGTCCGCGATTAGCTGCTCACGTTGAAATATGATGCAGGCTTGAGGCTCATGATCAGCCAGCGAGATAGCCTCATCCAGAAGCGGTTTATAGCCAATGACCCGGGATGGTTCTATTCCGCAAGACGCAGACAAGATGACTTTGGGTTGCGCATCATTGATACGGGTAGCCAGTTCTTTTGGCGCAAAGCCTCCAAACACAACAGAATGAACGGCGCCAATGCGCGCGCAGGCGAGCATTGCAAATACTGTTTGCGGAATCATGGGCATATAGATGATGACGCGATCACCTTTAGTCACATTCATATTTTGCAGGACTCTGGCGAATGCCTTCACTTCACTAAGCAACTCACTATAGCTGTAAGTTATTTTGGTATTCGTTACCGGGCTATCATAAATCAAGGCCGGTTGTGAGCCGTTTCCAGACTCCACATGACGGTCCACACAATTGTAACACGTATTCCCTGTCGCGTCAGGGAACCAACGACCATAAACGCCGTCATCAGGCGCAAACCCTTTGCCAGGCACCCGTGTCCACTCAATTTCCTTTGCGGCATTTGACCAAAACTTGACGGGGTCAGCCCGCCATTGATTATAAGTCGCCTTATAGGTCTTCATACTCATTTTCCATATGCTTGTTTCTAGGTGCCTGAGATTTAGTTCTAATATTCGTATTCAAAAATTATTTTGACTTCGAATGCAAAAATTGTCAAGATGCCTCTGATGATCAATTCCAAAGGAGCTTTTCAATGTCCAAAATGCAAACCGCCACCGCTTTCTTCCACGCCTGTGAAGGCCTTAAAGGGTCCGCTGGCTGCGCCGAATATCTGGCCAATGGCGCAACATTTAACGGACAATGCGAACCCCTTGTCGATATCGATACGGCCGCAGGATATTGCGACTGGATGGCCGGGCTCGGCGCCGGTCCCCTTGCAGGCTGTTCTTATGACATCCACAATTCAGCTTTTGATGACAGCACAAATACCGCGCTGTTTTTCGCCACCTTCACGGGCACACATAATGCCGCTGGCGGCCCAATTGATCCGACGGGCAAGACGGCCAATACCCATTACGTTTACGCCATTACGGTCAATGACGACAACAAAGTCAGTCACTTAACCAAAATCTGGAACGCCCCTTGGGCGCTGGGCGAGCTCGGCTGGATGTAATTTGAATGAGATTAAACGAGACATAAACGGAGCGAAAAATGATCTATGCAAAACCCGGCGACAAAGGCGCGCTTTATACCTTTAAAGACAAATACGGAAACTTCATTGGCGGTGACTGGACCGCACCGTCGGATGGGAAGTATTTCGACAATGTCTCGCCGGTTGACGGCAATGTGTTTTGCGCAGTCGCGCGCTCCAGCCAGGCAGACCTAGATAAGGCCCTCGACGCCGCCCACGCCGCCGCGCCCGCTTGGGGCCAGACCTCGGTCACCGAACGCTCCAACATCCTTCTAAAAATCGCTGACCGGCTTGAAGCCAATCTTGAGCTTCTCGCCTATGTCGACACTTGGGATAATGGCAAACCGATCCGCGAAACGCTTAACGCCGATGAGCCGCTTCTCGTGGATCATTTCCGCTATTTCGCTGGCTGTATCCGCGCGCAAGAAGGCTCTGTCGCAGATATTGACGGCACCACAACTGTCACCCATTACCGCGAACCTCTCGGCGTCGTCGGTCAGATTATCCCATGGAATTTCCCGCTCTTAATGGCGGGCTGGAAACTGGCGCCGGCTCTGGCTGCCGGTAATTGCGTGATCTTGAAACCTGCGGAGCAAACCCCTGTTTCCATACTTATTATGATGGAGCTAATCGGCGACCTGCTCCCAGCTGGCGTAATCAATATTCTGAACGGTTATGGCTCGGAAATCGGCGAGGCCCTGGCCTCTTCTGATCGCATCGCCAAGATTGCCTTTACCGGATCGACTGTTATCGGTCATAAAATTCTCGCCAATGCTGCAAAATCGCTTATCCCGTCCACGGTTGAGCTCGGCGGAAAATCCCCCAATATCTTTTTCGAAGATATCATGGACCATGAAGACGCCTTTATCGACAAGGCCGCCGAAGGTCTTTTGCTGGGCTTTTTCAATCAAGGCGAAGTCTGTACCTGTCCATCCCGCGCGCTGATCCAAGAAAGCATTTATGATAGCTTCATGGATAAGGTTATGGGCCGGGCCAAGAACATCAAACAAGGCAACCCGCTCGACACGGATACCATGGTCGGAGCCCAGGCCTCGCAACAGCAGTTTGAAAAAATCATGAGCTATATGGATATCGCCAAACAAGAAGGCGCGGAAATCCTCATGGGCGGCGGCAAAGCGGATATCACGGACGCATCGCTGAGCAGCGGTTTTTATGTCCAGCCCACTCTGCTCAAAGGCCGCAATGACATGCGGGTGTTCCAGGAAGAAATCTTTGGCCCGACCTTGGCTGTGACCACCTTTAAGGACGAAGAAGAAGCTTTGGCCATTGCCAATCACACCATTTACGGCCTCGGAGCAGGCCTGTGGACCCGGGACAGCAATCGCGGGTTCCGCATGGCCCGCGGTATTCAAGCTGGCCGCGTTTGGGTCAATTGCTACCACGCCTATCCGGCCCACGCCACATTTGGCGGTTATAAAAAATCAGGCATAGGCCGCGAGACTCATAAGGTCGCACTCGAGCACTACCAACAGGTCAAAAGCGTATTGACGAGTTACAGTATCGATCCGCTTGGGTTCTTTTAGATAAAGGATTGCAATGGTTTTGCGTCTGGGATGCATAGCTGACGACATCACCGGGGGAACGGACCTTGCTCTCGCATTATCGTCTAAAGGCCTAAAGGTTGTCCAGATTCTTGGTCAGGCCAGTGGGTACGCACCAGATGCAGACGCAGTGGTTATTTCGCTAAAAATAAGAACCGCACCTGTACGAGACGCCGTTGCGGCGGCCAATCAAGCCTGCGAAACTTTACAGCAGTGGGAATCCGAGCAGATTTACTTCAAATATTGCTCGACATTTGACTCCACACAAGAAGGCAATATCGGCCCGATCGCCGAAGCGCTGGCTGCACATATTGGGGCTGACACAATACCCTTTGTACCGTCCTTTCCTGGAAACGGACGCATAGTACGCGGTGGGTATTTATACGTGAACCAACAGTTGATATCTGACAGTCCCATGAAGGATCACCCATTGACCCCGATGACAGAGCCTGACTTGTGCATTCATCTGCGCTCTCAAATTAGAAATGCCCAAGTTGATCTTATTGCCCTCGAGATCGTCGAAGAAGGTCCGATAGCTGTGAAACAAACCATGCAGGATTGCGCTGCGGCCGGATCCAGCTTTCTGATTGTCGATAGCGTTACGAAAACACATTTGAATACGGTGGCTCTTGCCTGCACGGACCTTAGCCTCCTGACTGGCGGTTCAGCATTTGCCGGCGCTATTGCCGCTAATTTTAATGACAATCATAACGGCGATAACGCTGCGCAATGGCACCCTACTCAAAACGGACCGATCGCCATTTTGTCGGGCAGTTGTTCCGCTGCTTCGAATGAGCAGGTCCAACGGGCGGCAAAATTCCACCCAGTATTTAAGCTGGCCATCACATCCCATCTCCCTTCGTTGATCCATGATGCCAAAAATAACTTGGATGCCGGAACTATATTAATCTCCTCTACAGCGGAGCCCAACCAAGTCGTCGCAACACAAGCCGAATACGGAAAAGACAATGCAAGCAAAATGATTGAGCGGAGTTTCGGTGAAATTGCCAGTGCTCTGTATGAACATGGCGTGCGCACATTCATCATAGGCGGGGGCGAGACGTCAGGGGCCGTTGCGGCGGCACTGGGTCTGAAAGCATTAAATGTCGGCCCGGAGATTGCGCCTGGCGTGCCGTGGATGATTGATGCCAAAGATAGCGGTATCCAGATTGCGTTTAAATCCGGCAATTTCGGCGGCCCAGACTTTTTTAACGATGCCATTCACAGCCTAAAACTGAGATGGAGTTAATTTGAAACTAATGACCGAAACAAAGGCTCGGGAAACCATTGCCACTAGAGGCCGCAAGTTACAAGAAGCGGGCCTGACACCTGGGTCATCTGGTAACATCAGCGTGCGACTGGACGATGGAGTTTTGATTACGCCGACCAATTCCCGTCTGGGAGAGCTCGATCCAGCCGACATCGCCAAGATAGGATTAGATGGACGTCATATCTCAGGCAAACTGCCCTCTAAAGAAACCTTTCTACATCTAAAAATGCTGAGCCAGCGCCCGTCCGACACATCAGTCGTTCATCTGCACTCCACCCATTCCGTCGCTGTTTCTTGTATGGCGGATATTGACCCCGTTAATGTGCTGCCACCGCTCACCGCTTATTATGTAATGCGAGTTGGCACGCTCCCACTCGTTCCTTATTTCTCGCCCGGTGATCTTGGACTTGCAGACGCGGTTGAAAAATTTGCTGCCGAAAACCATGCGGTCCTTCTATCCAATCATGGGCCTGTGGCCAGTGGTGTTGACCTCAATGCGGCCGTCGCGGCTATAGAGGAAATCGAAGAAACAGCAAAACTGCATCTGATGTTGCAGGGCCATCGCGTTCGCCTTCTCAATGATCAACAATTGGCAGAGCTTAATATCCGGTTCAAATCCTGAAAATTCATTTTGTCTTCCTGCTCGGATTTTCTCTCTTTCAATACTATGATCTATATCCCTCAATAACCCTATGCCCATGATCAAACCCAAACACATAATCAGCTAGTTGCGGCAATATTCGTAAATTTTCACGCGTGATCCGTTCAAAGTATTGGATGAAGTTTTCGATTTGATTGGGCGACATGATGTGCGGCCGGTGGGGCCCCGCGGTCAGGGCTAGTTTCTCCTCTTGCTCCTGGCGCCAAGCTAGAACCGTTTCAAAATCCGGGGCATTTAGGACAATCAATGTGTCGATCAAAGCGTTTACCGTCTGGTAATCCTGCGCGAGATAGTCATTAACCGCGGCGCGCCATTGGCCTTTGGGGTCATGTTTTTTTTCAAGTTCATTAATGGGAGTCTTGAGGGCCGCCTCCGATACGGGACGGGAGCCAACGCACCAACCTTCAAAGATGATGAAATCTTGAGAGCCGTTAGCAGCGGTCCAATCAGGTTTGGTTTTTCGGTTGTCTATGGCTTTATCAAAACTAGGCAGGGCCAAGCTGTCTCCGGTTTTGAGAGCCTTTAACCCCCTAAGCGTCGATAGGGCTAGATCGGTATCATGAGTGCCCGGCACGCCTCTCGTGGCGAACAGCGGATGTATATTCTGAGCGCGTGCCTCGCGCTCGGCCCGTGTCATGTAAAAATCATCGAGGGAAATCTGCGTTCCATTTAGGCCACATACTTTCGTCCAATATCCGCCGAGCAATTTGGCAAAGGTGGTCTTGCCTGTGCCCTGCGCACCGTTCACGCCTATGATAGTGGGTTTTTGTTTAAGATATTTTGCCAGATGATCGGCAAGCGGCAGGAAATGGTCTTGAGCGATAGCAGCGTAGCTTTGCGGCAAACGCTCTGCTTCTATAAATTCCTCTAGCCATTTTTGGACATCCATGCGCGCTACGCCCCGTTTAGCCATTGCTCAAATATATCATTGGTCATATCCGCTTGCTCCAGGACAGGCCAATGCCCGGGAGACGTAATAGAGTTTCTATCACGAAACTATCTCTTGAACTTGAGGCGCGACAACCGAGTTGAGCAACACTTGTCCATCAAAAAACGCTTCCAAATTGTCAACGGCCAACATTCCCATAGCTGTTCGAACTTCTAGAGTCGCGGATCCGATATGTGGCAAGAGCGTGACATTATTCATTAGCCGCAGCGCTTCGGGGACAAGCGGTTCGCTTTCGAATACATCAAGTCCGGCTCCTGCTATTTTGCCATCACGCAAAGCGTTGATGAGCGCCTCCTGATCTAAGCTATCGCCCCGCGCAGTATTGATGAGGTAAGAAGAGGGTTTCATGCTGGCAATATGCTGTGCTGTGACCAAAGGCATAGAGCCTCCACCCGGCACATGAATGGAGACGACATCTGCTTCAGACATCACTTCATTTATATTGATCCGTTTCTCAGCCTCAAAATCCAAATTCTCTAGAGGTGAGCGATTATAGTAAATAATATTCATGCCAAAACCATGCGCGGCTTTTCGCGCCGTCGCTTGGCCAATACGCCCCATGCCTATTATGCCTAAGGTCTTTCCTTGTATTGACCTTCCAAGGCCTTCGACAATGGAAAACCCAGACCAACGCTGCTCTCGTAGTATTGTCTCCGCTGCATAGGCGCCTCGCGTCGCGGAGAGAATAAGCAGTATTGCAATATCAGCAGTGGCTTCGGTCAAGACATCAGGTGTATTGGACACAGCGATACCTTCTTTGCGGGCTGTTTCAATATCAATATTATTAAACCCGACACCGACATTGGCAATCATACGAACGCGGCGGTTTGGCGCGGTGAGAATATCTGCATCCAGCTTATCACTCACTGTTGGAACGATAGCATCAAAGTCCTGCATAGACGCCATAAGAGCAGCCGCGCTCATAGGTTTATCTGATGAGTTTAACTGAACATAAAAACGTGACGCCAGACGGGCTTCCACAGTTTCTGGTAATTTTCGCGTTACAAGAATACGAGGTTTAGTCATTTTAACTCTCGATTTGGAGCAGAATTTGTTTCCAAATTTCGATTTCGTCAAACAGTGTAATTTCCCGGCGAAGTCCCCAGGGGCCAAATTCTGCGTGGCTAACGCCCATGACATATACATCTGCGCCCGTCGGCTCTCCGAAATATCCCCAGCCCTCATGACGGCCCGTTAGAGACCAACGGATGGCGCTGCGCGGACTTAAAAGGTCATCTACGCGGCCAATCTGGTGCTCAATTTTAAACTCTGCTGCGGGGAAAGCGCTGCGCAATCCTATCCAGAATTTGTCAACTTCATCCCAGCCATGAACGTCTTGTCCGCAGGGATAAGATAGATGACAGGCTCGGTCATATTCTTTCAGGACAACTGAAAACTCCGTTTCCATAATCTTCTTTAAGATTGAGGCATGGCGCTCACCCCATTCATTATCATTTCCTCGGCCCGTATAGGGACCCAACACGTCATCTTTAGGCGTAAAAGGGAAACTGGTGTCACCTTTAGCAATTCGTCCCCGCGCAACCTCTTTGGCGGTCGTGCCAATTTGAGCCGCTATCGCCGCATTGTCTCGGATGAGCCACTCATCCCAGATACGGTTATTTTTGCAAAACGTATCTGCAACGGTTCTAAAGACAACGCGCTTCCCCGTCGCCGGGCCGAAAGCTCCACCTCGATGTGTTGCTGTCGATAAAAGGCGGTGGGACGAAAGAAAACCGGCTTCATCGTCACCGCTCCAAATCACGTCTTCCCCGAATAACTGCCTGTCGGGGAATTCTGCGAGCGTAGCCATGGTATTGGCTTTCCCAGAACCATTGCCCCGACTAAACCCAGAAGGGGTACGGATTAATATGTCCTCGGCGTAATGCCAGTTCAAGGACGCGATGTCGCGCCCTTCCCATATCTGCGCGGTGCATTTTAGAATATAATCCGGTAGGTCAGTATATTGCTCGTCAAAGCCTTTCATTAGCTCATACCTGTCGGCACAGTTATAGCGCTTAGGTTTCGAGCTTTATTAAACTCGCGCATACGGTCCAGCACCTCGACTCCAATCTGTGAATAAAGATCGAGAAGATCGACCAAAACCCAATTTTCCCGGATGAGACCATCATGTGGCCCGCCAACTTCGCACCGCCAAAAATCAAGGCTGCGCAATAAGACTTCCTTGCCAGAAGGCGCAATACCCATCCATCCATCATCCGTGATGGTCAGCCGCATATTAGGCCACCCCGTTTCGCAGACATAAGCCCCTTCGCCGAACCAGTGGGAACTCAAATCTCCAGCGTCATCAAGTTTGCGGTCCGGCATACCACGCAAGAAAGGAATTTGATGCCAATTACGAAACCCTGACGTTCCGCGGTTTGTGCCGATTCCTGCAGGGCCGTACCAATTAAATCGTGGGTGCCAATATTGATCGAGATTCATGACTTTTGGATCCGGATTGCTTGGATATTTACAAAGATCAGTCAGCATCGCGATGACATGATCAAAGGTCGCTTTTCCGTCACCGCTAACCGTCAGTCCATCTTGAGTCATGGGTGCAGGCGTGCAGAGGTATTTCCCCAGTTGCGGCGCCATGGGCCAAGCCCCTGCCTGCATCATGAGTTCAGGGATGTCCCAAATTGCCTGCATCTCAACAACCTTACCATCTTCGATACGGAAATATTCATGATAGCGCATATGGGCTAGATGACCCGTTGGGGGTATATCAAGAAAGGGCGCTGTAAATGTGCCCATATAGTTCCCCATACAGCCAATCCAGTCTTGGCCTTCTGGGGTAGTTCCTGCGAGCACAATCATGTCGCGGCGTTCTAAATCCCTCATGGCATTCTGAAGGGGCATCAAAGCCGTCTTCATCAATGCTTCAGGGCCCTTCATTGCACCGAAAGGGTGACATAGTTTAACTTCCGTATCTTGTGCAAAAAGCTTGCTCATTGCCTTACGAACGTCATTCACGTCGAATGTCGACATAGCTATTTGATATTCGGCAAATAATGCCTTTAGGGGTTCTGGTTTCATTATGTTCGAGCTTCCTCAAATTTTTCCCACGCTTCCAAAAGCTTATCGATATTAAAACCTGGCTCTCGGGCAGGGCCTAGAATAATTCGCTCACCTGCCAATAAGGTTTTTATACCCTCCGCCAATTTGGGCAGAACGTCCTCAGGAATAATAACTGCGCCGTGTTTATCAGCATGCACCAACTCACCAGGATTAATAGTCATATCAAAAATGGTGACAGGCGTATCAAACTCAGTGACATGGACGAACATATGACTTGGGCCGATTGATCCTGCGACGATGGGGAACCCTTCGTCCAATTCATCTAGATCGCGCAACAGACCATTTGTTAGAGCCCCCGACATACCGAGTCCTTTATGAACTGCAGAATGAACCTCGCCCCACCATGCGCAAACTGCATTGGGAACATCGACGTCTTCGACAACACATACGGTGGGCTCATCGCCAGCCGCCATATATCTATAGTAATCAAGGCGTCGCGCCCTTATGACATCTTGTCTTTCAATCGGCGGCTTTAGCCCTGTCAATTTCGCTGTACGCGCATAGCCACACATTGCCTTAGCCCCGTTCATCGCATGAACGGGTGTTCCTCTCGTAAAACGGTCATAACCGCGCCCACCCTGAACAACTTCTATGGCATTGGAAATTGTCGGCGTGTCAAATTGCGTAAGGCTTCTAATTAAGTCATTCATATCTCAATCCTATAAAATTCCTTGGCGGTATTAAAAAACATGTCATCCTGCTCTGAGTCAGAGAAATCCTGCGTGAGCACGATGAAAGCCTCAAAAGTTTTCACATAGCTTGCATAAAGTTTATCAACGGGAAAATTAGAGCCGAAGGCAATCCGAGAGGGACCGAAGACATCAATCGCGCGGAGAACACGGTCACGGAAACTCTCAACTGTCCAATTTTGGTCAAACATACCTAGACCGGAGATTTTACAAATCATATTTCCATGCTCAGCAAAGTCTTTGAGGCCCGCCTCCCAATCACGCATCCCCTCATTTGAAAAGTCATGCGGACTGCCAGCATGGCAAATCGCGACGGGTAAATCTTCAACAGACTTAAAGAGCTTAGCCGCAGCACTTAAAAGCGGCGGCGTGAGCTGTAAATCAAAAGAAAGCTTTCTGGCCATAAGCGTCTTAAGCCCATCTTTGAAAGCGGGGTCTTCAAGCAAAGCATTTGTTCCGTTTTTAGCGTCTTCCGCCGCATCACGGCCGACTATCTGGCGTATTCCCCGTAGGTTTTTATTAGCCTGTTGCTGATCAAGTTCCGTCTGTGCATATTGTTGCGTTAAATCGCAAAAGGCTACAATTGCGTCTGCCATGCCGTGACGCTCTGATTGCGCCTGCACAAATTCAGTTTCTCTTACATTATGTTCCAAGGCCACGCCGCATTGGACATGGACACTTCCCACGATAGGAAGGTCGCCATGATCCGTAACAAAATCAGGAACAAAATAGTTCTTCTGGATAGGCGACGGGTCGCCGAAGAAACGCTTCACGCCTTTTTCGGCAAGCCATGTATGATTTATCTCATCGAGGTTCCATAAATGATGGTGAGCATCAATTATCCGAGTCAAAGTCATTAGCTTTGCCGAGCTGTTTCAATTTGCCGGCGCACAGCGACATCATCCCAAACCGTGACGTCTTCGCGGATACGCCCATTCATAAGACGCCAATGGGTAACACCTAAAATATAGACCGGCGCTCCACTGGGCTCACCATATAATCCTTCGCCTGTGTGATGACCTGCTAATGACCAACGCACAGCGAGGTCGCGCGCCTCGCCCAAATAAGGTATATCAGCAACATGTTCGAGGCGAAACTTGGCGTCTGGGAATGCTTTAAAAAGTTCATTCCAAAAGGCGCCTAATTCGTCATGCCCATAAAAATTACGATCACCAGGATATAGTCCTGACACGCGAAAATCATAGACAGCTGAGAGGCTGTTCAATCCTTCGGGCGTGAGGTAGTGTCCTAACATCGCTTCCGCAAAAACATTAGGGTGGCTTTCGGCATTACTCGGTTTGTCAGATCGAGGCATTGACTGCCCCATTACAGCGCAGTGGGTGTCTTTATGGAATTCAATTAGAGACTTGCCCGCAGCAATATCCTCTGCCGCCAATTTGCTTGCAATTTCATCGACCTCAAACCCCATATGAATGACCATCGCTGCATAATCCCGGGCGAGCCATTCTTCGAAAATTTTATTATCTTTGCAAGCACAATCCGCAATGGTGCGAACGCGTACTTTACGGCCCGTGGCAGTGCCAAATTCTGAGGGCCCGAGATTTGTCATCTTAGAGGTGATAAGATGCGAAGAATAAAATACGCCCTCCCCCTCATTGGACCAAATAACATTATCGGCATCGAGAACGCGATCAGGAAATGCTTTCATCGTCGCATAAGTATTGTCGATAACGGTTTGTGCGCCAATTATCTGCCCCGTCATCGTGTGGATAAGGCAATCATCAGTGTAGTATTTTGCGCAAAGCTCTACATCTCTATCATGCCAAATGCGGTCCGTAATTCGGATGATGTAATCTGGAAAATCTACAAACTCAGCGTCAAAGCCAGGCAAATCCATACGCTGTCCACCTTGCGGATCGAGCATCTCTGCCAGATCTGTCGTTGCCACATGCGTTATAGGAAATTGGCTCATCGGGCTGTCCAGCCTCCATCTACTAAGAGGCTATGCCCCGTAACCATTTTGGCCGTGCAAAGATAAATCACAGCCTCAGCAATATCGCTAACATCAGCAATTTTGCCCATCGGAATCATGTCTTTGACAAAATCCATAAATTTTGGATCCGCAAGCATCGGTTTGGTTAGCGGCGTCTCGACAAATGTCGGCGCTACAGAATTTACGCGAATGCCCTGCGGGGCTAGCTCCACAGCCATAGCTTTGGTCAAACCTTCAATGGCGTGTTTTGTCATGCAATAAACCGTTCGATCAGGCGACCCAATATGTCCCATTTGTGACGTAATACTGACGACATTCGCGCCGGCCGACATCTTCTTCACGGCTTCTCGGGTGATACGGAAAGTCGCCCTGACATTCATATCCAAGACAAAATCAAGATTTTCATCGCTAACATCTTGAAACGGTTCAGGGCGATTTACGCCCAAATTATTCACCAGGATATCAAGCGAAGTTAAAGCCTGAACTCTCTCAAGAAAAGCATCAGATGTTGCGTCAGCTTCCCATATCGTCCCGCGCGCACCTAATGCTTCATTTAGAGTGCTTAAATCGTTAGACGGTCTGGCTGTTGCGATTACATGCGCGCCATTTTCATGCAGCGCCACTGCAATAGCCCTCCCGATACCTCGGCTAGCGCCGGTTACAAGCGCTGTTTTTCCAGAGAGATGTGTCATGGCTTAAGCTTCGCCTTGAACGCGTAAGAACTCAACAGTTTTGTCGCTATTATTAACAAACTGGCGCGCCGCCCCGCTTGGAATCGTTGCTGTATCGCCGGGAAATAATGTCCAGACTTCTGCGTCGACTTTTATTGTAAGTGTTCCTGAATGAACAAAAATGACATCTTTCACCGTTCGTGTTTGAGAGAAATTAGCGGCGCTCGGCATGATGGTTATATGCTGAACTGAAAACCCATGTGACCAGTTAAGCTTTGTATCCTCTCCGATCAATTTTCGCGTTACCGTTCCCGTGCGCGTATAGTTAGGAACATCTTCATCAGACATCACGCAACAGGCGCGCAAATCATCATTAGAAAATGTTTGAAGAGAATTGACTTGTTCGCGGCTTGTGACGGGCATCGCCTTAACACCGTCGGGCACAACTTCGCCCTTTGCTGTATCAATCAAGCTCCCGCTTTCAAGCAAAACAAGGCCATATTCCTTGGCCATATCGAAAACATCTGGTGCCCACGTCACGCGTCCTGGATTATCTTGGCCGAGAATGGCCCATAGATAGCCGACATCATCACCAATATTTTTAAATCCGCGAAAGACCTTTGTTGGTATTGATATCGTATCACCAGGTCGCAATGTTATATTGGCATCCTCACCATGCTCCCCTAAATCGAAAGACCATGTGCCGCTATGCACAAAAAAAACCTCAGCCGTATCGTGGCTATGTTGAGAATTTAAGCAGCCTGGGGGTTGCCGCGCGCCGCCAATGTTAAACCCATGCGGTTCCGCAATATGGACATATTGGTTGGGGTTTTCAGAAACACCCGGCCCAATAATCGTAAAGTTTTCTTTTTTATCAGAGCCCGGCGATCGGGTGTCGATGAAGGCATCAAAACACGGGCGAAGCTCATCATAGCGAACGATGCGCGGATGCGTCTCTGAGCTCGATAAATTTTCTTGTTTACCCATTTGTCCCTCTAAGTTTAACCTTATTATTTTCATTTTGCATTCGAAGTCAAATTCATTTTGCACTCAATTTGGCATGATATTTTGTAGCGTAAATTCAAAGTGTTAGATGATAATCAACTGACGTTAATGTGCCGTCAAAAGCAAAACTTCCATCATAGTCAAAGCTTACGGGCGCGCCTTTGTTTTCTGCACACCGAATCCCAGCATTCAACGCCTCGACTTTCCACATTTTGGGAAAGTTACGAGTGGTGACGGTCTTTCCGTCTATCACCATGGAAATATCGGCGCTTCCCTTCCCTGAGACCTTACCAACGAGTTGAAGGGTGTGCTCTCCCGATTCAACTCTCTTAGGAGACGTCATACGAAATATTTGTTCCCGCGTATAAACGTAAACGAAATGGACAACCCCATCTTTGAGGTAGATTTCATACCCTGCCGCACTGTCACCAGATGCCAAGATACAGCCCTGCGAATTCTGGCCAGCCCTCACATGAGCCTGAATGTTGAAGTCGAAGCGATAAATATCAGGTGCGCCCAATCGGTTAAAGCGCGTTGCATCTGGGAAAAAGCGATAAAGTTTACGTGGTTTGGGCGCTACCTTTGCATAAAGGCCATCCAAATCATCATCGAGAGGAAGAACGTTATTCGCTTCTGCTTCTTTATTCCAAAGGGCGATGAGTTTTTTAACCCGCTCCGGTTCTTCCTTTGACAGATCATTAAGTTCAGAAAAGTCTTTATCACTATGATAAAGGGCCCAGGCATCATCCTTAAAATCAGTTCCTTTTTGGTGAAGTGTAACCGCCTTCCAGCCACCTGCCCAAATCGCGCGGTCACCTGCGGTTTCATAATGCTGCAATAATTTATTTGTTTCAGCGGATGGTTTATCCAAAGTGTAGGCAAAACTAACACCGTCAACATCTTTAGGAATACTATCCGTGGAATTGGAAAGCTCTAATATAAACGGAACCATATCAACGACGTGGTGATATTGATTGCAGATAGCCCCGCTTTGAAGGCCTCCATTAGGCCAATGGACAATAAGCGGGCTGCGTGTACCCCCTTCATAGGTGTCCCCTTTACGGCGCTTAAGCGGCGTGTTGCCCAAGAAGGACCACCCTGTAGAATAAAGAGGGCTGCTCCGCTCAGTGCCCACATTCTCAAGCCCGTTCATTTTCTCTGCAACACTCTCTGGCCCGATATAGGCTATTCGGCGAACATCAAGCGCGCCCGCACGGTGATAACCTCCGCCCGCGCCATTATCTGACATAACAATAAGGATTGTATCATCAAGCTCACCCAAACTTTTCAGCTCATCCACAAGACGGCCCAATTGCTTATCAGCATGATCCAGCATGCCCGCAAAAGCTTGTTGAGTTTTTAGGCTGAACCGCTTCTCATCCGCGGGAAGACTATCCCAAGGCGGCGTATCCTCAGCTCGCGGGGTAAGTTTGGTTTCCTCAGGGCAAATACCCAATTCTTTTTGCCGCGCTAGCCGAGGCGCTCGGAGTTCATCATACCCAGCGTCAAATATACCATCATATTTATCAATATAGTTTTTGGGCGCATGAAATGGAAAATGACAGGCCCCAAAGCCTAGATACATAAAGAAAGGTTTATCGGGTGTCGCTGTCACATGGTCACGAACATAGGCAATTGATTGATCAACCAAATCTTCAGTAAGATGATATCCGTCCTTTTTATCGGGATGAACTTGAGATTGATTTCGGAAAACTTCGGGATGATAGTGATCCACAGCTGAGCCATGAAATCCATACCAATGATCAAATCCTCGCCCAGTAGGCCAATGATTAAACGGCCCCATCGCGTCTTGATCATTGACCATAGACATATGCCATTTCCCGACAGCAATCGTGTTATAGCCAGACTTTTTTAACATCTGCGGCAGCATTTTCACGTCTTCGCGAATATAGCCGCGATAGCCAGGAAGTGGCCGTCCCCATTCCGCGATATTGCCAACACCAACCTTATGAGCATTTTGTCCTGTCATTAGGCAGGCCCGTGTGGGCGCGCATAAGGCTGTCACATGAAAATTATTATAACGAATTCCTGCTTGAGCGAGTTTATCGATATTTGACGTATCAATTTCAGACCCAAAGCATCCAAGATCGCCAAAACCGACATCATCTAAAATAGCGACGACAATATTCGGTTTCTTAGAAAATTCCCGTGGAGTCCATTTCGAATTAGATGTGACTGAAGACGAACGCTGCGCCGGGCTCTCTCCCGAGGCGCTACAGGCAGCCTGCGATACAAGAGCGGCCCCAGCCACGGACCGCATTAAATCTCTTCGCGAAATACTCATTTTTGGGGTTCCATATTGTTGAATTTTAAAACGAGGTTATCGACCATAATAGGATATCCATCGGGAGTGCCTTTCGGAGAGAACCATTCATGAGGGCTTGCCCGCAAACTGTGATTATTATTGGGGTAAATCACTATCTCACAATCGCCCCCTGCCACATTCATGCGCGAACATAACTCTTGATTCCAAGAAACCTGAGAATAATGGTCCTTATCCGGAACGTGTAGCTCCACGCTCTCCGTTAAATAATGTTCAAAATTATAGGCCCCAATATTTGCAAATGTATTTGTTATTATTGAATCATGAATGAGGCCTAATCCACTACCTTTATTTTCAAACTCAAGCTTAATTCCCGCCAAGTCACTCACATGATCTTGGAGTTCTTGGTACATTTTGCGGGCCTCGGATTGCGTAGCCGAGGCGACACTTGGTTCAGACCAAGTTTCTTTTTGCCAAGTCCACGCCTCCGTATCAGCTGTCTCAATCCAGTCAGGCGGATATCCGAAAATAAAATTAGGGTTTACGCTACCATCTTTGCCGATGGCCGTGCCCGTCCAGCTTCCGTCCCCTGACAAGAAGGCTTCTGGCGTTAAAGTTACAGGCATCATTTCTTCAAGAGCCCTCAATCGCGGAAGAAAGGCCCCAGACCAGAGAGCTGATTGAACGGGCCGAAGGTGATCATGATGTCCCTCTCCAATCGCAGAAAGAAATGTTAGCCCCGCATCCCCGCCTTGAGAATGACCGAGAAGAAAATATCGTGACATATCAAAGTCAAAAGATTGTTCCGGAAAAGCCCTCCCATCGACTTGTGTCAAACCGGCTGCGAAATTTAAGGCGTCAATGGCGTAAAACTGCGTAGAAAGTCCCGAGCCTTGATCAAAGGCTTCAAGGTAACTTATGCCTTCGGCGGGAACGCCATTAACCGTCCCATGACCACGATAACCAGGCGACAAAACGGCAAACCCCGCTCTTGCGAAAGCATCAGTTAGTTCGCTGTAGTAAAGATTTTCCGGATTACAGCCGATCGAATAATCGGGCGCCTTTTCTTGCCCGATATACCCATGCAAAAACAGTATAAAGGGATAGCCTCCCTCGGGCGCTGGCCCATCAGGCACCGTTAAACGCGCATATTGCCGAAGCCCGTCGGAGTGAAAAGACGCCATATAGGATTTATAAGTTCCACTCGCGTTTGGCAAAGACGCTACACTATTATCGCCAACGCAATCATCCGTGTCGATACTTTCAACAAGAATTTCAGACTCATAGTCTCGTGCCCGCAACGCCGGAATGGTCACATCCTCAAGTGAAGCAATCTGAAGCTCTTTAACTTGGAGGTGCTCAGCAGTAATTTGCTCAGAGCCGCAAGCTGTTGCCGTCAAAAGCGCTATCAGAGATACGCTGGTAAGTTTTAATTCATGAAGCATAAACAAAAAAGGGAGAGCTTGCGCCCTCCCTCCTCAATAAGAATAACAATAATTCTATCTGGTTAGAAACGAGCCTTGAACTTGACGCCCTGATTTCGCGGATAGAGATAAGACGTTTGAACGATGTCATCCGAGTTATTGTTACCACGAGCAAGGACTGCTGAATCTTCGATATTCTCAACAAATACTTCCACAGAATAATTATCACTCGGCGCATCCCAAATCAGGCGTAAGTCACTCTTCGTGAAAGACTCCTGATAATGACTTGGGTCATTCGCTAATAAGTTAGATGTATTGTAGCCACCAGAATAATAAGTTTGAGCGTAAGGAGTTAGTGTTCCTTTATCACCCAAGTCTATATTATAAGCAATGCTGGCACCCAATGTTAGATCAGGAGACCAAGGTGTTGTTGTTCCCGCTTGATCGATAAAGCTTACGACTTCCCCCCGATAGAGCTGATAGGGATTTCCTTGACCGAAAGTCTTAAATTCGGAATTCAAATAAGCCAAGGTACCGGTTACGGTAAGCTCATCTGTAGGCTGCCAAACGGCATCCATCTCAATACCCCAAGCTTCAATGTCACCACCATTATCGGTAAATGTATCAGTGATACCCGCGGCATTGATTTCCTGACGTTGCGTCAACAAATTATCATACTCGGTAAAGTGAGCAGAAGCATTCAACTGAAGCGTATTGTCAGCCAGACGGCTACGGAAACCAGCTTCGAAAGCGCGAGACGTTTGCTCTTCCGTTGTCGACGCAGTACTCGCTGAACCGGACAAATAGCCTGTTGCACCAGTCAAATAGAGCATGACATCATCATTCACGTCATATTCGACACCCGCACGCCATGTGATATTGTCATAGCTTCCCGGGAAGTCAGACACTGTCGCACTCGTAATCGCATCTGCAGCGTCACAGTTATATGTAAATACGTCTTGGGCATTACCTGGCAAGAACAATGGAGAAGATCCTGCTACGCCCGGTGCTACATTCACAACACGGTCTCCGCCTGAGAAGTTTGAACCGCCACAACTTGCAGCCTTTGTCTCGTCATTATAGCGCAAACCGCCAATCAGACGAAATTGATCAGAAACAGAGTACTCGCCTTGACCATAAATTCCAAAATATTCCGTATCAACGATAACGCTATTTGCAAAGAAGTTGTTCAAAATCCGCTCACGAGACTCGATGCCTGTTCCGACTAGAAGCTGAACACCACCTGGGAACTGGGGAGTTACAACAGTTGGACGATCAGAATTTGGACGTCGCTGCGTCTGATCATAAATGTAAAATGAACTCCGATCTTCCTGATCTGAGTAATATGCGCCAGCAGTCCATTGTAATGGGCTGTCATAATCAGAACTAAACTGGAATTCCTGCGACCAGCCCTTTGACTCTTCGTCATAACCGCCATTTTGAACAGGATTAGGGCCAAAATCAAAATCAAATCCGATATCGTTCTCAAACTCGTTATAATTTGTGATCGACTTTAAAATGATACTGCCAAAATCGTAATCGACATTCAAAGACAAGTTATGATCGACTAAATCCACTGGCTGCACATAATCTTGCGCAATCGTGTAAGGGTCACCACCATTAGGGTCATTAGCTGCTGTGCCTAAGCCGCCTGAGCCGCGAATTGGATTGCGACAATCACGTTGAGAACCAAAAGCGTCTGTTATCCCGTCTGGCGTAACATTCCGGCAAAGGAATGTGTAGCCAAATAGACCCGCCTCATTTCCATCCTCACCACTATATTGATATCTTGCGACAACTTCTAAGTCATCACTAGGAGACCAAAGCGCGGCAACACGGAAACCCTTATCATCTTGCGCACCTACATCAGGACCAGCTAAGTTTTTAATGTAACCATCACTTTTGTCGTAATACCCTGCTACCCGTAGTGCGAAGGTCTCAGATACCGGTATATTCACGAAACCTTCACCGCGAATACGGTCAAAGCGTTGATAGCTGGCTTCGATACCAGCGCTATATTCTTCAAGCTCTGGCTTATTTGTGTAAAGGTTCAACGCACCAGCAAAAGTATTACGGCCATAAAGGGTGCCTTGCGGTCCGCGAAGAAATTCGACGGAGCTCACATCGTAAAAACCACGCGTTTGTTGAGAGGCCCTCGCTTTATAAACACCGTCCTGAAATGCGCCTACAATCGAACTGTTATCACCAAATGTATTTGTTGAGTTCGCGCCGCGAACATTGAATTTCGCGTCGTTACCTGCGAAAGCAAAGTTTACGCCTGGCGTCACAAGCTCCAGACGAGAGACATCATCAATGCCGCCAAGTTCTAAAAGCTTTTCGTTCAACGCTGTAACTGAAATACTAACGTCTTGAACATTCTCTTCGCGTTTTTCTGCCGTGACGATGATCTCGTCAATCTGGGCGTGAGCCGGTGCAGATGCAAGTATAGCTATCGCGCTAACCCCTGCGAGTATGGCTTTTGTTGAGTTGGCTGTCAGCATTTGAAGTCCCCTTTTGATGGCTCGTGACATTTGTAAGATTCTTTATAAAGTTCACTAAAATACTTCGAATGCATAAATGCAAGAGTTTTTTGACTTCGAATGCAAAATTATTCAAAAGTGTGATAATTTTGCACTAGTTTGGGCGTGAGATGGACATTTGTTCTATCCTAGAGCAAAGATAATATCTCATGCTGAATAGAAAATTTGTCTTAGAATTCTCTATAACGCGTTAATCCAGCCGGTTCTTTGCGGGCTATGACTGCCCATAAAAAAGGGAAGCGAGGCGCGCCTAATCAGTTGCTATTTGTAGTCATGCTGGCATTCTAACATCACCTTACAAAGCTTAATTCGGGGAAAAGAAACGTAATGCATAAGACGATCAAAATTGGCGGCGCGAGTGGGTATTGGGGTGAAAGCGCTATGGCGACGCCGCAATTGCTCACCAGCGGCGATCTGGACTATCTGGTTTATGATTACCTTGCTGAAATCACTATGTCGATTATGGCGCGGGTGAAAGCCAAAGATCCTACCAAAGGCTACGCGACAGATTTCCTTGATTTTGTCATGAAGCCGCATCTTGAACAGATCGCGAGCAGCGGCGTTAAGATTATTGCTAATGCAGGCGGCGTAAATCCTCAAAGCTGCGGCGCCGCTGTGCGGGCCTTAATTGTGGAAAAAGGCTTGAGCCTAAAAGTCGCCGTCATCACCGGCGATGACGTCACGAGCAACAAAGACAGGATTGCCGCCAAAGGCCTTGTCGATATGTTCTCTGGCGCGCCCTTCCCTGATGTCGATAAAATTATGAGCGTCAATACCTATTTAGGCGCCTTTCCAATTGCAAAAGCGCTCGCAGCCGGGGCGGATATTGTTATCACCGGACGCTGCGTAGATAGCGCTGTGACGCTCGGGGCGTGCATTCATGAATTTGGCTGGAAAGCGTCTGACTTTGGCCTTCTGGCAAGCGGATCTCTCGCAGGACATATCCTAGAATGCGGGCCGCAAGCGACAGGCGGTAATTTTACGGACTGGGAAGATGCTGGCGATATTAGTAATATTGGATATCCAATTGCGGAGATTAGCGCAGACGGGTCTTTCATAACTGCCAAACCAAAGAACACTGGCGGGGTTGTCAATGTCGGCACAGTATCTGAGCAGATGCTCTATGAGATTGGTGACCCGCAAGCCTATCTGCTTCCAGATGTTAGCTGTGATTTTTCGGATGTGAAGATAAGCCAGCAGGGTGATAACCGCGTGCTTGTCAGTTCTGCAAAAGGCTACGCGCCGCCGCCGGCTTACAAGACTTGTCTTACCTATCGGGACGGGTTTCGGGCGGGAACTTACGTCACGATTTATGGCGGCAATGCCACCGCTAAGGCAGAGAAGTTTGCCGCGGCGGCATTGGCACGGGCCAATAGATTTCTGCGATTGTTTAACCTTGGAGAATACACGGAATTTTCGTCTGAGATATTAGGGTCAGGGAGTCAATTTGGGCAGGCCCGCGAAAATGATGAGGTCGTTATGAAACTCGCAGTGAAACACCCAGACCCAAAAGCCGTTGGAATTTTCTTAAAAGAGTTAGCGGGCCTAGGTCTCGCGACGCCGCCTGGACTATCTGGTTTTACAGGGGGTGGACGCGCAAAGCCCTCACCTGTTGTGCGGCTCTTTTCCTATTTAACCCCCAAACCCGATGTCAGTGTAAACATTGATATTGACGGCAATATCCAAACCCACGAGGACGTTTTATTTGAACATGAGGGTCTTATAGCAGGCCCAGACTCTCCACCCAGCGTCAGCGACGCGGCATTCGAAGTCCCGCTCATAGAGCTCGCTTGGGGGCGCTCAGGTGATAAGGGCAATAAAGCCAATATTGGCATCATTGCGCGCAGGGCCGAATACATCCCTTATATTTGGGCGGCATTAACGCCAGAAAAGATCGGCGAGGTTTACAGGCACTTCACCGATGATCCCAAAGCTATTGAGCGATTTTACCTTCCCGGATCAAATGCTATGAACATTCTCATCGATAATGTCCTCGGCGGCGGCGGCGCAACCTCTTTGCGAAATGACGCCCAAGCCAAAGGTTACGCGCAAATCCTATTGGCGCAATCCATTTCTGTTTCAAAAGACATAGTTCATTCACTAAAAGGTAAGCTTTAATGGCTGTCTTCAAGTCCAAAATAAACGTTAACTCAGATAGCTATAAAGACAACCGCGCCGATATGTTGGCGATGATTGATAAGCTGAAAGAGCTGAACGCCCGAGCCCCCGCACTTTCGGCCTCTAAGAAACCCAAATTTGATAAGCGGGGTCAGATATTGCCGCGTGAGCGTTTAGCCCGCCTGCTCGATCCTGGAATGCCCTTTCTGGAAATTGGCAATATTGCGGGCTATTTGCTCGATACCGATCAGGAAGACCGCTCTATTCCTGGCAGCTCCATCATCGCGGGGATTGGGTTTATCAATGGCGTGCGCACCGCCATTGTCGTTGATGATAGCGGCATCAAAGCGGGCTCATTGACCACGGCTGGGGGCTATAGACTGCTGCGCGCCCAAGAAATTGCCCTCGCGCAAAAACTACCCTTTGTGCATTTGGTCGAAAGCGCGGGCGGTGACTTAATGAATTATACGGTCGAAGGTTTTCTGGATGGCGGCGTGTTATTCGCCAATTTGGCGCGACTATCCAAAGCTGGCGTTCCCGTCCTTGCAATCTTGCACGGATCTTCGACGGCGGGCGGCGCTTATATGCCCGGCCTGTCTGATTATGTTGTTGGGGTAAAAGGCGGCGGTAAGGCCTTTCTCGCTGGCCCACCGCTGCTTAAGGCCGCCACAGGCGAAATTGCGACGGCCGAGGAATTGGGCGGCGCGGAAATGCATGCCACTATTTCTGGCCTTGTTGAATATTTGGCGGAAAATGACGGCGAGGCTGTGGTAATGATGCGCGAAGTCGTGGCCCGATTAGGTTGGAATGAGAATTGCCCTGCCCCGCCCCAAAAGACGTGGGTTGAGCCCCTTTATGACATTGATGAAATTGCCGGTATCGTTCCCGTAAATTATCGCAAGCCTTATGACGTGCGCGAGGTCGCCGCGCGTATTGTCGATGGCTCAGATTTCTCTGACTTTAAGCCAGGATACGGTGTTTCTATGGTCTGCCTACAGGCCGAAATCTACGGACAGAAATGCGGAATTATCTCAAATAATGGTCCAATTGATCCAGACGGCGCGGTCAAAGCCGCGCAATTCATTCAGCTTATGGATCAAGCGGAAACGCCGCTAATTTTCTTGCAAAATACGACCGGCTATATGGTCGGCAAAGACTATGAACAGGCGGGAATGATTAAGCATGGCTCCAAGATGATCCAAGCCGTAACAAATACCTCCGTCCCACGCCTGACCCTTATGATCGGCGCGAGTTTTGGCGCGGGTAATTACGGCATGTGCGGACGCGGATATGATCCAGACTTCTTGATGACGTGGCCCAATGCCATGACCGGAGTCATGGGCGGAGATCAAGCCGCTACAGTGATGGAAATTGTAGCCGGCGCGCAAGCCGCGCGGGCAGGCATTGAAATTGATCAAGACCGAGCTGCAAAACAGCGAGCCGCCCTCACCCATATTTTCGATAGCCAAGCGAGCGCCTTTTACACCTCTGGCCATCTTTGTGACGACGGAATGATTGACCCGCGTGACAGCCGTAAGGTCTTAGGCTTCATGCTCGCCACAGTTTGGGAAGGCCGTAGGCGCCGCGTAAAAGAAAATAGCTTTGGCATCGCCAGACTGTAAGGATGTGAAATGACCCTGCCCAATACGACTAAAATTATAAATGACGTCAGCAATGGCTGGCTAACCATCTGGTTTAACGCGCCTGGAAACCGCAATGCTCTATCTGAGACATTGACGCAGGAACTTATCGCGACCCTAAATGCTGTGAAAAGTGACCGCTCTATTCGGGGCATCACTTTACGGGGTAAAAACGGGGTCTTTTGTTCTGGCGGCGATTTAAAAAGCTTTAAGTCAGGTCAATCAGGCGGTGACGCCCGCGCAGAGTTTAAAGCCATGAACCGCGGCGCGGGCGATATGTTCGACCTTCTTATGTCCATGCCGCAAGTCGTCATTGCCTATGTCGAAGGCGCGGCCATTGCCGGCGGGCTTGGCCTCATGTGCTGCGCGGATATCATTGTTGTAACCGAAGACTCAAAATTCGCGCTGACTGAGACGATGATTGGCATTGCGCCTGCGCAAATCGCGCCCATTGTTGTCGGACGTGTCGGTTTGCCTATTGCAAGGCGTCTTATGCTGACAGGAGCGAGGTTCACAGGCGCGCAAACACCGGACTATAATCTCTCAGATTTTGTTGTGAAAGACGCGGCTGAGTTTGCGCAAGTCGAAGCAAGCTTGCAAAAAGGCGTCATGAAGTGCGCGCCAGGGGCTAATGGTATCACCAAAGAAATTCTGCTCGCCGTCCCGCATTTAGACCGGGAGGCACAAAAAGATTTTGCGGCAGAAAAATTTGCCGATTGCATTATGTCAGATGAAGGCCGTGAAGGCATTTCAAGCTTTGTAGAAAAACGCAAACCAAATTGGGCAATATAATGAATATCCTAACGCCTTTTTCTTCAATCCTGATCGCCAATCGCGGGGAGATTGCCTGCCGTATTATCCGCACGGCCAAAACTATGGGACTAAAGACGGTTGCCGTCTATTCCGAAGCAGATGCCAAGGCTCCGCATGCAAAAATGGCGGATCAAGCGGTGTGCATCGGCCCTGCCCCCGTGTCCGAGTCATATCTCGTCATGGACAAGATATTAGAGGCCGCCAAACAGACAGGCGCGCAGGCGATCCACCCTGGATATGGCTTTCTTTCGGAAAATGCAGCTTTTGCCAAGGCATGCCAAAAAGCCGGCATCGTCTTCATAGGTCCTAATCCTGACGCGATTAACCTAATGGGGGATAAGGCTAAATCCAAACGCCGGATGATAAAAGCGGGCGTGCCTTGCGTGCCGGGCTATCAAGGCGAAAATCAAGATGACGCGACCTTGTTAAAAGAGAGCGAGGCCATAGGATTTCCGATCATGGTCAAAGCCGCAGCAGGCGGCGGCGGGCGCGGCATGCGTTTTGTTACTGAGCCAAAGTTGCTGCCTGACGCCATTAAAGACGCGCGCTCCGAAGCCATAAATGCCTTTGGCTCAGACGTGCTCATCCTAGAGCGCGCCGTGCAGCGCCCGCGCCATGTTGAAATACAAATCTTTGCAGATAAATATGGCAATACGATACATCTAGGCGAGAGAGATTGCTCCGTTCAGCGCCGCCACCAAAAAGTCCTCGAAGAAGCTCCCTGTCCTGTCATGACGCCGGCCTTGCGCAAAGCCATGGGCGCCGCTGCCGTCAAAGCTGCCAAGGACATTGGCTATGTCGGCGCAGGGACGGTCGAATTTATGCTCGACAGCGCGGGTGAGTTTTTCTTTCTAGAAATGAATACCCGTCTACAAGTTGAACATCCCGTCACAGAAATGATAACAGGGCTTGATTTAGTCGCGCTACAAATTCAGGTCGCACGCGGTGAATATCTTGGCTTAACCCAAGACGACATCACCCTAACAGGCCACGCCATCGAAGCCCGCCTCTATGCCGAAGATCCGGCCAATGATTTTCTCCCCGCGACAGGAACGATAGCGCTATTCACCCCAGCGGCGGGTAACGGCATTCGCATAGATAGCGGCGTTGAGACAAACGGCGAAGTCTCGCCCTTTTACGATCCGATGATTGCAAAAGTCATTGCCTATGGGGCGACGCGCGAGGAAGCCCGCGTAAAACTCATCACCGCGCTCGAAGGCACTGCTCTATTTGGCCTAAAGACTAATAAGTCATTCCTGATAGATGCTCTCGCCCATCCTGTTTTCGCAAAAGGCGAAGCAACAACGGCCTTCATTGCCGAGAATTTTAAGGCGGAAGATTTAGCGCAACCGGGACTTTCCGATAACGCCGCGATAACAGCCGCGCTTCTCCAGTTTCTACTTAGCCGCGACAGGGCTCTAGAAAAGAGCCTTCCCATAACGCAACACCTTATGAACTGGTCAAGCGCAACCAAGATCGGCACGCCTTACAGTTATCAAGACGGCAAGGATATCATCTTGATGAAAGTCACGCCGCGAAGCCGCAACAGCTACCTCATCAACGACAAGACAGTAACAGTTTTAAGCCGCGAGGAAAGCACCATCCATCTAGACATCGAAGGCGAACGTTTCAAAGCCCTCTATTTTGCTCCCGCACCTGCCGAGATAGAGCTCGCCATCAGGGGAGACAGTTTCAAACTCACCAATCAAAATGCTATCATAGCAAGCCTAGCAGACGCTGCTGGCGTAGGTGCTGTCTTAGCGCCCATGCATGGAAGCCTTTTGGAGTTGTTTGTGGAAGTTGGCGATACCGTTGTGAAAGGACAACGCCTTGCAGTGCTCGAGGCGATGAAGATGCAGCATGAAATTTTGGCGGAAATCGATGGCATAGTTGCGGAGGTGCATGTTGCGGCTGGGACGCAAGTTGCTGCGGATGCGGTTATGATTAAGATTGAAGAAAGCGAGACCGCATAAGTCCCCTAGACTTAGGATGGAGATCCCGCGGACGCTAAAAAAATATCGACAACCTAGCGTGTTCTGTATATGTTCTTGCTTAATTCCAAGGACCAAGAATGCAGCAGCCGCCTTCCATTGCCAGCCTCTATATAGATTTCGACGCCTTTTTCGCAAATGTGGAGAAGCAACTCGAGCCTGGCATTCGCGCACGCCCAGTGGGCATCACCGCTTTGGGGTCGGAGCATTCTGCGCTGATTACGCGGTGTTATATGGCGAAGCGTGCCGGCATTACGCGCGGGATGCGGGTGTCTGAGGCGCGTGAGATGTGTCCTGATATTGCTATTCGTGTGGCGCGGCCTGATGTTTATGTGGATATTCACAACCGTATTATTGAGGAGGTGAACCGCCATGTCCCTGTTAAAAAGGTCTGGTCGATTGATGAGATGGAATGCGAGCTTATTGGGCGCGAGCGTGAACGCGGATATGAGATTGGGCTTGCCATTCAAGAAGGGCTGCGCCGCAATATTGGTTCCTTTGTTACGCCGTCTATTGGGCTGGCGCCTAATCAGTTTTTGGCCAAAGTTGCAGCGGAGCTTGAAAAGCCTAATGGTTTTGTCATGCTGCGCGCCGAGGACCTTCCCGGCCCACTCTTCCATCTGAAGCTTTCTGACTTACCGGGAATCTCGACGGGCATGGAAGCGCGCCTGAATAAGGCGGGCATTTTCACTGTTGAAAATTTTTGGAATATTACAGGCAAGCATGCCCGCGCCATTTGGAATAATGTTGAAGGCGAGCGTATGTGGGCACAGCTTCGTGGTTTGCGTGTTGAGCGCCCCTCGACAAAGCGCCTCATGTTTGGACATAGCCGGGTTTTATCGGGTGAGTTTAAAGACCCAAAGCGCGCCGTCGATTGTCTACGCCTTTTGACCGTCAAAGCGGCTAATCGTTTGCGGCGCGAGCACTATACGGCCGGCGCAATGTCGGTCTCCTTTAAGGATCAGGATAAGCGCCGCTTGTCGCGCGAGACGCAGTTTGCGCCCTGCCGCGATGATCATAGCCTACTGGCACATATGCATAAGCTGTATGACAAAGGTATTGCGGAGCTACGCCCTCGCCGCCTCTCCTCTGTCTATGTTATGCTCCACCAAATTGCGTTGCCAACGGAGCGCGGGCGGGATTTGTTCGAAGATCAAGATACGCGCGATTGGGATAAATTAACCGACGTCATGGACAAATTTAACCGCAAAGAAAAGAAAGCGGTCATTCATTTGGGGCCGCGCCACAAAATTCCAGGCGGCTATGCAGGCGGAAAGATAGCCTTTGGCCGTGTCCCAGATGCGGAGGATTTCTTTTGAGACCCCAAAACAGCCTTGGCGCGCAAAAAAGGAAGCTCCCTGATCTTCCGCAATATTATTACCATAGCAATTTTTGCGAAATGCTGGGCTTCGTTGTGGAGCGTTATGACGCTGTGCTTGGCCCCGAGCATAAAGCCTTTATTGAGGATTTTATGGCCTTGCCCGTCCCTGCGCAATGTCTCTATGCGCGGTTAGCAGGGCGCAAAGGCTCTGTCTTTAGCCTCCAAAAGCTATCCTATGAGGAAATTCCGCATATAAACAAGCAGGCAGAGATTCTTCGCAGATTGGATTTTCTCAGTAGTGTCAATGAGAGCGATTACGCCGCCTATTTAAGCGCGCTTTCTAAGGCCGAGCTTATTGCCTTTATGACGCGCCATATCTGCGCAAGTGCTTATCGCGTCTCTTGGAAGAAGGCTGTCTTAGTCGGCGCAGCGCTCACCCATATCCCCTTTTCTGAGGGTCTGGTCGCGGCTGATTATATCGTTCAGTCTCGTCAAGAGGTTCTACAGTTTTGCCTCTTCCTCTATTTTGGAAAGATTGAAACAAGCCTGCAAAACTTTACCCTTCGAGATTTGGGGCTCGTCAAAACACCTGATTTTAAAGCCGATTATGGGGCGCGTTTTGATACGGCATCCGAAGCGCAAACGGCCTACTTCTACGCGAAGGGCTTACACAGCTTTAAGCACGGCACAGACGGCGATGTTGCAGGGTTGGTTGATAGTGTGGATGATTGGCCCGCGCCGCTCTGCTCCGTGAGCACCCATTCGCGCGACAAGCTATTGCAAAAACTTGGCGGCCTGTCTGAGCGTTTAAGCGATATTGATACAGCGCTCTCCCTCTATGCCCGCAGCGAAACCCCGCTCTGCAACGAACGTATTATTCGATTGCGCTATTCACGCGGCGAGACGGAGTGGACAGAGGCTCGCTTGTTAGAACTCATCGATAACCCCGGCAGTGATGAAGAGCATAATTTCGCCCAGGACTTCTATGCGCGTAAATATAGGAAAAAACGCACAAGCCTCGTCACCGATATTTTGCGGGGCAGCGAAATCATAGAGATTGACGAGGCCTATCGCAACCAACCCGAAGCCGCAGCACGCCGCTATTATGAAGCTAAAGGGATGTCTGTTTACCGCACCGAGAATAGTGTCTGGCGGATGTTATTTGGGCTGTTATTTTGGGATGAACTTTACGGAGAACATGCGGCTGGGTTTTATAATAGCTTTGAGCGTTTGCCCGCGACTTTAAAGTCGGGCGGCTTTTACGAGGCCTTTAAGGGACGGATTGAGACGCGGCTGGACTCCCTCTCTACGCCGCAAGAAACTTTTGTGAAGCTGCTTCAGACGATTAGTCGCCATCACAATACACCTAACGGCATTTTCCGCTGGAATGGCGGCACCGTTGAAAAGGTCAAAACCCTGATCACACATGCGCGGCCAGAAGCCCTAACTCAGATATTGCGGTCCATGGCGCAGGACTACACCCACATGAAAGACGGCTTTCCCGATCTGATGTGCGTTGAAGACGGCGCGGTGCACTTTATT
This sequence comes from Hellea sp., assembly GCA_039977295.1. GTDB lineage: Bacteria > Pseudomonadota > Alphaproteobacteria > Caulobacterales > Maricaulaceae > Hellea. The sequence goes on along the minus strand of JBDWDN010000012.1, from coordinate 697,725 downwards.
GAGATCAAAGCCGAGGGCGATGTTATTCGCCGTAATCAGCTAAGCCGCATACAGCAGCTTCGCGCGGCGGGATTTAAGACGGATATTACGCGCATTGACTGGGTGATTGATCCCAACCAAGTCTATGTCGTTGTCGACGTAGAGACCACAGGCGGGCGCGCAGGGCTTCACCGCCTAACAGAAATTGGTGCTGTCAAAATGCAAGGCGGCGAAATTATCGGAGAGTGGCAAAACCTGCTAAATCCCGAGCGCTCTATCCCGTCAAACATCACGCGCCTAACAGGCATTACCCAAGAGATGGTCAGCACCGCGCCCCTTTTCGCGGAAATCGCAGATAGTTTTGAAGAATTCATGGGCGACGCCATCTTTGCCGCCCATAATGTAAACTTTGATTACGGTTTTATATCCGCCGAGTTCAAACGCATAGACCGCCGTTTTCGTCATCCCAAAATCTGCACCTGTTCATCTATGCGAAAGCTCTATCCGGGCTACCGCTCCTACAGCCTCAAAAATCTCTGCCGCGAATTTGAGATTGATCTGACGAGCCATCACCGCGCGCTCTGTGATGCTAAGGCCGCGGCTGAGTTGCTTAAATTGGTCAATGTTAAAAGGCTATTATAGAGGTGGCATATGAGTGTTCGGCTTATAGAAGTTCCTATACCCCCCAGGCAAGCGATGCGCGGCGGAGATAAGAACTAAATGTCTGATTTAGGGTAACGCGGATGTTAGCTAAGTGTTTTACTTTGCAGGACTGTAAGCGCTCACATCTTAGGAGCCTCGACCTAAAACCAAGTTTTAAATACCATCACTCCACTTAGGATGTCCAAATTACTTTGCAACATGATATGCCTGTGTGTATCTATTGAGAATGAGATTAGACTTCGAATATTTGGTTATCGCTTTCGATGAAAACAGAGAAGTTGTTCAAAATCCCACTCTGCTAAAATCGCTTCATAATTATAAATCAAAGCTAAGTGACTCCAATTTGTTGACCCATATGGACGCTCCACTTAACCGGTTGATATCTAAAGGTCATAATATGGAGTTACAGTTTGAAGCAGGCCGTTTATTCGCCCGTTTTAGTTTTCATGTTGTGGACGATACGACTGATGTCACGATAGCAAATCTATCTGATTATGTTTACGGGCAAATGACAGATGGGTTTGGCGAAGGAAAATACTACTTGCCGTCAAGGTATTTCTCTCTGGGTGTCAAAACCATTAGCTTTATATCGAAAGATAAAATCGCAGCTAAACGGATCAAAGACGAAGTAATAGTGCGTCCACCCTCCCCCTCGAAGCGCCTATTATGGGCGGCTGAAGACGGGGACCTTGAATATATCAACCTTGCTGTTTCGAATGGTCAAAAACTTGATGTAAAAGGTAAATGGAAAATGACACCATTATCAATGGCTGTCCAAAGAAAGCATACAGAATGCGTTCGAGCTTTGCTTGAAGGTGGGGCGAGATTGGACTTGCCTCTATATGATCACGTCGACAGCACTGGCCCGATACAGCAAAACTCAATGACAGGCACATATCTTTTGGATTGGAGTATCGCAAAAGATCTACCCGAAGATGCGCAGGTTATTTTTGAAGATGAAAGAGCGCTTGAGATTGCACGTATTTTATCTCGTCATGACGCGGATTTTAACCGCCAATTATCTGGTAATTATGATCGTCCGATTCAATGGGCAATAGGTAGGGACTCATGGGCTTTGGTTGAATTTTACCTCGAAAACGGTGCTGATCCAAATTATCGTCATGACTATTTGGACAGGACTCTCTTGATGGAATTTCCAAAGGTTGAAGCAGCTAATTTATTGATAAGATATGGGTTAGATTTGTCTCATAAAAGCAAAGATGGTCAGACAACACGAGAGTTTATTGCTGAGAAAATTCGGAAACTTGACTCCAGGAGTTCAGAAAAGGTGAAGTTGGAAACCATTATCTCCATCATTGATAAATTTAAGGAAAGGCCTGATGTTCATTCTGATGATTTACGGTAGTTTCCCCGGTGTCTTAATTTGAGCGTTTATTGCCGTTCATTTCAGAGGCTTAGTTTACGCGACATTAAGACCGTCTATTTGACGGAATTAAGACTCCAATATAGAGTTCTAGGACATATGAATTTGATGGAAATTATATGAGGCGTTTAAGTCAAGTTTCAGAAAACACTTGCTCCAATAACTACCTTCGGAAGTTAGAAGGTTACGCGCATGGTGTCGCAGGAGTTACCTTGCTGTCTGATGGTCGTCTCTTCACGCGCGGAAGTGATAGAAAGTATCGTTTAAGTGATCAGCATGGAGAAAATGCAGTCATACTCGATCTTCAGGCCGATACCCTACAAGGTCGAGAGCTAGCTGATGGGCGGTTAATGTGCTGGACGAAAAAACGCATCATCCTCATTGCACCTGACGGCAAGATACTGAAACACATAAAGCCTAACGATACTTTTCAAGATGTGTTTGTTCTATCAACGGGAAATTTCTTCCCAGTCGTCGGCCTTAAAAAAGAACCAACGCTTTATAGTAAGGAAGGAGACCCTCTCTGCAGATTGTCAAGGGATGGGAGTTATACGGACGTCTGCGGTGCCACAGAGCTACCGAATGGACGTTTCGTTACGTGGATCGATTGCTGGGCGCATCACGTAATTTGGAATGCCGATGGGTCTTTTTACGATGACCTCAGAGGCCATAGCTTAGAGTTATACTCACTCGAGACCATATCAAATGATAGAATATTGAGTGTTGGCGCCGATGGACGCTCTTTGGTTTATGATTCGGATGGAGAGGAAGTGTTGGAACTCAAGTCTCCAGTGCGCATAGTCGATGTGACTGAGTTACGAGATGGCCGTTTCCGCGTGCAGAATGAAGATGATGAAGATGGGGTCAACGACCTGATATATTACAGTCCAAAAGGCGAATATCTCAAAACAATCGAAGCGATTGATTTTAACTCTGCTCCAATTTTAGAACTTCGTAACGATCGCTATCTGTCTTTGTCGAACGGTTGGGCCAAGTCTGCTGTAATTTGGGAGGGCGATTGCGAGGTTGTTGCTAAGTTAGAAGGCCACACCCACCGTATAGGGGGCGCTCTGGCGTTGAAAGACGGTCGCATTATTACCTGGAGTGAAGACAACACAATCCGCCTGTGGACTGAAGGTGGAGGTCCTTTGGGCGTCTTACATGGACACACCGGTAAAATTTTCCAAGTATTTGAACTTGAAAATGGAGAGCTATTATCTTCCAGCGCAGACGGACAACTGCTCACCTGGGACACTCAAAAAGCTGCGCCGCCAAGAGAGGCCCATAGCAAAGATATTAGCGGATTATTACAGCTCGATGACGGGTCCGTCGTCACGTGGAGTAACACTGAGGGCGTCATCCGTATTTGGGATAAAGAAGGTCAGCATCTGCAATCTAAAAAAGCGGGTGACACCCATACCATGCGCGGCGTCATGAAACTCGACGATGGCCGTTACATCAGCTGGGGGTCAGGACAGCATAATCTTATATTTGATCACGAGTTCGAATATTCCCACAAAATTGACGGGTATAATGGGGAAGGTTATTCTAAGTTTACGGAAACGATTGCGCAGCTTTCCAATGGCTGGCTCGCCATGAGTGCGAGAAGCAACTTTCACATTACAGATTTAGAGAACAAGTCGGAAGGTGCCTTTAAGGCTTTCAGATATACGCCTTTGGGGATGCAAGCCCTTTATGATGGTCGGATTTTAAGTTTCGGAGATGGCATATTCTTTATCCATGAAGCAAGCGGCGAGCGTATTGCCAAAGTCGCATATGAAGCAGTCCCGAAGGTGCTCAAAGATGGTAGAATATTAGTCTGTTTGGATAGCCTGAAGTATTACAACACTGAGGGTAAAATGACAGACGAGGTTCCCATCGAAGAACGCTCAAGGTTCATTCGTGAGCTTGAGGGTCAAAGGTTGCTGACGACACATAAGGAGAAAATCAACATCTATAATTTGCGCGGAGAGCTCTTAAATACGCATCTTCGCCTTTCGGAAAGCGCCATGGGCTCGGCATTACTTCAGAATGGCAATATGTTGACCTATGGGGCTGGGCCCGAACTTGTGCTTCGAGATACAAATGGGGCGCTTTTGGCGCGCCTATTCGAGCATACAGAGGCGATCTTAGGCGTAATATCAAATGACGATGGTCTCATTATTTCCTGGAGCCGTGATCATTCCTTTGTGATTTGGTCTCATGATGGCAAGGCACTTGCGAAGCACACCTTCGATAACCCCATCCAGCAGGCCTTGGCGCTCACAGGCACCAATGATATTGCGGTTGCAGTTGGCAACGAACTTTATATTTTTCGCTATGAGACAGAGGCCGTAATACCAGCCGAAAACTTATCAAAACGACCTGGGTTTTTAAAACGTATCATTTTGCCCGGCCTATGAGAAAACTTCGGGGTCTGACTTTGAGTATAGGATCAACTGGTCCTCCAGACACACAGCTCTGACATCCTGTCATAGGAGGTCTTTTCGGGAATACTTACTTGACCGCGTCTTATGACTTCCGTTTATCCTTCCCATATGCCACTAAGTATATGATTCACGGAGGTCTATAGTCGGGTGACACAGCCGCATAAATTACATGAAGACACGGATATTGGCGGCGCTATTAATGCCGCGCGCGGAGCTATTGAATCGCGTTTAGCCACGATTGTGCCGACAGCGCAAACATGGCCTGCACGTCTGCATGAAGCTCAGCGTCACGCTTTGCTGTCACCTGGTAAACGTTTTCGCCCTCTTCTTTGTGTTTTTGTTGCCAAAGGCGCAGGTTTTGATGGCGAAGCGGCAGTCGATGTTGGCTGCGTTGCCGAGATGGTACATGCGGCGTCACTTATACTCGACGATTTGCCCTGCATGGATGATGCGGATTTGCGGCGTAATCAACCGACAACCCATATAGCCTTTGATGAGAGCACGGCCATTTTAACTGCTACGGCGCTGCTCAACCGCGCCTTTGGTGTGCTGTCTAGGCTTAAGCATGTCGACGCGGAAAAACGTATCGAGCTTGTTGATCTGCTATCCTATGCGGTTGGGTCTAAGGGCTTGATTGCGGGACAAATGGCGGACCTTGCTAATAGCGATTCTAATGCCAGTATTGCTGAAATAGAACGACTTAACACATTGAAAACAGGCGCTTTATTTGACTTTAGCGTTGAAGGCTCCGCCGTGCTTGCAGGGTCAAAAGCTGCGCGGCGCGCGGCGCTTAAGGATTTCTCATATCACCTTGGCCTCGCCTTTCAATTGATGGATGATGTCAAGGATACGGTCATGAGCGACGCCCAGGCAGAAAAGTCCGTCGGCCGTGATGTCGGCAAAGCCACCATATTAGCGCTGGCAGGATCAGAAGCAGCCATGGAACGGCTCACGGGGTATATTGATAGTGCAAAAGAAGCATTGGCACGGGCTGAGCTTAGTAACGTATTGACACTTAACGGCGTGCTCGATGCCCAATTTTCGTTTTTGAAAACATGAGTCCGACGCTTCGCGTTTTCGAATTATCGGTGCATTACGGCAATCATCAGGCCCTAAAATCCTTGGACCTAGATATCAACGCTGGTGAACTTATTGGTATAATAGGCCCAAACGGAGCAGGAAAAACAAGCCTTATCAAGGCTTTATGCGGCCGTGTTAATTACGATGGTTATGTTCAGATTGGCGACACAAGACTAAAGCGCGGGCATAACCGGCAAAAACTCTTAGGCTTGGTCCCGCAAGACATCGGGCTCTATTCCCACATGAGCGGGAGAGAGAATTTAGCCGCATTTGCCAAAATAATGGGCTTGCCGCGCTCTAGGCGTAAAGCCGCTATTGAAGATGCCTTAGAAGCCGTCGGGATGAGCGGCAAAGCAGATTCGCCCGTTAGCGCCCTATCGGGCGGAATGAAACGCCGTATCAACGTCGCTGCAGCCATTATGCATGAGCCTAAAGTTATCATTTTTGATGAACCTACAGCGGGCGTAGATGTCCCTGCCCGCGACACGGTTCACCGTTTGGCGCGAAGTTTGGCCCAGCGCGGCATGGCGGTTTTACTTGTGACCCATGAATTAGAGCAAGCCGAAGCGCTATGTGATAAAATTCTTCTCTTATGCGGCGGCGAAAAGCTCGCTTTTGATGCGCCTGCCGCGATATTGACGCGCAGCTTCAAGGGAATGCGGGAAGTCATGGTGCGCTATGCCGTCCCCCCAACGTCAGAAAGCTTGGACGCCATGCGTCCTTTCGAATTTCATCCAGGCGAGTTACCAACGATCTGGACAGCGATGACACAGGCCAGCGAAGTTTCTTTCGTTTCTGCTTTTATGACGGCACTCCGAAACGGCAATGAAACCATCCGCGAGATTAGCGTCCGCCGCCCTGGGCTAACATCTTTAATGCACCGCATTGAACAAACGGGTCAGTGCTAATGATCTCGGCCATCTTTAAAATCATGTGGCTCAGGCTTTGGCGTGATAAGGGGGCCTTAGTTCTCGCTTTTATTTTGCCCGGGTTTATCTTCGGAATATTTGCGGCGATATTTTCTAACGCATCAGGTGGATCTCTTGATTTGCGAGTCTCTATGGCTTTGACCAGTGACGCCCCCGCCAGCATTGCCTTCGCCAATGATATTGAAAACAAAGCCAGCTTCACCCTAACAACAGATAAGGATTGGGGTGAAGACTCCATCCGAGAACGCGTCAGGCTTGGTGAAGATGATGTCGGCATCGTGGTGAGCGGCGATATGGCAAACCCCTCAACGCGGCCAATAACTATCATCAAAGATCCGAGCCGCGAGGTTGCCGCGACAGTCCTTATGGGGCAGCTTCGTCAAATCATGGCTGATGGGTCTAATGTGAGCGCGCCGGAAATATTTAATGAAGTTTCAGCTCTGCCTGACACATCGGGCGAAAAGATCACCGATCCTTCGGTGACTTATTATATCGGGGCGACGGCGATATTGTTCCTATTATTTTCGGCCATGCAAGGCGCGGCTATCTCTTTGGACGAACGCAAGAGCGGTATTTCGGACAGGCTTCTGGTGGGCCCTGCAGGCGCAGGGGCTATGCTGACGGGTAAGTTCTTGTTTTTGACACTGATTGGCACCCTTCAAGCTGCGATAATTGTCGCGGTCGGACATTTTGCCTTTGGGGTTGCGGTCATGGGGCACTTGCCTGCCCTTGCTCTTGCCTGCCTGGGATCTGCGGCCCTCGCCTCAGCCATTGCATTATTTGTGGCCAGCCTGTCGGGTAGTTCTGCTCAAATGAATACGGTCTCGACCTTCATCGTATTATTATTCTCTGCCATTGGCGGATCGATGGTGCCGCGTTTCATGATGCCAGAATGGCTGCAATCTTTGGGGCGCTTCACGCCTAACCATTGGAGCATCGAAGCCTTTTACGGCATTTTGGCGCGGGGACAGTCAGCACTTGACCTGCTACATGTCTGGGGATTGCTATTTGGAGGGGCTGCGCTGTTATTGATACTGGCGGCCTTTATTTCGCACCATATGATGAGAGTGTAATGCAAGAAACCATACCCAAACCCAACACAGCAACGGGACTGCTCTACGCAGCGCTTGTGGTGGGCGGCTGGGCTGCGATACACATTTATAGTGTGTTCTTTCATCCTCTCTCCGCGCCGCTGTGGCAAACTATTGGCCTCATCGCGCTGCAATGCTGGCTTTATGCCGGCATGTTTATTGTCGCCCATGACACAATGCATGGCTCATTGGTTCCGGGTAATGAGAAAGCCAATGCCCTAATCGGAAAGAGCATTATGCTGGTCTATGCGGGGTTCGACTGGAGCTATATGCGCGAAGCGCACCACGCCCATCACGACAATCCAGGCACGGCTGATGACCCCGATTTTAATGCCAAAGATCCGCATGCCTTCTGGCCTTGGTATGTTAAGTTTTTTACTGAGTATTTCGGCGCTAGGCAGCTCGTCATTCTGGTAGGCTTTACCCTTGCTTATATCTTTATCTTTGGCGCGGCTTATTTGAATACAATTATCATGTGGGCCGTTCCCGCGATTTTATCCTCTGTGCAGCTCTTTTACTTTGGGACCTACCTCACCCATCGCCATGGGGACGCCTTCCCTGATCATCACAATGCCCGAACAAATGACTATCCAAGATGGCTGTCCTTGCTGACCTGTTTTCATTTTGGCTATCATCATGAGCATCATCTCTATCCAAATGAGCCGTGGTGGAGATTGCCCTTGAGAAAGTTTAAAACATGATCGGCAATATCCTCATTGTCATTGCCAGCATCATCGGCATGGAAGTCTTTGCGCTTTATTTTCATAAATACTTTATGCATGGCCGCGGTTGGAATTGGCATGAAAGCCACCATATCCGCACTGAAGGCTATTTTGAAACCAATGATCTCTATGCTGTCTGTTTTAGTGTTATTGCGGCGGCGCTATTTATTTCAGGCTCGCTCTGGTGGATGCCGCTATGGTATATCGCTTTGGGATTTACAATCTACGGCGTCTTATATGGCTTCGTCCATGACGGTCTTGTCCATCAACGCTGGCCGTTTAACTACACGCCCAAGAAAGGCTATCTTTACCGCCTTGTTTTGGCGCACCGCCTGCACCATCACACAACGGAGAAAGATGGCGCTGTCTCATTTGGTTTCCTTTACGCCGAACCGGCCAAGAAATTAAAGGCAGAGCTGAAAAGCAAATGAAGCAATTTGGGCCTAAGGAATTGCTGGACTGCTATCGGCGCGGCGTCTTTCCAATGGCCGATAGCCGAGATGACCCGCGTGTCTTTTTGCTCGACCCCGATGAGCGCGGCATTATTCCGCTGGACGGTTTGCATGTTTCGAGATCGCTACAGAAATTCATACGCAATATGCCTTTCACTGTGACCTTTGACGCCGCCTTTAGTGAGGTCATTTCCAAATGCGCGGAAGAAGCGCCGGACCGCGAGAATACTTGGATTAATGACGGTATTGAATATCTCTATGGCCGCATTCACGCTTTGGGCCATGCCCACTCTGTCGAGGTTTGGCAAAACCGCGAACTTGTCGGCGGATTATACGGCGTCTCAATAGGCGGCGCATTTTTCGGTGAGAGTATGTTTTCGCGTAAGACCAATGCCAGTAAAGTTGCGCTCGTCTATCTGGTCGAGCGCTTAAATGCGGCTGGCTATGAGCTTCTCGATACCCAATTCATTACGGATCATCTCAAAACGATGGGGGCTATAGAAATTCCGCGAAATGAGTATCACGAAATTTTGCGAGATGCGCTTGAAGTCAAAGCTAGCTTTCATCTTGCGCCCGCCAGAAAACCGTGATTATTTGCGCCTATGATAAAAACACTCCGTATGACGCTATTGGGCGCAACATCTCTAGCATTGCTCGCTGCGTGCGGAGATAAAACCGAATCTAAGACAGATGATGCAAATGATAAAGGGCCAGCCTTTGCGAGCACCTATGCGCCGCAGCCTTCAGAAACCACACTCATCACCAATGCCCGAATTATTGACGGCACAGGCGCGGAGATTGAAAACGGCTCTGTTTTAATTACAGGTGGCAAAATTACAGCTGTCGGCGCCGATGTAACAGGCGAGGCCACCTTAACCATTGATGCCGGCGGAAAATTTGTGACGCCAGGAATCATTGATATCCATTCTCATTTGGGAAATTATCCTACGCCTTCCGTAACGGCGCATGGCGACGGTAATGAAGTCACCTCACCCATTACGTCAGAAGTCTATGCCGAGCATGGTGTTTGGCCTCAAGACCCCGGATTTGACGAAGCGCTGCAAGGCGGCGTCACGACTCTGCATATTCTGCCAGGGTCAGCAAATCTCTTTGGCGGGCGCGGCGTAACACTTCGGAATGTACCGTCCCGCACAGTCCAAGGCATGAAGTTTCCAGACGCGCCTTACACACTTAAGATGGCCTGCGGTGAAAACCCGAAACGCGTTTACGGTAATAAAGGCGGCCCAGGATCACGCATGGGCAATGTTGCGGGTTACCGCAAAAACTGGATCAAAGCCCAAGATTATAAAAAGAAACGCGATAAAGGCGGCGACGGCTTTAAACGCGACCTACAGCTTGAAACGCTTGCCGATGTTCTGGATGGAGAAATCCTTATTCAAATGCATTGCTACCGCGCCGATGAGATGGTTCAGATTTTAGATCTGGCCAAAGAGTTTGATTATAAGGTCACGACTTTTCATCACGCCGTTGAAGCCTATAAAATCGGGGATATCCTAAAAGAAAATGATACTTGTGCGGCCATGTGGGCTGACTGGTATGGCTTTAAGATGGAGTCATATGACGGCATTTTAGAAAATGTTCCCTTTGTTCATGCGGCGGGCGCTTGCGCGATGATACATTCGGATGACGAAAAGGGCATTCAGCGGCTTAACCAAGAAGTTGCGAAAACTTGGGCCAATGGTAATCGCGCGGGACTTGATATTTCCAAACCAGAGGCGTGGAAATGGCTCAGCACCAATCCAGCCAAAGCGCTTGGGATATTAGACGAAGTTGGAACATTAGAAGCTGGTAAACGCGCAGATGTGGTCATGTGGTCTGCCGACCCTTTCACAACTTATGCCCGTCCCGAAAAAGTCTTTCTCGACGGCGCCTTACTCTTTGATAAAGAGAGCGATTTAAAACCGAAAAGCGATTTCCGCTTAGGATATGGGGAGTAAGGATATGACCATGATTAAAAACCTCACAGCCGCCCTCCTCCTTACGGCAATGGCCTCAGCCGCGTCTGCTCAGGATTATTACATTACCAATGCCAAGCTAGTGACAAACACATCTGCTGGCACAGTTGAGAACAGCACAGTGCTAATAAAGGACGGAAAAATCTCAGCAATTGGCACAGATGTGGACGCCGCCTCCGGTCTTGAAATCATTGACGCAAATGGCGGCTGGGTCACACCCGGCCTCATCGCGCCTTTCTCCCGCTTGGGCCTTATGGATATAGGCGGCGAAGATGTCACCAATGATACGAGCTCAGGCAAATCAAAAACATCTATCAGTGAACTTGCCAGTGACAGCTATAATCCGAAAGGTGTCTTTATCGCCAATACGCGGCGCGCCGGCATTACACATGCGGTAATTTCTCCGAGCGCGGCTGGCGATAGTATCTTTGGGGGAACAGGCGCCGTTGTAAATCTCAGCGGAGAATATGATTCTGTTGAGAAGCCAGCGGCATTCGTCTTCGTTCAATTGGGCGAAGGCGGCACGCGCCGCGCTGGCGGCTCACGCGCTGCGGCGATGCAGCAACTACGCGCGGCCCTAGACGATGCGGGCGCTTACCCTGCCCGTTTCAAAGGCCCAGAAGATGGAGATTCGCTTTCACGTCAAGATGCGAGTGCACTCTACAAAGCCGCTCGCGGTCAAATGCCGATTATGATTTCCGCAAACCGCGCAATTGATATGCTAAATATTATAAAACTCAAAAAATCTTATGGCTCGCTTGATATAATTATCCTCGGCGCGGCCGAAGGCTGGAAGATTGCTGACGACCTTGCGGCGGCGAAGATCAAAGTCATGATCGACCCACATGACAATCTGCCAACAAGTTTTGACACGGTTGAAGCTCGCTTGGACAATGTTGTTCTCCTAGACGAAGCTGGCGTGGACTATGTTATTACCAATGCCTCCGTATTAGGTGTTTCAAGGCCCGCCACTCTAACTCAGCACGCGGGCAATGCCGTCGGCAATGGACTGGACTGGGATAAGGCTTTTGCCGCCATCACCTCTACGCCAGCTAAATGGTTTGATTTGGGCAACGCTTCGGCTGAGATCGGCTCTGCGGCAACACTTGTCGTTTGGGACGGAGATCCCCTGGACGTGACGTCAGCACCGACAGATATGTTTATCGATGGGGAGCGTCAGAGTTTGGAGTCGCGTCAGACCGCGCTACGGGATCGCTACAACCCAACATCCGAAGACGCCCGTCCGCATAAATACCGTTAAAGGGTTCGCTTAATGCTGGGAGCGTAGTAACTACATACCGTTGCGTTCGGCATTGGATTTACCATCGACTTCTTCTTATAGCAGGTTCGACCTCTTCAAAAGTTATAAACGGCTCGGCCCCACTACGTTATGGTTTGCTCTAAGGCTGCTATGGCGGGAAACTAATTTGCCAATTCTTCTGTTAGAGTTTTATCAAATATTAAGGTTCTTTATTGGTGTAGCAGTAATATTTCTCTTTTAGCGTAACCAACAAAAAAATGTGGTGGTTGATGTGCAGGTATTAAAAAAGAAAAAGTTTCTGCTGAAAAGTTTGCATAAAGACGAGAAAGGCTCCTTCGGGGTTATGGCAGCTGTTTCGTTGCTGATGCTAGTCTTGGCTGTGGGCACGGCCATTGATGTATCATTGATGTTTAAGGCCCGAGCAAAGATACAAGCAACCACGGATACGGTTGGTTTAGCAGCATCGATATATGTCCGAGACAATAAAACGCCGCCCAAATCTCTGAACGATGGATTTGTCGAGGGTACGAAATATGACATCCATATAGCCAATGCTGGAAAGGAGTTATCCGGTATTATGGGGAAATTCTCTGTAAACTATAATGATGAACTTCAACGCGCAGAAGTGATCTTTGAAGGAGAGGTTAAGACAACATTTTTGGGGGCTTTCAACAAAGCCAGCGTAGACATAGGTGTGACCTCGGTCGTTCAGTATTATGAAACTGCCCAAGCCGCTACAAGCGTGTTTCTTGTTGTCGATAATTCGGGCTCAATGGCCTGGGACGATACGCCAATCACCTCAGGAACAAGACGCCCAGCTGGCGCGAAGACTCGCATTGAAGGGCTGAAATCTACAGTAACGAAATTTAATGCAGATTTGGATGCGTCATTAAGTGAAGCGGTGTCGACAGATGAAGAATACCTTCGCACGGCTCTGATTCCTTATTCAACAGATACGCTAACAAATAAAGTTTCAGGGCCAAATTGGGGCACTGTTAATCATGGCCATGTGCAAAGAATGCTTGCCTCAGGCGGCACGGACTCCCGCGGTCCTATGGCATTGGCTAAGACGTTAATGAGATCAGAAAATAACATTCACTATGCTGAAAATGGGACTAACGATCCAAAGAAGTATGTCATCTTTATGACGGATGGTGCTAATAACGAAGAATGGGTGTGTGAATGGCGCCGTCAGAGAAGAACTCGGCTTTGGAGGCGGTTTAATGGGTTTAAGTTTGATTATAGACGGTCAAGCCGCTCCCCCGGCAGCGGCTATGAAGAAGGCGTCGCTTATAATTGTACATTAGAGAACAAATCCAACAGCGATAGTGTACAAATATGCGAAGAGCTTAAAAATGAAGGTGTAGAAATTTTTACTGTTGGCTTTGCCCTCGAACCTGGAAAGTATTATTCGGATTACCCAAGGTTAAGACAAACAGCCACAATCTCAAAAAGCACGACAGACTCTGCTTACAGCTTCTTGAAGGCGTGCGCCAGCAGCGAAAGTCAATTCCTGATTGCTAAAGACTCCGACGCATTGGATGCGGCTTTCGAGGAAATTGGGAAAAAGATTGCCGCGGATTCAATAAGAATATCAGGGTAATTGGGTAAAGTTTTAGGGAGTATATAGGATGTCTATTTTTGGAACGATAGTTTATTTGGTGATGGGTGCAACAGTTTACCTCTTGCTATATAAAAGAGAATTCATGATAGAAGGGGATCAGGCTACGCCTAAAATATTCGTAGCTTCTGTCTCTATTTTTGCGGTCTTCAGTCTCTTTATCGGGTTTTATGGTGTTCCCGGGCTATAATTAATCTCTAGCTCCTTCGGAGGGTTACCTTCGACGTCGTTATAGTGATGAACCCTATCGTCTCACAGATTGGATCAATAAAGACCGCCAACAAGAAAGCTGTCTCAGGCGAATGTTTATCTAAAGGCGAGAGGTATTTTTGGCGTTTTAATCCCTTGACCAAATTCCCAATTTTGTTGCCAAAAGCGCCTAACTAGCCTTGCGATCTCGTTTTTCAATGTCACCCATAACATTTTTACCACATCGGATGGATACCTGACTACTTAAATACCGTTACATGCTGTAACCCTCAGTCACTAATCGTTCAAGCATACGTGCACGAGCGTCCGGAAGCGTTTTATTCACCCCCCATTGGACGCGCGTTTCTAAGAAATAACCCGTAAGCCTCATCCCGGCTTTCACATCTTCGGGCGTCACGAAAGGTTGACCTAATAGAAACAGCGGTAACTTTAAGAGCTTATCTTTATAGGGCTCTGCGGCGCTTGCACTGACCGCGCGGCCGGAGCGCGGAGACACATGGGTAAGGTTATCATTGGCTCCCGTAGCCGCGCAACTTTGTAGATCGAGCCCGTAACCCATAGCCGTGAGCAAACCTGCTTCCCAGCGCACATAAAGCGCGGGCCAGATATCGGGGTCATGAAGGTTCGCGAGCAAAACCTCAAAAGCCTTATAGACATCCAGATGGGCTTCGCGCTCTGGCAGGCATTCGCGCGCAATTGCGCAAATGGAATTCAGCCCCGCGAGGGCAAGGCGGTCTTCCATGATTTCAGCCGCACGCGCGGATAAAGGCTCAACGGTGAAGCTACCTAAATGCTCTGATAGACGACCGCGCCAATCGACCTTGACCTTGTTTCCGGGCTGCAAAACAGGGCGGCTCTTACGGCTAACCCCGCCCCGCACTAACCCAAGATGACGTCCATGGTCTGGGGTTAAAACATCAATAATTGCAGAGGTTTCGCCGTGTTTCCTGACGGAGAGAATATACCCTTCAGAGCTCCAATCCATCAGACGTCAAATTCGAGTCCGCTTTCGGCGTAGCGGGCTTTGTCATTTTGCCAATTATCTCGGACTTTGACGAAGAGGAACAGATGCACTTTGCAGCCTAGCCAATCTTGCATATCACGGCGCGCGGCAGCGCCGATATCTTTAATCGTCTTTCCGCCCTTGCCTAAGACGATAGGCTTTTGGCTATCTCGGCGAACATAGATGACTTGGTCAATGCGGATGTCGCCGTTCTTTTGCCGTTTCCATTTTTCAGTCTCAACAGTGGAGGCATAAGGCAATTCATCGTGCAGACGCAGAAAGATTTTCTCGCGTGTGATCTCAGCCGCCATTAATCGCGAAGGAATGTCTGCCGCTTGGTCAGAAGGATAAAGATAGGGGCTCTCGGGCATAGCCTCAGCAAGCGTCGCCGCAAGCTTATCCACGCCGTCCATATTAAGGGCCGAGATTACAAATATCTCTTCATAAATACCGAGCGCTCCAAATTCCGCGATTTGCGCCAGAAGTAAGTCATGCGGGATCTCGTCTATTTTGTTGAGCGCGAGATAAACCTTGCCGCGTTCACGCTTTTTAAGCCCGGCGCAAACGCGCTGCGTATCATCAACCGATAGACGGTCTTGAGCTGTGCCCTCCCCACCTTTTTGGCGGTGGTGGGCCGGGGCGTCAACAACATGCACAATGGCTTCGGATTCGTTCACGCCCGTCCAAGCCGCATGAACCATAGATTTTGCGAGGCGATCTGTTTCCTTGGGAGAGAATATGCCCGGCGTATCGACAAGCACGACTTGCGCTTCAGTTCCGTTCTCAAGGGGCAGCATCGCAATGCCGCGCACCTGAAAGCGAGTCGTTTGCACTTTATGAGTTACGATGGACACCTTCTCGCCGACTAAGGCATTGGTCAGGGTTGATTTGCCAGCATTGGGCGCGCCAATGACAGCTGCAAAACCTGCCCGCGTCTTGGGCGGAAGGCTCGTATCGTTATCTGGGTTCATTTTTTCCTGAGGGCTCATATGGGCCAATCTTCTAAGAGGTGAATTGCCGCGTAACGTTCCGCGTCTTTTTTCGATTTTCCGGTGCCTTTAGCCTTGCCTATGCCTTCGACCTCTACCTCAATGACGAAGAGCGGTTTATGATCAGGGCCTGAGCGTTCGAGGATCGTGTAGAGAGGTAAAGTCTTATTGGCAACAGAGGCCTTTTCTTGAAGAGCTGTTTTGGGGTCTTTCATAGACTTATTCGTGACGGCGATGACCTCTTCTTTCCAGTGGGCTGTGAAGAAGGCTTTCGCGGCCTCGAAACCGCCATCAATATAAACCGCGCCTAGAATGGATTCACAAGCATCGCCGAGTATTGATGTCTTTTCCCGGCCGCCTTGTTTGTCTTCTGAAGGGGAAATCAGCAACGCCTCACCAATTCCCAATCGCCGCGCGATACGGGCGCAGGTTTCTTTGCGCACCAAAGCATTAAGCCGCCGCGCTAATGCGCCCTCTTTTTCGGTGCTGAGGAAGAAGAGCGTTTCGGCCGTCATAAGTCCTAAGACTCGGTCCCCGAGAAATTCAAGCCGTTCATAATCAGGGGTCTTACGGCGTCCATCACCATAAGAGCTATGGGTAAGAGCTCTTAGCGCAAGGTCTTTATCGGTAAACACATAGCCTATGCTTTTCTCAAGCACATCTAATCTGCGATATTCTGGCTTCACTTGATGCCCTTAAAGAAACGATCACCGCGCATATTGCCCCAAGTCCAAGGCTTGAACAAAACGAAATCATTATCAACAGAAAGGAGCACAAATTCGGCTTTGCCCATAAGGTTTTCCGTCGGCACAAATCCTGCCCCGCCTTTGATAACAGATACGCGGCTATCAAATGAATTGTCCCGATTGTCACCCATCATAAAATAATGGCCCGACGGGACCGTAAAGACCGACGTGTTATCAAGTTGGCTATTCTTTTGAGCGTCATAAACGATATGACCTTCGCCATTTTCGAAAGTTTCACGCCAGGCCTCGGCAATTGCGTCATTGCCAAATTGGTTGACGTAAGTTTCTTCTCCGACAATCTCAGAGGAAATGCGCTTGCCGTTGATGAAAAGCTGTCCCTTTTGGACTTGCATCTGATCACCAGGTAGGCCCACTAACCGCTTGATAAAGTTCTTATTATCGCCTTCTGGACGAAAGACGATCACATCGCCGCGTTCTGGCGCGCGTTCAAATAGACGTCCTTTTTTAACAGGAAATGGCAGGGGCGCGGCCGCGTATTCCCCGTAACCCAAAGAATATTTTGTTGTGATGATATAATCACCCTTCATCAAACCCGGAAGCATTGAGCCAGAGGGAATGTGAAAAGGTTGGAAAAGAAATGTGCGCAAGACAATCGCGATGCCCAGTGCCCAAGCCACTGTGCTGATGGTCTCCATGATAGGATTGCCAGGTTTTTTTGCCTTAGCCACGCGCTTAATCTTCGCGGGCTTCGATCATGGCATAGGCCACAGCATTGGGGTAATCATCAGAAAGGCTAAGATGGACATGCGCCGTGGCGCCGTCTGGTGTTTTGGCGTTTAACCGTTCCAGAGCGCCGCGGTACAAAATGGCTTTAGGGCGTCCAGACGGGTCATTATGAACTTCAACGTCCAGCCATGACAAAGCGCCTGAAGATGATGTCGCCAGCGCCTTAGCCACAGCTTCTTTGGCCGCAAAACGTTTCGCATAGTAGGAGGCTCTACCAGACTTGCTCTCGCAATAGTCCTGCTCGTGAGCAGTGAATGTTTTATCGATAAATCGCTGCCCGAATTTATCGATGGATTTTTCAATGCGGCTAATGTCGCAAATATCTGTGCCTATTCCAATAATCATTATCCATACCTAGCGCGTGTTGCGAGCCTGTGCATCTCTTTTATGGCCGGCTCAAGGCCTATAAAAATTGCTTCCCCAATGATGAAATGCCCGATGTTAAGCTCCATCCCCTCGGGGATAGCCGCAATCGGGCCCACATTGTCAAATGTCAGGCCGTGACCAAAGTGAACTTCAAGGCCTAAGGACTTAGCCAAACTAGCTCCGTCTTGGAGGGCTGTAAGGATTTCATCGGCTTTTTCTTGATCGCCGTCATCAAGCGCGTGGGCATAAGCCCCTGTATGGAACTCAACAACCTTAGCCGCTGTGCGAGCGGCCGCTTCTATCTGGTGGGTTACAGCTTCGATAAATAAAGACACGCGAGAGCCATTTTCGTCTAGCGCCGCGATAATGGGCACAAGACGGTTATGTTGCCCCGCAACATCGAGCCCGCCTTCAGTGGTGCGTTCTTCGCGGCGTTCTGGCACGATACAAATAGCTTTGGGTTTCAGCTTTAACCCAATATCGCGCATCTCGTCTGTTGCCGCCATTTCCATGTTTAGCGGAATATTCTCGCTCTCGCAGAGTAATTGCAAACGTTCCATATCGTCATCGCGCATATGGCGGCGATCTTCGCGTAAATGCGCCGTTATGCCGTCTGCCCCCGCTTGAATGGCAGCCCAAGCGCCCGCCACAGGGTCTGGATGCTCTCCGCCTCTTGCATTTCGCACAGTGGCGATGTGATCAATATTTACCCCAAGCCGAGGTAATGGCTTTTGCATTATTTGAGACCTCTCATTGTTTGAGGCCTCGGCTGCCAGGTTTAATCGCAGGGATGTCCTTTAACGTATCAGGTAAATCATCAGGATCGTAATCAGGAAACTTACGCGACGCCAAACTGACCAAAGGCACACCAATATCAGCCGCGCCGTTAGAGCGGTCAAAGATACAGGCACCAGCGATGACCGTAGCCCCCGTTTTATTCATCGCAGCAATACATTCGCGTGATGACAAGCCGGTGGTAACGATATCCTCAACCATCAAAACCTTTTGCCCTGGCTTTAGTGTAAATCCTCTGCGAAGACAAAATTCACCGTCTTCACGTTCCACAAAAAGAGATTCGAGCGACATATGACGCGCGGTCTCATACCCCGGGATAACACCGCCCATAGCGGGCGCAACAATGATGTCAGGCTGCCCATCAAGGGTAGCTTTAACTTTTTCAGCTAAGGCCTTGCAAAGTTTTGAAGTTAAAACGGGGTTTTTGAAAATCAGAGCCTTTTGTAGAAAGACAGAGCTACGGCGACCCGAGGATAAAATGAAATGCCCCTCCAGCAAGGCGCCTGCTTCGCGAAAAACATCTAAAACATCATCAGTATTCATTATTTCACCCAGTTATCATTCGGGGACTCAGCACGGGTCCGTTTCGCGGACACCACATAGGCGCTCGCGCGCAATGCCGCAACAATTTGTATGAGATGGCGATTATCCGTCACTTCAATATCTATGACCATATCAAAGAAAGATGGGCTGCGCTTTAATGTCTTAATATTGGTTAGATTACCGCCAGCCTCACCGACAATTTTCGTAACATCTGCCAAAGCGCCCGGGACATGCTCTACGGTTGTCGTAATACGCCCCGTTGAAGCGGTTTGAGAGGCCGCACGGCGCCAACCTAGATCAAGCCATCGGTCTTGTTGATCTTCAAACGCTGCTAAAACTTCGCAATCTATTGCATGTATATCTACGCCGCGGCCTTCAGATTGATACCCAACAATACGGTCACCAGGAATGGGTGAGCAGCAATCGGATAAATGCATTGACACGCCTGCGCGCAGCCCCTCGCCTTTGACGTATAGCCGCGCAGTATTATCATCGATGATGTCGCGATTAACAAATTCATCCAGCGTTTTAGTGCTTTCGCGGCCAGGGAAAACAGCATTCATGAAATTTTGAATAGAGAGTTTCCCGCGTCCTAGCGCTTCATATAGCGGATCCACGGTTTCAAAATTTAAACGTTTCAGCGCGTCTATCAAAGCGCTTTCACTAAAGTCTTTATCTTCACGTGCAAAAGCATGGTCAGCCAGCATTTGCCCAATACGTTTAAATTCATCTGCCTCACCTGTGCGGGTTAAGCGGCGTAGAGCCGACCGGGCCTTCCCTGTTGCAACCATATTTTCCCAATCGGGCTGCGCCTCTGGCTGGCCACCGCGAATGATTTTGACAACGTCGCCATTATTCAACCGCCGCCGCAGAGGAACTTCACGGCCATTAATGACAGCGCCAATACAGGTGTCGCCTACCTTTGTATGAACGGCGTAGGCAAAGTCTAATGGCGTGGCCCCACGCGGAAGCGCAATGAGATCCCCCTTAGGCGTAAATGTAAAGACCTGATCGGTGAACATTTCAAGTTTGGCATGTTCAAGGAATTCATCGGCGTCCCCGCTCTGTTCCATCATCTCGACAAGCGGCCTGATACGGCGCAGCGGGTCCCCGCCGCTCTTCATGGCGCTTTCAGGGTCATAGGCGTAGCTATTGTTTTTATAGGCCCAATGCGCCGCCACACCGCGCTCCGCAACATCTTCCATACGCTCAGTTCGAATTTGCAGTTCCACCCGGCGATTATCAGGGGACAGAATTGTTGTTTGCAGTGACTGATACCCATTTGGCTTTGGCACAGATATGAAATCGCGAAAACGTGCTGGCACACAGCGATAGTGCTGATGAAAAAGTCCCAATGCGTGATAGCAATCAGCGGGCGTTTCCAAGATGATACGGAAGGCAAATATATCAGCTACATCGTCAAAGCTGATCCCTTGCCGTTGAAGTTTTCGCCAAATCGCAAAGGCCCGTTTTTCGCGGCCATAGATTCGCGCTTGGACTTTATGCTCCTGCATCAATTCTCGCAGGCCAATAGACATATCTGAAATCGCGACTTTCTGATCAGAGCGCCACGTCTCGAGCCGCTTAGTAATGCTTTCAAAGGCTGAAGGATTAAGATGGCGAAAGGATAGATCCTCAAGTTCGGAACAGATACGATCAACGCCCACTCGCCGGGCGAGCGGCGCGTAGATTTCCATTGTCTCTCGCGCAATACGCTCACGCGAGGCGGCTTTTGGATGATATTGAAGCGTGCGCATATTGTGCAAGCGGTCACACATTTTAACCAGCAGCACGCGAACGTCTTTACTCATGGCGAGCACAAATTTTTGGAAGTTCTCAGCCTGAGCTGTCTCGCGCGTTGCATTTGCGGAGAGCTCGACCTCCCCTAATTTTGTGACGCCGCGGACGAGCTCGGCAATTTCAAGAGTGAACTCTTCGGCCAACTCATCAAAGGTAACATCGGTATCTTCAAGAACGTCATGTAAAAGCGCGGTGCAAATGCTCGCGACATCCAAATGAAGCCCCGCCAGGATACCCGCGACTTCAATCGGGTGAGCATAATATGGATCGCCCGAATGGCGCATCTGCTCGCCATGCGCTTTGATAGAAAAAATGTAAGCCTTATTGAGAAGCGCCTCATCAACTGACGGATCATAGGCACGAACCAAATCGACCAATTCATATTGGCGAAGATAAGTTTGTCCCTTACGCGGCAAGGGCGTTTTGATATCAGCAGGTTTGTTCACGCCTCCAATATACGGCCTTAATCCGTTTCGGCTACAAAAAAGGCCGCTATAAAAGCGGCCTTTTGAATAAATATATCAGCTTGGACCTAGAAACGACTAGAATTGTCGTTGTCGCGATCACTTTGAAGGGCGCGAAGCAATTCGTTTTCGTCCATTTCAGCTTGCGGCGCGGATTCACCGTGCTCAAGTGCCAAGACCGGCGCGTCTTCTTCAACATCTGGCATGTCATCATCAGTAATAACGCGCTGTAGGTTAGACACGAGGCTCTCACGGAGATCTTCCATGTTGAGTGTTTCATCAGCGAGTTCACGCAAGGAAACAACGGGCGTTTTATCATTATCACGATCAATCGTGAGCGCTGCACCAGCAGAGATATTACGGGAACGATGAGCAGCGAGAAGAACTAAATCAAACCGATTTGGGACTTTTTCAACGCAATCTTCAACGGTAACGCGGGCCATAGGGCACTCCAAATATAAAAGGGGTGCTAACAGCACCCTGAATCAGAGAGCTATATAGGCAAGTTGAGCGCGGGATGCAAGCAAGGTTTGCTCTAATCTACAGATGTGAATTTCTTTTTAGAGCCCGCCCAGAATATGGCTAAAATGACAGGTAAAACCAATTCAACAATCATCAACACGACAAAAAGCGTGTGCGGAACGCCCGACGTGAAATAGGCCGCCAACCGCGCTAATCCGCCAGCAAAGAACAATCCTAATAATAAAGGAACACGCGAGATGTGGGTCTTTAAATCACGGGCTGTTTGGATAAGTATTGCGCCATAAGCAATCCAGAACACTGAATAGAAACGCAGTTCACTCTCGGCATTTACATTTTCAAGCCCAGTCAACGCGGGCGTCATATAAACAACCGACAGGATGGAGCGAAATATCTTGGCTGTTGAATCAACACCTAAGATGATGAACATACTGCCAATAATCACCCCCGCTATGCCAATGAAATAGAGACCTAGTTTTAAGATGAGCGTGGGCATAGCCGTATAATACATTTATTTGCACAGCGTGACTATGAGGCGAATTAACTCAAGCTCGTCCTAGCCAAGACAAACCCTCGACATCTCCCAAGGGCAGGCGGGCTATATGATCTTGAATGAAAACCTTCTCGACAGGACCTCGCCAGTCCGGCGCAATTTCGGCCAATGGAAACAGCACAAAGCCTCTGGTGAGCATTCTAGGGTGTGGAATTATCATTCCGCCTTCATCCTCAACCACCTGCCCTCTAAAGTCGAGCAAGTCCAAATCTAATGGCCTTGCTGCATTTAGGACTTTTCGCTCACGGCCGAACTCGGCCTCGACCTCGTGGAGGATATTGAGCAGCGCCCTCGCCTCGCCATCAATGCTAACCTCTGCGCAAGCATTTATGTAGTCAGGTTGATCACTGCCGGGTGGCCATGCGGGGCTTTGCCAAAGGCCCGACATCTTGACGATGTCAACGCCTCGGCCCTCAAGCGATTGGATAGCCTCTTGAAAGGTTTTTTTAGGATTGGACAGGTTGGCGCCAAAGGCAATATAGATAGGCTTCATATTTTACAACTATTCAAACCTTTGAGCCCAAGGTCTGTCCTCTAATTTAGAATTTCATCAAGATATGCGACAAATTTATTTAGTTCTAGGAAAAGAGACGAAAGCTTGCGTCCGCAAGGTAAGGCTCTTAGACGACGAAATGGATAAATTTGGACATACCCCTTTGGGGCGGGACGCTTTTGCCCCGCCCTGTCGTCGAAAATGCTCAAAATTGCAAGCAGTTCCTTGCGCTTTTCTCCTAACCGCGGGGCAAAATCGTCTCCGTCATGATAAATTTCTAAATTAGAGGACAGACCTGATGGCTTTCTATCCCGATGAACGCATAGCCTTATTTATTGACGGGTCAAACCTCTATTCCACCGCTAAAACTTTGGATTTCGATATTGATTACGGAAAATTACTGGATTTATTCAAAGGCAAAGGCCGCCTTATCAGGGCCAATTACTATACCGCCTTAGTTGAGGACGACGACTACTCCCCTATTCGTCCGCTCATCGATTGGCTGGAATATAATGGCTGGCATGCTGTTACTAAGCCCGCGAAGTCACAGATAGACCGTGATGGCCGCCGCCGCATTAAGGGGGATATGGATCCTGAAATTATTGTCGATATGCTGACCATTGCGCCGCATATTGATCATCTTGTTCTTTTCTCTGGGGATGGCGACTTCCGCGTTGCCGTAGAAGCGCTGCAAAAACAAGGCGTTCGCGTGACTATCGTATCAACGATGAAATCCAAACCGGCTATGCTCGCGGATGAACTTCGCCGCCAAGCCGACGCCTTTATTGAGATTGCCGATATGGATAAACTCTTTGGGCGCCCTAAACGTGATTATGAAGAGAGTGATTAGAGGGTTATTCCAGGAATCTCATTGAGATCGGAAGCTTTAATAGTGGCGACCAGCTTTCTTTCATCGAAATCCTCTTTTTTTACTCAAAACCCACCAAAAATTCCGAGCATCCCAGAGAAATCTGGGATGCAGTATTCCCGCATCCAAATCCGTTACGATGCGAATTCTTTTGACTAAAAATAAATACCACTGCCCTTATTGGAACCATTTGGGAGCCTGGATCCCAACTCTAGTGTTTTCAAGCAAACACAGGGTTGGGATGCACGGAGAGAAAGAAAGAAAACTTATCCTTACCCCCGTTCGCGCATTAAACGCGCTTTATCACGTTTCCAATCCCTATCCTTCTTGGTATCGCGCTTATCTTTATTGTCCTTACCTGTCGCAAGACCAACCAGAACCTTCACGGTCCCTTTATCATTGAAATACATTTTTAGCGGCACAATCGTGCGCCCTTTGCGCTGCGTTTCATTCCACATCTTGCTAATTTGTTTGCGTTTTAAGAGCAATTTACGGGGACGCGTTGGCAGGTGATTGAACTGGCTCGCTGGGGCGTAAATCGGAATGTTTGCGTTAATCAGCATTAATTCTTGATTCTCAATGGCGGCGTAGCTCTCAGCAATATTGGCCTGACCTTCTCGCAAAGCTTTCACCTCAGTGCCGACCAGCACAATACCCGCTTCGAAGGTTTCTTCGATTTTATAGTCAAAACGCGCGCGGCGATTCTCCGCGATTGTCTTATTATTAGGGTCTGCTTTCTTCGCGGCCATCTTAGAGCTTTATGCCGGCCTGTTTCATTGCGCTCTTAACTGCGTCTTTGGTCTCTTCACGGCATAGCGTTATGGGCAATCGCACTTGAGGCCCCATTTTACCCAATAGATTTAGGGCGTATTTCGCGGGCGCGGGACTTGGGTCAATGAATAGATCTTGATGTAACCGGTGAAGTTTTTGATTAATCGCCTGAGCCGCAACAAAATCTTTCGCTAAGATGAGGTTATGAAACTCCGCATAAATAGCCGGCGCGACATTAGAACCCACTGAAATACAGCCTCTGCCGCCATGAGCTGCGTGACCGAGGGATGACGGGTCGTCGCCCGAAAGCTGGATAAAGCCCTCGCCGCAACGCTCTATAAGGCCAGCAACGCGGGTAATGTCACCCGTAGCGTCTTTACAGCCAATTACAGTTGGCAGTTTTGCCAACCGCCCCATCGTATCATTATTGATATCGACAACAGAACGTCCCGGAATGTTATAAACGACGATAGGAATATCAACGGCCTCAGATATGGCTTTGAAATGCTGATAAATGCCCTCTTGGCTAGGCTTATTATAGTAAGGCGTTACGACAAGCGCCGCGTCGGCGCCAACATCTTTGGCTTTTTGCGCATATGCAATCGACATACGAGTCTCATTTGAACCGGCCCCAGCAATGACAGGCACGCGGCCATTGGCGGCCTCAACGCACAGCTCTATGACGCGGCGATGTTCTGCGTCGGTCAATGTCGCTGTCTCGCCCGTCGTTCCGCAAGGGACGAGGCCATGGGTGCCGCTGTTAATTTGCCATTCAATGAAATCTCCAAAAGCGGTCTCGTCGACGAGGCCGTCCTTAAAGGGGGTCACTAAGGCTGTTATCGAACCGTTAATCATAATGGGCTTTCATGGTCAAAATCACGGGGCACGCGATTCTTGGATTACATATGTGTTATTATAACGGCCTATTTGCGTTCTTTTCTTGCCCTGCGCAAGCCACGGATTAGGGTAATCTCATGCAAATAAATCGATTCAGCACAATAGGTAGCGCAAAGCCCCTTTTTAAAGTCGTCATGATAGCAATGATCGCGTTAGCCGCCATGCTCATCAACAGTCTGGCCCAGGCGGCGGTTCCGACTCCTCGTCTCAAACCCCCTGCCCCTAATGCGTCGCAATTTCTCAGCGATAAGGATGCCAAACGTTTTCGCAGCGGATTGCGCGCGGCTAAAAAAGGCCGCTGGAATGATGTGGGCCATGACATCAACAAGCTAGACGACCCAACGGCAAAGGACGTATTGCGGTGGATACGCTCAGCCCGGGATCCAAATGTCTCGTTTAAGGATATCAGCTATGTTGTGCAGAACCTTCCGAATTGGCCGCGCATGACGTCGATACAGGCCAAAGCTGAGGGTATAATGTTTGATGTCCCTCTGTCATCGAGTAAGACTATCGATTGGTTTAGCGGCAGGACACCTGTCGCGGGTGAAGGCCGCGCAGCGCTTGCGCGGGCGCATTACCGAAAAGGCAACAAAGAAAGCGGCGATCTTTGGCTTAAATCGGCCTGGCGGGATTCCAAGCTTACGCGCGCGCGCCAGCAAGCCCTGTTCAAGCAATATCGCGGAAAGCTTACCAAGGAAGACCACGCCGTCCGCGCCGATCACCTGATTTGGCAAGGACGCGGACATCATAGCAAAGCTCAGGCTCTACTTCCGCATATGGATAAAAAACAACGCGCCCTCATGAATGCCCGTATTAGGGTGTCCTCGAACCGCTCTGGTATGGACGCGGCCATCAAGGCAGTGCCGCAGGAATATAAAAATGAGGCAGGTCTTCTTTATGAGCGCGCAAAGTGGCGCCGTAAGAAAAGAACGAAGGACTATGCGCTCCCCGTTTATTTGCAGATCGTAAATGCGCCTCTGAATCCCGATGGCCGCAAAGTTATCTGGAAAGAGAAGCGTATCATGCTGCGCTGGGCGATTGAGAACAAAAAATATCAAGAGGCCTACCAGCTCTCAACCAATCACGGTATGTCGCGCGGCGCAGGATTTGCCGAAGCCGAGTTTACGGCGGGTTGGCTGGCTCTCACAAAATTAGGACGGCCAAACGTAGCGGCGAACCATTTTAAGAACCTTAAAAACGGTGTCTCACTTTCAGTCTCCCTAAGCCGCGCCGCATATTGGCAGGGCCGCGCGTCCGAAGTCCTTAAAGACGGACAGCATAGTCTCTATTACGCCGAAGCGGCGGGCTATACGAATACTTATTACGGTCAATTGGCGTCCGACAAATTAGGCGGCCGTCTGGCACAGGTAAATTTACCCATCGAGGCAGATACATCCTCAATGAAGTTAGCCTTTGAATCAGACCCCCGCATTCGCGCCATGCATTTACTGGCCGAAGCGGGTGAAGAGCGTTACTTCTCTAATTTTGCATTTCACCTTGATGACGTCTTTGACGATCAACGACAGCTCTCCTTACTTTCGCAGCTTGCCAAAGACTACGGCTATATGCGTCCCTCTCTGCGAGCCGCCAAACAAGCCTCTCGGTTTCAGTCCATGCTAACAGATTCGGGCTACCCTCTCGTTGAAGAAATCGAATCCCTGCCCGCGCAATTTGATATTCCCTTTGTCTATGCTGTCGCGAGGCAAGAAAGCGAATTTGAATTTAATGTCGTCAGTAGCGCCAAGGCTTACGGCATGATGCAGATGATCAATAGCACAGCTAAATACACGGCTAGGAAGCACCGCATTCCCTATTCTATATCTAAGCTCACGGCAGACCGTGATTACAGCGCAAAGCTCGGAGCGCACCACTTACACGACTTGCTTGATATGTTTGATGGTTCCTACATTCTGGCAGCTGCTGCTTATAATGCAGGCCCTCACCGCTCAAAAACATGGATTAAGACATATGGTGATCCGCGCACAGGCGAGATCGACCCCATTGATTGGGTGGAATCAATCCCCTTTTCCGAGACTCGTAATTACGTTCAGCGCGTGATGGAAAACATGCAGGTTTACCGCGCTAGACGAAACGGTAATCAAAGCGACAACCAAATATATCAGGACCTCACGCAGGGCGCTTTTTAGATTTGTAGCTAAGATAGCTATGGTCTAATATGGCGGACCAAAAACCTCGACATTAAAAAATTCCCTTTATGGGCCTTTTTTAATTTCTCATTCTAAGCCTGTCCTCAGGCTCAGCTTTATTTAAATGTATAGGTAGCCCTTAAACCGATGACACGCGGCGGAATTGGCGTCGGACGGAAACCACGGAAAACATGTGTTCCACCGGCGCCGAAGTCATCACGGAAGGTCTGAACCGAAGCCCCTGTACCTGAAATGGTTGCCTCACCATATTCATCAAACAAATTATTGGCATAAAGCGTGAGGTCCCAGTTCTCTTCTTGATAAGAAATTGAGGCGTTTGCCAAGAGATAACCATCTAGCGTTTCACCGTTCGCGATAGAACCGACGCGTTGAAGAATATCACTAGTATAAGACAGACCTGCGCGATATACGATGTCTTGCCCGCCAGATAGACCTTGGGTGTAGTCACCGAAAAGACTGAATTGATGTTCAGGGGAACCTGGAAGGCGATCACCGTCAATACCACCCGTATCATCGGCGGTAATACTAAAAAATGCATCTTCAGTGTATAAACCAGGCGCATCACTTGTTAATTTTGCATTTGTGTAGGCGTAATTTCCTCGGATATTGAATGACTCAGTTGGTGCATAATCAAAGCTAACTTCCACGCCTTTAGATTGGGCTGTACCGCCATTTTGGAAAAATGTTAAACCACCATTTTCTGTAGCGCCCTCGAGTAAGATGCCATCCCAATTGAGCAAATATACAGCGCCGTTTAGCGTTAGCTGGCCATCCATAAGCGTAGACTTAACGCCAACTTCATAATTTGTAGTCGTGTCAGGTGCAAAGTTTTGTTCGTCTGGAAGCGCGCACAGAGTTTGCGTGTCTGGGAGGACGGCTGGACAAGGCGCAATACCATTTGATCCCCCAAGGCGGAACCCTTCAGATATCGTGGCATATACATTTACATCATCATTGACTGCATAAGACGTATTTATTTTGAAGAGCGTACCGTCGTCCTTAGCCGCATTATTCGGGTCGTAAGCGACCTCTTCAATTCCGTCTAATGTCGTTCTCTCATAGCTCGGGTCCGCGAAGAAAGGCACGACTGCATCACTTACAGATTTAAGGTCATACTCAAAATAACGTCCACCGACCGTGACCTGCCATGCCTGGGTGATGTCAAATCCAATTTCACCAAAGGCCGCTATTTCCTTATTTTTTGAGTTGCTAAAGGCATCATATTCCAAATCGTCAGCACGGTTGGAAAATGGATGATTTGGCGTAAATTCCTGAGAGTAAGATTGCGTTTCATTTTCGTTATAAAAAGCACCAATAATCCAATTATAACGCTTATCGCTTTGCGACACGAGGCGCACTTCTTGGTTTATGAATTTGCTTTGTACAGCCTCTTCCGTGATCGCCGTGAAGTTCGGGAAGCTCTCATAGCTATATTGTAAACCAATGAGGAGATCTGTTTGATCCCGATTTCCCAGCTCATCATATTTGCCTAGACCTGTCGCAGACGTAAGTTCAGCGAAACCGAGATCTGCTGTAACCTCAAGAGCCCAAAGCTCATCATCGCGATTATTCGGCTCAAGAACCCTTGTTCCTGACTCATAACGGCCGGTGATGAACGTATTATTGGCGTCTCTTCCACCTACAAACCCGCTATGGGAGCGCCCTTGGACGTCCTGAAACTGTCCATAATAGGTCAAAGTGGCATCAATTGTATCCGTTGGTGTCCAGCGACCCGCAAGACGCAAGGAAAGTGTATCTTCCTTATTGGCATCCTTAACAGTCCGTACGTCATTAGGGTCATCAGGGTTGGAGAAGCCAATATTCTCAACGACATTGATATAATCGATGTAACCGTCATCATTGAGGTAATCGAGGTTAGCGCGGATAGCGAATGTGTCAGAGACAGGAATATTGGCTGTGAACCCTAAATCAGTCGATATTCCGCTGCCCTTAGAATAGTTATAAGCATCGGCTCGGACTGAAAAAAGTTGTTCCCCAATTTCCGGTTTATTCGGAATATAACGAACGGCGCCGCCCATGGTTCCCGCGCCGTACAATGTGCCTTGTGGTCCTAATAACACCTCGACTTGCTTCATATCGTTAAGTTTAAGGTCCACAAATAGAGGAATTTCGCCAATATATGTCGCGACAGTCCCGTTATTATTCGCGGCGCCTAAGCCGTCTGCATTCAGGCCCCGAATAACAATACCGTCCTGCTCTCGTCCGCCCCCGTTAATGATATGAAAGCCGGGGACCCATGCTGATAATTCCGCGAGGTCCGTTATGCCTATATCCTCAAGTTCAGCAGCGGATACCGCTGAGATGTTAAACGGAACATCTTGAACGGTGGCTTCTCGGCGGGTCGCCGTAACGACAATTTCATCATCCACTTGAGCATGGGCAGGCGCTGAAACTGACGCAAAGCCAATTGGCATAGCCAAAACACTGGCTGTGAGTTTCAATGTATTTTTAAGGGAGGTTTGGCGCGACATAGGGTTTTCTCTTCTTCTTAAAACTTTAAGACTCATTGCAATCGCAAAAGTCCTTCTTTACATTATTGTAATAACGACAAAATTATCAGTTAAAGGCAAGCGAAATTAACCGACAAACCTTCAAATTTTCGCAATCGCACAAAATTAGATTTCAAACGATGCAAATCTGTCACATATCTCAGCCTTTAAAGAGCCGGCATGCTTAACCTCACTCTTAGTTCTGGTCTCTCTCTGTTAAAGCAGAAAGCCTATAAACAGTTACATGGCGAGTGTATTGCCGCAATACGGCAAAACGTAAACGCGCCGCTTCCTTATTTTTTTCTGGGCATCATTGCCTCTGACCATGACAATCACCTCAAAGCACTTGATCTGTTTTCTAAAGCTTCCGAGCTAGACGATACGATTATCGAATTTCATATTTACCACGCCAAGACCCTCTCAACACTTGGACGCCGACACGCTGCAAAGGTTACTACAGACAAAGCGGCTAAGTACGAGACACATGACCCGTTATTGCTCGATACTATGGGGGTGATTTATAGCCGGTCAGGCTATCACGAGTTAGCTATTCCGTTTTTTAAGCGCGCTGTCGCCTTAAGGCCTGAGGAGGCAAATTTCCACTTTAACTTAGCCGCGTCAGCGCAATTTATCGGTGATTTTGATATCGCAAAAACAGCCTATGAGGAGACGCTTAGACTTAACCCGAAATTCTATCGTGCCTGGTCATCTCTCACGTCACTGAACAAACAAACAGCGGATAACAACCACCTGCAGACGCTGATATCTCTTTTTGATGACGTTGAAAGAGACGCGGAAGGAGAACTTCAATTAGGTCACGCAATCGCTAAAACTCTTGAGGACCTCGGCAAGCATGAAGAAAGCCTGACATGGTTATCACGGGGGAAGGAAAAAAAGCGAGACCAACTTCGCTATGACCGCAAGGCGGGTAAGGCTGTTTTTTCGAGTGCAAAGTTGACGGTTCGCACTGGGTCAGAACCTAAAAACCATCACGTAGAAGAGGCGCCAATCTTCATTTTTGGCTTGCCGAGAACTGGAACTACTTTGGTAGACAGGATATTATCCTCTCACACGCATGTTACTTCAGCAGGCGAGCTCAACATATTTGCGGAACTTGTAAAAGAAGATGTCAAATCAGCCTCTAATTATGTGTTGGATGCAGAGACCTTTCTTCGCGCGCGTGAAATTGATCTCTCAAGCGTCGGTAAGGCCTATATCGAGGCGACCCAGGATAAAGCTGGCAATTCCAAACATATGATCGATAAGATGCCGCTAAACTTCTTCTATGCGGGTCTCCTACACCGCGCCTTACCCAATGCGCGAATGATTGCCCTTAGGCGCTGCGCAATGGATAGCTGCTTATCAAACTATAGACAGTTATTTTCAACCCAATATTCTTATTATAACTACACCTTTGACCTCGAAGATACGGCTTGGTTTTATCGTCAATTTGACGATTTGATGAAACATTGGCGAGCGGCATTGCCGGAAACAAATTTCATGGAAGTGGCCTATGAAGACATCGTTTTTGATCAAGAAAATCAGACGCGCCGCTTATTAGAGTTTTGCGGCCTGCCATGGGAGGACGCCTGTATGCGCTTTCATGAAAACGAAGCTGCGGTCTCCACAGCCAGTTCAGTGCAAGTGCGGCAGCCGCTTTATTCTGGGTCTATCGGACGCTGGAAAAAATACGGCGATAAACTTGATGGGCTAAGAGACGCTCTTGGCGATCTAGCAGATTAAAGCTCCTCAAGCGGGACGTAGTCCACATCAAACCCAAAGCAGCGCGGCGCTACAACCTTTAGCGCCTGCGGCGTGCGGTAGAAATCAGGGCATCCGACGGCAAATACCGCAACGCGGTGACCGTAACGCAGGCGCTCTGCATTGATAGGTGTCCCCGTCTCATAATCTACAATGACAATAAGGTCTGGCACACTAGCCACAACACGCTCGCCTTCCGCCGCTAAAAGATATTCATTCTTGATGCTGACTTTAAGGGAGTCTGCGGCGCCGTCAAAAGACTCAATGGTGGCCTCGCCGACATCATAACCGCCCACGATACGTGTGGCTTTATCCGTGACCTTACCTTGATAAATCATGCGGCATTGCCCGTAAATGGAAGGTTCGAATATCTCTTGCAGCGGTTTGAGGAGGCCTTCGGCCTGGCCTCTATTTTCACGTAAGGTGCGCCCAAGCTCAACAGAGAAACTTAAAGTCCCAGGAATAACAGACCGCTTTAGCTCAGCTCCGCTCATGGCGTGTTCAGCCGTTGTAATCATGCCGCCAGCCGCCATTGCAAAGCTGCGGATGTGGCGTTCGTAAACCTCTGTCGTATCGGTCTGAAAAGCCGCCTGATTGCCTGCATAGTCATAAGCAATCGCAGGCGTCGGCTTCACCCCTGCAATGGCATAGGACATCATCTGCGCCTCAGGAAGGGCGCGGCCCATGCCGTCGCCGTCAATGACGGGCAGACCTTTGCCGGCTGCGGCGACAATCGGTATGAGTGAATTTCCTCCCCCGATCTCGAACGAGGCAACGGCGTCCACCTTACGGCCTACATGGGCCTCAAAAGCTTCAATGGTTTTGGAGGCTTCATCAATGGACGGTAGCAGTTCTAGGCTTACCGTCGGGGCTCCGACATTACCTATGGGCACAACCAAAGCGTCATCGGCTAGGTCTTCAGGTTTAACGAGCCTTACAGGGCCGTATTTTTTCAGCGCCTCTGCCGTAATAAGCTGCGGAACATGCGGGTCCCCGCCGCCGCCAGTGGCTAAGAACACAGACCCCAGGGCTAAGTCATCCAAGTCGCAAACATCGATCTGTTTCATTGCGCAAGATCCCCAATGACTTTCACGCGCAGGCGCGTGGCGCCCTCATCCATATAAGGCACGGCTGTTTCTTCAATATCGACGGCGCGAATAGTGGCGACATCCGCCCCGGCTTTGAGGGCGCGGGCTGTGGCGGCATGCGTCACAAGCTTTATCGCCTCGTCGCGCGGCGTTTCTCTGTAAGACAGCATCCGTTCGGACTCCCCCCCGACCTGCGCAATGGCCGCGCCAATCGCATTGGCGACTTCCGCATTCTTGGGACGATGTAATTTAGAGGCTGCTTTTAAACCATGGGTCACCAAGACAGCGCCGCCGCCCACTAAAATGACGGGCATATCTTTTCCGCCCGGTTTCATCATTTCAATATTGTCGTTTAACATTTGATGCATCTTGGCCTGCGCTGCGCTGACAGTTTCTGAAGATAAATGCGCCACCTTGTCTTTGTCGCCTATATCTGTGTGGCCGCTTGCGACTAGTATATCAGTCGTTGTTAGCGTCGTGCCCCCAAATACAAGGCCTTCAGTCACCAGTTTATGGCCAACAGATTGCGGGCCAATCTTTTGTCCGTCTTCTGACACCAGACTACCTCCGCCAAGACCGATAGCCATAATGTCAGGCATACGGAAATTTGTCCTGATGCCGCCAATTTTGACAATAACGTTAGATTCTCGCGGAAAACCATTTTGCAGGACGCCAATGTCAGATGTTGTCCCGCCAATATCGACGACAATTGCGTCCTCTAACCCGGTTAGCTTATAAGCGCCGCGCAGTGAATTTGTGGGGCCGGATGCGAAGGTAAGCGCGGGATAAGACCTTACGAAATCGGCGCTCATCAATGTTCCATCATTCTGGCTGATATAGGCAGGACAGCTCAGCCCGCGCTGTGACAACGCATCCAGAAATGAGCTCACAACACGGTCCGCAAAGGGCAAAAGTGTTGTATTCATTATGGCTGCATTCTCGCGCTCCATTAAGCCTAGACGCCCAAAACTATGAGACAGGGTAATGCGGGCATCAGGAATAGCCGCCCGAAGCTTTGCGGCGACATGGGTCTCAGGCGTGCTGTTCATGGGGGAGAATGCTGAGGCTACGGCAATATTCTTAATGCCCTTAGCCGCGATATCCGCGACCGCAGCATTGACCTCATCTTCAATCATTTCAGCAATAGGCCAGCCATTATAAAGATAGCCGCCATGCAGCATATAAATCTGCGCATCAATGGCGTCCGTCATTTCCGCAGGCCAATCGACCATTGGCGGCATGCCGCGCCCTGATGGCAGACCTATTCGAATGGCGGCTACCTTAGAGAGCTCTCTTCGTTCAACGATAGCATTAGTGAATTGTGTCGTGCCAATCATCACAGTTTCAATGCCCGATTGCGGAACGCCCGATTGTTTTAGAATCTCATCTAGCGCCGCAGTAACGCCGCTAACAACGTCCGCGGACGTAAGCGCTTTGGTAGCGGCAATAACCTCATCACCCTCCAAAATGACAGCATCAGTATGAGTGCCGCCGACATCGATCCCAATTCTCATGCCGGCTCCACCGATAAAGCGCCGCGCTCATTCCAAGCTAAGACAATGTAAATCAGTCCTGACAAGATAACGGCGTCCATAGCCGCAATCTTTGTTAGCGTCGGCAGAATGCTTTCTGAGGCTAAAACGGCCACAACAGCGCCGACAGCCCAGGCCGTAAAGCCTTTCCAATTTAGCGCGCGATTATTATCCAACGTTTCAATGCGGTAAACATTGGGACGAATAAACAGCGCGTCAATGATCAAAACGCCCGCTACAGGAATAAATATGACGGACAGATAAAATAAAAATGTGATGAACCCATCGAGAATATTCATTAATGCCGCGACGACCCCAATGGCGCCAAGGCCTATCGTTAAGGCGACGGTTTTGAGCTTTGGGAATGTTGCCTTTGCGCCTAGAACTGCGCTGTAAAGATTGAGCGAGTTGAGCACCCAGCTTCCCGCAATCACAATGATAAACGCCCCAATACCCAAATTCATATCGAGCATAATTTCGAGTATATCGGCCTTGCCCGAAGTGGCCCCTGCCAAAGCGGCCGCGCCCATAACGGCTAGCTGCACAATGATATAAGCGATAATGGCCGTATAAATAGCGCCGCTCCAATGCTTCACAAAGCGCGTTATATCAGGAAGAATGATTGCGCCGATGATGATGGCCCCAACAATAGCTGAAATACCCTCACCCGTTGTCAGCGTTTCGACTTTCTCAGCCGCGAATATTTCAGGCAGTGATTGTTGTGACAAAGCCGTCTTAGCCAGTAAGAATGTTACCACGGCAAGAACAGGCACCAGCAGACTGGCGAGGATGTTAATCGCCTTAAAACCGATCAGCGTGGTAAGCGTCATACAAAAACTTGCAAAAATCGCTAGGCCCACAGGCGGAAGCTCTACGCCCCAAACATCACGGCCCAATCCCGCTACGGCATCCATGAAGAGGTTTATATTCACACCGAACCAGCCCAATAGCGAAATTGCAAAAGCGATATTGACTATGGCCGCCCCTTTATCGCCAAAGGCTACGCGCACTAACAGATAAGAACTCATCCGGGACTTCGCGCCAATCACGCCCATAACGGCCCCAATCACTACAATAATGATCGATCCCCACAACATCGCCCAAGCTGTATTAACTGGGTTAAGGGCTGCGCCGACCTCTAAACCCGTAACAAATGTCGGCAAAGAAAACGCGACCATTGCCGCTACAGCCGCGACCCGAGGCCATGATACCAATTGGTCTTGCCTGATGGCAACAACTGCAAATTCGCTTGTATCGTCCAAAACGGCTCTCCTCTTTTGCAAAGCATAGGCTATGGCCTACAGAATTATCTATCAAATTTATAGGACCCCGCGCGGCGCAATTTTGTCATTGCAGACAAATCAAAATACGGTTTACTATTATTCAAAGGATAAAGCTGTGTCAAAAAAGCGAAAGAATCTCAAACTCGATTCTATCAACAAGAATATTTTGTCCATCACCCATGCGACGGCTGATATTTCTAATCAGGAATTGGCGGAGCAAGTGGGGCTGTCGCCAAGCGCCTGTTTCCAGCGGATGAAGGCGCTAAAAGAAGCTGGCTATTTTGTAAGTGTCCACACTGACCTTGATTTGGACCGCATGGTTGAACACGTTCTCGCCTATGTGGAATTTACGCTCAATGATAACAGCCCAAAGCTGCGTAAAGCTTTTGAGGCCGCTATTGAAATCATCCCCGAATTTATGGACTGCCTGCGTATTACGGGCGATGTCGATTATATATGCTTCACATGCTGCTCAAACACGCAAGCTCTCAATAGCTTGATCGATAGCCTGAGCGGGCAGGAAAATTTGGGCATCCGCATTGTCAAAACCCGTATCATATTAGAGCGCGCTAAATGGTATCTGGGCTACCCTCTACAAAAGTTGAAATGGCTTGATGACTAAGCTTAGCCTCTCGTCACCTGTGTTCACATAATTCCTAGTTTAAAAGCGCATCCGCGCTCGCCGCAACATCAGGGTCGACATTACCGCCTGACAGAATAATACAAACGGTATTTAACGCGGCATTATCCGCCAAAGCCCCTGTCAGAATAGACGCCATAGCCACCGCACCGCCGGGCTCTAGCTGAACGCCGAGTTCTTTTTTGGCAATCGCCATAGACATTAGGCAATCAAGGTCAGAGACAGCGAAAACGCCTGAGAGTGATTGGCTATTTATAGGCCATGTTAGTGCGCCAGGCTGCGGCGTCATAAGCGCGTCGCAGAGGGTTGGAGGCGTGGCTTTTAAAGTTTCACGGCTGCCCGAGGCTAATGATTGCTGATGGTCATTATAATCCTTGGGTTCCGCGCCATAAATTTTTGTCGTTGACGAGAATTTATTCATCGCGAGGCTGATACCTGCGCATAGCCCGCCCCCTCCCATGCACGTAATCAGTGCATCAAATCTTACGCCGCTTTGAGCTATTTCTAATCCGACCGTGCCTTGACCCGAAATAATGTAAGGGTCGTCATAACTTGGCACGATAATCCGTCCTTCTCGCTTCGATATTTCAATAGCTATGTCTTCACGGCTCTCTGTCAGCCGATCATAAGATATAATGCTCGCCCCGTCATTTTTTACGCCCGCCACTTTCACGGCTGGCGCGTCGGTCGGCATAATGATGACAGCATCAATACCAAGCTCTGTAGCCGCGCGAGAGACGCCCTGCGCGTGATTGCCAGAACTCGTCGCCACGACGCCCCGTTTGCGCTCCTCCAGGCTCATAGCTGATAGACGGTTATAGGCTCCGCGATATTTGAACGCGCCAACTTTTTGATTGCACTCGGGCTTAAACCAAACTGATTTTCCCGTCATGGCGTCAATAACGTCAGAGCGGATAAGAGATGTCTTAAATGCGTGCCCGTCTATCCTTTTAGCCGCCATAAGGACATCTTCGTAAGTAAGCTGCGTATTCATATGAAACTCTTTGCATAAGGTCTGTTGACGCTAACTCTAAAGGATGGAAATAAGGCGGCAAGAAAAATAACTATTCGGGAGATGTCCATGCAGGGCCTAATGATGCAGCAAGAGTTAATGATCAGTGATTTGATCGAGCATGCTGCGAAAGTACATAGTAACCGCGAAATTTATACGCTGAACGCAGATATGACGGAGCACCGTTATAGTTGGGCCGATTGCGCTGTGCGTGTGCGTAAATTAGCAAATGCATTATTGGCCGCAGGTATTAAAAAAGGCGACCGCGTCGCAACAATTGCCTGGAACAGTTACCGCCATATTGAAATTTATTATGCCGTCTCGTCTATAGGGGCAATTGTGCATACGATTAACCCCCGGCTTAAGCCAGAACAGGTGGCCTGGATGGTTAATCACGCCGAAGATACCATGTTGATGTTTGACACGACATTTGGCCCAATCATAGACGGCGTTTCGGCGATGTGCCCGACAGTCAAAAAATGGGTCTGCCTGACCGATGAAGCTAGCCTGCCTGATTATAAAACTGACGTTCAAGACTATGAGAGCCTCATTGGCGCAGCGTCCGACAAAATAGAATGGGAACGCTTTGACGAGAACACGGCGTGTACGCTTTGTTATACATCTGGCACGACGGGCGATCCAAAGGGTGTGCTCTACTCACACCGCTCGACCATCCTTCACGCTATGGCAGGGAGTTTTAACGACGTTATCGGCGCGGGTTCGCGGGACGTTATTTTGGCCGTTGTTCCCATGTTCCACGTTTCGGCCTGGGGCTTAGTTTATTCGGCCGCTATGGTCGGCGCAAAGCTCGTCATGCCAGGTCCTGGCCTTGACGGCGCGAATATGTGCAAAATGATTACGCAAGAAGAAGTTACCCTGATGGCGGGCGTTCCGACTGTCTGGCTCGGCATTTACAATCACGCCAAGGCTAATAATATCGACTTACCTACGGTGAAAAAAGCGCTTGTAGGGGGGTCAGCGCTCCCAGAATCACTGCTCCGCGCTTTTGAGTTAGATCTGGGCATCCCGATGCAACAAGGCTGGGGTATGACCGAAACAAGTCCGCTTGGGACAACCTATGCCGCTCATCCTGATACTGACCTCTCTGATTATGACGGCACCGTTTCAGATAAACTTCTCGCGGGCCGTAGAATCTTCGGCATAGAAATGCGCATTGTCGATGATGAAGGCAATATCCTCGCGGAAGACGGCGTGGCTGAAGGACATCTACATGTCAAAGGCCCATGGGTCGCAAATGGCTATTTCAAAGGGGCTGGTGCTGAGGCTTTTACGGATGATGGATGGTTCGCCACCGGCGACGTGAGTAAGCTTCATCCCTCAGGCTTCATGGAAATTACTGACCGCTCAAAAGACGTTATCAAATCTGGCGGTGAATGGGTCAGTTCAATTGATGTTGAAAATGCAGCCTCCGATCACCCAGATGTTGCCATGGCGGCCTGTATCGGCATTCGCCACGAAAAATGGCAAGAGCGCCCTTTCCTGATTGTGCAGCCTTATCCTGGCAAGACGCCTGATAAGGATGAAATCAAGACCTGCATCGCCGCGAAATGCGCAAAGTGGTGGACGCCTGATGACATTGTTTTCCAAGACGAATTGCCGCTCGGCGCGACGGGTAAGATATTAAAGCGCGAATTAAAGGTCATTTATAAGGACCACTATAGCGACGTGGGGTAAAGCTTTGGGGCTGAATGCTGTAAAAATACTATCTCTCGGATTAACGGCATCTGCCGTTTATTCGGCTCTGTGTTTATCAGCAGCAGCCTCGACCATTACCCCCAAGTTCGACGGGCCCGAGAAAGTTATTACGTCCTCAACGCCAACTCACGCCGTATTTCTAAAATGCAAAGTCAGTGAGGCGCTGCTCTATCAATCAAAAGGCGCCGTATTGGCGCCTCCTGCTCATTTAGCAAAAGCTGGGAAAGATGTTGCGCTTGTGACGGGTCACGGGCTTATACAAGGGGCGGATTGCTATGTCAGTGACTTTTTAGGTAATCTTAAGAAAGTTCTCTCAGTTTCATTTGCCGATAATTATAAATCGGGAACAGAAACCGATTGGGCGATCATCTCTTTTGAACAAATTGAGGGCCAGCATATTCAACGCTACGATATTGATCATGTGCCCAATGACCCCGCAGGTTTAGGCAATCAGATCGTAACATTTGCACAGGCCCGCGGGCTTCCTGAAAACAATCAAACATGCCGCCTCGCAGATAGCGCCGCTGAGAGCCTAAGCGAAAACGGCACGATAATAGGGCATAACTGCCGCGCAATCGGCGGACAGTCCGGCTCTCCCATCACGCAAATTATCGATGGCCGTCACAAATTAATCGGATTTCATATCGGAAGTGGATGGACGATTAAGTCACCCATGACAGGAAAACCTGGTCGGCTGAATTTCATGAGGTCGCTTGATGAAGAGATGGCCACCGAGATTAAGCAAGCTTTGAGCGAGATGGAGTAAGGGTGCTACCGAAAGCCATGTCATTACTTGATTTCTTTAAACGCAACATTACCGGACTGAATAGAGATGCTGGCTCTGATCTTGAAAAAGAATTTGAACTCCACTTAAGATATGACGAGGAGTCTGACCTTATTCATTGGGAACTGGACACAAAGATAATTGCTAATTTTCAAATCTCAATTTCAGCAAAACGTCACTATTTCAATACTGATATGTTTAATATTTGTGAGAAAAACATTTGGTCGGGCTATTGGCAAATTTGGCAGAATGTTAAATTTCGAAAGAAAAGCCACAAAGGCAACAAAGGACAGTTAAATATTATTGATTGGGATAAGAAAGCACTGACCGGTTTTAAGAAAAATTTCTCCACACCATTTACAAGCCCTTTGAGTAACGAAATCAAGTTTGAGTGTGCCGTAGTGGTATTTAAATATAAAGGTAAAGAGGTTGGGCCTTTTGAGGTATCTAGCCGGATAAATGTTCCGCCTGAGCCTAAAATTTTTCAGGGAATAGAAAAACATATTCAATTTTGCAAAACCATTGCTACGGAAGACGCGAAAAAGGAAACCGATTGCATCAAGATTTATGACGAAGAGAATCTTAGTGTCTATGATATCGATAAAGACAGTACTGAATTGCGCATATACCCCCAAGACGACGGCACCGGAAAATTAGATTTGTCGATCCGCGCAAAAGAAAATCCGTTTTGCATTAGAGGTTTCTGTGAACCGAACTTTCAAATCGAAGACCTTCGCGTTCCCTTTGACAGTTTAGAGAGCTTGTCATCGGTTTCATTTCAGCAAGAAACCGGGTGGGAAGACGAAACGGATGACCCCATTTTTATGATGTATGATGGCATGCATGAAAGCGTCGAAAATAATATAGGCGTGATAAAACGCGAAGGATCTGAAATAAAGGTCGAATGGAAGTCCTACCATGGGGAGGGAGAGCTCTTTTTTATAATCTCCACGAAGATCGCTGATAGCAGAATCATTACTTAAAAAGCGCGCTATGGCCATTAACCCGCCAAGACCACGTGTGATGTAACCTTTATAACGACGTTCAGCTCTTTCCTTCGCCGAGTTCGAACAATCTCCCACGCTCTGTAATCAAAACGATTAGCGTTGACAGAACGCCTAGCCCGATGAATCCGAGGAGGATCGGCGAGACCTCTCCGTCGAAGCGGCGTGAGACCAGAAACCCGAAACCGCTTGCGACGGTTGTTGTCGCAAAGCCGTAAAGCGCGCTTGCTGTTCCTGCAATCCTGCCTTGCGGCTCCATGGCAATGGCAGAGAAATTTGCGCCCAGCATTCCAAAGCACCCAAAGGTCAATGCGAAGAGCGGCAGAAAATATATGAGGCGCTCTCCCGCTATTTGCATCACCACATAATTTGATACAGCTAAAATCGTAAATGCAATTAAAACGCCGTGGCTAATGCGGCGCATGCCATATTTTTCGACAACGCGGCTATTAACGAAGCTAGCTACAGCCAATGCTCCTGCAACGATGGCGAACCATAATGCAAATCGCTCTCCTACGTGAAAGACGTCGTCAAATATCTGCTCAGCTGACGCAATAAAAGCAAATAGCGCTCCAAATATGACGCCGCTTGCGGCCATATAACCTAGCGTAACCCGCGTTGTCAGAACCTGCTTAAAGCCCGATATTGCGGTCCCGACACTTAAATCTTGACGGTTTTCATCTGTGAGCGTCTCAGGCAGCCGAAATTGCACCCAAATTAGAAGTAAACATCCCGCAACGCCCAAGACGCCAAACATCCACTTCCACCCCGCTATCATCATGACGCCCTGCCCAATGGCTGGAGCTATGATGGGGATGATCATAAATATTGTCATGACGAGCGACATGATACGGGCCATGGCTCGCCCCGCCGTGAGATCTCTGACGATTGAGACAGCGATAACGCGTATGCCCGATGCAAAAATTCCCTGTAGAAATCTGACTGTCAGCAATAGCATGAATGATGTTGTGGCCATGCACATGAAGGCAAAGACGACATAGGCGGCAATGCAAACTTTTAACAACGTCCTACGACCAAGCCTGTCGGTTAAGGGGCCAAAGAAGAGCTGCGGGACACCAAAACCAATCATATAGCTATAGAGCAGCCATTGTTGCTGGTTGCCCTCGACTTGATAATAATCCGCGATAACGCCCATTGCAGGCAGCATGATATCAATCGCGAAAGCGTTCAGCGCCATAAGCGCGGCAACCATACAGACAAGCTCCCATAGCGGCATAGGCAGCTTGGATGTTGCGATTGTTTTTATGTTACTATTTGGCGGCATTTTAGTAAAATTCAGGGTCCACAAAAATACGCTATGCGCTTCAATGGATAGCCATGCAAGTCAGAACGGAGCTGCGCTTATGGCGGTGCTAGGGGCTAGGTTCAAATTTGCACGCGGCTAAAAGCGCCGCCCAAGCCGGC
The DNA here is from genome assembly GCA_039977295.1 of Hellea sp. GTDB lineage: Bacteria > Pseudomonadota > Alphaproteobacteria > Caulobacterales > Maricaulaceae > Hellea. The sequence continues at coordinate 655,490 of JBDWDN010000012.1, read as the reverse complement.
AGCTGAATTCCTAGCAGGTTAACTGCAGCGATCTGATCAAAGGGCATGCCGCGCATCACTGCCCATATCCAAATATGAAATACGGCATGCAGGCAAGGCCATAGCGCCCCGAAAACCATCGCCGTTTTATCATTTTTGAAATAGCCCCAGGCGATCGCGCCGCCGCTGACCAAAAAGGCTAAGGCAACATCTCTGATAAAGTGGAGATTAAAAGGCCCCATCATCGCTACGCCTGGCGTGGCGTCATACCACCATTGCGGCGCAAACCACATGACGGCCGCACTTCCGATGAAGAAAACTGCCAGAACAATAAGAATGACGCGCCACATAATAAACCCCTATTCTAGGAAGGTGCTTATATCAGCTAGATCTTTTTTGATAAGAGCATGTTTGGGCACAGTCGCGTCATCCGAAGGATAGCCCACGACCATAAGGACAAAGGGCTTCTCATTATTGGGGCGGCCACAAATATCTCTTAGAAACCCCATAGGGGCTGGCGTGTGAGTCAATGTTCCAAGGCCCGCTGAATGCAGAGCGGTTATTAACATGCCCGTCGCAAGGCCCACAGATTCTGTAACGTAGTAATTCTTCTTATCTTGTCCGGCGACGGGACCACCGCGTTTTTGAGAAAATACTGCAATCAACCACGGGGCAGTCTCTAGAAAAGGTTTGGCGTCATCAGTGCCTAGTGGCGCTAGGGCCTCTAGCCATTCTTCTGAAGCGCGGTTTTCATAAAATTCGGCTTCTTCCGCTTCTGCCGCAATCCGTATTTTGCGTTTTATCTCAGGATTTGAAATAGCCACAAAGTGCCAAGGTTGGTGGTTGGCACCGCTTGGCGCTGTGCCTGCCGCTTTGATGCAAGTTTCAATCAATTCGCGCGGCACAGCGGCGTCTGAGAAATCGCGAATAGTGCGGCGTTTTAAAAGGGTTTTAAGAACCTCATCTGCCCGGGCCTGCATTTGTGCTTCGGTGACATTTTCATAGCCTTCTAACGGGACGAATTCGGCGCTCATATCTCATTCCAATCAAGAACAACCTTACCGCTCTTGCCCGTCTCCATCAAGTCAAAGGCTTTTTGGAAATCACGCGCCGCAAAGCGGTGGGTAATCATGGGCGTCATGTCTAAGCCGCTATCCAGAAGGGCGAGCATTTTATACCAGGTCTCATACATTTGCCGCCCATAAATCCCTTTAAGCGTCAAAGCCTTCCCGACCAGCTTGCCGAAATTTACTGGGAATGGCTTGGCCGGAATGCCGAGCATCGCAATATTTCCGCCCATGAGCATAACATCAAGCATCTGATTGAAAGCAGGCTCTGCTCCGCTCATTTCCATTCCAACATCAAAACCCTCTTCCATGCCAATTTCGTCCATGACGTCTTTCAAATTCTCATTCATTGAATTGACCATACGAGTACGGGTTGTGAGCTTCTTCGCAAAATCCAAGCGCCAGTCATTTATATCGGTCAATACGATGCGGCGGGCCCCTGATTTTTCAGCCACAGCGGCCGCCATGATACCGATCGGCCCTGCCCCGGTAATGAGGACGTCTTCACCAACCAAGTCAAAAGCTAACGCCGTGTGCACCGCATTGCCAAGCGGGTCCATGATCGAGGCTATTTCAAGCGGGAAGTCCTCTTTAAGCGGGATAACGTTAAACTCAGGAAGGGCGAGATATTGCGCAAAAGCCCCTGGTAAGTTCACGCCAATACCTTTGGTATCAGGATCCAAGTGAAACTTTCCGGCCCGCGCATTTCTTGAACGCCGCCCGACAACATGCCCCTCACCCGTCACGCGGTCTCCAACTTTCACGCGGCGAACCGTCGACCCTATTGCCGCAACGGTTCCGCCATATTCATGACCAACAACCAAACCGACAGGCACAGTTTGCTGCGCCCATTCATCCCAGCGATAAATATGCATATCCGTTCCGCATATGGCCGTACGCTCTATTTTGATTAGAACCTCATCTGGCGCTATTTCTGGAACGGGCACTTCTTGGAGCCAAAGTCCTTTCTCAGCTTTGGCTTTAACAAGCGCTTTCATTGTGTTGGTCATAATACTAATCCTACCGACGGTTTAACCATTGGAAATCGTAAGTTTCTCATGTGCGATTTCAAGTGTGTCTATAGCGACTTCATTGCCGTCAGATTTTAGGTCTGTTGATGATATTTTTGTCGGCCACGCATTCTCCAACGTCCATGTCATTGTTGGCATTCCGGCTTCATCCAGAAGCCGTATGGTCACTGTTTCGCGCTTTATAGTGTTCATACTGATTTCGGAATGCCAAGCCCAAAACTCATTATCGTTTACGAAGATGCCGCGCTTGAGTGTAACATTTCCATATTTTGCGATACCAGGCATTTTCGCCGTTGAAAATTTAGGACTATTGCTGTGTCGATATTCAATAATTTGCGACTCAACGTCTAATCCAGAGACTTCCTGAAAGGCGATATTTTTTAAATTATGCCCCAAATCAACTTCGAATCGAAATTGAAGCATCGGCCAAACGGCACCTTTTGGCGTTCGATCATCACCCATCAAATCACGCCCAATTCTTTTCCAACCTTGGTAAAGGCGGCAATGGCTTTATATATATGGGCTGATGTATGGGCTGCGCTCATTTGCGTCCGAATGCGGGCGGCGCCTTTGGCGACAACAGGAAAAAAAAATCCTATGACGTAAATGCCTTCTTCCAACAACTTAGCCGCCATCTCTTGCGCCACAACCGCGTCCCCTAGCATAACGGGAATGATAGGATGCTCTCCGTCGGGAATATCAAATCCCGCCGCCGTCATGCCGGTGCGAAATTGTTTCGCATTGGCAAAAATCTGCGCGCGAAGCCCATCGCCATTCTTGGCAAGGTCAATTGCGGTCAAGCTTGCCCCAACAATTGAAGGGGCCAGGCTGTTTGAAAACAGATAAGGCCGCGAGCGTTGACGCAGCATATTGACAACGTCTTGCTTAGCGCAGGTAAATCCGCCCATTGCCCCGCCAAGTGCCTTACCGAGCGTCCCCGTTAAGATATCAACATCCCCTTCAACGCCGCAAAAAGCCGCCGTGCCGCGTCCCCCATCGCCCAAGAACCCTGTTGAATGGCAATCATCAACCATTAGCAGCGCATCATATTTTTTCTTAAGCGCAACAATCTCGCCAAGTTTCGCGATTGTTCCGTCCATTGAGAAAACGCCGTCTGTCGCGATCATGATGTGACGGGCTCCATCTTCGCGCGCTTGTTTAAGCTGGGCTTCTAGGTCCGTCATATCACTGGTTTTATAGCGGTAGCGCTTGGCTTTGCAGAGGCGGATACCGTCAATGATAGAGGCGTGATTTAGCGCGTCAGAGATAATAGCGTCCTCTGGCTCCAAGAGAGGCTCAAAGACACCGCCATTGGCATCAAAGCAGGCAGCATAAAGAATGCTATCTTCAAAACCGAGCCAGCTCGCAAGCTTTTGCTCAAGCTCTCTATGTTGCCCTTGCGTGCCGCAAATGAAGCGCACAGAGGCCATGCCAAAACCGTGCTCGGTTACGGCCTCCTGAGACGCTTTAATCAAGGCGGGATGATCCGCCAGGCCAAGGTAGTTATTGGCGCAAAAATTTATGACCTCGCGCGACTGTCCGTCATCCGTGACGATGATGTCAGCGGCTTGCTTGCTGGTAATAAGGCGTTCTCGTTTATAGAGGCCATCATCTTCAATACGTTGGAGTTCACCGCTCAAATCGGTATAAAAAGCTATGCTCATCTTAAGGCCTGTAAGTTTTATCTAAATCAGACTAACCATAAGCGAACTGAAAATCATGCGTTAATTACGCCCTACGGAGAATACTATTTCAACTTCACGTGATATCAACACCCTTAAAGCGACAATTCGCCAATGTGATGTTTGCGCCAATGCGCCTACGCCCCTGCCCGTAACGCCAAACCCTATTTTGCAAGGCAACGCAAAATCAAAAATCCGTATCATTGGCCAAGCGCCGGGCACCTTAGCCCATGCGAGCGGCCGGCCCTTCACGGACCCGTCAGGTGTTCGGCTCCGCGACTGGCTCGGAGTCACGGAGGAAGAGTTTTATAATGAAGACCTTTTTGCAATTACGCCAATGGGATTTTGTTTTCCCGGACAGGATAATAAAGGCGGAGACTTACCGCCGCGAAAAGAATGTGCGCCCTTATGGCAAGCGCCGCTAACCGATGCCATGAAAGGTGTGGAGCTTACGCTCCTTGTAGGAATGTATGCCGTGAAGGAATATTTGGGTGATAAGGCCCAAAGAAATTTAACGGAAACTGTGAAACATTGGCGGGATTATGGGCCCGACATTATGCCTATGCCGCATCCGAGTTGGCGCAATAATGGCTGGATCAAACGTCATGAATGGTTCGCTGAGGAATTGACTGAATTAAAAGGTCGCATTCGCGAGCTGGTCGGGGGTTAAGACCCGCACATGTGATGTCGTTTGTCGACCCGAAGCGTCTACTGCGCTAACCGCGTAAAAGCCTGACGCGCTAGGATACCATATGGCTTTACCGTCACGGCGCCTAAGCGGCTGACCATCAATGTAAAAACTGGGTTGTCCTTGCTCTGCGCGAGCCGAAAGGCTGAAGCCCCGCGCGTCATCGCCAAATGTTGTCGCTAATATCTCAGCGCCGTCTGGCGGGAATAATATTTGCGGGCCTTGGGACGCGGCGTCAGCGACCCGCATCAATCCGCCAGGCGCTTTCTCGTCCTTAAGGTAAGGCTGATTATGCCCCTTAAAAGGAAGTTGCGCAAAGATATCAAATAAGAGCGGAGCCGCCGCTAATCGCCCTGTTTCGCCAGTTCGAGGCGCGCCGTCGGGACGCCCGACCCAAACGACCACCGTCCAATCATCCGTATATCCCGCCGCCCAAGCGTCTCGAAAACCGTAAGATGTGCCCGTTTTATAAGCGATTGGCGGGGCATTCTCAGCTAACCAACTTGGAACGCGCCCAGAGGGGGTTGGCGCTTGGCGAAGAATTTGCGTAATTTCGTTAGCCGCATTTTCGGAAATAAGCTGATAGTTTTGTTTCTTCAGATGAGGCGCTGCTTTTTCATCCATCCAAATAAGCGGTTTCGCCGTTCCGCCATTCGCGAGCGCGCTGTAAAGGACGGCCAAATCATTCACGCTTAGCCCAGCACCGCCCAGCGCTAGCGCAAGGCCAGCACCCTCTCCGCCGCCGCCTAAATGCGTAATATCCGCGCCAGCATCTTCGAGCGCCATTTCAAGGCGCTGTCCACCAACATGGTCAAGCATGGCGACCGCAGGAACGTTTAGGGAGTGACGAAGCGCTTCATATATCCTTACGTCACCATAATAACGGCGGTTAAAGTTTTCGGGTTGATAGCTGCCAAATCGTGTCGGCGCATCATGCACAAAACTGCCAGCACTGGCGACGCCATCATCAATCGCCAAAGCATAAATAAAAGGCTTTAACGTTGATCCCGGACTACGAGCTCGGTCCGTCATATCGATCCAGCCGCCCGGACGGGCGCGATCAGCCGACGCGATATGGGCCCGCACCTTCATCGTTCGGTTATCGACAATTGTAATGGCTGTGTTCACATGTTGATTGAGCGGTTCTACAAAACTCCTCGTTAGGCTTTCGGTTTTTTCCTGGATGTGGCGATCAAGGGTTGTGCGAATGGTCCTGTCAGCCTCGGAGAGGCCGTAAGCCGTAATCCAAGCCATTTCAGGGATATCATGCCGCTTTGAACTGACAGCGACATCCTTGGCTTCAGACGCGCGGCGCAAGTCCAAAGCGTTGCGTTCCACCAGCTTTTCTAAAATATAATCCCGCCCCTTTGTTGCCATTTCAGGCTTTAAGTCAGGCCTGCGCGAATCTGGGGCTTGGGGCAGCGCGATGAGCAGCGCAATTTCAGCATCTGTCAAATAATGCGGAGGCTTGCCAAAATAGGCCAGAGACGCAGCCGTAACCCCCTCCAGATTACCGCCATAAGACACGCGGGTCAGGTAGCTTTCAATGATCTCGTCTTTACTCATGAAAAGCTCGAGCTGAAGCGCGCGAAAACTCTCGATAATCTTGGAACTCAGAACCCGTTCCCGAGGTTTATATTGCCGAACAAGCTGCATGGTGAGTGTTGACGCGCCAGAGACAGGTTTCCCCGCCTGTCTCCAAGACAATAATGCTCGGCCAATCGCGGGCACATCTACGCCGCTATGATTATAAAAGCGCTTATCTTCAACCGCGATCAAGGCCTTAACAAAACGCGGATCAATCTCTTCAATTTTCGCTGGGATGCGCCAAATGCCGTCATCAACGGTAAAACCAGCCAGCCAGCGGCCTTCATGGTCTGTCACAACAGCCGAATTATGCCGCACCGCCGCAAGGGGCGGCGGGAATATAATGTTTAGCGCAATGAAACTCGTGACAATTACAGCCAGACTTCGCGTTAGCCATTTAGGATATATAATAATCCGTTTCATTAAAGGGCATTATCCGAAGAGATCCTGACCTTGCCGACGGCGGTGCGGGCGAGGTCTTGCGGACGATACATGTCCTCGATCAAAGCGCCTGGCATAGCAAATTCACCCGGCGTGACGGCCCGAACAATATAAGCTGCCGTTTCACCTTTTTCGTAACGGCGCCAGCGCTGATGACGTTTAGAGGCCACAAAGCGGTCATCACGAGCCTCGGCAATATCGAACTCCGCGATTTCGCCGAGCCATTGATAAGGCCCCTTCTTGCCATTGCGAAACAGGCCGTCTTTGGGCTGCAGGATCGTTTCAATCTCAAAGCCAGCTGGCAGCAAGTCGGCAATGACGACCATGCGGGCCGCTTGAACTTTTGAAGCATAACGCAGCTTGACGATAAGACGTTCGCCTTGCTTCAAACTCTTACCGTCAAATTCGGTGCCGTCCATGCGGTAGAATGTTTTAGCAATGGTGAAAGCCGTCGCGCTAGGTTCAGGTGCCTTTTTTGGAATACCGTTTATGGTCGTCGTGACCCAAACTTGCTTCTCTCCTGTATTGGTTAGGCTGGGTTTATCGTTTAAATCAGCTGCTAACATATTGGCTGCGGGGCGGTTCGTTGGCCCTTTTAGCGTCATGCCTTTTGCTTTTACTGAAGGTTTTGACGATGTTGCCAGCAAAGACTTTAGGGCAAGGATGACATGGGCTTTCTGGTTTGTATTGGCATATTCCTCAGCGCCGACGCGGCGCTGTAAATCCTCTACAAGGCTAGAGAGCATATTGTCTTCTAAGTGCCCCGCGCCCAAGGCCACAAAGCCCGCGGTATCGCGTAGCGGTGACTGATAATAATCATATGCATTATCGTAATCCGAAATAGCGATGCCTTCTTCGAAAGCTTGCGCCGCACGGGATTTATCCCCCATCAAAAACAATGCTTTGCCGAGATAGGCATACCCCATCGGAGATTTCATTTTGCCGCGGTGATTATCAAAATGATAGCGCATAGCGGAAAGATCGCCCTTGCCAGCTTTGGCTAAGACATAATGGGCATAGCTCGCGCCTTGAGCCTGAAAGGACTCGCGCATCGCTGAATTATTACGTCGCCATCCATAATCAAAATTATAGCGCAGTGACGAATAGCGCGGCATTTGCGAGATTTCGCGCGCGGCTGTGTAGGCCCGCTCCATAACGTCCTCTGGGACATATGCGCCCTCCTCACCTGCGCGTTGCAGAAAGTCCGTTGCATATACCCCAAGCCATGGAGACGCATAGCGGTCACCAGAGCGCCAAAGTCCAAAAGCCCCATCAAGGCTTTGCCGCAAAACAAGGCGGTTCACCGATTTCTGAATTTCCCGTCTGCGCTGCGTATCCGCCATATCGTCAAATCCGCCAAGGTCTTCAACATAAAGCATAGGCATTGCGGCGCTGACGGTTTGCTCGGTGCAGCCATAAGGGTATTTACGCAGAGACTTTATATAAGGCGCGGGATCTATACCGGCTAGCTGACTGGCAGACACCGTAATTTCTGCGCTTCTCGGCAGGTATTTTTCGATGATAGATTTCGTCAATGTCAGGGTCTCGCCTGCCGCCAGAGGCTTCGTCGAGGACACGGTCTCATCCATATAAGGCGCGCGCACTTCAATCGGGAACGTCGAGGTAACAGCATAGGCCCCAGGGCCGCTAACATCTAACGTCAATACATCCGTGCCAACACCTGCCGCGGAGATATCCAGCTTATCTTCTTCGCGCTGCCCTTGTGCGAGTTTAAAGGACGTATTCCCGCCTGAGCGAATGATATCCTCGGATGAGAGATTTGCTTTATATGTGCCTGCATCACCTTCTACATTATCCAGAGATACCGTTGCGAGAGCCTTGTCGCCCGGCGCTAAAAAGCGCGGAAGCCCAAGAATGGCGGGCACTTTGTCTCGCACTTTAAGAGCACTAGAGCCGCTCCCAATCGCTGTTTCGGACCAGGCCGTTGCCATTAAGCGGAGTTCCCCATTAAAGTCAGGGATATCTAGCGCTATAGTCGCGGTGCCGCCTTTGACTTTTACGAGGCCGCTAAAGAGAGAGACAGTCCGCGTTGGAACAACAGTTAAGCCCTCACCGCCAAGACTATCGCCGCCTGTTCTTACATTGACAGGCTGGCCAAGATTAGGGTTTAAGATACGGGCATAGTCATCGCGCAGCGTAATGCCGAGAGCTTTTTTTCCAAAGAAATGCCCCGCTGAATCCGGAGATCTATATTTCGTAAGCTGCAATATCCCTTCATCAACGGCCGCGAAATTCATCCAGACAGTTTCGCCGCGCGGCGCATTCTTAACATCAACGGTAAAAACATGTTCCTTGCGGGGGCGAATGACGTCTGGCGCGTTAATTGTAAGGTCCAAGGTCTGTTTGGTGCGGTCAAGACCGATATAGCTAACACCAACAGCGCGTCTTGGAACGGGCTGGCCCGCCTTATCGCGCGGCGTGTATAGCGTTAGCATCGCGTAAACACCGTCGCCCCAACTTTCATCAAATGGGAGGCGAATTTCACTTTCGCCTTCTTCCAAACTGATAGTTTGCACGACATGAACGTCACTATTGGCAATGACAAGGTCGCCTTGTCCCGCATATGGCGCGTTAATCGCCAGAGTGAAACTGTCGCCTGGGTTTTGCGGGCGTTCGGGCGCGCCCATCGTGATTTTATCCGGCGCGTCCGTTCCGCGTGAACCGCTCCCCCAGCCAACCCCAAAACGGTATTCCGCGATCGCGCCGTCCTTGCCTTCAAGGTCGAGACGGTAGCGGCCGCGCGGCAAACGTTGCGTCCAGCGCATGGGCTCGCCTGCTGCGATTTTAACGTCACCCTTCGTAACATCTACGTCGCGAACATCACGGCGATAACGCCACCTGCCGCGCTCGCGATACCAATACCAGTCATAATCTTCCTCGACCAATCGCCAAGATACATCACTTGTTACGCGCTCGCCTTTGTAATTCATCGCAACAAGGTCAAGACTGACAGGCTTTTTGGAACTGGCATAACCATATAGAAAATCAGGTCTAACGCCGATATAGCTATCTTCTGTGCGGACGGGAATACGAAGGCTGTCGCGAACATATCGCCCGCCAGGCTCTGCAACGCCGCCTGTGATTTGGACACGCAGCGGGTAGCCCGCTGAGACTTTATTGTTTTTCAGATCAAGACCAAGGGTGAGTTTGCCGTCCCCATCCGTAATGCCGCCGCCCATATCAATAAGGCGCTCACGGAACTTTTCTGAGGTAGGGCCAAAGCTATAATCTGCAAAATCTTTGAAGGGTTTAGGATCAAGCTCAAGCCGAGCTTCGGCTTCGCCTTCAAGGGCGCCGCCAGGCGCGCCGTAAAGAAATTGCGCGTCAAGAACAACATCGCGAATCTCGCCTGAACGCAAAGGTGTTTCGTCGACATCAATTCCAAGACGCAGTTTTTGAGGAACAAAATCTTCAACGGAGAAACTAATGCGGCCCACTTGGCCCGCGCCGTCAGCCTCGACGAGAACAGTCCAGATGCCGCGCGGAGCGGAAACAGGAACTTCGTAGTCCCACGTAATAACGCCGCCCTCAGGCGCCGTTTCAAAACGTTTAGTGAAAACAACAGCTTTGTTGGGCTTTTGAACTTTTAGCGTTACAGGGCGGTCTTCAATGGCGTGAATTTTTGTATCCCTCAACATCACTGTCAAATGCGCCGTCTCGCCCGGACGATAAACACCGCGTTCCGCAAAACCATAAACATCCACATCGCCGCTGACATTTCGCCCGCCAATGTCAAAATCTGACAGATCAAGCGGTGAACGCTGCAGATCTAAAATCGCATAATCATTCTCGCCTCCATAAGCCATAACCATTGTCGGAGAAGAGGCGCCAGTACCTTTGATAAGAGGACCGTCAAACTTTACACGCCCCGTAGCATTAGTAGTTTTTTCAGATAAAATTTCATTGTTCGCTGCAATTAGCTTTAGTTTAACGCCGCGCTGCAATTGCGCAGTTTCGATAGACCGCACAGAAACTGTAAGGCCGTTCTCACCGCGATAGCTTGTGAGCGCCATATCCGTCGACATAAACCAGCGAAAAGCGCTCGCGGGACGCTCCTTTTTCGCCGTGTCTTTGGCGGTCACAATGTAAGCGCCTGGTTCCAAGCCGTCTATAATGTCTTGCATCGGCAGGACCGTTGTAACTTTTTCGTTTCGCTTTTTCTTGACGGGGACTGTCTCGCCCCAAATTTTTACGCGTTTATTATTGGCCGCATAGTCATAACTATACCGGCCTTCTAGCGTGGCTTCACCTTCGGCGGGCGACAGTTGCGATAAGATACGGTCTGTGACGCGGTAAACCACGACATCAAGCTGCTCAACATTGACGGTCTCGATAGCCATGCCTTGGGCATCACTCCGCGGAAGGATTATGCCCTGCCCCGCAAAGCCGACAAAACCGGGCTTATCACCAAAACTTATTTCTACTGTCTGTGCGCTCTCTAAGGCGATCTTCTCTTCGGCGGATGGTAGCCCTGCGCGAAGGGTAAGACTGTAATCTTTTTCGAAGTCAAACCCTGAGGCGCACATTTGAGAGCCGTTAATCGTTATGTTCACAGGAATTTTTGGCTGAGTGACAACATAATCCCGCAGGGCCGTTTCTGTTCCTGCTTTTAATTTCTGAGAAAAATTAAAGCACGCTTTGGGCGATGTTCCTGAGGTGTCGGCTTCCCAGCCTAAGTAGCGCAAAGACTTTGCATAGTCTATTTTGCGCTCCAGAACCGTTTCCGGAGTAGAAGAAGACTGAGACCTTTTCTCCACTTTAACGCTATTCGGCGAGAGTGCTGCTTTGTCTGAGCTATCGTAAAAATTATACCCAGCCCATGACGCGAAAAAAAACGCTCCAATAATTGCTACCGCCAATAGAAAATTGCGCTTCATAACAGCCCCTCACAGACATCGATTTAGAATAGCTGCAGTGTATAAAGTGATTCTAGGCGTTTGTGAGGCAAAACAATGCTTATGGCGTGACAATAGCAATGTTACATATGTCTTGCGGCGCTGAAGCCGAAATCACAACGCATTCTTAACTTTAAAATTTGAGACTAAATTTACCAAGTCTTTCAATCAGCTCTAAATCCTTACTCCTTAAAAGAGAACTGTATCCGGGGATGAGCCCGGGGACTAACTTTGGGAATTTATCATGTCTTTTAAAAAACTCGCATTGGCGACCGGCGTAGCCGCTTCGCTTTTGGCAAGCACGGCATACGCGTCAGTCATTGACCGTCCGTTCTTCCAAGTCTTGGGTGTCGTCGTCGTTTGGGGCGGAACTGATTATGACGAAAATGCCGGAACAGCGCCTGTTGTTTCTGACTTTGTCTTACTCACTCCTGCTTCTGGTTCTGCAGGTGCAGACCTGATTGCTGGTGACGTCTATTCAGTCGTAACAGGATCACTTGATCCAATTTCTGACAGCGGAACAGCCGTTGACGGAACAGCTGTCTTTGATCCTGTCACAGGTGAAACATCTGGCGGCGTATTTGCTGATAACGGTACTGCCGGCGTTCTTGATGCTGCTGACACGCTTACAGCTTTCGGTATCGACGCATCGACTGACATTTCAGGCGGTCTTGTCGGATCACATAATTCAAGCTTCTATGTTGCCTCTAACGCTGCATTTGACATCTTTGCACAAAGCTCAAACGTTGTCGCGACTGGCGACTTCTTGACGGACGGCCTTGATGACGAGAACATCAGCTTTGCAATGTCAATTGACGTAGCAGGCGATGATGGCCTTGCTTATGGCGGTGCTGCTCAGGACCCTACAGGCGGAGCAACAGGCGTCATTGCAACAGTTGATAGCCTTGATGACATGGCTGGTGGCGACACGAAAGTCTTTGACGGTGGTCAGCGCACAGCCGCATCTGTCGGCAACCTCGCCGCTCAGTCTGTTCGTTTCGACAGCGTCTACACACTCGACAGCGACACTGGCACAGCCGGCGTTCAGGGCTACGACCTCTCTATGGGTGTCGGAACTCTACAAGCTGACGTGACATATACAGTTTACGTTCCATAAGGACGAAACTCTAAAATTATAAAATAAAAGTTCACGCATTGAACAACTGAAGGCTGCCTGCGAACCAGGCAGCCTTTTTTATTGAAGGTAATTCAGATCCTAAATCAGACCACCAAGCGGCGAACTAGGATCCGCATATTTTTTACGCGGCATACGGCCCGCAAGATAAGCCTCCCTACCCGCAATCACGGCATGTTTCATGGCCCCCGCCATACGAATAGGATCTTTTGCACCAGCTATGGCGGTGTTCATTAACACGCCGTCACAGCCGAGTTCCATAGCGATAACAGCGTCAGACGCTGTGCCTACGCCCGCATCAACGATAACGGGCACTTTGGTTTGCTCCACGATGAGACGAATATTAACAGGGTTTTGAATGCCTAGGCCCGACCCGATCGGCGCGCCAAGCGGCATGATGGCGGCGCAGCCTAAGTCTTCCAATTTACGTGCGAAGACCGGATCGTCCGAACAATAGACCATGACGTCAAAACCGTCCTTGATCAGAAGCTCTGCTGCGCGGAGCGTCTCCTCCATATCTGGGTAAAGATGTTTGGGGTCAGATAACACCTCAAGTTTCACGAGATTCCAGCCGCCCGCTTCTTTGGCCAGGCGCAATGTGCGCACGGCATCCTCTCCTGTGAAACATCCCGCTGTATTGGGCAAATATGTGAACTTTTTGGGATCAATAAAATCCATCAACATCGGCTCATCAGGCTTGCTTATATTCACGCGGCGCACGGCAACTGTCACCATTTCAGCGCCAGAGGCTTCGAGCGCTGCGGCGTTTTCAGCGTAATCTTTATACTTGCCTGTCCCGATAATAAGACGTGAACTAAACTCGTGTCCTGCTACGATTAATGCGTCCGCTGACATATTAGCCGCCTCCGATAAAATGTATGATTTCAAGTCTGTCGCCTTCGGACAGATCCGTTGTTTTGAATGCCGACTTTGACACAATTGCGCGATTGCGCTCTATTGCGATTTTCTTTTCAGGCAAGCTCAAATGCGCGATAAGCCCCGCGACCGTTAAGGGCTCAGGTAAATCGTGATGGTCTTCACCGTTAATAACCAAATTCATGGAAGGTCCGTATCAAATTGAGGCTTGTCGCCTGAGTCCTGCCCCGTTACCATACACGAAACGAGGGATTCAATGCCAAAAGCCATCTATATCATAAACGGGCCAAATTTGAATCTGTTGGGGTCGCGTGAGCCAGAGATTTATGGGGCCGATACGCTCCTAGATATTGAACAGGCCTGTATCAAAACTGCCGAAAGTCACGGCTATGACATTGTCTTCAAGCAATCAAATATAGAAGGCGAATTAGTCGATATGATTCAAAAGGCTCGCGAAAGCGCTAGCGCCCTTATCATAAACCCCGCAGCCTATACCCATACCTCTGTTGCGCTGCATGACGCCTTAAAAACTCTCGATATTCCTTCGATTGAAATTCATCTCTCACAACCCGCCAAACGCGAGAGTTTTCGGCGCAGGTCCTTCGTGGCAGAAGCCGTCACAGGCACAATAAGCGGCTTTGGCGCAAATTCTTATCAATTGGGGCTGCAAGCCGCGATAAATCTGTTAAACACATAATTTACTGACTCGGACAAAAGACAAAAGAGAGAAAATTTCATGGCGAGCACACCTAAAAAGACAGCGGGGTCTACGGACACAAAATTAGTCCGCGAATTAGCAAAAATCCTTAACGATACAGGGTTGACCGAAATTGAGATGGAAAAAGGCAGTTTGAAAATTCGCGTTGCCAAAGGCGGCGGACAAATTGTTCAAGCCATGGCGGCACCCGCGCCTGTCGCGCCGGCTCCTGCAACTTCAGCAAGCCAGCCCGTTGCGGCCCCAGCGGCTAAGACTGAGAAGATTGATGCAGCTGCCCATCCCGGCGCTGTTAAATCCCCTATGGTGGGCACAGTCTATACGCGCCCCTCACCTGATGCAGACGCGTTCTTTAAGGTCGGTGATAAGGTCAAAGAAGGCGATACGATTGTCTTGATTGAAGCCATGAAAACCTTCAACCCGATTACGGCAACGAAATCGGGTAAAATTGAAGAGATTTTGGTCGAAGATGCTCAGCCCGTCGAATTCGGCGAAGCTCTTTTCATTATCGTCTAATGCCAGCCTCCGTATCATTTAAAAAAGTGCTCATCGCCAATCGCGGCGAGATTGCTTTGCGCATTCACCGGGCCTGTAAAGAAATGGGCATTTCAACTGTAGCGGTCTATTCCGAAGCTGACCGCGACGCCATGCATGTGCGCCTCGCCGATGAGAGTGTGTGTATCGGCCCTAATAGCGCGACAGATAGTTACCTGAATATCCCTGCCATAATCTCGGCTTGCGAAATCACGGACGCCGACGCCGTTCATCCTGGCTATGGATTTTTGTCTGAAAATGCGCGGTTTGCCGAAATCGTCGAAGCCCACGGCATGGCCTTTATCGGCCCCACAGCAGAACACATCCGCATTATGGGTGATAAGATATCCGCCAAAGACACCGTAATGGCGGCCGGCATTCCGGTTGTTCCGGGCTCTGATGGGTCGGTCTCGACTTATGCCGAAGCGAAAAACGTTGCTAAAAAAGTAGGCTTCCCATTGCTTGTGAAAGCGGCTGCAGGCGGCGGCGGACGCGGAATGCGCTTAGCCGAAACGCCTGATAAGCTCGAAGAAGCTCTCTCTGCAGCCCAACAAGAAGCGATTGCCGCTTTTGGCAATGGCGAAGTTTATTTGGAGCGTTACTTAACGGGCGGCCGTCATATCGAAATCCAAGTCCTCGCCGACACCCATGGCAATGTCGTGCATTTGGGTGAACGTGATTGCTCATTACAGCGCCGCAATCAGAAAGTTCTAGAAGAAGCGCCCTCACCGACTTTGACCGCTAAAGAACGCACAAAAATTGGTAATATCGTTGCAAAAGCTGTCAAAAAGATTGGTTATCGCGGTGCAGGCACAATTGAATTTCTTTACGAAAATGGTGAGTTCTTCTTCATTGAGATGAATACGCGTCTTCAGGTCGAGCACCCTGTGACAGAAGAAATAACTGGCATTGATTTGGTGCGAGAGCAAATCCGCGTCGCTTCGGGGCTCCCGCTAAATTATACGCAAAAAGACGTAACCTTTAAAGGCCACGCTATTGAATGCCGCATCAACGCCGAAAATCCAAAAACCTTCGCGCCGAGCCCCGGTAAGGTCACAGAGTTCCACGCACCCGGCGGTATGAATACGCGCCTCGATAGCGCGCTATATTCGGGTTACTCCGTTCCGCCTTATTATGACAGCCTGATCGGAAAACTCATCGTTTGGGGTAATACTCGCGAAGGCGCGATTTTAAGACTACGCCGCGCTTTAGGGGAAATGGTTATTGAGGGTATACAGACGACAAAGCCTCTTCATGAGGCATTGTTGGATAATGAAGACTTTCAGAAGGGTGATTACAATATTCACTGGCTTGAGAAGTGGCTGGAGGAGCAGGAATAGAAGAGATAAACGTAATTGCTGCATTTATGCCTTGGCTTCCAGGGTTAGTCGTCCTTCCGATAGCTTTATCCGGGATGAAGAAAAAACGTATGGCCTTGCCACTGATATTTTCCATCTATTACATCGTAATGATAATAAGTATTATTCTTCCGCCCTTCATCACAATGACGAGTAGCGGCCAAGTGGACCCTGAACTTGTTGCCAGCACTATCGCGGAAGATATTGTGTCAGGTATTTTATTATCCCTGCTAACCGTTACGCTACTTGTAGTTTGCTGGGCAATCAATCGTCGAGCCGAACTCAAATAACAAAAATAGCACCTCTTTCCATGCGTCAGTTTAGGATTAAAGGTCCTAGGGACAAGCCCTAGGATGACGATTAATTGGAGGTTTAGGGACGGCGGTAGAACCCATCTCTTGGTGTAGTCAGAACTTTCTTGCGTCCCATAGCAGGTCCAACTGCGCCCAATGCCAAAGACATCTTCCGCCCCTTACTCGCACTAACACGTCCTTCCCAGGCCTCGGGGCCGCCTTCTCTCAATCGTTCTCCAATCTCGCGATATACGGCGAGCGCCGTGCTAATCGCCCAAGCGCATCTAAAGGGCAGCTCTTTTATACCAACTTTGGCGCTGGCATAATATTGCTCGGCTATGTCGAGCTGCTCGGACGCTGCTTTATGAGCGGTCGGCCAGTTCTCGCGCTTTGCGAGACTTAGCGCATCTATTGGCGCGCCGTGTTTCGTCAGTAAATCTTGCGGCACAAATAGCCTTTCCGCCTTTGCATCATCAATGACGTCTCTGGCGATATTCGTCAGTTGAAAAGCTAGTCCCAAATCACTGGCGCGGTCGAGTGTTGCTTCATCGCGCACGCCCATAATATTGGCCATCATCACGCCGACGACACCCGCGACGTGATAGCTATAGTCCAGAATATCATCGACTGTTTTATAGACACGCTCACTTGCGTCCATCTCAAACCCTTTAAGTAAATCATGGGGGTGTTTGTGGTCGATTTCGTGGGTTTTTACGACCCGAGCAAGACCTGCGAAGACGGGGTTATCGGTAGGGATTCCTGCCAGGGCGTTCGCGGTATCTTTGCGCAGTTGCTCAAGCCTTTCGCTTTGCCCTATCTTATAATCGGCGATTTGACCGTGCCCCATCTGCTGCCCGTCTATGACGTCATCACAATAGCGGCACCAGGCATAGAGCATTGAAGCGTCATCGCGCAGTTCTGGCGGTAGGACGCGAGAGGCCAAGGCGAAGGACTTGGAGCCTTTTTTAATTGAGGCGTGGCCAAATTGGGTGACGTTATCCATAATTATGCACTACCCGAAATCACCAGTGATTTCGGCGTCGCCTGGTAATTGTTCCACAGGAACGATTACGGTCAGGCTCCGCCAAAAAAATCGAACTTACCTAACGGCACGCCATTATGCCGTAAAATATTATAAATCGTCGTCATATGGAAATAGACATTCGGAACAGTGAAACCTGAAAGATAGCTAATCCCTGTAAAATCCATTTCGCGCGGACCCATTTTTAGCGAAAATTCGCGGCCTTCTTTGCCGTCCAAATCAGCGGCCGCGACCTTGGCGATATCTTCTTTGGCCTTAGCGAGAACATCATAGCACTCTGCAAAAGTTTCTGGATTGCCGTCATAGCTCGGCGGCTCCGTGCCTGTGATCCGATAAGGCGCATTCTTTGCCAATTCAGCGCAGGTCTGAACTTGCTTTTTGAGAGGCCACATATCTGGCGCCAAGCGAGCATTTAAGAAGATGTCTGCGTCAATGCCGCGTTCCTCAGCATTGGCTTGAGCCTTACGCAGAATATGCTCAAGGTTATTAAGCATTGTCGGGAGGGCTGACGTCGCATTCGACATGGAGAGTTTGGGCATTGTATTTCCTTAAGTGTTACTGGGCCAGCCGGCTGATTTCAGCTTAGACAAAACACCGCCAAAGTCACCTTCAATCACGCCTGCCGTTGCTTTAGCGGCGCCGACCACGCCCGGCACGCCTGCGCCCGGATGTGTGCCTGCGCCTGTGATATACATATTGCCAATAACATCATCGCGATTATGCGGACGAAACCATGCAGATTGAGTCAAAATCGGTTCAACAGAGAAAGCTGATCCCAAATGAGAATTCATAATATCACGAAATCCAAATGGAGTAAGCGTATGTAATACCTCAAGATTGTCGTTCAGCCCTGGAATGGCGTGCTCCTCAAGATAATCGAGAATTTTCTGCGTATAGGCTGGGCCAATTTCGTCCCAGTCCAAGTCTGCGTGGCCCAAATGAGGCACCGGCGCGAGGACATAGTAAGATGACTTACCTTCTGGCGCCATGGACGTGTCGGTCACACAAGGCGCGTGCATATAAAGCGAGAAGTCATCCGAGAGCTTACCGCCCTTTCCGAAAATCTCTGCAATAAGCTCCTTATAGCGCTGTCCGAATAAAATGATGTGATGCTTGAGGTCTTTTGGCGTCGGTGTTTTAAGACCGAAATAGATAACAAAGAGCGACATGGAATGACGTTTCTTTTTGAGGGCCTTTCCATAAGCCTGTCCGCGTTTATGTCCGCGTAGCAATTTGGAATAGGTGTGCACGACGTCAGCATTGGACGCGACCATATCTGCATCCATAGTCCATCCATCCGCAGTGCTAATACCGGTAACACGGTCGCCTTCCGTATGGATGTCCGTTACTTCTGCATTAAGGCGAAGCTCTCCGCCTATGTCTTTGAAAAGACTTATAAGTCCAGCAACCAGCGCGCCAGTTCCGCCCTTTGCGAACCAAACCCCGCCCTTGCGTTCAAGCGCATGAATCAAAGCATAAATAGCGCTCGTGGCAAAAGGGTTGCCTCCGACCAATAAGGATTGGAAGGACAAAAGTTGACGCGTCTTTTCATCTTTTACGTATTTTGAAACTTGTTGATAAACGCTGCGGTCAGCCCGCAGACGAATAAGCTGAGGCGCAGCAGCAAACATTTGGCTCATTTTCAGAAATGCTGTCGTGCCAAGCTTTTCATAACCTTCTTTGTAGAGTTCCTGCGAATAGGCGAGAAATTTGCGATATCCCTCAACATCATCTGGATTTCGCTTTAGGATTTGTTCCTCTAGGAAATCTTGGTCATTATTATAGTCCAGAACCTCACCGTCTTCCCATTGCAATCGGTAAAAAGGATCAACGGGCAGCAGCTCGACATAATCTTTCATCTCGCGCCCCGTCAGGGTGAAGAGCTCTTCAAGGCAATCTGGATCGGTGATGACGGTCGGGCCGCCATCAAATTTAAAGCCGTCAATCTCGTAAACATAGGCTCTGCCGCCTGGCTTATCACGATTATCAAGCAATGTGGTTTGAAAACCCATGGCCTGAAGGCGTATGGCCAGCGCTATGCCGCCAAAGCCCGCCCCCACAACGATGGCTGTAGGATGCTGAATACTCATAACTTAATACCCCGCTCTTCCCTACGCAGGCAGGGGTTATGGCTTGGCATATGGCCTGATCCCTGCCTGCGCAAGGATGAGCGGAATCGGTTTTTTTTCATAGGGTCTTATAGGCCGCGCTCACGCGCAATAAAGCCACTTTCATTAAAATTTTTCAGGGCCTTAGATACGGGTACTGGCGGCTTTCCGATGAGTAATCTTAGCTTATCTGTTTTCGTCAACCGGTTTCGGTAAAAGCGCGCAACGAGATCTTCGCTTAAACCATAAAACCGTTCCAAAACTTTATAGCGTTTCTCTGGCTGGGCGGCACGAAAGAGCATGCGGTTGAGTAATCGCAAAAAGCTCTCTTCATAGTAATGGTCACGTTTGTGATATATCATCTCGTGTAGGATCGCCTTTGCATAATCAGGCTTGTTCTTAGAGATCATGTCCGAGACCACCTCGGCGCTTTTAACCGCTTCGGGGAGGCTATAGCCCGTAACGGCGTGATAATAGCCGCCTGTCATGCCAAGTTGTACTGGCTTGTTCCCGCCTTCAGTAACATCTTCACCATAATCAGCGTCGACGGCAAGTGTGATCGGTAATACGCCCTTCTCTTGACGAAGCAGCTCATGATCGCCCCATCCCTTAGCTTTGATGTAGTCATCGACGCGAGCGGCCACTTCATTTTCAGACAATCCTTCGTCATCCGTATAATAAGTGTCCTCAACAAGAATTTCATGATCGGTGAAGGGCAAACAATAGACAAAACGGTAGCCCCCGAGCTGCTCAACAGTTGCGTCCATGATGATAGGATGTTTCAGTCCATGAGGCTCTTTCGTCTTAATCGTTCGGCCTACAAACTTCTGATACCCCAACACTTTCTTTACATTGGCTTTTTCACCCCGAGCATCAAAAACGCATTTTGCCGTGAGTTTTTCACCCGTCTCTAAAACAGCATCCGTCGCCGTCATCCTTGAAACGCGCATATTCAGCATTAGCTGTAAACGTCCGCTTTCAATATGGGGCTGTACGGCTTTGCGAAGGCTTTCTGAATTCCCGGTGCAATAGGGGATATTCAATCTCCGCTCGCGCTTAGGAAATTTCACATCATATTTATCCCATTGATAGGCAATGAAGGGGGTAATCCAGTCTTGTAAAGGCTCGATAATATCAGACCGATTAAAAGACCAGGTATGGTCACCTGCTATTTCACCGGAGGCCTCTATGACTAACACCGAGAGTTCGGGATGCATGTCCAAGCACCGCCACGCCGTCATGAGACCTGCGAGGCCAGCGCCAACAATAATAAGATCTGCTGTTTTTTTGGTCATAATATTTTCGTTCTAACCCCAAGGGAGAATCTATTTGTGCGATGCAATTTGCGCGCCTAAACCTTTCTAAACAACAAATTCGGAGTTGAACATGCGCAAGATTGCCCTCGCCGCCCTTATAACGCTCATAACTGCAACGCCTGCGCTTGCAGATGGTCATGATGTAAAAACTAAAATAATTCATGCGGGAGAGATGCTAAATGTCGAAACAGGTGAGGTGTTGAAAGATCAATTCATCATCATCGACGGGGACCGCATCCGAGACATCGTCACCTTGCGGGATATGGAAGACATGGACGATGAGGAGGTCGAATTTATCGACCTTTCAAATATGACGGTTCTGCCAGGCCTGTCAGACTCTCATGTACATTTGACGGGTGATGCCAACACTCACGGCTATAAGCGCTTAGCTGTCTCTACGCCGAGGGCCGCAATTACCGGCGTTCGGAATGCGCAGCGGACTTTAATGGCGGGTTTTACGACTGTGCGAAATCTCGGTGCCCCTGGCTTTACTGATGTTGCCTTGATGGAAGCCATTGAAGCTGGCGATGTTCCGGGTCCGCGCATTCTACCTGCTGGGCGCTCTATTGGTATCACAGGCGGGCATTGTGATAGCAATCTTTTACCTTATGAATATGGAGATATTGCTGGCGGCGTTGCCGATGGTCCTTGGGGCGTGCGCAAAAAGGTGCGTGAGAACAAAAAATACGGAGCAAAACTCATCAAGTTTTGCGCTACGGGCGGCGTGCTCTCCAAGGGGACTAAAGTTGGCGCGCAGCAATTCAGCTTTGAGGAAATGAAAGCCATTGTCGATGAAGCCCATATGCTTGGGCTTAAGGTCGCTGCGCATGCACACGGAACAGATGGAATCAATACCGCCATTAAGGCCGGTGTAGATTCGATTGAACATAGCAGCTTCATATCAGATGAAGGCATCGGCGCGGCAAAGACGAAGGGAACCTACCTCTCCATGGACGTCTATAATTCTGACTATATTCTCACTGAAGGCAAGAAAGCGGGCATCCTTGAAGAGAGCCTCGCAAAAGAACGCGTCGTGGGTAAGAAACAACGTCAACGTTTTCAAGCGGCCGTGAAGGCTGGCGCGAAGATGGCATTCGGATCAGATGCGGGCGTCTATCCTCACGGAGATAATGGCAATCAGTTTGCTTACATGGTCAAATGGGGGATGACGCCGCTACAAGCCATTCAAGCGTCGACACTCAATAATGCAGAGCTTTTCGGAATGAGCGCGGATATTGGCTCTATTGATAAAGGTAAATATGCTGACCTAGTTGCGGTCTCTGAAAATCCTTTGAAAGATATTTCAGTTTTAGAAGACGTTCGTTTCGTTATGAAAAATGGCGAAATTTATAAGGGCGATTCGAATTATTCCGACTAACATCCAGAAAGGTTGTATTTATTTTTTAATAATCGTTAAAAATTTAATCGGCGTTGTCAAATTTGAGCACGGATAGAGTGTAACAAATTGAAATACAATAAATAAACGTTGTAATATCAACAGCTTATTGAAAATAACATCAAAAATAACAGTGAATCACGTTCCCTTATTGATAATTATATATATAGATAGACTATCCTATCTTTTGATAGGGGATGGGCGGCGAGGTTGCCCCACATCGGCTGAGCCGTCCATCCACCCTCTTCTCACAAAATGATTATTCGGACTGATAGTTGATGTCAGGTTTGTAATTCTCGTCATGCTTGGCAAGAACTTCCGTCGCCTCGAAATCAGTCGGTGTTGTCAAAAAACCTGTTAAAACGACCCCCTGCCCCTCCCGAAATAGATCGGGCAAAACACCCGTATATGTCACTGTGATTGGCGCGCGCATCTTGCGCTCAAAATCTTTGATTTGAAAAACCGTCTTTAACTGACCATCTTTGACGACGGAGCCTTCGGTCACTAGGCCACCAATTCGAAACTCAGTCGAATCAGGCTCAAATCCCTCAGCCACGACATCACTTGGATTATAGAAAAACTGCGTGTTTTCCTGAAGGGCGGAGAGAAGCAAAAAAATTCCAGTTGCCAATACGATACCAAAAAAGAAGATGAGCCCGATACGGCGTTTTTGATGGGGAGGCGTCATAATATTTCCGTTTAATTTACCGCATCTAATATGGGTGACAGCGCGCAAAGCGCAAGGCATAAGGTGCGCGCAGCCCAAGGAACACCGCAAGGAACACCGCAGCCACATGACGCCCCTTTTCTCGCAGATGGATAAGCCTATACGGCTTGAGGTCATAGGCCTAACAATGTCGCGCGGCGAGAATACGCTTTTCGAGGGGTTGTCTGCGACTGTCGGCTCGGGTGACGTATTGTGGATTCAAGGCGATAACGGTATTGGGAAGACAACGTTACTGGAAGCTATGGCCGGGCTTTCAAGGCCCGATGAAGGGGATGTGTTTTGGCTAGAGAATGAGCAGCCGAGCTTAGCTAACGACCTTGTCGCTTATCAACCTCATAAAAGCTTCGCAAAAGCAGCCTTGTCAGCGCAAGAGGATTTATCCTTCTGGGCACAATTATATGGAACGGCCCCAAACGTTGAGGGTGCTTTGACATATGTCGGGCTATCTGATCGATGTGATGTTACCACGCAAAACCTGTCAGCAGGACAGCGGCGGCGACTGGCTTTGGCAACCCTCATTATAAGTCAGAAACCGATATGGATTATGGACGAACCTAGCGCGGCCATGGATAAAAGCGGCGAAGACCTCATTGATGGCCTTATCTGTCAGCATATCGATAGAGGCGGCATCGCCATTATAGCATCACATGACTCCCCCCGTAAATTGGGGCTTAATACCCGTAAACTGACCCTGAGCGCCGCCCCGTGATTTCCAGCATTATAAAGCGAGACCTTACCCTCGCGCTACGTTCTGGCGGAGCATGGCTTTTCGGCTTGTTTTTCTTTGCTGTCTTTATCGCGCTTAGCGCTATAGCTTTAGGCGGCTCGCTGACGGTGATGCGCCCCTTTGCGCCCGCGCTCATTTGGCTAGCCGTCATTTTTTCTGCCATGCTCTCATTTTCAGCTATTTTTCAAGAGGATTATCAAGATGGGAATCTTGCGCAATTAAAGACATCTGGTGTTAGTCTTGTTTCCCTCGTATCGGCCAAGGCGATTAGCTTCACCCTGCTTTCAATCTTGCCTTTACTTCTTGCAACGCCATTTGCAGCTTTGGTCTTTGACATGCCGCCGCAAATAATTAGCGCGACGATTATGTCGCTTTTATTAGCGGCTCCAGCGCTCGCTGTTTACGGCGTCCTCTCTAGCGCGATATTAGCGGGACGGCGCGGCGGCGGCTTTCTAATCGTCCTCATCACGACGCCATTTCTTATTCCGCTGCTTATATTCGGCCTCGAAGCCATTGAAAGCTATACCAAGAGCGGCTTAACAGCCGTAGAATTTCGCGTGCTTATCGGTTTAAGTTTGATTGCTATTGCGGTAGGTATCCCCGCAGCGGCAGCCGCCCTGAATGCTAATTTGGAATAGGACATGATAAATTACCTCGCCAATCCTGTTCGATTTCTGAAGCTCTCTAAATTTGCCACACCCATTTTCGGAGCCTTAGCTCTGATGACCATGATTTGGGGGCTGTATCTGGCCCTTATTAAAAGCCCGCCCGCCATTGAACACGGCCAATCGGTTCGCATGATGTATACCCATGTTCCTGCCGCTTGGTGCGCCATGATGGCCTACACAGCCCTCGCCATTGCCAGCTTAGTCAGCTTCATTTGGCGTCACCCACTCGCAGATAGCGCCGCGAAAAGCTTCGCTGTTCCTGGCGCGGCCTTCACATTTTTGGCGCTTGTAACGGGAAGCCTTTGGGGCAAGCCTGCCTGGGGCACATGGTGGCAATGGGATGGCCGCATGACATCCGTGCTGATATTGTTTTTCATTTATATGGGCTATCTGGCCCTATGGACTATCATTCCCGAGCGCAAACGCGCCGCGCGCTTGGCCTCTATTCTGGCTATGGTGGGTTTTATCAATATTCCGATTATCAAATTCTCCGTTGATTGGTGGAATACGCTCCATCAACCCGCAAGTATTTCAACGCCGGGCGCGCCCGGAATGCCGCCAGAAATCCTATGGCCACTTTTCATGATGATGGCGGCCTATAGTTTTCTCTTTGGGTGGCTGGCCCTGCGCGGGATCGAAGCCGATATCGTTAGAAGCCGAAAGAGCCGCAGCACAGATAAACCTGCCGCAAAAGCTGTGATAGAGACTGTCTGATGTTTGAATTTGGTAAGAACGCGCTTTTCATCTGGAGTTGCTACGGCGTCAGCGCCCTTGTGCTCGGCGGTCTGGTGTTACGCGCGCTGCGGGGTCCCAAACAATGACGACCGATATTTCCTTTCTCGGTGACACGCCCATTGCACGCCTAAAGTCCCTTATGGACCAGCTCCGAACGGGCTGTCCTTGGGACGCCGAACAAACATTTGAGTCTATCGCGCCTTACACAATTGAAGAAGCTTACGAAGTTTCCGAAGCCATTGACCGTCAAGATATGGTGTCTCTACGCGAAGAGCTTGGCGATCTATTGTTTCAAGTGATCTTTCAAACTAAAATTTCCAGTGAAATCGCAGGATTTGACTTTGATGATGTTTGTGACGACCTCACGCGGAAAATGGTTGACCGTCATCCGCATGTATTTGAGTTTACGGATGACCGCACGTCCCAAGAACAAACAGTATCTTGGGAGGAGGTCAAGGCCGCCGAGCGCAAAGCCAAAGGGCATACTAGCCTCCTCGACGATGTCCCCCTAGCCTTGCCTGAATTGATGCGGGCGGCAAAGCTTCAGAAACGCGCCGCGCGGGTTGGCTTTGATTGGCCTAATCTGGACGGAGTCTTAGATAAGATTGTTGAGGAAGCTCAAGAAGTGGCTGACGCCGCGGCGTCAAAAGACCAAGACGCGATAGAAGATGAAATCGGTGATCTGCTCTTTGCCGTCACAAACCTGGCTCGCAAGCTCGGCGTAGATTCTGAACTTGCTCTGCGGCGCACGAATTCTAAATTTGCGAAGCGCTTTAATTATATTGAAACATCAGCCAAAGCGAATGCCCGCGACGTAAACCTAATGAGCCTCGATGAAATGGAAGCTCTATGGCAAGAGGCTAAACCTCTAACTTAACCTAATATGGTCTTAAGTCACTAAATCGCTATGCCGCGCGCGTAATTTACCCGCGTCAGATTCGGACAAACGGACATTCATTTCACAATTGCCGTTGCGGCGGCTTTTCTCGCTAATGACGTGGCCGTTTTTGTGCAGCCAAGCCCGAACGTCATAGCTCTGCGGCGGAATCTCAACGCTTAAGACCTCGTCGCCCTTGGTCAGCATGGCTTCAATACCCTCTTGAAGGACGTCCAGCCCCAAACCTTTGCGGCAGCTCACAGGATAAGCAGGCATCATATCTTCAAGTTCGAGCGAAGCCGTTGAACGCTCCGAAAGCTTGTTCATTTGCACCTCACCTACAAGGTCAACCTTATTCCAAACTTCGATAATGTCCTGGTTATGTGACGGACCGGCCCCAATTTGATCAAGCACTTGCAGAACTTCATTGCGGCGGCGCTCTGTCAAAGGGTCAGAAATGTCTCGCACATGAATAAGCAAGTCAGCTTCTTTTACCTCTTCAAGCGTTGCTCGGAAAGCTGTGATCAAAGCCGTCGGTAGGTCGGAAATAAATCCTACCGTATCAGATAAGACAGCGTTTTGCCCGCTTGGCAAGGTCAGCACTCTGTGCGTCGTATCGAGTGTCGCGAACAACATGTCTTTTACAAAAACGCCGCCTTCCGTCAGTAGATTGAAAAGTGTCGACTTCCCAGCATTGGTATAGCCGACTAAGGCAACAACGCGTTCAGGCGCCCGTTTTCGTTTCTGGCGCTGCAGCCCGCGTGTGCGGCGAACCTGCTCAAGCTCACGCTTTAGCTTTGTCATTTTATCATCGAGGACGCGGCGGTCACTCTCAATTTGAGTTTCGCCAGGGCCTGCGAGGCCGCCCGTACCGCCTCGTTGGCGCTCCAAATGGGTCCATGTCCGCACGAGTCGGGAGCGCTCATAGCCCTGACGCGCAAGCTCAACCTGAAGTTTACCTTCTTTGGTTGCCGCGCGCAGGCCAAAAATTTCTAGAATCAACCCTGTACGGTCAATGACTTTGACGCCCCATAAACGCTCGAGGTTACGTTGCTGCACGGGCGAAAGGCTTCCATTGATGATGACCACGTTAACATCATGGGCTTTAATCTCAGTCCCAATTTCGGCAATTTGCCCAGATCCAAAGAAGTTAGAAACCTTAAGATCGCGAACAGGCACAATGCGTGAGCCCTTCGTGTCAACGCCAAGCGCCTCAGCCAGGCCTATAGCCTCTTCTAAATCGTAATCGACATCGCTGGCGCGAACATTAGCGAAGCGAGGATGGAGAACCAGAGCGTTTTCAACAGGCGTATCGCGCGTTATCATATAAGGTTAATCTTCAACTTTTTCCGCGTCGAACATTGAAACAGGCCCGGATGGCATGATGGTCGATATCGCGTGTTTATAAACGAGCTGAATTTGCCCGTCGCGGCGCAGTAACACACAAAAATTATCAAACCAAGTCACAACACCTTGGAGTTTAACACCGTTAACAAGAAAAATTGTTAGGGGTGTTTTCGTTTTACGAACGGAGTTCAAAAATGTGTCTTGGAGGTTCTGTTTTTTATCACCTGACATTGTATTTTCCTTTTTTATTGTTTTTATGCGACTCGTTCTTCGCAACCCACAGCTTCTAATAGATAACGCCCCTTGGGTGACGCAAGTGTATAAGTGGAGTCTTGCTGTATATTTCCCAATATTAACCTAGGCTGAGGCTTTATCGCATCCAAAATGACGGTGTGAACAAAATTAGGACGGCTAGAACCTCAACGCGACCAATCAGCATGAAAATGGCAGAGACTCCCATCTGAGCGGTGGTAAAATCCGCATAGGTTATTCCACTTTCGGGCAAGGTCGCGGGGAGCAAAGGACCCATATTGCTGATGGAGGCAGCCCCCGTTACAACAGCGTCTTCAAAAGCTAGGCCCGTAGCCCCTAAAGCTAAAATTCCTAATCCAAAAAATAAAGTATATCCAAAGAAATACATCCAAATCGATAGGAATGCCCGATCAGGGATATGCCGACTTTTAAAAGACACCGGCACAATACGTGAGGGATGCGAAAGGCGGCTCATATCGGTGCCAAGATGACGAAATAGTAAAAGGAGACGAATGATCTTTACACCGCCAGCTGTTGAAAGCGCTGAACCGCCTATCAGGGCGACGGCAATGAGAATCACGGGCGGCAACATTTCAAGTCCAATGACGTTAAAATCAAAACCAGCCGTGCTCACAAAATATACACTTTCGATAATCACGGTGAAGGCATGATTTAGGCCTACATAAAAAACGCCAAATAGCAAAAGAAGCGTTGTTATGACAAAGAGGCCGCGATGTTCCACATTTCTTAAAAGCACAAAAATGTTTCTCATTCGCCGCAAGCGTAAAAGATCCCATATTATGGCAATATTCATAGCGCCAAACAGACAGAACACTCCCAAAACAATAGCGCTCAATGGCCCGATATAGCCCGATAGAGGCCCCGATTGCGGGGTTAAGCCGCCTGTTGATACGCCGCTAAGAGAGAGCGTAAGAGCGTCGAAGGTCGAGGTGCCCGTTACGACCATGGCAATGAAACAGAGCGCTGCAAGAAAAACATAAATACCCGCAATAACGCGCCCTATTCCAATAAGCCTCTCAAAAAGCTCGCCTTTTTTCAGGGTAAACAACATCGATCTATGAATGCCCGTCCCTGCTAAGTTTAAAGCTGCTAAAATGACGACGGCAAAAGTTGCGACGCAGACTCCGCCAAACCATTGAAGCAAGGCCCGCCATAACAGCAAGGCTTTAGGAAGGTCGTCAGGATTTAATCCGCTTGCGCCTGTTGTTGTAAAAGCTGAAACGGCCTCGAAATAAGCCGAGACTATGTTATCTGATACGCCTAAAACAAGATAGGGCATGGCGGCGATTGCAGGCACCAACATCCAAAAAATCAGCAAGAATACGAGAGCGTCGGCATTAGTCTCGCGCGCGGGCGTATTATGAGTTGTCGCTATTAAGATAATACCAAACACCCCGGACGCCAGAGCGAGTCCCGCCATCGCTAATGCAGAAGGAATTTCTAGCATGAAAAAGGAGGCTAGCCCCGTAAAGGCCAATAAAATGGCACAAAGAACGAAGGTGTTCCCTAGCCACAAAATGATCCGGGTAATAGCCATTGAGCGGGTTTAAAAGTAATCCGAGCTTACGCGGAACATTTGTTCAATATCTTTCATTGCAGATTTCTCGGCAAGTAAAACGACGTGGTCCCCTGTTTTGATAACTATGTCATCTGTCGGGAATATAACGCGTCCCTGGTGAAGGATTGCGCCGATAGCGATGCCGTCAATAAGCCCAGCGTCGCGTAATGATTTTCCAGCCAAAGGAGAGGTTTCAAGGACTTCCCCTTCCATGATTTCAGCGCGTCCCTGTTCAAGGGAATACACATCCAAGATACGGCCGCGGCGCACATGGCGTAGAATGGATGATATCGTGCTCGCCCGAGGGTCGATGACCATATCAATCCCCAGTTCCGATTGCATATCCTGCATGGAAACTTCGTTAATGAGACTAATCGTATGCTGCGCGCCAAGCTTTTTGGCCAACACAGCTGAGAGAATATTCGTTTTATCATCATTCGTTAGGCAAATGACCATTTCTGAAGTAGCGACGCCGGCTTCTTCTTGTAACGAGGCATCCATTGCGTCTCCATGAAGGATCACTGTTCGTTTAAGCGATTCCGCGGCAATTTCTGCTTGGTCTTTGTCCCGCTCTATCACCCGTACGCGCACCCCCGGGACGGTTTCCAATTCTTTGGCAACATAAGCGCCAATATTTCCGCCGCCTATAATAACGATGTTACGCGCCTTGCGATCCCGTGAACCCACAATCTCCAGCAGCCGTCCAGAATGCTCGGATTGAGTCAGGAAATAGGCCTCATCCCCAACATTGAGGGGGTCCTCTGGCCGCGGCGCAAAAATCTCGTCTTCGCGCTTAATCCCGACGATAGCGGCGTGCAATCCTGGAAATAAATCTGGAATTTGTTTAATAGGCGTATCGACAATAGGACAATCTTCGCCAATCTTGACGCCTAACATTTGAATACGGCCTTCGGCAAAACTAACCACATTAAACGCGCCGGGCGTGTTGAGGCGGCGTAGAATGGCGCGGCCAATTTCAATTTCGGGTGAAATGATAATGTCGATTGGCATATTTTCACGGCTGTAAAGGTCGTTATACTCAGTCCCAAGATAGCTTTGAGCTCTCACTCGGGCGACCTTGGTCGGCACGTCAAAAAGGGAATGAGCGACCTGACACGCAATCATATTGACCTCATCGGAATAGGTCACAGCAATAATCATGTCGGCGCTCTCTACGCCAGCGCGTTTTAAAATGTCGGGATGAGAGCCATGTCCGACAACACCCCGAACATCCAGGTCCGTTGTGATTTGACGTATAAGATCGGGCGACAGATCAACAACTGTAACCGTATTATTTTCTGCCGCTAGCCGAGAGGCTAGGCCGTGACCAACACGCCCCGCGCCGCATATGATGACTCTCATATCTTTAAGTCCCTCACTGGGCCGAGCCTAATCGTCGCGACCATTCGTGCCTAATCCTAGAGATTTGAGTTTGCGATGCAAGGCCGAACGCTCCATCCCGACAAAGCTAGCTGTGCGTGAAATATTCCCGCCAAAGCGATCAATCTGCGCTTGGAGATATTCCCTTTCGAAATGCTCTCTGGCATCGCGCAAGGGCATGGCAATCATTTTTTCATTCTCATTTGCGCCTGTTGAGGCCCGCACAACAGAAACCTCGGGCGGTAATGTCTCTAGCGTAATAGGCTGCGCGGGTTCCCCTGTCGCTAATATTAAAAGCCGTTCCACGTTATTTCTAAGCTGGCGCACATTTCCGGGCCAATCATGGGCTTGCAATGCCGCCATAGCATCGCCCCCGATTTGCCGCGGCGGAAGGCCCGTAGATGACGCAAGCTGCCCTATAAAATGCTCAACAAGAGCAGGAATGTCTTCACGGCGCTCACTCAGCGGCGTAGCTTCAAGTGGCATGACATTTAGGCGGTGAAATAGGTCTTCGCGAAAACGTCCCAACTCAACATCCTTTGCAAGATCACGAGAACTCGATGTGATAACCCGAACATCGACTTGCACATCATCCTTTCCGCCCAAACGGCGAAAGCGCTGCTCAACAAGTAACCGCAAGAGTTTCCCCTGTGTTTCCATTGGCATATCCGCAACTTCATCAAGATATAACGTCCCGTTATGCGCGCGTTCCAACAGTCCAACCTTGGTTGAGTTGCCGTCATCATCCTCAACCCCAAAAAGCTCTTCTTCCACCCGTTCAGGCACCATAGAAGCTGCATTAACCGCCTTAAAAGGGCCCTGAGCTCGATTTGAATGGCCATGCAACATGCGCGCAATAAGCTCTTTGCCAGATCCTGATGGTCCCGAGATTAAGACACGGCTATTGGTGGCGGCGATTTTGGAAATTTTTTGGCGAAGCTGGACAATCTGCTGCGACGTTCCCACTAATGTATCATCTGAAGGCGCTTTGCCTTTCAGTTCTGCATTTTCACGGCGAAGGCGCGCATTTTCAAGAGCGCGGCTTGCGGTTACCAATAACTTGTCGGCCTTAAAAGGCTTTACGATATAATCATAAGCGCCTTTACGGATAGCAGATACGGCAGTTTCCACAGTTCCATGTCCGCTGATAATGATAACTGGAAGATTGGGGTGAATTCCCTTTAGATGCCCCAAAAGTTCAATTCCGTCCATCGAGCTCCCTTTGAGCCAAACATCCAAGACGACTAATGACGGTTTGCGTAACTTGACCTCAGTCAACGCTGCTTCACTCGTGGCCGCCAATCGGACCTCATAGCCTTCATCTTCTAGGATGCCGCCAATCATTTCGCGAATGTCGTCTTCATCTTCAACAATCAACACGTCATATTTCATGATATCATCCTATCATTTTGAATAGAGTCGTCGGTAGAATTTCGGGCCTCAGGCGTGCTGCCCTTGGGGAGCTTAATTACAATGACCGCTCCCGTTACATTATCGTCTCGGTCGTGGAGCGTCAGCGTTCCGCCATGGTCATCCGCAATGCGCACAACGATAGCCAGCCCCAATCCTGTACCGCTATCGCGCGTTGTTACGTAAGGTTCCAATAAGCGTTCCTTGTCGGGGAACGGCCAGCCCATTCCATTATCACTGATACGCAATTTGATAAGCTCATCGGTTTCAGTCACAAGCGTGGTTATATTGCCGCCTAGATCATCAGACCCCGCTGCCTCTAATCGCCGCGTAACAGACTCGCCGGCATTTTTATAAATATTTGTCAGAGCCTGTGTAATGAGGCGCTCATCACACATAGCCAGAAGCTTGCCTTTTGTTTCGTCCTCAAGCCCAAACTCAATGTCAGGAAAAGCTACGCCCTGTGCAAACAAAACATCTTCAATTAAGTTTCGCAGGTCGGTTTGCTCAAAATTAGGGGCTGGCATACGGGCAAAAGCGGAGAACTCATTCACCATTTGCTCAAGAGAGCCCACTTGGCGGATAATTGTTTGCGCGCAGTTTTGAAAGACCTCAGGGTCCGTCTTGATCTCTTTAGAGTATTTTTTAAGGAGCCGTTCTGCCGAAAGCTGAATAGGCGTGAGAGGGTTTTTGATTTCATGGGCAATGCGCCGCGCGACTTCACGCCATGCCGAATGCCTCTGCGCCGTCACAAGACGGGTCATATCATCAAAAGTCATCACCCAGCCCGTATCTTTTCGCGCGCCTTGATAGGCCGAAACGCGTAAATCGAAATTCCGGGTTCCATCCGCTGTTTCAAAATTAATTTGATCTTCGGCCGTGCCCTGAATTGACTCCCGCGCTTTGCTGAAGGCCGCCGTAAATTCGGGCAGAACATCTTCAATCGGATAGCCAAGCATGGCCGCATCCCGCGAGCCCAATAACCGTCCTGCCGATTGATTCATGAGGGTAATGCGTCCAGATTGCGTCAAGCCAATGACCCCTGCCCGCACGCCTGACAGCACAGCCTCAGAAAACTGTCGGCGCTGCTCTGATATGTCATGTTCTCGAATAAGTTCGTCCCGCTGTGAGTTAAGCTGACGGGTCATTCGGTTAAAGGCGCTGCCAAGATCTGACATCTCCCCCCAATCGCCCTGCACATCAACGCGGGCTGTCATATCGCCGCTGCGCACACGTTCAGACGCTGTAATTAAGCGCCCCAACGGATCGATAATACGGTTCGCCAGCGCCAAACCCAGCCACACCGCAGCAAAAAGAATGAGCAGAGCGGTCTCTATAAAAGTGAGAAAGAAAATTTTACTCATCAAATTCTGATCAGTATTAAACGCGTCTATCGCGTCTGAGGCGTTCGCAATTCCCGACAGAGAAGACAGCACGCGATTATTGGACCGCAAAACACGGCCAACATAAAGATAGACATCTTCATAGGCATCGAGCTGCGTTACAGCGATAAGGTAATCAATATCGTCGCGCTGAATAAAGGCGATTTCATTAGGCTTCATGCCCTCAAAAACGCCTTGCAATGGAATTTCGAAAACAGGCGCAATCGCGCTTTCAACACGGGTAAAAAGATAGCCGTCCTTTTGCATGATGTAGACAGCATCCAAATCTCGGACACGGGCAATAATTTGCAAATCCGCCGTGTAGGAAATACGCGATGTAATATTTTGCGGACGTCGATTGAGTTCATTTTCAACGGCGCGCGCATCACTGGCCAGTTCGGTAAGCTCTTGCTTAACATAACCGTCCAAAATTTCCCGAGCCGATTCCATATTACTGCGGACATTCTCACCGAAGAGGTCATTGATATTTTGACTGATTAGCGATGTCGAAAATGCGCCCACGACAATCGCGGGGGTCAAAGCTGCCAAGCTAAAGATTGTCACGAAACGTCTATGAAGCAATGGCGCGGATTGCCTACGGCGTTTGGCGAATAATCCTGTCCAAACCCGAAAGCCTAAGTAAATTCCCAATGTGATAATCAAGCCAAGGTTAAATAATAAAATAGGATAAGCTTGGGTCGTCTGTTCTGGGTTGCGAGATAAGGCGAATAGCGTCCCTAAAACCAATAATATAATCGCCGCAACAAACAAAATTACGAATAAAGCAGATTGCGCAATACGCGGCGCGCGGCGCAATCGCGGCAAGCTGACAGATTCCTCTGCCGAAATAACTGGCTGTTGGTTCATATAGCCGACATTTAACGCGCAAAAGCGCCTACTGTTACTTCTTTACCGCACTGTTGCAAAAAATCAACACATTAGAGGTTGTGATAGAAGCACGCGCTCTGCGGCATCGATTGTCACACTAACAAGAAAACCATAGACCCCTGCTCCTTTAGAATCTACCACAGCCAGACTTAAGACATGAATTTTGGAGAATGTGAATAATGTCAGGCCCCCTTACTGGATTTCGCATCATAGAACTCGCAGGGATCGGTCCCGGGCCATATGCAGGGCAGCTCTTGGCTGATATGGGCGCGGAAGTTATCGTTGTTCATCGTCCTGGCTTTGTGATGCCTTCGATTGATGGGCGCGGGAAAAAATCTATTGTGGTTGATATTCGCCAAGCTGAAGGCGCCGATATCGTCAAAAAGCTTTGCGAGACCGCAGACGCTCTCATTGAGGGCTTACGCCCCGGAGTAACAGAACGTTTGGGCGTGGGCCCCGAAGACTGCCAAGCTTTAAACCCAAAGCTTGTATATGGCCGGATGACAGGATGGGGACAAACAGGACCTTGGGCGAAGACTGCTGGCCATGACATAAATTACATTTCTATCACAGGCGCTTTGGAAGCCATGGGGAAGAAAGATAATGCCCCCTTCCCGCCTTTAAATTTTGTAGGAGATTATGGCGGCGGCACAATGTTTCTTGTGACGGGCGTTTTGGCGGCGCTCTTGCAGGCCCAAAAGACAGGAAAAGGCGACATCGTCGACGCCGCGATTATCGACGGCAC
This sequence comes from Hellea sp., assembly GCA_039977295.1. Classification (GTDB taxonomy): domain Bacteria; phylum Pseudomonadota; class Alphaproteobacteria; order Caulobacterales; family Maricaulaceae; genus Hellea. Next base: position 620,609 of record JBDWDN010000012.1, on the reverse strand, counting down.
ATCCTCTATGATGGGGATTGTTTACTCTCTCCACGCACTTGGCCAGTGGCGAACGGACAGGCAGTCAAACCTGCTTGACGGCGCAATGCCTTATTACCGCTGTTACCAAACGCAGGATCAAAAATATATGGCGGTAGGATGTATCGAGCCGCAATTCTTCGCGATCATGATGGATATCCTCAAAGTTGACACCGATGCCTTTGGCCCGCAAAACAACCCGAAATTATGGGCTGAGCAACATCAAAAATTGGAGGCTGTCTTTGCAAGCAAACCCCGCGATGAGTGGGCCGCTTTATTTGATGGAACAGATGCCTGCGTTACGCCGGTTCTGACATATTTAGAAGCGCCGGAGCATCCGCAAAATTCCGCGCGGGGCGGGTTAGCTGAACATAGTGGACGCATACATCCGGGCGCAGCCCCGCAATTTAGCTCAAGCGAAAACCGTCCTGACTACGCATTGGCTGATCCTGGAGGCGATACCCGCGCTCTCTTGACTGAAGCAGGGTTTGATGACGCGGCTATTGAAACATTAATCGCTGATAAAACCGTCATCGCGAAAGACTAAGCCTTGCCCGCACCGCATATCTTAATTGCTGGCGGAGGTGTCGGCGGGCTCACAGCGGCGTTAGCTTTAACGCAAAACGGCGCTAAAGTGGAGGTTTTTGAACAAACGGCAGCTCTCAATGAGGTTGGCGCAGGTCTGCAACAAGGCCCGAATGCTATGCAGGTTCATGCCGCGCTTGGCATTGATAAAGATATCGAGGCGGCGGGATTCGAGCCAAACTCGATTGAGTTCAGAGATTTCAGAACAGGGAAAAGCTTGCTCTCAAACCCGCTAAAAGGGGCGCATGAAGACCGTTATGGGCAAAAATATTTGCACATACACCGCGCTGACTTGCATAACATCCTGCTCACGGCGGCCCGAAAGGCAGGCGTAACTCTCCATTTAAACCACGCCGTCGAAAGTTATAAGCAAGACAATAACGGCGTAAGGGTAAAAGCTGCAGGTAAGACCTTCATCGGCGATATTCTTATTGGGGCCGATGGCATCAAGTCCAATATCCGCCTGCAAATGTTGGGACCTGAGAAGACTAACTATACCGGCCATGTTGCATGGCGAGGGATTGTTCCAGCTAACAAGCTTCCTGCAGGGCGCATCCCCCCTTGCGCAAATAATTGGTTAGGGCCGAAACGCCACTTTGTAAGTTATTATATACGCGGCGGGGAGTTCATCAATTTTGTCGCCATTGAAGAACGAGAAGCATGGGTTGAGGAAAGCTGGTCTCATCCTGGAGATATGACAGAGCTGCTCGCGGCTTTTGCAGGCTGGGACAGCCGCGTGACAGACTTATTGGACGCTTGTGAGACTTGCTTTCTATGGGGCCTATTTGATCATCCGCCTTTAACGGGCTGGACAAAGGGACGGACGGCTCTGCTCGGCGATGCCGCGCATCCCATGTTACCCTTTATGGCTCAGGGCGCATCAATGGCGATTGAGGATGGTTGGGTTTTGGCCCAATGTATTGATAGGCTTAAGGACAACTTGCAAATCGCTCTGAAGACTTACGAGAAAGCGCGTTACGCGCGGGCGGTTTTACTTCAAAAAATGTCCAGAGAGAACGCAAAACTCTATCATATAAATTCGCCGGCTCAAAAGTTTCTTCGCAACACTAAATTTAAAATCGCCACCCACATTCCAGCCGCAGCTCACTCGCAGCTCGATAAGGTATTTGGCGTCAATGTTGTGAAAGATTTCCCGAAATAGTGAAATAATGACTTGCATCGTGATTGCGCCAGTGTATTAGCACGCTAACACAATAAAGCCGGCCATATGTCAAATGATACACAGATAGGAACGCGCAAAGACCTCGCCAAAGCTCTTACCTCTGTTAAGACAGATGAAGAGATGGAGAGGTTTCTCATCGACCTCTGCACGCCCGCGGAATTACGCGCCCTAGCGGAGCGTTGGCATGTCGCGAAAATGCTCGATGCGGGCGAGCAAAGCTACCGCGAAATCAACGCCTTGACGGGCGTTTCCACGACTACTATCGGCCGCGTGGCTCGTTTCTTAAAAGATGAACCACACCAAGGATACCGCACGGTTTTAGACCGCGAAAAAAACAAACAGCCTTAAAACTATAATCCCAAAATATCATACAGAGTAGACCATGACCGAACGACTTAGAATAGCGCTCCAGAAAAAAGGGCGATTAGCGGATGACAGTTTTGCCCTGCTTAAAAAATGTGGATTGCGCTTCGCCATTCGCGGCGGCGGCTTATTAGCTCGTGTCAAGAACATGCCAATCGACCTCCTATTGGTGCGCGATGACGACATCCCGAGTTTTGTCGCTAATGACGCCGCAGATATCGGTATTGTTGGTGAGAATGTACTTGTTGAAGAACAGTTAGTCGCCAAAGCTAAATTAGACGCCGAAATTACGATGCGACTTGGGTTTTCCCGCTGTAAACTCTGTCTTGCAGCATCTGATGTTAGCGGCATTACAAAATCATCTGAGCTTGGGGGCACACGTATCGCCACAACCTATCCCGGGGTGTTAGCGCGCTTCCTTACAGATCAAGGTATTGACGCCAAATCTGTTGAAATGAAAGGCGCAGTAGAACTTGCGCCCTCCATTGGCATTGCTGAGAGCATTTGTGATTTAGTGTCATCTGGCGCTACCCTCGAAGCTAATGGCCTGACAGCCTTTGAAACAATTCTCGAAAGTGAGGCCGTTCTTATCCAATCTGGCCGCGATCTTTCCCCCGAAAAGCAGGCCCTTCTGGCAAAGCTTATGCGCCGTATTGACGGGGTGATTAAATCGTCTGAGACGAAATATATTATGCTCAATGCGCCTAAGGATAAGGTCGCTGCCATTACAGAATTGCTCCCGGGCTCCGACGCCCCGACAATTATACCCTTAGCTGGCAGTGATGATCTCGTGGCTTTGCAGGCGGTCTGTACGGAAAACATTTTCTGGGAAACCCTTGAGGACTTAAAGGCTCTCGGAGCTAGGGCTATCCTCGTCCTGCCAATTGAGAAAATGATGAGCTAATGCAGACTTTTATCTGGAAAAATATGGATGAGACTGCGCGTATAGACGCCCTCGCCCGCCCCGCGGGATTGTCTGACCCTGCCTTAATAAGCTCTGTCCGAGCTATCATGGACTCAGTGAAATCAGGCGGCGACAAAGCTGTTTTGGATTATACCGCAAAATTTGACGGCGTTACCTTAGAGAGCCTTCATGTACCCCGTGATGCGCTTATGGCCGCTTGGAAAGCCCTTCCTGACGAAGAGAAAAAAGCGATCAATATCGCTCGCCAGAATATCAAGACATTCCATAAAGCTCAAATCTCAGACGACATCGAAGTTGAAACGACCAAAGGCGTTATTTGCCGCCGGGAAACCCGCGCGATTAGCACTGCAGGCCTCTATGTCCCTGGCGGAACCGCGCCCCTTGTCTCGACCCTTTTGATGCTGGCGATACCCGCCAAAGTCGCGGGGGTAAATCGCCGCGTCGTCGTTACGCCGCCTGGTAAAGACGGCAGCATCAATCAAGCTATTCTAGCGGCCGCCTATCGCTGTAAGGTCACAGATGTATTTGTCTGCGGCGGCGCGCAAGCCGTTGCCGCCTTAGCTTACGGAACAGAGTCTATTCCGCGCTGTGATAAAATTTTTGGCCCTGGCAATGCCTATGTAGCGGCGGCTAAATCCCTTGCAGCTCAAGAACCGGGCGGTCCCGCAATAGATATGCCAGCAGGTCCAAGCGAAGCCATGGTTATTGCGGACGAAAAAGCAAACCCTGTTTTCGTCGCCGCTGACTTACTCAGCCAAGCCGAGCATGACACTTTGGCACAGGTTATCTGCGTCGCGACATCAGAGCGCGCTGCAGAAGCGATTATGGTTGAAATCGACAAGCAGATCGTCACGTTACCTCGCTTAAAGATTGCGGCTGCTGCAATAGCGCAATCCCGTATGATTATAGCTGAAAAGCGCAAAGACGTCGTGGACATCATCAATCGCTACGCGCCTGAGCACCTCATATTGCAGATTAAAAAGCCCGAAGCTTTAGTGCCTAAAATCCGCAATGCGGGCTCAATTTTCCTCGGCCCTTGGACACCTGAATCTGTTGGCGATTATGCAAGCGGAACAAATCACACCCTCCCAACTTACGGCGCCGCCCGCGCCTATAGCGGCGTGACGCTTGAGAGTTTTATCAAATATATCAGCGTCCAAAAACTAACGCGAAAAGGATTAAAGCGCCTTGGCCCGACCGTCGAAAAACTCGCCGAAATGGAAGGCCTAGAAGCCCATAGACGCGCCGTATCCCTAAGACTTGAAAGCATCACATAATGCCCAATTGGCCTGAAAACATTGCCCGCAAAGCCATTGTAGATTTCGCTGCCTATTCCGCGCGCGGCGGATCAACGGGCGCGCTGCATTTAGACGCCAATGAAAGCCCCTATGCACCGCCCCCTGTCCGAGGCGCAAAAAGCTATAACCGTTATCCAGAACAGCAGCCCCCTGCCTTGCAGAGGCGCTTAGCTGATCTTTACGGGACAAGTGCCGACCGCCTTATGGTTGGGCGCGGGGCCGATGAAGCCATCGAAGTTCTTCTCCGCACATTTTGCGAAGACGGCCAAGATAATATCCTCATCTGCTCTCCGACATTTGGTTATTACAAAACATGCGCGCAAATACAGGGCGCTGGCATCATCGATGTACCTTTGACCCAAGACTATCAGTGGGACAGTGATGCTGTGATAAACGCCGCTAAAGCTGCGAAGAATTTGAAAGTCATTTTCCTTTGCACCCCGAACAACCCAACAGGCACCGTAATAGAAGATGACCTTGTCGAGCAGCTTTGCGAAGCTTGTCCAAACACCCTCATCGTTATTGATGAAGCTTATGAGGAGTTTTCATCAAAGCCAAGTTACATTCCTAAGACAGAAAGCTACCAAAACTTAATTGTGATGCGCACCCTCTCTAAGGCTTATGCTTTGGCAGGCGTTCGCGGCGGTGTTGCCATTGCTGATCCGCGCGTGATTAAGCTGATGCTAAAGGTGCTTCCGCCTTATCCCATAGCGCGTCCTGTAGAAGATGCTATTTTAGCGGCATTATCGCCTGCGGCGATGAGCACACATGCTGCGCGGCTAGAGGAGTGGATAACTGAACGAAAGCGCATGTTTGATCAGCTGAAAAAGTCAGCCTTTATTTCCAAAGTCTGGCCATCTGAAGCCAACTTTCTGCTTATTGATGTGAAGAATGACGAGGACTTAATGCGCGAGCTTGCGCGCCACCACGTTAAAATCAGGGACTACCGCGCAACGACAGGGCATATGCGTATTTCTATCGGATCGCCGGAAGAAAACACCATTGCGCTGCAAGCCTTTGGCGTTGCGGTTGATTATAAGCAGCCTGACCGGATTGGCGAAGTTCACCGCACAACCAAAGAAACTGATATTTCTGTCCGCGTGAACCTGGATGATGCCAGCGTCATAAAAACCGACACGGGGATTGGCTTTTATGATCACATGCTCGAGAGCCTAGCTAAGCATGGCAATTTTGGACTGGTTTTAACCTGCAAAGGTGACTTGGAAATTGATGCTCACCACACAGTAGAAGATTGCGCCCTAGCGCTTGGAACAGCCCTAAAAGAGGCCCTCGGCGATAAAGCCGGTATAGGCCGTTTCGGATTTGTAATGCCTATGGATGAAACGCAGGCGCGTGTCGCCATCGATCTATCAGGACGTGCGGCTATGACCTTTAAAGGGGATTTCCCGACTGATCATGTCGGCGAGTTTCCAGCCGAAATGTGTCCGCATGTTTTTGAGAGCTTAGCGCAAACACTCGGCGCCGCTATTCAAATTGATGTTGAGGGCGAAAACACACACCACATGATCGAGGCCAGCTTCAAAGGCGTAGCACGCGCTCTGCGTCCTGCTTTCGCCCGTAGCGGCACAGATATCGCGTCAACCAAGGGCGTGCTTTAATGACCCTCGTCATCGTTGATACAGGCGTGGCTAATCTATCATCCGTCAAATTTGCTTTCGACCGGCTGGGTGTTGAGGCGCGCATTTCTGATGATGTTGAAACCATCACGTCAGCTGAACGCGTAATCCTCCCCGGTGTCGGCGCTGCGCCCTACGCCATGAGGACAATAAATGCCAAAGGCCTTACGCCTGTTCTGCAAAGCCTGACACAGCCCGTTATGGGTATTTGTCTTGGTATGCAGCTAATATTTGAGACTCTAGAAGAAGGCGGAGCGCCCGTGAAGGGACTAGGTCTCGTGCCTGGCAAAATAACCGCGCTTGATACAAAAGGCCAACCGTCGCCGCATATGGGATGGAACACGCTAACCAAACAAAGCGAGGATCCTCTCCTTGAGGGTATCAACGATAATGACTATGCTTATTTCGTGCATAGCTTTGCCGCGCCCGTCTCGGCTATTACCATCGCCTCATCTGAATATGGCGAAAAATTCTCCGCCATTGTCCGTCATAAAAATGTTTATGGTTGCCAATTCCACCCAGAACGGAGTAGCCGTGTCGGTGCTAAAATATTTGAAAACTTCCTGAAAGTACCTGCATGATTTACCCTGCCATAGACCTAATGGATGGCGGCTGCGTTCGCCTCTATAAAGGTGATTTCAACCAACGTACGGATTACGCCGTTTCGCCGCTCGACGTGGCGAAGAGTTATGCAGTCGCTGGTGCAGAGTGGATGCATATTGTTGATTTGGACGGTGCCAAACACGGCAAAACCGAGCAAGCCGACCTTATCATCAACATCGCGAATGAAAGCGGGTTGAAAGTACAAACAGGCGGCGGCCTAAGAGAGCTTTCGCAAATACAGCGCCTACTCAATGGCGGGGTTAACCGCGCGGTTATTGGGTCGCTCGCCGTGACCAATCCGCAAATGGTCAAGTTTTGGATATCCGAAGTCGGGCAAGAACAAATATGCGTTGCGCTGGATGTGAATATTGGCGAGGACGGAGAGCCCTATCCCGCAACGCGCGGCTGGACAGAAGCAGGCGAGCGCACCTTATGGCATGTGCTTGATGACTATATGGGCACTGGGCTTAGAACAATTCTCGTAACAGATATTGGCCGCGACGGCGTTGAGGGCGGCTCTAATGTCGACCTCTACAAAAAGATTATGACGAATTACCCCACACTCGATCTCATCACCTCTGGCGGCGTTGGAACGCTTGATCATGTCTCTGACCTAAAAGCCTTAAAACCGCACGGCGTAATCATTGGTAAAGCCCTTTATGAAGAGCGCTTCACGCTAGAAGAAGCCATCGCGTGCTAGCCAGACGTATCATCCCTTGCCTTGATGTGCGTGACGGGCGTGTCGTTAAGGGCGTGCAATTTCGCAATCATGAAGACGTTGGCGGCATCGTCGAGTTAGCCCTGCGTTATGCCGCAGAAGGCGCAGATGAACTTGTCTTTTATGACATAACAGCCTCTGTGGATAACCGCACAGTCAGTCCTGATTGGATAAGCAAAGTCTCGCGCTCAATCGATATCCCCTTTTGCGTAGCAGGCGGAATTAAAACCGTTGAAGCGGCCGGCGCAAGACTAGCGTCAGGCGCGGATAAAATCAGTATCAATTCTCCGGCTCTAGCGCGTCCTGACCTCATTAACGAGCTTTGCGATGCCTATGGACGCCAATGCGTGGTTGTCGGCATAGATACATTTGAAGAAAATGGCACATACCGCGTTAAGTCTCATACGGGAGACCCCAATAAAACACGCGAAACAGGCCGAAAGACTCTTGAGTGGGCCCAGGAGGCCGCTAGCAGAGGCGCAGGCGAAATCGTTCTAAACTGCATGAACCAAGACGGCGTCAGAAAAGGTTATGATATCAAACAGTTATCTGCCGTTCGTAGAGTATGTTCTGTGCCCTTAATCGCGTCCGGCGGCGCCGGCGCAACAGAGCATTTTGAAGAAGTTTTCAAACAGGCCCATGTTGACGGCGCCTTGGCGGCGAGCGTCTTTCATAAATCCGTTATTGCAATACCCGACTTAAAGCGCGACTTAAAAGCTCGCGGCATAGAGATTAGACTATGAAGATAGATTTTGAAAAAGACGGCGGCTTAGTTCCTGCCATTGTGCAAGATGCAAAAACTGAACAAGTCCTGATGCTTGGCTATATGAATGAGGCGTCACTCGCCAAGACCCGAGAGACGGGCCTCGTCACCTTCTTTAGCCGCTCGCGGCAGACCCTTTGGACAAAAGGCGAAAACAGCGGAAATACCCTAAAGCTCAAATCAATCACTATCGATTGCGATGATGACACTGTGCTTATTCGCGCCGTTCCAACCGGCCCAACCTGTCACGAAGGCACGGTTAGCTGCTTTGGTGATAAGGGCCCCGAGGGCCTAGGCTTTATCGGTTATCTAGAAGATCTCATCGAAAGCCGTAAAACCTCTGATGCAGATAGCAGTTATACCGCCTCTCTTCTGCACGGACCCCTTCGCCGCGCCGCTCAAAAAGTCGGAGAGGAAGGCGTAGAAACCGCCCTCGCCGCAGTGGCGGAAACTGACGATAAGCTTTCGAGCGAAGCTGCAGATTTGATCTATCACTTATTGGTTTTGCTCGCGGCCAAAAACATAAAGTTTGAAACCGTGATTGCAGAACTGAAAAGCCGTCATAAATGAGAGTTTGCCTCCTAGCACTTGTCTCACCATTAGTGTTTGGTTCAACCGCAGCACAAAGTCCCGCTCATAATTATGAGAGTTTCTTTGGCTTTGACGACCGCATCGATCTCTACTCCGAAGCAGCCGATAAGCGCTTTTCAAAAGCAATACTGAAAACTATCCGAGACAACACATTGCTGATGGATTGCGGGTCTAGCGGCAAACCTTCAACTGGCTTCATCGTAAAAACCTCATTGGGCACGCAGATTATCTCTGCGGGGCATAATCTAACGATGGCAGAGGCAGGAAAACGATCCTGTAAATTGGCAGGTGCAAGCCTAACCAAGGGCAAAGCGTCGCCTCTTTTCAAGGATAGCGGCACAAAAGAAGATGCTGGCTACGACATCGCTTCATGGCCGAACATCACTAAGCGCGGCGGGTTGGACATTTGTAAATCCATATCTACCTCGTCAAAATTTGTGCTAGTTCAATCATGGGATGGAAACGGCAAACTTGGGATATCGGCAGATTGTAAGGTGAAAGCCTTAAACGGCAGGCTAATCACAACCTCATGCAAAGGTCATTACAAAGCCTCTGGCGGACCGCTTCTTGCTGTCTCTGAAAACAGCGTTTGCGCCGCGGGAGTGTTCAACGCCCATAGCGGCAAACAGTTTAATTATGAGAGTTATGCGGCTCGACTAACCCCATAAATGCCAGCATCTCAGGCGTGACTGGGGCGTCGATAACCATATGCACCCGGGTCTCATCGCCTTGATTTTTAACTGAATGCGTATCAGATAATCTCAAATACCAGCATTCCCCCACCTGCATATTTACGGCTTGATCATTCAAGGTGAAACTCACATCTGCATTCGTCGTAATGGGGATATGGAAACGGGCGAAACCGTCTTCAATTGAGAGGTCATGGTCATGATGGGGCTTTATGATTGACCCCGGAGTGAGGGCCATAAGGCGCACCGCATAAAGTTTGAATGGGAAGGCTCTCAATACTGATTGGAAATAAGCGCATTGTCCCAATATGGCTGTGTCTTCATACTCTGTTTCACCAGGCGCAGAATAAATACTCATAATGGGATGCTGGGCGCCTTTCGTTCCGCGCAGCGGCAAAACGGTCCAATCACCCTCATAATTGCGTTTTACAAAATGATCGATCCAATCAAATGAGTCCAGAATAGCTAAATCACGCTGTAGCAATGCGCCGTCAAAGCTAAGAGGGAGTTTAAGTCTATCTGGCACGCTCACGGCACTCATCCTCTCTTCACATTAAAACTAAAATGCCTCAAATGTCTTTTTCTTAGGAACCTGAACCCATTTGCCATCTATATAATGAATGCCGCATTCGGTCTTATCATTATTTCTCCATCGGCCAGCTCTAGGGTCCTCGCCTTCGGCAACGCGGGTCGTGCAAGGCTGACATCCGATTGATAGATAGCCAAGGGCGAGCATTGGATGAGGCGGTAGATCATGTTTGCGCATATAGGCCGTAACATCTTTGGCTGACCAATAGGCTAGCGGATTAACTTTTGCCATGCGTCCGCCGAGTTCCATAATTGGCATATTTGCGCGGTCACGCGTTTGGTAACGCTTGCGCCCTGTAATACGGGCATCATATCCTTCAAGCACACGGTCAAGCGGGCGGACCTTGCGCAGGTTACAGCACAAATCAGGCTCGCTTTGGTTAAGCTCCCCATCCTTATCTTCAGCTTTTAGCTCTGCCGGATCAGGGCGAATATTTTGAAAATTCGTGAGGCCCAAATCCTCGATGAGCATATCGCGGTAAGCCAGAGTTTCGCGAAAATGCTTACCTGTATCGAGAAAGACAATCGGGAGATCAGGATCAATCTTGGAGACCATATGCAGCATAACAGCGGAATCAACCCCCAAGGAAGAGGCTAAAACAATCTTGCCCTCATATTCTGAAATGGCTTGGCGCAATGCCATCTCTGCTGAGACGCCGTGATAAGGGTCATCAGAATTTGCCGCGATGCGAGAGGTCTTACGGGCATCAAAAACGGAAAGGGCCGGCCCTTGCTTGAAGGCATACCCGCGTTGATAGGTCAGGCCAAAGGCGTCCATGGCGTTAAACCAATCGCTCTCAGATTGCCGTGCATGGGTCTCGCCGTCTACTTTGACGGCGTCAAAGCCGCATTGCAGCGCGAAAGCATATTGATCAGGTATCATCGGCCCCTCCGCGATCAGAAGGCTTTCATACCCATATTTTTTACGAAGCTCGCGCGCGACCGAAAACCCGCGGCCATCTGTGAAAGCGGGGAAGTCCACAATTATTGTTTTCAGGTTTGGCAGACGAAGTTTTATCGTCTCCAGATCCACATCATTGGGCAATCGAACGGCATCGCCTTGGTTCGCCGCTAAGAAGTTCTCAAGGTCAGGCACATCGGCGTAATCATCGCCAGACGCCGTATGGCCGTCTTTTATCAAAACTGAATTAAGCGGCATAAAGCGCCTCCTTAAACGGGGCCATGCCGAGGCGTTTAAAGCTGTCAATGAAACGCTCATTATCTTCGCGCACGCCAAGATAATAATCCACTAGACGTTCAATGCCGTCAATAAGCTCGCCTTGGCTAAAGCCTGGGCCTGTGACTTGACCAACAGCGGCGTTTTCAGAGGCGTCACCGCCAAGCTTAACTTGGTAAAACTCAACGCCGGCTTTCTCGAGACCTAAAATGCCAATATGACCGACATGGTGATGACCACAGGCATTAATACAGCCCGAGATCTTGATTTGCATTTCGCCGATGGCGCGCTGACGCTCAGGGTCCGCGAAACGCTGCGCAATGGCCTGTGAAAGCGGGATAGACCTGGCTGTGGCCAGCGCGCAAAAATCCATACCGGGACAACATATGATGTCCGAAATCAAACCTATATTATCGGCATGAAGCTTAACCGCTTTCAGCTTTTGATAGAGCGCGTAAAGATCACTCTTTTTCACATGCGGCAAAACCATGTTCTGCTGATGTGTCGTGCGAATTTCGGAAAAGGAATAAGTATCGGATAAGTCCGCAACGGCTCGCATTTGATCCGACGTTATATCACCTGGGGCAAGTTCAATTGGCTTGAGCGAAATATTCACGATCGCGTAACCTGCGGCCTTATGCTCCGCGAGGTTATTATTGGCCCAATTCGCAAAGTCCTTATCCGTAATTAACTTAGCTTGATAAGCATCATCATGATCTGGCAGGTCTTCGAAATCGGGGTCTGCGAAGTAAGACGTAATCCGCGCCACTTCCTCTGGAGACACCGCGATATCAAGAGGCACTAAAGTCGCATATTCATCCTCAACTTGCTTGGTAAATTCTTCAATTCCCGTTTCCGTCACTAAGATTTTTATTCGGGCTTTGTATTTATTATCGCGGCGGCCATAGCGGTTATAGACCCGCAATGTGGCTTCGAGATAAGGCAGCAATTCCTCGCGCGGTAAGAAAGCGCGCAAGGTCTGACCAATTATAGGGGTGCGGCCCAAACCGCCCCCAACAATGATATGATAGCCCGTTTCGCCCGCTTCGTTTTTCACCACTTCAATGCCAATATCATGCGCCTTAATGACGGCGCGATCCGTATTGGAGGCTGTCACGGCAAGCTTGAACTTACGCGGCAGGAAGGCAAATTCAGGATGAAGCGTTGACCATTGGCGCAGTAATTCAGCTGTCGGCCTCGGATCTTCAATTTCTTCCGCTGTCGCGCCTGCATAAGGATCAGAGGTCACATTGCGGATGCAATTGCCTGACGTTTGAAAGCCGTGCATTTCAACATCAGCGAGGTCTTGCAATATATCGGGCACATCAGTGAGTTCTGGCCAGTTAAATTGCACATTTTGGCGGGTCGTGACGTGGCCATAACCGCGGTCATATTTATCCGCAATCATAGCAAGTTGACGCAGCTGCTTAGCGGATAGCGTTCCGTAAGGCACAGCTACGCGAAGCATGTAAGCATGGAGCTGAAGATAGAGACCATTCATCAAACGGAGCGGCCTAAATTGCGCTTCGGTCAAGCGGCCATCAAGGCGGCGTTCGACCTGCGCTTTAAATTGCTTTACACGCGATTGAACAATCTCGTGGTCAAATTCGTCATAACGATACATTATTTTGCTTTCTGTAAGCCGAGTTCATCGGCCGTGTCATAGCTTGGGCCTTTGACACGAAATTTTTCACGGTAGCGGACAGGCAATCCCGTATCAGCTTCGACATCAATAAAATAAACACCGACAACAAGGTTTTCATTTTCATCAGCCTCTCCTTTGGCCAGCATCTTTTCCATGACAGCCACATCTTCGGTTTGAAGCGCGTCTCCATAGTCGCGGGACCATTCAAACTCTGGGGTCAACCAAACATTCATGCCCTCACGCAGCTCATTCGCGGTTAGGCTCTGCGGGCCTTTGCCCTTATGTTTTAACGTGCTCATTGCGCGGCCTCCGTTTTGAATGAATGCTCAGCAATAGAGCGCGGCGCATAACCAAGCAGTAAAATTGCAGGGCCTTTGACGCCGTGGGCTTTAATGTCTTTTGACAATCTCTCCAAGGTGGTCGCGACGATAAGTTGGGAATCGCGCGAAGCATTTTCAACAACGGTCACAGGCAAGTCCCCCGCCGCGCCGTGCATGAGCAGCCGCCCTTGGATAAAACCAGAGGCCCCTACCCCCATATATATAGCGGCTCTTGCGCCGCCTGCGGCAAGGCCCTTCCAGTCATGTTCGGCAAAACCTTTGGCGTCATGTCCTGTTAGAAAGGAAACGGCTTTATTATGACCGCGTGTTGTCAGAGACGCGCCAATTTCCGCAGCGGCAGAAGCCGCAGAGGTTATCCCCGGCACAATGTCATACTTCACGCCAGCGATCTCCATGGCGTCTATTTCTTCATCTGCGCGGCCAAATATGAGCGGATCACCACTTTTGAGACGAACAACCGTTAGGCCCTCTAGAGCTTTCTCAACAAGAATAGCGTTGATTGCCGTCTGAGGCGTAGAGGTCCCGCCTGCCTCTTTACCGACATATATATATTCAGCTTCGCGGCGGCCAAAATCGAGAACACCTTGGCTAACTAAGCGGTCATAAACAATAACGTCCGCGCTATGAAGTTTCTGGCGCGCTGCCAAGGTCAGCAAGTCTGGATTGCCGGGACCTGCGCCTACGAGCGAAACAAAACCCGTTTTAACTTTGGCGTGGCCCGCGAGCTTATCGTCTACGCGCTGAGTGAGGCCCTCACCCGAAACTCTGAGCTGCCCCGCAAGGTCCTTGCCGTCAAAGATGTCGGCCCAGAACAGTTGACGCGCCGCTAGGCCTGGAATGCCTGACTTCACCTTTGCCCGAAGACCGTTGATAAGGGTTGCGAGGGCGCCGAGCGTGGACGGCAAGCGGGCTTCTAAATCTGTTTTCACGGCCCGCGCGAGGCTTGGGCTTGTCCCTTCGGTTCCAATAGAGACAATAACAGGGCTGCGATCCACGAGGGCTGGCGTTATGAAATCACAAGCATCTTTTTGATCTGCGGCATTGACCAGTAAACCCTGCTCGCGCGCCAGATCACCAATCTTTAAATTGAGCGCATCATCTTCGGTCGCGGCATAAACTAAACGCACGCCTTCAAGATCACTCGGCTCAAAAGATCGGGCCGCATGGGATAGAAGACCTTGCTCGATCCATCGGGATATCTCTGGGCTGATTTCAGGCGCTATAAGATGAAGCTGCGCTTCTGTTTTAATAAGCGTTCTTAGCTTAGCCTCAGCTGCGCCCTCACCGCCCACAATTAGGATTCGGGCATCTTTCGTATCAACATGTATCGGTAAATATCGCATATTCAGGCCGTGTGGAGTGTTCGCTTGATTTGTCTGTGCGTTCTATATATAGAACAGTTTGAAATAATCCAGACCCATCATGTAAATTATTTGTGAAATATGGCTAGACAAAAACGACAACCCTGCGCGCAAACAGACGCTTTAGCTGAAAAACTTGGGCAAACAATCTTGCGGCTCCGCACAGCCGATAAAATGTCTTTAGGCGATCTCTCAGAAAGTTCTGGCGTTGCGAAATCCATGATATCTCAAATTGAGAAGAACGAAGCGAACCCCTCTCTGGCAACGCTGTCTCGCCTCAGCCAAGCCTTAGGCACAAGTGTTCAGGCGATGGTGGCTAGTGATAATGGCGGATCTGCGCTCGTCCAGAAAACTGGCATACAAGATACGCCTCTTCTGAAAAGCGAAGACGGATTGTGCGAGCTGCGCATTATTGGCTCTATTGACACAGTGCAATGGGTTCAATGGTATGATTTTCGCGCGCAAGCTGGGGGAAAACTCGAAAGCTCTCCTCACCCCAAAGGCTCTGTAGAAAACCTCACGCTCTTGACCGGCGAAGTCGCAGTTGAGGTTGATGGTGAGCGCTGGACGGCGAAAACCGGCGAGACATTGCGGTACAAAGCAGACCGGCCCCATAGCATAGAAAATATTGGCACCGCGCCCGTTCATGCCACCATGGTCAATATTTTGGCCCATGCCGTCCGCACCATAAGCTAAATCCACAAATACTTGCAAATCAGCCTATTTTCGCTAATGAGCGCCCCATGAATTATCACTCACATTCCGACTCAACAATTACCGCGCGTTTTGGCGACGCTCTCCTTGCCAGCCTCGCGCCAGATGGCGGGTTATGGATGCCAGATAAAATCCCGCACTTTACACCCGAAGAAACCGCCAATATGGGCGCTATGAGTTTTGCAGATTGTGCAGCGGCTCTCGCGCGGCATTTTGTAGATGATCGGTTTTCTAATGACGTTTTAAAAGACATATGCCGCGACGCTTATGGTTTTCCTGTCCCGCTTAAGACCTTATCAGGCGGCGCATTGGACGCGGCAACGCCAGAGCCCGCAAATGAGTATATCCTTGAGCTGTTCCACGGCCCAACTCTTGCTTTTAAAGATTTCGCTGCGCGTTTCATGGGCCGCGCGGCCAGTCACTTGATGAAAACATCGGGTGAGAAACGGACGATATTGGTCGCAACATCTGGAGATACTGGCGGCGCGATTGGAGATGCCTTTTTGGATCAAGAGGGCATAAATGTCTTTATCTTATTCCCCAAAGGCGGCGTCAGTAAAATTCAAGAACAGCAACTCTGCACAATGGGCAATGCAAATTCTAATATACGCGCCATATGTGTCGACGGGACATTTGATGACTGTCAACAACTGGTAAAAGATGCCTTTGCAAATAGTGAGATGACCGAAACATATTCCCTTATGTCAGCAAATTCGATTAATGTCGGCCGTGTTATCCCGCAAAGCTTTTATTACTTCTGGACTAGCCTACAGATCAAAGCCGCTCATGCGGGCATGCCGATCGTTTATTCAATTCCCTCAGGTAACCTAGGCAATCTTACAGGCGGTCTCATCGCTAAACAAATGGGCGCACCCATTGAGCGTTTTGTCATTGGGAATAATAATAACGACCCTTTTGTAGATTACCTAAAGTCAGGTGAATATACGCCGCGCCCGTCTGTTCCGACGCTCTCAAACGCTATGGATATCGGGCGTCCCAATAACTTTCCGCGCATTCTGGCACTCCATAACAATGACTATGACACAGTCTCAGATATTTGCTGGGGAGCGTCATTTTCTGATGATGAAACGGAACGCCATATGCGCCGTGTCTTTAACGAAACGGGTTATGTCATGTGCCCGCATACAGCTGTAGGTCATTTGGCCATGGAAGATTTTTCCGAAGACGTGGATTTAGATTTTATCAAAGTCACCGTTGGCACGGCCCATCCCGCGAAATTTGCGGAAAGCGTCGAGCGCATCATCCGTGAGGATGTTCCCCTTCCCGCACCGCTCGCGAAAGCTATGCGCAAGAAAAAACGTATTCACATCATGACACCAAAGCTAAGCGCGCTCGAAAATTATTTGGCGATACACGCCTGATGCAGTTATCCCGCGCAGAATTTGACGCGCGATATGCGGCTGGCAATCTGAAAATTGCCTTTATCGGCATGTCCAACATAGGCAAAAGCTACACCGCTATGCGGCTCGCGACCAAATATGACTTTAGTCTGATTGAAGTTGACAAATTGATTTGGGAAAACCTTGGCCATGACAGCATGGAAGCTTTTGCGCATTGGCAGGGCCATCCCTATACGGATGGATATGGCGCACGCGAGGCGCATTCGATTTCACTCGAAACCGAGGCAACCCGCAAAGCCCTGAAGACGGTTAAGCGCAACCCCATGATAGATACGACTGGCAGCGTGATATATACAGATGGGGATGTTTTGAGTCTGCTGCGTCAGGATTTCTATATCGTCTATATCGAGGCCGAGAGCGATCACATTGAGCGGCTGAAAGTTCAATATTTCAAACATCCGAAGCCGCTTATCTGGGCAGGACATTATCAAAAGCTTGACGGCAAAACCGAAACTGAAAGCATCTTGGATTGTTACCCAAAACTTCTAGCCTCTCGCGGCAAAGCTTATGCGAGCCATGCCGATGTGGTCCTGCCGTCTACACTCATTTTAAATCCAGACGTCGATATAAACGCGATCTATGAGGCGTTAAAGCCAGCCATCTAGCAGACGTTCCTTCGCGATCTCAGCCAAGAAATCTAAATGCCCGGCGTCATCATTGAGGCAAGGAACAGCCGTAAATTTCTCTCCGCCATGCTCTTCAAATGTTTCGCGCGCTTCAAGCTCTATCTCTTCAAGAGTCTCCAGACAATCTGCGGAAAAGCCTGGCATCATGACAGCGACTTTTTTCATGCCTTCACTTGGTAAGGCCTCCAGCGTTTTATCGGTGTAAGGCTGCAGCCATGCCTTAGGCCCAAAACGAGACTGAAAGGTCGTCCGCATATCAGCTTGAGACATTTTCAAATGAGCACGGAGCAAATCAGTCGTGTGAATACATTCTGCCTGATAGGGATCCCCTTTTTCAACATAGCTTTGCGGTAAGCCGTGGTAAGATGTCAAAACAACATCTGGCCTCCAATCGAGCGTCGCAAGATGGGCCTCAAGTCCGTCCCCGAGCGCTTTGATATAGCGCGGATCGTCATGATAATCGCGCAAAAAGCGAAGTTCAGGCACATCCATACGTTTCATCAAAGCTTTAGCCACGCCGTCATAAACAGACGCTGTCGTCGCGCCAGCAAATTGCGGATACATTGGCAGGATCGCAACGCGCCTACAGCCTCTGGCCTTAAGCGCGTCCAGGGCGGAGCCAATAGAAGGGTTGCCGTAGCGCATAGCTATATCGACGTGCACAGCATCGCCCAACCGCTCTTGAATGCCCTTGCCTTGCGCGCGGGTAATGGCGACAAGAGGCGCTTCGGAACCCTCTTCTCCCCAGATCTTAGCATAGGCCCTCGCGGAACGAGCAGGACGCACTCTTAGGATAATTCCGTGGAGAATCGGGCACCAAATCCAGCGACTCGTATCGATGACTCGTTTATCGTGGAGGAATTGAAAAAGGTATTTCCGCACCGCTTTGGGCGTTGGGGCATTGGGTGACCCCAAATTCACTAGCAAAAGCCCTACTTTATCCGTCATTCTGTGTCCTTTTAGCCATAGGGGCCGTAAATTCGTCATCTTCAATGCGGACATATCTTGACCGCAGGTTCGTAGTGCTTACGAATAGCGTAACCCTTGGGGATTGAATAGAAAATAAGAGGACCACATGCGCAAATTATTACTCTCTGCCGCAAGTCTTGCAGCACTTGGTTTCGCGGCTTGTCAGCCGTCAACGTCAACACCGTCAACAGAAGCTCCAACCCCTACCGCAGTTGAGAAGCCAACGAACACTGTTGAGACCCTTACGGCAGCGGCCAATGCGGGAACGGAAAACGGCGCGCCGACACTACAAGAAGCGAAAGAGTTCCTTGAAACAGCTGAAAAAGACATTGTGGAGCTGAGCGCATTCGCCTCCAAGGTCTATTGGGTGAAGGCTAACTTTATTACAAAGGACACGAACGACCTTGAGGCGATGGCAGGCACCCAAGTCGCAAAGCTTTCTACCCGCCTCGCCAATGAAGCCAAACGTTTTAATGACTTATCCTTGCCGGCTGACATGCGCCGCAAAATGGACGGCCTAAAACGCGGGAGTAATTTTCCAGCCCCTGAAAAAGAAGGAGAAGCAGAAAAGCTTGCAACGATAATGACAAATCTCGACGCCGCCTATGGCACTGGTAAATTTGAAATTAATACCAGCGATAAACGGATAATAGAAATCTTAGATATCGACCCTGATGGTGAAGAAGGCCCGGAAGAAAAAGATGGAACTCTAAATCAAGAAGTTGAAGACGGAAAAATCAACCTTGGACAAGCTTCCGACATTATCGCGCAATCAGATGACCCTGAATTATTGAAGCAAATCTGGGAAGGCTGGAGAACAATCGTAAACCCCACGGAAGAACAGCTTCTTAAGAATAAGGATTTGAAAGAGGATGAGCAATTTAAGCCTATGGCGGGCCGATACTCTAAAATGGTCAAAATCGTCAATGAGGGCTCCAAGGAGTTAGGGTATGACGATGCAGGTGCCTTATGGCGCGGCGGATATGACATGGACGGAGAAGCCTTTGTTAAAGAAGCTGACCGACTTTGGGGCCAAGTCAAACCTCTTTACGACCAATTACATTGCAATACCCGCGCAGCATTGAATGAAAAATATGGCGATGAAATTCAGCCTGCAGATGCCCCTATCCGCGCTGACCTGCTTGGGAATATGTGGGGACAAAGCTGGGGGAACATCTATGATCTCGTCGCGCCAGAAGGCGGCGGTGAAGGCGTCGATGTCACGGCTCTCCTAGAAGAAAAAGGCTATGACCAAACCAAAATGGTCGAGGTCGGCGAAAAATTCTTCACATCCCTAGGCTTTGAGCCGCTACCTGACACGTTTTGGGAACGCTCACTGATCACAAAACCTGCCGACCGCGAAGTTGTTTGCCATGCCTCTGCATGGAACTTGGACGATATAGACGATATTCGCATCAAAATGTGCACCAAAATAAACGGCGAAGACTTCGTGACAGTTCATCACGAACTTGGTCATAATTTCTATCAGCGCGCCTATAAGAACCAGCCCGTATTCTATAAAACAGGTGCAAATGATGGTTTCCACGAAGCTATCGGCGATATGATTGCGCTCTCTATTACGCCCGAATATCTCGTGAAAATTGGTCTTCTGGATGAGAAAGACATTCCCGGCGCAGATGCCGACCTTGCGCTCCTCATGCAGCAAGCCATGGATAAAGTTGCCTTCTTGCCTTTCGGCTTGATGGTCGATCAATGGCGCTGGAAAGTCTTCTCCGGAGAATATAGCGAAAGCGAATATAATGCGGGCTGGTGGGAGCTTCGCGAGAAATATCAGGGATTACAGCATCCAGGCGAGACCCGCCCAGGCGACGCCTTTGATCCAGGCGCAAAATACCACATTCCTGGCAACACACCTTATATGCGCTATTTCCTCGCCCATATTCTGCAATTCCAATTCCACAAAGCCGCTTGTGATATGGCTGGTTTTGAAGGACCCCTGCACCAATGTTCAATCTATGAAAACGAAGAAGTGGGTAGCCGCTTTAAAGCCATGATGGAAATGGGCGCTTCGAAACCGTGGCCTGATGCGCTTGAAGCATTCACAGGCACGCGCGACATGGACGGCTCTGCTATCCTCGAATATTTCGCGCCATTGATGACCTATCTAGAGGAACAAAACAAAGACCGCACTTGCGGATGGGAAAATACGGCAGAATAGTCCAAAACAAACCCTAAGATAAAAAGCCCGTTTACTAATCGTAGACGGGCTTTTTTTGTCATGGTTAACGGCTCGGAAAGGACTCTGCAGTTAACTAAACACATGGTTATGCAAAACGAATCCTTTGACCCCCAAGTCCAGCCTGCGAAATTGGCGGTTTTAATCGCAACCGATAATCCGCACGAATCTAGCTATATCGGGGAAGCCCTTGAAAAACAGGGCTATGATGTGCAGTTTTGTGAGTTTGACGGGCGCACCTTAAAGGGCACTCCTGTCGTTGCCCCCAGCGCCGTATTGTTTGTCTTTTCGGACTATGTCGAGCAAACACCTTCAATCATTAAGGCCCTCAAGAAACACTTTGCCCCTAAAGACATTCCGTTTATCGGGGCGCTAACCCGCACAGGCGATTTTGATACATCTGTCTTTGACAGCCTCATTTTTCCGCCAGCTCATATCAGCCAAATTGCAACCCGCGTCAGCTCTATGATTCGATTAGGTCAAATGGAGCGCGAAGTTATTCGCCGGGTGGAAACATTGCGGGAAGATTTCAATATTGATTACGAACTTTCCGACGAGGCGCTACGCAGTCCATTTCGTATTCTCTTTATCGGCAAAGCCACCCCGGATTTCATGGTCATCATTAATGCCCTGCAAAAGAAAAATGTTGAAGTCGTCGCGGCCTTCACATCGTTCAGCGCCTTTGACTTCTTACATGAGCGAACATTTGACGCAGTTGTTATGAACGCGCTGGAACAATCCGAGCCCGCCCTTACAATTTCTGAAACTATGCGCCGCAACGCCAAGCTTTTTCATGTCCCAACGCTCTTTTTAGTTAACCCTGAGACATTCCAAGACCGTGACCTGGCCTATCAAAAAGGCGCGCGAGATATTATCTCCTCTCGCGCAGAGACCGAAGAAATCAGCGGACGTATTTTGGAACTGGCCAATTACCACCGTATCCACGACCAGCTCAAAAGTGAATTCGGGAGTGTTGGCGGTAAAGACTGTATCGATGTTCCAACGGGTGTCTTTAACGACGCCTTTTTCTGCGCCCATTTACGCCGGGTCTGCGAGAATATGAAAAAGACTCAAGAGCCCATTTCGCTCATGGCCATACGCGTAAGGCCTAATGCCCATTTTGAAGTCCCTAAAGATAAAATCTTTGACGCCATCGGCCAAATCGGCACGATGCTGAAAAGCCTTGTCCGTATGCAAGACATTACCGCGCGCCTTGAGGATAATGTCTTCATGATAGCCTTCCCCGGCCAAGATCGCGCTTCGGTCCTTCCGGTTATTGACCGGATTTCGGGCATCGTGGATTGCGCCGCCTTTGAATCAGGCAGCGCCGAACACGGCGCGTTCACCATCGCGCTTGAAGCTGTTATCGTTGAGCAGATGGAACATGAAAATAGTGACTTCCTTATTGGATCCGCAATGTCAGAACTCACCGGCGAACCCGTTTATATCGGCAAAATATCCGCCTAAGACATCGTTATCAGAGCTTTGACAGCGCGTTCGGTGCCTCGCAGACGCGGCATAGGTTTGGCAAAATTACCTTTAACCAAAATCGTTTGATCTGGGCGCAAACGCCATCCCGAGTTCTGCGTAATCGCGTTCATGATGACTGAGGGATCGGAAACGTCTTTATGGCGCACCGTCAATACAACACCCATCGGCCCCGCATCAACTTTCTCGACATGAGCCTTACGGCATAGGCGCTTGATTTTCATGACTTTTAACAGGGAGTCCACTTCTTCAGGCAATTTGCCGAAGCGGTCGATAAGTTCAGCCGCCAAAGCGTCGCCAGCTTCATCATCTTCAATCTCTGAAATACGGCGGTAGGTCGCGAGGCGTAGATTGAGGTCCTGAATGTAGCCCTCTGGAATGAGGATAGCGACGCCGACATTGACCTGCGGTGACCAGCTCTGGTCTTTAATCGTTTCGTCATTGCGTAGCTCCGCAACGGCCTCCTCAAGCATATGCTGGTAAAGCTCGACGCCGAGATCTTTAATATGACCAGATTGTTCCTCGCCGAGCGGGTTACCTCCGCCGCGCATGTCCAGATCATGACTGGCGAGGGTGAAGCCAGCTCCGAGCGTATCAAGAGATTGTAAAATTTTGAGCCGCTGCTGCGCGCCTTGCGTTGCCATATGCGCTTCTGGCATCGTTAGATAAGCATAAGCGCGCACTTTCGAGCGCCCCACTCGGCCCCGCATTTGATAAAGCTGCGCGAGCCCAAACCTGTCGGCCCGGTATATAATCATCGTATTTGCCGACGGAATATCGATCCCGCTCTCAATGATTGAGGTCGAAATCAGCACATCATATTGGCCATCATAGAAAGCCGTCATAATATCCTCAAGCGCGCCGGGCGCCATTTGGCCATGAGCAATAACGTATTTCACTTCTGGCACGGAATTGCGCATAAACTCTTCAATGCGGGGAATATCGGCAATTCGCGGCGCAACAAAGAATGACTGACCGCCGCGATAACGCTCTCGTAAGATCGCCTTGCGAATAGAGACTTCATCAAAGGGCGAGATATAAGTGCGCACAGCCAAGCGGTCGACAGGCGGCGTTGCGATGAGTGAGAGATCTCGGATACCTGAAAGCGCCATTTGTAATGTGCGCGGAATAGGGGTCGCCGTGAGTGTCAAGACATGCATATCGGCGCGAAGAGACTTTAAGCGCTCTTTGTGCTGCACACCAAAGCGCTGTTCTTCGTCGACAATTATCATGCCCAAATCAGAAAACTGAATAGACTTGGCGAGCAGCGCATGTGTACCAATCACAATCTCGCACTGCCCCTTAGCGAGTTCTTCCTTTGTGATCTTGGCGTCTTTAGTCGAGACTAACCGAGACAACTGCCGCACTTTTACGGGCCATCCTCTAAACCGTTCAGAGAAGGTTTTGAAATGCTGACGCGAGAGAATTGTCGTCGGAGCAACGATAGCAATCTGTTTACCGCTCATCGCAACGGCAAATGCCGCGCGTAGCGCAACTTCGGTTTTACCAAAGCCGACATCACCACAGATGAGGCGGTCCATGGGCTTACCGCTGCGCAAGTCACTAAAGACGTCTTCAATCGCGCTAAGTTGATCATCAGTTTCTGCGTAAGGGAAGCGCGCGCAAAATTCGTTATAAGGCCCGTCTTCGATAATCGTCGGTTCACATCTTCGCATAGCGCGCTTAGCCGCAATGACGATAAGTTCACCCGCCATATCTTTAAGACATTGTTTGGCTTTGGCTTTACGTGACTGCCAAGCGACGCCGCCAAGCTTATCAAGAACAGCGCCCTCACCTGCCGAACCGTAGCGCGACAGCAATTCAATATTCTCAACGGGTAGATAAAGCTTCGCGCCGCCATGATATTCGAGCTGTAGGCAGTCATGCGGCGCGTTTTGCACTTGCAGCGTTTGAAGGCCAAGGTAACGCCCGAGACCATGATCAATATGAATAATCAAATCGCCAGGCGTCAGCGCCGCCGCTTCGGAGATAAAATTCTTTGCTTTGCGCTTACGTCCACGATTAACGAGGCGGTCGCCCAGAATATCTTGCTCTGAAATGACGGTAAGATCGCCAAATGTGAAACCGTGTTCGATGGGCAATATCACGCGCCGCACAGTTCCAAGCGGAACCGTCAGCGCATCTGGACCGCGATTTTCTTGAGACGCGATAAGATTATGATCTTCAAGGACGCTCCCTAGGCGCTCTGAAGATCCTTGCGTCCATGCCGCAATCAAGATGCGCTGCTTGGAATTCTTTAACGTCCGAACATAATCGACAACGGCTTCGAAGACATTGGCCCCTTCTGTGCGGCGCTCAATTGAGAAGCTACGTCCCATCTGGCCGCCAAAATCGACTTTATTGACAGCGTCAGGCGGGATGAAAGCAGTATGGTTTCGCGTTTGTAGAGGCTCAGTAATCTCGCTCCAGACCGCATCATCAATATAAAGCCGCTCGCTTGGAAGCGGACGATAAACACCCGCTGATTTAGCCGGATCGCCAGAACCTGTGTCTCGCGCTTCGACATATTCTTGGCGTGAGCTGTAAAAGTCCTCAACAAGATCGCGCCGTTCAGAACGCGCTTCTTCGAGCAAACCGTCAAAAGCAATCAGCGTATCTGCGCCTGCATAATCGAAAATAGTTTCAAGGTCGGGATAAAAGAGCGGCAGATAATGCTCAATGCCTTGCGGCCGAATGCCCTCGACAACAGATGCATAGATTGGGTCTTTGCTGACGCCGCCGCCGAAAGCCGCGATATAATTCTTACGAAATGTTCCAACCGCCAAATCCGACATTAGAACTTCGCTTACGGGGGCTAGATGAACATCTTTAAGTTTTTTGGTCGTGCGCTGAGTTTCAACATCAAAGGCGCGGATGCTTTCCAATTCATCACCGAAGAAATCAAGCCTTATAGGGTCTTCTAAAGCTGGCGGAAAAATATCAATCAAGCCGCCGCGAATAGCAAAGTCTCCAGCCTCCATAACAGTTGAGGCCCGAGAATATCCATTATCTGAAAGATAGACTTCAAGAACTTCGCGCCGAAGCTGTTGCCCTGCTCGCGCCCGAAATCCTGCATTCGCAATGATAGAACGTGGCGTGACTTTTTGTGTCGCAGCATTGGCTGTTGTGACAACGATAAGAGGGGTGTCGGTTGGCGCAATCAATAAGCTGTGTAACGCAGCAGCACGTCTCGCGGCTAACGTTCGGCTGGGCGAGACGCGATCATAAGGCAGGCAATCCCAAGACGGGAGCGAGATAACGGGAATGTCCGGCGCAAAAAACCGGCACGCCGCGATAAAGCCAGAGGCGCGGGTATCGTCGCGCGCAACAAACATCGCCCGTCCACGACGCTGGCGCACGGCCTTGGTAAAGACAAGCGCGTCCGCGCCCTCGGGCAGGCCAGCCGCAATAAGGTCAAGCTCACGGCTTGCATATCGGTTGAGTTGAATTTGCACTTAGCTAACGGGCTTAAAGTCTCGGACGCGCGCAAATAAAGGCGTGTCATAATTGGCTGGCACAGGAAACTTTTCCGTAATCCAATCATAAATATCATGGTCGGCAGCCTCTAAAAGAGTCTCGAATTGAGTGACCTCTTCGTCGGTCAGCGTTTCCATATACGCCTTGGCGAATCCCCCCAGAATCATATCCGCTTCTTTGAAGCCTCGATAATTGGCGCGGTAAACCAGTCTTTTTCGTCTTGCATCTAACATAGTCGCGTCCTTTAGCTATATTCGTTTGGTCTGTCACTTGCGGATGGGTTAAACTTAGGATTTATTACATAAATGCGTCCACAATCCCTATTTCCTGTCTTTGCAGATGTGACGGCCCTCAAAGGTGTCGGCCCGCGCGTGTCCGAAGCCTTAGGCCGCGCTATGGGAACACGGGTGAAAGATCTCCTCCTGACGCCGCCCAGCGGATTAATAGACCGCAGCTATAGCCCCAAAATATCTGAAGCCAAGACGGATGAGATTTGCACGTTCACGGTAACTGTAGGCACCCATATGGCACCGCATGATCGCAACCGCCCTTACCGTATTCGCGCCTTTGACGAAACGGGCGATATGACACTGACCTTTTTCAAAGCTCGCGCGGATTATTTACGGCGCACTTTGCCAGAAGGGTCAGAGCGCATCATCTCAGGCAAAACCGAAGTCTATAATGCTGAATTGCAAATGACTCATCCAGATTACGTGCTTGCACCTGAAAATGCGGATGAACTGCCGCTCTATGAGACGCTTTACCCTTTATCGGCGGGGCTCTCTCAAAAAGTAGCCCGCAAAGCTGTGATGGGCGCGCTACAAAAATTGCCAACACTTCCCGAATGGCTAGACGACGCGATGCTCACCCAACAAGATTGGCCAAGCTTTCATGAAGCTATCATCCGTCTCCATGCACCCGAGCACCCAGTGGATGTCAAAGTAGACGCCCCACCCCGCCTGCGCCTCGCTTATGACGAGCTTCTCGCCAAGCAATTGGCGATGGCACTCGTGCGAGAAAATACGCGCCGCGCGAAGGGCCGCGCTTTGGCGGCGACGGGACAATATGTCGATGACCTTCTAAAAGGCGCGCCGTTCAAACCGACAGGCGCGCAGACACATGCTTTTGCCGAAATAAGCGCCGATATGACATCGCCTTTCCGCATGGCGCGATTGCTTCAAGGTGATGTCGGCGCTGGTAAAACATTTGTTGCCGCGATGGCTTGCGCTCAAGCCGCCGAAGCCGGCGCGCAGGTCGCGATGATGGCCCCAACTGAAATATTAGCAAGGCAACACGCGCAAACCCTAAAAGCCATGCTTGAGCCCGTAGGTCTGACTGTCGAGGCCGTAACAGGCCGAGATAAAGGCAAACCTCGCCAAGCGCTCGCGACGGGTTTAACCGAAGGCTATATCGATGTGGTCGTTGGAACTCATGCGCTTTTTCAGGACGGCGTTGAATTTAAAGATTTAGGTCTCGTTATCATCGATGAGCAGCACCGTTTTGGTGTTCATGACCGCCTCAAGCTTACTGAAAAAGGCCATAACCCTGATCTGTTAGTCATGACAGCAACGCCCATTCCCCGCACACTTGCTCTCACCGCCTATGGCGATTTGGATGTATCAAAGCTTGATGAAAAGCCTGCAGGCCGCAAACCTATTGAGACCCGTATCCTGCCCCTACAGCGTCTGGATGACGTCATAGATGGTGTTGGCAGAGCCATAAAAAAGGGCGATCAAGTCTATTGGGTATGCCCGCTTGTCGAGGATAGTGAACTGATTGACCTGTCTTCTGTGGAAGATCGCCATAGGCAGCTAACAGCCATATTTGGAAGCCGTGTTGGCTTGCTGCATGGCCGGCTCTCCGCGAAGGAAAAAGAAGCTATGTCGCAAGCTTTCAAACGAGGCGAATATGATATCCTCGTTGCGACCACCGTAATCGAAGTCGGCGTCGATGCGCCCAATGCCACAATAATGGTGATAGAACACGCCGAACGTTTTGGCCTCGCGCAGCTTCATCAATTGCGCGGACGTGTTGGACGCGGTGATAAGCAATCCACATGTCTGCTCATGTATAAAGGCCCGCTCTCGGTGAATGGGAAAGCCCGGCTTGAGATTATGCGCCAAAGCGAAGATGGCTTCCTAATCGCCGAAAAAGACTGGGAATTGCGCGGTTCAGGTGACCTTTTGGGGGCAAAGCAAAGCGGACTACCCAATTACAAGCTTGCTGATCTTGATAAGCATAAGGCTTTATTAGAGACCGCCGTTCAAGACGCCCGCTTATTGGCCCAAATAGATCCAGAGCTGACGTCACCTCGCGGCGAAGCGGCGAGAACTCTCCTATACCTATTTGAACAAGATTTCGGCGTTGCACTTATGAAGGCGGGGTAATCTTTAGCTTTCCGGGTTTGCGCAAAAGCTTATCCATCTCAGGATCGTCCCCCTGCACCGCCTCATTTGAGGACACCATGCCGCCAGAGATGATCATCTTAGCGCCTTCTTCAGGCGTCATATCCAAAATCTCAATGTCTGTTTCCTTTACAAAAAGCAGGAAGCCAGATGTAGGATTCGGCGTGGTTGGAACAAAAACGCAAACGTAACCTTTAGGCAGTTTTTCCGCGGGCGCGCCAGACAAATCAGCCGTTACAAAACCAATCGCATAAAGCCCTTTGCGAGGATATTCGAGCAAGCAAACGTCGCGAAAGGCCCGGTCTTTTTGCTGCGCCACAGTCGTCACGATCTGCTTAAGCGCGTTATAAATTGGGCTAACGACAGGAACCCGCGCCAAGAGACGCTCGCCCGCCCGGATGACTGAATTTCCAATGAAGTTAGACGCGATAATGCCCAGCAAAACCAAAAGCACAAAGGATATGATGAGACCGAGCCCTGGGATATCAAACCCTAAATATGTTCGGGGGTTAATCTGGCCAGGTAAAAACCTCAGAACATTATTATCTATTTTTTGAACGATCCAAGACACGCCTGCCACGGTCGCAATCACTGGCAGGGCGATAATGACGCCCGTAAAGAAGCGATTACGAAACCAGCGGACAAATTTGAAACGGGACGTGCCTTCGCGCCTATCTATTTCAATTTCTTCATCGGTCATTTTTTTCAATCCATTAAAAACACGTCATGGGATGCATTCCACCCTATACCTGACCTGCGAATATCCTTAGCTATAAGATATAAATATTGGCGAGGATATGACCAAAAGCGGCAAAATAAAGATAGAGAAGCCTTTTCTTTTTTCAGGGCTGCTTGTTTTCTTCATGACGCTATGCGTTGTCTATCTTTACCGCGATGATATTTTTCAAACCATCCAAGACCCGAGACAACCTTTTCAAACCTATGCTAAGCCTGTGGCGCCTGACTACAGCCTAGAAGAAGCTTGGCTGTCTAGGCCCGACCTGACGATTGATCCCTTTGAACATCCCAGCGCGGGCGATGTCTTTGTGGTCGTGCCTAGCGTTTATCGCGGCGGAAAGCATTGGGTTCTTCGCTCTGATGATTTAAAGCGTAAAAGTAAGTTACAGCGCATTGTCCGCCCAAATTATGTCGCGCCTTATGGCAGTGCAGGCCGGCTTTTTGCCCCCTATTACCGCCAAGCGTCACTCTACAGCTTTATGACGGCGCGTGAAGACGCCCGAAAAGCGCAAGACTTTGCCTATCAAGACGTAAAGCGCGCTTTTAAGGTCTTCTTAGAAAACTCGCCGCCAGAACGTCCTATTGTGTTAGTCGGACATAATCAGGGCGCGAGCCACGTGCAGCGTCTTTTAGCGGATTTTTTCAAAGGTGAGTTAAAACAGCGCTTAGCCGCCGCCTATGTTATCGATTACCCGCTTCCACTCGATAGCCTGGATACCACGTTGGAGGGCCATAGCCCTTGCGAGACTTCGGAGGATACAGGCTGCATTAATGCCTTTGGCGCTTTCATGCCCGGCGATGATATTATCGCGAAACGCTTTATATCCCGTCTTTTGGTTCATGATGGACAGGATTATGTCTCCGTTGAAGGCCGACCATTGCTCTGCACGAACCCGCTGCTTTGGAACAGATCCGAAGACTACGCGCCGCAACGCCTGCATCTTGGCGGCGTTGCAGCAGAAGGACTTGATCCTGATATGAAGCCAGCCGCCATGGCCAAACAAGTTGGCGCGCAGTGCGAAGACGGCATTCTTTATGTCGACAAACCCAAAAGGCGGTCTTTGCGCCGCCCCTTAATGGTTGGCGGCAAGTTCAGGACATTGCCATCAAATCTGTTTTATGAGGACTTGCGCGTAAATGCAGAGAAACGGGTTCAAGCCTTGATCGACTCAGGAACGCTACCGAGGCGCGCCGCAAAGCTGGACGGCTTTGACGTCATTGAAATTGAAGACAGCCCCGTTACCCCCGTGAAAGATTAGCGCGATAAGGGTGCCAAAGGATATTGCTTGGACAGCTCATCAAAGCGCTTAATATCCAAAAGTAATGCCTCGAACTGATCCATCGGAATCATATTGGGGCCATCAGACGGCGCATTCATCGGATCGGGATGGGTTTCCATAAATATTGCGGCAACGCCAATCGAAGCGGCGGCACGCGCCAATGTCGGAACAAATTCACGACGGCCGCCACTTGTTGCGCCCTGCCCGCCAGGTTGTTGGACTGAG
The DNA here is from genome assembly GCA_039977295.1 of Hellea sp. Lineage (GTDB taxonomy): Bacteria > Pseudomonadota > Alphaproteobacteria > Caulobacterales > Maricaulaceae > Hellea. Next base: position 590,584 of record JBDWDN010000012.1, on the reverse strand, counting down.
TGGGTCGCATCAAATACAACTGGAGAACCAAAGGTTTTCATCGTAGATATACCCCGAAAGTCTGTCACCAAAGTATTATAGCCAAAGCTCGCGCCGCGCTCGCACGCCATCACATTGGGATTGCCGCCTTCGACGACCTTAGTCAGGACATTGCCCATGTCTTCTGGGGCCAAAAACTGACCCTTTTTTACATTGACGACTTTCCCGGTTTTGGCAGCCGCGACTAACAAATCTGTTTGGCGGCACAGAAATGCAGGGATTTGAAGCATGTCAACAACAGCGCCTACAGCAGCGGCTTGCTCAGCCGTATGCGTATCGGTCAGGCATGGCAGGCCAATTTTACTTCGTATCTCTTCAAAAATTGGGAGGGCTTTATCAAGGCCAATTCCGCGCGGCGAATGAATGCTTGTCCGGTTCGCTTTGTCATAAGAGGACTTATAGACAATGTTCATGCCCACATTATCACCAATTTTTTTGAGGCGTTCCGCCGTCATCAGCGCGTGATCGCGGCTTTCCATTGCGCAAGGCCCTGCCAAAATAGTCAGCGGCTTATCATTGCCAATTTCATAAGTTCCACCATTTGGCAGCGGCATCGAAATCGTGGCATTCGCTTTGGTCATGAGAAAATCCTTAATTTGACGCGGACTAACATAGTTGTGATGAAAAAAATACGATATTTCACACGGGAACGCTCAAATTATGTTGCGATATAATTTCAATTGATTAGCTGTAGTGTAACGTAAAATGGAGACTATCGTGGCCGCTTCTACCGTCCTTGACTTAATTGGTAATACCCCGCTGCTTCGCCTTAACGGGGCGTCAAAGCTGACGGGTTGTGAAATTCTTGGTAAAGCCGAATTTCTAAATCCGGGTCAGTCCGTGAAAGACCGCGCCGCAATCAACATCATACGTGCTGCTGAGGCAGACGGCTCCCTCCAGCCCGGCGGCGTTGTTGTCGAAGGCACGGCTGGCAATACAGGGATTGGCTTAGCCATGGTGTGTTCTACGCTTGGCTACCGCTGTAAGATCGTTATGCCCCGCACGCAAAGCCAAGAAAAGAAAGATGCCGTAAAATTGCTGGGTGCGGAACTTATCGAAGTTGACGCTGTCCCTTATGCTAACCCAAATAACTATGTCCATTTTTCCGAGCGGCTCGCAAAAGAGACGCCAAATGCAATTTGGGCTAATCAATTTGACAATACAGCCAATCGTGACGCGCATGTTCATACGACAGGCCCCGAAATTTTCGAGCAAACAAATGGCAAAGTCGATGGCTTTATCTGCGCCGTTGGGTCGGGCGGAACTTTAGGCGGAGTTTCCTTAGCTCTCAAAGCGCGTAATCCAACGATTCAGATCGGCGTTGCGGACCCATTTGGCTCTAAAATGTTCAGCTATTTCAATAATGGAACTTTGGAAGCAGAAGGCGGCTCGATTACCGAAGGGATCGGCCAAGGCCGCATTACAGAGAACTTAAAGGATATCATTGTCGATAAGGCTTACCAAATTTCGGATAAAGAAGCGCTAGAAGTTATCTTTGAACTCAATCAACTTGAAGGCATCTGTCTTGGCGGCTCCTCTGGTATCAATGTTGCGGGCGCTATTCGCATGGCGCGCGAAATGGGACCGGGGCATACGATTGTCACTATTCTCTGCGATTACGGTCAGCGTTATCAGTCCAAAGTCTACAATCCTGAGTTCCTCCGTGAGAAGGGACTGCCTGTACCGCCATGGATTTGTTAGTTACAGCAGATTGGCTCGGCCTGAATTTAGGCCGCAATGATGTAAAAGTCCTGGACGGAACATGGGTGATGCCCGGCGAGCCCAATCCGCTTGAGGGTCAATATATTCCTGGCGCCAGCATTTTTGACGTCGACGCCATCGCGGACCTCACCTCCTCCATGAAACATATGCTGCCATCTGCAAATACGTTTACATCGGAGGTCTCAAAAATGGGCCTCAGCAACACCGATCACATCGTCGTTTACGATAGGCATGGTTTTCGCGCCGCGCCGCGCGTTTGGTGGACATTTCGCATGTTTGGTCACCGCAATATATCCATCTTGGACGGCGGATTACCCGCTTGGATAAAAGCCGGTCACGATATTTCATCTAAGCCGGCTCAGCAGAAAACGCGCACAGATTATAAGCCTCAAGCGCCCTTATCCGGCGCAATATCGAAAGACGAGATCATAGCCCTATTACCCTCAGGGCCTCAGATTGTGGATGCCAGGTCTACGGGCCGATTTTACGGGACGGCGCCAGAGCCGCGTGCTGGTCTACGTTCAGGACATATCCCGGGGAGCCTGAGCCTACCTTTCACCCAGACACGCACATCCGAGATGCATTTGAAAGGCCTAGCAGAGCTTGCTGAAATGGTCGGCGGCGCGGGTATTGACCTATCCAAACCCATAATAACTAGCTGTGGCTCTGGCATAACGGCCGCAGCATTAGCCTTTATATTTTACAGACTTGGCGCAGAAGACATCCGCCTTTACGATGGCTCCTGGACAGAATGGGGCGCAAGCGGCGCCGCGATTGAGATTTGATATGAAAAAAGAAACAGAATTTACGCATATCTCCCGCCCCAAAGCAGGCCTAGGCACAGCGGTTAATCCAGATATTACGCGGGCCTCAACGCTCTTATTTAACAAGGCCGAAGACCTCTACCGCACAGATGTGCGCGGCTATGGCCGTCACGGCGCGGATGTTCATGACGCTCTTAAGGCCGCGTTTAATCACCTCGAAGGCGGCGCGGGCACCTCGTTATTTCCATCAGGGCTTGCCGCTTGCACCTATCCTATTCTCTCCCAGGTTAAGACAGGCGATCATATTCTTCTAACTGATTCCTCTTATGGGCCTACACGATATTTCTGCGATGGCTATTTGAAGAAAATGGGCGTCGAAACCGAAATGTATGACCCCCGAATCGGCGCAAATATAGACTCTCTCATTCGCCCCAACACATCCGTTATTCTCCTAGAAAGCCCAGGCTCTCTTAGCTTCGAAGTTCAAGACGTTCCCGCTATTGTAAAAGTAGCGAAAGCCCATGGCATTACGACAATAATTGATAATACATGGTCGGCAGGTTTGACCTTTAATCCCTTAAAACACGGCGTTGACATTAGCTGCCATGCGGCGACTAAATATTTTGGCGGGCATAGCGATACAATGAGCGGCGCAGCGGTGAGCCGCTCGAAAGCCCTCGCCGATCAAGTTGCTCTAACGGCCAAATATCTAGGTAACGCGTCATCCCCTGACGACGCCTATCAAATCTTGCGGGGATTTCGCACGGTTGTGCCGCGTTTTCGGCAACAAGAAGCCACGAGTCTTGCCCTTGCAAACTGGCTCAGCACACATTCAAAAGTGCAGCGCGTCTTGCATCCTGCTCATCCGACACACCCTGACCATGCCATTTGGAAACGCGATTTTACAGGCGGCGGCTGTATTTTTAGTGTGGTCTTTAAACCTTGCTCCAAAGAAGAGGTGGTCGCCTTTGTAAATGCCCTTAACCTATTTGGCATAGGCTTCTCATATGGCGGTTTTGAGAGCCTCTGCATCCATTGCGACCCTCAATTAAAGCGCAGCGCAAGCGAGTCTCTTGGCGGCCCCCTTGTGCGCTTCGCCTGCGGCTTAGAAGCGATGGAAGACTTAAAAGATGATATAAAGCAGGCCTTTAATGCGATTTCTTAAGTTGAAACGCGTCTGGCTAGGACTTTTTTGCCTCATCATCTTTGGGCTTTTATCCTCCTGCGCTGGCACGCGAACTTTAATGATGACAGCGCCGAGTAACCCTAAGGGCATAGCGGCGCAGCCCGTCATAAGCGCGGCGACGTTAGAGGAATGGGACACTCAAAAACGAAATATAAAGCGCGCCTTTGAGACGCAGATTTACGGCGTTATACCGAAAGACTTCGAGACGTCTCTTTTGAGCTCCAAGACAATCGAAGAGCATAATTTCAAAGCTAATATAGAGGAAGTCGTTTTGAAGACGGCGTTCGGCCCTGAATATACCGCTGTTATTCTTACGCCGTTAACCCCCAAAGGCCCTACGCCGATAATCATGATGGAAAACTTCTGTCCCAATCATGATGTTATACCCATAGAGGGCCTGACAATACCTCGTGACATACAGTTTGATTGTAGCGGCGACGGTATGATGTCCGACGTCTTTGGTTACTTTTTTGGCCGCTATATCACCACCCCGCCGATCGATATGATTATGGAGCGAGGATACGCCCTCGCCGTCATCTTCCCGAATACGGCATTCCCCGACAATTCCGAGCGCTACGCGCAGCTTAATCTCGCCTCGCCTTCAAAAGCGCATCCCTTGGGCGCCGTAGGGGCGTGGGCCTATCAGTTCTCGTCGCTTTCCAATTACCTTAAAACCGATCCTCGCATTTCGAAAACAATCACTTATGGGCATTCTCGTTACGGTAAGTCCGCCCTCGTTGCGGCTGCCTTCGACCCAAGCATTGACGGCGCAATTGCCCATCAGTCTGGGACAGGCGGAGCTTCGCTTTCCCGAGACAAAAAAGGGGAAACGGTAGCGGCCATTACAGAAGGTTACCCGCATTGGTTCACACCTGCCTATCAAGAGAGTGCCCTCACAGTCGATCAGCACCAATTGCTGGCCCTCATTGCGCCGCGTCCTATATTGCTCGGCAATGCTAAGCGTGATGTTTGGTCTGACCCAGAAGGGGCGTTCAGAGCCGCGCAAGGCGCAACACCCGTCTATAAGCTTTTCGGCTCCGAGGGCCTTCGCCAATCAACTCTCACGGCATTTGACCCGAGCGCCGATATTGCGTTCTGGATGCGCCCAGGAACGCATGGCGTCGTCAAAGAAGACTGGCCAGCTTTCCTTGATTTCATGGATGCACATTATAGATAAGCGTAAATGTGGCGGGCCCGGCAGGACTTGAACCTGCAACCTGCCGCTTAGAAGGCGGCTGCTCTATCCAGTTGAGCTACGGACCCGAAAGATTGACTAATGCGTCCAAGGAAGCTTTCTGTCAAAAGCAAAATTTTCTGCATAAGAGCGTGGAATGCGTTTCATCTTCTGGCTCTGCACGACTTGGTGCGGAATTCCGTTCGCTTTAGCATAAGCCACAGCTTCGTCTAGTGTGTCAAACTTTAAATCTAATTGCGAACGAACATCAGTGGATCGTGTAGTGCCTGTCAGGGGATCAATCACACCTGCGGACTTACCCGTAAATTCCAACACCCAATGCCGCTTTGCACGACCAGAGGTCATGGCAGACGGTGATGGTTGATAGATTTTTGCCAACATGTGACGCTCCAAGACGAATAGACTCTCGCATTAACCCGCCTTGGGCCCGCTGTAAATTACATATCGCGATTAAAAGCCGTATTAAGCATCGATTTTACATCTGCAAGACTAGAGGGCTTGGACGCGACGCTCTGTAAGCGCTGACGCATTTGTGCCGTTGAAGCCGTCACCGGACTTTGCGCGGCTTGCTGTGTCGTTTGGCTGGCAGTCTGGTGAGCCGCGGCGGGCGCAGACTGGGCTTGCTGTCGAAGGTTATGCCTCACTGACTGAACCGTGCTCTTAGCTCTCGCCGCGGGTATCGCCGAAGTTTGTTTTGTGTTTTTACCGAGGCTACGCGCCCGCCAGCGTTCGAATACAGTTTCCATGAATTGCGGGGTAACATCTGGACGGTTCCAAAGGTCGGTAAATTCCGCTGATGAACTATGAGGACGATATTCTTCTTCGAGTGTATTCAAAATAATCCGCATTGGAAGGTTTACTGATTCGCCAAAAACCATCGTTTCCGCTGTGCCAAGTGATGGCAGGAATGATAGAAGCTCTGCGGCGCCATCTGGAACGGCGGCTCGGACAAAGTTTTGATCGAGTTCGTTGGACAGCCGCATAGAAAAAATCGTCGAGCATTGCGAAAGCGTCGACGCTTCTAACTCCGAAGGGCGCTGTGAAATAATCCCTAAAGACACGCCATATTTACGGCCTTCCTTGGCAATACGGCCAATAATACGCCGCGTTGAGTGGAAACCCAGGCTTTTATCTGCAGGAATATATCTATGGGCCTCTTCGCAAACCAACAACACAGGCAGACGGCGCTCCGACCATGTTGCGAGTTCAAAAGCTAGTCGGGCGACAACGGATACGACTACATTCAAAGCTTCGGAGGGAATTCCTGAGAAATCGAGTATAGAAATTGGCTTACCCGCAACAGGAATACGGAAAATACGTCCAACCAAATTCTCAATAGGAAGCGGAGACGCTTGATTGCGAAATATAAATTGATAACGCGGGTCAGCCATCAACATCTGGATGCGGCGCTTAAGCCGCTTATAAGGGCCGAGATTAGAGTTATTTTCAAGCTTACCCATTTGATGGTCGAGAAGTTTCAAGACATCGCGAATACGGTAAGGCACAGGCGAGTCTAGCGTAATATGCGACGCGCGCTGTAGATCTGCCTCTACATCATCCATCTTGGTTTGCGAGGATGTGTCGCCTTTTTTCATCGACCGATCATACAGCCGCTTGGCCTTAAGCAGTATATCGTGAAGGACATCGACTTCAGCACGGGCATGATCTTCAATGTCACTTGTCAAAAGCTCAGCCGTTTCAACAAAATCAAACATCCAGAGCGGAATATCGAGCGAATCATTACTGATGACTTCGGCCATATCCCCGAAGCTTTTGGAGTATTCATTATGCGGATCGAACAGCACGACATGTGCCATCATGTTTTCTTTTAGGATAGCCTGGAGGACAAGCGCGACAGTACAGGACTTACCCGAACCGGTTGATCCTAAAATAGCGAAATGCTTCGAGAGCAAATCATCTGTGCGCACTTTGGCAATGATCGAGTTATCTTGTTGAAGCCGGCCAATTTCGATACAAGGTGATTTTTCCTTATTAAAGATTAGCCGCAAGTCTTCGGGCGACATGTTATAAATCGCTTCATTTAAAACAGGAAAAGACCGCACACCTCTGAAAAACTTAGTTTCTTTGGTCGTCGGGTTTGTCGTTATCTCTCCCAATATATTGAGGTTAGCTAAGCAACCATCGCCCATACCCTCCTCATCGCTTGCGCCGATTTTAAGCGATGACACCATGGCGACAACAATGGATTTACTCGTCAGAATCTTAAGGATAGTGCCGATTTGCGCCATATGAAGTTGGCCATTACGGATAATAGACTTATTGATCGACATAACGGCCACAGAGGAGCCAACAGTCAAAACACGCCCTATTTCGACACGTTTATAGGCTTGCGCTGCAGGCTGTACTTGAGCCCGATTTGCTAGAGTTGCTGCCGTCATTCGATTCCCCAATTCCCAAGGTTACGGTAACATTAGGGTTTTAGGGTTATCAAAGCCTTACCAAAAACTAAGGTCTGAACTCCATTTAAGATTTCAGACCTTGAGCTAATACAGGGATTTAGCTCAGGTCTTTCAACGCAGGTCTAGGCGTCTAGCATGGAATACCCAAATGTGCTCAAAGCCTTCGCAAAAACCACTCCCCAAAACGACAAAAACCCCCACTTATGTGGAGGTTTTTGAATGGTCGGGGCGGCAAGATTCGAACTTGCGACCCCCTGTTCCCAAAACAGGTGCGCTACCAGGCTGCGCTACGCCCCGACTAAGGCATGGGCTTCATAACCACCCAGATTTAAAAGGCAAGCCTGTTATTCGGCTTCTGTGCCAAAAAATGCATGCTTTACGACATCTCCTGGCATAATGCCGAGTTCCTTGCTGCGCCCGCCCTGTAATTCAAGCACTGCGGCGACAATCGCTTCCGATGATGCACTGCGAAGTTTATAGGGTTGGGCCATATGCTCAATTTTGAGAATTTTACCATTTGACCGCACAAAAATTATATCTAGCGGCAAGGGTGTATTCTTCATCCAGATCGTCGCAATCTTTGGCTCGTCAAATTCAAACAACATTCCGCTATCAGGATCCATGCTTTCACGGAACATCATGCCGCGCGCTTGCTGATCAAGTGTTACGGCGCGTTCAATCATGAATGTGTGGCTCGCGCCTTCAGACACAACGGTCAAAGGCACAGGCGCGCCAAAGTCAACAACGTCATCTTTAGATGTCTGCGCAAAAGCAGACCCCGCCAATGAGACAAATAAAGCAGATAAAATAAAGCGTTTCATAAAGTCCGTTTAATCAATGCAGGCGCATTCGCCAAGCCCGAATATGGGCTTGGCTGTCATTAAGCAAATAATCCGAAATCGGCGATGTCATATTGCGCGAACGCATCAAAGCCATCAAAGATTTCAATGGGCTGCTCGCCTAAGACATCTGGGTCATTTAGGGGCTCTTGAGCAACTGTAAAGTCGAAATCACCAGAATTGAGATCTGCGATATTTTGGCCAACAATTGTAAGCGTGTTTCCGCCGCCAAAATTGAAAAACGTATTTGAACCCGAATCAACGGCAACAGCCATAATCTCAGCGAAGGTGTCAAAGGCCGCATCCCCGCCCCTGATAAATATAATCTCGCCTGCTGTGCTGAAGCCTATAATCGTATCCGCATCTCCACTTACCGTGTTATAGCCGTAATTATCTGTGCCGGCACCGCCGATCAATGAATCGTTACCGCCAAAGCCTTCAAGGTAGTCATTTCCGCCATTGCCAATTAATGTTTCATCGGCTGAAGAGCCCTCAATACTATCATTGAAACTCGTGCCAAAGACTCGCTCGACGCTTACATAAGTGTCTCCGGCAGCATCTCCGCCAAATCCGCCAGACGTTAAGTTAACATCAACACCAGCAGATGACGCCAAATAAGACACTGTATCAAAATCCGCCCCGCCATCAAAAGCGTCCGCGCCCTGGCTTCCGAACATAAAGTCATTGCCCGCGCCGCCATTGATTGCATCTATACCGGCCTGTCCAAAGAGCGTATCCACGCCGTCACCGCCATTAATGATGTCGTTTCCGTCGCCGCCTAGCAGACGGTCATTGCCGTCAACACCGTCAAGGAAATCATCCCCGTCCCGCCCTTCAAGACGGTTATTCCCGCCATCACCTGTGATGTGGTCATTAAATGCCGATCCCCATACCCATTCAATGGAAGAGAATGTGTCGCCTGTGGCTTCGCCGAGACTGCCGCTGCCTCCCAAGTCAAGCTGAACGCCCGCCGCCGCGCTGGTATAGACCGCAATATCAACTCCTGTACCGCCATTGATCGCGTCTGCGCCCTCACCGCCAAACAAACGATCATTACCGCCGCCGCCATTGAGGATGTCATCGCCATCACCGCCACGCAGTTCGTTAGAGGACGTATTGCCTGCTAAAATGTCATCAAAGTCAGAGCCGCGAACAACTTCGATACCGAAATATGTATCTCCTGCGGCGTCTCCTAAAGTTCCGCCTGAGGCTAAGTTGAGCACAACTCGGCTGGTCGCAAATTCGTAACTAGCAATATCAAATCCAGTTCCGCCATTGAGCTGATCGTTACCGGCTGATCCGTAAAGTAGATCATTGCCGGCATCGCCGCGCTGAATATCGTTCCCGTCGCCGCCGTAAACGCGGTCAATCCCCCCGCCCGCATTGATGGTGTCATTTCCGTCCTCGCCGTAGAAAAACTCATTAGCATCAGAACCCGTAACAACATCATTAAAATCGGAGAGGTAATAGCGCTCTATGCCGCTAAATGTATCACCAGCTGCATCGCCTAACGTGCCGCCTGTGTCGACATTAAATCGCACCGCAGAGGTTGCGCCGCGGTAATCCATTGAGTCAAATCCAACGCCGCCCTGGTTATCATCCGCGCCGCTTCCGCCGAGAATTCTGTCCGCGCCGGCGCCGCCGACTAAGACGTCATCCCCTGCGCCGCCATCTAGCGTATCATTTCCACGGCCCGTATAAACCTCGTCAGCATTTACACTGCCTGTGATGAGATCGTTCCCATCTCCGGTATAAACACCTTCAATATCCGAAAAGGTAATCGCCACGCCGTCTATTGAGCCCGTTCCTGCGCTCATATCGATAACGGCAGAAGCGGTTACAGCCGCGGCGTTCAGCCAGTCTGTACCAGCGCCGCCGACAAAATTTGTCACGTGCCCATCAACGCCTGCATAATCTGAATATTCATTCGTGAAGACGAAGAGATCATCATCGCTAATATTGCTGCCGCTTGTTCTCAAATCTGCATCGCGAATGGTAAGGGGATCGCCACCTGCATCATCGACAATGATGAGCTGCCAGTCGCCTGCGCTCTCTTCGCCTCGAAAGGCCGTGGTGCCAAACGTCCACCGACCATCAAAATCCCCGCTATCGCCAGTGTCGGCTAATAATTGCACGCGGGTTCCACTTGGAGAAATGAGGTAAATTTCGATATCTGCGAGAAATGTTGTTTGAAAATCGATATCTACAGACACGTGCTCCATTAGGATATTCGTTGTTTCATTAATAGCAAATGTCTGGCTGTCATTATCAAAAGTGACGGTCGTATTAACGTCATCTTCAAATGTTGAAAAACTATTGGCTGATGTTGATTGTAGCGTCCAGCTTTCAGCCAAACGCACAGCCGCCAGTGCATCAACCATGCCAAAACCGTAATCATTGGAGAAATGCATGCCGCCGCCATTCCAATTAGCGGCATCATTCCAAAACCAGGACGAGCCATCCAGTTGCGTAGCTTGTTCATGTCCACCGCCAGCCGCCGCGCCCGTATTGGCCGCCGTCCCAACGTCAGACCCTGTATGCCGTGCAGACATCGTAAGAATGGTGTGAACATCGCGCCACCCGAGATCGGCATTCGCTTCGAGCATCAGCGCTACAACACCCGCAACTTGAGGTGCAGCGGCTGAAGTGCCGCCAAAAGTGTTTGTGTGATCCGCAGAGCTGTAACCGTCGGCGCCCGTCCTATCCGTCGTCACAATAGCTGAATTATTATTGATATCGTCTGCAAAGGCCGAGACAACAACATTCGCGCCGGGCGTTGAAAAATCTGTCACCCAACCATCTTGCCGCATCGCCGCAACATTTACCGAATATTGAGAGCTATCCATCATTTCGCCCACGCCTTCCTCACGGGAGGAACTCCCGGCGTCGGCGCGGCTATTGCCGGAGGATTTAATATAGAGCGTCCCTAATCCGTCACGGCCGTTCGCGCTTATGACAGCGAGGTTCGCAACGGCATTGGCGATATCTGTAGTATTGAGGAATACGTTTGACCCAAATCCGCCGCTAACGCTTATAATGTCTCCGCCATTTGCAAGGACATCCCCGTTAGTATTATTGATGCCATCGCCTAACCCTGCGGCGTCAAGGATTTGGTCATCTGCATTTGCCGCGCTTAGCGCAAAGCCGCGATACCCAACTAGTTCGACGCCGAAAGCAACGCCGACGCCGCCCTCTGTGTTTTGCTCAGCCCCAATAATCCCCATGACCGCAGTGCCATGATTATCTCCCGAACTGGCTGGTAATGGGGTAAAATCATTGCTTGAATAATCATAATCTATAGCGCTGTTGTAATTATCGTCCAAATCAACGTGCAAATAGTCAAAGCCATTATCAAAGACGATGACTCGAACGCCGTTCCCTGTATAATCATCCCAGACCTCTGTTACATTGATATCAAACTGCCCTGCCGTCGTATTATGTAGATGCCATTGCGTCGAAAATAACGGATCGACTGGGTCGAATTCCTTTGAGCTTAAAGGGTCATTAGAGGGCGCCTTGGGCGTGACATCCGAGAGATATAGGCTTGGATCATCATAATGGAACGTAAAGTTTGCAGGAAGAAGAGATGGCGAAACTGTGGACGCCGAAGAAAGCGTGATATCGCTTTCAAGAGACTCACTTTTGTCTCCCTCATACATCAAGGAAAAATCAAGTTTTTCCAAGTTTGACTCAATGTCATAGATTTCCGTCAAATTCGTGAATAATTTACGCATGTGTTCCACCTTTAGTTTTCATTATTAGCGACATCTTTAAAAGCTGCCCGCTTTGGGACTTAATGTTACTTTTCCCATTGTTTCAAAATTTCGCCGCTCACCGACAGTTTTTCAATACGAATCCAATCTATCGTTTCACCTTGCTGGCAAAAACTCGCAACGGGGACGATAGGGTTAGCGACAATAATGTTTAATACGTCCCCTTCGTCAAACTTATGCGGCATTGAGGGGATCGTATATAAGGTTCCATCTTCACCGCGAACAGCGGGGCACTCCACCCCTTCTGCCGTCATAACTGTCCTTAAGGTCATTACAGGCCCTGAAACTTGTGTGCCCTCTGATTGAATGTCCTTAGTTTTTTTGTCGTAAGATTGCGCCTCATGAGTTTGGCGTTCCGCCGTAACTGTATTTTCTAAAGTGTTTGAAGCCGTGCAGGCCGTCAGACCAAACAATAACACCGCGCACGCACCTAACTTGAACGAAAAAACCGTCCCGTTAAAACGGGATAGTCTCCGATAAGATTGAATTAGGCTTCGACTTCGAGAGTTTTGCGAATACCTATCTGAATAAAACATCACAACTGCCCCAAGGGTTAAACGAGTGGACAATTCTTGTGCAAAACGGTTTTGCGCCCCGCTTCGATATCTATGCCCTACACGAGTCTTATAGCAGAAGCTTGGAGAAGTCCTCTAGAATTCATCTATTTTTCTTTAGAAAGCTCCGTATTACGGTGTTTTTACGGATTATAGTCTCAGATAAGAGATATATTTGCACAAATATTGGGGAAAACAGTTGGCAGTCCCTAGGGGAATCGAACCCCTCTTTCCTGGTTGAAAACCAGATGTCCTAACCGATAGACGAAGGGACCGCATCAACTGTGAGCCGCGATATATATATCGGGGCTACGCCTTGCAAGAGGGTTTTTCATAAATTTCGCCGCTTTTACGGCTTTATTTTCAAGCAAGCGCTAAATCGACCAGTTGGAGGTCGATTTTAGTGCGCCCCTTCCAGTTATCGGCCTTTAATCGGCCCGCCACATGGACTCGCGGGGCATTCGGATCGAGCAATATCTCATCAAGGCCGGTTTCATCTGCCCGAAAACAGATACCATTGAGTCGTCCGCCAAAACTGTCTTCAAAAGAACAGCGCACATGACCGCCTTTAACCCGCTGAGCAAATGCGATTCGCAGGTCTGAAAACGCAAAAAGCGGCTGCGGATTTCCAGCCCCGTAAGGCGCGACTTGGTCGATCTTATCAATGATGGCGTGGCTTGCAGCGCTTGGCGCAATTAGCGCGTCAATTTTAAGCGATAGGTTTTCGCGTGCCTCCTTGACCTCATCTGCCAAAAGCGCGTTTAAGAAGTCAGTGAGGGAGGCTATCTTATCGGCCTTAACCGTCAAGCCGCCAGCCATGGCATGCCCGCCGCCGCTCATGAGAAGCCCTGACTCTTTGGCTTTGGTGATGGCTTCACCTAAGTTTACGCCTGACATTGAGCGCCCAGAGCCTTTTCCTACACCTTCATCATTCACCCCAATGACAATGGCCGGCTTATCAAAACGGTCTTTGAGGCGGCCCGCAACGATCCCAATGACCCCGGGATGCCATCCCTCCATATTGACGATGATGATAGCATCGTTTTCGGAGAGCTTATGCGCCTCTTCTAAGGCCTCATTTATCATTTGATTCTGTAAAGCTTTGCGCTCTGTATTTACGCGGTCAAGTTCGGCGGCATGCCCATAGGCCAGCTGTGCATTCTCCGTTGAGAGCATTTCTGCGCCCATCCCGGCTTTCCCAATACGCCCGCCGGCATTGATGCGCGGCCCAAGGATGAACCCGCAGTGATAGGTCGTATAAGGCGGCGCAGAGCCCGCAACATCAGCCAAGGCGCTAACGCCGATATTGTCCCCCTTTGACAAGACTTTTAGCCCTTGAGCGACAAAGGCGCGGTTTAGCCCAGTCAGCGAGACAACATCACAGACCGTTCCCAAGGCTGTTAAACCCAATAAGTCCAATATGTTAGGTAGGTTCTTTATCTCGCGTCGGCGCGCTTCACGGTTTAGCGCGACTAGGGCCATAAATGTCACGCCCGCAGCCGCAAGATGCCCTAATCCAGAGGTGTCATCTTCGCGGTTGGGGTTCACCAAAGCCGCGCAAGGCGGCAATTCCCCGTGCATAAGGTGATGATCAATCACGATGATAGGCAAGGCTAAATCTTGCGCAGCCTCTAATGCGCCCTGCGCCGCCGCGCCGCAATCTACCGTAATGACAAGATCATTACCTTCGGCCTTTAACTGTTCAAACGCCTTAACCGTCGGCCCGTAACCTTCTTTGACGCGGTCTGGAACATATAGGCCGATGTCTACACCCAGACCCCTGCCCCAGCGAATCAACTGCGCCGCGGAGCTACCGCCATCCACATCATAATCAGCAAATATTGTAATTTTCTGCCCCGCTTGAACGGCGTCTAATATGAGCGCCGCCGCCTTATCCATATCCTGCAGTGATGACGGGTCAGGCATTGAGCCGCGTAAGCTGGGGTCTAAAAACTCATCTGCAAGTTCAGGCGTGACGCCCCGCCCCGCGAGTAAGCGTGCTGTAAGAGTATCGAGGCTTTTGACCTGCTCAAGCTTCGTTATGGCCGCCTCATCGGGGCAGCGCGCTTGCCAGCGTAATCCGCGGTAAGAGTTTTCAACATCAAGAAATGCGCTCATCAAGGGGTCAACGGAAATTACTCCGCCGCGTTTTCGCGAAGAGATAACAAGAATTGTTTCACATTACGCGCGGCTTGGCGGATGCGTTGTTCATTTTCCACAAGACCAATGCGGATATAGCCTTCGCCGTTCGCGCCAAAACCGTTCCCCGGCGAGACTGCGACGCCGGCCTCCTCCATTAAGCGCTTAGAGAATTCCAAAGAACTCATATGCTCAAGGCCCTTAGGCAAGGGCGCCCAGATGAACATCCCTGCTTCGGGCGGCGGGATGTCCCACCCTGCGCGGCCAAAGCTCTCAACCAAGACATCACGGCGGCTCTTGTAAAGCGCGCGGAAGTCTTCAACGCAATCTTGCGGCCCGTCCAAGGCCGCGCAAGCGGCAACCTGTATCGGCGTAAATGCTCCGTAATCGAGATAGGACTTTACACGCGCTAGCGCGAATATCAGATGTTTTGCCCCGACAACAAAGCCCATGCGCCACCCGGCCATTGCATAGGTCTTGGAAAGTGAAATCGTCTCAATGGCGACGTCCTTTGCCCCTTCAACTTGGAAGATTGAGGGCGGCGGATCGCCAAAGTAGATTTCTGAATAAGCCAAATCAGAGAGCAGGATAATATCGTGCGCTTTGGCAATCGCGACAATCTCGCGGTAGAAATCCAGTGTCGCCATGTGCCCCGTCGGATTTGATGGAAAGCAGACAACAATCGCAAGGGGCGGCTTATCCGCCTCGGCCAAAGCTTTTTTCACCCCGGCCAAATACTCATCTGCGGTAATAGCAGCGATAGGCTGGATGACACCGCCGCAAATAATGAAACCATATGCATGAAGCGGATAGGACGGGTCAGGCGCAAATATGATATCGCCAGGCGCTGTGATCGCTTGGGCGAGGTTAGCAAAGCCTTCTTTAGACCCGATCGTCGCGATGATTTCGTCTTCGGGATTGAGGTCCACATCAAAGCGGCGTTTATAATAACGTGAAGCCGCTTGGCGCAGCCCCATGATCCCGCGAGACACAGAATACCCTGTTGTTCGGGGCTTTTGCACAGTTTCAATCAACTTATCGATAATATGCTGCGGTGTGGGGCTGTCGGGATTACCAAAACCAAAGTCGATAATATCCATGCCCTCTTTACGTAGCTTGGCTTTTAGCTTGTTGACTTCAGCGAAGACATAAGGCGGTAGCCGTTTGATACGGTAAAACTCTTCGCGTTCAGATTCAAACTTTTGCTCTAAATCTTGGTCTGGGCTATGCTCTAGCTCTGAGACGGTATGATCTGTCATGTCCGCCCCCTATTTTGGGTCGTCAGCTTGATAAGCGCGCGCCTTAGCCTTAAGCGCGGCTAGTTCACGCTCTAATTCAGCTTCGGACTTCACAGGTTCTTGCAGCCCGGCGCGGCCCGCATTAAAATCATCCCGCTCTTTCATGAGCTTCTTGGCCTCGATGTCCCAAAGAGAACCCGAGCGAACATCCGTTGGCGCCGAGGGCGTATCTGCGATATCTGGATAGTCGCCGATGTTTTTGGCATCTTCTTCAAATTCCGACGACTTTAGAAAGTCGAGATTAGGCATGCTAACGGTGCTACAGGCCGAGAGCGAGGCCGCTGCTACTATCAGCGAAAAAGTTGCTAGTTTTGAATATGTCATAACGGCCTCCTATTAATGACTCGGCTTTATAGTCCCATATGGGCGAAATCGCGGCAGAGGTCACCTAAATAATCAGTAGGTAATCCCCTAAGGAAAAACGGGCTGTACCATAAGGCCTAACGTTTCGTCCCAGCCCTGGGTCACATTGTAATTTTGCAGGGCTTGGCCTGACGACCCTTTGGTCAAATTATCAATGACGCTGATGATAATCGCGCGGCCTTTGCGGCGGTCCGCAAAGATACCAATTCGGCAATGATTACTAGCCCTGATATGACGAGTTTGCGGCACGACGCCTTCAGCCTCGACGTGGACAAAAGCTTCGTCCTGATAACGCGCTGTATAAACGGCCCGTAAGTCGTCAAGTGTTACGCCTTCACCAAGCTTTACATAACAGGTCGCAATCATGCCGCGATTCATCGGAATGAGGTGCGGGGTAAAGCTCACCTCAGCCTCGATTCCAGATACATATGTCAACATCTGATCGATCTCAGGCGCATGACGATGGCTGGCCACGGCATATGCATGCGCGCCGTCGGCGACTTCAGAAAAACTTAATGATGCCAATGCCTTACGCCCAGCTCCTGTCACGCCAGATTTGGCATCTATGATGATATCTGTGACGTCAATCATATCCGCATCAACGGCAGGAAGCAGCGCCAGCAAGGTGCATGTCGGATAGCATCCGGGGCAAGCTACCAGCTTCGCGCCAGCCAAGTCATCACGTGCATATTCGGTCAATCCGTAAACGGCTTTATCTAATAAGCCCCGAAATCCGTGCGGACGGCCATAAGTCGTTTCATAAAGCGCCGGATCTTTAAGGCGGAAATCAGCCGACAAATCAATAACTGTGTCGACGCTGTCTATGACCTGCGCAATCGTTTCTTGGCTCGCGCCGTGCGGCAGGCAGGCAAAGGCCACATCAACATCTGACCAATCAATCTCATCAGCTGTAACGACATCCGTTAAATTCAGATGGCGATAATTTGGATAAATCTCGCCATAAGCCTGCCCTGCCTTACTGTGACCTGTCAGGCCCACAAGGTTTAGCTCTGGATGCCCCATAATGAGCCGGACAGCTTCTGCGCCCGTATAACCTGAGGCCCCTAATATGACGGTGTTTTTCATCTGACTCTCTTCCAATAAAAAAGGCGCTCTCGATAATCTCGAAAGCGCCTTGATAATACAACGATATGTGTATCGTATTGTTTAACGCTTGGAGAACTGGAAGCTCTTACGCGCCTTGGCTCTACCGTATTTCTTACGTTCCACAACACGTGAATCGCGCGTGATGAAGCCTGCAGCCTTAAGCGGAGCGCGTAAAGCTGGCTCATAGTAAGTCAGAGCTTTAGTAATGCCTTGACGGACAGCACCGGCTTGACCGGAAAGGCCTCCGCCTTTGCAAGTCGCCATAACGTCATATGAATCAACGCGGTCAGCAACTTGGAAAGCTTGCGCAATAATCAAGCGCAGCACAGGACGTGCAAAGTAAACCTCTTGGTCACGGCCGTTAATTGTGATTTTGCCGTTACCAGGCTTAATCCAAACGCGCGCTATTGAGTTTTTACGTTTGCCCGTTGCATATGCACGGCCAAGCTCGTCAATTTTAGGCTCTGGAAGCGCAGCAGGCGCTGCAGCAACAGAACCGTCAGCAGACGGCGCAGTAGTTGCGCCTTGCATAACGTCTTTAAGGTCTTCGAGTGTTTTTGTATCAGCCATGACTTATTTCGCCTTTACATTTTTAGGGCTCATTGATTTGAAATCAATGACAGTTGGCTCTTGCGCCGCATGTGGATGCTCAGAACCAGCATAAACGCGAAGATTAGAAAGTTGTGTACGGGCCAAAGGTGACTCTTTAGGCAACATACGCTGAACCGCTTTGCGCATAACGCGCTCAGGGAAACGGCCATCAAGGATTTTATCCGCAGTCCGCTCTTTCAAGCCGCCTGGATATCCAGTGTGCCAGTAATAAACTTTATTATTACGTTTCTTACCCGTGAAAGCGACTTTCTCGGCGTTGATAACGATGACGTTGTCGCCGCAATCAATATGGGGAGTGTATTTAGCAAGATGCTTACCGCGGAGACGCATGGCAATGAAAGTTGCGAGACGGCCAACTACGACATCCTCGGCATCAATCAAAATCCATTTCTTCTCAACCTCTGCGGTTTTCAAAAATTTGGTGGTTTTCATAATGTCCTCTATGAATTCGGCCAAGACAAGGAATTTGCCGGGGCGTCTTTCGTGATGGCGGGTAACTACAGACCCTTGCCGGACACGTCAACAGCTTAATTGCAGAACCTACGGTAAATTACTCAACAAAAACAATGATTTAAAAAAGCGGTATCTGAATACCGTAATTTTTAGAGGCTGTGTCCCTTGCCGAAGTCGTTATCACGCTTCCAGCTGCCCAAGCAGCACCTCTAAACGCTGATCTGAAAACCCGAATTGTGATTTAAGCGCCAAATATTCCTTTAAGCTCTTCTCATTTACCGTTCCGCTCTTCTCGGCCACAATCAGCGTATTCTTCATTGAATGCTCACTACTGACGAATTCGATTATCTTCACGTCATATCCGCGGCTCTCCAAAAGAAGTGTTCTTGCAACATCTGTAATTAGGTCTGCTTGTTTCTCTATAAATAGGCCATGCTGCAGCAATGGGTTTTCAGTATTTAGCGTCCGCAATTGAGACGAGACTTCATGCTGACAGCAAGGCGCGCAAAATATCAATCCTGCGCCGCTTTTTATACCTTGGAAGAGAGCCTCATCCGTTGCGGTGTCGCAGGCATGAAGCGCGACCAACATATCGAGTTTTTCAGATTTGAAATTCTCAACATTCTCTTGCTTAAACGCTAAGCCTTTAAAACCAACTTTTCCTGCTATCTTATTGCACAAGGTAACCAGATCGCCTTTGGTGTCGACGCCTACGACCTCGGCCCCGCTGGGTAATTTTTCCGAAAGAAATTCATAAAGCGCAAAGGTCAAATACCCCTTGCCAGAACCAACATCTAAAACGGAAATAGGCCTTTTAGACTTTAGGATATCCCCCCGAATACTTTGCTCCACGATTTCGATGAATTTTGCGATTTGACGGAACTTCCCGTACATTTTCGGAATGACCTTCGCGTTCCGATCGGTCACGCCGAGCTGATACAAATAAGGACTCTCTGGTGAAACTAGGTAATCTTTCTGCCGGTTATGCGTGGTTGAGGCCGCGCGTTTTTGCGTGGCTTTAGCCCGCGTGATACGAGGCTTCCCGCGCTTATTTACAAGGAATGTAATGTCGCTTTTTGCTGTGAAAAGTGTTGCCGCTAAATAGTCGACACTCAAAACACCCGTTAAAAAGCTGAGGAGTTCGTTTAGGTCATAAGACTTTGTGACGGATTTTTGAGCATATCTGAAATCACTCGAGAATTTTAAAGCGCCCTTGCTTTCAAAACTTGTAATAATAACTTTTTTCGCTTCAACACCTTTGGGCTTACCAAGCACCATACGAATAAAGTCGCCGCTCTCGATACTTTCCTGAAGGTCATTCAAGAAAATAGATGTATTGTCGTTGGAGAGGTTCGACACATTAAGGCCTTTGGGTGATTTCGTATGCAATTTGGTTTGAGGAGGTCTAGCTGTCAGGGCAAGAATGTCCAACCCCTATATTTCAGTCTATGTGAGCTTTGGATCACGCATCCAAAATCCGCGCAGGGATATTTTTCGCTTTGCCGATTCTGATGCGAGCACGAGCAAGCCAGCAAAGATACCCAAGTTTTTGATGAAATTTTGCATTTCATGCGCGCCAGTTATGCCGTCAAAATTCCAAAAGTCATGCATCATGACATTGATGATGATAACCAATAGCGCGCAGCCTAACGCCATAAGCCGCACCTGAATTCTTAGAATCAAAAATATCCCTGCGATAATTTCAGCGGCAGTTGCAATAAATAGAAGCGGCGCAGGGCTAGAGATCCCATGCGCGCTCATCATTTCGATATGTGTATCCCAAGCCGCAAATTTCATGATTCCTGGAAGAAGGAAGTATAGGCCAAGCAATGTTCGTCCAGCCCCCATTAAAATTACATTCGTCATCTTTGGCCCTTTATGTCTTAGGTCGCCTTACACCATGTCTCGCCCTGCGATAAGTAATGATTAGCACCTAAGAAATTGCAGAACGCGTATGAGGCTGCATGCCGCGTCAGAATATGCAGTTTACTATTTCCACTCCTTTTAATTCGCGTATGTTGCAGTATGAAATTTCTTAGATACACTCTCTTCGCCGCCGCATTTTTGGGAGCCGCGTGCCAAAACGGTAATGAGACGCCGAATGATAAAGCCGACGTTAAGAGCGCGGATTTCACACTACGCGCGACAAGCGATATTCGAACGCCCTCCCCCATTAAGGCGGCGACTTTCGTTCCTAATAGCGTCGCGTCTTGGCTTGGCCACATTATTTTGCTGGACAAAAAGGGGACACTTCACCGCGCTACCACAGATAGCGCGGAGACCGAGGTCGTTGCACTTGGGCGCTACGCCGATGTGATTGGGATAGCGCGCGAGAAAAAATCAGGCGTCTTTCTCGCCCTCACCCCGCAAGGGCAAATAAAGGCTTTTGTGCAGTCGGATAATGAAGGCAATTTTAGCCCACTGGCTGTGTCTCAAGGCGAACAGACATTTGAACGCTTCTGTGCATTAGCGGCCCCTAGCGGCTCTACCATTTGGGCCAGAACAACATCACGTTCATCGCAAAAGCTGAATATAGACATTTTTGAAGACACGTCCGTGACCCTAAGCAAAGCCAACGTTACTGAAGATGAAACTGACCCCTGCGAGGCCAATAATGCCTTAAACCTCAGCGGCGGTTTAGCGGTAAAACCAGATAGCTCTAGTAACGGGCTGATCCTTGTCTCTGATAAGAAAAACATGACGATGCAGGTTGAAAATGGCCTTAGTATTGGCGGCGTCAAAGATGCAGGATTTGTGACAGTCACATCAGCGAATATGGGAAGCGTCTATAACGAAGGGGTGCTCCTAATCGCGGAAAAACACGAAGGGCGTTTGGTCCTTATATCACGCGGCTACGCGATCAAAGAGCTCGAAACCCGCTAGCTTTTCTGCGCGGAGCGCATGACGGCCACAACGGCCAGCCAAACGAATATTGCTGAGAATTGATGCAACAGCGCAAGCCATAATGCGTCGCCCGTTAGCAAGACATATATCCCTAAGACAATCTGCCAAAGCACGACGACTTTAAATACGATCATATGACGGCGCACCCGGGGGTGGCGTTTGGCCGTTATGAAAATCCAAATCGTGACCGCTAGAATGATGTAAGCTAAAGTGCGGTGATTAAATTGCACCGCGCCAATATTTTCAAAAATATTACGCCAAAGCGGGCTCATTGAGGCGTAGCCTGCAGGAATGATGTCTCCATCCATGAGCGGCCAGGTATTATATGTACGCCCCGCTTTCAGGCCTGCCACAAAAGCGCCTGCGATTATCTGCAGAAAGACAAGGCCCGCTAATAATGTTGTGCGCTTAACAAGCATCTTATCCAGCGGCTTACGCGGCCAGCTTTCAGCTTGGTTTCGCCAGAGCCAAAACAAAGCCCCAAGAATAATAAAGGCCACGCCAAGATGAGTTGCGAGGCGATATTGACTAACATCGACGCGGTCATTGACCAGTCCGCTCGCTACCATCCACCATCCGATACCGCCTTGGATGCCGATCAATAGCATGATGCCAAAGAACTTAAGGACTTGTCCTTGCGGCAAGCGGCGGCGAAAGAGGAAATAGAAAAACGGCAACGCATAAACGACGCCAATAAGGCGGCCTAATTGTCTATGGCTCCACTCCCAAAAGTAGATAGTCTTAAAGCCCGCCAGATCCATATCAGGATGCTCGGCCGAAAATTCAGGTATGAGCTGATATTTTTGAAATTCGGACAGCCAAGCCTCGGTGCTTAGGGGCGGCAATGCGCCCTTAATCGGGGCCCATTCTGTTATGGACAGGCCAGAATTCGTGAGCCGCGTCGCCCCGCCCAGCACGATCATCGCGCCGACCATTAACAGCATTACAAAAAGCCAATTACGGACGCTTCGTTCGGAGGCGGTAAGAGCAGGATAAGTCATATGACCTTATACGAGGTTTAAGGCCATTTGGCCTGTGACATTTTTGAGGGTTTTTCGATGATGGTCGGAGTAACAGGATTCGAACCTGTGACCCCTAAGCCCCCAGCTTAGTGCGCTACCGGACTGCGCTATACTCCGAATCTATCATCGAAGCGGCTCTATAGTCCTGCGCGGCGACGGGCGCAATAGGTCTAAGTCTCTTTAAGCAGGGTTTTTAAATTCTTCCCAGCGGCGGCGTAAAGATGTCAAGCGCTCCAAAGCCTCTTCGAGTTCTAAGCGGTTAACAGCGGACATGGCCTCGTCTTCAAACTCACCTTCTTCTTCGACATATTCTACGACGTGGGCCGCAGCGGGTTCTGGCTCTGGTTCGGGTATGGGTTCAGGTTCGGGCTCTGGTTCAGGACGCGGTGTAAAGGGGACGACGCGGTCTTCCTCGGCGCGGCGAATTTCAGGTTCGGCTTTCTGGATGCGTTCTGGAATCAGGACTGTATCAGCAACATCGCGCTCTTTCGCGGCTTTCTCAACGGATTGCCCAAGTTCTACGATACGCGCCGCGCCTTTGACGCGAATAAGTTTTTGAACATCTTTGATCGGGTGTTTCTCATCATGAAGGAGAATTTTGATCCCGCGAATAAACTCAATGTCTTCGGGGCGATAAAAGCGGCGTCCACCCCCGCGCTTAATCGGCTTAATTTGTGGAAATTTGGATTCCCAAAACCGGAGGACATGTGGCTGTAAGTCCAGCTCTTCGCCAGCTTCGCTAATAGTTCTAAAGGCGCGTGTTGTTTTGGCCTGCATTCCGATTCCCTCGGCTACGAATCCCCCGATACGAATCAGAGTATAGCACTATTTACGTGTTAAAGACGAATCAACGCGCTCTCGCAAAATCTGCGACGGCTTGAAAACCAAAACGCGGCGAGATGTGATCGGTACAGCCTTCCCGGTTTTCGGATTGCGGCCCATACGTTCTTTCTTATCACGGAGAGAAAATGTGCCAAAACCTGCAAGCTTGACTTGCTCACCGCGTAATAAGGCATCGCTAATGTGGTCAAGGACAGATTCGACAAGTTCAGAGCTTTCAGAACGTGACAACCCAATCTCGCGGTAAACCGCTTCTGCTAGGTCAGCGCGTGTGACTGTTCCGGTGCTCATAGTCGAAATTCCCTCATCGTTATTATGGTTAAAGCAAATTGCACTGGGGCGAGGCAAGTCAAATCGTAAAAAAGTGTTAAAAAACAGCCTCTTTGCTCTCTATCGGTATAAAACAGGCCTCTCATAGAGCAATTAGTGCTTTGATTGCGCCCCGCAAAACCCAAACGGCAGCAATAGTGCGAAATTTCGGCCTAAAAGAGCTGTTTTAACAGTATTTTATCCCAATCATCGCTTTACGCATTCGGTTCCACCCGTTAGAAGCCCTTATTCCGTAAGGCCTCGAAATGTTTCGGGGCTTTAAATTTTAGAATTAGAAATGAGTTGAAAACCACATGGTTGAAATCTACGTCCGTCAAAACAATGTCGATCAGGCCCTCCGCGCTCTGAAGAAAAAACTTCAAAACGAAGGAATCCTGCGCGAAATGAAAGCGCGTAAGCATTTTGAGAAGCCATCCGAGAAACGCGTCCGCGAAAAGGCAGAAGCTGTCCGCCGCGTCCGCAAGCTCGCACGTAAGCGCGCGCAAATCGAAGGCCTCATCCCATCGAAGAAAAAGCCGCCACGTCGTTATTAAGACAGGCCGCTTTGATTCAAGTTTTAGAAAGCCGTCTCTTTGAGGCGGCTTTTTTTATGAAGTGAGACGAAAGACCCGCCAGTAGCAATGTCTAGGGAGATTAAACGATTTGTCCAAATCCTGAAACTCCTGTGATGCCCATTGCGTTAACGCGGCGACCTCCTCCGCGCAGACGTCATCTTTGACATCCCAGAGATATGAGCAGGTCTTTTGCGCGATTAAATCGATGAAGTCGCGCAATGTATGGGCAACGCCCTTACCTGCGCTGATACATGTAATTTCTGAAAAGCCATTCTGGCTAAGATAACCATTCAGCTTCGCTTCTGACCGAACGCCGGGGTGAAATTTCGACTCTATGCCCTTTGAGTCTAATTGATGTCTCAACGTCTCGCGAATGCGCACCCAATCTTCATCAGGATCCCCATTGCCCCAATCATGCAGGAAAACCCCGCCTGGTTTCAAGACCCGCTTAATTTCATCCAATATCCCTTGCCAATCTTCAATAAGATAGAAGACACGCGCGGCTGAAACGGCGTCAAAACTATCATCGTCAAAGGGAAGTGTCTCGCCATCCATAATCACAGTCTGAATCGGCAAATCGCCCGATCGCGACGTCAGCTTCTCGAGCATGCCTTCAGAGACATCAACCGAGGTTACCTTTAGCCCATATTCAGCAAAACCAATACTTGCGCGGCCCGTTCCAGCGGCAAAATCTAGGAGGGTGTCACCAGCTATTAAGCCAGCGCCGGACGCAATATCTTTGACAACAGCGCGTCCCAGAATATTGCCATGCCGTTTATCATAATCTTCGGCATTGCGTGAATAATTGATAATCATTTATGGAAGTTACACTTTGACTATCTTTATAGCAAATTTGCGTTAGGCCGTGCGGCGGCCGTTAAAGCTGTAATTAAAGAGTAACTCCGCAAAAGCCTTCTTGCAGAGAGGGATTGTTTATTTCTAGGTATCGGTCGAAACGTCATCCCAATCTTGCCCCATATAGCCAACGAGCCAGTTTAGAGCATAGTGACGTTCCATAACCACACTTTGGTTAAGACCAGCGGGCATATCCCCTCCACTCAAGCGGGCATTTGTAACGGCCCAATGGTAGCGATAGATTAGATCAGTTTCGTCAAGTATCTCAGTTACTGTTCGTACTTTGGCCGCAGACTCAAACTCTGCTCTTGGCTTAAGAGCAAAAGGTTCCCATATATTTTTAGACGTTTGAGCAACACTTGGGTAAGGTAATTCTTCAACATATCCCAAAGCCCACGTCAGAACATAAAGCGCTTCAGATCGCCATGCGAATTGAATACATTCATTTTCGGTTGGTTCAGAATTTGTAATAAATGCTTGTTCATCGGGTGTGAAACTATCAACACTGAACTCCTCAATAATCCTGGCAACAATTTCGGGCGGGGCACCACACCCCTTATCGGAGACCGTTGCCAAAGCATACATTCGGTCAGAAAGCTCTCTCAAGTTTCGTGGAGTTACTTCCGATTCATCTTCTGTAAAAGGAAGTGATTGCAAAACAGGAATACCATGTAATTCTAACTGCTCTATCGATCTTCTTTTTCTAGCAATTTGAGACTGAGTTACACTTTCTTGAATTGGAAATTCATCACCTGTATTTGGCTTCTGCCTTTTACGAAGCCACTCAAACAAACCCACAACTAGGCCTCCTCGCGCCCCTTAAAGCCGCGATTGATGAGAACCTCAGCAATTTGAATCGTGTTAAGCGCGGCGCCTTTGCGCAGATTATCACTTACGCACCAAAGGTTTAGCGTATTGTCTTGCGTGCTGTCCTCGCGAATACGAGAGATAAAGGTCGCATATTCACCCACACATTCAATGGGCGTGATATAGCCGCCATCTTCTTGCTTATCGACAACCATCAGGCCCGGCGATTCGCGCAAGATTGACCGCGCTTCGTCAGCAGAGAGTTCTTCATGAAATTCGATGTTCAGCGCTTCGGCGTGACCGACAAAGGTCGGGACGCGGACACATGTTGCCGAGACCTTTACAGACTTGTGGAGAATTTTCATGGTCTCGGCCTTCATCTTCCACTCTTCTTTGGTATCGCCGCCATCCATAAACACATCAATATGCGGGATAACATTGAAAGCAATTTGCTTGGTGAAGTTATGAGGCTTGAACGTTTCTTGGGGATGGAAAACGGATTTCGTTTGCTCCCAAAGCTCATCCATATTTTTCTTCCCTCCGCCAGAGACAGATTGATATGTCGAAACCACAACGCGTTTGATTTTTGCGCGGTCATGAAGCGGCTTAAGCGCGACAACCATTTGTATTGTCGAACAGTTGGGATTGGCAATGATGCCTTTCTTCATTTCGTCAACGGCCTCAGCATTCACTTCTGGGACAACGAGAGGGACATCTGGGTCCATGCGCCAAGCGCTAGAGTTATCAATGACAATGGCGCCCGCCGCAGCAATCTTCGGAGACCACTTCTTGGATACGTCCCCGCCAGCCGACATGAGTGCAATATCACACTTGGTAAAATCAAAGGTCTCAAGATCAACGCATTTAAGCTCTTTATCGCCAAAACTGACAACGCGGCCCACTGACTTGCGGCTTGCAACAGCAAAAACCTCATCAACTTCGATGTCTGATTCAGCCAAAATTTCGAGCATTTCCGTCCCGACATTTCCAGTCGCGCCGACGATTGCAAAACGATACCCCATAAAGGCCTCCGATTAGATAAATATTGCGTATAAATTAGCGCGGAACATCTAGGGGAAACATAGCCTAGCCGCAAGCCTTATTAACGCTTGCGCATACGCATATAAAGCCAGCCTGCAATCAAGGCGACAAAGACAAACCCGCCGACCTCAAGCTTGGACAAAGGGCCTAACCACGGCTTTGCCAAATCATCCATGCCGCTGACGTCAATATTGCCTCCATAAAGCATCAGCGCGCCAATCAATATAGCGAGCAGCGCAAGGATACTCATCAGGGCAAACATAGCGCCGTAAAGCTTATTATCCGCTGCGCGCTGGGCAGCTATACGGTCTTGCTGTTTTTGATAACGGCTGGCGCGGCGCAGTCTTGGTGTTTCTTTTGTGTCGGGGGCTTCATCGGTCATATTCTAGCCTAACTCTCAATGCCGTATTTGGGTTTCCATACAACACTACACTGCACCCTGACATAGCCAAACTGATTTTTCATGTTAAGCTACCTTCATGTGGTTATTACGACTCATCATTATTTCCGGCTTTTTAATGGCTGTTCCCGCCTTAGCGCAGGTGAACATGCCTGATCCCATGAGCGATACGCCGCTTTCTGAGGGGGAGCTTAGCGCGGTCTTTAAAGGGCAAACGCACCGCGGAACTTATAGTTTCAAACGCACAAATTTTGAGTCCTTCGGCTTCGAAGAAACGACGCGCAGGGACGGCGGCGTTAAACATGTCCAAGATGGCCATACGGATACGGGAACCTATACGATTAAAAACAGCCTGCTTTGTTTCAGCTATGATCAAAATGAACGCGGCGAGTTTGCGAATTATAATCCAATCTGTTTCAACATCTACCAACGCGGTAATTGCTATTACCATTATCAACGCTCAGTGAAAGACACACCTGTTTTCGGTTTCACCGCGCGTTCAGTTATCAAAGGAGACAACCCTGATTGTGCCCCGCAAATTTCTTAAAATAGCCATCGCCGCGCTCCTCATTGTCTTCCCCGCAACTGCGGCTAATGCGCAAAGCCAAAAGACAGATATTCGGCCTGATGCGAAACGCTTAATGGGCGACAAGCTGCGCAACAGCTTTATGGGCAAGACCCATAGCGGAGCCTATAACTTCACGGAAAAAGGCAAACCCACACGGTTTTATGAGGAAACTCACAAGTCTGATGGGCGGCTAGCCTATTCGGAAAATGGACGAAACGACCCTGGGACCTGGCTGATCATGAAAGACACCATGTGCTATCTCTATGATGCTGGCGATATGCCAGGCGGATGCTTTCGCGTCTACCGCGTTGAGAATTGCTACTATTTCTATTCAAGCCAGAATGTCGAACGCCAAGACGAGCTGGACCGCGATTATTGGACCGCGCGCAGCGTTGTGAAGGGCGAACAGCCCCAATGTGAGGCGTCAATTTCATGAGAGTTCTGATGTCTCTACTCCTTGTCATTGCATTTGCCATATCAAGCAACGCTCAGGACCAGATGCTTGCTTTGAAGGGTAGCGATATCAAAAAATCACTGAATGGAAAAACGCTTGAGGGCTTTTACCAATTTGAAGGGGTGCTTACGGGTGAGCAATCTTACGAAGAGACATATCAGAGAGATGGCATTCTGATATATAAAGAAGGCGATTTCACGGATAAAGGAAAGTGGTGGATATCGAACCATCAGCTTTGCCATAACTATGACGTTGATGTTCCAAAAATCGATCATTGCTTTTTCATCTATAAAGAAAACTACTGCTATTACTATTTTGAGAGTTACTACGCTCAAACGGGGCAAATGCGACATTCGGAGGATTGGAACAACCGCTCAATTATTCGTGGAGAAGGAAAAACGTGCGAACTTTTAGTATCATGAAAAATTATATTATTACCCTAGCGCTCGCTTTGGCAGCACTGCCTTCCCTGCCCGCCTCCGCCCAAGATATCCCAAACCTTGACCGCTTGACGGGTAAATATCTTTATGATGCCTTTATTGGAAAAACGATGGACGGCATTTACAAACGCCCCCGCGAGCGGTCTGGCACAAACCAGTTCACGGAGAGTTTTTACGCAGACGGTTCCACATATTACCGCGAAGGCGATGTCAGCGATAATGGGAATTGGAGGATAAAGGACGATATCATTTGCTTCACCTATTCGGGCGATCTCGCGGGCAATGAAAGCTGCTTTACCGTTTATGCGTCAGGCTCATGTCTCTATTCTTATAATCCGCGCAATGTGCGGAACGGAAAGCCGATCAGTAGCAATGCTTGGTCGGCCAAGACGCTTATCCGCGGCGATGTTTCAACCTGTGATAATTTGGTGAGTTAGGTAGTTCCGCGCTTTATGTATTTTGCGTAGATTGGATTAATAAAAAGCCTGGTGTCCCGTCTGCGCACGGCCTAGAATTAGGGCGTGGATATCATGCGTGCCTTCATAGGTGTTCACAGTTTCCAAATTCATGGCGTGGCGGAGGATATGGTAGTCTTCGCTAATGCCGTTCCCGCCGTGAATGTCACGCGCGACACGGGCGATATCGAGGGCTTTGCCGCAATTATTGCGTTTCATCAAAGAGATGGATTCTGGGCTCCAAGCCCCTGCATCCAGAGCGCGTCCTAGCGATAAGGCCCCATGAAGGCCCAAAGCGATTTCAGTTTGCATGTCAGCGAGTTTCTTTTGCACGAGCTGCGTTGCTGCAATCGGCTTTCCAAAGACAATACGTTCCATCGCGTAATCCCGCGCCGCGTGCCAGCAAAATTCAGCCGCGCCCATAGCGCCCCAGGCAATGCCGTAACGCGCTTTGTTCAGACAGCTAAAAGGACCGCGAAGTCCTTTGACATTTGGCATAAGATTTTCAGCAGGCACAAAACAGTCATCAAAGACGAGCTCACCCGTGATTGAGGCGCGCAGGCTAAGCTTGCCTTTAATTTCAGGCGCAGAAAAACCCTTCATGCCGCGCTCTAGGATAAATCCGCGAATAACCCCGTCAAGTTTGGCCCAAACAACCGCGACATCAGCCACAGGTGAATTTGTAATCCACATTTTGGAACCGTTCAGGATATAGCCGCCAGGCGCGGCGGTGGCCGTCGTCCGCATTGCGCCCGGATCAGAGCCGCCATCCGTCTCAGTAAGGCCAAAGCAGCCAATATGTTCGCCTGTCGCAAGTTTGGGAAGGTATTTCATTTTCTGTTCTTCGGAGCCAAAGGACTCAATCGGATACATTACAAGCGAGCTTTGCACGGACATCATAGAGCGGTATCCACTATCGATACGCTCAACTTCGCGGGCCACGAGGCCATAAACCACATGGCTAGCGCCAATGCCGCCATATTTTTCGTCGACCATGGCGCCAAGTAAACCAAGCTCGCCCATCTCATTAAAAATCTCACGATCAAAGCGTTCTTCGCGGTAAGCAGATTTCACGCGCGGCATAAGCTTATCCGTGCAGTAACTCCGCGCCATATCGCGGATCATGCGCTCATCCTCGGACAGCATGCTATCTAGAAATAAGGGGTCATCCCAAAGATGGGTCATTGTGGGCTCAGTGGCCATGCGGGCCTCCATGTGTCGTTTGATAGGGTTGTAGGTTTAGGCGTGGGCTTTTACCAGCGTCTGTATCGCCGCAGATTTGCGCGGCGGGGCTTGCCAATATCTGACCGTGCCCCCGCTTTCTGCTCCCAAAGCGCGCAGCGCCTCTGGCAATATTCCAACATTGTCATCACCAAGCGCTGCGGGGGTTAATACCGCACGAAAATCTTTCACCTTACCTGAAGCAATTAATGTCGGCGCGCCTAGAGCTTGGCTTTTGGAAGTGGAAACCGCCGCTGTCTTGGCGTTCATCAGCGTGCGGATAGTATCGCGGTGAACCGACATAATCGGGCCCGCGTCAAACAAATCTACTGTGCCCGAAAATATAAACCCTTCACGCTGCAGGAGACGCATCGCGCCAATTCCTGACGGATGAGGCTGCCCGAGAGACGCTTTGACCGCCAAAGGCATATCAGAGGTCGCGATACAGCCAATCGGAACGATATCACCTAAGGCGTCCGGATTACGGTCATAATATTCGGCGTCTGCTTCTAAGAAACTGCTCTCAAGTTTATCTTTGAAAAGGTGATCATAAAGCGGACTTCCCTCCGCGCCGCAAATGCCGCGCAATTCCGCTATGACGCTGTCACCAAAACGCCAAGGCTCAGAGGCCATGAGAAGATAACGAACTTTCGCAAGATAGCGCCCGAGCCCGTCTGCGCGGTAATCATGATGCAAAAAGAGCGACCCCACCTCGGTTGCCCCTGTAAAGCGCGATGACGCCTGAAGGCATTGGTCTGGCCCGTCACCTTTTATGTCAAAGTTAATAAAGGGGCAGTCTTTACCGATTTGTGTTTTCACTGCCGCGCAACCAATTAATCGGTCGGCTTTAAGGTCAAATAAACCAAGTAAGTATTTATGCGGGTCTTCAAGGTCTTTTTGCCCTGAAAAACTGGCTTCTGACGTAGAAATATAGTCTTTTAGAAAGGCAAGGCGCGGCTGAAGGCTCGAAAGACCGCCGCTAGATTGCTGGACAAGATCTAACAGCGACGCCGCATCTTCGCTGCGAATAGGCCGAAAGAGATATGTATCTTTAATTTCGCTCAAAGTTAAGTTCCGCCGATTTTCGACCTAAATACGATGACCCCGATAAGCTCTCAGTATTCCGAGTCGCCTTTCATAAGAATAAAGCAGATTTTTAGCCGCTATTGCAGTGACATTATGCGCAGAATAGTGTAGATTTTTGGCCAAATTGAGGAGTAATTGTGACAATACGTGTAACTTTTAAAGATCAGCAGCTATTAGCGGTATTGCGCGGTAATGCAAGAGCGAGCACAACGGAGCTCGCACAGATATTAAGGGTCTCCCGATCTACCGTGCAAAAACGCTTGGAGCGGCTTGAATCTGAAGGCGTTATTGCAGGCTATACAGTCCAATTATCCTCTGAATATTTAGACCAAGAAATCAAAGCTCATGTCATGATTACCGTGAGCCCGCGTATGACCGCTGATATCATCAAAGCAATGGAGACCATTGACGGCGTGCGCGCCGTCTACTCCGTTTCAGGGCCGCATGATCTTATTGCCGAGATCGTGGCCATGAGCGTAACCGGCTTGGACACGATGATTGACCACCTCATTGCCATTGACGGTGTTGAACGCACTGTCAGTTCCGTGATCTTATCAACGCGTATGAAACGTTAGGCTCAGGACCGTTAGAAACTATGACGTGGCAGATTATTCCGATATTCAAAATCACGAATATCTTGGCGTAAATCATCAAGCTCACCTTCGAGGCGATATTGTTTTTTGACCAAACGCTTACGCTCTTTCCCGCTTAGCGGAATAACAACGCCGTCATCATCTTTATCTGCGATATCTCCAGATAAACGTCCGCGCACATTGACCAAAGCATCCAAGGTATCGTCATAGTCACTGATCAGGCGCTTATGCTCTCGGTAGATTTCATAAACCGCGCGGCCCTCATCATAGCCTTGCGAGAACCCCGTCGCTAAATTGCCGGAACAAACTTGATTATAAGAGCTACCCTTTTCCCCGAGTTCAAAGCCTTGCTCATAGGTACAATATTTCATCAGCCCGCTATCAAAGGCGGTCAGATAAGCGCCGCGATCGGGCTGAATATCATATTTCGCGCAGGTCTTGGCGTAATCCGCAAGTCTATCGCGGGGCTTTCCATTAACGCCGTCCTTATAGCCAATATCGCTCCAGCTCCCTGAAACACATTCCCCTTCGGAGATCGAGGCACAGCCTGCAAAACCCAATGCGGTGATAGATAAAATTGTAGCGGTTAAAATTGATATTTTCATGGTGCGTCCCTTTTTTGTTATCATTACCGTGTTGCTCAGACTTTGTCTAATCTGGCAAGTCTGAACTTTCCATGAGATAGCCGTTCATTTTAGCGTCAGCTTAGCCTATAGGGAATTATGCGACTCGACACGGACAGCTCAGCACATCGAACATCGCCTCCTTTAGGCCTCGCATTAGGCGGCGGCGTGGCGCGGGGCTGGGCCCATATTGGCGCGCTGCGTGCATTGATAGAAGCCGGCATTAAACCTGACATCATTGCGGGCACATCCATCGGCGCAGTCGTCGGCGGAGCTTACCTCGCGGGCAAGTTAGACGTTTTAGAGAATTGGGCACGCGCCCTGAATAAACGCCGCATGATGAGCTATATGGATGTTAGCTGGGGCGGATCGGGTTTTATGCGCGGCGAGCGCCTTGAACGCGTGCTGAGGCACTATCTGGGCGACACACGCATCGAAGACCTAGACCGTAAATTTGCCGCCGTCGCCTGCGATCTGCGCACGGGTTACGAAGTCTGGCTGCAGCGCGGAGAAATGGTGCCAGCCGTAAGAGCCTCCTATGCCCTGCCCGGCGCCTTTGAACCGATAAAAATTGATGGCCGCTATATGATTGACGGCGCATTGGTTAACCCTGTTCCCGTCTCAACGTGCCGCGCCCTTGGCGCGCATATGGTCATTGCCGTTAGCCTTAACGGCGACGCCTTTGGCCCTATTGGCAGCTCTCATGAGATGAACTTTGACGATAATGACGACGAGGACGATACGGCCGACCCGTTTGAACTCGCGGCGCAATCTCTCAACAAATTACGGCCAGATCGCCTTCTCATTAAATCTATGATGGGCGATACCAAGCCTGGCAAAGGCCCAAAAATCGGGTCAGTTATGATGGGCACGCTTAATATCGTCATGGACCGGATTTCGCGCTCCCGCCTTGCTGGCGACCCGCCCGACGTCTTTGTCGCGCCGCGCATAGGCCATATTGGGATGCTAGAATTTACCAAAGCCGAAGAACTTATTGAACGCGGTTACCGCGCCATGCAGCATGAAATCCCGTTGATTAAATCCGTCATGGATGTCTTGGGACAAATGCCGTCAGGCAGCCAACAGCCAGACCCAAAATAGAGCCCAGCCTAAAAGATCAAAAGCCTAAATAGCTAATAGCGAAACAGCGCCGCGCCCCACGTAAACCCGCCGCCAAAAGCTTCGAGCATCACCAAATCCCCGCGCTTAATACGGCCGTCTTTGACCGCTGTATCCATAGCCAGCGGGACAGAGGCCGCCGACGTATTTGCGTGAAATTCAACGGTTGAAATCACTTGCTCAGGATCAAGCTTTAGCCGCTTTGCCACGCCGTTTAAAATACGCTGATTAGCTTGGTGCGGCACGAACCAATCAATATCTGCAATCGCAATGCCTGCGCCTGCCGCGCATTCTTCCATAGCCGCAGCGATATCTTTCACAGCATGTTTGAAAACTTGGTTCCCAATCATACGGACATGGCCCACAGTCTGTGTTTTAGAGGGGCCGCCATCGACATAAAGTAGTTCACGGTGCTCACCATTAGAGCGGATAAAGGTGTTCAAGACACCTGTATCACCACCCTCTTGATCGCCGCCCTCTTGCGCTGACAGCACAACTGCGCCTGCGCCGTCGCCAAATAACACACAGGTCGTGCGGTCTTCCCAATCGAGAATGCGGGAGAATGTTTCTGCTCCAATCAAAAGCGCATTCTTAGCACTACCTGCGCGCAGCAAAGCATCCACGACATTCACACCGTATATAAAGCCGCTACAGACCGCTTGCAGATCAAAAGCCGCGCCGTGTTTAATGCCAAGTTTATTTTGAATAATAGTAGCTGTTGCTGGAAAAGTATAATCCGGCGTCGTTGTAGCAACGACAATCAAATCGATATCATCTGCCGTCATACCGGCATCCGCAAGCGCCGCCTGAGCCGCCGCTAACCCCAAATCAGATGTGCATTGGTCATCGGCCACAATGTGCCGCTGGCCTATGCCCGTGCGGTCCCGAATCCATTGGTCAGAGGTTTCAACTTTTTCTGACAATTCAGCATTGGATAATATGCGCTCGGGCAGATAGCTGCCAATACCTTTAACGACAGACCGTATCATGCAATGAACCCTATATTATCATCTTCATCATGGAGCGCGTCCAGCGTACGGTCAATTTCTTCTAGGAAATCACTTTCTGCAAGACCAATCGCAACATTTAGTGCATTTGCAAAACCGATGTGATCCGTACCACCATGACTCTTTACGACAACCCCCTTTAACCCAAGCAAAACGGCGCCATTCACATTGCGAGGGTCAATTTGCCTCTTAAGCTTCCGAAGAGCGACACCATTTAAAAACGCGGTAAATTTGGACCAAAGCCCACTCTTGAGAGCAGCACTGAAATAAGTCCCGATAAGTTTCGCGGTACCTTCAGCAGTCTTCAACGCCACATTCCCTGTAAAACCGTCCGTTATAAAGACATCAGCGCCGCCTGTTGAAATATCATTACCTTCAACATATCCGATGTAATTCATATCAAGTTCACTTAAGGTAAGACGTTCATGCGCGGCCTTGACCGTGTCATTGCCTTTTCCCTCTTCTGCGCCGACATTGATAAGCCCTACGCGCGGCTTTTCAACTTTATAGACCGCGCGATAATAAGCTTCCCCAAGGACCGCAAATTCTGTCAACTGAGCGGCATCACAATCAACATTTGCGCCTACATCTAAAACCACGCCCATGCCATTTGGATTTGGCCAACTCGCAGCCAATGGGGGACGTTGAGCTCCGTGTTTATTTCGCAGTCTTATTTTCGAAATCGCCATTAAAGCCCCGGTATTCCCGGCCGAAACAGCAACGTTAGCTTCGCCTGCTCTCACCGCCTCAATGGTATTCCACATGGAGGACCCTTTGCCCTTGCGAAGAGCCTGAGATGGCTTCTCATCCATGGCAATTTCAATGTCAGTGTGACGAATTTTTGAACGCGCTGCCGTAAGTTTATGCTTTGCGAAAAGCCCGTTCAGTACAGCCTCATCGCCATGCAGTAAAAACCGCGCGCGGCGGTTCTTTCCCTCATGTTTGAGAAAATACTCAATCCCTTTAATAACGATGTCGGGGGCATTATCGCCGCCCATCGCATCTATGGATAAAACCAGTCCGTCGAGCATAAAGCCCTTTCTGAATCGCGCAATTGGCGAGGCTTATAAGCGATTGCGCCGTAAGTGGCTAACTTTATTTCGAAAAGCCTAAAGGACAGACCCTAGTTAGGCGCCGCAGGAATATCAAATTCGGCCAAAGCAATTTGTCCCAAGGTCAAGCCCTTTAAATTTTGCGAAAACTCGGCCGCATAGCCAGATAAGCGGCTCGCAAATGCCGCGCCGCTCTCCGCCAACAAGCCCGCCTCAAAAGTCTCTCTAAGCTGATTTTCAGCGCCTTCGGATTTCAAAGCCTCAACATAGCTTTTTACGCGGGTATAGAATAGCTGCATCATCGGCTTTATGCGGCGCTTAATACCCGTATCTGACAATCCCTCTTCGCGCATCGCAACTTCAAAGTCATCGCGCATGACATCATATACCGCTTGAGACAGGCGTTCGCCTTGTTCCCCGTGATGTGACAGGGCTTCGAGAACAGCGGCGATGTGCAATGTCAGAACATCTATGCGGCCATCATAATTATCGGGCGCTCTGCCCTCGCCGTAAAAAGCGGCTTGCCGAGCTTGGCCCATGAGTTTTGTGTAGATGCGACCAGCATCCGTCATGACGGGGTCTTTGCCGCCAAATAATTTGCTGAAAATGCCCATCACTTACAATCCATTAAATTTACACATAGCCTATTGCCAGCCAATCGGCGTTTCGCTAGGTCATAGCGAGATTAGAAACAAACTAAAGCCTTATATGACTCGTTTCATTGCTAAAACTGTCGCAGTTCTTGCCCTTGCCGCGCTCACAACAGCCTGCAACCCCATTCTGCGGACAAATGGTTATGTGCCGACGGCTGATGCCAAGCCGCAAGAAGTAAACCCTGAGACAGATACAAAAGCGACAGTGCTCGCCCGCCTAGGTAACCCCTCTGTGAAATCAACATTTGATGAAGACCTAAGCGACGATACCTGGTTCTACATGAACGCCGTTCGTCAGCGCTACGCTTATTTACGCCCGAAAATTGAAGAGCGCACGATAACAGCGATCACATTTAACGAAGACGGCCAAGTGACCAAAGTCGGCGCTTACGGGATCGAAGATGGCCGCTACGTGAATTACGTCGACCGCAAAACACCCACGCGCGGACGCGAACTTTCAGTCCTAGAACAAATTTTCGGCACAATCGGCCGTATCCCAACCGAGCAAATCGGCGGACAACAAGACATTCCCGGGGGGGGAGGAGGACCAGGCGGTCGTTAGCTAACGATAGCAGGTCTTTCTTGAGAAACCCGGAAAAAGGAAAACCCTTCTTTCGGGTTTTTCTTTGGAGTGGGATGCGCAGTTGGATTGTTCAGCCTATAAGATACTGTAATTGCTTCCAGTTTTACCAAACAAGGTGTCTACAAAACTAGAGGCACATCAGAGTTTGATAACAAAACCTGTAAACTCTTCGTCTCCAGATCCCTCATTCGTGCTGATGTCCATAAATGTGTCCATATCTAGAGCCGCTTCTGTTAAATCTGAATAGTTGGCCTTGTTAACTTTATCATGCTCCACAACTGTTTCGATCCTTCTCGCCTTCCAACATGTCTAAGAAAGGTTTCCCGAACTTTTCATAAAGTGAGTATACTCCCTTATCATTAGGGTCAAAAATGTCAGTTCTTTCTTGCACAAAGTTCTTAGCCTTTTCTATTTTTCCAGAATAATACAGAGCGGACACATATCGTTCCGGATATCCTCCTAACATTTCTAACTTGGACTCAAATAAGGGGATCAAAATCTCATAACTCGCGTGTGCTTTCATCCAAGGCAAAGCATGAGTAGCAATCTCATTTGCTAACCTTTCTGCCTCGTCATGCAAATCGGTACTGCTAGAAAAAATAAACTGCCTTAACTTTGGAGCTATTTCTCCCATATGTATCGCATAAGAGGCTGAAACACCTTGCTTGTATTTTTCTGCTGCCAAATGGGAGTTTAGCCTCATAATAGGAATGCAATGGATTCCTATAAATGGATTTATTTGTAGATTGTCTGCATAGTTGCCTTTGTTTAAACCAACCCAACCCAAAAAATTCTCATCCAATCGAATGAATCGAGTTCCATTGCGAGGGGTTTCGAAACTTTTTAGTTTCAATGCTTCATCACAAGCTTTTAAAACACTATCAACAAATATTTTCTGCATCAAAGATACTTAACATGGACGATCAATTGAACAAGACGGTAATTTTATAGGTATCCCAGGCTTCAAACCGGCGGCCTCTGCGTTTGCACCACGAGGGATCACTGGCCTACCAGCATTTATATCATCAAAAGCATCTTGCTGATTGGAGGAAAGGCTTGCATTTCCGGTTTTGGTTTCAACAACGCTCCGATCTTTCTTCATAAAATCTACTCTAGCTTTAGTTCCTTTAGAAGATTCTAAGGTGATTTGCTTGCCCCCTAACTCGTCCCCCAATTTCGCCTCCGTCAGAGCTTCGCCTTTTTTTCCTTGAGCTCGGTTCTTTGCAAGTTGCTTTACGCGCTTTGCTTTCGAAATTTTTCCTGCAATTAAATTGCCGACCGCGTTACCTAGTTCCGAAGGGTCACCTCCAGATAGGGCTACATCTAAGGCGAATTCAGGGATTTGCGTACTGCTCAGTAGTCTTTTTTTGAGGGATTTTGTAACTACCTTCTGAATCACCTTTCTTGCAATCGCTGGATGATTACCATCGGGGTCAATTAGGTTTACGGGGTCATTGAAAGCGTAAGAATATCTGTTAAAGTTTGCAGGGTTTCCGCTTTCGAGTAAGGTAACAGGATCCACACTCAAGAACCGCGCACTATTCGGGTCATAATAGCGTGCCTGCATATAGTTCAACCTTGTATCGGCGTCCTTAATATGGCCCGTAAAGCCACTTTGGTTATCATTGGCCGCCGCACTTATCAGCGTTTCGCCAAACGGCGTGTAGTATTCATTCCACTCGACCGCGCCTGTTGTATCGGTCCCAGCTTGCGGAGGGCCGAGATAGTCGGGATGCATGTAAGTGAAAACACCGTCCTTTATCCGTGCCAGCGTCATGCCAGCGCCATGGAGATAGTTGGTCTCAGAAACGTAATTGCCATCGCCTTCTTCGACATGGACCAGTCGCCCCTGATGATCATAGACATTATAGCGGGTAATTCCGTTGACGATGGTTTTCGCGCGTTTCAGGTTCCCATCATAAACATAGCTGCCAATCACGCTTGTTCCCGTATTGGGAGCTACGCCGTTCATAGAGGTAGGCTGATCCGCCATATCATAGGTGAAGGTTAATCCGCCTGTCTTGGTGACGTTGCCGCGATTGTCATTATACTCAAAGTCATAGCTGCTATTAAAGCTATTGGCAGTGTCCGCCGTTGAGGTTAGGCGGTTTGTGGCGCTGTCATAGCTATTGGTGACGGTGCGCGTAACGCCATTCCAATCATCAAAGGTCTTGGTTAGGAGGTTCCCCATTTTGTCATAGGTATAATCCGCATCGCCTCAATGCGGGCTGTCTGCGCTTTCAAGCCTTCCTAAGTCATCATAGGCGTAGGTGCGATCGACCTTATATTTCTTGTGTATAGGTTGTTAATTCTAACGAAGCTAAGACGTGAGAGTATGCCATGGAGTCACATATAATTTGTACCGACAAGACCAAGTCCTTTAAAACTGGGGAGTATAAACCCAGTTCTTTTAAATTAGTCATCGGCAAACTCCCTAAAAATGGATGTGACCCGTTTTATCAAAAATCATGGGTGCCCCCCCTGACGTAACTGAAACACCCCCACCTTTCACGACTGCGCCAACTTTTGACAAACGCATACCAATCGTTTTGGCAGCCTGACGAATTTGGGTCGCTTCTCTTGGAGACGCTGTAAACACCAACTCATAATCATCGCCCGCCGTAATGAGCGCTTTAAAAGCCGCGTCTTCATCC
The DNA here is from genome assembly GCA_039977295.1 of Hellea sp. GTDB lineage: Bacteria > Pseudomonadota > Alphaproteobacteria > Caulobacterales > Maricaulaceae > Hellea. The sequence goes on along the minus strand of JBDWDN010000012.1, from coordinate 550,859 downwards.
TCCTGTCCTGAAAGCCACGCACCCGCTGCGCTAGAAAGCGGAATTTTGTCCGCGTCTATACTAAAGCCTACCCCGCTTGCCTTCGAAACATGCCGCGCATCCGCCACCAAACCATCCGATATATCGGCGCAGGCGTTCGCGTATTGGCGTAACGCTTTACGAAATAGAAGCCGGGGCTCGGGGCGGTAATAGGCTTCTTCGAAATGCAATAGGGCGTCTGCGGTGGGTTGGGGATCCAAGGCTTTGCCCAGGACGGTTTGCAGGCCGAGATAAGCGTCGCCGATGGTTCCCGTCACCCAAATGTCGTCGCCTATATTGGCTCCGCTGCGCTGCACCATTTCGCCAGTGGGAACTTCTCCGATTAGGGTTGCGGTCACGACCATTGGCCCGTCAATTGATGTGGTATCGCCGCCTAACAGTTTAAAATCATAGGCCTCTTGCACATCACGCAGGCCTGCTGCGAAGCCTTGGAAATATTTTTGTTCTATTCCTTTTGGCCAAGCAATAGAGAGCATATAGCCTATCGGGTGCGCTCCTTTAGCGGCCAAGTCAGATAGGTTCACGCGTAAGAGTTTTTCTGCTGTATCTCCGCCGAAATGCCCCGTTGGGAAATGCACGCCTTCGACCATTGTATCTTTGGTGAGGATCAGGTCTTTGCCTGAGGACGGCTTTAAAAGCGCGGCGTCATCTTTCAAGCCTAGCCCGCCCGGCCCTGCGAGGGGCGCGAGGTGCGTGGCTATGAAATCGAATTCATCCATGGCTGGCGGATGGACCGCCGATCATGCCAAATTCAGCGGCGCGGACGGCTTTGGCCATCTTATCGAGCGCGCCGTTCACGAATCCCGGTTCTTTACCCTCAAAGAAATCCGCCGCGATGGAGACATATTGGTCAATAATCACAAGGGCGGGCACATCTGGGCGGCGCTGAATTTCATATCCGGCGCAGCGCATAATGGCGCGAAGGGTTAAGTCCAAACGCTTTAACGTCCATTTGGCTGAGAGGTTATCAGAGATGCTTTTATCAATATCGTCTTGAAACTTTACCACGCCCTCCACGATATCTGTAAAAAACGCTTCATCTGCGGCGATATAATCTGGTTCATCTTCATGGCCGAAACGATGCTCGATAAACTCTTTGACCACTGAGGTCGAGAGCGTTCCGCCGACATCCATCTGATAGAGCGCTTGCACGGCGCCGAGGCGCGCGGCGCGGCGGAGCTTAGAATGCGGCCCCTTACTCATGAGGTGGCGCCAAGCTCTGCTCTGATTTTTATCATCTTAAGCGCGGCATTGGCGGCGAAACCGCCTTTGTCTTTTTTATCTTTACTAGCGCGGGCCCAAGCTTGGTCTTCATTCTCAACCGTGATGATGCCGTTACCAATCGCCAATTGCTGGTTCACAGCCAAGTCCATAATCGCGCGGGCGCTTTCCTGACAGACATAATCATAATGCGTTGTCTCGCCGCGAATAACGCAGCCCAAAGCAACATAGCCGTCAAAACCCGCATTGGCAGCTTCGGCCATAGAAATAACATGCGGAATTTCAAGCGCGCCAGGAACCGTCATCTTGGTGATGTCAGCTTTGGCCTTTTGCAAAGCGTCTAATGCGCCCTCCAAAAGAGCATCAGAAATTTTGTCGTAAAAACGAGCTTCAATAACGAGAATTTTCATAATTATTTAGGTCCGCTTATCAGCGGCGTAATGCCGACGAGTTCAAGATCATAGGCTTCTAGCCCAATAAGCTTTGGCATTGTATTGGTAATCAAGCGCATCTTTTGAACGCCTTGCGCCGCGAGGATTTGCGCGCCGACACCATATTCGCGAATATTTTGTTCCTTGCGATCAACAAAGCTTTTATGCGCGCCTAAACGCTCGAGCAGCGTATCGATAGAGCCTTCGCGGATAAGAACGAGGACGGAGTGACCGTCATGGGCAGCGAGCTGTTTCATCGCGTCCCAAATCAGGCCTGAACGCGGGCTTTCCTCATAGAGGATGTCCCCTGCGAAATCGATTTTGTGCACGCGCACAAGGCTTTCAGTCTCTGGGCTAGGCTCGCCTTTGGACAAGGCAACATGCTCTTTGCCGTCAAGGAAGTTACGATAGACATGGATCTTAAAATCATCACCATTTTGCGACGTGAAATCAGAGGATGCCACATGTTTGACGAAATGATCCTTCTTCATGCGGTAAGCAATCAGGTCTTCAATCGTCCCAATTTTCAGGCCGTGAAATTGCGCGAATTTAACAAGGTCATCAAGGCGGGCCATAGTGCCGTCATCATTCATGATTTCGCAGATAACTGCGGAGGGGTTCAGCCCCGCCACGCGCGAAATATCCACAGAGGCTTCGGTGTGACCCGTGCGCACTAATACGCCGCCATCTTTGGCAATGATCGGGAACATATGACCAGGGGAGACAATATCGTCGGCGCGGCTTTCTGGATCGATCGCGGTTTGGATTGTGTGTGAACGGTCGCCTGCGCTGATACCTGTCGTAACGCCCTCGCGGGCCTCGATTGATTGCGTAAAGGCCGTCTCAAACCGCGAGCGGTTATCGGCAGACATATTAGATAGACCCAGCACATCCGCTTTGACTTGCTCAATGGCGAGGCAAATTAACCCCCGGCCAAATTTAGCCATGAAATTAATCGCGTCTGGCGTTGCAAATTGCGCAGGGATAATAAGGTCGCCTTCGTTTTCGCGGTCTTCGGCGTCGACGAGAATATACATGCGGCCATTTCGGGCATCATCGATAATCTCTTCTGGCGTGGCGAGATTATAGACTTGCTTGTCAGTGGTTTCGTTTAATGTGCTATCAGGCATGCTAGGCTTTCAAAAATTGGGGTCTTATGCGCTACGTCGTCTTATTGTCTAAGTATCGGGCCACATAGCGTGCTATGAGGTCGATTTCCAGATTTACTTTGCCCCCGACCTGTAATTTCCCCAATGTGGTGACTTGCCACGTATGTGGAATAATATTCACTTCAAATTGGTTGCCTTCAACCGCATTAACGGTCAGCGAAACGCCGTCAATTGTGATGGAGCCTTTAGAGGCAATACCGAAAGCTATATCATCAGGCGCTTCAAATCGTAATTTATGCGAGCCTGCGATTTCTTCAAGGCTCAGCAATGTTCCTACGCCGTCCACATGACCTGTTACCAAATGCCCGCCCATTTCGTCCTTACCTGTCAGCGCGCGTTCCAAATTGACCTGACTGCCTTCTGCCCAATCCCCCATAGTCGTCTTGGACAGGCTCTCATCAGAGACTTCAATCGCGTACCAGTTAGGCCCTTTCTCGATGACCGTCATGCAAGCGCCGGAATGGGAAATAGACGCCCCAATATCGATACCGTCAGTGTCATAGCTGCAATTCACGTCCATGCGGGTATCCCCCCACTCACCCCCAGTGCCCCGCGTGACAGACTTAATCGTGCCAATATCTGTAATAATACCTGTAAACATTAGGGCCTATCCTCAGCTTATACGCTCATAGCGTTCATGGATGTCGTCACCCAAATCTCTGATGTCGATACGGTTAAACCTCTTGGCGAAGTTCATATCCGTTAGGCCCAAATCCCCAATTGAGCCGCGGCTATCCCCGCCGAGTATAATCGGCGCGCGAAACCATTCAATAACGTCGATTGCATCTAATTTAAAGAAACTCGCGGCCAAAGTGCCGCCGCCTTCTACCAAAAGTGAAGAGACGCCATTATCGTGCAGCACTTGCAGCGCCGTTTCTAAATCGACATGGGGGTTTACAAGGGTCTTAAAAAGGCGAACGCCCTGCTCTTTCAATCTATCGACCGTCTCCCCTGTTGCCACGCCGCTAAACACCCAGACAGGCGTCGTCTTCGCTGTCATGGCAAGGTTTGATTGGGGCGATAAGCGCAATTTGGAATCAAATAGCACGCGGATAGGGTCAGCTTCGCCCGGCAAGCGCGTTGTAAGCTGCGGATTATCCAAAACAGCCGTATTTGCGCCTACGGCGATGGCGTCATGGCGCGCGCGCAGTTTACGCCCTTCGGCGCGCGCTTTCACGCCCGTAATCCATTCGGACATACCATTGGCCAAAGCAATCTTACCGTCCAGCGATGTGGCGAGCTTTAATGTGACCTGGGGGCGCGGCAAGAGCTACTCTTCTTCGCTACTCTCGGAATTACCCATTTCGCCAACTTCAGTGACGAGGTTTTCTTCCTCAATAAAGGTTTCAAAATCAGCAGTCGCGCGGAAATCCTTATAGACTGAGGCGTAGCGCACATAGGCAACTTTATCGAGGTTGGCGAGCCCTTCCATAACGAGCGCCCCAATATGGTCAGAGGTGATGTCGGAATTACCTGCGCTCTCTAATTGACGCACAACGCCGCTTAGCATTTGTTCAATGCGTTCTGGATCAACGGGGCGTTTTTGCATCGCAATCATGACGGAGCGCGCCATTTTATCTCTGTCAAAAGGCGTTCGCCGTCCTGACTTTTTAACAACCGTTAATTCGCGCAATTGCACACGCTCAAATGTCGTAAAACGGCCCGCGCATTTTCCGCAAAGACGGCGGCGGCGCACAGCCGTATTATCTTCGGCCTGACGGCTATCTTTGACCTGGGTGTCTTCGGAACTACAAAAGGGGCAACGCATAAGGCGCTAAGTAACACGTTTGCGCAGAGGTGCAAATGGGTTAAGCGTTAAGAAAAAAGGGACGTCAAATGAGTGCAAGTAAAGTTTCAGCCCAAGAGATGAACACGTTTTTTCGGGAAAACTTCAAAGGAGATCGCACCGCCCTGCCCGCTATAACCTTGGCCGTCCCAGATCATGTCATTATGGAGGCCCCAATGGGAGAGAAAAACCTTCGCCCTGGCGGGTTCGTCTCTGGCCCCACGCAAATGGCACTGGCTGACCACATCGCTTACGCCGTAATATTTACGCGACTTGGCATTACGCCCATGGCGCTGACGTCTAATTTAAACATTGATTTCCTACGCCCCCTGCAAGGGGAAACCGTTTTTGTTGAAGGCAAGATGGTAAAGCTAGGCCGCGCCCTCGCCGTGATTGCCGTCGAGATTAAAGCCAAAGGCAGCGAGAAACTCTCCAGCCGCGCGACTGTTACCTATGCTCTACCCGGGACATAATAGTCTCTGCCAGGTCTTCAGTTCACGCGGTTTATACAGCGCACAGCATGAATCTTATCGCTTCGGCTCGACAGCCCTACGGGCAGGTCAGTCTCTATGCCAACCAGGGGGTCTCGAATGAGATATTCATCACCACTTTTACCAACTATCGTAACCCAGTGAATAATGGATTGGCGTAGTATAATTTTGATCACTGGATAGCCGCCCTCATCCATACATTGATTGATGTCTTGGTGATCAGGCTTATCAAAAAACCTTGCAGAGACGGCGCCATCTGTGGCCGACTTTACTTCCCCCCAGATTAACCATCCTCGATCTGTAAAACCACCGTTTTCAGATAATTTGGTATTTAACCTTTGCGGCGTAACTCGCTCTCCGGTCAAATTTGACGCCGCCATAGCCACGCTCGCAATCGTGCAGCCATAACCACCCAGAGTGTCAGAGGTATTACCAATGGTATCTGCCGCCCAGCGCTCATCATCCTGCCGGTAAACATATCCGTCGGGCATCATAAATGTTGCCCTTAGGGGCTCCGGCAAAGCTTGGTCGACGGGCTCTGCTGTCCTACCATTTAAAGCAAAAAACGCGAGTAAGGCAAGCGCGGCTAGACATAGCACAACGCAAATTACTTTGAATTTACTTGCCGCTACACGCACTAGTTACACCTCACCCTTCGTAAATTGGGAACCGCGCTGTCAGAGCTTTAACGCGCTGTTTCACGCTCTCTTCAACCTCAGGATTACCCTTTGGATTTTCGGCTAGAGCGTCCAGAACTTCAGCCATCAACTGCCCTATTTCTTTGAATTCTTCAGTGCCAAAGCCTCGCGTCGTGCCTGCGGGTGACCCGACGCGGATACCAGAGGTGATAGTGAATTTCTCTTTATCAAAGGGAATACCGTTTTTGTTACAAGTGATAAAGGCGCGGCCTAGCGCTTTTTCAGCCGCGTTACCTTTGACGCCTTTAGGCGAGAGGTCGATCAGCGCCAAATGCGTATCAGTACCGCCAGAGACAACAGCGTAGCCAGCCTCCACAAGGGCTTGGGCCATAGCTTTGCAATTATCGATTACCGCTTGGCTATAGGCTTTAAATTCTGGCTTAAGCGCATCGGCAAAGGCCACCGCTTTACCAGCAATGACGTGCATTAAAGGGCCGCCCTGGATACCAGGAAAAATTGCGGAGTTGAATTTCTTTGCAAGCTTGGCATCATTGGTCAGGATCATGCCGCCGCGCGGGCCGCGTAAAGTCTTATGCGTCGTTGTCGTCGCAACATGGGCATGCGGGAATGGCGACGGATGCGTCCCGCCCGCCACTAAGCCCGCAAAATGCGCCATATCGACATGAAGGTAAGCACCTACTTTATCGGCAATTGCGCGGAAACGAGCAAAATCGATTTGGCGGGCATAGGCAGAGCCGCCGCAAATAATCATTTTGGGTTGATGCTCAACCGCTAGAGCTTCGACTTGGTCGTAATCGATGAGGTGCGTATCCTCGGTCACGCCGTAATTAACCGCGTTAAACCATTTGCCAGATTGATTGGGCGGTGAGCCATGGGTTAAGTGCCCGCCAGAGGCCAAATCCATCCCCAAAATTGTATCGCCAGGCTGCAATAGCGCAAAGAAGACACCTTGATTGGCCTGCGAGCCGGAATTGGGCTGAACATTCGCGAAATCACAGCCGAAAAGCTGGCAAGCGCGGTCAATGGCAAGTTGTTCGGCAACATCCACATGCTCACACCCGCCATAATAGCGCTTACCCGGATATCCTTCGGCATATTTATTGGTCAGGACAGAGCCTTGCGCTTCAAGCACCGCCTGAGAGACGATGTTCTCGGAGGCGATCAACTCAATCTCGTGCTGTTGACGATCAAGTTCATTTTGCATCGACGCAAAAAGTTCAGGGTCGCGGTCTTTTAGGGATTGGGAGAAATAGTTGCCGAGATGGGCTTTGCTTTGATCGCTCATGTTGCGACTCCGTGCTGTGTAAATTCAGGCACGGCTTAAGGCTAAATCACTATAATCGCAATGCGGCAAAAGTAGATTTCAGTATGAATCTTCCTTATGGAGGAGAGACTAGGCTACATTCTCTTTTTTGAGGCCAAATTCCGCCCAAACAATGTCGAGAGCACTCATCAACTCATTCATCATACCGTCTGTGTGGAACGGACTTGGCGTAAAGCGAAGACGTTCTGTTCCTCGCGGAACCGTTGGGTAATTGATGGGCTGAGCATAGATGCCAAAGTCTTCTATCAGGCGGTCTGAGATAGCTTGGCATTTCACGGGGTCGCCAATCATAAGCGGAACGATATGTGTCTCGCCGTCGATGAAATCAAAACCGCCTTCACGGAAGCGAGCCTTAAGGGCGTTAGCACGTTCTTGATGCATGGCGCGTTTTTCTGGCGTGACCTTGAGGACTTTCACAGACCGAAGCGCGCCAGCGGCCGTGCTCGGCGGTATGGATGTCGTAAAGATGAAACCAGAGGCCATAGAGCGCACGGCGTCGATAATCACAGAATCAGCGGCTATATATCCGCCGACCATGCCGTAAGCCTTGGCGAGCGTGCCTTGAATGATGTCGATACGGTCCATAAGGCCGCGCTGCTCGCAAACACCGCCACCTGTTGGGCCATACATGCCGACCGCGTGCACTTCATCAATATAGGTTAAAGCATTGTATTTATTGGCTAAATCACAAATCTGCTCAATCGGCGCGATATCAGCGTCCATGGAATAGACCGATTCAAAGGCGATAAGTTTTGGCGCGTCATAAGGAAGGTCTTTTAGCTTCGCTTCGAGGTCAGCGAGGTCATTATGCTTGAAGATACGTTTTTCACAGCGCGCCCGCTGTATGCCTGAAATCATAGAGGCATGGTTCATTTCATCTGAAAGAATAATCAGGCCCGGCAGAATCTTACTCATAACGCCGAGTGTCGCCTCATTGGCAACATAGCCAGAGGTTAGAACAAGCGCCATATCCTTTTGGTGAAGCTCTGCTAATTCTTGCTCTAGCTGGACGTGATAACGTGTTGTGCCAGATATATTCCGCGTACCGCCTGAACCCGTGCCTGCCGCGTCGACAGCTGATTTTACGGCCTCAACCACACATTCATTCTGGCCCATGCCCAAATAGTCATTAGAGCACCAGACGGTGATATCTTGCTCGCTACCCTCTTTAAACCATGTGGCTTGCGGAAAGGCGCCAGCTTTGCGGCGGATGTCACGGAAGATACGATAACGGCCCTCTTCACGGACATTATCAACCGCAGATTGGAACTGTTCCCTAAACTTCTTTTCTGTGATGTTTTCGCCCATAACGGGATATCCTAAGCTTGCTTTCGATTCCGATATATAGGAATTTAAGAGAATTACTACTGCACAAACGTCGCAATTTGTCCCATATCAAATTACGGCTTTTTCTGTATAAACGTTTGAAACGTTGGAGTTAATCGTGACAACCTATCCTCACACACGCCTGCGCCGTACACGGCAAGCAGATTGGTCTCGTCGGTTAGTGCGTGAAAACACACTTACGCGTGATGATTTAATTTGGACAATTGTCTTATCTGACGGAAAAGAAAAGCGCGCGCCCGTAGCCTCAATGCCGGGTGTTGACCGTATAAATTTGGATGAGATTGCCGCTGAAGCTGCGCGTGCGCGCGACCTCGGTATTCCCGCCATCGCCCTCTTCCCGCATATTAACCCAAAACTCAAAGACGCGCAGGCTAGTGAGGCTCTAAATGCAAAAGGCCTTGTCCCTGAAGCTGTGCGCGCCGTTAAAGCCGCCGTCCCCGAGATCGGTGTTATTGTAGATGTCGCGCTAGATCCTTACACGGATCATGGGCATGACGGGGTGATGGAAGGCGAGACTATCGTCAACGACCCAAGCGTTGAGATATTGGCGCAAAGCGCCATCATTCTTGCCGAAGCCGGCGCTGATATCGTCGCGCCCTCTGACATGATGGATGGACGTGTAGGCGCTATCCGGGAAGTTTTGGAAAATGCTGACCACACAGACGTCATGATAATGTCCTATGCCGCAAAATATGCCTCTGGCTTTTATGGCCCTTATCGCGACGCTATCGGAACCGCGTCAGCGCTTAAAGGCGATAAGCGAACTTACCAAATGGACCCTGGCAATAGCGATGAAGCCCTGCGCGAAGTCGAACAGGATATTTTAGAGGGCGCGGATATGGTTATGGTAAAGCCCGGCATGCCTTATCTAGATATCATTCGCCGCATTAAAGATGAATTTGCGCTTCCAACCTATGCGTTTCAGGTCAGCGGCGAATATGCCATGATGATGGCCGCCGCGCAAAATGGCTGGCTGGATGAAAAACGTATTATTTTAGAAAGCTTGATGGGTTTCAAGCGCGCTGGCTGTGACGGGGTATTGACCTATTTTGCGCCTAAAGCCGCGAAATGGCTCGCGGAATAGATTCGAGGCTCTTTTTTCGGGGCCCTATTAAAGACTAATAACCTCAAGCTTAAACTCGCTTGGCGCAACACCATACCATTTTTTGAAGGCGCGCGTGAAAGCGCTTTGATCATTATAGCCTAAAATTTGAGCTATATCGGTCAATGACCGTCCATCTTGCATATAAGCGCGGCAAATATCGCGGCGGACCAATTCAACAAGTTCTCGGTATTTCACGCCCTCTTCCGTTAACGCATTTCGCAGCTGTCTTTCGGACAATTTCACGGTTCCGGCGACAATGCTAAAAGATAGACGGTGGTCGCGAATGGCCTCTCTTATCGCAACGGAAACCCGGGCGCGAATATCGGATTTTTCCGATAAGCTTTGCATGTATATGTCCAGACGGCCCCGAATATAGGTAAGTTTTTCAGGACTGCTGGTGGGCAGAACTTTATCAACGGCTTTGGGGTTGAAAAGAATAGCGTTTTCAGTGTGAGAAAATTGAATTTTGTCCCCAAAAACAAGTTCGTAATCTGAAAGATTTTGCGGCGGGTCATGGCGAAAGGTTATGCCAGCAACGCCCTTATCAAATCCCCAGGACAACCAATTTATCGTCGTGGCGTAGCCTGAAAAAATAAGCTCCGTAATCTGCCGATATTTGTTATGGTCTGTGAAACCCTCTTTCCATAAAAAATACGACCCGCTATTTCTGCGCTCCAAACTACTAAGGCCCATCGTTTCTACAAGCGGCTGATAATGTGAATTGATTTGCGCGGCCTCTGCTAATGTTCCGCAAAGAGCGAGAACACTGCCCGTTTCCGTAAAGGTGTGAACCCGGAAAGAATAGCCGACCTTCATACCAATATTCGGCTCGCCGAGTTTTTCAGACGCGTAATTCAGGGCGTCAAGAAGGGTATCCGTCGTTAAGCGATATTTGGGATTATAAAGGTCTACGTCGAGGACATTAATATGCCCAAGGAGCTCCGCGCGGGGGAGTCCCATACCGTCAATGATCCTAAGAATACTCAGGAAATATTGCGATGCTATTGTTCCTTGTCCCAAAATTTAGCCCCTTTTGCTAATTTATAATGAATCAGAAAACAAAAAATGACAAGTCGAGAATTAAAAAATGACAATTCATGCCTAATCCAATCTGTCATATCTTGAATGTGGGGGCTGATAATGGCCAATTTGTAGTCTTAGGGCTTTCAAATTGGCCTTTACCTTTTTCCGCTATTTCAAACGCTTTAATAGGCTTGATGTATCCCATCGTTTTCCGCCCAGAGCTTGAACGTCTGCGTAATATTCATCTACCATTTTCGTCAAAACTAAATTAGCGCCGACATCATCCGCCGTTTTTAGGGCTATCCCTAAATCCTTACGCATCCAATCCACGGCAAAACCAAATTCATATTCATCGCGGCCCATCGTCGAGGCGCGGTTATCCATTTGCCAGCTTTGCGCGGCGCCCTTGCCGATTGCCTGAACAACTTCATCAACATCAAGCCCCGCTTTTTGCGCAAAATGAACGCCTTCGGCAAGGCCCTGCAATATGCCGGCTATACAGATTTGATTGACCATTTTCGTCAGCTGACCCGCCCCGCTCGGCCCCATTAGCTTTGTCGCTTTTGCATAAGCGTCTATGATAGGCTGGGCGGCTTCATAATCTCGGACGTCGCCGCCGCACATAATTGTCAGCTGTCCATTTACGGCGCCCGCCTCGCCACCAGAAATAGGCGCGTCAACAAAGCCAATATTTTTTGCGCTGGCCATAGCGTAGCATTTGCGCGCGCACTCCGCCGAAGCCGTTGTATGATCGACAATCACGCTTCCGGCCGTCATAGCTTTCAGGGCGGGCTCTATAACGGCGTAGACGTCAGGATCATCTCCAACGCACATCATCACGAAATCGGCCCCCGAAACGGCAGCCTCTATTGTATCATGAGAGCTACCTTTATGCGCCTGAGCCCAAGCGATAGCCTTTTTTGATGTTCGGTTCCAGACCCGAACATCGTGACCGGCAGCGGCCAGATGACCTGCCATGGGATAACCCATGACGCCAAGCCCAAGAAATGCGCATATTGCCATTTAAAATTCTCCAGAAAATCCTTGCGTTACACGCTTCTATTCAATCAAATAACGATATGACAGTTTTTTCTAAAATTGGCCATTTGTCTGAAGACAGAAAGAGCGGATAAGCAATGGAAGCCTTTTCTGTTGTAGCCACATGGCAAATGTGGGCCACTATGGCTATCGTATTGGTCGCAGTGTATTTATATATCCGCGAACAGTTTTCGATAGAAACAATTTCTATTGGCGTGATCTCGGCATTATTGCTGTTTTTCCATTTCTTTGCTCCCAGTGAAGCGCAAGGGCTTGATAGCGCCTCGCTTCTCTCTGGATTTGCGGCCCCCGCCCTTATTACCATCATGGCGCTGCTCGTTGTCGGACAAGGCATGTTTCAGACGGGGGCCCTTGAGGGCCCCATCATGAGTATCAATAATGCGCTAGACCGCTCGCCGCGCCGCACCCTGACACTCGTTTTTGCCGTCGCCTTTGCCGTGTCGATGTTCATGAATAACACGCCTGTCGTCGTCATGTTCATCCCTATATTGTCTGCCATGTCATCGCGCCTACGCAAGGCCGCCTCTCGCTATATGATGCCGCTGAGCTTTATTTGCATTCTGGCCGGCATGACCACCCTTATTGGGTCTTCTACCAATCTCTTGGTCAATGATGTCCTGCAGCGCTCAAGTGATATGTCGCTGGGGTTTTTCTCGCAATTTCCGATGGGCATTTTACTCGCCATTATTGGGGGCGTCTATATCGTTATGGCTGCGCCTATTTTACTCCCAGAGCGTAAGAGCCTTGAGAAAGAAGTCAGCGAGTCTGGACAACAATATATTGCCCAAATCAGAGTTACTGATAACCACCCTCTAAACGGCGCGAAGCCCATTGCGGGGCTCTTTCCCGATCTAAAAACGGTGACTGTCCGCATGATTCAGCGCGGTGAACAAGGACTGCTCCCGCCTTATGAGGATACGCTACAATCGGGCGACGTCCTAATCGTAGCCGCGACGCGTAAGTCACTCTCAAATCTTCTCTCGTCCAATCCGCGCTATCTCGAAGGCATGCTCAATATCGCGGGCTTTCACGATGAGAGTAAAGGCGGAGAAAATACGGAAACCATCGTTATCAGCGAAGCGGTCGTTGCGCCGGGCTCGCGCATGATAGGGCGCAATATTGAACAAATCGGATTTCGCCGCCAAACGGGCTGCCTGGTTCTTGGTATCCAGCGGCGTTCGCGAATGATTAGAACGCGCATGCTCGACATTCGTCTAGAAGCTGGTGATGTCCTGCTGCTCTTTGGATATGACGCGGATATGCGTGAGCTGCGCAATAATCGCGACGTTTTATTGCTAGACTGGTCAACGGCTGAGCTTCCTGACATTCGCAAATCACTTTTTGCGCGGATAATATTTGCGGCCACAATTCTCGCCGCCGCAACAAGCGTTGTTCCAATTGAGATAGCCGCTCTCGGGGGCGCGCTAGGTATGATAGCCAGTGGATGCCTCAATGTACGCCAAGCCGTGCGGGCTCTTGATATGAGAATATTCCTTCTGATCGGGGCGGCTTTTGCCATGGGGCTTGCGCTAGAACATACGGGCGGCGCGGCTTATATCGGTATGAAAGTTGTGGAAATATTCCAGCCCTTCGGCAATCATATTCTCCTTGCCGCGGTCTTTTTACTCATTGCGATCCTGACCAATATCATCTCTAACAGCGCCGCGGCTCTGCTCTTTGCGCCCATTGCATTGGCCATTAGTCAGCAGACAGGCATCGACCCCATAGCCATGGTGCTAACCGTCATCTTCGCGGCCAATTGCTCCTTTGCAACGCCTATTGCCTATCAGACAAACTTACTTGTGATGGGGCCAGGCCGCTATACTTTTGCTGATTTCGCTAAATTCGGAATTCCTCTGATCATTGTTATCTGGATAAGCTTCAGCCTTCTAGCCCCTTTCTTCTTTATTCTTTAGAGTGCTATAACAGGGTCTATCCACAGTTCAGGATTTCATCAAGATATGCACCAAATTCATTCAGTTCTAGAAAAAAGACCGAAAGCTTGCGTCCGCAAGGTAAGGTCTTTTGACGACGAAATGGAGGAATTTGGTCATACCCCTGCGGGGCGGAACGCTTTTGTCCCGCTCTTTCGTCGAAAATGCTCGAAATTGCGAGCAGTTCCTTGCGCTTTTCTCCTAATAGCGGGACAAAATCGTCTCCGTCTTGATAAATTCCTGAACTGAGGTTAGACCCTACTATGACGCAGCCCTTTGATCCGAATCGATTGCAGTTTTATCTGACAATTCCTTCGCCCTGCCCTTACCTACCAGGCAGAATGGAACGGAAAATTTTTACGCAATTAAATCCGTTAACGGGGCCGCATCTGAATAATTACCTCACACATGCAGGGTTTCGCCGCTCGCAAAATGTGATTTATCGGCCTGCCTGCGAAACTTGCCGAGAATGCCGTTCTCTCCGCATCCGCGCCGATGCCTTTACCGCCAGCAAAAATTTTCGCCGTACCCTGAAAGCAAATTCTGACCTCACTATATCCACCCAAGAAGCCTTTGCCACGGAAGAGCAATATGAACTCTTACACCGTTATTTGATATCTCGACACCATGGCGGCGGCATGTCCGAAATGGACTTCACCCGTTACGAGATGATGGTCGAGGAATGCTCTGCTGAAACGGAGATCGTTGAATATCGCACTACAGAAAACACATTAATTGCGGCGGTCCTTATTGACCGCCTTCAAGACGGCCTTTCCATGGTGTATAGTTTTTTTGACCCCGAAGAGCAGAGGCGCAGTCTCGGCAATCTGATGATACTTGATCAAATTGAGCGCTGCAAAACCGAAGACTTATCCTACCTCTATCTCGGCTATTGGGTCGAAGGTAGCCCCAAGATGGATTACAAAGCTCGCTTTCGCCCTTGCGAAATTTTGGGCGCAGAGGGTTGGCAATTAATGGAAGAAAGCGGCCTTATGGAAAACAGCACATGAAACGTCGTCACATTTTAGGGGTCGTCGCCGCTGTAGCCACTGGAACAGGCGTTGCCGCTCTCCTTGGCAAGGATACAAAAACAGCCGGGCCCAAAACCGCTGAGAAAGGCCTTGCGGCCCCCAATATTTCCAAGGGCCTAAAACAATTCCGCATGGCGACGACGTGGCCCAAAGATTTCCCAGGGCTAGGCCAAATGCCCAACCGCTTTTCCAAAGCGCTCTATGAGATGAGCGAAGGCCGCATTGATGTCAAAGTCTATGCAGCAGGCGAACTTGTCGGCGCCCTTGAAAGCTTTGACGCAACATCAACGGGCGCGGCGGATATGTATCACGGCGCCGAATATTACTGGCAAGGCAAGTCCAAAGGGTTTTCCTTCTTCACGGCTGTTCCCATGGGTATGACGGCCGCCGAAATTATGGGCTGGATTGATCATGGCGGCGGGCAAAAATTATGGGATGAGCTTTCGGCCAGTTTTAACATCAAACCCTTTCAAGCGGGCAATACGGGCCACCAAACGGGCGGTTGGTTTAAGCGCGAGATGAACTCTCTCGAGGACTTCAAAGGCCTTAAAATGCGTATGCCGGGTCTGGGCGGAGAGGTTATTCGTCGTCTTGGCGGCGCGGCGGTACAGCTTTCAGGCGGCGAAATATACCAAGCGTTACAATCTGGCTCTATTGACGCCACAGAATGGGTCGGTCCCTGGAATGATTATGCTTTCGGCTTTTACCGCGAAGCGCCTTATTATTACGCGCCTGGCTTTCACGAACCTGGCGCCTCACTTGCAGTCGGAATCAACCTCGACGTCTGGAACCGTTTCACCGCATCAGAACAAGCTATGATTAGCTTTGCTTGTAAAGCCGCCAATGATGCGAGCCTTGGCGAATACACCCATGAAAACGCCAAAGCTCTGAACATTCTTAAGAATGAACACGGCATTGCGCCGCGATTCTTTAGCGATGATATTATGGTTGAGATCGGTAAAATCAGCGAAGATGTTGTAGCTGAGCTTGGCTCATCGGATAGGCGCACAAAGAAAATTTATGACGCCTATCTCGCCGCTCGCAATGAATATCGCGGCTGGACGGAAATGAGCGATGGACGCTATATCCGCTCGCGGCAAACAGCGCTCGATAAATAAGATGTCTGCAGGGGATATAATAGCAAATCTAGGAACGGCATTCCAAGCCATAGGCTGGGTGTTCCTGCCTGTTTTAGCTTTGCCGCTTATTTATCTTTTACTGCCTAATATCAAAGGCTTACAGTCTGTTTCGAAAGCCATCATTCAAACCATAGACAGCCTCTCATTTGCGCTAGGGGAAGTCACAAAATGGCTTATCCCCCTTCTTGTGCTAACAGTGGCTTTTACCGTCTTCGCCTTGTCAATATTTGGACAAAGCTGGACGAAATTATTCGAAAGCGCGGACTATCTTCATGCTAGCGTTATAATGCTCGGCGCGGCGGCGACGTTTCTCGCAGGCCAACATGTCCGTGTTGATGTCTTCCATACGCATATGAGTGCCAAAGCCCGCGCGCTTGTTGACCTTATGGGCTACTTCGCCCTGCTGGTCCCTGTTTGTTTAATCATCCTTTGGAACTCCCAAAGCTTTGTCAGCTTTGCCTGGCGTATCTTTGAGGGCTCCGCGGAGTCTGACGGCATACGCGGGGAATATCTGCTAAAAACCTTAATCCCAATTTTTTCTGTTATGATGATACTCCAAGGCCTCGCCATCGCGCTTCGCGCTGCAATGTGCTTAAGCGGTCAAGCCCGCCCCGAACGGCCGCCCCATACACCGCAATTCTTTGCCCCGCAGGAGCTAGATCAATAATGGCTGATATTCTCGCCATTGCGATGTTCGCCTTTGCTTGTTTAGGCCTGATGGGCGGTTACAATGTCGCCTTTACGTTAAGCGGTGTGTCGCTAATATTTGCCGCCTTAGGCGTGGCCACGGGCACATTCGAGCCTGACTTTTTGCTCTCCCTCCCCGGACGTATCTATCCGCTGATAACGCGGGAAATTTTGATGGCTGTTCCGCTATTTGTTTTTATGGGGGTCATGCTAGAAAAATCACGCATTGCCGAAGATTTACTGGAATCTATGGGAGACCTTTTCGGGCCTTTAAAAGGCGGACTCGGAATCTCTGTTGTTTTGGTCGGCGCATTGCTCGCGGCCTCAACAGGGATCGTCGGCGCTACAGTGGTCACCATGGGCCTTTTATCGCTGCCAACTATGCTCAAACGTGACTACGCACCCTCCCTCGCCTCGGGTTCTATCGCTGCCTCAGGCACGCTGGGCCAAATCATTCCCCCGTCTATTGTTTTGGTGATATTGGGCGACCAGATGAGCAATGCCTATCAGGAGGCGCAACGCAGTTACGGCCTAGAGGCGACAGGCGTTGTCTCTGTGGGTGATCTATTTGCGGGCGCTTTATTGCCTGGTCTTATCCTCGTCGCCCTCTACGCGATTTACATTTCTATCACGGCTTACTTAAAGCCGGCTATGGCCCCGGCGCAAGATTGGCCCGAAGGCGTATCGCCCTGGGTGTTTATTCGAAAAACCATGGCCGCAATGTTACCACCCATTCTATTGATAATCGCGGTTCTTGGCTCCATTCTTTCTGGCTATGCCACGCCCACGCGCGGCGCGGCGCTTGGGGCCTTAGGCGCCATACTTCTCGCGGCTTACCGCATAGCGCCAACCGCAATTGGCCGCCGCGCGGCTTTATTTGCGGCTCTCGGCTTATTGCTCCTCGTCGTCATTGACTTAACGGGCGTAGATATGCGTTTTGATCAAAATGACTGGACTGGAAAAGAACGCGTCGCCGTGAGCCTAGCCCTTGGGCTTGCTGGTATAGCGATTATCGGAACTGGCCTATCCATGTTGCCCCTTATCAAGAACAAACAGCTCGGCGACGTGTCCCGCACTACAATGCACATCACCTGCATGGTTTTCGTGATACTCATCGGCGCCACCATATTCAGTCTTATCTTTCGAGGCTTTGGCGGCGATGACCTGGTTGGGCGGCTTTTAGAGGCTGCGCCAGGCGGAAAATGGGGGGCGCTCGCCCTCGTCATGCTTGTTATGTTTATCCTAGGTTTCTTCCTTGATTTTATCGAAATCACCTTTGTCGTGGTGCCATTAGTTGCGCCGCCGCTTCTGGCGACGGGCATGGACCCGATATGGCTGGGCGTTTTAATGGCCCTGAACCTTCAAACCAGTTTCTTGACGCCGCCATTTGGTTTTGCGCTGTTTTACCTACGCGGCGTCGCTCCGCCTGAGGTCACAACAATGGCATTATATCGCGGCGTGCTGCCATTTATTTTGATTCAAATATTCGTCATTGTGCTCGTGATAATGATGCCCGGAATCGCCACGAAACTGCCTGCAGTGATGCTCAATTAAACATTTGTTTTTAACAACGTCTCCCTCTAAACTAAGCCAAATTCAGTTATGGGGACATTTATGACTACTCTACTCGTTATCCTCGGCATCATTGCCGTTCTCGCCTTTATCATTATCGGTATTTATAACCGATTAGTTGCCCTGCGCCAGACATGTAACCAAGCTTGGTCAGATATTGAAGTTCAGCTCAAGCAACGCCAAGACCTTGTCCCGCAGCTTGTTAATACTGTAAAAGGCTATGCTAAGCACGAAAAAGGCACCTTTGAGGATGTCATTAAGGCCCGTAACGCGGCTGTCTCAGCCGATACACCCGCAGGTTCAGCCGCCGCAGAAGGCATGCTAACCCAGGCCCTTGGTAAGATGTTTGCCCTCGCGGAGGCCTATCCAGACCTTAAAGCCAATACGAATTTCCTACAGCTTCAGGATCAACTCGCCGATATTGAAAATAAAATCGCGGCATCACGCCGTTTTTATAACAATGCCGCGCAGGAATATAATACGTCACGTGAGCAATTCCCAGCAGTGCTAATTGCCGGTCCATTCGGATTTACCGCCCGCGAGTTCTTCGAAGCCCCAGAAGGCCGCGAAGCATTGCAATCAGCGCCGGTTGTTGATTTCGATACATAAGGACTGCCTGACGGGATTAGCTTTATGATCCAAGCCTATGGCCTGAAAACGCATATCTGGAAAAACAATACGCGCAGCGTCCTGCTGCTCATATTGTTCCCAGTACTGCTGCTTTTTCTCGCCTTTGGTCTTATTCTTCTATTTCAGGGCTTCGTTGGAGGACGCGGCTTGGAGCAAGGCATCCAGTATGCTGTGGAAACCATGCCAAGCGCGGCCCCCATAGCTCTCGGCGCAGCAGGCGGATGGTTCGCGATCGCCTTTATGGGTCATCAAAAGATGATTGATATAGCGACAAAATCCAAATCGGTCACGATTTCACAAGAGCCACGCGCTTATCGTTTGCTGGAAAACCTTTCTATTTCCAGAGGTCAAACCACGCCCAAACTTAAAATTATCAACACGCCAGTAATGAATGCTTTTGCCAGCGGGATTAGAGATAAGAACTATACCGTTACGCTGACACGGGGTTTGATGGAAAATCTCGATGATGATGAGCTAGAAGCGGTTATCGCCCATGAACTCTCTCACATTCGAAATCGAGACGTCAGGTTATTAATAATCGCCGTCATATTTGTCGGCATTTTTTCCTTTGTTGGCGAAGGACTTGTTCGGGGCGTCTTTCGGACGAACTTAGCCCGTAATGATCATCATCGGCGTAGCGGCGGCGGGAATGCGGGCGCTCTCATATTCTTTGCATTCGCCATTATTGCTATCGCCTACCTTCTAGCGATGCTCACGCGCTTCGCTCTTTCGCGTAAACGAGAATATATGGCCGATGCAGGCGCGGTCGAACTGACTAAGAATCCTGATGCCATGATACGGGCCTTGCAAAAAATTTCGGGGCGAGCAGAGTTAAAAAATATGCCTGCCGAGATTAAAGAAATGGCGTTTGAGAACCCACGTGTTGGACTTGCTGGAATATTTGCGACGCATCCACCTATAGAGAAACGTATTCAGGCCCTTGTGAAATATGGCGGTGGCCGCCTTGATACACAAAGCCGCCCTGCCCGCCGAGAGGCAGAAACCCCTCGTCAAAACGCAGGTTCACAGAACAAAAAACCTCCTTTCGGCAAAAGAGGGCCATGGACTCGGTAAGCAATCCTCTTTATAGGGCATATCGATAATCAATAATAACATCTATATACGACCTATTAGGAGGACTCCCATGACTAAAAAGCTATTACTATCGGTCAGCGTCGCTTTAATGCTCGCGGCTTGCCAAGGCGCAGAAAACACTGCCAAAGACGCCGCTACCAAAGTGGCTCAAGTTAAACTGCCTACCGGCGTGACCTTACTAGAAACAGTCAGCAAAAAAGGTGATGAGGTCGTCATCCCTTATAAGAAATATAAATTAGACAATGGCTTGACCGTTGTTCTCCACCAAGACAAGTCCGACCCGCTCGTCCACGTAGATGTTACCTATCACGTAGGTTCTGGCCGCGAAGAAGTTGGACGTTCCGGCTTTGCTCATTTCTTTGAGCATATGCTGTTCCAAGGCTCCGAAAATGTCGCCGACGAGCAGCATTTTAAACTCATTACGGAATCAGGCGGTACGCTGAACGGTTCAACAAATGGCGACCGCACAAATTATTACCAAACTGTTCCCTCCAACCAGCTTGAGAAAATGCTCTGGCTAGAAGCCGACCGTATGGGCTTTTTCCTAGACGCCGTAACGCAAGAAAAATTTGAAGTTCAGCGCGACACAGTAAAAAATGAACGCGGTCAGCGCGTCGACAATCAACCCTATGGACTTCGCTTTGAACGTATTGGCGAAGCTATGTATCCAGAGGGACATCCTTATAGCTGGTCAACAATCGGTTATCTCGAAGATCTTGACCGTGCCAATTTGAATGATCTTAAGAAGTTCTTTCTCGATTGGTATGGCCCTAACAATGCGACACTCACTATCGGCGGAGACTTGGACGAAACTCAAACGCTAGAATGGATCAAGACTTATTTTGGAACTATCCCAGCAGGCCCTGAGATTGACAAGCCAAAGAAAGATATCGTTACATTAGATAAAGACCGCTACATTTCTCTCGAAGATAACATTCAGCTTCCAGAGCTTAATATGGTGTGGCCAACAGTGAGCGCCAACCATCCTGACCAAGCCCCATTGGATGTTCTTGAAAACATTATGGGCGGCGGTCAAACCTCCCTTCTTTATAAAAACTTGCAAAAGCCTGGCTTAGCTGTAGCGGCCGTGAACTTTCACCGCTGCCAAGAAATTAGCTGTACATTCCACATTTTAATCCGTCCCAACCCTGCAAAGGTCAAAGGCTTAGCCGAGATCGAGACAATCGTGCGCGAGAGCTTTACTGAGTTTGAAACGCGCGGCGTGGAAGATGACGATCTCACCCGCGTTAAGTCCGATATCGTTAGCGGATTAATCTACGGGTTAGAGTCAGTTTCAGGTAAAATTTCTCAGCTCGCGGCCTATGAGACCTATCGTGACAATCCTAACGGCATTGGCGATGATATTGCGCGTTATGAAAATGTCACCAAAGCCGATGTTATGCGCGTTTATGAAAAATATATCAAAAACAAGCCTTCGGTTATCATGTCAATTGTCCCTAAAGGTAAGCCCGAAATGATCGCGGCCGCCGATACTTGGGATCGTTATCAGCGCACCCTACCAGAAACCGCAGATAGCAGCGATTTTGAATGGACACGTCCTACTGATCCTGAAGGGCTTAACCGTGCAGAGGTGCCGCCAGCAGGCGCGAATAATCCATCCATAAAAGCACCTGACACCTACACATTCTCTGTTGGCGACGGCATTGAGGTTTTAGGCGCTCGCAATACGGAAGTTCCGACAACAACAATTTCCCTCCGTATCAAAGCTGGTCAAAGCCATGAAACACTCGATAAGCTAGGTCTCGCCAGCTTAACAGCGGGTCTTCTTAATGAAGCGACAATGAAGCGCACAGCGGAGGAAATCTCTAATGACCTCGCCAAGCTTGGCTCTTCTGTGAGTTTCAGTGCTGGCGATACATTCTCAACAATGCGCGTTAGAACTTTGACCAAGAATTTGGACGCAACTATGGCCATCGCCATGGAGCGTTTGATGGAACCAAAATTCGATCAAGCTGATTTCGACCGTGATAAAGCTAATACTATTCAAGGCATCAAAGCCTCAAAGAAGCAAGCTTCTGTCACGGCCAGTAATCTGTTCAACAAGCTGGTCTACGGCGCTGATAATCCAACCGCTTATTCTAATAGCGGAACTGAAGCCACGGTTGAAAACCTCACGCTTGCTGATGCTAAAGCATTTTATGCCTCTCATTATTCACCCAAAATTGCTTCTGTGATTGCTGTGAGTGATCTAGGCGAAGCGGCGATGAAAAAAGCGCTCGGCCCTTTAAGCAATTGGAGCGGCGACGACGTTGCGGCGTCAACCATGAAGCCCTTCCCTCAGCTCGAAGCCGGAACCCTTTATTTCGTTGATAAACCAGATGCCGCGCAAAGCGAAATCCGGATTGGCAAGCGGGCATTGCCTTATGATGCGACAGGTGAATATTATCGCGCTGGCCTGATGAATTT
Source organism: Hellea sp. (assembly GCA_039977295.1). Classification (GTDB taxonomy): domain Bacteria; phylum Pseudomonadota; class Alphaproteobacteria; order Caulobacterales; family Maricaulaceae; genus Hellea. The sequence goes on along the minus strand of JBDWDN010000012.1, from coordinate 528,690 downwards.
CCCTCTAGGGCGGGCCTTTAATAGCCGGATCAACCTCAACCTTCGTGAAGATAAGGGCTACACCTATGGCGCACGCTCATTCTTCAGCGGAAATGAAACTTCAGGCTGGTACCGTGCAGGCGCAGCCGTGCGCGCTGACGCAACAGCCGCGTCAATTAAAGAGTTCGTCAAAGAAATAGAAGGCTATTATGAAAGCGGTATAACGCCTGAAGAACTCACCTTCACTAAGGCCGCCATTGGTCAATCAGACGCCCGCGCTTATGAGACGCCAAGACAAAAACTTGGCTTCCTCTCTAGAATGGCCACCTATAGCCTTAAGGCCAGCCATGTCGATGAACAGTCCGACATTCTACAAGGCATGAGCAAAGCGGACATCGATGCTCTAGCCGCCAAGCACCTTAACCTTGATGAAATGATCATGGTCGTGGTCGGTGACAAAGCCAAATATATGGCTGAAGTGGAAGCTCTAGGCTATCCGGTTGTTGAAATGGACGCAGACGGTAACGTCGTTAAATAGACCATAAGGCTAGTCATCCCCGCGCTGCGTGTTGAAAAATGCAATAGCGGGAACTTAACCCAAAAGAAAACCCGGTTCAGAACCGGGTTTTTTTGTGTCTTACTTTCACCTTAGAATCTATTTCAACCGCTTATCCGGCGCGAACACCCCTTGGCGAGAGAAGCCCCTTGGGGCCATACGTCCGGCCCCGGCTCTTTTACCCTCTAAAATATTCCAATCCGCAACGGAGTTCGTGCGGCCGGAACTGTCCACAAAGCTCAATCCCTCAAGCGCTGTAAATGTTGTAACATCAGCCAAGCCGCCATCTTTATATTTCTGCAAACGAACGCCTTTGCCGCGGGCCATCTCAGGCAGCTCGTCAATGTCAAAGACCAATATTTTACGGTTCTCGCCGATAACGGCTATCTTCTCGCCGGCAATCTCGACGCAGCGCACTGCCTCTGCCTCGCCTTTAACGTTGAGCGTCTTGCGCCCCCCTTTGGTTGAGGCAATGATGTCAGATTCTTTGACGCGGAAACCATAGCCTTCAGTGCTTGCAATAAGTAATTGCCGTTCGGGATTATGAAGGAACAAACCGATAGGCGTATGATCATTTTCCAGATCAATCATAAGACGGATGGGTTCACCATTTCCGCGCCCGCCCGGTAATTTATCCGCGCCTATTGTGTAGAACTTACCATTAGAGGCAAAAAGGATGACTTTATCTGTTGTTTGGCACGGCACGATAAAGGCCGCGCTATCTCCATCTTTGAACTTAATCGAAGACGTGTCTGAGACATGGCCCTTTAAGGCACGTATCCAGCCCTTATCAGACAGCACAACTGTCACAGGCTCTTTTTGGATAAAGGCTGTGGCGAAATCGATATCGATTTCAGGCGCGAGAGCAAATGTCGTGCGGCGCGCGCCGATCTTGGTTTTAGGGCCATAAGCGTCACGAACAGCTTTGACCTGCTCCGCAATCTTATCCCATTGCTTTTTCTCAGACCCGAGCAAGGATTCGATCTCAGCTTTTTCTAGCGCTAAAGTATCAAACTCTGTCTTAATCTCAATTTCTTGAAGTTTATTCAAAGCCCGCAAACGCATGTTCAAAATGGCGTCGGCTTGACGTTCTGTTAGCTTAAAGGCGGCGATCAGTTCCTTTTTGGGTTCATCCTCGAAACGAATAATCCGAATAACTTCGTCCAAGTTAAGGAAGGCAATACGGTAACCGTCTAGCACCTCCATACGGTCTTCGATTTTACCGAGGCGCTGACGAGACCGGCGCTGCAACACAACGCGGCGGTGATCTAGGAAGGCTTGAATAACTTCACGCAAATCCATGACGCGCGGCGTACGGGTCGCGTCGAGCACATTCATATTGAGCGATGTTCGGCTCTCAAGATCAGTAATCTTGAACAAGCTTTCCATCAGCAATTCAGGGTCTATATTTTTACTCTTAGGCTCTAAGATAATCCGAATATCCTCAGCCGATTCATCGCGCACATCTTCGAGCCAAGGCGCTTTTTTCGTCTCAATAACTTCGGCGAGTTTCTCAATCAGGCGAGATTTTTGCACCTGATACGGAACTTCTGTAACAACAATCTGATACATGCCGCGGCCAAGGTCTTCTTTGTGCCAGCGCGACCGCACCTTAAAGCTGCCCCTACCCGTTTTATAGGCTTCAAGCATAGCTTCAGGGGACTCGACAATAATTCCGCCTGTCGGAAGATCTGGGCCTTTGATGTAATTCATTAAAGTCGAAATACGCGCATCTGGCGTCTTAATCAGGTGCAGCGCCGCAGAACAAATCTCTGCTGCATTATGCGGCGGAATGGAGGTCGCCATCCCCACGGCGATCCCTGTGGACCCATTAGCCAGTAAATTTGGGAAGCCCGCAGGTAGCACCACAGGCTCTTCATCTTCCTCATTATAGGTCGGGATAAAATCAACGGCGTCTTCTTCAAGGCCCTCAAGCAACGCCACGCCCGCTGCTGTCATCTTGGCTTCGGTATAACGCATCGCCGCGGGGCTATCGCCGTCAATATTACCAAAGTTCCCCTGCCCGTCGACAAGAGGATAACGCGCGGAAAAGCTCTGGCTAAGCTTTACAAGCGCGTCATAGATCGAGGCATCACCATGAGGGTGATATTGACCCATTACGTCACCCACAATCCGCGCACATTTCTTATGCCCGTTTTCAGGATTCAGCTTTAGCTGGCGCATTGCATAAAGAATACGGCGATGAACAGGCTTTAGCCCGTCGCGCACATCTGGCAGGGCCCGCTGCGTAATCGTCGAAAGCGCATAGGCCAAATAGCGTGAGGACAAAGCATCATCAATATGCTCTTCCAGCACACCGTCTTCGGGCAGGCCGCCATCGGTAGTCGTATCGTCAGTCATCTATATCTCATGTGATTCGCGCCCAATATAGCGGGGCAATCGCCTAGGCTCTATAGAGGGCTGATGGATTGCTGGGATTTATTGCAAGACGAATAACGCGTAGGGTGTGATTAGGTCGCGGTTCCATTAGGAACCGAGGGCGTAATCCACCATTGTCTTGATACTCTGCACCTAAAATCGGTGGATTACGTCTGTATTTCCTCAGCGGTTTTACAAAACGCGAAGGAAACACAAACTAATCACACCCTACAATTTTAAATCAAGCGTGAGCTAGCCCTGATACATCGCGCAGACTTTATTCCCGGCTGGATCGCGTAAATACGCCAGATATAATTTCATACCGCTGCCTTCGCGCCATCCGGGCGGATCTTCAATCGCTGTTCCGCCGTTCTCCAAGCCTGCTTTGTGAAAGGCGTCAGCTTCTTCTGTGGAGGCAGCCGCGAATCCATATGTGCTGCCATTCGCGTGTGTCGCCGGCTGCCCGTCTATCGGGTTAGACAACATAAAGATGCTGCCACCATGCATATACATAGCGCGTCCTTTGGGGTCTACACGGCCAGGGCGAACGCCAAGCGTGCCGAGAGCGGCGTCATAAAACGTTTTTGAAGCTTCGATATCATCGGCTCCAAGCATAATGTGGCTGAACATAAAAGTCTCCGTTTTTTAAGTGTCGTTTTAGTAAAGGGTCGCGAGGGCTTTGCCGTTATAATCTTTAAGCTCATCCATGCGGCCCTCTTTGACTTTACTGACCCATTCTGGGTCCTGAAGGAGCGCGCGGCCAACGGCAATAAGGTCAAAGTCGCCGCGGTCCATCATTTCAAAGAGTTTATCCAGCGAGGCCGCTTCTGAGCTTTGCCCTGCAAATGCGCCGAAGAAATCGCCATTTAGGCCCACAGACCCAACGGACATTGTCGGTAGTCCTGTGAGTTTCTTAGCCCAGCCCGCAAGATTTAAATCAGAGCCTTCAAATTCTGGTTCCCAGAAACGACGCTGTGAACAATGAAGAATATCGACTCCCGCATCAACGAAGACTTTCAGGAAGGCTTCCATCTCTTTTGGAGTCTCGACGAGGCGCGCCGCATAATCCTGCTGCTTCCATTGTGACCAGCGCAAGATGATGGGCATATCCTCACCGACGGCTTTGCGGCATTCGCGAATAACATCGCCCGCAAATTCCGCACGGTCTAATAAGTCGCCGCCATATTTACCTTCGCGTTTATTCATCACGTCCCAGAAGAATTGATCGATAAGATAGCCATGCGCGCCGTGTATTTCGATAGCGTCAAAGCCGAGCTCTTTCGCCGATTTTGCAGAGCGCGCGTAAGAGCTCACCATATCCGCGACCTCTTCATCGGATGGCGAGTCCATAACGGATTTGCCTGTATGGGTGACGCCGGATGGGCTATCACTTTGCGCCTCTGGATTATGGCCTGTGCCCGGTTTACGCACCATGCCAACATGCCAAAGCTGCGGCGCAATTTTTCCGCCCTTGCCATGAACTTTATCGACAACATTTTTCCACCCTTTTAGGGCCGCGTCGCCGTGGAATTGAGGATAGTTAGAATCATTTGCAGACCCAGGACGGTCATTGACCGTACCCTCAGTCAAGATAAGCCCAACATCGGCAGCTGCGCGGCGTTCATAATATTGCGCGACATTCTCGCCGGGGACGCCATCTGGCGAAAAACTGCGCGTCATCGGCGCCATAACAAAACGGTTAGGCAGCTTAAGGCCGCGGCATTCAAAAGGGCGAAAAAGAGACGATGACATAGAAGAACCTTAGATTGGAGATTATGCAATTAGTTGCATATGTAAGCGCTAAAGCACGTAAATCAAGGTCTATATATACCGATGTGCCCAGGCGGCCAGAACATGGGCGACATATTCGGCGTCAGCGGCGTTTTTCAAGAGCAAGTGATCGGCCCCGTCTAGCGAGACGAAACTCTTGGGATGGCGGGCTCTGCCGTAAATATGCGCGGCATTGTCAATGCTCACCACTTTATCCTGCGGCGAATGGAAAATCATGAGCGCGCGGTCAAGATCGGCTATTTCCTTAGCAATATCTTGATTGCCAATGTCCTCAAGGAATTGTTCTTTGATTATGAAAGGCCGTCCGCCGAGGAGGACTTTGGCTTCGCCCTCTTCCTCAATCTCTTCTAACTGATCAGCGAATTGATGGACAATATGCGTCGTATCGCAAGGCGAACCGATTGTAGCGACGGCTTTGCATTCGGGGATTTCATCGGCGACTTTCAGGGTCGCCGTGCCGCCAAAGCTATGACCGATCATAACGCAAGGCGCTTTGTGATTTTCACGCAAGAAATTTGCGGCCATACGAATATCCTCGCAATTGGAACTAAAATTCGTATCCGAGAAATTTCCTTCAGACTCGCCCAGCCCCGTAAAGTCAAAGCGCAACATCCCATACCCATCAGCAACAAGTGACTTTGAAATCGTGCGAATGGGCTTAAGATCCTTACCGATAGAAAAACCATGTGCAAAGAGAACCCAGCTGCGAAGTTCCCTCTCATCGGGCCAATCTATCTTAGCTGAAAGCGTATCGCCAAAGGCCCCTTTAAATTCTACTTTTTCGCTTGGCATCTAACTACTCATCACGGCGCGGTCACCGAGAATATATCTGATCACATCACTATAATCGAATAGCAGCGAAATAAAGATAACCGCAATGGCAACCTTTATAAAAACACCCGTAAATTTGCGGTCAGGATTGTTATTTCGGGTCTTCCAAAGGTAAGCCAATAGCGGAGTCCAGAATATAACATGGGACAGGCCAAGGATGCGCGTATAGCCATATTTATGAAACAGCCCGCTCATGAAAACCATATTGATAATCATGACGATAACCATGACACGTGGCCGCCAGTCTTTAAAGGCAAGCGGAATGGCCGCGATATGCAGCAGTCCCATAATTCCCATCCAGATTACAACCCATGTCGGTGACGCCATCATATGTTCATTCATCGTCATATCAGTTTCCATTAAACTTTCTTTTATTAAAAGGAATTTTGCATTTCTTTTTATCGAAGTTGACTCTTTTGGTACCGTCCATCAAAGATATATAGGCGTTTAGAGCATCACCGCTACGTGTATACATAATCACTTGTGGATAGTCATGGTCTGGGTTTTCAAAACGAAATTCATAGGCATCATCAGTCTTGCGGCGTGTGAATCGGGTTTTACTATTGTCCTGCCCAGTAACCTCCAAAACTTCTGGCTCATTACTTCGATTTAAGTACATGAATTCAGAGAAGGTAACATTGCCTTTCGTATCTCGCGATTCTGCGTAACCAATTATCAAGGCATGGGGATCGTACTTCCAGCTTTCACGCTCTAAGGCGGTTTCATTTTCCCAACATCCTATAAGGGGATGCTGCCCAAGAGGGAATTCCGTTTTCGGCGTATGCTGACAGGACAATAATGAGAGGCCGACCAAACTTAGAAGAATAACATTTCGCATAACGTTCCCTTTCGAGAACCATACAGATTTAAAACGCTGCGCGAAAGGCCTCTATAAATTTGCCTAAATCGGAATCTCGTAGATGATTAATGCCCGCAGCAGCAGCTCGGCCGCCACCTGTTGCGAATTGCAGGGCCAGCGTGTCCGCGCCTGAACGTCTTGCGATAGGCGCCCGAATGGACACCAGAAAGCCGCCATCCTGCGCCGTCAATATTGCATGAGCGCGTTCAGGGTTATCTTGCGCAAGTTGATTTCCATAGACGCCGGAAATTCTACGTGACCCTGCGGAGTCAGGGAGAGAGATAACATGCCCTTTATCCGTCTGATCAATCACCTCTGCATGGGTCGCTTTTAGCAAATCGGTTTCATATCCCGCTTCAAGGGCCTTAAATACGGCTTTGTTTTCATTTAGAAAATCCATCGGCGTATCAAATGGCGCGAGCTCACGATAGAGATCGGCAGGGTGATACAGCAGGTCATCAACGGAGCCGCCATAGCCATTATAATTTACAAGCATGCCTAGACGCGCGAGATCCGTCAGGGGGAGATTAAGCCCCTCCGCCCTAGCTCTGGCTAGCACAGGAAAGTTATCGCCAAATGCGGCTGCGACGGCCCAGGCTCGGTAAGCGCCCTCTAAGCAATCATCCACCAGCATAGCGGTACACATTTCAGGCGAGGTATCAATTACGGCCTGTAGGTTTGGGTGGTCGGGAATTTCGCCGGCATTATGATGATCCGCGTAAAACACCGAAGCTCCAGCGGCTAAAACCTGCCGCAACCCCTCTGCGTTTGAACGCATGGAGATGTCGAGCACAGTAACATGATCGCCCTCACCCGCCTTTACGCGGTCAAGCAATTTGATGTCACGCTTACGGCCCGTAACCAATTCAGCTAGACGCGGTTCAGCACGGCGCAGCTGAACGAGCGACATTATCCCGTCAGCATCCCCGTTAAAGACATCGAAATTCATGAGGCTTCATACCCCGCAAGAAAGCCATTGTCTTTAAGATATGCGACAATCATCTCTGCCGCGTCATCTGCTGACATCTCGACCGTATTCACCGTAATCTCCGGATTTACAGGTTTCTGATATTCGCTATCGATACCCGTGAAGTTCTTAATTTCGCCTGCGCGGGCTTTGGCGTAGAGACCTTTCACGTCACGCGCTTCAGCGACCTCTAACGGCGTATCGACGAAGATTTCAACAAACTCTCCGTCTTCGAGCAAATCCCTCGCAAGCTGACGCTCTGCGCGATAAGGCGAAATAAACGATGCCATTGTAATCAAGCCGGCATCGACCATAAGACGAGAAACCTCACCGATACGGCGAATATTTTCAACGCGGTCCGCTTTGGAGAAATTCAAATCACGGTTCAAACCATGACGGACATTGTCCCCATCCAGCGTATAAGTATGACGGCCCAAATCCAGGAGGCGCTTTTCAACGAGATTAGCGATTGTTGATTTGCCTGAACCCGACAGCCCCGTGAACCACAGCAAGGCAGGTTTTTGGTTCTTCTGTTCGGCGCGTACAGATTTGTTCACATCCAAATCTTGCCAAACAATATTTTTTGCGCGGCGTAATGAAAAATAGAGCATACCCACACCAACCGTGGCATTGGTTTGGCGATCAATCAGAATGAAGCTACCCGTATTTCGGTTCTCATAATAAGCATCAAAAGCAATCGGTTCAGAAAGACTGAGCGTCGTCACACCAACTTCATTGAGAGCCAATGTATTTACCGCCACCTCCGAAAAGTCGTTAATATCAACGCGGTTTTTTAACTTCAGAATACTGGCACGAACCGTTTTATTTCCTGTTTTCAATAAATATTGCCGCCCGGGGAGCATCTCGTCCTCGCTCATCCAGAGCATATGCGCTTGGAACTGATCCGCCTGCTCGGCGGGGCTATCTTTCTTACATATAATATCCCCGCGCGAGATGTCGATTTCATCATTTAGGGTCAGCGTGACGGCCATATCTTCACGGGCAACATCAAGATTGCTGTTAAAGGTGACGATCTCTTTGACTGTGCTGCGTTTGCCAGACGGGATCACAATAATTTCGTCACCTACGGAGATTGTGCCTGACGCTATGGTTCCGCTAAAGCCGCGAAAGTCCAGGTTCGGACGATTGACCCACTGCACGGGCAGTCGGAAAGGCGCATCAAGCGCCGCTTTGTCAACATCGACCTCTTCGAGATATTCCAGAAGCGTCGGTCCTTTATACCAGCCTGACTGCTCTGATCGAATGGTGACATTATCCCCGTCGAGCGCGGACATAGGAATACACGTGATATCGGTGAAGCCGAGGTCTTTGGAAAACTCGCGAAAATCAACTTCGATATCATTATAGACGGATTGATCAAAACCGTTCAAATCCATCTTGTTAATCGCAACCACGACATGTTTCACGCCCAGTAGTGACACGATATAGGCATGACGGCGCGTTTGTTCCTGAACGCCGTATCGCGCATCAATCAGCAACACCGCAACATCAGCTGTCGACGCCCCCGTTGCCATGTTACGTGTATATTGCACATGACCGGGCGTATCCGCGACAATGAATTTGCGCTTATCTGTCGAGAAAAAACGGTAAGCCACGTCAATCGTAATGCCCTGCTCTCGCTCGGCGGCTAAGCCGTCAACGAGTAAAGCCAGATCAATTTTATCACCTTGCGTGCCAGACTTCTTACTGTCCTTTTCGATAGAGGCGAGCTGGTCTTCATAAATTAGTTTTGAATCGTAGAGCAGCCGCCCAATAAGGGTGGATTTGCCGTCATCTACAGAGCCGCAGGTAATAAAGCGTAGGAAAGACTTTTCTTCCTGCGCTTTCAAATAACCGAGGATGTCCGTTGCAATTAAATCATCAAGATGGGCCATTAGAAATACCCCTCTTCTTTTTTCTGTTCCATGGAAGCCCCTGCATCGCTATCGATGACGCGGCCTTGTCGTTCTGATGTCGTGGTCAGCAGCATTTCTTGAATAACGTCAGGTAGTGTATCGGCTTCGGATTCTACTGCGCCTGTCAGCGGGTAACATCCGAGGGTCCTAAACCGGACCATCTTTTCTTCAATCACATCATCGGGGCCAATCGGCATACGGTCATCATCAACTAATATCAGCACACCGTCTTTCTCAACCACAGGGCGTTTCTTAGACAGATAGAGATCAGGGATTTGGATGTTTTCTTTATAAATATACTGCCAAATATCCAGCTCAGTCCAATTAGAGATGGGAAAGACGCGCATACTCTCGCCTTTTTTAACGCGCGTATTATAAATATTCCAAAGTTCAGGGCGCTGGTTCTTTGCATCCCAACGGTGGTTCTCAGAGCGAAAGCTAAAGATGCGCTCTTTGGCGCGAGACTTCTCTTCATCACGGCGCGCGCCGCCAAAGGCCGCGTCAAATTTATACTTATCCAGCGCCTGTTTAAGGCCTTGTGTTTTCATGATATCCGTATGCACGGCGGAGCCATGAGTAAAAGGCCCAACGCCGTCACGAATACCGTCAGGGTTGGTATGCACAATAAGCTCCATGCCCACTTCTTTGGCGCGGCGGTCCCGAAAGGCGATCATCTCTTTAAACTTCCACGTCGTATCCACATGCATGAGGGGGAATGGCGGACGAGACGGAAAAAACGCTTTCTCAGCTAAATGCAACATAACGGAGCTGTCTTTGCCGACGGAATAGAGCATGACGGGGTTTTCGCATTGCGCGGCAACTTCGCGCATAATGTGGATGGCCTCAGCTTCGAGCCTGTCCAGGTGCGTCATGCGGAGTTTAGCCTCACCGGATAGCTCAACCTCCAACGCCTCTAATCTAGCCAGCGCCTCATCCATTGTCTTAAGCGTGCATTGACCACCCTCTTTCAGGCGGGCAAGCCCTTTGCCGTCATTGAGCAGCTTACGCGAAATGGTCGAAAGCGATTGCCCGCTAGAGATAGCAAGTGCCTCGGCGCGGGTCACAAAATCGGATATAAGCGTCATAATAATTCGTGGGATGAATCCCACGCCCTGTTCTTGTCGTATCCATTTAGGGCGTTAGAAGGAATTGTAAAGGGCATACCAGCCACGTTTTTGTGATATGAGCAAATAATACGCTGCCACACGACTATTAAGCACAACAAAGCCTAATGAGCGAACTCTGACCGCCGCCGAGAAAATTGCTATAAAAAGGACTTGCCCACAGCCGCAACGCCCCTTAATCAGCACTTTCAAATTCTGTCGCGGGCGTGGTGGAATTGGTAGACACGCAAGACTTAAAATCTTGTTCCTGTATAGGAGTGCCGGTTCGATTCCGGCCGCCCGCACCATAACATAAACAATGACCGCTCTAATGATTGCCCTCGGCAATCAATAGGGCTGTAGTGTCATTGTTTATGCGCGGCACAGAACTTTATCTTAATTTCATAGACTAATTAAGGCGGAGCAATGCCTGCAACCCCCATCGCAGCGCGCGGAGTGTCATTGTTTATGCACTGAGCAAAATTTCTACCCTACTTCCCCGCACTCATCAGAGCCTTAGCATCCAACCGAATGGCGTGCCGAGACAGATTTTGGTCAATCTTTCGCAACGAACGCTGCGTAACCTTACCTTGGGTCTTTGTCATAATCTCAGCTTTCTCGAGCGTCGTTAAAAACGTTGCATCAGAACTTCGAATCTCTTCGGCGCGATCAAGCGGTAAGAAGAAATGATAATAATGGGTCTCGCGAACAGGCTTGCTTTTGTCCACTGCGCGCTCTTTACGAGTATCCCAATTTTCATATTCAACGCGCTGCACATTATACACGTCGCCGCCGATAAAAAGGCGTGGTTGCAATGAAGGCGCGAGCGCGTCTGCTGCCTTGCCGTTTACCGCGAAACTCACATCAACAATGTCCATATTGCGATTTCCAGCCTCTTTCGAGACATTTTCGGCCAGGCCCAGCATGAAACGTCCTGGAACGTTGCGTATTTCGGCGCTCTCAAATTTTATCGGCACTGAGACGGGATAGATCTGCTCGGCGCTTTGCCCATTGGTTCTGTCTTGGGATTGCGCGTGATTTGAATAGAGAACGCCGCCGCCGAGGGCCGCCGCCAGAATTAACGCCAAGAATGTTTTGCTTGTGATAGACATGTCTCTGCCTCCTAATCTGTGAATTCAACATCATCAACCGCCATTTCGCCATCGCCTTGCGGCTTAATGATAATCTTTTTGAGCTGCGTCAGGTCTACGCCTGAATCAAATTGCGTGAAGGCCCTGAGCGGAATACGCACCCCTGTCATCATCGCATTTCCTGACCGATATTGCGCGGGGATTGGATCCCATTGCTCGCTCTGCATGTCGTAACTATTGCTTGTTCCTGAAGCGTCTTCAACATTGATATGCAGATTAATCTCATCTGTCGGCGTGCTGGTTCGCTTACCTGCGCGCAGATTTAGATGCGTAAACCCGCTTGCGTCAAAACCAGTCGCGCCCGGAAGTTCAATTTCATACGTGCCGGGAGATGCCCAAATGAGCTTCACGCCAATCGTATCATGATTATAACTATCGCTTGGGAAACCCACAGGCGGGCTATAGTTAGAGTTGTCGCTGTTGAGGTGTGTTTCCTCCGCTGTTGTAAATCCGCTAAAGCTATTTGCGCCGCCCAGCGTATTGATGCCACCATCAGACGGCGAGTCCTCAAAATTATCAACGGCCACACGGTTCGCGTCTTGATAGGTCCAGAATATACGGTCATTAGGCATTAATGAAGGTTCATAACGTCCTGTCATAATTTCTTTATAGGGCTCAAATCCTTGCAGATGACGCCTAAAGAACCCAGCTATGGTGCTTAGTCCCGACTGGCGCTGGTCCGCAGCTGACATATGGTCAGGGCCGGAACCGTCATTAGTCGCATGCCAGGGGTTAGGGCTCCCCAAATTGGTGGCTGGTGTCCAAATCGTATTATAAAAATTGTGATTGGCCCCATACATAATAGACACCGCCTTATGTTGACGATTTGCGGCCCCTTGCGGAAAGGCGCGATCATAGGTACGAAGGCCTTGCATGTTGGAAACATCGCCATCTCTAGCCCCGATTATGAGATAATAAGGCGCCACTTGGGAAACATAGGATATTCCGTCAAGATAATTTTGATCGGTTGGCGCGATTGCGTTCACGGCAACTATATTATGCGGGTTTGGCCAAGTCGCATTTATAACTTCGGCCGCAACAACACCCTCCCCGCCGCGGCTGTGACCGGATAGGGCGACCTTCGTCATATCAAGTTTATTTTGAAAGATTCCGCCAAAGGGATCAGTCCCATTATCATTCCAATCACGCAAAATATCGAGCCACTTGAGCACTAGCCGTCCGCGGACATCATAGTTCCAAGCGCCGGATTGGTCTGGCTGAATTTCAAAAGCATCAATTGAAATCGATATTATGCCCTGGCTTGCTAACCGCTCCATTATATAGTCATAACCTTGATGACTTGGAATGTGATCAGCAAGAGGGCAAGTTGTGGTAGTATAGTCCGACCAAGTACCTCCAGATAAATTGCAAGTCGGATGACGACCATGAAGAAAAAGAGCTACTGGATAATTTGCCAGCGCGGGGTCGACAGGTGGGCTGGCGCCCGGACTGCCATCTGATGGGTACATGATCCGGCCCCAGGCTAGATCTATCACGTAATTCGGGCCCGATAAATTCATAGGATCAAATGGCATCCCTGTAATGCCGTTTTCATCCCGGTGATCAACTGTGGCGACACTATATGGCCCCATGGAACCGGGATCTTCAAAGACGTAGAAACCTACGGTGTCATAGCCGTCTATAAAGTCATAGCCTTTGTCATAAACATTATCAGGCACGTAATCCGCGAGCGTTTCGGCGGGCGTCGCGCCGAAGTCGACGACAACGTCATATTCACCATTAGGCGCGGTTTGTGACGCGCCGCCCCATATCATGCGGCGGGTCCCATTTAGGCACCAATATTTGACACGGTGAATTTCATAACCGCCAGACACATCGCTAATAGACGGTGATAGGCCGTCCCAATAGGAAGGCTGTTCATCATTAACAACATAATAGGCAGCATATGCGCCGCCTAAATGTCCGGCTGGTACATCCGTCGTATCAACAGCGCCCCAAACATCTTCGCCTTTTTCAAAGCTATCATTAAATTCAAACTTCCCGGGGTGGGGGATATCACGGCCTGAGATATCAATAACAACATTACCGTTTACGATCGCGAAAAGCACAACCGCTGTGTCGTCGCCATAGGAAATTATGTCGTCCTTGCGTAGTCTATTATCTTTAAAATCATCTCCAACGCGCACAATAATGTCAAAGGCGCCAGGATGCCGCTCGACATCTTCCCATACCGGCGCAACAAAATCAGAGCGCCCGCGGGGCACCAGAACAACATCAGGGTCGGCGGCGCCATTCTTACCTGTAATATCAACAATCTCATCACCCAAAACCCAGCGGTGCTGATTGCGCACGACGGCAATACTAACCTTTTCACCAGATCGAAAACGATTCCCAGAGACAAACATTCTGTCCTCTCTTACGTGCATAGAGTTCATCAAAACCCCCTCCTCATCAGAGGCGAACACCACAGGACGTTCAGGCTTTGCGAGTTTGAATTTTTCTTGCAGTAAAACGCGTTTCTTTAGGTCACGAACAGAAATTATGAGTGATTTATCGGAGAAGTGTTTCTCCGCTTCCTCAAAGCGCTTAAAGGCAACTTTAGGCTCAAATTCCATTTTGAGACCGCTGGGCCGGCGGCCAATGACGCCTGAATGATACCATAATAGAAACGGCGCAACATTCCCTCGCTTATCAACATTGACACGCGCGCCCGACCATTCATTGCCGTCTTCGTCTTCTAATAATATTTCCACGGCCTCGCCAGGCGGCATACCTCTAAGCCCGATAGAGACGCTATCTCCAATTTCAGGGTCTCGTCTTTCAGCGACTTTGTTTTCAGGATCGCCCGCGAATATAACCACGGCAGCTTTGCCCAAACGGACCTCCTGACGCCTCTCCTGCGCAAAGGCGGATTGCGGCACTATTGTAACAAATACAAAACAAAAGGTGAGGAAATCCGCCCACAAGGATGTGTAGACAGAATGGTCTTGCGGACCAGATAGGTGATTTTTCATAATTACGCCCCGTAATTTTATGTTCTGTCTGCATACTCCATTAAAGTAATTCTGACAAGTATTATCATTATTTTCTTAACACCCTTAGGCGCAACTAAAACTTTAATGCACTTTAGCGGGTGGATTATCGCCCAATAGGTAGCGGGGCCCTGCCCCCTTGGCAGCAGCTTTATCCCCCCCATTATATATAGTGCAGTTTTTCAAGGACAGGCACCCGCAGCCAATACAGCCTGACAATCTTTTACGCAGGAGCGTCAGCGCGGCGATACGCTCATCAATATCCTGTCCAAAATTACGACTAATTTTCTCCCAGTCTTTCTGTGTGGGCGTGCGTTTATCTGGCAGACTATCAAGTTGCTGTTTTATTTGTTTAAGAGAAAAGCCTAGTTTCTGCGCAATGATGATAAAAGAAATGCGGCGAATATCAGCAGACTCGAATACCCGCTGTCCGCCTGAATTACGCCCCGCCGTGACCAAGCCTGCCTCTTCATAAAACCGAATAGCAGACACAGCCACCCCTGTCCGCGCGGCGACTTTGCCTATCAGAATGCTTTTTTTAAGTTTTTTCATTTTTTCGCTTGACCTCAACTTAACTTGAGGTCGTAGCGTAGCTTTAAATCAAAACTAATCAAGGAGAACTGCCATGAAACCCGCAAGCTTGGAACACGTCAATATCACCGTGAAAGACCCGAAGAAAACTGCCGCTATACTTTGTAAAATTTTTGACTGGCACGTAAGATGGGAAGGCGCGAGCATGGATAATGGGTATACGGTGCATGTCGGTAGCGAAGAGAGTTACATCGCCCTCTATTCAACGGGCACGCCCAAACCCAGTCAGACACCATCCTATAAAACAATTGCAGCGCTAAACCACATTGCCCTAACCGTGGATGATTTAGAGAGCGCCGAGAAACGCGTTTTGGCAGCAGGTTTTGAAACTGAAAATCATGGGGACTATGAACCCGGCCGACGCTTCTATTTCCGCGACGACGATAATGTAGAATATGAAATCGTGAGCTATAGCAAGACTCAGGACCTAGGGAGATGAGTATGATACCGACCTTGAAAGGCATTGATCACATTCATGTCTACACGTCGGACAGAACTGCCGCTCAGGCATGGTTTGCCGACGTTATGGCTCTGGAGCCCATAGAAGCGTTTTTACCGTGGGCGGAAGGCGGCGGGCCATTAACCCTCTCTGACCCGACAGACCAAATACACATCGCTCTCTTTGAGAGAGACAGCTTTAAACCGACCTCGACAATTGCCTTTGGGGCGAGCGGAGATCAGTTTTTAGAGTGGAAGCGCCATCTCGAAAGTAAAGGCCTCGCGCTTAGGATATCAGATCACGACATGGCCTATTCGCTCTATTTCCAAGACCCCGATAATAACGTGTATGAAATCACGACTTATGAGCCTGATCTCGTGCGGAAGGCGCTAACCTAGTCTTCAAGCACGCGTTTTGGATGCTTCCCCTCCACCATGCCCATAAAGGGCGGGTGGATAGAATATCCCAGGAGGCGCTGAATATTCTCGGAGAATGTTTTTACGCGGGACTTAGGGACTGAAAGTGAAAAGTTTTCCTGCGTTCGGCAAAAGGGCGCGCAATATTGCGCGGTCAGGCACATGCGAGGCGAGCCACTCTCATTCGCGCCGCCGCCATGCCAAAGCGTGCCTAAGAAAAACAAGACGGAACCCTTAGGCATCACGGCTTTGATAAGCTTTGCTTTATCCTTTTCATTTGGAATGCGGTCACTCCATAGGTGAGATTGCGGAATCACGACGGTCGCGCCATTATCTTCGGTAAAGTCATCCACCGCGATAATCGTCGCCGCTCCCAGGGCGCGGCGGGGTTTAGGCCAAGGATAAAAGCCGTCATCATAATGCAAAGGCTGCGCCTCTTCGCCGGGATGGATATTGATAACTTGCAATTGCGAGAGCAGGTAATTGGGCTCAAAAATCTTATCGAGCAACCCGAGTATCAGAGGATGCTCCACCATCGAATTGGCGATATCTGTCTCAGCCATCATCGTATAAAGCCGCTGGGTTGAAAGCCCTTCGAAATTATTGCGTCCTGCCTCATGTTTGAAGCGCGGGAGCACGTCGGTTTTGAGCGCGTCCATTTGCTTATCCGTGAACAGTTTCTCGATGATGATATAGCCCTCTCGGGTCACTTGCTCCATCGCGTCAGAGATTATCGCAGGGTGAATTTTCTCCTGCGACCCTGCCGTGGACTTGAAACGGCCCGCAAGGTCAGCAGTGGTGATAGTGGCGGATGTTATGGTTGCCTGTGTCATTAAAGCAGTCCGCTCTCGGGCCAATGCCTCCAGTGTGTATTTCCTTCAACTGTTGGGTGGTAGTGCAAGACATCTCCTGAAAGTAAAATTTGGGCAATCTGTTGAAAGGTCTCAATACTACTAGGTTTTTCACCAGCCGCTATATCGGGATGTTGCCAATCATCCAAGCTTAAAACCTCCGACAAATGGTCAGGAACATTATATCGTCTTTCATCGTCCGTTGCGAGAACAGCCTGGCGTTCAACTGAACCCAAATAACGACATAACTCATAAATTTGAGGTGACGTCTCTTCCAAAGTGATTCCGTGGTTCAAATATGCTGTATCGTCGGGCAAATTAAAAACTTTACCTCTCAAGTAAAGTGAGGTGTTAGGCATCACGGACTCATTATCGTCAGCATTCACCCAAATATCATCGCCACCAATTGGGAAGAAAGTTTTAAATTCGTTATACTCATTGTTGCTTATATAGTTTTCATAAGCCTCTTGTGAAACGTAATCACCTCTTGACTTACGATTTCGCAAATTGCTTCCAAAAGTATGAACGGCTACAGCTGGTGCTCCTGCCCTCGGTGAGAATCCGAACACTTCTATGACTAACGCCCAGTCATCACTACTGTGATATACCGATAGTCTTGATGCGGCCAAATACACATATCCATTATCTAGCATCGGAAAGGTAAAGGCTTCAGCGCAGTGATCTAAAACACTCAGAATAGGGTTAATCTCTGCGGCTGGGACGCTGGGTTCTCGCGCTCTCGCTTCTTTCTTATTGAAAAAACTAAACACCCATCAACCCCACAACCAATTGCCGTAACTTTCCCTCAACCTCATCCAACTCGGCCTCATCTCGCCCCCGCGCCACAAAGTTCACGCCGCGCAATTCGGCGTTAAAGAAGGGATAGCTGCCAATACTGACTCCCGCATGTGCTTTTTCGATTTCTGCTAATGGCGCGGCGGCATCGCCCTCGCCTATCCCTAATGCCTCTACCGTGCGGGAATACACTTTTGCGCCGCCTTTAATGCGGTGCTCGATATCAGGGAGCATGCCGCGCATGATGGACGGGACGCCGGCCATTGTGAAAACATTTTTGGTTTGAAAGCCTGGTGCTTGGCTGACAGGGTTTTCAATCAGGCTAGCGCCATCAGGAATACGCGCCATCCGGCGGCGGGCGGTGTTCAGGTCCGACAACTCATAACGTTCCCGCAACATGGCAATGGCGTCGGCGCGCTCTGATATTCCCAGACCGAAAGCGGCGGCAATACAATCCGCCGTAATGTCGTCGTGAGTCGGGCCGATTCCGCCTGTGGTAAAGACGTAGTCAAAGCGGTCTGAGAAGCTACGCACAGTGTTTGCAATAACATCAGCGTCATCGGCAACGATTCGCGCTTCGCCGACTTGAACCCCGAGCGGTTCTAGCCACCGCGCGATGGTGGACAGATTTGTGTCTTGTGTGCGGCCCGAGAGGAGCTCATCGCCAATGAGGATAATGCCGGCAGTTACGGTGTTTTGGGTCATGAGCTTAGAGGTAGCGCCTTAGAGGCAAACTGCAAATGTATTTCTTTACGATCTGTTTTTTTGTCATCAATTTTCCTTTGTCATCCTCGCCTCGTTGTTTGCAAGCAAACAACGAGGCGAGGATGACAAAATTGGTGATGACAAATTTAAACACGGCATGAAAACATCCCTAGCCCTCACCCGCTGCCCCTGTTATAGCGCAATCATGAATTACATAGATGCAAAAGATGCCGACGATATTCGTGACGGCGCGATAAAACTTCATAGCCCTGCTGATTTTGAGGGCATGCGTAAGGCTGGCCGCTTAGCGGCAGAGTGCTTAGATATGCTTGTTCCGATGGTCAAACCTGGCGTAACGACAGCCGCGCTTGACAAAGCCGCATTTGAATTTGTGCTCGATAACGACGCTGTTCCCGCTTGCCTAGGATACCGCGGATATCAACATACGGTCTGCTCTTCGGTCAATCATGTTGTTTGTCACGGCATCCCGAATGATAAGCCGCTTAAAAATGGTGACGCCGTCAATATCGACGTGACCGTAATTGTTGATGGCTGGCACGGCGATACATCTCGCATGTATCCTGTCGGCGAGATTAACCGCCGCGCGGAACGCCTGATTAGCATTACATATGACAGCCTTATGTTGGGCCTTGCGGCTGTGAAGCCTGGCAATACGACGGGCGATATTGGACATGCGATTCAGCAATTTGCCGAAGCTGAGCGCTGCTCTGTTGTGCAAGATTTCTGTGGTCATGGCCTCGGAAAACTCTTTCACGACGCGCCCAACATCCTGCACTTTGGCCGTCCTGGCGAAGGCGAAATGTTGCGAGAAGGTATGTTTTTCACAGTAGAGCCGATGATCAATCTTGGCCGCCCTGACGTTAAAATCCTAAGTGATGGCTGGACAGCTGTCACGCGCGATAAAAAGCTAACCGCACAATTTGAGCATTCAATCGGCGTGACAAAAGATGGCTGTGAAATTTTCACACAATCGCCCAAGGGCCTGCATAAACCCCCTTACCTTTAGGGCCTTAAGTGGGGGACGCAAAACCAAAGCCGCATTACCATGGACATCGCGACCGCTTGCGTGAGCGCTTTGCCAAAGGCGGCACAGACGCCCTCGCCGATTATGAATTACTTGAGCTTTACCTCTTTCGTTCTATCCTCCGTAAAGATGTAAAGCCCATCGCGAAGGAGCTTATATCCAAATTCGGGAGTTTTGCGGAAACCATCGCCGCGCCAATAGACCGCCTTACTGAAGTCAAAGGTATCTCAGAGAAGATCGCGCTAGACCTAAAAATATTGAAGGCCGCCGCTACGAAGCTCGGCCAAGAGAGCATCTTAGGCCGTCCTGTGCTCTCATCCTGGACGGCCCTACTCGACTATTGCCGCAGCGCCATGCAGTTTGAAGGCAAAGAACAATTTCGCGTATTATTCTTAGACCGGAAAAACCGCCTCATCGCGGATGAAGTTTTAAGCCAAGGAACCGTTGACCGCGCCCCCGTCTATCCCCGCGAAATCCTCAAGCGGGCCTTAGCCCATGAAGCCACCGCGCTCATACTAACCCACAACCACCCCAGCGGCGACCCCACGCCCAGCCAATCAGATATCGACATGACAAAAGAAATCGTGCAAGCCTGCAACTCAATCAGAGTGGCGGTCCACGATCACCTGATCATAGGGCGAGAAAACATCGCTTCGTTTAAAACACTTGGGCTAATGTGATTGGCCGTTTAGGGGACTATTTATGAGCGAACCACAAATGGCCGAGAGCAAACGCTATCGCACCCTAGTCCTCTGGCTGCTAACGCTCATGTATGTGATGAGTTTTATTGACCGCCAAATCATCGGCATCCTATCTCCTTTCATTAAGACAGAAATGGGTTTTACCGATGGACAGTTGGGATGGCTAAAGGGTTTAGCCTTTGCTTTGCTCTATTCGATTGTTGGCATCCCGATCGCTTGGCTTGCTGACCGTTATAGCCGTAAGAAAATTGTCACGATTTCGCTAATAGCTTGGAGCGGTTTCACAGCTGTCACAGGCATGGCGGGCAGTTTTATGCAGATGTTTCTGGCCCGCATTGGCGTTGGCATCGGCGAAGCGGGAGGGTCACCGCCTTCGCACTCAATCATTTCCGACCTATATCCCAAGGAAAAGCGCGCTTCAGCTCTGGGCGTTTACTCACTTGGCATCCCCATTGGCATTGGGTTTTCTTATTTGATCGCTGGGGCTCTCGTGGAACGTTTTGGATGGCGCGGCACTTTATATGTGCTGGGCATAGCAGGTATTGCCCTGGCAGCTGTGCTCGCATTTGTTGTCAAAGAACCCAAACGCGGGCAGATGGACGGCAAAGACATTCAAATGAAATCCGTCAGTTTAGGCGAATCCATTTCCACCCTAGCGAAAATTCCGAGTTGGTGGGCCATGTGCATGGGAATCGCCTGGGTAAGTTTTGGAGGATATGCCGTCTCTGCATGGGGCATTGATTATATCATGCGCTTTAAACCAGAATATCTTCCTAACCCTGAAAATAACAATTTCGAATGGCTTATGTTTTGGCTGGGTATGATTCATCTCGTTGGATATGGCGCAGGAACCTATTTTGGCGCTGTAATTACTGAAAAGCTCGCAAAGAAAAATATCAGTTTTTACGGAATTATGCCTGGCGCCGTATTACTTATTGGCGTGCCAGCCCTGATAACCGCGTTCTGGGTTCAAAGTATACCGCTTCACTTAGCGCTAATTACGGTCTACCTGCTTTCAGCCGGCGTTTATCTCGGGCCTAGCTTCGCAGCTGCGCAAACATTAGCGCCGATTAACATGCGCGCTATGTCCACAGCCTTGTTCTTCTTAATTTTAAACATCATCGCCCTAGGCGGCGGGCCCACATATGTTGGCATGATGAGTGGATATTTGACGGAAGCACATGGCGAGGTCCATGCCCTGCGCTTGGCCATCACCACTTTGGTCGTGCCTTACATATTATCTGTCATCGCTTTCTTCTGGGCGGCAAAAACCCTGCCTAAGGATTGGGCCGAAGCAGATACGCGAAATAAAGAGATGGCGAAGGGTTGACCCATTCCCCGTCCTTTAGTCTAAGGCGCGCAAAGCTATAAAAGTGAGTCCCTAATGATTGAGCGCTATGCCCGTAAAGAAATGACCGAGATTTGGTCAGCGGCGACAAAATACCGAATTTGGTTTGAGATTGAGGCCCATGGCTGTGACGCCCTAGCAGAGCTTGGGGTTATTCCAGCCGCAGCGGCCAAGAACATTTGGGACCGAGGCGGCTCCGCTGAATTTGACGTCGCAAAGATCGACGAGATCGAGCGCGAAGTTAAACATGACGTTATTGCCTTCCTAACGCATCTCGCGACTTTCATTGGCGAAGATGCTCGCTTTGTGCATCAAGGCTTCACCTCATCGGACATTCTCGACACGACGCTCTCTGTTCAGCTCGCCCGCGCGACGGATTTGCTACTTGTCGGCATGGACCGTGTTTTGGCCGCGCTTGAAAAACGCGCCAAGGAACATAAGCACACTATTACAATTGGCCGTAGCCACGCTATCCACGCCGAACCAACGACATTTGGCATTAAACTCGCCCGTTTCCACGCCGAATTCGCACGAGGCCGTGAGCGACTCGTCGCCGCACGTAAAGAGATTGCCGTCTGCGCAATTTCTGGCGCTATTGGGACTTTTGCTAATATCGACCCCAAAGTTGAGGAACATGTCGCCAAAGAGATGGGCCTCGCGATTGAGCCTGTCTCTTCGCAAATTATCCCGCGTGACCGCCACGCGGCTTATTTCGCAGCGCTCGGCGTTGTTGCCTCCTCCATTGAGAATATTGCCGTTGAAATTCGCCATCTTCAGCGCACCGAAGTTTTGGAGGCTGAGGAGTTCTTCTCCAAAGGCCAGAAAGGCTCTTCTGCAATGCCGCATAAGCGCAACCCTGTTCTGACCGAGAACCTAACGGGCCTCGCGCGATTAGTCCGTATGGGCGTGATGCCAGCCATGGAAAATGTGGCCCTGTGGCACGAACGCGATATTTCGCATTCATCCGTAGAGCGCGGCATCGGCCCCGACAGCACGGTGCATCTGGACTTTGCCTTGCACCGCCTCGCAGGCGTAATCGAGAACCTTGTTGTTTATCCAGAAAAAATGAAAGCCAATATGGACCGCCTTGGCGGATTACATAATAGCCAGCGCTTCCTCCTCGCCCTTACCCAAGCTGGTGAGCAGCGCGAGAGCGCCTACCGCCTCGTTCAGCGCAATGCTATGCAAGTCTGGGAAATGTTTCGCACGCAAGGCGACGCCGGCGAAGGCGCGTTCTTGGAGTTACTGCTTAAAGACACAGACGTCATGAACCTCCTCTCAGAAGAACAAGTCCGCAGCATGTTTGATGATGAATATCATTTGAAACATGTTGATACGATTTTTGCCAGAGTCTTCTCTTAAGGGTTTTAGTGTCCCCCGGTTTGACCGGGGGTCTCCAAGCGTCGGTCTCAGCACTTTAATTGATGGAGCCCCCCGTTGAAGACGGGGGACACCATAAAGTATGACGGCTGCGTAAAGCCCCATTCCTTACCACCTTGTAACCGACGTGTTAGAAACATGGTTTACACAGTCTTAACCAAGCCCGCATCGAGCGGGCTTTTTTAATAGGTCTTTAACCGAATCTATGTTTTTGCAGTTTTCTGAACTTTATTTTACCCAATAAAAACAGCGACTTATCCTTCGAATTAACGATTTCAGAAAGCATTGTAAACGTTCTCCTAACGCCGTGTTTGCCGTTAATTTACCAATTCTCGCTATAAACCGCATCATAACAAAACGAGATGTGAAAACACACAAATAGCAACAACGAACTTCTAGAGAATAGGATGAAAATCATGAAGACACTTACTGCACTTATCAGCGGCCTTGCTTTGACAGCCGCTTTCGGATCGTCTGCTTTTGCAACTGACGTCTATGTCGTTAACTTCCGTAACGTAAAAGACGTTAAGAGCCAGCAGCTCGACGGTCAATTGGCCTCTGCCCTCGCTATCTCTGGCGTTAATGCAGAGGAAGTCGTAATCGACACATCAACGGCCGCTAAATGGGAAAAAGGCGCGCATGAAGCTTTTGATCGCGACATCGTTCCTGTCTTCAACCAGTGGGTCGGCCTTCCAGGTTTTGCCGCTGTTGTTGACGCTAAATCAAAGCGCGTTATTGGCTGTGTAAACTCTACATTTGATGCCAATGAAATGGCCCGCGAGATCCGCGCTATGGCGTCAAAAGCTCAAGGCTCTGCTTATATGTCAAACGCTTCAGTTAGCTCAAAGACAACACGCTGTCCCGCGGCTCACAATGTTGACCCAGGCAATTAATCCTAACGGATTATAGAGTTAGAAAGCCCGGACAATGTTCCGGGCTTTTTTGTTAGAGGCAAAATGCGCTAATGTAACGAAAGCGTTATCATATGTATTTTTCATGTGCGGTTCATACGAAAGTACAAATAATGTGGGCGAATGGAGACGTTAGAATGAAATCATTTCTTAGAACAGCGATAGCCGCCACCGCCCTCACCTTAGGTTTGGGGTCAACAGCAAATAGTATGGGCGCTACGCCAGACGTTTATGTTGTCTTCTTTAGCGCAGATTGGTGCGCGCCCTGCAAAGTCGTCGAGCCCGCCTTAAATCAGGCGCTGACATCGTTACGCGATCCCGGTATAGAATATGTCAATATCGACATCTCACGCGGAAATGGCGATATGAACGCCCATACGGTTTTTGATCGCGGTCTTGTCTCGCAATATAACGAATGGATGGGAATTACGGGATTCGCGGCAATTATTGACGGCGACACAAAACGGACTCTCGGATGTGTAAACATGACCTATGACGCGCAGAGCATGGCCATGCATATCAAAAACTTAAAGACTTATGCTGTGGCCAATGCCGAGAGCTTTGACATTACCTGTCCAGAGCCCAACAATCCGCTTTAAAGGCCGCGCAATCCGAAACGGCCAGCCGTTTCGACGCTCCACTGAAATCGATTAATAATCAATTTCGGGCGTTACGCGCCATAAACCTCGTCACGTGCGGCTTGTAAGCAGACGGCCATTTTATCACGTATGCCTTGATCTGATACGTCAGAATTTGCGGCGTTCAAATCTGTTTTAAGCTTACGGAACACGTCGTCATCTCCAGCCTCTTCCATATCGGCCATAATAACTTCAAGAGCGTATTTATCAGCTTCTGCTTCTGTCTTGCCCATTAAGCCCGCAGCCCAATGACCTAAAGCTTTGTTACGCTTGGCTTCGGCTTTGAACTCATTGGCCGCGTCCATGACATATTTCGTTTCAGCCATATCTTTACGTTCGTCAAATCCTGACATGTTTCATCCTTTTAGAATCTTGTTTACAGTGCTTTATGTATGAACTGAGCGCCCGCAAAACAAGACAGAAATCCCCAATTTTCCTGCGCATGCCACATTGCCGTTAAGGTTTGATTAGGCTATGGCACGGCTTTAGTAGCGCCGCGCGAGTCGGGCAGAGTGAGAGGGCCATTATGAGCCGCCGCAAACAAATCTACGAAGGCAAAGCCAAAATTCTCTATGAAGGGCCCGAGCCAGGCACTTTAGTGCAATATTTCAAAGACGATGCCACCGCCTTTAACGCGCAGAAGAAAGCCACACTTGACGGCAAAGGTGTTCTCAATAACCGCATTTCTGAATTTGTGATGGTCCGCCTCGATGAAATCGGCATTCCGACCCATTTCATTAAGCGCCTAAATATGCGCGAGCAGCTGATCAAAAAGGTCGAAATCATTCCGCTAGAAGTGATTTGCCGCAATGTCGCCGCCGGAACCATGTCTAAGCGCCTCGGCATCGAGGAAGGCGAAAAACTCCCCCGCTCTATCGTTGAGTTTTGCTTGAAGCGTGACGACTTGGGCGACCCGCTTGTCTCCGA
Source organism: Hellea sp. (assembly GCA_039977295.1). Classification (GTDB taxonomy): domain Bacteria; phylum Pseudomonadota; class Alphaproteobacteria; order Caulobacterales; family Maricaulaceae; genus Hellea. The sequence continues at coordinate 503,418 of JBDWDN010000012.1, read as the reverse complement.
AGAACACGTTCACGCTTTTGGATGGGCGACACATGCAGAACTCGATGAAATGATTGCTATGACGCTGCGCATCAATGACTACTTACAGGGCATGTTTTCAGGTATCGGCATCAATCTTATTGACTTTAAAATTGAATTTGGCCGCTTGCCTACAGAGAATGGTGAGCATCAAGTTATTCTAGCTGATGAAATTAGCCCCGATAGCTGCCGTCTGTGGGACCGCGAGACGAATAAGAAGCTGGATAAAGACCGCTTCCGCCGCGACCTTGGCGATGTGACTGAAGCTTATACCGAAGTCGCGACGCGCCTGGGCATCCTCCAAGCGTCAGCGCCGCAAGGCAAACCCAACTTATCCATAGTTTCTAACGACGATTAGCGAGACACCCTATGAAAGCCATTATTCATGTCGGCCTGAAACCCGGCGTCCTAGACCCTCAAGGCCGCGCTATTTCGCGGTCGCTTAATGACCTCGGATTTGAAGAAGTCACCAAAGCCCGCCAAGGCAAAGTTATCGAGCTTGACCTAAGCGGCGATGATCCGGCGGCGGCAGAAACCCGCGTCACTGAGATGTGCGAAAAGCTCCTCGCCAATACGGTGATTGAAAGCTACCGCGTCGAGATTGAAGACTAATGCGCACGGCGGTCATAACATTCCCAGCATCTAACTGTAACCGCGACGCGGCTATGGCACTTGAAAAAGTTACAGGCGAGAAGCCTTTAATGGTCTGGCACCGCGAGAGCGAATTGCCGCAAGGCATTGATTTCGTTGTTCTTCCAGGCGGTTTTTCATATGGAGACTATCTACGCTGCGGCGCGATGGCGTCTCGGTCTCCGATTGTTAAAGACCTCGTAAGTAAGGCCAATAAAGGCCTCGCAATTGCGGGGTTTTGTAACGGCTTCCAAGTTCTGACCGAAGCAGGCCTCCTCCCGGGCGCGCTAATGCGCAATAAAGGCCTGAAATTTGTTTGTCGTCCCGAGAAATTGAAGATTACAAATAGCGATAGCCGCTACACATCTAAATATGGCGCGGTGACAGATGTAACCTTCCCTGTTGCCCATCATGACGGCAATTATTACGCCGATGACGAAACGCTAAATAAGCTCGAAAAACAAGGCCAAGTCGTGTTCCGTTACGCTGATAACCCCAACGGGTCTGCGCGTGATATTGCGGGGATTTGTAACCAAGCCGGAAACGTCTTTGGCATGATGCCCCATCCCGAACGCGCCATCGACCCGCTCCACGGCGGCACAGACGGCTTAGACCTATTCAAATCTATCATTGAGTCTATCTGATGACTAACAAGATTAAGATCACACCTGAAGTCGTCTCCGAGCATGGCCTGTCTGAGGAAGAATACGGCATTATTCTCGACCGTTTAGGCCGCGAGCCCAATATCAATGAGCTTGGCATATTCTCGGTCATGTGGTCAGAGCATTGCTCTTATAAATCCTCTCGCCGTCACCTCGGGAAATTTTTAACAACAGGCGACCGTGTCATTCAAGGTCCCGGCGAAAATGCCGGGGTGATTGATATTGACGATGGTGACGCGATTATCTTTAAAATGGAATCCCATAATCACCCGTCCTATATCGAGCCTTATCAAGGCGCCGCGACAGGCGTTGGCGGGATCATGCGGGATGTTTTTACGATGGGCGCGCGGCCTATTGCGCTTATGAACGCGCTACGTTTCGGCGAACCGACCCATTGGAAAACCAAGCAGCTTGTCAACGGCGTTGTGGCCGGCATTGGCGGCTATGGGAACTGCGTCGGCGTCCCTACTGTGGGCGGCGAAACCAATTTCCACAAAGGCTATAACGGAAATATTTTGGTCAACGCAATGTGCGTCGGCCTTGCGGATGCTGATAACGTGTTTTATTCCGCCGCTAAAGGCGTTGGAAACCCAATCTTCTATGTCGGGTCCAAGACTGGCCGCGACGGTATTCACGGCGCAACGATGGCGTCTGCGGAATTTGATGATGATAGTGAAGAAAAGCGCCCCACGGTTCAGGTCGGCGACCCCTTTACTGAAAAGCTCCTTATCGAAGCCTGCCTAGAACTTATGGCAACAGACGCGATTATCGCCATTCAAGATATGGGCGCGGCGGGTCTTACCTCCTCCTCCATTGAGATGGCAGATAAAGGCGGCGTCGGCATCTCGCTTAACCTCGATAAAGTCCCGCAGCGCGAAGAGAATATGACGCCTTACGAGATGATGCTTTCTGAATCCCAAGAACGCATGCTGATGGTGATCAAGCCAGGTAAAGAGAAGCTCGCTTATGAGATTTTTGAAAAATGGGAACTCGATGTCGCGTTAATCGGCAAGACAACAGATACAGGGCGCCTTGTCCTGCGCCATAACCGCAAGAAGGTTTGCGACATCCCAATTGCGCCATTGGCGGATGACGCGCCTAACCTGAACCGCGCCTATGCTATTCCGGCCTCCCTACCCGTGTTAGATGCCTCTGCTGTGCATGAAACACAGGATTATGATGATTGCCTCGTGCGGATCATAAGCAGCCCTGACATCGCGTCTAAGCGCTGGATATGGGAACAATATGACCGTCACGTTATGGCTGACACTGTTGATAGCAGTCAAAGCGGCGGCGACGCGGCGATTGTTCGTATTCACGGAAAAAACAAAGCCGTCGCGATCACAACAGATTGCACCCCGCGCTACGTCCAAGCTGACCCTTATATGGGCGGCAAACAATGCGTGGCCGAAACATGGCGCAACCTAACTTGCGTGGGCGCTGATCCTATTGCGATCACTGACTGCTTAAACTTTGGCAATCCTGAGCGCCCCGAAATCATGGGACAGCTTGTCGGCGCAATTGAAGGTATGAACGAAGCCTGCCGCGCCTTCGATTATCCTGTCGTTTCAGGCAATGTCTCGCTCTATAACGAAACCAATGGCGCTGCTATTCCGCCGACCCCTGCCGTTGGCGGCGTTGGCCTCATCCCTGACCTCGAATATATCGCTACGCTCAAAGGCGCGAAGGAAGGCGATACGTTAATCCTTATTGGCGAGACTGAGGGCTGGCTTGGTTCATCCATCTATTTACGCGAGATTCTTCGCCGCGAGGAAGGCGCTCCGCCGCCTGTTGATCTCGAAACAGAGAAACGTAATGGCGATTATGTTCGCAAGCTCATCCGCAACAAACGGGTTAACGCCGTCCATGACTGTTCTGATGGCGGCTTGGCTGTCACAGCCTGCGAAATGGCTTTTGCTGGCAATATCGGATTGCATCTCTCCCGCGCCGTAGGCTGCGCAACGCATGCCTGGCTCTTTGGTGAAGACCAAGCGCGTTATCTAGTCGCAGTTGAAGAAAACAGCGTCAACCCTGTTATCTCCACAGCCAAGGCCAAAGGCGTCGCGGCACAAGTTGTCGGCAAAGTTGGCGGTGACCGCATTAAGGCTGATGGCGGCTTTGATGTTTCACTCGCGGGTTTACGCGAGAAAAACGAAGCCTTCCTACCGGAGCTCATGGCGTAATGGCTATGACCGGCGAAGATATAGCGGCGATGATCAAAGACGCCATGCCAGACGCGCATGTCGAAATGATTGACCTCGCGGGCGATAATAATCACTGGAAAGCGGTTATTGTTAGCAAAAGCTTTGAAGGCATGAACCGGGTTAAGCAACACCAAATGGTCTATGCCGCCCTAAAAGGTAAAATGGACGGTGCAGACGGCGAACTCCATGCTCTGGCACTCGAAACCCGGGCGCCGTAGCCGAACTTTAACTTAGGTCGCACTGGCCTGAAAAGTTCGGTTCCATCAACTTTACACGGTTAAACAAGCTATATTTATCTTTATTCGGATCGTTTTCAGCCTGTTTTCTTGCGGTCCTAAAGTACTCGCAAGCCTGTGCTATTTTACCAGACTTTCTATATACATTTGACAGGTCCAGCGTTCCACTGACATCATTTGCATCCCAAAACACTTCCTCGTAAACAACAGCCGCCAACCGCGCTGCTGGCGAGACAGGAATATCTGAAGCTCCGTATATCGACATCATATGGGTTACAGACATATAATCTTCATCATTCTTACGAAGAGCCATTTCAAAATACTGAATAGATTTCTTCATATCATCATTGAGTTCGAAGACTCTCGGGTCAGTATCCTCCAGTTCCTCGAATTTTAGATCATGCGATTTATGGAAATACACATCCCCCATCACGCGAAGCGGTCCGATTCCACCAGGATCTTTGGCAAGAGCAGCCTCAGCATAAGTTACCGCTTGATCAAATTCCTGCGAATTGATGAAATAACTGGCGCGGGCTGACAATGATTGTCCGGTTTGTCCTGCCTCTCGCTCATAGTTGTTGAGTTTCTTTCGATAAGAACTCAAAGTTTTTTTACTTAAGAATGAGCGTTGACCCAAAGCCATTTTCATATCGAGTTCTGCCTTTGACAGACGTTTACGCTTCACATCTACCTTCAAAAACTCTGGCTTGGGCTGAAACTGTTGAACCTTAAACTCATCATTTTCAAAGTATTTTTTGGCGGCCTTATGAAACTCTTGTGGCGAAATTCCAAAGCCTTGCTCGAATGCCTTTAAGGGTTCCGTGCCAGAGTTAATCAAATCCAGATAATTCCCTAGACGCGAGGAAAGCTGTTTATCTGAGTGAAGGTAATGAACATAAAGCCAGCTCTGCGCATAGAACTGGTTCATCATCATCCCGCGCTTTCGGCCCTTATCTGCAAAAGGATAAACACGAATGGCGCTGATAACATCCTCGACATCAACCCATTTCAGCCGGCCGGGCATAAGTTCTCGAGCATGTTTCGCCGCGGCCCGTCCCACCTGGAGCGTTCCATCTCTCATTAAAAATGTGGAGAGGTAATTTGCGTGACCTTCATCATACCAACGCGGATAGGCTGTCGTCATATACCCATGCAAAACATGATGGCTATATTCGTGCAAGGCCACTTGATTTTGAAAAGTGTCTTGCTTTCTACTGTCAGACAGGGGCGTCATCATGATAGGGCCATCATAGCCATGCGTATAGACACCCGCTATGCCGCCCATCCCGGTGAAACTTCTAAGTTGGCTATCATTGTCAAAGGCAAAGATAGTAAGTTTTTGCTTATCAGCTATAGGCTTGACACCTCCAAGCGTCATAATAAGCTTGCGATAAATTTCCATCTTTTCGACGGTCTCTTTGGCTTGTTTAGGATTTACGTCGCCGTAAAGAACGATGTTTTCAGACTCCGCCATTATTGGATCTGCATGAGCTGTTGATGCCAACAGTAAAACTGAACCCGCAATCCCCAACAAAAGTCGTCTTATCATCTTAATTCTCCGCTTAACCTACCTGCAGTTTCAAAGGTTATGTATTGAGGGTCAAGGCCGGTTTTCAGAAATCGCAAAGAAAACACAGTTTTATTAGACCTTGGCCATTGATACGGGGAATAATAGAACTTATCTGGAAGAAGATTACTTAAGAAAGTCGAAATATGTCAGCCCAAGAAAAAATCACTAAGACAGTAACTGAAAATGACGTTGTGCTTTACATGAAGGGCACGCCCGTTTTTCCGCAATGCGGCTTTTCCTCAACTGTCGTGCAAATTCTCGACTATGTCGGCGCGGAATATGCCAGCGTAAATGTTCTTGAAGACCCCGAAATTCGTCAAGGCATCAAAGAGTTCAATAACTGGCCAACCATCCCGCAAGTCTTTGTCAAAGGTGAGTTCATTGGCGGCTGTGACATTGTTAAAGAGATGTTTGAAACGGGCGAGCTCCGCACTCTGCTGTCAGAAAAAGGCGTTAAAACAAGCACTTAACTGGTTAATGCCACCTTTGAACGGGGTTAAGTCTCCGTAAATCCATTTTTGCTATGTTAACCTTGGCTGCATCGGGGGGCGTAGCATGTGTGGGAACCAGGTATAGCTATGGCATTATTCGGCATGGACATTAAAAGACGCAAGAAATCCATTGCCGGATTTCATGCGCAATATATTGACAAAAGTTCTGGCAAAAGACGCCGATCCATGGGTCTAGGACGCACTTTTGGATCTGCGACAACGCTCATTATTGGCGGCGCAATGTGCTACATCGCTCTGCACTATATTCCCGCCTATTTGGGCCTAAACAAAATCTTGTCGTTCTCCGACATGGATACAACCTCATCCGTGGCGCCAGAGAGTAGTCAATGGGCTGCTCTATCCTCTTACGCAGACGCGTTTCGCCTCAAGCGAACCTATCTAAGGCAAGGACAAACCATTCAAGCGCAATATGCCCTGCCCGCAGGTGCTAAGCTTGATCTCATTATTCAGCGCTGCCGACCGGCTTTCGTTGTTGAGATATTCAATTGCCAAGTTATTAGCGAGGAAACAGCGCGTGTTGTGAATGACAAAGACGGCACACAACGCTTCCGGTTCCCAAAATCAGGCTTCTACCGTTTCGATGAAACTGTCACCCTCGCGCCCAATAATGTAAAAAATTACCGTGTTATTTGGAGCCGCGCTTAGGCTCAAGGCCTATTAATCTCGTGGTTTAGATAACAGCCATAAAAAAACCCCGCTACCAGCGTTTTTATTCAAAACGCAAGGGCGGGGTTTTCTGTTCGTTTTTCTGTCTCGATTAACGAGAATAGAATTCCACAACAAGATTTGGTTCCATAACAACAGGATATGGGACTTCGTCAAAGCTTGGCGTACGTGTAAAGGTAGCTTGCATACCTTTTGGATCTACACTGATATAATCAGGGAGTTCGCGCTCAGAACTATCAAGCGCTTCTAGAACCAATGCCATTGTGCGTGACTTTTCGCGCACTTCAATGACGTCGCCTTCTTTACAGCGATAAGACGGAATGTTCACGCGGCTACCATTGACCAATACATGGCCATGATTCACAAATTGACGCGCCGCAAATACGGTTGGTACAAATTTCGCGCGGTATACAACAGCATCTAAACGGCGCTCAAGCAAACCAATAAGGTTTTCAGACGCATCGCCGCGTTGACGGTTAGCTTCGTCATAAGTCCGGCGGAACTGTTTTTCTGTGATGTTACCGTAATAGCCTTTAAGCTTTTGCTTGGCCCGTAGCTGCGTACCAAAGTCAGACATTTTACCACGACGCGCATTGGCACCATGTTGTCCTGGAGGATAAGCACGCTTATTTACAGGTGACTTAGGACGGCCCCAGATGTTTTCGCCCATACGGCGATCGATTTTATATTTTGCAGGATGACGCTTAGACATGCGTATATTCTCTTCTTCTCGGCGTGGTCCGGCTAGTCAGATTATCCAACAGCGATTACAACGGCGGCACCACACCAACCCGTGACTAAGCGCGCCTTCTAGAACATAAGCCCCTCAAGTCAAGGCAAATTTCGCATAGAAATCAGTAGGAAATTGGCGGCTTATATGACAAGCGGGGTAAATGAGTCCTATGCCGCCACATAACACTACTGACGAGCTTCGCCTTGGCTTAATAGCGGGAATCATGGCCTATACATTTTGGGGCGCTTTTCCAATTTATTTCAAGGTCACGGAGGCCGTGGGGCCACTTGAAATCCTCGCCCACCGTATTGTGTGGTCCCTTCCCTTTGCCCTGATCATTATCGCCCTTCGGCGGCAATGGGCCGAGCTAAAGCGCGCCCTCAAGATACCTCGATTGGTTGGACTCTTAGCCCTCGCCGCGCTTGCACTCTCGGTAAATTGGGGGGTTTATATTTGGGCTGTGCAGAATGAACAAATTTTTCAAGGAAGCCTCGGCTATTTCATCAATCCCCTCATGTATGTCATCATTGGCGTGCTTTTCTTCGGCGAAGAACTCTCAAAGCTGCAATCTTTATCCGTTTTGTTTGCCCTGATAGGGGTCACAATCCTCACCGTTTATGGCGGGGTTTTTCCTTATATATCTCTTATTCTTGCCTCGAGTTTCGCGATTTATGGCGTTATCAGAAAACAAGCGGTTGTCGGCGCTATTCCCGGGCTTGTTATTGAAACGGCCGTGCTTTTCTTGCCGGCAATGGGCTTTCTCATATGGCTCAACACGCAAGGAGAATTGACCTTTGGGTCCTCGCCCGGAATCACAGGCCTATTACTACTCGCTGGGCCTGTCACAGTTCTCCCGCTTTGGGCCTTCGCGATCGCCGCGCGAAAGTTGAAACTCTCCACCTTAGGCATGCTCCAATATATCGGGCCGACAGGGCAGTTCATGTTAGCGCTCTATTACGGCGAAAGCTTTACCGCCGCGCATGCCTGGTGTTTCGGGTTCATCTGGCTCGGTATTTTAATTTATAGTTTTGATGCGTATAAGATGCGGCCCAGAGCCGATTAGGTAGACCACGCCGCCTGCCCCAATAAATGCAATCTCCCCATCACAAGCGCGCCCACAACGCTACTGAACCCGTAAAAATATAGCCGGCTTTCCCCATAAACCCTTTAGGAGACCTCATTCAATCGCGCTGTGTTGGAAGATGTTCTGGTGTATCATAACGCCAGTCGGAAACGGTCGAGGGTAGAACAAAAATAGCTATTATCCAAATAAGCTAGAAACCGGATCCGGATAATTCTATAACGCCAGTAGACAGTATTCCTGGCGAATAGATCAGGCTTGACAATGTTAGACGCAAGATTACCTCCGCGCCTTAATCAAGATTGCAATAGGTGTTTGAGTGGCCCCATAGGATGTCTTTCATTGATGCTGATTAAATAGATATGAGATTTTTCCATCATCTCTTGAGCAGGCCCTTTCGTGCCTGCATTACCCTCATGACATTTTTGGGGGCGGCTGGATATGGACATAGATCCGATTATTGGGGCAGAGACAAAACTCCCATGTCGCGAGACCGCAACTTCAGCTCTTCAAAACGTTAGAAAAGATGGCGGCGCAAGCGCCTTGCCGCCGAAAATCTACACGCGAGACGAAAGACGAGGTTTCAGAAGACGCTAAGTAACATCGCCCTAGTTCATTATTGAAATCTACTCACCCTCTCAAATGTAAGTCAAAAAAAATGGCCGCTCGAAGCGGCCATTCTTAAAACAATATTCGGGGGGCTTAGCCGCCGATACGCGCCTGAACGCGAACGGAGTAAGCGCCGCCAGCAACAGAACCTGCCGCGCCAACTGACCAGCTGTCAGATGTGCTGCTACGGAACTGAACGCCGCCGCCGAAGCCAGTTTCGGATCCACCGAAGCCGTCATCATAAAGTGATACGCCACCAGCAACTGTCCATGTTTCATCATTTTGTAGATAAAGATCAGGAACAGAGGCCACAGCCGCTAGGCCGCTACGGAGTTCAGCGATACGTGAGTCGTTAAGTGCAATACCTGCTGAGTTCACACCGATAAGGGTAGAGTTCGCAGAGATTTTACCAGCGTTAACACCGATAGCCGCATTATTCGCGCTAACCGCTGTGCCCAAGTTATTAACGTTGGTAGATAGGTTACCAATGTTATTAGAGTTTTGAGCGATCGCTGTAGCGTTAGAGCTAACACCACTTGCATTGGTTCCGATATTAGTCGCGTTGGTTCCAATATTAGTCGCGTTTGTCGCGATATCAGTCACGTTAGTCGCGATGTTAGTCGCGTTAGTCGCGATGTTAGTCGCGTTCGTCGCAATACCAGTAGCATTCGTCGCCGCAGCTGTTGAAATACCGTTAACCTGTGCTTGGAGAGCACCGCCGTCAGACGCCAGATTACCTGAGGCATCTGTCGTGATTAGGCCAACAACAGCGCCTTGTGCTGCAGTTGAGGCTGCTGATGTGATACCAGCGACTGTGAGCGTTTCAGAAGATGTGCCGAGCGCAATTTGATTATCACGTGTTGTAACCGCACCGTATCCGATGGCTGTAGATCCATTGTGAGATGCGACAGCGCCCCAACCCAATGCTGTTGAGTTAGTTCCAGTTGCTCCAGCCGTTTGACCAACTGCCGTAGCGTTGGCGCCAGACGCATTTGCGCTGTTACCGACAGCCGTAGAGTTAGCACCACTGGCGCCAGCTGCACTACCCAAAGCCGTACCGTTATCAGCTGTAGAGAATGACCCCCAACCGACAGCAGATGAACCGTTATTTGTTGCCTGTGCACCACGGCCAACAGCCGTTGAGTTCAAGCCTGTTGCGGCAGCAGTTTGACCAAGGGCCGTTCCGTCCGCACCTGAAGCATTCGCACTATTACCGACTGCCGTGCTGTTCACCCCAGTTGCACCAGCAGAACTACCAATTGCAGAAGAATTTACAGCTGTAGCGAAGGAACCGAAACCGAAAGCAGACGCGCCATTGGCGGATGCAATAGCAAGTTTACCAGTTGCCGTAGTGGCGACGTCAGTTGCAGCAGCGCCTTGACCCAAGGCCGTAGCGCCTGCGCCAGAAGCGTTTGCGCTGTTACCAAAGGCTGAAGCCATCATGCCAGATGCACCAGCGGAACTACCCATCGCGGTTGAAAGCGCGCCTGTTGAGAATGAACCCCAACCGACAGCTGTTGCGCCATTAGCCGAAGCGAGGGCCGATGTACCAACAGCCGTCGCAAATGTTCCTGACACGAGCGTGCGCGCACCGACAGCTGTGCCTTCAGTTGCTGCGGACGTGACATTTGCGCCAAACCCCAAAGCCGTAGAAAGGTCAGAGTTAGCCTGAGCGTTATAACCGCCAGCAAATGTTGCATTGCCCATAGCGCGGGATGTACCTACGGCTGTTGAGAATGAACCGCGTGCACGTGCGCGCAAACCTGCTGCAGTAGCTTGGTTACCATCAGCAAGTGAGAGTGAACCGAAAGCCTGTGCCTGCGCGCCTGTTGCGCTGGCACCAAAACCAATCGCTGAAGAGCGGAGTGTCGCTGCATTTGAGTTCGCACCATAAGCAGATGACGCGTTACCGGAAGCGGATGAACCTGAACCTGTTGCTGTTGAGAATGTGCCCGCAGCATTTGAACCAAAGCCAACGGCTGTTGCATTTACAGCTGATGCTGTTGTGTCATTACCAAGAGCGGTTGCCCGAGCTGCAGAAGCGAATGAGAACACGCCGACAGCGACCGTATCATCAGCAACGGCACCAGCCGCAACACCAATAGCTGTCGCTTCGAGGTTAGTCGCTGCAGCGAAAGCGCCAACAGCTGTTGAGGCTGTACCGCCAGCACCAGCACCAGCACCAGTAGCAGTTGAGAACAAGCCAGTCGCTTGCGCTTGGTCACCGACAGCAACAGATTGCTGCTGTGTTGCATTTGCTAAGTCGCCTACGGCTGTAGAGTTCGCGCCTGAGGCATTTGAAAGTGTACCAAGCGCAGAACTACGACCACCAAGAGCACTTGCTGAGTTACCAAGGGCAGTTGAAGCAAAGCCCGTAGCCGTAACGTTACCAACGTTAGTCGAGAAATCGCCATTACCGCCTGTACCAGCACTAGAGCCGAGAGATAGAGCCGCTTGTCCTGTCGTGATTGCGCCAGAACCTAGTGCAACACTAATATTAGCATTCGCTGCTGCGCCGTCACCGATAGAGACTGAACGAAATTGACCGAGCGCAGTCGCGTTTTGACCGATAGCTACTTGACCACCAGCAGCGCCGACATCACCGGCATTACCAGCGATAGCATTGAAGCCTAAAGCAGAAGAACCATCGCCATCAGCTTGAGCGCCTGTACCACACTGAGTTCCGTTAAGGCCAGTTACCGGACCGCCATTACAAAAGCCTGGGGCTGGGTTTGGAGCAGAAACAATGTCGCTTAGCGGCGGAGCAGATACGCTGCCCTCTTCGGAAGAGGCGTCACCGCCAATGCCAGCTTGACCAGCTGTAAATTGAATTTCTGAATTATTCGGATTGATGCCGCCATAGACAGTCGCGTCTTGCGCGAAAGCACCGCTTGACATTCCGACAGCGATCATCGCCGCCGCAGATACGGTTGCGAGACGCAAACCTAGTGTTGAGTTAGTTAGTTTTGACATTGAAAACCCTCCATTGTGTATAATGTCTGACGATTTCTCGCCCAATTCGTTAATACGAAGACTACGTTTTATGTGTTGTAAGCATTAAAGCGCCCCACATATCCTACAGCATCTCCCTAACCATTCATTAACACACGGGAAAACCTAGTAAACCCGTAAAATGATTAAATTTCGAGACTGTTGCTAAAACACAACGTTTGAGTTCAATTATCTCTTTAACCGCTGCCTAAGGCTACACGGCTTGCAAAAAACCAACCCAATATATAGGCCGCAAACATGATCATCGCTTGCCCAGCCAAAAGGTAAGCGCCGTCCAACACCATGTTCTGATCAGGGGCTTGGGGTTGGCTTTTCAAGGCCTTTCGGCGTGCTGATGCATATATAGAGGTTGAAATTAGCGCTAATCCTACAATCAGAGCTGGGTGAAATCCTATATATCCGCCTGCAAGGGCTACCAGAATGACGGCGTATCCGAGGTATTTCATGACTTATCCTTACTTTGAGTTTTAATTTGGCCGCGGCCTCGTCCCTTGGAGAGCGCCTTTATCATACCGCGCATTGTTTGAACTTCTTGCGCGGTTAATTTTGCCCGCGTATAGGGGGCTCGAATATTTTGCGCCATCAATGCACGCTTTTCTGGCGGATAGAAAAATCCCGATTCTTCGAGCTCAGTCTCCAAATGTTCGAACATGCGAACAAGGTCTTCCCGGTTTGCAACTCCGCTAATCTCTTTTTGGAAGAGCTCCGGCGGCGCCCCGTCAGCCTCAGAGCTTGCCCAGATATAGGCAAAAATATTGACGGCTTGCCCTAGGTTAAGCGATTGAAAGGCTGGATTGACAGGGTAAGTCAGAATGGCGTCAGCCAAAACGGCATCCGCATTGGTCAGCCCCGCTTTCTCGGGCCCAAATAAAATACCTGTTGCCGTGCCTTGCGCCGCATAGGCCCGCAGCGCAGGACCAACATCGCTTGTGCCGATGACGGGTATCTCTAATTCGCGGCGACGCGCTGTCGCGGCTAACACAAATTTCAGATCAGCCACCGCCTCCTCTGCTGTCTCAAAAACCTTGGCATTTTGCAAGACGGTAATCGCGCCAGCCGCCATAGGCTGCGCCGCTGGGTTAGGCCAACCATCTCTCGGAGCCACAAGGCGCAATTCTGTAAGGCCAAAATTGAGCATGCAACGGCACGCGGCACCGATGTTTTCGCCCAGTTGCGGCTTCACAAGCACAACAACAGGCGCTTTGACAGCATTGCTGACGTCCACAACGCGCCCCAACTGGTCTTTGACGGTTTTTCCCATCTTCTCTCTTTAATCCTAGCCGCGCCAGTGTTACCACCCTCGCAAATCACACATTCGACCTGCTTACAGAGGACATTATGGCTAAAATCAAGGTAAATAATCCCGTCGTGAATATGAATGGCGACGAGATGACACGCATCATCTGGGATATGATCATCGACCGCCTCATTAAACCTTATCTTGACATTGAACTTTTAGATTATGATCTGTCCATCCAAAGCCGCGACGCAACGGATGATCAAATCACAATAGATGCCGCCAATGCTATTAAGAAACATAATGTTGGTATCAAATGCGCGACGATTACGCCTGACGAACAGCGCGTTGAAGAATTTGACCTCAAAAAGATGTGGCGCTCGCCTAACGGCACTATTCGCAACATTTTAGGCGGCGTTGTCTTCCGCGAACCTATCATTTGTTCAAACGTTCCTCGCCTTGTTCCTGGCTGGACCCAGCCAATTGTCATTGGCCGCCACGCCTTTGGCGACCAATATAAAGCGACAGACTTCCTCGTGCCGTCTGCGGGCAAGTTGACAATGACGTGGGAAGGTAAAAACGGCGAAAAGATTGAACGCGAAGTCTTTGATTTCCCAGAAGCTGGCGTTGCTATGGGTATGTATAATCTTGATGCTTCAATTCGTGATTTTGCCCGGGCCTGCTTTAATTATGGTATTCAGCGCAAATGGCCTGTCTACCTATCGACTAAGAACACCATCCTGAAAAAATATGACGGCCGCTTCAAAGACATTTTCCAAGAGGTATATGATGCAGAATTTGCCAGCCAGTTCACTGAATTTGGCGGAGAATATCAGCACCGCCTAATTGACGATATGGTGGCAGCCGCGATGAAATGGTCAGGCGGCTATATCTGGGCCTGTAAAAACTATGACGGCGACGTTCAATCGGACACCGTAGCGCAAGGCTTTGGGTCACTCGGCTTGATGACATCCTTCTTGCTAACGCCTGACGGAAAAACAATGGAAGCCGAAGCCGCCCACGGCACAGTGACGCGTCACTATCGCAACCACCAAAAAGGCGAAGCCACATCAACAAACTCAACGGCCTCAATCTTTGCCTGGACGCGGGGCTTAGCCCACCGCGGTAAAGTCGACGACAATGAAGCTTTGGTGAAATTCGCGACGGGTCTAGAAAAGACAGTTACCGAGACGATCGAAGGCGGCCAGATGACTAAAGACCTCTCATTGCTGGTTGGACCACAGCAAGGCTGGCTGACCACGACTGGCTATCTAGAAGCTATTGCCGAGAATTTCGAACGGAAGATGACTTAGTCGCATTGTCTTGGTTGTCGCGAATTCTGGGTAAAGACTCTAAAACGATTGGCGCCGCTGACTTACAAGACATTCAAACTGAAGATGATAGCGACACGCTGGCTTGGAGAAACAGATACCTGGCGGCGAGGATTAAGTTTCTCGATAACCAGTTAAAGAAAAACAATTTCGGAAAAATCGGTTATTTTGATTTACCGCAAGATGTTGAGTCGGGAGGCTCAGAACACCTCGCGATTATCAATGAAATATTAGCAGCGCGCGTTGGATATCTCGAAGACATCTTAAAAGCGCGCTGATTTTCTCTACCTAATAATCTCATTTAGCGTCGCCGATGGCCGCATGATGCTCGCTACCTTTTCAGCGTCAGCATGATAATAGCCGCCCATATCCGCAGGCGCGCCTTCTGAGCCTTTAAGCTCAGCAAGAATGACACCTTCGTTCTCAGCAAGTTCTGTCGCTATTTTTGCAAAGTGAGCCTTCAACCCAGCATCTTCATATTGCAAAGAAATCGCCTCTGCCCAATAGCGCGCAAACCAGTAATGCGATGAGCGATTATCATTGTCTCCGACTTTGCGGCCTGGCGAATGTCCTTCAACAAGTAAAAACTGTGTGGCGCGTTCAACGGCCTCGCCCAGGATCGCTGCTTTTGGGCGTCCTTTGGTGGCGAGGAAATTAAAGCTTTCGCCCAGCGCGCAAAATTCGCCTAGGCTATCCCAGCGTAAATGGTTTTCTTCTTGGAGTTGCTGAACATGCTTTGGCGCAGACCCGCCGGCGCCAGTTTCAAACAACCCGCCGCCATTCATAAGTTTCACAATTGAGAGCATTTTGGCCGATGTGCCCAGTTCCAAAATCGGGAAAAGGTCGGTGAGATAATCACGCAATACGTTACCCGTAATCGTCACAACATCATGGCCTTTGACCATTTCCTCTAATGTGTAGCGCGTGGCTTCACGCGGCGCAAAAATAGGAATGTCCTTCCCGGCCCGCGCAAGTGCAGGTTTAATGTATTTTATAAGCTCAGCGTCATGGGCGCGGGCTTTGTCCAGCCAAAAGGCCCCTAATCCAGTTGCGTCAAAACGCTCAATACCCAGCTTTATCCAATCCAATATAGGGGCTTTTTTGGCCGTGCAGGAGCGCCAAATATCGCCGGTTTCGACGTCGTGGCTCATGATGGTTTCGCCGCCCTCCAAAATAATATAGATGGTCCCATTCGAACCGGCCGTAAAGGTCGTCGGGTGAGACCCATATTCTTCTGCCTTTTGCGCCATTAAACCAACATTTGAGACCGCGCCGCAGCTGGTGACATCAAGTTTTCCGTTTGCTTTGAAGAATTGTACAGACTCATCATAGATTGGGGCGTAGCAATTATCAGGGATACAGCATTTCGTATTGGCAGGCTCGCCGTCTGGGCCCCAGCCAATCCCCCCGGCCTTAATAACAGCTGGCATAGAAGCATCAATGATCACGTCTGAGGAGACGTGAAGGTTAGTAATACCTTTGTCTGAATCGACCATATAAAGCGGCGGCTTAGAGGCGAGCGCCGCTTTCAAGTCAGCCTCCATCTCTGCATTGCCAGCAATCATTTTCTCAAGCGCGCCAATGCCTGAATTCGGATTAAAGTCGAGCGAACCGCCATGCTTGGCTAAGAAATCTTCGAGATAAACGGAGACAAAATGCCCAAAGATAATGGGGTCAGAGACTTTCATCATCGTCGCTTTTAAGTGAACGGAAAACAAAACTCCGGGCTCAATAGAGGCAACTTCTTTTTTGATATAGGCGCGCAAAGCTCTGGCGGACATATATGTGCCGTCAACAATTGTGCCCTCTTCATAGGAGAGGCCATCTTTGAGAACCGTCTGTATGCCTTGCGCATCTGTGAACACAATTTTGGCTCCGCCAGCTTGCGCGGCAGTGATAGTGATAGACTTTTCATTCGCGAAAAAATCATCGCCCGGCATAGAGGCAACGCTCGTTTTATTATCTGGAGTCCAGTCGCCCATACGGTGCGGGTTAAGCTTGGCATATGCCTTCACGGCTTTGGCCGAACGGCGGTCAGAATTACCTTCACGCAATACAGGGTTTACAGCAGATCCTTTGATCCCGTCATATTTAGCGCGTATCGTTTTTTCCTCATCTGATTGCGGATCTTTCGGAAAATCTGGGATAGGATATCCCTGAGACTGTAGCTCTTTGATGGCGTCTTGAAGCTGCGGAATTGAAGCAGAAATATTTGGTAACTTAATGACATTCGCGTCGGGCGTTTTAACGAGCTTACCAAGTTCCGCCAAATCATCGGAAACACGCTGATCGTCTGATAAAAGCTCCGGGAATAGAGACAATATCCGGCCCGCTAAAGAAATGTCCCGTGTTTCGACTTTGATTTCAGCCGCTTCAGCAAAGGCCGTGATAATCGGGAGCAAAGAATTGCGAGCCAATTCGGGCGCCTCATCAACAATAGTATAAATGATATCGGGTGTCGTCTTTGTCATGTGTCTCAATCTTTCAGGCGTTTATCGTGTGACCTATCTATATAACAGACTGGCTAATTCAACTTATAATCAGAGATAATGCGATGAAACTCTCAATCTCTACGTCTCTGTAACGCGTTACAATCCACATGGCTCTCGCGAACGTTATTAGAAGGTGATGACGTTTCCCAATAAGCGATAGAATATGAAAAAATTATACATCCTCGCCGTCTTTCCAACCGTTCTTTCGGCTCCCGCTTTTGCGCAGAGTGAGGAGCCGCCGCGCAGCTCTAATGATGGGACAGGCTATATTGGCGCGTCTGTTTTACTGTCTTCCGAATATTTGGGTTCCTCGGATGAAGAGATCCGCGCCCTACCCTATCTCAGCTTTGATAACGTAAAAGGCTTCACCCTATTCGGCACAACATTACGCTATCGCGCCATCGACATTGGAACCGGTCAAGGCCTAGATAAATGGTCCCTCCGAGCAGGGCCATCTATAAGTTACC
The DNA here is from genome assembly GCA_039977295.1 of Hellea sp. Taxonomy (GTDB): domain Bacteria; phylum Pseudomonadota; class Alphaproteobacteria; order Caulobacterales; family Maricaulaceae; genus Hellea. The sequence goes on along the minus strand of JBDWDN010000012.1, from coordinate 485,958 downwards.
AAGGCGGCCGCGATAGCGATGAGAGCGTGAACCTCACCGGATTTGACGATATTGGCGGCAGCGTTCCATTAGGCGGGTTTATTCGAAGCACAATCGGCCCCGTTGGGCTGGGGCTAAATGTCGGCCGAGATATCATTGACGGCCATGACGGCCTAACAGCGGACGCCTCTATCGGAACATTTTACCGAGCAGGAAAATTCGCCATACAGCCAACACTGGCAATTAATTGGGCTGACGGCAAACATAATGACAGTTTCTTTAGCGTTACGCAGGAGCAAGCCGCGACATCGGGCCTCGCCGCCTATGATGCAAGTTCAGGTATTTACGCTTATTCCGCAGGCATTGTCAGCTGGGTTGAGATTGAAAATAAATACGCCATTAGCCTCATTACGAATTACCGTTGGTTTACAGGCGGCGCGGCAGACAGCCCTATACTGAACGCGTCGGACGGGTCAAAGAATGGGATATTTGCGACGATCGGTGTGTCGAGAAAGTTTGATACAACTAAGTGGTAGGGTGAGTCTTAATCGGCCTATGAACCCCCGCCACCAGCACAAAGCTGATTAGCATCAGTAGATACCAGCTGCCAAGCTTAGCTATACTCACTATATGCCAGCCGCTTTCTTGGCCGGGATAGCTCCAGGCCCGTGCATATGTTCCTAAATTCTCCGCAAACCAGATAAATAGTGCGACGAGAAACAGCCCTATTACCAGAGGCATAGGCCTGTGTTTTTCATCTGCCTTGAACCAGATTATTGTACGGCCATAGAGCGAGATTACGCCCGCAAAAAGCAACCATCGTATATCGGGTAGGTAATGATGAGAAAAGAAATTGATATAGATCAGCGCCGCCAAAGCTGCTTGCCACTTCAGCGCTGAAAAACGCGTAAAACGGAAATCAAAAATACGCCAGACACGGGCAATATAGCTGCCGACACAGGCATACATAAAACCACTAAATAGCGGGACGCCCATAATCCGCAAAATGCTCGGTTCAGGATATATCCAAGACCCCATATGGGTTTTGAAAATCTCCATCACCGTACCTACAATATGGAAAATTAAAATGATCCGTGCCTCCTCCCATGTCTCAAGCTTGAAAATGAGCATGAGCGCCTGGATCAACACAGCCATCAGCGTGATAAAATCATATCGCGCAAGGGCAGCATCGCTGGGATAAAACAAATATGTCCCCACCAGCATAGACAGCATTAGCCCTCCAAACAGGCAAGCCCAAGCCTGTTTAATACCAAAGCTCATAAACTCAAACAATGCTTGGCTTTTCCAGCCCGTCACATAGCGGGCATGCAGCGCCGTGCGGCGGTTATGCAGGAATAGTTTCGGGTCGAATGTCATAGCAAAGTTTTACGACTCCTCATGGCCTAACTTTGACTGCAATTAGGCAATATTTCGTTTATAAGTGCCCTATGGACCTTGATAAGTTTACGCATTGCTATGACGCCCTGCCCGCCGGTTATAGCGAAGGTCATTTTAGGGGCCGCCGATACAGCGTCAGAAAACAAATTTCAGGCGATGGGAAACGCGGAAACCTTGTGGCCAACGAGCTTGGCAGTAATGATTATATCAGTCTCAACTTTTATCGTCTCAAAGGCGGAAAAACGTCACTAAAGCCTTGCGAAATGCCTGAAGAAAAAGTTATCGAATTCGTTATTGAATTTGCGCCCGAAATTTAGACTTACGGCAGAATGACAGTCTTAGGTCCATTCAGAAAAGCGCGATGCTCTGTATGGAGCCGCACAGCTTCAGCCAATGTTTGCGCCTCAATATCACGTCCAATCTCTATAAGCTTTGCGGGTGTTTTGGTGTGGTCCACCCGCTGAATACCTTGCTCGATAATCGGGCCTTCATCTAATTCTGCAGTGACGTAATGCGCCGTCGCGCCGATAAGTTTGACGCCGCGTTTATAAGCGCGGTGATAGGGTTTGGCGCCCTTAAAACTTGGTAAGAATGAGTGATGAATATTGATAATACGTCCAGAATATTCACGGCAAATATCATCGGATAAAACCTGCATATAGCGCGCGAGAATTATAAGCTCTGCGCCGCTTGCCTCAATGACACCACGCAAATTTTCTTCCGCTTGTGGTTTCGTTTCTGCCGTAACGAGAATGCAGTGAAAAGGCAATCCTGCCGCCTCAGCCAAGGGCCGCGCGGTTTCGTGATTGCTGACGATGCCTACGATTTCACAGTTCAAACGTTTCTTACCAATCCGGTAGATAAGATCGGCAAGGCAATGATCAAACTTTGACACCATGATAAGCGTTTTCGTTTTGCGCTTTGCCGGAATAATATGAGTATTCAAGTCAAACTCGGAGGAGACTGTCTTCATATCCTGTTTAAAGGCCTCCACATCTTCCTCGCCTATATGAAAAGCAATACGAGAATAAAACCTCTCAGATGACGGCGTTCCGAATTGCGAAAGCTCGGTGATGAAACCGTCATGGCGTGCCAAACACGCTGTCAGCGCCGCGACGATACCCGTCCGGTCCGCGCTTTGGTTTGTCATAATAAAATTTTTGCGGGTCATTCGGCGACCACCGTCCAGACTGCAAGTTCATTGCCGCTCGGATCTTTAAAATGGAAACGGCGGCCACCAGGAAAGCTGAAAATCGGGGCGCTGATCTCGCCATTAGCGGCTTTAACCTCTTGCTGGCTTGCCCCTAAATCATCTGAGTAAAGGATTACAAGCGCGCCTTGGTCAGACGGTTTGCGCGTCCCGGCATCGGCGTCAAATCCGCCGTCTATGCCCGCGCCCGTAATCGCCGCATAGCTAGGCCCATAATCGACATAGCTCCATCCGAAAACGGCCGTATAAAACGCCTTCATCGCCGCCATATCTGTCGCCGGGAGTTCTATATAATTGAAGTGGTGATGATTACTCATGTCAAACCCTAAATAGCGGCTTTGATTGCCGCGAGCGCGTCATCCGCGCCTGCAACATTGTTCCCGCCAGCTTGCGCCATACCGGGTTTACCCCCGCCGCGCCCGCCGACCTTTTCAGCGCCTGCATTAACGAGAGTAGCCGCATTATATGTCCCTACCAGATCATCAGTGACGGCGACAGCGACGGCGACTTTTTCGCCGTCTTTCGCTACAAAACCGACAATGCCGGACCCAATAGCCGAGAGCTGATCATTTAGCATCGCTCGAAGATCTTTACCTGATACGCCGTCAAGCACGCCGCCGATAAATTTCACGCCGTTAATCTCTTCCGCCTTCGCCGCACCGCCGCCCGAACCGCCTAATGCTAGCGCCTTCTTGGCTTCTGATAGCTCTTTCTCGAGTTTCTTACGCTCAGCCATTAAGGCTTTGATACGGGCTGGCACATCTTCGGGCTTAGCTTTTAGCGTGTCTGCCGCGGCGCGCGTATAGCCCGCTTGCGTTTCAAGATATTGACGCGCGGCTTCGCCTGTTACCGCTTCGACACGGCGAATACCTGCGGCCACGGCGCCTTCGGAAACGACTTTGAACAAGGCTATATCGCCTGTGCGCTCTACATGGGTACCGCCGCATAGCTCTACGGAGTAAGATTTTGGATCGTCATCAATCGGATTTCCTAGTGAGAGCACCCGCACTTCGTCGCCATATTTTTCGCCAAATAAAGCCATAGCGCCAGCTTCCATAGCGGCCTCCGGATTCATAAGCTCAGTCGTTGCCTCACTGTTCTGGAGTATCACTTGATTGACGTGATCTTCGACTCTGGCGATCTCGTCTCTCGATATCGCGGAACCGTGAGAAATGTCAAAACGAATACGTTCGCCGTCTACCATTTGTCCCTTCTGGGTGACATGGTCGCCCAGGACGCGGCGCAACGCTTCATGCATGATGTGGGTAGCAGAATGGTTCGCCATAGTGCGTTTACGGTTGTCAGGATTGACCGTCAGATGCGCAACATCGCCCGGTTTAACTTCACCTGTCAGCGTGCCTATATGAACATGCAAATCGCCAACTTTTTTCAAAACATCAGTGACCGTGATTTTTGCGCCATTTTCAAATACCGCTATGCCTTTATCGCCCGCCTGTCCGCCGCTTTCCGCGTAGAATGGCGTGGCTGGTGTTACAAACATTATGTCAGTATCTTTCGCGCTGTCGGCCGTCTCTCCGTCAATAACAAGAGTATGAATAGGGCTGGTGACGAACAAATCGTCATAGCCTGTAAATTCTGTAGGCCCATAGGCTTCGCGAGCCGCCAGCCAAATATCATCTGATCCTGCATCACCTGACTTAAAGCCAGAGGCGCGCGACTCTTCTTTTTGGCGTTTCATCGCCGCTTCAAAACCATCAGTGTCAACATCAATCCCTTTGGCACGAAGCGCGTCTTGGGTCAGATCAAGCGGAAAGCCATAAGTATCGTAAAGTTTGAAAGCCGTTTTCCCGTCCAGCGTATCGCCCTCACCCATTTCGGCGGTAGCGTCTTCAAGCAGGGCAGTGCCGCGGCCAAGTGTGCGCCGGAAACGTTCTTCCTCTTGCTCAAAAGTTGCCTGAATTGAGGCTTGCGCGCGGCCAAGTTCACCATAAGCATCGCCCATCTCCGTGATAAGCGCGGGAACTAGACGGTGCATAAGCGGGTCTTTGGCCCCCAATATATGGGCATGACGCATAGCGCGGCGCATGATGCGGCGCAGGACATAGCCTCGACCTTCATTCGAAGGCGAGACGCCGTCAGCCATGAGGAAAGAACAGCTGCGCAGATGGTCGGCGATGACGCGGTGCGAGAATTTAGCTTCACCTTCGGCTTTAACGCCGGTCAGCTCAACCGAAGCTCCAATTAGGTTCTGGAACAGGTCAATATCATAATTATCATGCTTGCCTTGAAGGATAGCCGCTGTGCGCTCAAGGCCCATACCTGTGTCTATAGAGGGTTTAGGTAGCGGAACTTGCTTACCATCTGCGCCGCGTTCAAACTGCATGAAAACAAGATTCCAGATTTCGATGAAGCGGTCACCGTCTTCATCAGGGGAACCTGGAGGGCCGCCAGGGATATCAGAACCGTGGTCGTAGAAAATCTCGGAACATGGGCCGCAAGGCCCAGTATCGCCCATGGCCCAAAAATTATCGGATGTCGCGATGCGGATGATACGGTCATCTGAAAGACCCGCGATTTTCTTCCAAAGGTCAAAAGCCTCATCATCTGTGTGGTAAACTGTGACAAGGAGCTTATCTTTATTAAAGCCAAAATCTTGCGTGACGAGATTCCAAGCCTGCTCAATGGCGCCAGCTTTGAAATAATCACCGAAGCTAAAGTTACCCAGCATCTCGAAAAAGGTGTGATGACGCGCCGTATAGCCGACATTGTCCAAGTCATTATGCTTACCGCCCGCCCGAACGCATTTTTGCGAGGTTACGGCGCGGGGATATGGCGGGGTTTGCCCGCCTGTGAAATAGTCTTTGAACTGCACCATGCCCGCATTGGTAAAAAGGAGGGTCGGGTCATTATCGGGCACGAGCGGAGAGGAGGACGCAATGGTGTGACCCTGCCCTTCGAAGAAGCTTAAAAACTGTTGCCGAATATCACGTAAACTTGTCATGCCGTCCATTACCTAAAAAACTAGAAGCCTCATATAGTGCATTTCGTGTAAATGTTGACTCAAAAATTGAACTAACTGCGTGTCGATTTTTAGAGACAATATTTTTTAGAAAACACGAGTTCCACGAGAAAGAGCGCCTGACTTAGCCAAGCGCTCTTTTGTCTTAAAGATAAGAATACGGGGAATTTTTACCTTTAGGACGGGGAATTTTGTTTTAGCAGTAAAATTACAGCCTAGGCTCCAAGCGAAGTGATATTATCTGGCTCGCCATCATCTTCGACTTGCTCACCTTTAGGCATGAGGAGCTCTTCTTCAATCAGGCCCTCATTGATACGAATCTTACGTTCTAAATCCGCCGCAATGTCAGGATTGCTCTTAAGGAATTTACGCACATTCTCACGGCCTTGGCCAATGCGTTCATCACCGTAAGAATACCAACTGCCTGATTTCTCAACAACTTCAGCTTTGACACCTAAATCAATAAGTTCACCTGTCTTTGAGATACCTTCACCATACATGATATCAAATTCGACTTGACGGAAAGGCGGCGCGACCTTGTTTTTCACGACTTTAACACGGGTCTGATTGCCGACAACTTCATCGCGATACTTAATCGCACCGATACGGCGAATATCAAGACGAACTGAGCTATAGAATTTTAGCGCATTACCGCCCGTTGTCGTCTCAGGAGAGCCATACATAACGCCAATTTTCATGCGGATTTGGTTGATAAAGATAACCATACAGCCAGATTTAGAGATCGAACCTGTCAGTTTACGCAAAGCTTGGCTCATCAAGCGGGCTTGCAGCCCTGGGAGACTATCGCCCATATCGCCTTCGAGTTCAGCGCGCGGCGTCAAAGCCGCAACAGAGTCGATGACAAGGACATCAACAGCGCCAGACCGCACAAGCGTATCAGCAATTTCGAGACCTTGCTCACCCGTATCAGGTTGAGCAATCAAAAGCTCATTCACGTCCACGCCAAGCTTACCAGCATAGACAGGGTCTAGCGCATGTTCAGCATCGATAAAGGCCGCAACGCCACCTGTTTTTTGCATCTCAGCGATAACGTGCAGAGATAATGTTGTTTTACCTGAAGACTCAGGGCCATAAATCTCGATTACGCGGCCTTTGGGAAGACCGCCTATGCCAAGCGCAATATCAAGGCCAATAGAGCCTGTAGAAATGGATTCGACATCCATCGCATTCTTTTGACCTAATTTCATGACGGCGCCTTTACCAAAGGCACGATCAATTTGAGACATCGCAGCTTCGAGAGCGGCGGATTTGTTTTTGTCGCTAGCTTTACCCACGACGGTTAAGGGGGTTGAATTTCTGGCCATAACGGAACTCCAGTAAAAATGACCGGAGTCCTTCGGTCAGTATATTGAAATTTCGGCTGGTATTGGACTGCCGTGAACAGCTTGTTCCACAGATGTTCTCATTTCGCAAGAAAAAAGAACAATTACAGAACATAATTTCATAAGTCATTGATTATCCATCACTTTCGCCTATTTCAGCTTTCACTTTTTCAGCTAATTGTGCCAATGTAAAAGGCTTCGGCAGGAATGTGACGTCAGGTTCTTCGGATAATAGCTCAGAAAATTCCTCTTCAGCATAGCCTGAAATAAAGACGATTCTTGCATCGCCCAACATAGAGCGGCCTTTTTTGAGAAGCGTCGGCCCATCCATACCCGGCATGACAACATCAGAAATCATAAGGTCAAAAGGCTCTTCGGCCTCTTCAAGCATTTCGAAAGCCTCTTCGCCGTCCTCGGCCTCGACAACCTTATACCCTTTTTTGCGCAGGGACTTGGCCGCAATAAGGCGGACAGAGGCTTCGTCTTCGACAAAGAGAATATTACCCTGCCCTGTCAGGTCTGCAGGTTTTTTAGCCGCCACAGGCGCTTTAATAATCTCTTCTTCTACATCCGACGGATCAGCCGCCGGGAGATAAATACGGAAAGTGGTGCCGACCCCCAGATCACTATCCACGGTCAAGTGCCCACCCGATTGCTGGACGATACCATAAACTGTCGCGAGCCCAAGCCCCGTGCCCTTCCCGACTTCCTTTGTCGTAAAGAAAGGCTCAAAAATCTTGGATTTGACCTCATCGGTCATACCTGTGCCCGTGTCAGAAACTTCGATAATCACAAAGGCATCGCCAGATATGGCTTTCAGCGCCAGCGTCACGCTCGGATCGTCAATGTCTTGGCGCGGCTTAGATAGGCTAGAAATCGTGATGGTGCCGCCGCCTTGCTCCTCCATGGCGTCGCGCGCATTGACGCAGAGATTCATCAGCACAGTATCAATCTGGCTTTTATCCGCGCGTACAGGCGGCAAACCGCGGCCATGGACGACATTAAGCTTAGCCCGCTCCCCTAAAGTCTGTTTAAGCGTTACAATCATCTCGGACAATGTTTCCGTGACGCTGAGCAGTTCCATACGGCGCGTTTGCTTGCGAGAAAATGCGAGCAGTTTCTTGACGAGCGCTGCCGCGCGGATGCCCGTGGTGTTGATATTTTGAAGTTCAGGATAAGACGGGTCGCCAACGGGATGGCGCTGCAAAAGCTCATCTGTGTTTAAGCGAATAGCGGTCAGCAAGTTATTAAAGTCATGGGCCACGCCTGCCGCCAATTGTCCAATGGCCTGCATTTTTTGTGATTGGACCAATTGATCTTCAAGCGATTTACGTGCGCTTGTATCAACGAGGTAAGCCCAGCTAGAACTTTCAACATCTGGATCAGGAACAATATAAACAGACACAGGTAAGCCGTTCGCCCCTGCAAGGGTCGCGTCAAATGGCTTATCCGTTTCGCATTCAAAAGCCGTCAGCGCTAAAAAGCGGTGCTCAGCTTCATTGACTGTGAAGACGTCAGAAAAAGGTAATCCCGTCCAGGAGAGTCCGCCGCTCATACGCTCAAAAGCGGGGTTGGCACTTCTCACAATGGCGCTGCCGAGCTGCGCCCCCTCTAAATGCAAAATAGCGACAGGCGCGGAAGAAAAACCCGTTGCCTTATCATTAGCCGCCAATGGCACATCCGTTTGGGGCATTGCCTCTGCCGCCTTTTGAACGCCAAGACTGGAATGACCGTAAAGGGCAACACTCGCCACAACATCGCCGCTCCCGAGTTCGTTCCATGTTCCTACCATGATACTTGGCGTTACGACGCCTTTGCGCGTAATGAGGCGCGTATCAGTCCGCACAACACGGCCCGGCGTGGCAGGGCTTTGAAGAAGCGCATCGGCATCTTCGATAAATTCACGCATGTAATCGGGGCGAATATTCTCCTCCCCCCCAAGCCAGCGGTCGAGCACAGAATTTGTTGCAATAACTTTACCCTCGCGAGTCACTGAGAACAGCCCAACTGGCGCGCCCACAAGAACACTTTCCTCGCCATAGCTTTCCTGCGTCACATCTGTAATTTGCCAAAGCTGTTGCGGCATTAGGTTGGTGACGTGAATGCGGTAACGGTGCAGCGCGCCCTCAGCGTCCAAGGTATCAATCACTTCTTCAGCGCTTGGCGTCTGCTCATGCATATGATGTAGCCGGAAAATAGCGGAAGCTGTTTCTTTACCGCTGGCGCTAAATAAGCGGTCAACGGACGGAGCGGACTCGCTCACGCCCATTGCGCCTATTTTTTTAGCTAGTGCCAAATAAGCTTCATTGGCATGAATGACTTTGCCGTCTTCAATAATGACCGCGCTTTCTCGGTTTCTAAAAAAGGCGTCTGAATAGGCGCCTTCACGCGCGGCGTGACGACGGTCAAAACTCTCTACGGGCTTACGATTTGAGAGCAAGCTCATAAGGCCAAAGGCGCCCACCAAGGCCATTCCGCCAAGTAGGAGTATCGCAGGTAGACCCAAAGTTGCCGCGTTCATAGCGGCCAAAGTCCCGCATCCGAGGATAATCGCGCCTAAAATTATTGCGACCACCCAAACCCAAATAGGTTTAGACGCCACTTCACCTTCGTTTTCCATATCCCGAATCACTGAAACCATTATGTAACCTTAGACACTTTTTGGAATATTCTTCCCTTTATTACGCGTATTAGCCCAAATTATGGCCTTGGCCTTTCATATTGCCGCGCTAGGATATGAATATAAAAATACCGCCAGATTTAAAACGGGATAATAGACTTATGCACATAGCCAAGCTCCTCTTCACCACAATACTTTCGACGGGACTTTTATTGTCCGCCTGTTCGCCCGCAGGCGATAAAGCGCTTAGCAAAACAGAAATGGTGGAAACGCATAGCAAGGCTCTTAATGACTGGTTTCAGGCCCGTTATGAAGACGAGCTTGCCCGCTCACCAATGACTCAAACCTATCTCGGCATAAAGGACAATCAAGATAAATTAGATGATGCCTCACAGCTTGCCGATGACGAGTCAGCCGCCCTCTCCAAAGCCTGGCTAGATGATATGCGCCGCGAGTTCGATATTGACAGGCTTGATAAGCAAACTGCCCTCTCTTACCGCCTTTTTGAATTTGCGACAGAAGACAGCCTTGCTAGTCATAAATTTGCGGGCAATGAATATGTTTTTCAGCATATGGGCGGACCCCATTCAGACTTTCCGTCTTTCATGATTAACTTTCATAATGTCGAAAGCGCCCAGGACGCGCAGGCCTATATCTCCCGCCTAACGGACGCGCCGCGTTATCTCGGTCAGCATGCCGATAAGGCTCAAGCACAATTTGAGACTGGAGTCATTCTGCCCAAATTTGTCTACGCAAAAATTTCCGAAGCTTCGCGCAATGTCATAACCGGAGCACCGTTTAGCGAGGGTGACGACAGTCCGCTATTTGCAGATATAAAAAGTAAGATTGAAAAACTATCCATCACGCAAGATCAAAAAGATGTTCTTATGGATGAAGCCCAAACGGCTTTACTCGGCTCTGTTCAGCCTGCTTACCTGAAATTGTTGAATATGTTTGCTGAGCATGAAGCCGGCGCGAATGATGATGATGGCGCTTGGAAACTGCCAGACCCTGACGCTTATTATGCGGCGCGTTTACGCCATTATACGACAACGGATATGAGCGCTGAAGAGATTCACCAGATCGGCTTAAAAGAAGTTGCGCGCATTCAAGATGAAATGCGGGAAATAATGAAGCAGGTAAATTTTGACGGATCGCTCAAGGACTTCTTTGATTTCCTCCGCGAAGACCCTCAATTTGTTTTCTCAAATGATGACGCAGGACGCGCTAGCTATATCGGCGAAGCCACTGATATTATTGAGGATATGAAAGGCCGCCTCGATAGTCTCTTTATCACAAAACCCAAGGCGGACATTATTGTAAAGCGCGTCGAGCCCTTTCGCGAAGCGAGCGCCTTTGGAGCTTTCTATAACCGGCCTGCTGTCGATGGCTCTCGCCCGGGCACTTATTACATCAACCTTAAAGATGTCGCAGAGCAGCCAAAATACCTCATGCAGGCCCTCGCCTATCACGAAGGCATCCCCGGACATCACATGCAGATTGCAATCGCCATGGAACTTGAAGGTTTGCCCAAATTTAGAACTTTGGGCGGACATACAAGCTATATTGAAGGCTGGGCGCTTTATGCTGAGTCTATCCCCAAAGAGCTTGAATTATATACTGACCCCTATAGCGACTTTGGCCGCCTCTCCATGGAGATATTTCGCGCCGCACGCCTTGTTGTAGATACTGGCATCCATACTAAAAAATGGACACGCGAGGAGGCCGTAAAATATTACCTCGACAACATTCCCAACCCCGAGGGAGATGTCCGCGCCGAGATTGACCGCTATATCGTCTGGCCGGGACAAGCGACCGCCTATAAAATCGGGATGTTGAAAATTCAAGATATTCGCAAAGACGCTGAAACGCGCCTTGGCGATCAGTTCGACATTGCTGAATTTCACGACGTGGTTCTTGCCAATGGCTCAGTGCCTTTAAAGGTGCTAGAAGAGCTGGTAAATGACTGGGTTAAATCCAAACAAAAAAACACAAAAGGATAATATGATGCGCAAATTTCTTCTTATAGGGGCTGCTGCCCTCGCCCTCACGGCCTGCCAAGCTGCAGACACAGAGGGTGACAAAGCCGCCGCGACCACCGCAGAGACGCCCTCAGTCATTGAGGCGGCCGCCGCCGCGCAACAAGCTGATGCCAATGTTAGGCTCAATGCCTGGTTTGAAACGAAATTTATGGAAAATGCGCGCCGTTATCCGCAATACCTAGCAGGACTTGGCATTAAAGAACGTATGGATGAATGGAATGATCCCAGCCGTGCTTTCGCGCTCGAAGAACTTGATCGCGTGCGTCAGAATATGAAAGAGCTAAAATCATCCTTTAATCCTGATGATTTGGACGAAAGCGGTAAGCTTTCTTACCGTCTTTTCTTAGAGAACAGCCAAAATACGCTGAACGGCGCCAAATGGTGGTATCACGGATACTCCTTCACCCAAATGTTCGGTCCCCATTCTGGCGTTCCGACGTTCCTGATCAATCAGCATCCTATTGATAATGTTGACGATGCCAAGAATTACGTGAAACGACTAGAAGGTGTGGGGCCCTATCTTGACGAAATAATCAAAAATTCGAGAGCAAGCGCCGAGAAAGGCATTATGCCGCCGAAATTTGTCTATGACCATGTCATCAGAACGGCAGAGAATATTGTCAGCGGCGCGCCGTTTGAAGATAGCGACACACTCAATCTAATGCTCGGCAATTTTAAAACCAAAGTCGAGAAACTCGACCTTTCTGACAAAGAGAAAGAAGGCCTCTATGCTGATGCCATTACGGCTCTCTTAACCTCTGTAAAGCCCGCCTATGCCGCGCTCGTGACAGAGATGGAGGTTCAAAAAGCCAAGACAACAACAGATGACGGCGTTTGGAAACTCCCTGACGCCTCAGATTATTATGCCCACCGCCTCAAGCGTATGACCACGACAGATATGAGCGCCACAGAAATTCATGAGCTTGGCCTGAAAGAAGTTGACCGCATTCACGGCGAGATGCGCGCCATCATGAAAAATGTCGGTTTTGAGGGGTCTTTGCAGGAGTTTTTCAAGTTTCTTCAGGACGATCCGCGATTTACTTATGAAGACTCCGATGCTGGCCGCGAAGCTTATCTAAAAGAAGCCACACGTATCATCGATGTCATGACATCTCGCTTAGATGAAGTCTTTCTAAACCAACCCAAAGCCAAACTAGAAGTCCGCCGCGTAGAGGCCTTCCGTGAAAAGGCTGCTGGCAAAGCCTTTTATAACCGCCCGGCCTTGGATGGCTCCCGTCCCGGCTATTACTACGCAAACTTATACAAAATTTCGGATATGCCCAAATACCAAATGGAAGCTCTCGCCTATCATGAAGGAAATCCAGGTCATCATATGCAGCTCTCAATCGCCCAAGAGCTTGAAGGTATTCCGCAATTTCGCAAACAGAACCGCGTTACCGCCTATACTGAAGGCTGGGGTCTATACTCAGAATACTTCCCTAAGGAGATGGGTTTTTATGAAGACCCCTACTCCGATTTCGGCCGCCTTGCGATGGAACTTTGGCGCGCAGCCCGCCTCGTCGTCGATTCTGGTTTACATGATAAAAAATGGACACGCGAAGAGGCGATTGATTACCTAACCACCAACACACCAAACCCCGAAAATGACTGTATCAAAGCCATTGAGCGCTACATTGTCATGCCGGGACAAGCGACAGCCTATAAAATTGGTATGATCAAGATTTTGGAACTTCGTGAGGAGGCAAAGAAGGCCCTAGGCGACAAATTTGATATCCGAGAGTATCATGCTGTTGTGATAGATTCAGGCCCTGTTCCGCTCAACATCCTCGAAGAACGCGTGGATAGCTGGGTTGCAAGCAAGTCCTAAGATACAAAAAAGCCCCGTCTTGAGCGGGGCTTTTTTAATTCTTGAACTTTTATAGTTTCGAAGAGAACTAACCCGACCGAATGCGTTCACCGCGCTCGTGCATCTCTTGGGCTTCTAGGCTCAACTTTGCAGTTGGCCGCACATCTAGCCGCTTAATACGGATGGGATCGCCTGTTTCTTGGCAATAGCCATAAGTTCCAGCTTCGATACGTCCAAGCGCTTTATCAATCTGGTTGATGAGTTTACGCAGGCGATCTCGGGTTCGAAGCTCTAATTGTCTGTCTGCATTTGCCGCCGCCGTATCAGCGGGGTCAGGATAGGACACGCTCTCTTGCTGTAAAAAAGCAACTGTGTCTTTGGTTTGCTCTATGATTTCAGCTTTCCATGCCAAAAGCTTTTGACGGAAATACTCAGTCTGCTTTGGATTCATAAATTTTTCATCATCCGAAGGCACATAGCCTTTCGGAAGTTTTACTGGTTTCTTCTTTTTTGCTACTGCCATACCCAAATCCCTTTGCAGACCTACGTTTCAGTTATTTTTCACGACTCAGTTGATACGGTCATGTTTAATGGCGCTATATATCGCGTCTCAAGGCGGAGCAATACGATTCTCCACATAATATTGTGAATGAAAAACGGGCCTTGCAACGCGGCGGCTCCCGTATAAAAAGCACCCAAACAAGGATATGATTATGAAGTTCGAAGGCACAAAAAACTACGTCGCCACACAAGACCTGAAAATGGCTGTAAATGCAGCAATTACGCTAGAGCGCCCGCTCTTGATTAAAGGCGAGCCTGGAACAGGAAAAACGGTTCTAGCGCATGAAATAGCGAAGGGATTGAATACCCCGCTGCTTGAATGGAACATCAAATCAACAACCAAAGCCCAGCAAGGGCTCTATGAATATGACGCTGTTGCGCGCCTGCGCGATTCACAGCTCGGCGAAGACCGTGTCCATGACATCTCCAACTATATCAAAAAAGGAAAGCTCTGGGAGGCGTTTGAATCTGAACAGCGGCCCATCCTTCTGATTGACGAAATTGACAAAGCCGATATCGAATTTCCAAACGACCTCCTTCATGAACTCGATAAAATGGCGTTCCATGTCTATGAGACCGGCGAGACTATCACGGCCAAACAGCGCCCGATTATCATCATCACCTCCAATAATGAAAAGGACTTGCCTGACGCATTCCTGCGCCGCTGTTTCTTCCATTACATCCAATTCCCAGATGATGAGACAATGGCCCAAATCGTCGAAGTTCACTTTCCAGGCATCAAGCCGCGCCTCCTCTCTACCGCAATGAAGCGTTTCTATGATGTGCGCGCTATGCCGGGTCTTAAGAAAAAACCCAGCACGAGTGAGCTTCTCGACTGGCTGAAATTGCTACTTGTTGAAGACATCGACCCTGAAACGCTAAAAGAAGCGGATCCGAAAAAACTGATACCTCCGCTCCACGGCGCGCTGCTCAAGAACGAGCAAGATGTGCATTTGTTTGAACGGCTGGCATTTTTATCAAGGCGCGAGGGATAGGGTCTCAAAACCTAAACCTTGCACGTTACGCGCTTTGTTTCGCGGCTTCTATAGCCGCTATTTTATCCGCATTCCCAATAAACACAGCTGTTTTTTGGTGGAGTTCTGTCACAGGCTTTTTCAGCAAAGATTGATCTCCATCCGTGGATGACCCGCCCATGGCGTGTATCAGAAATGACATTGGAATGGCTTCATAGACGAGACGTAAGTGACCATTTTCATAGCCTTTGCGGTTTGCAGAGGGATAAGCGAATATCCCGCCTTGCAAGAGCAAGCGCTTTAAATCTGAGACCATAGACGCAAACCAGCGCATATTATGGGGCTTCACTGTGCCGCCCTTTGTATCAAGTAGTGATAGGTAATGTTTTTGGAGCCATTCGTCCCAGACGAGTTGGTTCGCGCCATTTATCGCCAACACGTCTGCATTTGGCATAGGCTCTGGCAAAGAAACAATGTCCCATTTGCCAATCTCTTGATTAAAGATGCCCTTATAAACGTCCGGGCCATCTGCGAAGTAAGCTTCTAGGTTCATACCAAAGACAAAAAAACCACCGCTGATAATATTGCTCCCGTTAAAGTCTTTCGCCTCATCAGCATTCTCAAAAATTCCAAAAATTGCGCCAGATGGAATACCGATCAATGCTGATTTTGATCCGTCCAGCGGGTCGAGGGCGATGGAATAAGGGCCATCGGAAAGTTTGCTTAGTCCAGGCCGCTCTTCGGAGACAACATAACGGACATGCTTGTCTTGGCTTAATGTTTTAAAGAACGCCTCATCTGCAATTATATCAAGCTCAAGCTGATCGTCGCCGGACTCATTTCCGCTTGCCGCAAATTTAAGGCCTGCGCCTTTTCTTAACTCGCTATATATAGCCTCGCCAGCAGCGAAAAGCGCCGCATAGATACCCGTCAAATCAGGGTTTTGACTTTGAAAATTTAGAGACATAGGGCGGCCTTTATGAATGATTGCGCAGACTACGATATGTTAGCGTAAATGCCAATATTTAAGGCAAAGTGTAGCTTGTGAATTATAACAAATTGGGGATGGGGATATCTGAAATCCGCGCAACCCCTATTGTGCTTAGGGCGGCTTAATTCTATGCAATAAGCATCATGATTACACATTTCGTTACCGCCCTTCAAACTTCCATTGGAGATTCCTAAAATGCGTAAGCTTGTAATTGTTGGCGGTGGATCCGCAGGATGGATGACGGCAGCCTATTTAAACGGCGCGTTAAACGATCGAGGCCAGAAAAAGACCGTTGATATTACGCTGATAGAATCGCCATATATTCCCCGTATTTCAGTTGGGGAAGCGACCGTGCCGTCCATTCACCACATGCTTGAGGTCATCGGTTTAAATGAAGCTGAATTCATGAAGGCAACTGATGCGACCTTTAAGCAATCCATAAAATATGTGAACTGGCTAGAGAATAGAGGCGAGAGCTATCACCACCCCTTTAGCCGCGCAACGCCTGGACCGATTGATAAAACCGGCGAGCGCTGGATGAAAAGCCTACGGGACATCCCCTTTATGGAGACTGTTTCCGCGCAAACGATTATCTCAGAAATTACGCTAAGCCCTAAAACGCTGAATGGGCAGCCCGCCCCTGCCCCGCTAAAATATGCTTACCATTTTGATGCGCAGCTTTATGCGGATTACCTCAGGGATTTTTCATTAGAGCGCGGGGTCACCCATATTCGCGCCAATGTAAAAGATGTTGCGGTAAACATCGACGGAAATATTACGCATGTCAGCCTAGATGATGAGCGAGACATTAGCGGGGACATATTTATCGATTGCACAGGGTTCAAATGTTTGTTGATGGAGAAGGCTCTAGGTGTCGGCTTTGAAGATTATTCTCAATGGCTTCTTTGCGATCAAGCCATTGTCGCGCAATTTGATTATGAAAATCACTTCCCCGGCATTATCCGCCCCTACACGACCTGCACCGCACAGTCGGCAGGCTGGATATGGGATACCCCCACCCAAACCCGTCGCGCCATTGGATATGTCCACGCATCTGAATTTATTTCAGAAGATGATGCCAAAAAGGAATTGCTAGCCTATCAGGATAAGTCCCTGAAAGATGCCGAGACGCGGGTTATCAAGTTTAAGGTGGGGCAACGTAAAAAAGCCTGGGCCGGCAACTGCATCGCGATTGGCTTATCAGGCGGCTTCGTTGAACCCCTCGAATCGACCGGCTTATATATGGCAGAGCTCGCCGCCGTGACATTGGCCGAGCACTTTCCGCATAAAGATGAGGATATGAAGCCCCTGGCCTTCCGCTTTAACCGCGTCATATCAAATCGCTATTATGAAATTCTTGATTTTATCAATTTGCATTATTGCCTGACACGCCGCAATGATACGGCCTTCTGGCGTGAGGTGCAAAAGCCAGATCGCATCAATGACCGGCTCAAAGCAAAGCTAGCGCACTGGCATATCAAGGCACCGTCTCAATCCGATTTCGAAGACCAGGCTTTTTATGGATATAATTATAACCGCATGGCGACCGACGATCCGGAAATTGATAACCGCCCGCCCGTTGATACGGGGAGCCTGTGGAACCACTCGAGCTATGAAGCCATTTTATTTGGCATGGACTTTAGGGGGCCAGAATTCGCTGAGAGATTAGGCGCAGCGAGGAAAGGCGCCTTCCCCCTGTCCTTCGTTATTGAGGCAATACAGAAGGCTCCTAAAGAGCTCCCTCCCCATCATGTCTGGCTGCACCTGGCGCTCGGTATGACAAAATGGAATGTGGGCTCAGCGCCAGACGGATGGACGAAGTAATAGCCTAAGCATACCCCAGAATTGACCGCAGACCTGGACAGGCGTAATCAACTAAGGCCTTTTGCGCATCGGGTAAAACGGACGGAACCGCTGGCCCCTTTTGATCTAAGTTTTCCCGCGCCGTACCGCTTTGTTTGCGGTCAGACCCAATTAATACACGCTCTTTCCAATCTTGTGGCAATTGAATATCACCAAAGGCCAGCAAGTCTTGAAAAAAGGCTTTTGAGCTTTCACTATCCAAGGATTTAAGGCTGGCAATAATGTCTTCATATTTGACGAACTTGGCCGATGTTCCTTGCCACGCTACCGCATTATTTAGGTAAATCTCGTTCATCGTCGGAAAACGATTATGAATACCAAAAATCATCATATTGATGAAATCATTAATGTCGGTGCGGCCATATTTCAGATGCTCTAACCCGGCCTGAAAGTTTTCAGATAGGAAGAACCGCGCGCGCGCCAATACCCAATCATAGGGATCTCTCACCAAGACAAGGTGGCGAACATCCTTTAATAATATTGAGGAACTGTCGGCAAATAAAAGATGACCCCAGCTCAGTTTTGGCGGGTTGGCAGAGAACACTTTATGATGTTGTTCCAATGTGGGGTATTGAATGAAATCAACATCATATTGCTGCGCGACAGGCACAAACATGCGCACAATATTTTTGAGTAAATGACTGCCGCTTTTAGGAACACTGTTTAGAAAAAATTGCTGCGTGAGCGGCTTTTGATCAAATTCAGGATTTCGCTCATTTAGATTATCTGGTGTTGCAATAACGCGAGGCATTAGACGTCCTATTATAACTATATCGGCAAATAAAAAAGGCGAGCCAGAAGCCCGCCTTTATAAATCTTAGACTAAAATCGTCTTTAGTTAAACTTCTTTGAGACGTTTAGGAAGAAACGACGTCCGCGTAGGTCATATTGAGAGACTACAGGTGAATTACCTGCCGCCGCGCCGAAACTAGCCGCTGGCGGGTGTTCATCGAAAACGTTGTTCACACCAGCTCGTATTGTCCAACTATCATCCAGCGAATATTGAGCCGAAAGATTATGATAGAACATAGCTTCAAGATCAGTTTTCCAATGAACAGTTTGTCCATCTTGCTGAACCGTATAAGCGCCGCCGCCTTCTGGGAGGTCATCATCAGAGAGGAGATTATTATCCGCAATATCACGTATCGTGTTCTGTGTACCCACATAACTAAATCCGTAACGGAGTAATAGATTCTCTTTAGGTTCCAAAGTGATGTTACCTAAACCCGTCCATTTTGGCTCGCCCAAACCACCATTCAAAAATGATGTTTGGCTATCAGCTAAAAGGTCAATTTCGTCTGTCAACTGACGTGACCATTGCGTACCGATGCGCAGTGGACCCCACTTCGTATCTTGGCGATACCTGGCCGTGAAATCCAACCCAGAATTTCGTTGGCGATCGATGTTGATAAAGGTGGCCGTAACATTGGCGATGCGGAAAGGCACTGTTGGATCAGGCGGAGATAATTCCTGCCCTCGCGTCACAAATGCACAGAGAGGTTCGTCAGGAAAGTTACTTGATCCATAACAGCCATTAATGATTGATCTCGCACTTAACGTAGAAATTTGATCGTTAATTTCGATATCAAAATAATCAATCGCGAGGCTTAAATCTGCAAAATCCGGTGTTATTACTGCGCCAACCGTAAAGTTTTTAGATGTTTCTGGCTTCAGGAAGCCGAAACCGCCACCCAGTAGTACACTGCCGGAAATAGGCGCGCCAGGATAATCCCCTGGAATACCGATTGACGCACAGTTATCAGCGGTTTGTTGCAGAATATCGCCCTGGCTTAATGCCGTATCATAACCGATACACGGATCATTTCCGTTTTGGCGCAGAGAGCTAGATTCGTTCGCTAAGAACTGTTCAAAGAGGCCCGGTGCGCGGAAGGAGGTACCATAAGAGGCGCGCGCACGCAGTAATTGATTAATCTTCCAATCACCCGTCAAACGATAATTAAATCCATCCTCTCTAACAGAACGCCCATCTTGGTGTTTCGACTCAATTTCTGAATATCTCGCGGAACCATTAACTGAAAGTCTTTCAATTAAGGGGACATCCTCCAAAAGAGGAATGTTAATTTCCCCAAATATGGCCTTTGTCGACTGTACACCAGTTGTAATACCGGCCTGTGAGCCAAAAAACTCAGCTCCTGTCAGAGTTGCGTCTGATGGACGGTCATTAATTTCGTCACGTTGATAAAATACACCCAGCGCCGCAGAAATTGAGCCCGCTGGCACGTCGATTACATCACCGGTGGCAAAACCTTCAATTGTCGTCTGTGTGAATTTCGTTGTGCCGGTATCCTCATCAAGCAAAAAGCCTTTTTCTGCTTCAGTCAAATTACCCGCTAAGAAGTCTGGATCAAACCAACGTAAGTCAACACAAGGACGACCCTCAACTGTTACGACTTCGCCGCTATCAAGCGTAATTGAATTCCCTGGTGAATTCCCTGAACAGACATCTGTTTGGAAGTTATAAGGGAAAATGGCATCGCCCCGAACGTATTGTTCGCTATATTCTGCGTCACTAATTGAATGTTGCCCATAAACATCCCAATTCCAACCTGGCAACGGTCCTGCGTCACCAAAGTCACCTTTTAACCCGCCAACAAGACGGATGTAATCAATTTTCGTTTCTTGGTCGCCATGCTCTACAATAGGTGTTGGACTAAACCATGTGTTCGGTCCGCCCCAACCCGCGGCAATTGGGTTAGCATTATTCACAGCGCCATTTGTGAAACTTGTTTCGCCATATTGATATGTCCAATATTGTTTATGTGCATTGGCATAATTTGTGCGTCGATTGAATAAAGCCTCACCATAAGCTGTGATATTGTCTGTTAATTCATAATCCCCATCAAACATGAAAGTGAAACGTTCTGTTTCAGGCGTGACGGAGTCACGTTGCTCAATAGGAGAATAGAGATTTGTAACAGCGTTTGGTCCGTTATTACTCACATCGATTCCAGCCCAAGCCGGGTTATTTGGAACATGAGACTGATCATATTCTACTTGGAACCATCCCGATGGCGTAATGACACCTGATCCGTCTAGAGAGGTCGGAATACTCGGAATGATGCCGCCTAAATTATTCCCATAATCATATTGAAGGAGAATATTGCGCGGGTTTGGAGCAAGGTTATCGGAACCATAATCATAAACCCAGACGTGTCCCCAAATTGTACCGCCACATTGAGGATTGCCCGTGCGCGGGTCAATTACATCTGCACGCGTTGTAAGCGAAGCATCTGTGAAAGAGTAGTTTTCATTGCAATCTAGGTAATCTCTATCGCCACGGGCCAATTCTTTCTGCTTGAGGTAATCGGCTGTAATTCTGAAGCGGCCTTTATCGAAAACCTCCCCGTAAGTTGCGCTACCCCGGAAGACTTCACCGCCGCCTTCTTCAGGAATTTCGGTGTAAAAATCAATTTCCTTGTTATCAGATGTGTCAGTGATATAGTTGATTACGCCGGCAATCGCATCTGAACCATAGACGGATGAAGCGCCGTCCTTAAGGATATCAACACGCTGGACGCCAACAAGCGGAATAGAGTTCAAATCAAAAGAGCTAACTGAGCCGCGTGTACCTGATGGCCCTGCACGGCGTCCATTGATCAAATCAAGCGTCCGGTTCGCGGCCAAGCCCCGTAGACCGACTGTATTCGCGCCTAGGCCACCGTTAACAACAAAAGCTGTAGAAACTGCTGAGGTGACTTGGCTAGACCCAGCTGCAGCCGTCGCCGTTTGCAATAGGCCAGCGATATCCGCAATTCCTTCTATTTTAGCTTCGTCTACAGTCAGAACATCAATTGAGACAGGGCTAGAAAATGTATCGGCCCTAATACGGGACCCAGTGACGACTACTTCATTGTCTTCAACATTGTCTTGCACGTTGCCTTCGACTTCTTGTGTTGTTTCGGTAACTCGCGAGCCTGTATCCTGCGCAAAGGCTGTGCCCATTGCGACGGCTGTAATGGCAGATGTCTGTAACAACGCCTTTAAAAATGTTTTAGTTTGCATGAATGTGTCCCTTCAAAACTCGTGTAATCGCCCGATGGTTCTCTCGAGTCGTTTTTTTTCACGTATTATCGGAACTGTTTTAGACCTCACGATAAAGTGAGGTCAACACTGCACATGACATTTTGGTAAATAATCATGCGGTTGTAGGATTTTTGCCACTTTTGTGATTAAAAATTAGGCAATGTGGTTGTTAAGCTAATCAAAATGAGATGTGAATATTTTTTGGTATCATACCTAAACGCCGCGTTTTTTGGCGTGATCCGCAAGCGGGTTTCTTATTTGCTCCAAATTATAGCCTGCTTCGCTTATGGGGTTCATCACGCCGTCCACGCCCAATTTTTCGACATGCGCAAACGCCCAGAGGGCGGCGCTTCTCATGCCGCTGGCGCAAAACGCGACTATCGGTCTAGGCATACCGTTATAGACGGTTTCTGAGGCCTCAATAATGCCAGGGGTTAAGCCCCCAGACATAGGTATGTGGAAATAGTCTACGCCTAATTCTTGCGCCGCCTTCTCTAATTCCTCAGAGAGGGGCTGCATGGAGCCTTCCATATCGGGGCGGTTATTGATGAACGTCATCACGCCTTGCTCCGCCAAAGCTTGCATCTGAGCCGCTAATAGCTGGCCCGTGACAAAGACATCTCCCGGAAGCTCTTTCATTCTATTTACCTAACATCTCTTTGGCTGTAGCAACCACAGCGTCTGTTGTGATGCCAAAATGCTCAAACAGAGCCGCGCCCGGAGCTGAGGCGCCGAAACTATTCATACCGACAAATCCGCCAGTACGGCCAATGAGGCCGTCCCAGCCCTGACGGATACCGGCTTCAATCGCGATTTTAGGTAAATCCTTGCCTGTGACAGAGCGAATATATTTTTCGTCTTGGTCGAGGAATAAGTCCATGCAAGGCACAGAAACAACGCGTGCAGAGATGCCTTGCGCAGAAAGTTCTTTATGCGCTTCAACCGCGAGGTGAACTTCCGAGCCGCTGGCCATTAATACGATATCGTCAGCGCCTTCACCGGCTTTAAGGACATAGCCGCCGCGCGCGCACATATTTTTATCCGCAGATGACCGCACAGCCGGAAGGCCTTGGCGGGTCAGCGCGTGAAGCGATGGACCTGATGTCCGCTCAATTGACAATTCCCAACATTCCGCTGTCTCGATCGCGTCAGCTGGGCGGAAGACATAAAGGTTCGGGATTGCGCGAAGCGAAGCGACATGTTCAACAGGTTGATGTGTCGGGCCGTCTTCGCCAACGCCAATACTGTCATGGGTCATAACGTATATCACGCGCGTGCCCATCAGCGCAGAAAGGCGAATAGCAGGGCGGCAATAATCGGCAAATACAAGGAATGTGCCTGAATAAGGAATAATACCGCCATGCAGCGCCATACCGTTCATGGCCGCGCCCATAATATGTTCGCGGATACCATAATTGATATAGCGTCCGCCGTAATTGTCCGCTTGAATTTCTGAAGATGTCGCTGGAGTTCGTGTCTTATTTGAGCCCTCAAGGTCCGCTGAGCCGGACATCATATCAGTTAAGCTCTCGGTTAGAACTTTTAAAACATTACCAGATGAAGCGCGCGTTGCGAGTTTTGGCGGATTAGCGACTAGATCGTCTTTGTAAGCTTGCAGCGCCTCTTTCCAGCCGAGATTTAACTCGCCTTTCATAGCGCGGTTAAAATCATTGGCCTTATTGGAGGCCGCTAAACGGGCTTTCCAAGCTTTTTGCGCGGCGCGGCCTTTGCGGCCCGGACGTTTCCACATTTTATAAATATCGTCTGGAATTTCAAAGGGCGCATGGTTCCATCCCAAAGCCTTGCGCGTTCCCGCGATTTCTTCATCGCCTAGCGGCGCGCCGTGAATTTTGGACGTCCCAGACTTTGTTGGTGCGCCTTTACCAATCGTAGTCTTGCAGGCAATCAGCGTTGGAGTATCAGATTTTTGCGCGCGGCGAAGTGCATTAGCCACTTGGCGCGGATTGTGACCATCCACAGAAATAAAGCGCCATCCACAAGCCTCGAAACGCTTTTTCTGGTTCGTGCTGTCAGAGATATCAACAGCGCCGTCAATAGTGATGTTATTGTCGTCCCACATCACAATGAGCTTATTAAGCTTTAAGTGGCCTGCCAGAGATATCGCTTCTTGGGAAATACCTTCCATCAAGCACCCATCACCCGCAATGACGTAAGTATGGTGATCAACAATATCATCGCCGTAACGCGCATTCATATGGCGCTCAGCCAGCGCAAATCCAACCGCGTTAGACAAACCTTGCCCCAGCGGCCCGGTTGTTGTTTCTACGCCCGGCACATGGCCATATTCAGGGTGACCTGCCGTGATAGAGCCTAGCTGACGGAAGTTCTTGATTTGCTCCATCGTCATAGCTTTGTAGCCCGTCAGATGAAGAAGCGAATAGATTAGCATAGAGCCATGACCGGCTGAGAGAATGAAACGGTCGCGGTCGGCCCAGTTCGGGTCTGCGGGATTGAATTTTAGGAATTTTGAAAACAAAACTGTCGCCGCATCCGCCATACCCATCGGCATCCCAGGGTGCCCAGAATTAGCAGCCTGCACAGCATCCATAGAGAGCGCGGCAATCGCATTGCTCATCTGTTTATGTTCATATTCGGATTTAGAAAGTTCCGTCATTTTTAATCACCTATGCCTAGCTGTCTCGTGCAGCCTGATTCTTTGGGTAAGTGAATGGCATGACAGCGCGCTCAATGCCAGAGGCTAAGGGAAGCAAGGTGTGGATTAGAGACCAAACGCCATCGCCGTGTGATATGTCACGCCTGCTGCGACATAAGCCAGCACAAAGAGATAGCCAAAAGCAAAGAGTGGCCATTTCCAGCCATTCGTCTCTTTCTTCATAATCGCCAATGTTGAAAGGCATTGCGGCGCAAAGACAAACCAAGCAAGAAATGCGAGCGCGGTCGGCAGCGACCAACTATTTTGCAGAACTTCCCGGATTGGCCCGTCAACGGCTTCGCTATCTAGGGCATAAATCGTTGCTAAAGCGCCGACCACGACTTCACGGGCGGCCATGCCAGGGATCAGGCTGATGGCGATTTCCAAATTAAACCCTATGGGTCTAAGGATAGGTTCAATCACGCTTCCTATCATGCCCGCAAATGTTCCGGCTATACCGTCTTCTTTTGTAGGATAACTTGCGAGGAACCAAATGATGATAGATGCGGGAAGGATAATACGGCCTGCACGGTTGATAAATATCTTCGCCCGGTCCCAAAGGCCCATGAGATAATCCTTAAATACAGGCATTTTATAGCTTGGCAGTTCAATCAAAAGCGTGGACTTCGCGCCTTTCATCAGAGTTCTTTTAAAGATGAACGCCATAATCATAGCGAAGATAATGCCGACAATAACAAGGCCAAAGGCAACAAGGCCTTGCAAGCCTAAAAACCCGACTCTGGTATTTGGAATAAAGGCCCCTATTATCATAATATAAACAGGCCATCGCGCCGCGCATGTCATAAGCGGCGCGATAAGAATTGTGGTCAAGCGGTCCCTCTCTTGTTCAATCGTACGTGCCGCCATGATACCAGGAATAGCGCAGGCAAAACTTGAGAGAAGCGGTATGAAAGCGCGCCCATTAAGACCAACCTTGGCCATCAATGTATCGACGAGGAATGCCGCCCGCGCCATATAACCTGACGCTTCGAGAAGCAGGATAAAGGCGAATAGAATAATAATCTGCGGCAAGAAAATAAGGACGCTTCCAACCCCTGCAATTATCCCGTCAGAGATAAGAGATTTTAGCCATCCATCAGGCAGTACGCTTTCTACTGTGCCTTGTAGCCATCCAAACCCGCCTTCAATGGCGTCCATAAATGGACCCGCCCACCAATAAACGGCTTGAAACATGAAGACCAAAATTGCGGCAAGAATAACCAGCCCCAGAACAGGGTGCAGCACAATTTTATCAATGCGCTGAGTCATCGTTTCGGCTTGGACGATACGGCTCACCGCGCCGCCTGTGATGTGACGGGCTTTGGCCTGAAGGTCTTTCAGTGTCTCGGCTTCGGGGTCTGGTAGAGCCGCAGAGCCGTGCAAAACATCCCCTGTCCACTCGCTTAAGAAATCGAGCAGATGCGCGCGCCCAGACGCTCTTACGGCGACGCAGCTAATAACAGGAATACCCAGCATGGCCTCGAGTTGCCCGACATCAATATCAATCCCGTCTCGCGCCGCCATATCCATCATGTTCAAAACCAGCACCATAGGCAGACCATAATTTTTGGCTTGAAGAACATTATGTAAATGCGTCGTGATGTGAGAGGCGTCCATCATAAAGACAAGCCCGTCGGGACGGCGCTCACCTTTAAGTTTTCCGCGCACGGCATCAATCGCCACGCGTTCATCCATCGAATGCCCACAATCACCGTAAACACCTGGTAGGTCGAGCAGTTCAATCCCCTGCCCATTCGAAAGGTCAAAATCGCCTTTACGATATTCCACCGTCACGCCAGGATAATTCGCAACCTTGGCACGGCCACCTGTCAACGCGTTAAAGAGCGAGGTTTTACCACAATTGGGCGCGCCAAGCAGCGCGAGGCGTGCCGTTTTTTGCTCAACATCTACTTCTAGGACGTCAGGCACTGACTATCTCCACCATAACGGCTTCGGCCTCGGTCTTGCGCAGCGCGATCAAAGCGCCGTTCAAACGCACCGACATTGGGTTACGGCCAAAGAGACCAAAATGCAGGGCTTCCACCTGATCACCTTCGGCAAACCCGATCTCGCGCAGGCGCGTTTCAAGGTCTTGATCACTGGCATTAAAGCCTAAAATCCGCGCTGGCGTATTCTTCGATAGGTCCCGTAAAGTCATATATCTTCATTACTGCGAATAATTCGCAAAAGCAAAGCTTATATCAGACTGAAAATAGCGACAAATTAGGTCAAAAACATCATAGACAGCCTGCAAGGCTTTCCCTATAACGCCGCTTCATTCGAGAGTATGACTCGCGTTTGAAGGCCCGAATAGCTCAGTTGGTAGAGCAACGGATTGAAAATCCGTGTGTCCCTGGTTCAAATCCAGGTTCGGGCACCATTCTCTAAGACAACAATCTGCGTAAACTTTTGAAAAATAAAGGAAAATTTTCTTCCCATTGTTTTTCACACTGTAAAACGCGTGCAATTTTCTCCACTTTTTGTCCTATAATGGGCTGGAGGGAGATGGCATCATGAAAGCGAGAAGACGGCTCGAGCAATAATGCTGTAAGAGCCTTGGTTTTGGAAACTTCTCATCGGCCTTAGAAACGGCTACTGTTGAACGATACTGTGATGGCAACGCACAGCTATTTAACCAAAAGGATCTGACAAGTGAAATACGTTGACGTAAAAATCACGCAGAAGATGATTGCCGCATCCGAAGCCGTTGAATCGAAAATTCGGGTAAATCGGACGCGAGCCTCGAGGGTTGACGCATTGGCGGGCGCAATTGGCGAACTTTGCTTTGCCGAATGGTTTCTCGGCAACTGGCGATGGCATGATCTCACCGGCACGAAAGGCCGCGCAGACTTTCTCGACAGAATTGAAGTAAAGACAAGCGCATTTCCCTTCCGCGATACGCTCAATTTACTAGTGCGAGAAGACTATGCCCAAAAGCGTCAACCGGAGTGCTACGTTCAAACGATTATCGATACTCCCGACCGCTTTGCAAAAACAATTGAACCGGGTTGGATTTGCCGCCTTTCTGGCTGGACGGACTCAAAAGCAGTAGACAGCGCGCCGCTCCGCGACTTTGGCAGTAAAATCGGTGGTCGAGGCGGCTACCGATGCCGATATATTCAAATTCGAAATTTGCGGCCGATGAATGAATTTCCTATATCGCGTCCAGCGATAGCGCCTATTACACCGCCAAACTAGTCAAATAAGTCCTTGGACATATCTAGAAATTTCTTACGGCTAACCTTGGCACTTTTCCCTAATTTACCCTCTTCATACCATTCGAGAATCTGCTCGAATGGGACGACGTAAACTTCCACAAAAGGGAAAGTCGTAATGTCCGAAAGAATAAATCCTTCAATAGCGGCTATTTTTGCCCGAAAGCCCGCTTCATTAAATGATCGGCCTGAACCGACTTGATTGGAGGGATTGAAGTATACTCCGCCCCTCGTAATGGACCGGACTTCCCACATACCACCGTCCGGGTCGAGCAAGTCATATCCTGCTCCTTCGCTGGGTGCGAGCTTCCATCCGTCGTGTTCATTACGGAGCCGACGTTCAATAATGAATGAGACCCTGCGGCCATCTGTTAGATACTCTCGCACATCTTCAACGCTGACCTTGAAAGCCTTTGCCAACTCGTCTGGGTCCCACTCCAGTGAGAACCGTGTCTTCATCTCCATATCAGCCGCCTAGTGTACATGTTCTGGTTGCTATCATCTCCGAACGGCCGCATCAGGACAAGGTGCGATTTGACAAATATTTAGAAGAATTCTTAGGGCGGGAAGGCAATTCTGACTCAGTCGTGAACCTCTTAGGTGAATGGGCAGAGGCAGATAAGGCCCGCGTAGCAGCTGTGCTGGGGGATGCTTTGAAGGCCTATGTTGCAGGGCCTCGTATAATGCCAATCGAAGGATGGGCAGACGCGACGTCTCAGTCAAATTTGGTCTTCTTCCCAATCCGTTCCCTTAGCATTTGAATTGTGATAACTAAAAATTATGTTCAAGACATCAGGGTATTTCTCGACAGCACTCCTATTTATCATACTATTTCACCTTTATTTAGGGTCTGGTGTGTGCTGTTGATGTGTCCCGACGACCAGGTTCGGAATCCCTCTTTAAGGATACCATCGCTCCACTCATACTTCGATTCCAAGTGTGTGTCCCTCTCTGAACACCTCTTCCAATTGTCTTTCCAAAACCGATAGTCTTTGACCAACCTTCCACATGGTCAACTTGTCCGATCCTACCCCTCTGAAACGAACGTTCCCGTAGCGTGATTTGTCACAAGAAAAAGAAGCTTTACGTCAACCCAATTGTTCAGATGTGTTATTCTTCTTTCGCGAATAACTTACGCTTGGCGGGCCTCTTTCGGCTCTAGATATAGCAAGCGAACCCTCCAAAGGTCCTTCACGAGGCGCGAGTTTGAGCCTGATATCATCCACGAAATATCTGATTGAAACGATATCCGCGTTTTGAAACCTTTGTTCTTCCAATATTTGATTGATAGCATTTTGTGTTGCGCTGGGCAGAGGCGTTTGATTCATCATCAGTGTCTCACCCTCAACGATAATTTCCGCGTGCCCTCCCGAATAATATATGGGGTTTTCATAAATGTTATCGGCATATAGCTGAGCACAAACCTCATCTTTTAATTTAACGATATGGGCTTTTTGAATCATGGATTGATGGGATGACGCAAATGACGTCAGCCCTATCAACCCCAATAAGGAAAACACGCATATACTCCAAAACATCGCTGTGATTTTGTTGTGAAACGAGTCACGGCAACGCCCCTGAAGGCTGGTTTCAAAATTCGTTAGCCTCGACACTCTCATGCGCAATTTTTCCGTGTCCTCAGATATAGCCGACAAGGCAAGCTCATTGGGCCTTTGCATCAAACCCAAGCGCAATAAGCCCGTGGCAAGGTGCTTTCTATCGTTGATTAAGGTCACAGCAAGATCATCACTAGCATGCTCTCTTTCTTTCCCAATGACTTTCATGATGTAATTGGTTCCCGGGTGATAAAAAAACACAGATCGAATAAGCGTGAAAAAAAACTGATGAAAAAAATCATTTCGAAGGATATGCGCGAGTTCATGTGCCAACACGGCTTCAATTTCATCCTCGGACAAATGGGATAGCATTGCTAATGGGAAGAAAATTATTGGCTTAATATGGCCAATCACAAACACACAATTCATCTGAGATATAAACCTGAGTTCAATAGAGCGTTTGCAGTCTATCTGGCGTGCTAGCCCTGAAAATATTCTATCAACGTTGGAGGGTATAGGGGCTCGCGGGAGCTTCGAAAGCCGGTAAGCACCGATACAATAACGTGATGATTGAATGAAGGCGACCAAGACGCCAATGCCCCAACCCGCGACGAGCCATGCATAACCATCATTCCAAGGGCTCGTTTTTAGCGGTATGTCTATTGTGACTGTTGAATACTCAGGCGCAAGGCCCTCGCCTTGTACATTTCGAAGATAAAGATAAGTCACAATAAAGATCACAGGAATAGAATAGGCTGCCACTAAGGCTAGGCTATACCTCAGTTTCGCTCGCTCTTCGGAGACAAGCCGCATTATCAACCACAATATTACCGATAGGGCCGAGATTTGCCAAAGACTGTGGAGAAGAGCTTGTCCAATTATATCTTGATGGTCATGCATTATCCGAGATCTTTATTTTCAACCTTATCCAAAAGAGATCGAATTTCATCTATGTCTTCTTGGGATAATTTATTTTGTCCAATAGCATGTTGAATTAATGCATTTGGGGAGTCGTCAAACGCCATGGTAATGAGACGATTCACTAAAGTTTCCCGCGTGCTCTTAGGTTTAAAAAGCGCGCGGTAAGATATGGCTCGCCCCGTTGATTTCGTCCGTTCAAGAAACCCCTTCTCTTCCATTCTTTGAACCCGTTTTAAAACTGTGGTGTAGGCAACTTCCTTGGTCCGACAAATTTCAGCATGAAGCTCCGGAACGGTTGCCGTTTGCCTTTCCCATAAAGCGGTAAGAATTTGAGTTTCGGTAGGCGTCGGAATATTTTTTCTCATAAGTTTTTTATATACGGCGCCTGTCGTAGTTCAAGTAATTTGTTACGTCACTTGACGTAAATAGAGGTTACGCATATTACGTCAAATGACGTAGTAAGGAGTCTGTTATGCATAAAATCATTCTAGCGGCGAGTTTCACAATATTTTTAGCGAGCTGTAAGGACAGCCCAAGTATGATAGATTACTCTGAAATCAGTGATCCAATTAAGCGGGTCCGGGCCGCCTATCAAGTCGACCGCCTGCTGGCGGCAAACACTATTCGATTGGAAGAAGATCTTCGCGAAAATGAGAGCAACTTTGAATATAGTTCCGATTTTCAGGAAATGACCTCAAGACGGCGGCACCATATTGTTGATCTCAAAAATGGCTCAGCAAGTTCGGAAAGCCTCAGAGAAATTTCCCGAACCTATCATCATGGCCGTCAAATCATTAAAGACGGAAGAAGCTGGACTATCATTTACCCAACCAGCTCCTATCAAGAACGGGGCGAGGCTGATGTCCTAAGCCTGTATGGCCCCTTCGCGAGGGCCTCTGGAGCATTGCTCGCGGTCTGGCTGGATAAAGCCGCCGATAGCGCTCGACTAGAAGGTAAAGAAATGTGGTTTGGGGAACAGCATGACAAAGTTACATTTGACTTTCCAAACTCTTCTCCCCTGACAATCCTTGTGCAAGAGAATACGGGCTACATATCGAAACTCTCCCGCCAGGTCGGAGACATACGCGTCTCCTATACATTTAACTATCACGAGCTTCAAAACGGCATACCTATCGCGCGCGAGCATAGCGGCTATGTCAATTCTGAGAGACGCTATTTTAGTTTCAACCGAAACATTATTTTGGACGACGCAGACGACAACAATGCATTTGAACTGGAATCTGGGCTTTACCTTGAGCCTGAGCGGGTTGATCAATCTGCTATGACGGCTGAAGCTGTAACGGACACAATTTTTCAGGTCGGACAAAACAGAACCTATACGTCGTTTATTAAAACTCAATCTGGCCTCGTCGCATTTGGCGTTGGAGCAGGCTTCGCAGATCGATTAAAAGCCTATCGAGACGCGTCAAATGACACATCCCCCCTCGCCTATGCTATCGCCCCTAGCCTTCACCGTGCCCGAATAATGGGCGCTGGAGAGGCCGCCGCGACCGGTGCCACGCTCTTGGTAACGCCCGATGCCGAGGCCCGCATTGCGTCAGCGCTTGACGAAGCCGCTAAAATTAAATCTATTTCCGCCCCAGTGACGATTGACACTTTGACCATCTATAATCTGGAAACAAGCAATGCGGCGGAAAATTTAGTTGTATATAATTCGGCTGATCGCACTCTAATTCAGTCGTCTCATTACTCAATACCATTTGTTGAGGCGCCCATATTGAACGAATTAAACGCGGAAGGGTTGAGGCAGAGAATAAGCGAATTAGGCCTGACCCCCACCCATATCGTCGACACAGAAAGCAAGCGCATAGAAAGCTGGGACGTATTCGAAACGGTGGTGGATAGTTTCGACTTTAAGAAGTGTTACTGGGAGCGTAAAATTTGTGAGGGCTGGGGCTAAGTTACAATAGAAGTCGCACCCCCTATCTACGTCACTTGACGTAATTATATTATTCTGTATTACGTCAAGTGACGTAGCATGGAGATAATAATGCGCAGATCAATCCTATTAGCCAGTTTTGCAACGCTTTTAGCAAACTGCCAGACAAGCACAGCCAATCACAACCATTCTGAAATCAGTAATCCGATTGAGCGAGTCAGGGCCGCCTATCAAGTGGACCGCCTTCGCGATGCGAAAACCATTCGGTTAGAAGATGACATTCGTCAAAATTATCCTGATCATGATTTCAGTCCAGATTTTCATGAGATGTCCGCTCAGCGCCGACATTATATCATCGACCTTAAAAACAAGGCTGGCAGTTCGGAATTTCTGACCGAGATAACAGGGACTTATTATCATGGCCGCGCAGTCCTCCAGGACGGCAAAAGCCAGTATATAATCTACCCCAGTAGCGTCTACCAAGATCAAGGCGAGACCGAATTTTTGAGCGAATATGGACCTGTTATGAGAGCCTCTGATGTTATGCTCGCAATATGGTTGGATGAAGCCGCTGATAATGCCCGCCTCGAAGGCAAAGAAATGTGGTCGGGACAATTCCATGACAAGATCACATTCGACTTACCAAATTCACCACCCCTAACAATCCTTGTGCAAGAAGATACGGGCTACATTTCCAAAATGTCTCGCTCTGTCGGAGAAATACTTGTCTCTTACGTTTTTAACTACCATGACGTTCAGAACGGCATCCCTATTGCCAAAGAGCATAATCTCTACATTAACGATGAAAGAATATATTTTAGTTTCAACCGAAATCTGGTTTTGAATGACAAAGAAGACCAAAAGGCATTTGAGGTCGAGGCCGATATTACCCTTGAACCCCAACGCGTAGATCAGTCGATTATGACGGCTGAAGCTGTGACAGACGCGACATATCAAGTTGGTCAAAATGATTCTTATACATCATTTATCAGAACGCCATCGGGGCTCATCGCATTTGGGGTGGAAGCAGGCTTCGCCGATCGACTAAAGGCTTACCGAGAAGCCTCCGATGACACATCCCCCCTCGCCTATGCAGTCGTGGCCAATCATCACAACGTCAGACTAAGAGGAGCTTCTGAAGCTATAGCTGCTGGGGCTACGCTCTTGGTGACGCCAGATGCCCAATCCCGCGTAAGGTCTGCAATTGCTGACGCAACATCAACACCCGATCAAACTATCGAAGTTGTGCCTGCATCCAAGACAATTGGATCGGTGAATCTCTATAATCTGGAAACCAGCAATGCGTCTGCAAATTTGGTCGCGTTCAATGAAGCGGATAAAGCTCTTATACAAACGGCGCATTATTCAGCGCCATTTGTCGATGCGCCTTTATGGGCCGAATTAAATGGGGCAACTCTGATGCAAAAGATAAACGCTTTAGGGATATCGCCTGCCTATATTGTATCGACAGATAGCAAGCGCATCGAAAGCTGGGATGCTTTCGAGACGGCATTAGATAATTTCGACTATAAGAAATGTTATCGAAATCGTAGAATTTGTAAGGGCTTAGGGTAACGGAATAGTCTCTTGCACCACTTCTAAGGTTTAGAGCGTAATTAAAGCAATACTGAATGGCCTTAACTCAAGCTTGCGGGTTCCAGGTGAAAGGCACAGCTACTTGCTTATAGCCGACATAGAGTGGATGTTTTGGGTGGCCAGAAGCGTTGACTTTCAAGGCTTTCACTGACCCATTATACGCTTCTATGATGTCGATGACCTGCTTACCGCGGCCAAGGTGACCACCGTGATTGCCCCACCCGACAATTGCCGTTGTCTCTTTGCTCTTTTCCGCAAAGGCGGCAATCCAGCTATCATTGTCTGGGCCGACAGGGTCAGGGTGTGATTTCATATCTTCGGGGTCGGTCGCGCGATAGCTAAATATATTATAGACCTCAACACCGCCAAAGCCCCACATCCTCGCCCGTTGCTCGCAGCGTTCTACGGTGGGATCATTTTTTGTTTCATCGGCCGTACTTGGGTTGAGCATCATCCAGATTAAATTCGGCTTAGTCTCATCCCAAACTTGCTGGAGGTGATAGCGCCATTTACGGCACGGCGAAAACACAGCCGTTCGGTTTTCACCTATAGCCCATTTTTTAGAATTTGTTTTTTCGGAGTCCATTTTCACCTGCTAAAATTTAAGACGGATCCAGCCTTTAAGCCGTTTCTCTTGTCACGTCTATCGGATAGGGCGCGGAGGCGAAACCTCAATGCCTTCTGTTCATGGAATGTCATATTGACGATACGCGTAAACTTAGCCACGATGTATTGACGTAATATGTTTTCAATGACTGGCGATATGACTTCCAAAACATTATTTTTAGTCGCCGCATTAGGCGTTGTTTTTCCAGCTTGCGGTAAATCAGGTTCGCCGGGCGTTAAGACCGTAGCCGATTGCAAAGCTGCCAATAATGCCGCGCCTGTCAAGCTCGCTGGCGGCACCTTTCAGATGGGGTCAGAGTCGCATTATTCTGAAGAAGGCCCTATTCGCGAGGTTACGTTGCCCGCATTTAAGATCGACCCCTTCGAAGTTACCCGCGCCCGGTTTGAAAAATTTGTCAAAGAGACGGGCTATGTTAGCGCCGCTGAGCGCAAACCCGACCCTAAGCTTCATCCCGGCATCCCGCAGGATCAGCTTGTGGCTGGCTCGGCGCTGTTCACAATGGCGCTTGGAGAAAATACGGCAGGGCGTTGGCAATTTGTCCCTGGCGCGGCTTGGCATAGTCCTGACGGGCCAGGTTCCCGCATTGCCGCTGAGCTTAATCACCCCGTCAATCATGTCACCTATGAAGACGCCCTCGCCTTTGCAAAATGGGCAGGCGGCGACCTCCCCACCGAAGCGCAATGGGAATTTGCCGCGCGCGGCGGACTAGACGGCGCGGCCTATGAATGGGGCGACACAGAGCCAGATAAGCTGGACATCCCGCGCGCCAATACATGGCAGGGTATCTTTCCTGTTATCAACCGCGCGACCGACGGCTATCTCGCCTCCGCGCCTGTGGGCTGTTATGAGGCCAATGGTTATGGCCTCTATGATATGACAGGAAACCTCTGGGAGTGGGTAAAAGATAGTCAGCCCGAAGCAAATCAAGGTATCATAAAGGGCGGCTCTTTTCTTTGCGCAGATAATTACTGCCGCCGCTACCGCCCCGCAGCCCGTCACCCCCAAGAGCTCGACTTCTCAACAAACCATATTGGGTTTAGAGTTGTTTATCCTAGCGAGCCTTGAGAAGATTCACTAAATTTACGATTGATATGACCTAATTTTATCCGATGTGGAAACCAAAGCCTTAACGTTAGAAACTAAAACCAAGCTGGAAGCGGTTTGGCTCAAAGCAGACGGCGGCATCTTAATTGCAAAATATAACATCGCCAAACCTCAATTCCGCTGGGCGCGAATAAAGATATCTCCAGCCAAGATTAAGCTCCCTCCTTCACTTGCATCTCTGAACAGATTAATTAAAGCCTTTCGTAAGAGGTGTAGCGTGCGTAGCTATATGAGATTCTTTGTAGAATTGGAAATAAAATGACCGCGAATCCTGCTAGTGAATTAGTCCCCGTCTCAGATATTATATCACCAAATAAGACCTTATTACTGCCGATAGGGCGTAATAAGCTGTTAAAGCACATCCCAAGAAACGCTAATGCCGCGGAAATTGGGGTCTATAAAGGCAAGTTTTCCAGAAAAATTCTTCGGATGACGCGTCCCTCCTCTTTATCGCTGATAGATGCCTGGGACATAGACGTCGAGCGGGGACATATTCCCCATAAAGACCAATTAGATAAGGCGGGTTTTAATTCCTATGCGCGGAAACTACCGCTTTCTTTAAAACCCTATTCTTTCAGCACAAAAATTTCCACGCATCACGGGCTCTCTGTGCCGATGTCAGACAATTTTAGAGACGGCGAACTTGATTGGATTTATGTAGATGCCGATCATTCCTATGAAGGAGTCTTAGCTGATTTGGAAGCGTGGTCGAAAAAAGTAAAACCCGATGGGTTAATTTTCGGGCATGATTTCACAAACCAACCTAGCGCCATAAGGGATGGTTTTGGCGTTATACAAGCCGTTCAAGAATTTGTAACAAAGCATGGCTACCACTTTTTGCTTTTGACAACCGATTACTTCCCGACCTTCGTGTTATGCAAAGACCCAAATGGCTTTGCTTTGTCGTTTATGTCGTCATTAGTCGCCTCTCAAAAATCACTTATAAATGTCAGTAGCGATATGGCCTTTGGAGTCACTCACAATCGATTTGCGCGCAATAAAAATAAAACAGGTCTATTATGTGATTATGAGGCTTAACCAAATTAGCGTTCAGTCTTAGTCTTCAATAATAGGAAGTCCCGTTTCCCATTTCTCATCCCCATCTGGCCTATCATAGCGCTCATGCCCAAAGAGGCCTGTTTTATGAATGGCGAGCGGAAATTTCTGTTTGGTATACCAGTCTCTTTGTTGCGGCGCATTAATCTGATGTTCTAAATCCATTAAGCCATTAACGGTTCTGTCCGTTGGGTTTGCTTCCGCGAATGCAATGAGTTGATCTAGAAAAAATGACTTTTGTAAAAATTTAGCCCGGTTACTCCACCTAAAATATCGAGAGTCTGTCTTCCATAATTCATCCTCAAGTAAAGACGCAAAATCGCAACGCGTTACATCGTCAGGGATAAAATGGAGGCTTTCAGCTTTGAGTGATCGAGCGATGTGGGGGCGAAGATAACTCAACAATGTCTTTTTTGGCGGCCACTGATGAGACCAATATTTCGAATAGCGAGACGTTGGGCCGCTCTGGCGTTCCATGAGACAGCAATATTGGATTTTACCATCAATCAAATGCCCTGCAATGCCTGACAGAACGCTTACATCATCTTTCGATCCAATAAAATTCGCATCGTTTTCGAGTAATAAAACGGAATTATGATCAGCTTCAGAAACTGTTTTTTTAGACCCCCTAATATGCCTAAATTCTTGGCCGTTGGAATAGCGCGGTAACCAAAATTTCTCGCTAATGAAAGTTCATCCTTTGAGCCCTCTTGGCAAATGACCAACTTGTCTCCAAAATCTGACGCGATAACATCTAAAGACTTCAGGGTCCGCTCTAAGGTTGCAGGAGATTTCCAGGTTAATAACGCTATGGAGCTATTTGCGAGATTATTTTTTGACTGCATATCTCATCTTGCATAACCGCCCTTGTTTAAACAGGGCAAAAATTGTGTACACCTGTAGTACCGTCAACAGACATCCGTTAAACTCTACTTCGTGATGGTTAGTTGTTCAAGAACATCACCACTGGCTTCTACCCAAAGTGAAAACCTTAGCAGCGCGCTTGAAATCTACCGTCTCGGGATAGGAGACTACCCGGCAGAAGCGCAAGGCGTTAACGTGCTGATTGAAGCGCCTGATGAAGCAGAGAATTGGCAGGGACTTTATAGGCGCCGAGCTAAAACGCCTCTCGGCCCTTGGAGCAAAGCGTTTGTTTATCCTTTGAGCTTTACCTCATATTAGAGTGATTTCGGCGCATCAGCCTGATTTTCGGGCGCGGCCTTGATAAAAGCGGGATGCTTGCGGCAGAGTTCGTCTATGGCTTTTAACTTCGGAAATTTATCCATATCCACGCCAAATCGCCTCGCATTATAGGCTTGCGGCACTAAGCAACATTCAAAAAAACGGGGCTCATCGGTCATGAGATATGGCGTATCATAATCTTGAGCGATGGCTTCGAGCGCTGTGAAGCCTTTCGTAATCCAATGGGCCGCCCAAGCTTTGGCGCCCTCACCGTCTTGGCCGTGCTCAGCTTTGATATAGTTCAACACAGATGAGTTTTGGATGGGCGAGATGTCAGAGGCTATAATCAGCGAAGCCGCCAATATCTTTGACCGTAATATGGGATCAGACGGCATAAGGTTTGGCTCGGGATAGACCGCATCCAGATAATCCATGATGGCCAAAGATTGTGTAAGCTGCGTTCCGTCTTCGAGTTCGAGCACGGGAACATAGCCTTGGGCGTTACGGGCTTTATGCGCTGCGCCTTTCTGCTCACCTTTGAGCAGGTTCACAGCCACATGTTTAACCTCAACACCTTTCAGCGCGAGCGCAATGCGAATGCGGTAACTTGCCGAGCTACGCCAATATCCGAACAAGGTCATCATTAGGCGTCGTACTTTTCGACTTTATTTTCGATGCGGCCAAAGATGGATTTGCCGTTGCGGTCATTCATTTCAATGCCGACGGTGTCGCCAAAGCGCATAAAGGGCGTAATGAATTCACCTGTCTGAATTTTCTCAATCATTCGAATTTCCGCGATACAGCTATAGCCGACGCCGCCATCTTCGATCTTCTTGCCTTCACCGCCTTCGAACTTATTTGAGACAGTGCCAGAACCAATAATCGTGCCCGCACAGAGATGACGGGTCTTCGCGGCGTGTGCTACAAGCTGGGCCATATTAAAGGTCATATCGGTTTTTACATTGGCCTTGCCAAATGGCGCGCCGTTATAATCGACAAGTAAGGGCAGATCGATTGTGGTGTCTTCCCAAAGGCCATCAAGCTCATCTGGCGTAACCGCGACGGGCGAGAAAGCGCAAGAGGCTTTACTTTGAACAAAGCCGAAACCCTTGGCGAGTTCGCCCGGAATGAGGCCGCGCAAGGACACATCATTTACGATCATGATAAGTTTGATGTGCTGCTCAGCGTCCTTAGCATACACGCCCATAGGCACGTCATCTGTGATCACTGTGATTTCAGCTTCCATATCGATGCCGTAAGTTTCACTCGCCGCGACAATCGGGTCGCGCGGACCGATAAATGTATCCGAGCCGCCCTGATACATGAGCGGGTCATCATAAAAGCTTTCAGGAACTGTCGCGCCGCGCGCTTTGCGGACAAGCTCGACGTGGTTGAGATAGGCCGAACCGTCAAGCCATTGATAGGCCCGCGGCAGAGGCGAGTCGCAAAGCTCTTGATCAAAATCGAATGCTTCGCCTTGGCCTGCATTTAAAAGCTCATAACGCGCGGCCAATTGCGGCGCGACCACATCCCACTCATCCAGAGCGGCTTGGAGCGTTGGCGCAATATCAGAAGCCTCAACAGCCTTTGACAGATCACGTGAGACAATAACGAGTTGGCCATCACGGCCGTCTTTTAGGGAAGCAAGTTTCATTTAATTAGCCTTTATTTCTTCTGCGATGTTTCTTCTGCAATCTTTTCATGTAGCCAAGCCGCATGGCGTGGCGCTTTTTTCGTCTCGCTCCATTCTTTGAGCATAGCAGGCGCGACCTCTTTGAGCTGCGTCATTTGCTCTGGCGTATGGATATTTGCCGCGAGTTCAAGGCGGTGTCCATTGGGGTCAAAGAAATAGATTGATTTGAATATGCCGTGATGGGTTGGGCCGATGACGTCAATATTAGCGGTTTCAAGCCGGGCTTTGGCAGACATCAAATCATCAAGACTGTCAACGCGCAGCGCAATATGCTGCACCCATTCTGGCGTATTCTGGTCGCGGTCCATATCTGGCTGCTCTGGGAGTTCAAAAAACGCTAAGACGTTATTATTCCCTGCATCCAAGAAGATATGCATATAGGGATCATAGGCCCCTGTGCTGGGGACGTGATCTTCTGCGATGGCGAGTTGAAAATCCATGTTCAAATGCTGTGTGTAAAACTCTACCGTTTCCTTGGCATCACGGCAGCGATAAGCGACGTGATGAAAGCCGTCAGTTTTGATAGCTTTGTCTGTCATAGTTACGCTCCTTCTAAAACGCCACGTTCAACTTGATCGCGCTCGATAGATTCGAACAGGGCTTTGAAGTTTCCCTCTCCAAAGCCGTCTTTGTAATCACCAACGCGCTGAATAAATTCAAAGAAGACGGGCCCCACTTGGGGTTCGGCAAAAATTTGCAGGAGCAAACGCGGGCTTCCATCTTCTGTTGTGCCGTCAAGTAAGATACCGCGAGACTTCAAAGCCGCTTCATCTTGCCCATGACCTTCAAGGCGCTCCGATAGCATGCTGTAATAAGTTTCTGGCGGCGCCGTCATAAAAGGAACGCCTTTGGCTTTTAGCTTATCCCAACAGGCGACCAAATCATCACAGATGAGCGCGATATGCTGAATGCCTTCACCGTTAAATTCGCGCAGGAATTCTTCGATTTGTCCGCCGCCGCTTTTACCTTCTTCATTCAAAGGAATACGAATTTTACCATCAGGCGCCGTGAGGGCTTTGGATGTTAGTCCGGTATATTCGCCTTTAATATCGAAATAGCGAATCTCCTGGAAGTTAAAAAGCTTCTCATAGTAATCGGCCCAATAAGACATGCGCCCGCCGTAAACATTATGGGTGAGATGATCGATAAGTTTAAAGCCGCAGCCTTCGGGATGACGATCAACACCGTCCAGATATTCAAAATCAATATCATAAATGGACAGCTCCCCCTTACCGCTATCGTAACGGTCGATCAGATAGATGATGGAGTTGCCAATCCCGCGAATACCCGGAATGTGAAGCTCCATAGGGCCTGTATTCATTTTGACAGGCTCCCCGCCCTGCTTAAGCAGGTGATCATAAGCCTTATTTACGTCCCTAACCCGAAACCCCATGCCGCAAGCGCTCGGCCCATGTTCACGCGCAAAGTAAAAGGCAGCGCTATTCGGTTCATAATTCGTGATCAGGTTGATGGCGCCCTGACGCCACAGATCGACATCTTTAGATCTATGGGTGGCGACACGCTCAAAACCCATGGTTTCAAAGATGGGCTCTAAAATGCCTTTTTCAGGCGCTGAAAACTCAATAAACTCAAAACCATCAAGGCCTGCGGGATTTTCAAATAGGTCTGGCATAATGCGCTCCATCATTAACATATAGGTGGTATTTTGCGGCGGTCGATTCTCGCAATTACATTGGTTGCGATAACAACTAAACATTATTTGTTGCAATTGCAACCTTTTTCTTGCATAAAAGATTTATGAGCGATACCAAGCCCCCGCATATCACCTTAGACAATTTCTGGCCCTATCAAGCCGTCGTATTGGCCGATCAGATCAGCCGATATACATTAAGCGTGGTGCGCGCAGAGGCTGACCTTAACCTCAGTCAATGGCGCGTCCTCGCCGCCATAGCGGAAAAACCTGGCCGGACAGCTGCCAATGTTACGGCCATAACGCCGATGGATAAAACCATTGTCAGCCGTGCCGTTAGCTCACTTATCGAAGCAGGCCTTGTGATAAAAGCGGTAGATAGCGGCGATAAACGCCGGTCATCTTTATCTGCCACCGCCTCAGGGCAAAGCATTTACGCCAATATCGCGGCGAAGCTTAATGAGGCAATGATCTCTTCGTTAAGCGGCACTATATCGCCAGAGGATTTCACAGAAATGCTCAAAGTCTTTAGCCGCAAGATGGTCGATATCGCGCCCTACTTAAAACCTTAAGCGTCATAATTGAGAATAGGCGCAAGCCAGCGCTCTACATCGCCGACGCTCATATCTTTGCGGCGTGCATAATCTTCGACTTGGTCTTTCTCTATTTTTCCGACGCCAAAATAGACACTTTCAGGATGGCTGAAGTAAAGACCTGAAACAGAACTTGCGGGATGCATCGCGAAACTTTGCGTTAGGATAACATCTGTTTCTGCGGTCGCATTTAACAGCCGAAACAATGTCGCCTTTTCAGTATGATCTGGCTGGGCGGGATAGCCTGGCGCAGGACGAATGCCGGCATAACGCTCTGCAATCAGTTCCTCACCTGTAAAGGCTTCATCAGGGGCGTAACCCCAGAACTCGCGGCGTACGCGTTGATGAAGATGCTCGGCAAATGCTTCTGCAAGTCTATCGCATAACGCTTTGAAAAGAATGGAGTTATAGTCATCACCGGCATCTTTGAATTGCTGGGAGCGCTCATCTTCGCCGAGGCCCGCAGTGACGCAGAACCCGCCAATATAATCACCGCCGCCTTTGGAACCCATCGGCGAGCAAAAATCCGAAATTGAATAATTGGGTTTACCCTTAGCGCCTTTTGAAATTTGTTGACGCAGACCATGAAATGTCGCTGTTTTTTCGGAGCGTACTTCATCGCCAAAGACAGTAATATCATCGCCGGTCTGACCAGCCGGCCAGAAT
This sequence comes from Hellea sp., assembly GCA_039977295.1. Lineage (GTDB taxonomy): Bacteria > Pseudomonadota > Alphaproteobacteria > Caulobacterales > Maricaulaceae > Hellea. The sequence continues at coordinate 443,711 of JBDWDN010000012.1, read as the reverse complement.
CCATAGACGGCATTAGCTTTCACCCATTTTTCAGAGATCATGGTATTAAGCATTGCATTAGCGTCCCTGAACAGATCACGTGCGGCCTCACCATAGCGCTCATTTTCAAGGATAGCGGGATAGCGGCCTTTTAGCTCCCAAGTCGCAAAGAACGGCGTCCAATCAATGAAGTCACGAAGATCTTCCAGCGGATAATCTTTCAGCGTCTTGCTCCCCAAAAATTTTGGTTTTGGCGGTGAGTAGCTATCCCAATCTGTTACCCACGGATTATCTCTCGCCTCTTTAAGGGTCAGGCGGGCTTTCTTATTTTGTCCGCGTTGATGGGCCTCGCGCGCCTTCACATATTCACCGCGTATGTCTGCCGCGTATTTCTCTTTCCCCTCACCCAATAATTGCCCAACGACGCCGACAGCGCGGGAGGCATCAGTGACGTAAACCGTGGGCCCTGCCTTATAAGCAGGCTCAATCTTAACGGCGGTATGTGTCTTGGATGTTGTCGCGCCGCCAATGAGCAGCGGCATATCCATCTCAAGACGCTGCATTTCTTTACCGACATAGACCATCTCATCGAGTGACGGCGTGATAAGACCTGACAGGCCAATCATGTCAACATCATGCTCTTTAGCGGCGGCGAGGATTTTATCCGCGGGCACCATCACGCCTAAATCGACAACGTCATAGCCATTACATTGCAGCACAACGCCGACAATATTCTTACCAATATCATGCACATCACCTTTGACAGTTGCCATCAGTATTTTACCATTTGACGTGCCAGCTGTACCCAGCTCTTCTTTTTCCGCGTCCATAAATGGCAGCAAATGCGCTACTGACGCTTTCATAACGCGGGCTGACTTCACGACTTGCGGAAGGAACATTTTGCCTGATCCAAATAAATCGCCAACGACATTCATGCCGTCCATAAGGGGGCCTTCTATGACATGCAACGGACGCTCAGCGGCTTGGCGGGCTTCTTCGGTATCGTCAACGATAAAGTCTGTGATGCCGCGAACTAAAGCATGTTCAAGGCGTTTTTCTACGGGCAGCTTACGCCACTCATCATCGACAACCGCCGCTTTCGTCTTGCCGTCGCCGCGATATTTTTCAGCGATTTCTAACAATCTATCCGTGGCATCGGCGCGGCGATTTAAAATAACGTCTTCAACGCGTTCGCGCAGTTCTTCGGGGATGTCATCATAAATCGTAAGCTGGCCCGCATTGACAATCGCCATATCAAGCCCGGCAGGAATAGCGTGATAAAGAAAGACCGAGTGCATCGCTTCACGTACAGGGTTATTCCCCCGAAATGAGAATGACACATTGGACAAGCCGCCGGAAATACGCGCATACGGCAGGTTATCTTTGATGCGTTTACAGGCTTCAAAAAAGGCAACGGCATAGTCATTATGCTCTTCAATACCCGTTGCGACGGCAAAGATATTGGGATCGAAAATGATATCCTCTGGCGGGAAGTCGACCTCTTCGGTCAAAAGCTTATAAGCCCTCGCGCAGATCTCAAATTTATGGTCTGCGGTTTCTGCCTGACCTTCTTCATCAAAGGCCATGACAACAGCCGCCGCGCCCAGGTCGCGCACTTTACGGGCATGAGCTAAGAACTCTTCTTCACCTTCCTTCATAGAGATGGAATTGACGACGGCTTTACCCTGCACGCATTTTAGGCCCGCTTCGAGAACCTCCCATTTCGAACTATCTATCATGATTGGGACGCGCGAAATATCTGGCTCCCCGGCAAGAAGCTGTAGATAACGCGTCATTGCGGCAACGCCGTCAATCAAGCCGTCATCCATGTTGATATCAATAATCTGCGCGCCGCTTTCGACTTGTTGGCGCGCAACGGATAAAGCCTTATCAAAGTCGCCCTTAACAATAAGTTTTTTGAACCGAGCAGAGCCCGCCACATTTGTGCGCTCGCCAATATTGATAAATTGCGTGGTATTCATATCTAAACTGCGATCTGAAACGGCTCGAGGCCAGATAAGCGAAGGGTTGGCTTTTGAGCCGGGACAATACGCGGCGTAGAATTCGCAACCGCTTTTGCGATAGCGCCAATATGCTCGGGCGTAGACCCGCAACATCCCCCTAGAATATTGACAAGTCCCTCCTCTGCCCATGGCGCCATTTGGCGCTGCATATCCTCGGGTGTTTCGTCATATTCACCGAAAGCATTTGGCAATCCTGCATTTGGGAACGCCATGATACGGGTATCGGCAACGCGCGACAGCGCCTCTATATGCGGGCGCATCTCATCCGCCCCCAAGGCACAATTTAACCCAACAGCGAAAGGCCGCGCATGGGCGATGGATGTCCAGAAAGCCTCAGGGGTCTGGCCAGACAATGTTCGGCCAGAACGATCTGTGATGGTTCCTGAAATCAGAAGCGGTTTTTCATAACCGACTTCGGCAAAGACAGCCCGCGCGGCAGCAATGGCGGCTTTGCAATTAAGTGTATCAAATACAGTCTCTATCAAGACCGCATCAACAATATCGACCATGGCGCAGATCTGGCCAATATAGCTATCGCGCACCTCATCAAATGTCACGTCGCGGTAACCGGGGTCCTCAACTTTGGGAGAAATCGACAGCGTCTTATTCATTGGCCCGACAGAGCCTAAAACGGCCCGCGGCTTACTCGGCGTTTTCGCTGTCCAGTCATCCGCGCATTTTCGCGCTAAGGCGGCCGAGGCGCGTGCTATCTCATCGGCAAGACCAGACATGTCATAATCGGCCTGGCTAATCGTTGTGGCATTAAAAGAATTGGTCTCGATGAGGTCTGCTCCGGCTTCCAGAAAAGCATGATGCACAGCTTCAACTGCCGAGGGCTTCGTTAGAACCAATAAATCATTATTCCCTTGAAGCGGGCTTGGCCAGTCATTGAACCGCTCTCCGCGAAAATCCCCTTCCGCAAGGTTTTGCTTTTGCAGCATCGTCCCCATAGCGCCGTCGAGCATAAGAACACGGCTTTGTGCTGCGGCGGCGATTTCATCCCAAATTGGCGAGGCATGACTCATTATAACGAACCCTAATTGACAATATTAACACCCCTTAAACTGCGCGAAACGGAAAGTATATAAAGAAATCTTTATATTAATGAGAATTCGTCACTACTACTGCTTTTTCACAGAAGCGTGACTATCGCGGGCGCGCCAACTCTGGCAATAAGCTGATATGAACACTATTTTGAAATTTGCCTGTATCGCAGGCCTTTCGGGTCTTTTATCGCTCGGAGCCAGCGCGCAAAGCTCTAAAGCGCCTTCCATGGACGCCCCTGCCTCCGAGTCTGCATCTGCGGCATTCGTCAAAAAGCGCTATAATATCAAAGGCACGTGGAGCGTGGCCGAGCAGGACGGTCAAAGCGTCATTAAGTTCGATGATGACTTCAAAACCAAAGGCGGGCCAGATTTGAAACTTTATTTGTCGTCCAATACAATTTCTGATCTCGATAGCGGCAGCGTAGAGGGCACATCCCTCAAGCTTGGTATCCTAAAATCTAACAGAGGCGCCCAAAGCTATATCATCCCCAAAGATGTGAACCTCTCGGATTATAAAAGCGTCGTTATTCACTGTGAAGCGTTCTCGGTGCTTTGGGGCGGATTTGATCTAGTAGAAAATCCGTAGAATAGTCTACGAGCATTTTACAAAGCTAAATCAAAGCCTCAGACCAGTTAAGAGCGAGTTTCTTAAAATCGCCTAAAGTATGACGACCAGCACTCAATAAAAAAGAGAGGTGCAAAATCAGTGCTGGCTGGAACTAAGTGACACGGCTCTTTAGACCCACGAGTCCGTTAAGATGGCGCAGGAAATCGAAAAAGACCCCATTAAGCGTTACGGTTTTCAAACCCTGTTTCTGCAATGACCCGATTTATGAATACTAACCCTAAAATCGACGCCAACACATCAATAGGGTCATAGGTATTATTTCCGCCTAAACTGTGACCTCCATATTCTTGGGTGATCACATAAATCAGCGCAATAAGCGTGGCCGCATTATATATCATTGCGTTACTAATGGTCGATAGCGCCTTAATTGAACGCCGCGCATAGAGTGCAAGGTTCGTCAAAATTATGACGCCCATCACGGCTTCACAGAAATTGGGGACAGAATAAACCAGCCCCTGCAAGACGGCGCTATCTGATGTCTCTAATAACCAAGGCCTTAGAACGAGCTTATTGCCGATGAATAATACAAAGGTGAGAACAAAGAGCCTTTGAATATGCGGTTTCATTCCTACCCCATAGAAATCGGTATCTAGCGAGTCAAATCATCACTGGAAGACATGCGAAGCTTAACCTCGCTTGAAATCGGAAAATCAAATACGCAGTTTATCGTATATATCATCTGTGAGTTAATGATATGATGCATGGATGACACTGCGTTATTTTAAAATAAATAGAGCAAAGAGGTATTGGGTATTTCTCTTGATGCTCTCAGTATTGTTCATAAGTGTCATGCTGCTTGGCTCTAGGCCATTAGCTTACGCTCAAGACGGCGGTCCAAATGTCCTAGCTGGCAAACTTCTCTCCGAAGATTGGTCTTTTCATGATGGGCCGCCTTTGGAATTGAGCGGGGATTGGGAAGTCATTTGGGGTGAGCCTGTTCCTCCTGAAACCTTTGACGCGCGGTATCAAGGCGAGCTCTTCTCGCTGCCCGGCCGGTGGAACAAGGTTGATAGGCCAGGAATGGACGGGCCTTTTGGGAGCGCGACATTCAGATCTACGCTAGCACTGCCGACTTATAATAGAGACTTATCCTATCATCTAATAGCGCCGCATTCCGCCTACACCGTCTACATCGACGGCGTTTTAGCTCTGCGCAATGGACCCGTCAGCGAGACCGCCGACGCCGCCGGGTGATGCGGCTGCCCTTTAGTGTCTCCCAGTTAGCATTTAGGGCTGTTCTGGCGTAGTCTTGTCACACATTATTTGGGGCAATGTCACATGGCTGACGCGGTTCTGACGTCTGTCTGTCATGGCGATGACGTTGTGAGTATTACGGTTTTTGATAGTGTTTTAGGTGTCAATATTAAACCCGAACTTAGGAGATCGACATGCAAATAAATACTGACGCTAAAAAAATTAAACGTTGGCGCGAAGACCGCAGCTGGTCACAAGAACATCTCGCGGAGGCAGCGGGTCTCAGTCTGAGAACCGTGCAACGTATAGAAAATGGCGACGGAGCCTCGCGCGAATCCGTAATGGCGCTGGCGGCGGCTTTTGATGTGGATGTTATTTCCTTAACGGTTGATGCACGCGCCCTAGCAAAGAAAACGGCTCAAAGAAAACGGACAAAAACAAAGGATGCGATCCGGATGGCATTCCTCATTAATCTGGCGTCTTATATTTTGGGCTTATTTGTGTTCACAGCCATTAGCCTAAGCGACGGGATTGCTGGCTATGCCATGCTCGCACCGGCCCTCTGGTGGGGCGTGGGCGTCGCAGGGTTTGGGCTCGTTTTGATTATCGTGGAGCTCACCTCCTATTATCAGGAAAAAGCAGAGGCTGAAGACTAATCTGCCCAACCCATAGTTTCATTTAATAGCTTTCTTTGATGTGACGAGAGCACAAAAAACTGAGGCTCAATCGGGGCCGCAATTATTCTATTTTGCGACCCTAAGAAATGGAGATTACTCAATGCCTTTTTTTATGAAAAAGATGCGCCGTAATTTGATTTCAAAAAAGCAAATTGGAAAATACTTGCTCTACGCTATCGGCGAGACAATTGTTGTGACGATTGGCGTTTACTTGGCATTTCAGCTTAATATGAATGCCCGACATGCCGCAGATAAAAGAACAGAAATTACCTATCTGCAGGGGATAGTGGTAGACCTTGATCAAGATATTTATGAACTCACCAATTTACTCCAATTCGACACGGCGCAGCTTTCTGCCTTTACGACTATTCAGCAAGCTTTTTCCAGCGAGCCCCTTAAAAAAGACCCCGCCCTCCCAGGGTCAATAGGGACTGCAAACATCTTCACGAATTTTAATGGCAATAGTACCTTTTTTGAGGATATGAAATCGTCAGGAAAAATAACGCTCATATCATCGGACACGCTACGCCTTTCCATTCTGAAATACCAAAATCACAGCCGCGCAGAAACCAAGCACCAAGTCGAGCAACTCCGCCGAAGACATGCAACCCTGGCCAGCGATGCGTTTGAAACAAATATCGACCTAAACTCAATTCTCGAATCTAGTTTCTTCATGGGTGAATGGCAGGCGGAAATTGACCCGTTAGACCTTAGCTTTTTTGAAAAAGACATTAAGAGCGAAGAGGTCAAAGTATTCGCTAACCGTCTCTCCTTGATGAAAGGATTGGTAAAATTTCGCAACCTTGGCAATGAAGCCCTATTGAGCGAAGCCAAAGCCCTCAGGTCTGAAACCGAAGATTATCTTGCTAGCAAAGGCGTTAAGATTCAAAATGGTATTCAAAGGGACTCTTAGTAATAGAGAGTTTTAGACGCCATCACTTAGTGATTTTCTATTATCAAATAACCGTTTCTCTGATTTTTATAGCTTTCTCAAAATGGTCGAATTTATGGGTTTGAATCCACCATGTCGTGGCTTCCATTAATAATTCTGGATCGTCATTTTTGTTCTTAAAGAACGCATAAAATGAGAGACCTGCGTTTTCACCCCTTTGAGAGATTTTTGCGTCACACACATCTATAATTTTTAGTCTCAGTTTTGGTGTCATAGGCGTTACCTAATTTAAGTCTCCCCCGCCTGTAAAGACATATCTAATGCGGCCCCTGGAGTAGGCCAATCTAAACCCAAACCTCCCACAGCCAAAGCCAGACCGATATGTAAACCTACGGTCTATTCAAGGCCGTGACTAGCGCGGGGCGGTTTGTTTGTGCGGCTGCATCACATAACTCAGCCTGCATACATGTCTTACGGTTTTGGCGATATCGGTGTGAGCCTGGGCTAAACTCAGTGTCACAATAGTCTAAGATTTCGGGGCGTTTAAATCACGCCTCAAAGCTACCGCGATCACTTCGCCAGGCGGCAGACATAAAAAGACCGGCGCGAGGCCGGTCATTAAATTTAATATTATGGCCCAGCGCCTAGAATGTTGACGTGACAGTCGCAGAACAGGTAGATGTTCCAGCTTCACAAACTTGGTGCGCGTGAGACCCGCCGCCCTTCTGGTTTGTTGACAAAGTGTAAGCCCCGTCATTGGCTGTTGTCGCCGCCAGAGAGCCGTCCAGATAAATGTCAACATTTGTAGAGGTCGCGCCAGACCAGCTATAATCCCAGCGCTTCTTACCTTTTACTTTATAAGCATTGACCGTTGACAATGTCACACCGCCGCCTGTGCTTCCATCGGATACGGTGATGGTTTGGCTCGTGCTATTTGTAGCGCCGTCATCGTCCGTCACAGTCAGATTGACCGAATAGCTACCCGCTGCAGAATAGCTATGTGATGGATTTTGAGCGGTTGAGCTTGCGCCGTCTCCGAAGGTCCAGCTCCAAGAGACAATATTGCCGTCACTATCGGAGGACCCGTCTGTAAAGCTACAGCTCAGATCCGTGCAATTATCCGAGAAGCTAGCGTTTGGCGGATTATTGGACGTGCTGCCTCCACATGTAGCGGGGTCGACAACGAGGCCTTGCTGTCCGTCAGGATTAGACGCCAATCCCAAATTTCCGGTCTTGGCAGCATCGAATAAACATTGCGCGGTGGTTCCATTTAAGAAAGGTCCAGCCATGCCGTCAGATGTTGTAAAGCCCCAGCTATTGACCGACATAAGCGGGCCTGTGCCAGTGGCTTCATCCATAGGCTGAATCCAAGGACCACCGGAAGAACCGCCGGAAAGCTGGCTAGAGGGGAGCCACCAATTGTCTGATCCTTCAGTCGTCATGTCCTCGGCAGAGTGCATAAAGAAAGGATCATCCGAATAAGAATAGCCAAGAGCATGCGTCCAGTCGGGTGAGGCTTCGCCCGCCTGCCCGTCATTCACATTTGGCGCACTGAAATTAACGTCAAAGCTGCCAACGGCTGTATCAAGCGCGCCGCCAGTTCCGTTGCCAGAATGATTACCCGTATCGCCCACAACGTAATAGGCATAATCCCAGGGAATATTGTTTGGGAAGACGCTGGTTGTCCAGTTTTGTTCGACAACACCGAAATCTGTGACCCAGCAGCCTTCAGGATCATTTGAACAATCTCTGTCCGTTGCAGAGCCCGTTGTCTGGTCCTGATTAGGAATGAAAATCACGTTTCGAGCAAAAGACGCATCCGCATCATCATAAACGCAATGCGCGGCTGTTATAATGACTGAGCGTCCCGAAACGCCATCATTTGTGACCGTGCCTGAACAGACATAGCCAGACCATCCGCCGCCATTGGGCATTTCATAGAGCAAACGTCCCGCAGCTGTCTGAATGGCGCCGCCATTGGTCCAGCGTGAATTCGCGACAACACCGCCGCCGGGTGGTGGTGGTGGGGTTCCGCCGTCAACTGTGAAGGAATAAGAATTCGTTGCGCCCGTATTTCCGCCGCGTTTTTTCACCCTATCGCGGGAAATTACGCGCCAGCTACCGGCGCCATTCGTGAAGCCGTCAACTGTGGTTTGCCATGTATTATTGCCCACATTATTACCAGCGAATGTGTAAGTTTGGCCGCCAAAGGTGACTTCAAAGGTTACTTCCCGCACGCCATCAACATCCGTTACAACGGCTGAGAAGGTTTGGCTGGACCCGATGGTCGCGCCGTCGCTTGGTGTTCGAGATGTCACGGTCGGAGCTTGATTGTCCTGCGAAACTTGATCATCTAATTTGACGGTGCCAAAACTGCGCCGACTATCAGCTGACGTGAGCTCAGGCTTTTTAGAGTGACCATAAGGGGTCAGCTTGCCTTTTTTGCCTTTAACATATCCTAAGCCGCGATGATCGATCAGCATATCCCGCGGCTCGGCCGCCGCAATGCGATCTGCTGTCCAATGTTTTAATATTTTATCTGTCCGTTCACTCGGCCCATTCTGTGCGTGGGCGATTGTTGTGAGTGATGCAGCCATTGCAAGGCTGGTTCCTGCTAATAGTAGTTTGTTAAGTGTTGTCATGCGTAGTCCTCCTGCCGATTTGCCTATGCTCACGTTTTCGTGATGTCAATAACCGTTATCAGAGGAATTTTGAAATATTCTACCCTAGATGAATTAAGAGTAAATACGGCCTTATATTATAAAATCCAAGGACTGCTTTGCCGTGATAGGCGATGTCACGTACATGCCACATAGGTTATTGGCTCAGAAGCTTAGTTGGATCGATTCTAATCCGCTCAAATTTACACTAAACGTAAAATCCAGCTTTCCTAATCCCTAAGCTAATGTTCAATGTCCCGTTGATATTGCGTTGGTGTTTGGCCTGTCCAAATTTTGAATGCGCGCGAGAAGCTAGCTGGGTTACTATATCCCAGCAGGAACGCGACTTCCGTAATCGGTAATACATTTTGTGATAAATAGTCTCGCGCCAAGGCGGCTCTAACTTCGCTGGCAAAATCACTGAATGTCCCGCCAATATTCGAAAAATAACGCTGTAGAGAGCGTACACTCATGCCCGCATCTTGAGCGATTGTTTGAATATTTATATTGCCTGACGGGAGGATGTCGACGACGGCTTGGCGAAGTTTTCTATCGAGCGGGTCAGATGCGACCTGTTTTAAATAGCCTTGCACAATGCTGTCTCCTTGTTCGGCCAGACTAATATTCGCTGTTAATAAAGGGGCATGCATAAATTCAAGGGGCAACAACATACGATTGATTTTCGCATTATATCGTATGGGACATCCAAAGAAATCAGAAAAGGTAGAATGGTTTCGGGGCTTTGGCCGGGCGAGTTCCACAGAGAGAGGCGCGTTAAACCCTTCAATTCTTGCGCGCGACGTCCTGAGCATATGAGACATTATAGCATCGAGAGATTCGCACGACGCCCGATAGGTGTGAGCGCCCGGTGAGAGAATATACTCCCAGTGATTATCCTGAACACAAACAATGACCTTTTCAGAATCGCTAACGACTTCAGAATATCGCTCCATACGTGACAAGGCTTCATACCAGTTCCGACTCGCAGCGACGGCCAAGCCAAGGGCATGGAAGGTTGTGTGTTTCACATATTTAGAAACCCAAATTCCGATCGCATCATCCCCGGTTTCTTCGACGGCGAAGCGCCAAAACATTGAAGTTCGCGCGAGCTTAAACCGCGCATTAGGATCGTCAAAATCACTGATTGAAAACCCCGCCTTTGCGGCTATGGCAACCCCGTCATGGCCTTCTGCAATCAACCCATCAAGCAATACGCGTGTCCAGCTACTGAGGACTTTCGGCTTTGCATGTGCCAAAGATTCGATGGATTTGGCGCGTTTTGTCAAAAGTTTGTCATCTCCTGCTAAGACCTCGCTCCGTAGTTTAGCCTAAACCAATAATCAGATTGCGGCAATTGTCATTTCGCGGTCTTGCTACATAAAAGATAATCATAGCGGAATTCAACAAGGGGACTACACATGACGAAACTCAAAACAACACTGATAACAATGCTGGCCGCAACGGGCTTTGCATCGGCTCCAGCATATGCAAATAATTCTGGCGATACGCTTCACCCCGTTGTTCTGGTTCATGGTCTAGCGGGATTCGACAGCGCTCTTGGATATGATTATTTTTATGGCGTGGAAGCAGCGCTGCAAACTGTTGGCACAGATGACATTTACACACCTCGCGTCGCCGCATGGGATACGAATACGGCTCGCGGTGAAGAACTTCTTGCATATGTCGAAGATCTCGTCGCTGTAACGGGAGCCACCAAAGTCAATTTGATTGGCCATTCACAAGGCGGTCCGACGGCCCGTTACGTGGCCTCTGTTCGTCCTGACCTTGTGGCATCTGTCACATCTGTAGGGTCTCCCCATTTCGGTTCCGAAACAGCTGACTTAGTGGACAGTGCACCTGGCGCGCTGGTCGGGCCCATCGCAAATATTGTCAACGCCTTTGGAGACTTGATCGCATTCGTAACCGGTGATCCTTCGCAAGAGTCAAATGCCCTCGGCGCTCTTGAAGCGTTAAATTCAGCTGATGCCGCCATATTTAATGCCGCGCATCCTCAAGGATTACGCCAAGGATCTTGTCAAGAAACGCCTGTCTATAACGCGAATACAGGCTGGTTGGGATGGCTTTTCCCAAATTGGGTTTACGATTATTCAGTCAATGATGGGGATCACCTTGTAAACGGCGTTCGTTATTATTCCTGGAGCGGGACTTACAATGCTCTGACAAATTCAAATGTTTTGGATATCGCTGACGGCGCTCTCGGCCTTGCTAGCCTCACGCACAGTGAAGATAATGATGGTGTTGTCGGGCGCTGTAAATCTCATATGGGGCAAGTCATCAGAGACGACTATGTCTTAAACCATATGGATGAAGTTAACTGGACATTTGGTCTTCGCGGCGTTGGCACATCAGATCCCTTGGCGATTTATACGCAGCATGTGCAACGGCTTAAAGCTAACGGCCTATAGGCTTAAATTCTTGTCGCCTCACGGCCAAAGTTGATAATCTCATATGTTAAAAAAACACACATATAAGTTTCTGTTAACTGGTATTATTTTGCTCGCTTTGATTGGATTTACTCATAAGACAATCAATAATATCGGCACGCCTTTCCTTGATCAAATTCAGGCCATTGAAACCGATATTGCTCCCAAACCGAATGGGAGCAATCAAACTATCAAAGGGTCAACAGAGCCGACTGAGGCCGAAAAAAGACATGCCTATGAAGCCTCTCTACTGGATGTGTTACCGGCCTCTTTAAGAGCAGTCCCATCGCCAGAGAGGCTTGATGTAGATGCCGCTGGGAACTTGGTTATAAATGCCAAGATCCGGAGAATGTTTGATCATTATCTCAGCACAATCGGCGAAGAAGATCTGCACACCGTCACAAATCGAATTAAACTTCTTCTCCAGCGTCAACTCAGTGATCCGGCCCTAAGCCAAGCCCAAGGCATATTTGATAATTATATTGTATTTAAAGGTGCTATGGATGGAATTTTACAGCAATCTGCACAATTCCAATCCGGACAATTAGACGGGCCTGCCATTGCGGCGCTAAAGCAGCAAATTCGCTTAGAGCGCAGTAATTATTTTTCTCCCGAAGTCATCTCGGCGTTTTTTACCCGAGAAGATCAATATGATGATTACATGCTCGCAAAATCCCAAATTACTAACGATGAAACGCTTTCCAGTGAAGACACCCTCGCGGCGATGGCGCAGCTCAATCAACGAAGCCCAGCTTGGCTCACACAACGGGATAGCAAAACAAAAAAAATTGAAGCCTATCAAGCCAAAGAACTAGCCCTTACGAAATCGGGCGCGCAAGCTTGGGAAATCAAAGATCTTCGTCGCCGCGAATTGGGCGAAGAAGCTGCCGCAAAGCTGGAACTACGTGACCAACGTAGAGCCTCTTGGGATCAGCGCCTTTTGGCCTATCGCGAGGCTGTCGAGACAGCAATGCAGCAATATAGTGCCCCCGACACGCCTTCAGCCCTTGCCAAGCGTGACCAAATTCGCGCTGAGCATTTTAAGGACCACGAGCTGCGCCGGGTCATATCTTTGGATGCGATCACCCGCAAAGACTAACTTTGCGAATAAATCCAACGGCATTTGACCTAAGCTGTAGGAAACATCAACTCAAGCAATTCATAATCAACGACAATCTCCGAAGAAGCTCGATCCAGCCTAGTCACTTTAAGGAAGAGGGTTGCAACACATTGCATATCCGTCAACAGTGACCCTTATAAAGCCGGTTTTTGAAAAGGGACGCTATGTTTAAATCATCTCACTTTAAGTCTTCGCTTATACTCGCGGCCAGCGCATTTGTGTTGGCATCCTGTGCGGGCGTAGAGAAATCCAGTATCACCGCGCCGATTGCCACGTCATTTCCTAATTACAAAACTGCTGCCAGTAGTGGCGATTTTGATCCTGTTAAAATTGCGGCGCTTGAAGCGCGGATGCAGAAATTTGTAACCGATCGCGAAACCGCTGGCATCGCAACCCTGCTCGTAAAAGACGGGAAAGTCATTAGCCACACAAAAGCAGGCATCCGAAATGTGAACGGTTTTGAACCTATCACAGATGATACCATTTACCGTATCTATTCAATGACCAAACCGATTACGGGCGTCGCGCTTATGAAATTATATGAAGCGGGCAAGTTTTCCTTGGATGACCCTGTCTCAAAATTTGTTCCAGAATTTGAGACTCTGAAAGTTGTGAGCAGCTATGACGCGTCTGGGACTGTCGTTCTAGAAACGCTTGAGCGGCAACCGACGATGAGAGAATTGATGAGCCATACGGCGGGCTTCGGCTATGGTTTATTTGGAGATGATCCTACGAATAAGGCTATGCGGGAGGAAAAAACTCTACGCTCTAAGGATTTAGAGTCTTTTATTGACGCCATCGCCAAAGTTCCATTGATGCATCAGCCAGGCGAGGAATGGGTTTATTCGGCCGCGGTAGATATCCAAGGCGCGATCGTCGAGCGTCTCTCGGGTCAAACATTTGGAGCCTATTTGAAAAGCGAGATTTTCGATCCTCTCGCTATGGACGACACAGGGTTCTTCGTGCCTGATGAAGATTATGACCGCCTATCACAGGTCTTTGGCTATCATCCCGTCAGTAATCAATTTGGCCCTGCGCCCTATGCGCAATTTCCTGAATTTGCCTTTAGAGAAGAGACAATCAATATGGAATCAGGCGGCGGCGGTCTGGCCTCAACGCTGGATGATTATGCGCGCTTCTGCCAAATGCTGGCCAATGGCGGCACATTAGACGGCGTCCGTATTCTGAAAGCTGAAACCGTTAAATTAATGCGCACGAACATATTGAAAGATCATCAAAAGCTGAGCCTTTCAGGAACTCTCGATAGCACGGCCGCAGATTCTCTCGGGTTTGGTTTGGATTTTGGTGTCGTTACCAACCGCCTTTCTAATGCGCCTGTCCCCGGGGAAGGTATTTATTTTTGGGGCGGAGCTGCAGGGACTTGGTTCTGGGTTGATCCGGAAAACGATCTTTATTTTATTGGGATGATTCAGCGTTTTCCTCAAAATGGTCCGAATGTAGATTTCCGAGGAATTTCCAGAGCAATGGTTTATGACGCTTTGAAGAAATGACTCTAAGCTCAAAGCCTATTAATTTCGGGAATTTAGATAGTTTCGAACATGTTTTGGACAGGGCGTCCTCACTCTGAGGATGTTCTTTTGAGACATCATATTTTGAAATGAACCGCCCAACCCCACTATGCCTCACACCCCGCCTCTGCTAAACTCCGCAACATGCTACCTTTGAAAAATCTCATCTCACACCGTTTTCGCGGCTTTGCTCCGCATGAAAACACAATAGCCGGCCTCAACGCGGCGCTCGATTTCGGCGTCTTAAATCTAGAATTTGATATCCGCGTCGCCAAATGCGGCACGCCGATGATTTATCACGATGAATTTGCGCTTGATAAGACAGGCACGGCGCACCGCCTTAGCGAGGTCATGGCCAGTGATTACGCCGCGCTAGGCGGGGTCTTCGCCCATATGCCAAGCGCAGAGACCCTCTTTGCCGCAATGGGGCAACACGCTAATAAGGAAGCTCGCTTCCTAATCGACATTAAGGACGCAGGTTTCGAAGCCGAAATTCATGCCCTTGTCATGCTAAACCGTTTGGCGTCCCGCGTGATATATGTCTCATGGGTTCCCGAAGCTCTTTACGCCATGCACGCGCTCGCGCCCGAAGCAGATTACTGCCTCTCTCATTGGTGCCAAAACCCTAACGCAAAAACCCGCCGCGTGCACAAAGTATTCGAGGCCAAGATGGGGCATTTAAAACGCCCCCGCCGGAAAATGGTTCACGGAGAGCGTTCAGGTTGGTTTGTGGATGGTCCATTACGCGGAAAACTGCGCGACATCGTGACATCGGTCTGCGTCCCACAAGCCATGGTTTCCCGCGCCTTAGTCGATGATTACCATAAAGACGGAATAGAGGTCAGCACCTTTAGCTATGTCGAGTGGGACCACATTCAAAGGCATAAAGAGCGATTTAATATAGATAGCTACTTCATTGATAATAAACGTGTTTTTGATGAGATGTAAAAATTAAATATGAACGAAAGCAATCGGCATGATAAATAAAGTCCTAGTAGCACTTCTAATTTCCACAGCCACAATATCAGGGTGCGCAACGACATCAAGCGCGCCTACCATGACGGCCTTAGAGATTTCAAACCTCAAGCAAGCCATGCTGGCAGAGAAACCTAATGTCATCATTTCGCGTGTTGGCTCACCGCCTCTGGCGTTAGCCTCTAGAGTAAAAGTAGATGGAACAGAGGTCGTAAGGCTCATGATCAGTCAATATACGGAGTTCTATCTTGAACCCGGAGAACACGAAATCATTATGAGCTTCAACCCGTTGTCAGGTCAAAAAGGCGCCATGAAATCCCTGAACATCGAAGAGGACAAGAGATATTACTTGGACATTGGTGGAAGCTTGAACAAACCTACTCCTGAAGCGGCGTTAGCTTATCTTGACCGATGTTGTGAAAAAATAGAAATTCAGCCGCGTTAGTTACTTAATACGGAACATGATATCCCAAAAGTTCCAACCAAAGCGCTAGAGGGTTTGTGCTAAAAGGGCTTAAGACCCAGCTCTTTTAGGAGCTAGGTTGGGCCTTCTTCCTCACTAAAGTTAAGCTTTTTTTATCAAATTATACCAATAGTCACGCGCATGTGGAGCGGTCAGACAATTTCTGGCGGGGGTAAACATCTTGCGAATCTGTGGATTTGTTTGACATGCCTCTTTGTCTTAATTTTCCCAGCAATCAGCCATGCAGAGTGGGCGGAGCAAAGCTGTAGTTTTCCGCACCGCATACCCGTTGCCATCACAGCCTCCGCTGCAGGTCATAATACAGAAACCCGCATTGATTTAGTAAATGCCGACTTCCCTGCCGCATATGTTTTCTCTGCGACAGGTAATGACGTCCGTGTCTTTGAGAGTGACGACCTTACACCTGTCGATTTCGTGGTAGCGGAATGGGATGATGTCGCAAGAACGGCCAGTATATATGTTCGGCTCCCCGCTATCCCCGCCAGTGCCTCAGAAACCATCTACATCTATCTAGGTGATAATGGTCTGGGGTCTGGCAGTAACGCTGCCATTGTCTTCCCAAATATTGGCGTTCGGCTTCGCAGCCGTATATCCACCGCAGACCCTGTAAGCCCTGCTGATGGGCTCGCGGCATTTACAGCGGCGACAATTGATGTTGACAACTCGGTGAGGACCTCAATTTCTGGCCTGAATAATCAAGCCCTTGGCGGCACAAATGGAAATTATGGCTGGTGCGTTAGTGCCGTTTTAAACGTGACATCAGCGACTGCTGGTAATTGGGGTTTTCGATATGGGGGTGATTTCGGGCGCGGCGGACATCTTTACGTGCGCGGTCAACAATTGGAAGAACAATGGAATGATGATCTGTGGTGGGCCAATAACTACGCGAATACGGCCGAGACGCTGGAAGGCAACATTACACTACCTGTCGGATGGCACCGCTATGAGGCTCTTGGATTTGAAGGATGCTGTGATGGACCTACAGGATTCCAAGCAAGGGCCCCGGGCGGGGCGTGGCAAGATTTGTCAACAACGAATTTCCCGCTTCGGGCTTCACAATGTATCAACCCTTCAGCTACTGTGAGTGTCGCCGCGCATGAAAGCTGCTCCAACACCTTAGACGCTTCAAAAATTGTTGTGATTGATGGTTCTAGTCCCTCGCCTTACGCCATTCCTGGCGCGATTGTTCGTTATGATTTAAACGTGATCAATCCTGGCATATCCGTGGATTCAAACACGCTACACCTGACAGATGTCTTTCCAAGCGATGTGGCCTTGGTGACCAGCGGAGCCGGAGCGTTTGACTTTACCGACGGCCCCTTCACCTCAGGCCTAAGTTATAATTATGCAGGCCCGACCAATATGACGGATAGCGTCGAATTCTCAATTGATGGAAGCGATTTCACCTACGTTCCCTCAGCTCCAAATGACACAGATGTCACCCATGTTCGATTCAAGCCTAGCGGCGTCTTTAATCCAAATGACGCGGGGGATAAGCCTAGCTTTACGATTGGTATTTTGGGTATAGTTCGTTAGGCGGCGGGTCAAGCTTCATCTCACAAACAATGTTCTATCTTGGATAGCGGCCATAAGGACGGACTAGAAGACAGCCTTTCAATAGCCTAATCATACCAGAGCCAGGCCTGCTTATACTCGCCAGGAATAAAACTAGGCACATTCCAGTCAGAGCCAGTCCGATCTGTAAAGTCAATTTCGTCAGGTTGGACTCCAGATGGAAACCATGACCTGATAGTATTTTCATCAGCACTGGTAATAATTAAAGTATGGTCGGAGTTTGGCCACTCAAACCATCCCTTTTTTGAGAAACTATCAGGATCATGATTTGGTTCTTCATCAATTTGAGTAATTGATATCAATACATCCCATACTTCGGGGCGAGCCCGAACCGAGCAATGGAATTCATACTGATTAATTTCTTCAGGGTAAGGGGATATGTTATACCATAAATTTGCCTCATTGGCTGAATGCAAGAAGAACTGCTCCAACGTCAGAAGAGGTCTTTTATCCGGATACTGAGCTTTACCCATTGCCTCCCAAATAGCTTGCCTTCTCCAAAATGCTGTCCGCAATTCTTTCGTAGAGCTTTTCATCGCTTAGTCTCCATCCACAAACGTAATATCCGCATCTGGGTTTGCATCATTGGCTGGAATCGTCGCTTCACCGTCTTGGCCTGGTATCGCGTAATTACCATTTAACCAACGCCCTAAATCAATATTGGCGCAGCGTGTCGAGCAGAAGGGTTTTGCCGATTCGGTTGGGGGCTTTTTCTTGCAGATTGGGCAGGTATTTTTCATCGGTCAGCAACAATCCCTGGCGTGCCGCCTGCGACGACTTCGAACCTTGCGCCCAAGCGGTCCGTTAGCGGAGCTTTCCACTCTATATGGCCTTCTTCGAGCCAGTTCATGACGTGGTGACGCACTGTCATCGTTAGTTTGGCGCCGGGATTAGCCCGCCCTTCCCGCTCTAACTGACGAAGCGCGCGCAATGCTAGTGTTTCCGTTGTCGGGCTTCCGGCCCGATTGTTTAGAACCTCATCCAATGATAATTCAGGCTTGTAACGCGTAAGTTCCAGACAGCCAAAGCGCGAAAGCGGCGCTAGCTTCACATTATTTGGGTCATTGGCAAAGACACGCTCTGCCGCCTTGAAGACTGTATTGCGCTGTCTTGGCTGACGCAGGTTTGGTAAATCAATTACCACAAGGCCGCCAAGGCCGCGCAGACGCAGCTCATTGGCGATCATCGGGAGCGCCGCCATACAAATGTCAAAACTGCTTACCGCTGTGCCTTTATCAACATCAATCGCGACCAGCGCGCGGGTGCGTTCAATACAAATGCTGCCGCCGCCTTTAATGGCCAGTTCTGTTTCCGTCGCATCATCAATGACCGAGACATCCGCCTCAGTAAAGACGATGCCCTCATAGCGTTTTGCAAGGGTGGTTTTCAGGTTATCACCAGAGAGCTTACCGGCCTTAGTCGCCTGGGTCTGCTGCTTATATTTCAGCACCGGACCTTTGCCGATCTCAGTGGCTTTGGAGACTTCGAACCCGGCCATTTGGCCCTCGGTAAAGCGCGGGGCGTTGGGTGAGTTGGTAAATTTGAAGAGGCCGTGATGCGGCGTGCCGATATCAATAAAGGCCCCGCCCATGCTTTGGTCAATTTTCGCCACGCGGCCCGCAAATACATCGCCTTGGCGGGGCTTATGGGCGTCAGTTTCACGGCGCACATGAAGCTCTACAAGCTTTCGGCCTTCATACACGGCGGCGCGGGTTTCGCCGATTGCATTTTCTATGACGCACCTACGTTTCATTTAACCACCATTAGACCTTAAGGCCTGCGCCCTGCAATAGGTTGCGCGTTTCAAAAAGAGGCAACCCCACGACATTGGAATAAGACCCAATGAGTTTGGAAATATACCCCTCAGCAATTCCCTGAATACCGTAGCCGCCAGCTTTGCCGTCCCATTCGCCGCTATCGAGATAGCTTTGCAATTCTGGGGGCGAAAGGCGCTTCATGGTTAGCCGCGTTTCGACCACGCGGGAGAGCATATCACCGTTCGCTTTGATAACGGCCACGCCTGTAAAGACGCGGTGACCACGGCCTGAGAGTAAATTTAAACAGTATTTCGCCTGTTCAAGGCTTTCAGCCTTCGGCAGAATGCGCCGCCCTACGCCAACAACCGTATCAGCGGCGAGAATAATCATATCGGGGTTATTACCTGCAACTTTGGCTGCTTTTTCTTGCGCTAAACGCAGAGCATGTCCGCGCGGGATTTCTCCAGCGATAGGATCTTCGTTAATATCGGCAGGGCTGACAGCATCGGGCGTGATGCCGATTTGCGCGAGCAGCGACAGACGCCGAGGCGACTGACTGGCTAAAATCAATTTAGGAGAGCCGCTCATAAGCGCGCGGCGATTATTTGAAGCGGTAGGTAATACGGCCTTTGGAGAGGTCGTAGGGTGTCATTTCAACAGTTACCTTATCGCCCGCAAGGACCCGAATACGGTTCTTACGCATACGCCCAGCGGTGTGAGCGATGATTTCATGATCATTGATCAATTTTACACGGAATGTCGCGTTCGGAAGAAGTTCAATAACTTCGCCTTCAAACTCCAATAGTTCTTCTTTAGCCAAATCTAGTCCTTGTATAAGCTATCGACTCAGGGCGCCTGAGCCATTTCTGCGCCCTATATAGGGATTAATTACAAAAAAACAGGGTTTATTCGACAAATCGTCGTTTCAAGCGCGTTTCGATATTATCACGAATAGCGCGGTAATTATTCATAATCGCGCGAACATCAAGCGAGCCTTGAGTCGGGTCAGGTATTGGCCAAAGTTCAATAGGCGTGTCCGTGTCGTCAAAAGCGGCTTTCGCCGCCTCGCTCGCGGGCTCTGTAAAGGCAATAACAAGGTCGATTTTTTGCTCTGCAACATCCCCTAAGGTTTGGGCGTCATGCTCGCTCATATCCACGCCTTTTTCGCGCATGACAGCGACCATCAGATCATCAAGGTCACCCGCAGCAATACCGCAGCTTTGCGCCTCTGTGTGTGGATAAAATTTACGCATAAGCCCCTCCGCCATCGGGGAGCGAATGGAGTTAAGATAACACACGAATAGGATGGAGTTAGGCGCAGCTTCTGATTTCATTATGGACGCCTATGCAGGGAGCAAATCAGCGTAAATAAACGCCGAGAGGTGTTAAATTCAACCTCTATGGAATTACGCAGACTATCCGTCAGCAGCCGTGATCCCTCATTGTGAAGGCCGCGCCGTCCCATATCGATGGCTTCGATCTGCGCCGATGTCGCCGTGCGGATAGCATTATGATAACTCTCGCATATGAGGAAGTAATCTTTCACAATCCGGCGAAATGGGGTCATTGACAGCGTATAGGTACCAATCTCCAGGCCAGTGCTACGTTTAACATCAAAATCAAGGCGGGAGCCATCCCGGAGCGCCAAATTAACAAGATAAGGCCCCCGCTCGCTTTCCAGTGGACGAAACTCATTATCCTCTAGGAGATCAAAGATTGCGACGCGGCGTTCATGCTGCATCTCCACATTAGTTACAGGTAAGCTATCAACGTCGATGTTTAGTTCGACAATGTAATGGTCGTTTTCGATATGCCCATCTTCACTCATTTTAAGTCGTCATCCCTCTTATCGTGTTACGCGGGATGTAACGGTAATTTATCTGTTTCGCGGGCATCAGTAACATCCGCGAGGATAACATCTAAACATTCGACTTCGGCTTGAAGCTCCCCGCCGCCGGCAAAAATGAGATTAACGACGCCTGCGGGGTTATCAGTCTCGTCAAAGACAACATTTAGTAGAACCGCCATGGCTTCGGGGTCAGACCGGTCAATGCCGCGCGTCTTCACGCCCAATACGCTGTCAAAACGAATGCCCGACTGCGCGCGGGCCGCATTATCGGTCTCATGCTGGAACCGCGACATACGCAGGGTGAGTGAACGGCCGCGCAGATCGTAATTGATCTCGCCCACGCGCAGGATAGCGTCCTGCACCGCGGAAGCGATGATTTCCAAATCTTCCTGCGTTTCGGCCCGAAGGCGAAGCTTTGTCATTGAGGGTCCACTTTCACTATTCTTTCTCACGGCGAATGCGCGCGCCGCATTGCCCAAGCTTTATTTCAATGCGTTCAAAGCCGCGGTCAAGGTGATAAACGCGTCCAACATGTGTTTCTCCGCGCGCAGCCATGCCTGCGGCGATTAAAGAGGCCGATGCGCGAAGATCTGTCGCCATGACAGGCGCGCCTTTTAGCTCTTTGACGCCGCGAACAATAGCTTCGCGTCCGCGCACATCAATATCTGCGCCCATGCGGGAAAGCTCGGGGCAGTGCATGAATCGGTTTTCAAAGATATTCTCACGGATAACAGACGTTCCGTCAGCAAGGCACATCATGGCCATGAATTGCGCCTGAAGATCCGTTGGGAAACCAGGGTAAGCCTGCGTCTCCATATCGACCGCTTTGAGGCGTCCGCCGCCGCGTTCAATCAGGACTGTGGTTTCGTCAAGGCTGACCTTCGCGCCCGCTTGGGCGATCAATGGCCAAAGCGAGCCCAAATGGTCAGAGCGAATATTGGTGAGCCGCACAGAGCCGCCTACCGTCGCCGCTGCTAGCGCGTAGGTGCCCGCCTCTATACGATCTGGCACAACAGCATGTTTCACGCCTGAGAGCTTTGAGACGCCTGTAATGGTGATTTCAGAGCGCCCGGCCCCAAAAATCTTTGCGCCCATGGCATTAAGGCAATTTGCAAGGTCAATAATTTCAGGCTCTCGCGCGGCGTTATTGAGAATAGTTTCGCCCTTGGCCAAGACAGCCGTCAACAAGGCATGCTCGGTCGCGCCTACCGAAATAAACGGAAATGTAATTTCGGCGCCTTTAAGCCCTCCCTTGGCTGTGGCAATAACATAGCCTTCTTCAAGCTTTATATCCGCTCCGAAGCTCTCCATCGCTTTGAGATGCAAATCGACGGGGCGCGCGCCAATGGCGCAGCCGCCCGGCAGAGAGACTTTAGCGGAGCCATTACGCGCGATAAGCGGGCCTAGCACGTTGAAACTCGCCCGCATCTTGCGCACTAATTCATAGGGCGCCGTGGTAGAGCTTAGCTTTTCGGCGTGGAGCAACATTTCGTCGCCCTCACCCGCATCAACCTGCACGCCCAAATGTTCCAGCAATCCCGCCATAGAGCGCGTATCGCGCAGGCGCGGCATATTGGTGAGCTTAACGGGTTGGTCGGTGAGAAGGCACACGGCCATAAGCTTAATAGCGGAGTTTTTCGCGCCGCTAATTGCGATTTCGCCGTTTAGCGGATATCCGCCTTCAATAACAATCTTGTCCATATTAATACCCTTTCCAAAAGCACGAGCCTCGGGAATCAATTCGCCATTTATGAGGCTGTCTTAAGGCATTCCCCGCCACAATGTCACGCAGCGTCACGCGTTGGGCTTATCGCTATTACCTGGATCAGACTTTGCTTCATCCGCCTTCTTGCGCACCACAGCTTTACGGCGGCGCAAATTGGCGCGTAGGTTCGCAGCTAGGCGCTCTTCGCGGGTTAATTTAGGCGGCTTCTTATCACTCATGTAAAACCATATAGGGACCCCTGACGCATTTGGGAAGTTAAGCGCGTTTGAAAACGAAAAGATATGAGCTGAAATCACCTTTCGCCATATAGCGGACTTTATCATTAACCTGCCCTGTGGCGACATAAGGCAAAGGCATACCATTTTGCATAAGAGCATCCCCGGCATAATACGCGCCATCTTCTACGAGCATATAATCAGCCTTTGGGTCGAGATCCACCATTCGCGCGCGGCGAAAAGGAAGATTAGGCGCGGCCAAAATATGGAAATAAGCCAGATAGACCGTCCGCTCATCACGGCTGGTATATTGCCAGCAGACTTCGTTACTTGACTTGATGAGGCGGTTAAAGCGGCCGCCCACCATGTCGGGCGCAGTGTCTTTAGCGAAGGTCATCAAATTTTGCAGCTCTGCTTTATGCGCGTCGATGTCGTCTTCATTGAGCGATATTCCCCGCGCGGCACAAAAGGCGCCCGCATTAAAACGCGTATCGATAGAGCTCACGCGCCCATTTTGATGGTTCGGGGATGGACCTATATAAGCCGCTGTCACGTCGAGCGGGAACAAGTAGGAACAGCCATTAATGATATCGAGACGGCCAATGGGGTCGCACATATCGCTTGTCCAATTTTGCGCCATAAAGCTGAGCATACCTAAGTCGAAACGGTTGCCCCCGCTCGCGCAATTTTCAAAAAGCACATCTGGATATTTTTTCACGAGGCGGCGCAGTAATTCATAAAGCCCAAGAATATAACGGTGGGAGACTTCACGCTGTCTGTTCTTTGGTAGACCTGCAGACCCTGTTTCAGTCATATTCCGGTTCATGTCCCATTTGACGTAATCAATATCCCCGCAAGATAAGATGTCGTCAATTTGTCCGTAAAGATACTCAATGACCTCTGGCCGCGAAAGGTCGAGCGTTAGCTGGTTGCGCCCCAATGATGGGGTGCGTCCCGGCACATGCAATATCCAATCAGGATGATCTTGGAAAAGCTGACTCTTCGGATTGACCATTTCGGGTTCGAACCAAATGCCAAATTTTAAGCCCTTGGCTTTAACCTTAGCCGCCAGCGCAGGAATCCCGTTAGGAAACCGCTCTTTATCAGCCGTCCAGTCCCCTAATGATGAGGTGTCATCACGGCGCCCCTCAAACCAGCCATCATCCAGCACCAGCATATCGACGCCGATTTCTTTGGCTTTGTCCGCCAGGTGAAGGACTTTGTCTTCATCAACATCAAAATAAGCCGCTTCCCATGTGTTGAGATATGTCGGACGGGGTTTAAGACGAAAGCGCTCTGGCGAGATTTTATCCCGGACAAATTCATGCCACATATGGCTCATGCCGCGCAGACCTTTATCGGCGTAAACATGAAGCGCTTCGGGCGTACAGAATTTCTTACCGGGCTTTAATCGCCAATGGAAATTAAACGGATTGATACCTGCCAATAGCCGAACACCCTCAAACTCACCCTTTTCGACAGAGAGAGCAAAGTTACCACTGTACATTAGGGTCGTCGCATGGACGCGGCCAAACTCTTCGGTCGTGCCTTTTTGCACAAGAGCGATAAAAGGATTATGCGCCGCGCTGGAGGTACCGCGCGCGCTATCCACAACAAAGCGGCCCTTGGGTACGTCAATGCGCTCTTCATTAAACTCTCGTGACCATGTGCCGTGCAGATGTAGGATTTCATAGTCATGGGGCGGCAGGTCGATAGCAGAGCTAAAAGCGTGCTGTAATTGGAGTTCTTTCTCGCCCTTATTCTTAAACTTAGCCGACCGAACAAGCACGCCGTAATCTTGATAAATGGTATAATAAAGCTCAACTTCCAGCTTATGTAAATTATCTTCGAGCGTCACAATAAGAGTCTCGCTATTCCCGCCCCTCGCCGAAGGCAGCTTTTTCAAGCGCGGCTTTTCTTTGACAATACGGTATTTTTTATAATGCAAAGAGAAAACCGTATTGCCGTCAGAGTTGCGCCCATGCAGCGCAGGAAAGCGGTAATCGGAGGTGCCAAAACTAGGAAATTCCTGCGGCGTATCTGCCAGGCTAAAATATGGCCCGCCTTGAAAGTTTGACGCCACTTCTCGCTGCGTCCGCAGATGATGGACCGCGACATTTAGAGGGTCCCGCAGCGGGCCGCCATAATGCAAATGCTCCAATATCCCTTCAGGCGAGACACGAAAGACATAGGAAAAATGGGCATTGGTCAGCGCAAAGGTATTATCTTTGGAAACGGTAATCATGGCTGTGTCCTAAATCGCGCGGCCGTCTTTACTGACTTCCAGACTGATGTTTTTTATGTGGGCTGCGCCGCTGCTTTTATTATTTCGGCGGATAAGCGCGTTGAGCTGAAAAACTGAAAACAACATCGCATATATTGGAGCGAGATACCCTCTATCGCGCAGCTCCGTGAGCCTTTCAGAACTCAAGCTCTGCAAATTATCCTCATGGATCATACTCAGGCCGCGAATACGGTTGGTTTGATCATCCGCGTAATTGAGCGCCACATCAACAGAGCGTATTAAATCAAACGCTTCAAGCGCTTCAAAGAACTGAAAGGTATGAACCATATTTTTGGCATCTTCGGTGAGTTGCGCCTTCACCTGCTTGACCTTCAAAGAGGCTTTGCCTTTCTTATCAAAAAGGGGCTGTCCTTCGTCTGAGGATAAAGCCCCGCTTTCAGCATCTATTCCTAAGACGGGCTCGGCGCTACCATCGCCAGCCTTCATCAAGAAAAGAGGAAAAGTTTTCATGGCCGTAGGCTGAAAACTCGATATCCATTTCCCTTCTGAAACAAAGAGGTTCTTTCCAGGCTCAAAGCTTGTCAAAGCAGACAAACTCATCACGCCATTACTCATGCGGCTAATCATGACGGGGAAGTCAACAGTAGCTTGCGCAACTTCGGTAACACGCAGCGGCAACATATGTGAGCCTTGCGCATAGATAACACCGCTATCGGCCTTTAGCTTCATGGCGCCGTGACGGCTTGATGTGAGAGCCGTTAAATTGGCCATTCTTCTATCCTCAAGCTATTGCTTTACTGCTCAAGCCAATGCTCGATAAAGTCTCTATGCGGCGGCAATGTTTGTAATAATTGCTGTGTCATTAATTGGTTTTTTTCACGAATACGGTCAGCATTGTTCTGTTGATTATAAAGATATGACTGCCGTGAATAATCGGGCTTATATCCCATACCGTAAAGCACATATTGATAACTTGCGGCAGGGAAGAGTTCAGCCACGCCGTCAAAGTCTGATTTAATTGGACCGCGATATTTCCATATAGCTAGATCTTCTTTCAGGCTGTCTGGGATGCTATCTGGGTCACAATGCGCGCGCCAATAGGGTTCTGGGCGCTTCGTCAAAATATAATGCAGTTTCAAAAAGTCTGTTATCCGCGACCAACGATAATCCATTTGCCGGTTAAAGCGCTTAGCTGTGACCTCCATATTGGCTGTCTCAGCAGGAAGG
This sequence comes from Hellea sp., assembly GCA_039977295.1. GTDB lineage: Bacteria > Pseudomonadota > Alphaproteobacteria > Caulobacterales > Maricaulaceae > Hellea. The sequence continues at coordinate 417,465 of JBDWDN010000012.1, read as the reverse complement.
TTTTCAGCAATGTGACGCGCCGCGACTTCAACTAGCATGATAGCGGTCGCCTCTAATGGTTCTACAAAACCGCAGGCTAGGCCAACAGCAACACAATTATGCTTCCACGTTTGCTGTCTATATCCCGACTGAAAGTTGAAACGCTTAATCTCAAAGTCAACTAGTGATTGGCCAATATACTTAGCCAAATTCGCTTCCGCCGCGTCATCGGATAGAAACGCATCCGAATATACATGCCCCACGCCGCGGCGATTAGTCAGGCCTATATCCCATGTCCAGCCAGCATTCTGGCCAGTCGCAATTGTATGACATGCGACAGGATCGTCTTCATCCTCATAAGGAACATGTATGGCCAAGGCTTTGTTATTAAATAAGTATTTCTCATTAGAGACAAATGGAACGCCCAGGGCTTTCCCCAGCAAGAGTGAACGAAACCCGGTGCAATCAACAAAGAGGTCTGCTGAAAGATCGAATGGCCCCTCATCTCCTTGAAGTTTTAACGTCCCTATATGGCCTTTATCATCAAGCTCCGCATCTTTAACGGTCCCAATCAGGTGATGAACCCCTAATTCAGTTTTGCAATGCTCCTTAAGGATATTCGCAAAAGCGCCCGCATCCAGATGATAAGCATAATTACATACACTCTGAAAATCGCCTTCAGCCAATGAGCGCGGCGCTAGGCCTGCTTCACAAATTTCTTGCTGATAATTTGCCTCAAGGGCAAAGTCTTCAATATCGTCGACATAGGGTGCCATATCCAATTGGCCATATCCGAGCGGAACGGTAAATGGATGATAATAAAAGTCGTCTTGCGTGACCCAATTGACGAACTTCCCGCCTTGTTTAAAGCCAGCGAAGCATTCTTTGAAGACTTTCTTCTCGTCAATGCCAATCATGCGCACAGTATTGCGAATAGTCGGCCAGGTCCCCTCTCCCACGCCTACAGTCGGGACATCTGACGCTTCGACAAGGGTTATCTGTAACGCGCCATCAGGACGGTTTCTATGATGCGCTGCTATTATAGCGGCACTGAGCCACCCAGCTGTTCCGCCGCCAACGATCAATATGGATTTAATAGGGTCAGACATCTTTGTAACACTATGGCAAAAAATAAGGTCTGATAAGGATTTTTCTTATCAGACCTCATCTTAGGTTTGCGTCAAAGTGACAGGGTTACCACTTGCCGCGAACACCAATTGCGTAGCGTGAACCATTATCTTCGATAGAGTAGATTTGGTTCGGGAAACGGCCTGTTTGGCGTAACTCTTCGCCCGTAATATTAATGCCTTCAACAAAAACGCTATATTGGTCAGTGATGTTATAGCTCGCGCTTGCATCAAATTGACCAAATGTCTCGGTGTTAATAGGCTCGCCGTTAAAGCCGTTATCAATACGGCGTAAGAAGCCCTCGCGGCGGTTATAGGCTACGCGGCCTTGCATCTTGTCGTTCTCATAGAAGAGAACCACGTTTTGCGAGTCGCCAACGCCCTCGAGCGAGAAGTTTGTGGCGGATGTTGGGTCGAGCACAACATTACTATCCACAAATGTTGCATTGGCCGACAGACCAAAACCATTATCCAGAACATGCGTTAAAGCGATCTCGATGCCTTTGACTTTGGCTGATTCACCGTTTTGCGGGCGGCTGACGCGGTAGATTTCGCTCTCACCATTCAGTTCCTCAGTCGTAGCAATGACATCAAAACCAGGGTTAGCAGGATCGATATCTCCTGGCGCGGCACAGCTTGGCATGGTGCCCGCACAGCGGAAACCATCAGCCGCGCTCCGATTAGCGAGCGTATAGGTCTCATTCCCTGTTAGATTGACAATGATATCGTCAATATCTTTATGGAAAGCGGCGATTGAGAAAACACTATCTTCTGAATAATACCATTCGAAAGCCGCATCAAAGTTCGTTGATTTGAACGGGTTCAGCGCGGGATTGCCGCCGCTCGCTGTCAAGTTTTGACGGCGCGGCTGACCAAAGTTAGTCGCAGGCGAAAGCTCGGACATTGTCGCGCGTGTTAGTGATTCATAGGCCGCGAACCTTAACTTCATATCGTCGCGAACATCGAAAGCGACATCAAAGTTTCCGAGGAAGTTAGAGTATGAGCCGCCTTCTGTGATATCAGTGGCAGGGCCAAAGACATTAGCAAATAGCGTCAAATCTGATGTTGGAACAACATCCGCGATAAAGCTTTGAACAGCTGTTACATCAATGCTGGTGTCAGAATAACGCATCCCCATATTGATTTCGACAGGAATATCTCCCGCATCAAAACCAAGCGTCACGTCAGCATATCCGCTGAAAATATCTTCATTGATATCATAACGATTATTCTGAAGCGTTGTGACAATCGGGAACCCTTGATCCGATAGATAATCGACATAAGCATCACCATCATAGGTGTAGAATGTGTCGATCAAGCCAGGGAAGAAGTTATTCGCTGTGAAGGGACGGAAGTTGATGATGTCATTAGGCGCCGCAACTTGATAACCGCAGAATGCACATTGGTTACCAAAAATCTGGAAACGTGATTTCTCGCGCATCTGATTATAAGCGCCAAAGCGAACAGCTTTAATGGAATCGACATCAGGCGTGTAGACAAAATCAGCTTTAAATTCAGTGATTTGGTCTTCATCCGTCGGAACATTACCTTTTTCATTATAATGCAGACGGCTACGGCTGGCATCAGGAAGAGTGCCACTTCCAAATCCATCATGGGCAACAGTTGGAATGTCGCCTGTGCCGTCAAATGAGTAATTATTGATAATGCCAACAACGTTAAAACGGTCTTTACCCGCGCGGTCATTTTCCGCTGTTGAGTGGAAGGCATCCAAGCTAACGGCTAGGTTTTCAGTTGCATTCCAATCAACATTAATGCCGAAACCTTTATTCGTTACGTCACGCGAATTACGTGTTGTCGACACAAAATCAGACGCAGGGTCACCTGAGCCTTGGTTTAATCCGATTTCTTGAGTGAAACTTGTAAGCGTGCCATTACCATCGATTGTGCCGCTTCCGACGCGATCAGGTTCAAACCATGACGCCAAGTCTGTGACCAAAGAGTCGACTTCGAATTTTGATATGAAGCCATCAAGCGTAACAGTCATGTCATCATTAGGCGCAAATTGAGCTGAAAGACTGGCGTTAAGGCGCTTACGTTTCTGTCTGTCGACGATTTGGTCCCAGTTACGCGGAATGTAAGCATTCTCGAACAATATGCCGTCATTTGCATTTGAAATCGTCTGGCCTGGACGCCAACCCGCTGTCGCAATTTGGTTGATTTGTACGTCGCGTTCAGAATAGCTCACTGCGCCTAAAAGCCCAAATGTGTCATTGTTAAATGTATTACTGATGAGCAACGACCCCGCAGGAGAAATTTTCTCCGACAGGCTTTCATAAACACCCTTGGCTGTACCTGCCATTTGGAAGCCCATATTATCGAAAGGACGCGCTGTTGAGACATCGATGGTGCCGCCAATTCCGCCTTCTTGAAGGTTTGAACGGCCGGATTTATAAACTGTCGCGCCCGTAATCTGTTCTGCGGCAAGCACGTCAAAGTTAAATTCACGCCCCCCTGAATCTGTTGCAATTTGACGACCATTCATAAGAACCGTGTTAAATTGTGGTCCGAGACCGCGAATAGTGACGGCTTGGCCCTCGCCGCCAGACCGGTCAATCGCAAGACCTGGAATACGCTGAAGAGACTCCGCAACGTTTAGATCAGGAAACTTACCTAAATCTTCAGCCGCGATGGCATCAACAACACCAACCGCCTCGCGTTTAATATCCTGAGCACGTTGAATTGAGCTACGGATACCCGTTGCAATGACTTCATCATCGAAAGTGCTTGAATCTTGCGCCATAGTTGGCACGGCCATCAACATTGCGGCGCTGCCAACTGTACAAACCAATAGATTTTTCGTGTTAAATTTCATTGTATCTCTCCCAGAGTAATTATTCAGAGCAGTATTATTTTGCCACTTATCGCGTGGCATTTAATGACACTCTTAATTTTGAGGCACATCTCGTCAAGCCTTAAAATATTCTTTTTCGAACATTTTCTTCGTAATGTTGCAGATATGCATCAATAATTGACTAAAACACACATATTAATCGACAATTTCCGGCTGCGAGCCTAGGTAAATGTTGATTTAAGTCGATTTTTAAAGAATTTTATTCGAAATCGCGCCTAAATAGACGCTATTGAGGGAATTTGATTTAAGTATTAGCGAGTTAAGTGAATTCAAACTGGAATATGACTTGTGTCTAATTGCTCTTTTAGTCCGAAATCTAATTCTGACTGTCTGCAATAATAACCTCAACACTCTCTGCCTCGCAAATAGTCTTAAAATGCGTGTCAGGCGCGCTATCCGTAATGATAACATCCAGCTCTCGAATGTGCCCAACACGGTTCATGGCGCGGCGTCCAAACTTGTGATGATCTGCCACCATGATGACCTTTTGTGAATTTTGTAAAATGGTTTTTGCTGTTTTGACCTCTTGAGGGTCATACTCCAATAGCGAGCCATCATCATCCACGCCGCTAATACCCACAATACCAATATCCATGCGGAAGTTATTTATGAAATCATCAGAGGAGGAGCCTATAATTCCGCCATCTGAATGCCTGACGGTTCCGCAAGAGACAATAATTTGAAAGCTATCATTTTGCGTTAAAATGCGGGCAACATGCAAATTATTTGTAAAAATGTGCAAGTTTTCATGCTCGAGCAAAGCTTCGGCTATGGCCTCAATTGTCGTGCCGGTACTAAGGAATATAGAGGCCCCATTAGGAATAAGCGCGGCTGTCGACGTTGCAATCCTTCGCTTGGCCTCAACACCTGTTTGCAGGCGATCTTTATAAGGCGGATTCTCGGCGCTTTTAACCTGCCCCGCTCCGCCATGAAAACGCGTTAGCAATCCCTGTTCATTAAGTTCGTTCAAATCTCGGCGAATTGTTTGCGGCGTAACCTCAAACTCAGTCACCATGGCTTCGGTTGCGACAAAGCCAAACTCTTCAACCATTTGAAGGATTGACGCTTGGCGTTTCGAAGGTTCAAAGTTTTTCATACCGCAGACTTAGCAGACAGCTCCGTTTTTGCAAAAGCTGTTTTTAGCGAACATTAACACAGCATTTTATGCTATAACTTTGAAAATAATGCAGGAATATTACTTTTTCTCTAGCCATTTAACTTTTCTGGGGGTAGGGAAATGTTCGTTTTCGCAAATGTTAGGCCTAATGACAGATATCCAATGACAGATATATTGGCACAGATTCGGCATAGCGCAGACAACCGCACGATACATCGCAGGCATTTCGTAAAGCGTGATGGACGGGACTTATTCCTATATGGCTATCAGCCCCACACCCTAGATCCTTTAGCTGAAGATGACGGCGATGTCGCGAAAGGCGGCGAACTTCGATACCATCCTCTACGCGATGAATGGAATATCTATGCCCCCCATCGCCAAAACCGCACATTTAAACCCTCCGCAGCCGATAACCCGCTTGCCCCCTCCATAGCTGGCGGCGCGCCAACTGAAATTCCCTTCTCGAATTTCGAGCTTGCAGTTTTTGAGAATAAGTTCACGAGTCTCCATGCGCAGGCCCCGAAGCCCGCTATGCTAAGCGGCGTAGAGCTATCCCGCGCGGGAGGACGCTGTGATGTCATCGTTTACGGCCCCGAAGCCAAAGGCAATCTGAATACAATAGGGCAGGATAAAAGGCGGCTATTGCTCGCAGCTTGGAATGATCGTTACGAAACGCTGTTTGCTCAAGGCTGTGAATTTGTCCTGCCATTTGAGAATCGCGGCGATGAAGTCGGCGTCACCCTGCACCATCCGCACGGGCAAATTTACGCCTTCCCATTTGTTCCGCGTGTCCAGCAAGACGCTATGAACGCTTTTGAAGCCGGGTATGATTTGGCGTCCAATATTAAGACATTCATGCCCGATTACGGCGTTGCGCGAGCCGGCGGCATGACGGCCTTTTGTCCGCCCTTTGCCCGCTTCCCCTTTGAAACCTGGGTTGCCCCGACTGAGCGCAAACGCGGCCCTTGGGATTTAAGTGAAGAGGGTTTGGACGGTTTTGCGCATTTGCTCGGCGATATAACACGGCGCTATGATGAATATTTCCAGCGCCCTACAGCCTATATGTTATCGCTGCACGCCGCGCCCTTAAAGGCTGATGAGCACTTTCATTTTACGGCGCAATTCTATCCTCTACTGCGCGCTCCAGGGCGGGTAAAATATCTGGCCTCGGTTGAACAATCCACGGGCGCCTTTACGGTAGACGTCATGCCTGAGACGGCGGCAAAAACATTGCGGGCGCTCTAATGATTGTTTCGCTATGATTACCCAGCGCTTTGAAACCGTATTTGGCAGCAAGCCAATGATAAGCGGATTTACGCCGGGACGCGTGAACTTAATCGGCGAGCATACGGATTATAATGGCGGCATGGTCTTGCCAACCGCTTTAAAATTAGGCGTATCGCTGGCGCTTTCGCCTCGGACGGATAATAAAATTCGTATCTGGTCGGATAAGTTCAGCGGCCTAGCAGAGCGCCAGACATCCGACCAAGCTACCCAGCATTGGTCGGATTACTTAGTTGGCGCTATGGTTACCGCCAATGAACAGGGCTTTCTTTCGGGCGGCGCCGATATTGCCGTTGAAACCACCCTGCCCTTTGGCGCAGGCATATCATCCTCAGCGGCTGTGACCGTAGGCCTTTTAAAGCTGGCACGTGGCATTGCCGAGACTAAGGTATCAGATAAAGACATCGCTGTTCTCGCCCGCCGTGTTGAGAACGACTTTATTGGTATGCCCTGCGGAATTATGGACCAGATGGCGGTTGCTATTGCTAATCCGGGTCAAGCCTTGGCTCTAAACACCGAAACACTCGATTATGATTTGGTCGATTTACCCCAAGATCATCATATGGCCGTCATTCATTCAGGGCAATTTAGACAGCTCAATGAAGGCCGTTACAAGCAGCGTAAGGAAGAATGTGACGCGGTCAAAGCGGCGCTAGGCCATAATAACATCTGCCAGATATCTGACGCTGAATTTGCAGGCTTAAGCGCGCTGCCCGGTAAGTTACAACGCAGGGCCCGCCACTGCATGACAGACCACCGCCGCGCAATCGAGGCGGTCACCTGCCTAGGTGAGAACACATTGCAACGGCTTGGCACCCTCATGAATGAGAGCCATATTTCAATGCGAGACGATTTTGAGATTACCGTCCCAAAGGTAGATGCCTTAGTCGAAGACGCTGTAAAGTTTGGCGCGTTAGGCGCTAGGCAAACGGGCGGCGGGTTTGGCGGTTGTATCGTCGCCTGCATTGCCAATGATCAGCTCGAGACCTGGAAAGCGGCTTTACTTGACGTTCACCCAGAAGCCTTTTGGGTGGCGTGATGGAGAGTGTCCTTTCACAGACATACGCAGACCGCCAGCGTGCAAAGAACGCGCTTGGGTTTACGCCGCAAAATTCTGATCTTGAAAATATAACTCAAACCGCATGGACCCGTCCCAGGCGCGTTTGGGACATAACGTAAATAGGGGAATATTATGGACTTACAGCTTTCACAATTCTTGGTGTTCATCGCCTTGACCGCCTTAATTGCCGGCGTCACGGTCTGGTTCTGCCTTAAATCCAACCCCTCAGAAGATGAAGAGAAAGACTACTTCCTCGCGGGTGGCAGTCTGAAATGGTATTTCGTAGCGGGGTCTATCACGCTCACCAATTTGTCCACCGATCAACTGGTCGGCATGAACGGCAATCAGATGGCTTTGCTCGCGTGGTGGGAACTCGCCGCTGTCTTCGGCCTCATGATGCTGTGTTTTGTATTTATTCCCGTCTATTACAAATATAACTGCACAACGACGACTGAGCTACTGGAAAAACGATATAATAACAAACACATACGCGCGCTTGTTTCATTACTCTTCTTACTTGGAAATATCTTTATTTTTCTTCCAGCGATCCTTTATGGCGGTTCCTTATTCATGCAAAGCATGTTTGGTATAGACGTTAATCTCTATATTTTAGCGGGTCTATTCGCTATCGTCGGCTCGGCTTACGCTATCTTTGGCGGTCTTCGCGCCGTCGCAATTTCGGATACGTTCTCAGGCATATTGCTTCTGGGCCTTGCTATTACCGTTACGGTTTTAGCCCTCGAAGCGATTGGTTTCGATTTGTCCGGAATTCCAAAAGAACGCCTCACCCTTATTGGCGCGCCCGATTCAGACATTCCTTTTGCGACATTGTTTACCGGCATGATCTTCATTCAAATGTTCTACTGGTCTACCAATCAAACCATTACGCAGCGCGCTATGGCTTCGCCCTCAGTGAAAGAAGCCCAGAAAGGTATCTTCGCCGCAGCGGCCATTCGCCTCCTCATCGTCCCGCCTATCATCGTTATTCCAGGAATCGTGGCCTATAAGCTTTACGGCGATCTCGGCGACGCAACTTATGGCCGGATCGTTGGCGATCTCCTCCCAGGCTTTCTCTCAGGCGCATTTGCCGCCGCTATTGCCGCTGCCGTGTTGACGACATTTAACTCAATCCTAAACGCATCAGCAGCCCTTTGGGTCTGTGACATTCATGAGACCTATATAAATGACAAACCTAATGTGAAACGCCTCTCTCTCTGGGTATCCATCACAATGGTGGTTCTTGCTTTCATCATGATACCAATTTTCAATAACCCTGAGCAAAGCATTATCAACACAGTTCAGCGCCTTTACGGACTTCTCTCAATGCCGATCCTCGCGGCTTTTGTTGTCGGTCTTCTATTCAAAAATGTTGACGCCCGCGCCGTGATTATCTCGGTTGTTTTAGGGATAGCATTTTATTATTGGATGCTCCTCCCGCTTGCAGAGAATGCGAGCCTTACGACTCAGAATGTAAAGCTGCACTATATCCACCTTATGGCCATCAACCTCATCACCATGGTTATCGCGGCCCTGCTCTTAAACCGCATAGTCTTTGGTAAGACGGCTAAATGGGATGCGGGAACTGTTTTCGGCAAAGCCTAAAGTTTCACCTCTGCCCCGCACTTTTAAGTGTTGCGGCAGAGGCTCAATTATGCGAAACGCGCGCAAATCGCCGCGGTAGCTCAGGGGTAGAGCGCATCATTGGTAATGATGAGGTCGGGAGTTCAATTCTCCCTCGCGGCACCATTTTCGAAGCGCGTGATACGCACTTCCCTTCCACCTGTTTCGATCCTAATCCCCATTCAATACTATCAGCTTGCTGATAAATTCGCGCGAGGGTATAAATCTACGTATTAGCTTTGGAAATCATATGTCTCAAGAATTAGCCTCGCATCCAACTGTTATTGAGAAATTTTACGAATGGGAACGAACGACCCCTCATAAGGTATTTTTGCGTCAGCCAAAAGGCAGCGCTTGGAATGACTATAGCTATGCCGAGATTGGTCAAATGGCGCGTAAGATGGTCACCGCCTTAAAGGAAACAGGCCTAAAGCCTGGTGACCATATTGGGATTTATTCTAAAAATTGCTATCATTGGATTGTGGCCGACCTTGCCATCATCATGGGCGGCTATGTGTCGGTTCCGCTCTACGCTAGCCTTCCCGGAACCGCCCTGGCCGAGGTTATTGACCTGGGTGATCTAAACGCCATTTTCGTGGGGAAGCTCGACGCCTGGGATAAAGCCCATGAAGCGGCGATATCTGAGGACCTCATCACAATCAAGTTTCCAGATTATGACGGCAACGCGCCTGTCACGAAGGGGCTTGAATGGGATGACCTTATTTCCAAATCGGTTCCGATGCCGGACAATTTTATACCACAGCTTGATGATCTTTGGACGATTAAGTTTACCTCAGGAACAACGGGATCTCCGAAAGGGGTTATGCATAGTCATAGGACTGCGGCCGCCTATATGCTCAAAGACCAAGATACCGATTGGGTGGGTGTTTTTAACATCGGCGAGCTTCGCTATCTTTCTTATCTGCCGCTTAATCATGTCGGCGAAAGGATGGGTGTCGAAATGCCTGCCATATGGGGAAATGGCACGATATCTTTCGCCGAAAACCTCGCGACATTTGCAAAAAATATGCAAGACACACAGCCAACGGTGTTTTTTGGCGTTCCCCGTATTTGGACGAATTTTTATCTGGGCGTTATTAATAAAATGCCTGAGAAGAAACTAGATCGCTTACTCTCTATTCCTATTGTGTCGTCGATGGTGAAGAAAAAACTTCGAACGGCTTTGGGATTGAGAGATGTAGAGGTAGCCGCGACGGGCGCCGCAATCACCCCAGCCTTCATTAAAAAATTCTATAAGAAACTCGGCATTCACCTCATCGAAGCTTACGGCATGACAGAGGTTTGCGGATCAATGACAAATACGCCGATGCTGGACGCGCCGCTGGATAGCGTTGGCAAAGCCATCCCGGGCGGCGCTGTAAAAATTGACCCAGATAGCGGCGAAATCCTCATGAAGTCCCCCTTTATGATGCTGGGCTATTATAAAAACCCTGAGAAAACGGCCGAGGTTATACAAGATGGATGGCTGCGAAGCGGAGATAGGGGCACAATAGACGCGCGAGGATTTGTGCGCGTCATTGGCCGTGTCAAAGATGCTTTCAAAACCTCTAAAGGAAGCTACATCACCCCAAACCCTTTGGAAGAGATTTTGGCAGAAAATGACTATGTCGAGCAAGTCTGCGTCGTCGGCCTTGGGATCCCGCAGCCCATCGCGCTGTTCAACTTGTCCGCTGCCGGATTAAAGGGAGAGCGATCTGACGTGGAAATCTCTATCACGGAGACTATGGGCGCTCTTAACGCGACGCGCGCGAAATTTGAACGTATTTCAACGGCTATTATTCAATCAGAGGCGTGGTCGCCCGAAAATGACTGCCTGACGCCTACTATGAAGGTGAAACGCTTTACGCTCGATGATAGGTTTAGCCCTCAGTATTTAAATTGGCATGAAGCCCCTTTTAACGTCATCTGGGCCTAAAGATTTCAATATAAGCCTTCCAAAGGGCGCAATTGCAGCTTCTTAGGCTCAAGACTTATTAATTTCCCTTCTTTACCCCCCCATTTTTCTGACGTTATCGTTAAAACGCGTTAACGTCGTATTTGCTATTATCCTCTATCAATTCTCTGTGTGGAATTAACTTGGCTGGATAAAACCTATGTCTGAAGAATGTGCGCCAGAAAATAGCAATAAAACTGCTGCTCCCGATCGCAAGGGCCGCTCAGAGTTTCATTGGCTTTCAAGTATAAGTGACATTTCTGGTTTAGGCATTGTGGTCTTCAGTCAGGAAATGGGTTTAGAGTTTTACAATGATTTAGCATCCGAGCTTTTCGAAATTCCCGTCGGGGTTTTCGAACGCGGCGTAAGCTACGCCCAAATCATAGAACATATGGCGACGCGCGGTGACTTTGGCGTAGGCGATAGCCGGTCTTTTATCGCCCATATTACAGACATTTTAAACAACCAGAAAGTCTCAAACGAAGGCGATATCGCAGAGTTAAAAATCACAACGCCGTCTGGCCGGCGACTTCTAGTACGTCAAAAACTTGAGAATGATGGCCGCACGTTGCTGACGTCAAAAGACATTAGTCTTGAAGAGCATAAAACTCAGACGTTAGACATTGCATTAAGATCTGGTAGTTCAGGGTTTCTATACAATAATGTCGAGACTGGCGAGCGTTCGATGAACGGTGAGTATCTCGAAAAGCACCTCTCACATAGGCAAATGGAACGCGCTCGAAATGAGAGCCTTTTAGCGATCATTCATCCAGACGACGTTGCTGACGCGACACAGATTTGGGAACAAGGTCTAAAAGATGGAAAAGCCTGGAAACATACTTGCCGCATTTTAACGGGAAATGGTCAATCCTTATGGCTGCGTTGGAATGCAAAGCCTCAGCTCTCCGAAACAGGTAAAGTGATTAGTTTTACAAGCTTTTTCAAAGATATTACCCAAGAGCTTGAAACAAATGACGCGCTCAGAAAAGCCAAAGAAACCGCTGAGAAATCGCTTAAAACTAAGAATGACTTTTTAGCACGCCTAAGCCATGAAGTTAGAACACCTATGAACGGCGTTATAGGCATCGCTGACGCTCTCATTCATCATCACTCAAATGTTGCTATCAATCCCAAGCTTGAACTCATTCAATCTTCAGCGGAGAAAATCTTACGTATTGTGGATGAAACGCTGGACCACACGAAGTTACATGCTGATAAATTAACGCTGGAATCAAAGCCTGCAAGCCCTACTAAATCAGTCGAAAACGTGATGCGCTTATGGGAACAAAAAGCTCTCGAAAATAACATACAGCTATCATATAAAATCGACCCGTCAGTCCCCGAGACCATGATTTTTGATCACTTTCGATATGAACAATGCCTCAACAACCTTTTATCTAATGCCATCAAATTCTCGCCAGGCGGTATCATCAAAGTTGTCCTGACGACCGTGGAAAAAGAGGGACAACCGTCACGCCTTGTTTTGGCCGTCAAGGATAACGGCATTGGCATGACGCTTGAACAGCAAAAACAGATTTTTGAAGCCTATACCCAAGCCGATAAATCAATTGCGCGCAGATTTGGCGGCACTGGCCTAGGCATGACGATTACCAAAGAGATAATCGAATTGATGGGCGGCACTATTTCGCTAAGATCTGAAAGCGGAAAAGGCACCGTATTCGCCCTCACCCTGCCCTTGGATAACATGAAAGCCAAATCCCCCAAACAGGGCAGCGTTGATTTAGTTGATCAAATTCTGGAAGATGCGAAGCCTGAACCGACAAATTACTCTGGCCTTCGTATCCTCGTTGCAGATGACAATACAACGAACCATATGGTCATTACATCGCTCCTAGAATCGCTTGTGGGCGAAATTCACATCGTTAGCGATGGGCAGCAGGCCATTGATGTTCTAAAGACAACGCCAATTGATATCGTATTGATGGACATTCACATGCCGGTCATGGACGGTATAGAAGCCACCTTAGCCATACGCGGCAGTACAGAAAGCTGGTCAGATGTGCTGATTATCGCTCTCACCGCTGACCCACAATATCAGCAAAAACGCCTATGCAAAAATATCGGCATGGATGACGCTTTAGCTAAACCCGTAAAATTGGTCGAATTACTTGGCGCCATCGACAATGTCCTGAAGATTGAGGCCCACCCTGATGGTATTGTAAACCCAAGAGAATTCCGGAAATCTGCCTAGAATACAAAGACGCTCAAAACGACAAATGAGCGGAGGCTAAACCGAGGGCAGGAACTCAAATCAAGCCCTAGTATTTCTTTCGGCTACCGCTAAGTTACGTGTGAATTAATGGGTGACTCATATGACCAACAAACTCCTTCTGACGGCCGCAACGGCGCTTATTCTTACTGCATGCGGGAAAAACGATATCGCCTCTGATGTCAGCAAAAATAATTGGTGTATCTCTGGCGGGCCAATTTATACGGCGATAGACACGAATCCTTTAGTGGAAGCCGTTGCTGTTAAAAACGGCAAGATCACATATGCAGGGACAGCGGAGGGTAACTGGTGCGGGGATCACACCTCTACAAATCAGCGTAGCGTCGACCTGAAAGGCGCGGCGATGTATCCAGGCCTCACGGACGCACATGGGCATTTACTCGGCATTGGTTTGCGCGAAATGACGCTAAATCTAGAGGGCACGAAATCGGTTACCGACCTTAAATCACGCCTCACAGAAGTTGCTAAGACCACGCCTGAGGGCGAGACGATTTATGGCCGGGGTTGGATTGAAACACATTGGCCTGAAAAACGCTTCCCTAACCGATATGATTTAGATGACGTCACAACGGCGCATCCTGTCATTTTGGAACGCGCAGACGGTCATGCCGTCGTTGTAAACTCGAAGGCCTTAGAACTCTCTAACATTACAGCCCAAACCGAAGCGCCTTATGGCGGCGCGATCAATAGAAATGGCAAAGCGGAACCCCGTCGCGGCAAAACTGAGCCTAGCGGCATGCTAATTGACAATGCTGCCAAGCTTGTCGAAGACCTGATGCCGGAGCTTACAGATGCCCGCAAAGCCGAGGCCTATGTCAAAGGCGCGGAGCTTTACGCGTCTCGCGGCTGGGCAGGCATTCACTCCATGTCGGTCAATCCAGACGATATCGCTGTGATCAATAAATTGGCGGATGACGGGAAGATAAAGATCCGAGTCTATAATTCTATTGATTTACTAGATCACAAGAACGTGCCGACGATGATTAAAAGATCAAGTAAAGATAATGCCCTCATTACCACACGCGCAATTAAACTCTATGCTGATGGCGCGCTGGGGTCGCGCGGCGCAGCCCTGATAGAGCCTTACGCCGACGATAAGGGCAATTCAGGATTGATGACGCTAAAAGAAGAGCAAGCCAACTCCATCCTCAAAGCGGCTTTGCGCAACGGCACTCAGGTCAATATTCATGCCATTGGCGACCGAGGAAACCGCCAAGTTCTACAATGGTATAAAGACGCCTTTGAAGCCATACCAGAGGCCGAGCGCGCCAATCCTGATCCGCGCTGGCGCATTGAACATAGTCAAATTGTTCATGTCGATGATATTCCCCTCTTTGCGAAATATGGCATCATCCCGTCTATGCAGCCCTCTCACGCCATTGGAGATCTTTATTTCGCCGTTGACCGTCTTGGCAAAGACCGTCTTGCAGGCGGCTATGCGTGGCGCAGCTTGATCGATAGCGGCGCCGTCATTGCGGGCGGCTCGGACGCCCCCGTAGAAGTTGGCGACCCTCGGATCGAGTTTTACGCAGCCACAATTCGCAAAGGCCTAGACGGGTTTTCAAATGAGGCTTGGTATCCCGAGCAAAAGGTTACGCCGCAAGAAGCACTAAAAATGTTTACAGCTTGGCCGGCCTATGCTGCATTCCAAGAAGAGAGCGTGGGCACGATCAAAGTCGGCAACACGGCAGACTTTACCGTCTTTGCAACCGATATGATGACAGCGGATGCGGAAGATATTTTGACGGCTGAGCCTGTTATGACTATTGTGAACGGCGAGGTCGCCTTTGAACGCTAAGGCGCCTCTTTGAGGAACTCATAGCGCCGGCGCGAGGGTTTATCCGCGTCTTCTTGAACACGAAGTATGACGGTATCGCCTTGCCTGACGTCGCTTTTAAGCGGCACGGCGACGATGGTTTGCCCGCCGCTTTCAAGGGTGACGATAGCATTAATAACAGGCTGACCGATAACTTTAGAATTGGACATTAACGTCTTAACACTGCCTTGCACTTCCCCAGCAGGCTGCCAGGCATAAGTATGCGGCTTTATCATAAAGACCCACATGACGGCGGCGGCGGCTGATAGGATAAGGCCCCCTTTTATCATATCACTTAATTGCGGCATTAGACTCTCCATGAAACATTACATTCCAATAGAGATGGGAACCGCCCATAGGCTTACAAGAGTAAACCCCTAAGAAAGCTAATCGCGGAAGTTCTTAAATTGCACGGGCTGTTCGAGGCCAAGGTCTTTTATGAACTGAATAGCGGCCTGTAAATCATCACGTTTTTTACCTGTTACGCGAAGCTCATCCCCTTGAATAGCGACCTGGATTTTCATCTTTGCGCCTTTAATATCCTTGACAATTTTCTTCGCCAGCTCTTTTTCAAGACCTTGTTTAATCAAGATATTTTGGCGTACTGATTGCCCCGCCGCAGGTTCAACTTTTTGATAATCGAGCTGGCCTGGCTCAATGCCGCGCTTATGCAATTGCCCGCGCAAAATTTCGTGCATCTGATTGAGCTTAAGATCGTCATCGGCGGATATTTTTATCATTCCGTCATTGCTCTCAACGGTGGATTTTGAACCTTTAAAATCATAACGCACAGAAATTTCACGCATGACATTTTGAACGGCATTGTCGACCTCGGACATATCCGCTTCGGATACAACATCAAAACTTGGCATAATAATCTCCTTATTCGGAGCCTATTTATGGCGTCATGATGGTGCTTGTCGAGACATTTCTAGGGCTGAATTGTGCTCGCTTCTTTTAGGGCAAATGATTTAATAGAGCCTATGATAGAAGAATAGTCATCTGACCAAGCTTTAACGCTTTTACTAGGAACTAGTATTTTCCAATCAGGAACAGCCTGCGTAGCCGCCATGATGCGGGCTTCCTGACCGATTAAGACGCCTGTGCTCGCAATATAGAACTCACCATATTCCTTATCAGAAAAATCAGAGGTCTCAACATAGCGGCTTGCCAGTCCCGCTTCATCGGCAAGCCTGACCACAACAGAGGCCACATCCATGACGCGGTTGGAGGTATGGAAGAAGATAAGTCCGTCCGTTTTGAGTTTAGAGCGGTACAGCGTGAGCGCCTCTGTCGTCAGAAGATGCGTTGGAATAGAGTCGGATGAGAACGCGTCTATGACAACCATATCTTGAGAGGCCGGCGCTAAAGCCTCGAGCGTCATACGCGCATCCCCGATACGGATATCAGGCGCTGTAGCGCAATCCGCCATAAAACTAAAGTAATCTGGGTTGGTCGCCATATCCACAACGGCAGGGTCAATTTCGTAATAAGTCCAGCTATCACCAGGTTTCTCATAACAGGCCATAGCCCCTGCCCCTAAACCTACCATTGCGATTGTCATTTTGGGGCTATCAATACGGGCGGCTTGCATCGCCATATCAAAGGTATTACCTGGCGCATAATAGGCCAGCGGGATTTTACGCTTAGCGGGGTCACGGAATTGATAATTATGGATGGTGTCGCCGTGGATAAATTTATGAACGAGGCCGTGTTTGCTCTCGACCTCTTTGACATGCAAGACCCCAAAGAAAGACCGGTCCGTTAGAATGGGCTTATGATAAAGCGTCGGCAAAATCATGACTAAGGCCGCCAGAATTCCAAGATCTAAAAAGAAGGTTTTGGTCTGACCCCGCATGCGGCTAAGACCAAATAGGAACAGTCCGCCGCCAATAAAGGCGCCGATGCGTGCGTCTAAGCCTAGTAACGCTAAGCCCTTAAATATTATCAATCCGGGGATTGCGTATTTGGCAAGGGTGAAAGCTTTACCCCTAATCTCTTCAAAGGACGTGTTGGTCTTGGACGGAACCGCAAATTGTGCGGCGATGAGAATAATCAGATATTCATAAACATTGGGGAAAATGGCCGGCGCAATAAGAGCATTGAAGATACCCCCTAAGACGCCGCCAAATGACATCCAGATGTAGAATTCCGTTAAGTTCGCGACGTCGGGGCGCGCTTCAACTAAACGGCCATGGCAGAGAAGTGCGATAATGAAATAACATATTAAGCTAAGACCAATCGAAACCAGAACGAAGAGCTTGAGTACAAAACCCGCGATGAGAGCCACCAATATTACCCAAGGAAAAAGGCGGGCAAGCTGGGCGGGCGTTACAATGGGTTTCTTGGCGAAGACAATAACGAAGGTCAGCAGATAGAGCGCCAAAGGAATAATCCAAAGAAACGGCGCGGAGGCGATGTTGTTGGCCATGTGGGACGTCACACCCAGCATAAGGCTAGACGGAATGAAGGCGAGGAAAATCCAGAATAGGCGCTGTTTATGCGTAACGGCTTTGGCGGGGGCCGACGCTTTTTCCTCGCTAACATTTTGGGTCTTTTGATGTAGCGCCGCAAAAACACCTGCTGCCAAAATAACAGCGATGAGCGCCCAATAACCCCGCGCCCATAGCTCTGTTTGCGCTTGCAGCCTTAAGAGCGGTTCAAAGAGGATGGGGTACAGACATAAAGATAAGAGGCTTCCAGCATTGCTCGCCGCATAGAGAAAATAAGGATCATCAGCATCCTTGTGAGCCGTGCGGCTAAACCAGCGCTGCAATAATGGTGCATTAGCCGAAATCGCAAAAAACGGCATGCCAACTGAGACAGCAAATAGGCCAATGAGCCAATAGGCCTGCGCCCCGCCCTCCGGCGGCGTCCATCCTGATGCGATGGCAAGCGGGAGAAAAAACAAGCCTAGTGAAAGTATCACTGTATGACAGAGTATCTGAAGCGGAAGTTTTAGGTATTTAGAGATGAGATGGGCGTAAATATATCCGCCCAGAAGCATGCCCTGGAAAAAGACCATGGCCGTATTCCAAACGCTCGACGAGCCCCCTAGTAAAGGTAGGACGAGTTTTGCAAATAGCGGCTGTACGGAGAAAAGGAGTGTAGCGCTTAGGAAGATCGAAAGCGTGAAAACGCCAACTAACGCCCAAGATGAACGTGACGTTTGAAAATGTGTGCTGGATATATCAACCATAAACCCCTCCGCGAGTAGCGGAAGGGTTACAAGATTTACTTAAAGATAGCGTTAAACGCTACGCCCAATTTGGCGTCTAAATTTTCTGGTTTGTGTAGCCGCGAAGCTCTTTACGCGCGACTTGGCGGCGATGAACGGAATCAGGGCCATCAGCAAAGCGCAATGTACGCTGCCCTTGGAACATCTGAACAAGGGGCGTATCTTGTGATATACCTGTGCCGCCATACATCTGCATGGCTTGGTCAATGACTTCGAGAGACATACGCGGCGCTTCGACTTTGATCATAGAAATCCACGGCGCAGCATCACGCTTGCTCATTGTGTCCATGGCCCATGCCGCTTTGAGGCATAAGAGGCGGGCTTGCTCAATCTTGATACGGGACTCCGCAATAATATCGAAATTCGCGCCAAGGAAAGCGAGTTGTTTGCCAAAGGCTTCGCGTTCTAGTGAGCGCTTGCAGAGGAGTTGCAGCGCTTTCTCAGCCTGACCAATGGAGCGCATGCAGTGATGAATACGGCCTGGTCCAAGGCGGCCCTGCGAGACTTCAAAACCAGCCCCTTCGCGGATCAGCAAAGCGTCTGCCGGAATGCGCACATTCGTAAAGCGCACATGCATATGACCGTGCGGCGCATCATCATGACCAAAGACCATCATTGGGCGCAGGACTTCATAACCTTCCAGTTCTGCGTCAACGACGAACATAGAATGCTGCTGATGCTTAGAACGCTCTTCGCTTGGCGTCTTGGCCATTAAGATAAAGACTTTACAGCGCGGATCACCCGCCCCGGACGACCAGTATTTTTCGCCGTTTAAGACCCACTCATCACCATCTTTGACAGCAGAGAATTCGAGGTTCGTCGCATCTGATGACGCTACATCTGGCTCCGTCATAAGATAAGCTGAGCGGATTTTACCTTCGAGAAGCGGCTTAAGCCATTTCTCTTTATGCTCTGGCGTGCCGTAGCGTTCTAAGACTTCCATATTTCCGGTATCAGGCGCCGAGCAATTCATGGCTTCGGAGGCCATATGCACCCAGCCAAGTTCTTCAGCAACATAAGCATATTCAACCGTCGAAAGGCCGTAACCTTCTTCGGAATCCGTCAGCCAGAAATTCCATAAGCCGCGCTTGCGGGCTTCATTTTTCATGGTTTCAAGAATTTCTGTTTGGCGATCTGAATAGCTAAAACGGCCATTCGGGCCAGTGCCAATTAAAGAGTCAAATTCCTCATTAAGCGGCGCCACAAAGTTGCGCGCAAAGTCTCTAATCTTTTCTACAAGCGGAGCGACTTTTTCGCTCATCCCTAGATCCATGTTTGATGACATAGTCTTATCCTTCTATTTTTAAAGTGTACCTGATTTAATTTTGTAGCGCGCGAGTTGCCCCAGCGCGGTCGTCATTTGTCCATAGGGCTTGAAACGCGGATTATCATTTTGACCGCGGTAAAAGCGTGCATATATTTGCTGGATGATTACGGCCAGACGCCAAATGCCGTAAACATAGTAGAACTGAAAGCCCGAGACATCAGCGCCGGTCTTAGCCGCGTAAAAATCCAAAACTTCCTGACGTGTCATCATGCCTTCGGCTTGGCTCGGCTGGCGCACGGTCATTTTCATAAAGTCCGGATCGGTAGCTTCAATCCAATAGGCGAGCGTATTGCCTAGATCCATCATCGGGTCGCCAAGTGCTGAAATTTCCCAATCAAGGATAGCCTCAATTTGAGTCGGATCATCCTGCTTTAGAATACAATTATCAATCCGGAAATCACCGTGTATAACGGCTGCGCCGCGTTCCGCTGCTGGCATATTATCGACTAACCACTGCTGAACGTCTTCAAACTTTTCGATATCTTCGGTCCAAGATTTTTCCCAGCGGCGATTCCACCCTAATATCTGACGGCTGACATAACCTTCAGGCTTACCAAAATCGCCAAGGCCAGCGGCCTCATAGTCAGCAGTATGTAAGTCCACAAGAGATTGAAAAAAATTCTCACAGAGTTGACGAGCTTCCTTGGCGGTCCAATTCCATTCTTTTGGAATTTCAGTATGTATAAGATGCCCTTCTGAGCGGTCCATGACGTAAAACTCCGCGCCGATGATTGAGACGTCATCTGTATAATAAAGCGTATCTGGTACAGGAATATGCCCTTTGAGCGCCGTCATTACGCGGTATTCGCGGTGCATATCGTGGCCAGACTTTGGCTTATCCCCAAAGGGTGGTCGGCGCAGAACCATGCGGCGTCCCGAAAAATCGGCGCTTGCGGGATAGTCAATCGCATATGTCAAATTTGACGCGCCTGACGCATATTGCGTGACCTTTGCCTCGCCCTTTAAATCAGGCAATGTGGCTTTTAACACCGCGTCTATGGCGGCCATATCTAATTCTTCGCCCTTGCGAACCTCAACAGTTGGATTTTCGCTGCTCATTAGATAATGGCTCCGCCGTCAACTACCATACCCTGCCCAGTAAAATAGCTTGCCTCATCGGACACCATATAGAGCACAGAGCCGACCATTTCTTCTGGCTGCGCCATACGAGAGATCGCGAGATTATTATTCATATAATCTTGCATCCCAGGGGCTTCTTTGAGCGCGGCAGCAATCTTCGTATCCGTAAACCCAGGAAGAAGCGCATTAACGCGAATGCCGTGATTACCATATTCCTTGGCCATACCTTTGGTCATGTTTATAATCGCCGCTTTGGTCATGCCGTATATGACGCGGCCTTTACCGGGCTGAATGCCGTCAACAGAGGCCACATTCACGATAGAGCCGCCGCCATTTTTGAGCATTAACGGAATAGATTTAGCGGAGAGGAAGTAAGGCCCTTTGACATTGACGTCCCATGTCTTGTCATAAGCAGATTCCGGCGCTTCATGCGCAGGGCCGAAATAAGGGTTCGTCGCGCCGTTATTTATCAATATATCCAAACGTCCAAATTCATTTTCGATCATCGCAACGGCTTTGTCATGATCTGACATCTCGCCTAAATGCAGTTCAGCAGAGATTGCTGTGCCCCCTTTGGCGCGAATGGCCTCGGCAACCTTTTCGCAATCGGCTTGCTTCCGGCTCGAACAAATGACGGAAGCGCCGTGTTCAGCCAGGCCGTGGGCTATAGCTTCGCCGATGCCGCGGCTTGCGCCGGCCACAAGCGCAACTTTTCCAGTGAGATCAAATCGTGCCATTATGTCGTTCCTATGTGGGGAGTTGGTCGTTACCGAGTTTTTGTTTCAGCCTATTCATACCGTTAATATAGGCCTCATAATCCATGGCTTTGTTTTTGAAATAATCGCCAACAACAGGATGAGAAAGAACCATAAAACGGTCTTCTTCGATTGCTACTCTTAGAGCCTGGGCAACATCTGAGGGCTCTTTTAAGCCATCCTGATGCCCCTCCGCCATCGCCATGCCCTTGGTCATATTAGTGCGAACATATTGCGGGCAAATACAATGGGTTTTAATGCCCTGATCCCAATGGCGAATAGCGAGACTTTCGGCAAAACCGACAGCTGCATGTTTCGTCGCCGTGTAAGAGGCGCTGCCAATTTGACCCAAAAGGCCTGCGGCTGACGCCGTAATGACGAACCGCCCTGAACCACGCTCTTTCATTTGCGGCAAGAGCGCCCGCGCGGCGTAAACGCTGCTCATTACATTGACCTGCCAGCTTAGCTCCCAATTCTCATTGCTCGCCCCTGCCGCGTGTTCAGGGTCACCAAAACCCACGCCGGCATTAGAGACGAATATATCAATGGGGCCATTGGCCGCGCCTGCCATGTCAACAAAGTCCTGAACTGCTTGATCGCTTGTCACGTCGCAAGCAAAAGCAATTGCGCCTATCTCTGCAGCGGTTTCGGATGGGGCCTTCAAATCGCTGATAGCAACTTTTGCACCTTGGGAAATAAACATCTCGGCGATAGCTCTGCCGATACCGCCATTTGCGCCTGTTATGGCGACTGACTGATTTTTAAACATGAAGCTTACTTAGCAAGGCATATTAGGCTTGAAAAGCCATATATGCAATTTGTTGCATATTGTTCTATATTTTCTTTCCTAAAACCATGTGTCATAGATGGGCTATTAAGGTATTGGGCGAGGTATAGGGCGAGCGACTATGGGTGATATTGAAACTGTCGATTTAGAGTCTGTAGGACTACTTGACGCCGATACAATTCCGAATGCCAATCAGAGCCTAAATTGTTTTTCCTGCGGGGAAGATATGAACGGCGTCTATTGTTATGCCTGCGGAAATAAAAACGATAATTTTCGTCGTTCAATCTGGTCTTTAGGCGCGGAGCTTTTTGCGTCCCTTACGGCCTTTGAAGGAAAAATTTGGAGAAGCCTTCGCAGCTTACTGTTCAAACCGGGTAAAATGGCGCGGGAATATTCAGATGGCGCGCGGCAAAAATGGACGTCCCCCATCCGCATGTTTCTGGCAACGTCGCTTTTGCTATTTGGCTATGTTGCCATATCTGGAACGCAGCTCATCGCTTTTGGAACGAAATCCGATCCGAATGCCGTTTTCGTTGCTGGCTCAGGGGAGAAGAAATTCACGCCAAAAATATTCTTTTTGGAACGCAAGAGTAAGATCAGAGAGTTAGTATCAGATGACGCGATCAGCGCTTTTGAAAATGACATGGTCAATATCATCAATAACGATGAAAATAAGTCCATAGAAACCTTAGAAACTGAGCTAAAAAGCACTCAAGCAAGCCTCACAAATCTGAATGCCCAAATTGAAGATACTAAGTTTCGCTACGCCAAACCAGGGCTTATCGCCGCCCGAGATGCCGTTATGGAACGCATTGATAGCTTGAATGAGGTCATCCAAGAGCGAAAGGAGACGCCTGAGCCCATAGAGCCACCGATGAAGGAAGACCCTTCTAATTTCGAAAATTTGGACATAACCGACCCAGACATACGGGAAGAAATAAATGAACTTAACGAAGAAATAGAAAAATTAGAGGAAGAAAAAGAAGCGGCGTCAGATGCGGGCGAAACAATGATGAATATTACGGGTCTTTCGGGTGAAAAATTGACGCTCAATTCTGCAGCCATGAGACAAGCTATTTCGATTATGCTCAGGCAACCTGAGAGGGTGAATGCTCCTATAAATAATTGGCTGCCAAAAATTATGTTCGCGATGATGCCATTTTCTATGTTGATGGGCGCTATATTCATAAGAGGACGCGAGCGGGCTATGCTTTTCGACCACTTAGTGCATGCGGCCTATATTCATTCTTTTTCCTTCCTTCTACTTTTCTTTTTCATCCTGCTCGTTCAGTTCACGCCAATACCGGGATTACTGGGTATCTATACGCTCATCTTGCTTATCTATCTGCCAATCTCTGCAAAGCGCATGTTTGGACGGGGTTGGTTTAAGTCCTTCCTGACAAGTTATGGCGTAGGCTTTATCTATACCTTCAACATGGTCATAATTCTTGTCTTTCTCATCGGAATGGGAATGGTCGACATTGCGAAGGATGTGGCCGTTCAGGCGCCAGCTTAAGGACAAAAACTTTCTAGTCCTCTCCTCATCCTCTGCCCCTTATGTAGATAGCTGGCCAATCGCCTATGGGTGCAGCTCTAATGGGTTGGACTTGGATTAAGTTGGAAAGGGATAAAACTAGATTGCCACGTCCTCCCTATATTATTCCCCTGCTCTATAGTTTTTCGCCTTTTTCCGAGCCTCTCTCATCAAAGCTATTACCCATATGCGATTGGCCTGATGTAGATAGGGGCGCATGACGGAACCCATCTTTAAATAACATCGAGTGATACCTAGCTTTGATGATGGGCCCCCTCATCCGGCGGGGTGAAAGGACATTTGAGGGTGAAACATAACACCCTCATCCTCTCATCTCATCTCATCTCATCTCATCTCCGCCCTGTGTTTAGGAGCAAACGTTAGGCTCGATCCTCTTAATCTCATTGTTTGGACATAAAAAAACCCGCCATGAAAGACGGGTTCTCTTTGAGATTATGTAAGGATAATCCTTAGGGCTGTAAATTTGCGCCTAAACGCAAATCGACTAACCGCCAAAGATATCCAATTTACCGGCTTTTTTGGCCGCGAGGTAATAGAAGGTTACGCGGTTTTTAAAGCGGTCTGGCTTCATTGTTGTGCAAACATCTTTGACCAGTTCTAGCTGACCCGATGAAAGGCCAAGCTTTTTCGTAGCAAAGCCCTTTGCGACAGTTTGAACTTCGGACTCGTCTGAACAGGCGACCAAAGATCCGTCACGCGTTCTGAGCGCGATACCACAATATTTAACAATATTTTGGACAACATCGCGTTTAGCCCGTGAGTCATATTTCTTCACATTCGTGAAATATTTCTCGAACTTAGCCTCGGCGTCGCTCATTTTTGGCTTAGCTGATCCTGTTTTTGGTCCAGGCTTTTTACGCACTGTTCCTGCGGCGGTTAGGTTACCACGCTTTGTACCAGGCTTTGGTCCAGGCTTCTTCTTGCCCGTTGTCTTTTTAGCACCGCCAGTCTTAGCGAGGCCTTTAGCTTGTCTGACCCATTCATCGCGCTTGATGCGGCCCGGAATGGAGTCGATAACGCCTTCGACCATCTTAACATCAGCCGCTTTCCAAGCACCGATTTGACGGAAGTAGTAGATACCCTTCGAGTGAAGATCTTTTTCAAACTTCGGTCCGATACCTTTAATGAGTTTCAAATCATCAGGCGCGCCATCTGTCGGCCCATCTGTATAAAGAACCTTAGGCTTAGGAGCCGCTTTCGCTTTTGGCTTAGGTGCAGCTTTTGGCTTAGGTGCAGCTTTTTTCTTAACCGCAATTTTCTTGGGAGCCGCTTTTTTGGCAGGCGCCTTCTTCTTAGCCGCAACGGCAGCACCGGCAAGCGCGGCACCCGCAGCAGCTTTCTTAGCTGTCGCGCGTTTCTTAGGCGCTGCTTTTGCTTTCTTAGCTGGAGCTTCGGCAATACGGCCTTCGAGATATTTAACGCGGGCTGCAAGATAACGGTTACGCCATTCGAGCGCATATGTTTCGTCATCATCGCCTTTAGTCGCAACAGCGGCGGCAGCGCCGCCTGCAGCAGCTGCACCTGCGGCAGCAGCCGCGAGCTTGCCTTTGAGGCTAGAGACTTCGCCGTCACGTGTTGAAACGCGGCCTTCAAGGTCTTGAACGCGGGCACGCAGGCTATCGGCTTCAGCGCGCAACGCGCCTTCGCCTTCGACTGAGAGGTCACCGACCTGCTTCTTGCCGCGGAAGAACAGCCAACCGAGCCCTAACCCGAGAAGACCAAAAAGGAAGGGGATGAGCCATCCAAAACATGCTGTGTAACTTAATAGATTGTCTAACATTTTCTAAGTCTCCTTATTCGGACTGTGTCACGGTAAATTCAATGCGGCGATTTTCTGCTTTGCCAGCATCTGTTGAGTTGTCGCCAATAGGTTTGGTTTCGCCAAAGCCTGTTGCGGTCATACGGTTACGGTCAACGCCGTTCTCTGAAAGATAAGCAACAACTAAATTGGCGCGATCTTCTGAAAGGCGTTGGTTGTAGTCAGCTGCGCCATCAGCATCTGTATGGCCTTCAATACTAATCTTGAAAGATGAGCATTGCTTAGCGGCAGAGGCTAGCGCGTTCATGAGGTCGAAGCTTTCGGCGCCGCGAATAGCAGCCTTGTCATAGGCAAAGTTGATTTTCTTGCCTGTCTTCAAATCATCTAACAATGTTTGGCAGATGCTTTCGGATTTAACTTCGCCGACATTAAGAGCTGCCGTATTGGGCACAGTAATATTTGCCGCGCCTTCATATCCAGCGGGTAATTTGCTGACCATTTCATTGATCTGCGTGCGAAGCTCAACTGTGTCAGCCTCCCCGCTTATGAAGGACGTATTGTCTTCCATCGTAAAACGGCCCGACTTCATTAATTTTAGCTCGTCAATATTAAGGTTTAGAACTTGTTCCCAATCTGCATTGGGCGCGCCCGATGCGATTTTCACTGTGCGATCTAAAACACTTGAATAGGCTTCATTAGCTCTTGCTAGGACGCGAACGCGTTGCGCTTCATCTTGAACCCATCCCTTAAGAACGACGCGGCCATTTTCAGTTTTGACTGCGGAGAAGGTGTAAGGTGATTGCGCCGGCGCGGCCTGAACAACAGGGGCCTTTTTGACTGTCATATTGTTTACGACTTCATGCCATGTTTTATTTTTATCAGCGCACGCAGAACATGTTGTGTTAGCGGCAACCGATGTGATTTCGTTTTTTGTTTTTTCGCTAACTGTTTCGCCCGTTAGGGTCGCAACATTACCGACCATCTCGACTTGTGTGCTTGAATATCCTGCGCTTGCCAAAGCTTTCTCGACGTCTTCACCCATTGACGTTGATCTTTTTGGTGCAGTTAAAAAAGCCCACAAGAGCGCTAAGATGGCGAGGATGACTATCCCCTTAAACCAATTCGCTCCCATATCATTCCTCCATAGAAATTAAGCGAGTCACTGCCATTAAAGCAGACTCAATGCCCGCGTTTAACGGATTGCCGATGAACTGGCAATGAAGCAATTCATTTAATTTGTTTCAAGGATTAAGGAAAACATCCAGAAGCTAACGTTGAATTAAATACCAACGCGCTCTTTAGCTTGTGCGTATTCCACCGCAAACTGGTCAACGATCTCTTGCATGGACGGCGCGTCATGGACGGAGCCAACACCCTGCCCCGCGCCCCAAATATCTTTCCAAGCCTTAGCTTCGGTATTTCCGCCAGACCCAAAATTCATAGATGTCTTATCAGCCGTTGGAAGATTATTCGGATCAAGTCCGGCTTTTTCAATTGACCCTTTGAGGTAATTACCATGCACGCCTGTGAAGAGACTTGAATAAACAATGTCTTCGCCCGAGCTATCGATAATCTCTTGCTTGTAACCCTCTTCGGCGTTGGCTTCTTTGCAAGCAATGAAACGAGTTCCGATATAAGCTAAGTCAGCTCCGATGGCTAAGGCGCCTGCAACAGAACCGCCCGTAGCGATAGAACCAGACAATAATAGCGGGCCGTCATGGAATTGGCGGATTTCTGGAATAAGCGCGAAAGGCGATAACCGTCCTGCGTGACCACCAGCACCAGAACAAACAGCGATAAGCCCGTCCGCACCCATTGAAAGAGCCTTCTTGGAATGGCGAATATTGACGACATCATGCAAAATGATCCCGCCATAGCTATGCGTCGCGTCATAGACATCTTGGTTTGCTTGCAAGCTGGTAATGATAATAGGAACTTCATGCTTGCGGCAAACTTCAGTATCATGCTCTAGGCGGTTATTAGAAGGATGGCAAATTTGGTTTACAGCAAAAGGCGCAACCTTCTTATCTGGATTGTCTTTTTGATATTGCTCTAGCTCAAGCTTGATACGGACAATCCATTTTTCAAGTTCTGCTGCTGGACGCGCATTAAGCGCTGGGAAAGAGCCGACAATTCCAGCTTTGCATTGCGCGATAACGAGGTCAGGTCCTGACACGATAAACATTGGCGCGGCCACGATAGGCAATTCAAGGTTTTGCAAAATAGGCGGCAATGACATGTGTAATCCTTAGATGAAATTTTGATATGCAATTATATGCATATGACGAAATGTCTAGAGTTTTTTGCCCCGTCAGCACAAGATAGCTTCACGGCATCAGGTGCGGCGTGACCCTCTCTTTAAGAATGTGGATTAAAACGGGGTCCATATAATCATAATCATCTGGAATATTCAGGCATATGACGCGTTGGCCATTTAGGTGTCTTTTATATTTCTTCGAAAGTTTATTGCGATGCGCCCTCTCCATGACGAATATGAGGTCAGCCCATAAAAGTTGCTCAGATGACAACACTAAATCCGCCGACAAGTTCAGACCCGCCGAATCTGTCTCTATATCAGGAAAGTCGGCAAAGACATGCTCCGCCGTTGGACTGCGCAATTTATTAGCCGCGCAGATAAAAAGAACATTTTTAAACCTCGGCAATTGCGCCCTATTCGTTAAATAACGATACCGCTGTCGCTGTCATCGTATCCACCCCTACAGGAATAGCCGCCGCCGCATCTGGCCTGAAAAATGGCGAATGAAGTGACGGCATGGATTTACCGGCCTTTTTCGCAGCTTTGACCTCTTTGGGGTCCGCCGCCCCTAGCCAATATATCATGCCCGGGATTTTAGCATCCGTTCGGCCGTAACGCCCAAAGTCCTCACCTCCCATAACAGGGTCTAGGGCGATTACATTATCGGCGCCAATGACGTCGCCCATTGTTTTCATCGCTTTGGCGGAGAGTTCAGGGTTATTATAAGCGGCTGGCGTATATTCGTCCTTGATCTCAACAACGGGTAGCTTGTCATCTGGCAGGCCAGCAACCCGGCCCATATTTTCTGAAATACGCTTAATAGACGCCAAAAGCTTATCGCGCGTCTCATCAGAATAAGACCGCACGGTAAGCTGAAGTTTCACTTCTTCGCCGATAATATTGTGCTTTGATCCGCCGTGGATGGAGCCAACTGTTACAACCGCAGAGTCCTGCGCGGCAACTTCGCGCGAGACAATTGTCTGTAAGGCCACAACGATTTGAGACGCCAAAACAATGGGGTCTTTCGTCGTTTGCGGATAAGCGCCGTGACCGCCCACGCCCTTAACCGTGATGTCAACAGAATCTACATTAGCAAGCGCGTAGCCTGACGTAACGCCGACCATGCCTGCAGGCATTCCAGAATTCGCATGCAGGGCTAGATTATAGTCTGGCTGTGGGAACTTTTTGAACAAACCTGCTTTGATCATATCCTTTGCGCCGTGGCTGATTTCTTCAGCGGGCTGCAAAATCATAATGAGCGTGCCAGACCACAAATCCTTATTAGCAACAAGCTCCTGAGCCGCGCCCAAAAATGTTGTCATATGAATGTCATGGCCGCAAGCATGCATGACGGGATGTTCATCGCCAAATCGGTCTTTTCTAATAACCGTGCTAGCAAATGACAGGCCTGTCGTTTCTTTTACTGGCAGGCCGTCCATATCCGCGCGGATCATGATAGTTTTGCCTGGTCCGTTTTCCATCACGGAGACAACGCCTGTGCCGCCAAAGCCCTCAGTCACCTCAAAGCCAAGCTTTTTCATGCGCTTAGCCAGATAAGCGGCTGTCTCGCTTTCCATACTAGAAAGCTCAGGATTAGCATGGAGATGCTTATAGACATCCATCAAAGTCTCAGCTTGCGCCGTAGGGGTAAAAGCCATCAAACCCGCCGCGAGTAGATATTTAAGTTTCATTATTTATCTCCCCTGAAATCCGTCTCAGCTTCGGAGGCCATCCAAATCATTGTTGCAAAGGCCGCCGTGTTTTTGGCCATATCATCCGCGTCAATCTTATCGAATGTATCATCTGGCGTATGATGAAGATCAAAATAATCTGTGCCCTCTTGCTGGAACCGCATTGTCGGAACGCCCTCGCGCGACATCGGTCCAATATCTGGCCCCCCATTGGTTGCGCGATCTGACATTGGCAAGCCTAAGGCCTTGGCCATATCTTCAATGACCGCGCGGCCGCTCTGCACACCTGCTAACACTTCATATGGCGGCGTCGCGCCAAAGTCTGACTCGGTCGCAAGAACATGATTATCAAGGCTGGCGCCCTTATGCTGCTTGGCATAGGCAAAGCCTCCTAATAGCCCCACTTCTTCTGCGCCAAAAGCCACAACGCGAATCGTGCGTTTGGGTTTCAATCCGCTTTCAATCAGAACCTGCGCGGCCCCGGCTGAAATGCCAATCCCGGCCCCATCATCAATAGCGCCTGTTCCAAGATCCCAAGAATCCAAATGACCACTGATCAAAACGATCTCTTCGGGTTTTTCAGAGCCCACTATATCGCCAATGACATTGCCAGATTGCCTGTCACCTTTCCATTGCGGGGTTAGCGTCATTTTAAGGCGCATTTTCTGACCGCTCTCTAAGGTGCGTTCGAGCTGATCTGCATCTGGCGCAGAGAGCGCGGCAATAGGAATTTTCTTAACGCCATCGGCATAACGCATCATGCCTGTATGCGGGAAACGATGGCTATCTGTGCCCACGGAGCGAATCACAACAGCAATCGCGCCGCGTTTTGCCGCCTCGGTCGCGCCTGAGCGGCGTTTTTGATTGGCCGGGCCATAACCCGCGCCGTCAGGGGCTTTCTCCATCCGCCCTGAAATAAAGACGATCTTGCCTTCAAGCCCGCCCATAGGCGCATTTTTCAAATCTTCAAATGTCGGAAAATAGGCAATCTCTGCTTCAACACCATTATAAGGCGTCGCAACCGAGCCGCCAAGTGACGTAATATAAAGGGGCTGCGGATTAGGAGAGACAATAGAGGCTGTTTCAATACCGCGCTCCCAATAAGGCATGGTAAAAGGTTCAATGCGCACATTTTGGAGCCCTATTGCTT
This sequence comes from Hellea sp., assembly GCA_039977295.1. Lineage (GTDB taxonomy): Bacteria > Pseudomonadota > Alphaproteobacteria > Caulobacterales > Maricaulaceae > Hellea. The sequence continues at coordinate 386,786 of JBDWDN010000012.1, read as the reverse complement.
TAAACTTCGCGACCGCCCACTCACGCGCTTTGGCTTCTTCGGGAGAGCCGCCGACGCGCGGCCCAATCTCAGTCGTCAATGATTCTGTTATGTCATAAGCATGAGTGCTATTTAGCGACGCCTTGATGAGCGCGTCCACCTCCGCACTGCGGGTATAGCCAGAGGTAGATGTCTTAAAGGACGGTATCGCAGGCCGAGACGAAGTTTTAGTTTCCATTTGAGCGGCCGTTGTGCAGCCCATCAGAGCCGAACTTGCCAAAAGAGAGATTAGTAATGCGCGCATAGTTTCACCTTTTATTTTATGCCTTATATGATTAGACACAGCCAAAGGGTTTTCAACCAAAAAAGAAATAAGCGGAGAAATTATGACTCGTCTCGGTCTCTTGGCGTTAAGCGCCTCATTGGTAATTGTTACAGGGGTAATTGCAACGGGCTGTAAACCCGAACCATCCCTAGAATCGCGCGCTAAGCCCGCTATCGCCTCCGCCGCTGATATTGGCCGCCGCATTGAACGGCTTGCCTCGGATGAATTTGAAGGCCGCGCGCCAGGCACGCCTGGCGGGCAAGCGGCATCGCAATATATCGCTGATGAAATGAAAGCGGCAGGACTTGCGCCAATGGGCATGAACGGGACTTACTTTCAGCCCGTAGAACTAACAGAAGCCACAGTCTTGAGCAGCTCCGTCATGACAATTGAGACGTCGGATGATGACATGCCGCTCCTCGAAGCTGATCAAAGCACAAATGCCGTCTATTGGACAAAGCGCCTTGATTCTGAAGTCACCGTTGCGAATAGCGAGATGGTTTATGTCGGATACGGCGTCGTCGCGCCCGAATTTGACTGGAATGACTATGCGGGTGTTGATGTAAAAGGCAAAACTGTTGTCATGCTCGTCAATGATCCGGGTTTTGCGACAAAAGATGAAAACCTTTTTAAGGGCAACGCCATGACATATTATGGACGCTGGACTTATAAATTTGAAGAAGCGGCGCGTCAGGGCGCAGCCGCAGCGCTTATCATTCACCAAACAGAACCTGCCTCTTATGGCTGGGACGTCGTCTCAGGGTCCTGGACAGGCGCGCAATATGACCTTGTGCGTCCAGACCGCGGGGCGTCACGCGCTGCTCTCGAAGGCTGGCTACATTTAGACGCTGCGACGTCGCTCTTTGAGAGCTGCGATATGGACCTCGGCGCCGCCCTCACGGACGCCGCTTCAAAAGATTTCGAGGCCGTGCCGATGTGTGATCTACGCCTCAACGCCACAATCAATCAAACCGCGAATTCGACGATGTCGCGCAATGTGGCGGGCGGCATTAAAGGCACAACACGGCCCGATGAATACGTCCTCTATATGGCGCATTGGGATCACCTTGGCAGGAATGACGCCCTTGAAGGCGATGACAAAATTTACAATGGCGCTGTGGATAACGCTACAGGCACAGCGGCCATTATCGAAATAGGTGAGGCTTTCGCGCAGCAAGGCGCGCCTGAGCGCTCTGCTATCTTTGTCGCCGTTACGGCCGAGGAAAGTGGTCTGCTAGGCTCGGCCTATTACGCCGAAGATCCTTTGGTGCCGCTAAAAGACACTGTCGCGGGCATTAATATTGACGCCATCTTGCCGCTCGGCGAAACAAAGGACATGAAAGTCATCGGCTTTGGCGCCTCACAGCTTGAAGACCGCTTAAAAACTGTGCTCGACCCGCGCGGCATGTATATCGTTCCTGATGATAAGCCAGAAGCGGGCTATTATTACCGCTCAGACCATATCAGCCTGGCCAAGAAAGGTGTGCCGATGCTTTATTCTGATCCCGGTAATGACCATGTTATAAACGGCCTAACTTACGGCGAGGACTTTGCCAAAGGCTACACCAAAGACCGCTATCACAAGCCTGCAGATGAATATGACAATAGCTGGGACCTCTCGGGTATTGAGCAAAGCACAGAAATCCTATTTGAGCTTGGTTACGGCATTGCAAATTCCGAAGATTGGCCAAATTGGTATGAAGGCACAGAGTTTCGCGCCCTGCGCGATGAGATGCGAAAGTAGCCTTTAAGTGCAAACTGTTATCTGCATGAAATGGGGCACGCGTTACGGCCCCGACTTTGTCAATCGCCTCTACCGGGCGATACAGCGCCAGACTCGCCGCAAGACGCGGCTTGTCTGCTTTACCGATGACGGCACAGGGATAAATCCCAATGTGCAGATAGAGCCCATTCCGAATATCGACTTACCCAAAGAGCTCGCCCTCACCCCGTGGCGAAAACTCACCATGTGGAAAGCGCCGCTGGCTGACCTAGAAGGTGATGTTCTCTTTCTAGATTTAGACCTCGTCATCACGGGCAATTTGGACGACCTCTTTGATTATGAGCCGGGACGGTTCTGCGTGATTGAAAATTGGACACAAATGGGAAAAGGCATTGGCAATACCTCTTGCTTTCGTTTTCCTGTCGGAAAATACCAGCACATCTATCAAGACATTCAAAGCAATCCCGACCCGATCCTCGACACTTACCGCATTGAGCAAGTTTATATCAGCAAAGAGATTGCAGATATGGTGTTCTGGCCGCAGCTTTGGTGCGCGAGTTTCAAGCATAGCCTTATGCCCAAATGGCCGCTCAATTTCTTTAAGACGCCTGAATTGCCCCGCGACACCCGCATAGTCGCCTTTACAGGCAAGCCCGACCAAGACGAAGCCGTGATCGGCATATGGCCAGCGCCGTGGTATAAGAAAATCTATAAATATGTAAAACCAACGCCTTGGATTGCTGAGCATTGGCAGTGACCCGCCCAGCTATCATTTCAAAATGACGATAAATGTAAAATTCCTCGCCAAGACGCCGCCAGACCAAGACCCCGCCCTGTGGCTCTCTCTATTTCCGAAACGCTTCCCGCGCATTGGCGTCTGCCAATTTCACTTTGATCCTGACTACCGCCATTATGATTGGTTGGTTGTTTATGAAGGGCTACCGCCATTACCGGGCGAGAGCAGAATAAACCGCCGAGAAAAACTCGCCTGCGCGCGCGAAAACACCCTGCTCATCACGACAGAGCCCTCCTCTATTCGTATTGACGGCCCCCATTTTCTTCGCCAATTCGGGCATGTCCTGACCGCCAAAGACCCGCGTGTGGTTCAGCACCCTAACCAAATTTTCCAAACCCCGCCGCTGCGCTGGTTTTATGGCCGTCCTATGTCCGAGGATGACGATCATTATGTTGACCTAGACGCGTTCATGATGACGCCTGCACCGCTGAAAATATCGCACCTCTCAACGGTCTGCAGCAATAAGCGCATGGCACATACCGTTCACGCGCAGCGATATGATTTCACAATGGAACTTTGGAAGCGGCTCGGCAATGATTTGACGGTTTTTGGGCGCGGCATTCGCCCCATATCCAACAAAGCCCAAGCCATGGATGATTTCTCCTATCACATCGCGATTGAAAACCACATAGAGCCGCATCACTGGACAGAAAAAATCGCGGATTGCTTCCTCGCCTATTGCCTCCCCTTTTATTACGGCCCGCCCAATATCGGCGCCTATTTCCCAGAAGAAGCGATCATCCCGATTGATATTTTCAACATTGACGACGCAGAAGAAACCATCCGCGCCGCAATGGCCATGGACCTCTACAGGCGGCGCCTCCCCGCTATTATAAAAGCGCGGGAATTAGTTTTGACAGAATATAACCTCATGAATGTGGTCGCAAGAATTGTGAACCAACGACATGAGGCGCGTAAAAAGCCGCTTAATAGTTATGTCGACGGCCGTCATATCTACCGCAAAAACCACCCTGTAAAGGCGGCGCTAGATGGGGTTCACCGTCTTCGGTATGAGACTGGGTAGGAGCGAAATTATACTTATTGCTGCAGCTATAAACGGGGGACATTAACGTAATTGTGCCCTTGCCGTCTTTAATCTGATAAGATGACTTTAAGATACTCTTCGTCAATCACTAATGCATTGGTAGAGCACGCCTGTAAATCAACAGGATTTCCATTTTCGTAATCATAGTCATTTATAAACTTCCCCTTTAGAGTGATCATTTCTCCATCTAACTTTTCACGGTTCGTCCATATGACATGAGGATTTAAAAGCGTAATTTTGTAATCGATGTAATTATTTTTAAATGCGGCAAAGTCACTTTCATAGTCATCCTTCATGGCCGCATAATGAGTTTTCGTTTCATATAAACAACGAGCATTTGTCCCGAGAACAACATAACCTCTAAGAAAAATAGACTTTCCGGCAAATTTCTCAGACGCCGCGCTCAACATACTAGGAGATAAAGCCTCCACATCGTTTTTATTCAAAGACGCGCATGCAAATAAAGGTAAGAGAAAAATAGAAAGAAGAACCACTTTCAGTTTTAAAACAAATAAAACTCGCATATCTATTCCTTATTTTTGGCGTCATGAATAGTTCTGTTAACTTATTCAAATTTCGTTGAGATGCCCTTGCTCAAGACATCATTAATACGGATATGATGACGAACAGATCAAACCGCCTACAAAGCCTTACACTTAGCCCTGCGCCTAGCATCTTGAATGACATGTGGCCGTAAAATATATCCAAAACCTGCTTTTTCCATTCGCAAAACAAAGGCGTCATAGTCTTGTCCAGCCGCGCGCGCTGCGGCTTCAATATTCCAACTATGCTCGGCTAATAAATCTAATAGGAATACTCGTTTTGTTTGCGCTTTGGATAAAGCGAAGGCTTTGAGATATTCGACATCGCCCTCTTTATTCGTGATAATTTCGCCTATAAAATTATCGTCAAAGCTCGCCTTATAATCGGTGATGAAGCTTTGCAGACTGAAATCATGGGCCGAGTAAATTCGCGTAGATTTTATATCTCGGTCAATAAGGCCCTGGGTCATCCAGGCTTGGCTCTCACCCCATGCGGTTTGCAATTCTTTTACCGCTAATTCGAGATCGTCTAAATCTTTAGCGCCGCGTAACTTTACCCAGCCTTGCTGCGAAATTGAATCTTCGCGTAAATACTGAAATTCCATCGCGAAGTAATCTGCTATCAGGGACTTATGCAAATTTTTGTAATCGTCTGGATGGGAAAGCACCAAAATATCTGCCATCACATCTGCGATAAATAAAACGGCTCCGACTTGGGCCTCATGAATCTCAAAGGTTTTAAGCGCGGCGTCAATGCCCGAGAAATATTCGCGTCCTAATCCCGTCTCGCTTCTGACGGATAGACCTTGTTTAAAGACCTCGCGGCTATATTCTGACCAAGCAATTTCTGGCCCCTTAAAATACATAGATAAAAACCCTTCCATCGCCATGTGTCGCGGTAAAAGCCGTAGCGCAGATTTATCGACTTGCTTGGCCATGCGCGTAAAAATTTGGGACTTATGTTTACGTCCTTGATGTTGACGCGCATTTACGTTTTTACTGCTGGTCTTCGTGAAAGAGGCTCCATAAGTTGCAACGGGATTTCCGTCTTCCCATGTCGCGATAAGTCCGTGGGGCATATAGGTGCTGGCGTAGTAAGCGTCCCCGGTATCGACGATGCCGTAAGGGGCGTCATAATTTTGGATTCCCATGCGCAATTTGCTGGGCTTGGTTTTAAAGCTTGGGCGCAAAATTGGCACGATTCTGATATGCCCCAAAATTTGAGGTGCTCCCACAGACAGGCCTTTTAGCTCAAGTTTTTCTAGCACTGGGAATTTAGCCATTTTGAACCCGCTTGAATTGAGTATTGGCATTACGTTTATTGCGGGCTTCCGACATCATCTCGTCCATCGCCTGATCCAAATAACTTTCCAAGGCCTTGATGTCAGCATGCCCCGCTGCGAAACGCGCGAAATTTAGCGCTGTGAATATATCTTGGACATTACGCAATCCCATGGTCACGATTTCAGGCGAGATAGGGCGCAAATCGAATGAACTCGCATCGAAAACGGGATTTAGATGCACAAATGAGACGCGGTCCTGAGCTCTAATTTTCGGCGATATGTTTTTATGATATACCTGCATCAATTGCCTGACCCCAAATGGCGGCGCATTTTCATAACCGTCTGAGACGATAATAATTTGCTGTGCCCCCCATTTAATCGCGGCAAGTAAAGGCGTAATCAAATCGCTTTGTCCCTTGGCCGTGACGAGAATCGGCTCAGCGATATCAAGCGTCCAAAAAGCTTTATACATATTTTGATTTTCGGAGTTTTTACAAACTTCTTGCAAAAGATAATGAACGCCCAATGAGAGCGCCAGAGGACGCCTGCGCTTTTCGTAACTGCCAGAGGTCGAATAAGAGCGATCTAAAATCGCAGCCGTTTTGGGCAAGGTTAAAGGCTGCGCGCGCAGCGCGGTCTTCGCAGCAGCCCCGAACGCTGACACGATTTCATCCGTGCGCTCAACGCGGTCTTTGACTTTTAAGCTTAGCGTATAAATCGCCAAACGAGTCAAATCCATCCGAGATAGATCATGGCCAATATCAACATTAGCGCGCTTAGCCGTTTCCCCTAGGCGTTCATTTTCTGCCTTGGTCAATTGCGGCTTTATCTTTTCCATGAAAACATCCGCAGGGATATCATGTTTGGCCGCGAGGCCAATGGCTATCGTGTAAGGCAGATCAAAGACGGCCTCTTTGGCATAATGCGCCGCGCGGTATTTTTCAAATAGCGGCGTTTCGAATTTTTGGAGCCGTTTGGGCTTAAACAAAAACGCGTTAAATTCGGACCCCTTGTCATGCAAATCGCTTAATTTTAGATGGGCGTGGCGCGCTAAGACCTTAACTTTATGCCGATACTTGACGGCATCAAAAATAGGGTCGGGACGCATCATTAAAAAATCATGGATCAAACGGCGCAGGGTACGATTGTTCACCCGGCGGCGCACTAAAACCATCAAAATTTTCATCGCGCGTTGAGGCGGCATCAAGGTCAAAGCCGCAATGATATAGTCATAAATTTCGGAGCGGTGTTGTTTATAAGGGTTATTTTGTAGGCCATTAAACATCACATTGATGATGATACGGCCTTGATTATGATGATTGATCCCCGCCGCCAAGCATTTCACATACACTAACGGGTAATTCACTCTCATATATTCGTGTAGGAATGAAAGCGACAAGGATTGCCGCCCGCTGCTGTCGTAGAATTCTTCTTGGGACGTCGCCGAAAGCGCTGCATTGATGAAATGCACCGTGTCTTCACGGGTGACGCGCTCATCTATTTCTTGCCAATTAACCGTCATTCCAAAATATGCCGCGACTCATCTAAAAAAGTCCCTTGGGGATAAACGACCATGATCAGCTAGTTTCGCTTCATAGGCAATGTTCGGAAATCATAATACAGTCCCACAAGGGAGTTCAGTAATAAACACCTACACTATGTGTTATCAAGCGGCTTTCAGAAGTTTCTGCTCGTCTAGTAACCAACGAAAACGGCATCACTACATCTTGGCACATTGAAAAAATGCCCGGACCGCACATCGGGACGCCAGCCCCTAAAACTATCTTTAGACGGTATTTACCGTATTCAGTTTAAATCCGCATAAGTTTTTCCCCGTTAACGGGAATTTAGTGTGAATTTGCCATCTAGTCGCGCTACTGTCGATGTAACTAAATAACAGACACCAACTTATTGACCGGGGTTTCCTATGCGCGGACTTAAAACAGCTTTTACTTATGGCTTTATCACGACAACCCTTGCCGCGGGATCTCTCGCCCTTGGGAGCCAAGCTTATGCGAGTGATGGTGACAAGGACGGGCCGGCCTTTGGCGCAGGCGACCAAGTCAAACATTTCCGCCAGCTAGGCCCTGAAAGCCTGCCGACACCTAATATCTTCCGTAACGCAGCAGGTGCCCCTGGCCCCGCTTACTGGCAGCAACAAGCCAATGTGAATATTGATGCCGCGCTTGATGAAGATGAAAAACGTATCATCGCCTCTATGGAAATTGATTACGTCAATAATTCCCCCGACAGCCTAAACTATATCTGGCTCGCGCTGGATCAAAACCGTTTCAAAGATGGCTCCCTCGCGCGCGAATCTACTGTTGCCTCTGCTGCCGGCTCACGCCGGGGTCAAGGCGCGGGCGGCGCTGACCGTATTAGCTTTGGCATGATGCGTTATAACCAAGCCATGGAAGACCGTGAATACGGTTTTGAGTTCACCTCTGTCACTGACGCTAAGGGCGAAAAGCTTTCTTACACTATCAATGATTCCATGATGCGTATTGACTTACCACAGGGCCTTGCTCCTGATGCCCGTTTCGAATTCAATATTGATTGGGAACATAACATCATCGACGAAGAAGCCGTTGGCGGACGCGGCGGTTATGAATGTTTCACAGATGAAGGCGAAGACGGCAATTGTATCTTTGGTCTCGCGCAGTGGTTCCCGCGCATGGCGGCCTATACGGATTATACCGGTTGGCAGAATAAACAATTCCTAGGCCGCGGTGAATTCACCCTCGAATTTGGGGATTACAACGTAAACCTAACGGTCCCGTCGGATCATATCGTTGCCGCGACAGGGGTCCTTCAAAATCCACGTCAAGTCATGACGGCAGAGCAGCGTAAGCGCATGGACGACGCTGGCACGAAAAAACCCATTTATATCGTCACGCCAGAAGAAGCAGAGGAAAACGAAAAGTCAGTCGCCAAGGGCACAAAGACATGGCGTTTTAAGGCTGACAACGTTCGTGATTTCGCGTGGTCTAGCTCTCGTAAATATATCTGGGACGCGATGTTGTTTGAACAGGATGACGAAACCAATCCAACTGTAACAGCGATGAGTTTCTTCCCCAAAGAAGCAGATCCCATTTGGTCTCAATATTCAACACATGCCGTTGTTCACACAATGGATGTCTATAATAAATTTGCATTTAATTACCCCTACCCGACCGCTCAATCCGTAAACTCATGGGAGCGCGGCGGGATGGAATATCCGATGATTACCTTTAACGGTTATCGTCCGTCATTGGATGAGAAATCAGGCGAGACTGTTTACTCGCGCAATATCAAATATGGCCTCATCGGTGTTATCATCCATGAAATTGGCCACATCTATTTCCCTATGACAGTGAACTCTGATGAGCGCCGCTGGACATGGATGGATGAAGGGCTGAACTCCTTCCTTGAATATATGGCGGAATATGAATGGGAAGAAAACTTCCCAATTTCTGGCGGTCAACAAAACCCGCTCGACGTCATTCCGCGCTATATGATGAGTTCAAACCAAGTGCCAATCATGACGCAATCAGACAGCGTCTTGCAATTTGGCCCAAATGCCTATTCCAAACCTGCAGCGTCGCTAATGGTGCTGCGCGAAACCGTCATGGGCCGCGAGCTCTTTGATTTCGCCTTTAAAGAATATGCCACGCGCTGGAAATTCAAGCGTCCGACTCCGGCTGATTTCTTCCGGACGATGGAAGATGCCTCTGCGGTTGATTTAGACTGGTTCTGGCGCGGTTGGTATTTCGGTACAGATCATGTTGATGTCGGTATTACCTCTATGCGTGAATATACGATCTCTACGCAGGACCCTGAGCAGGAAAAAGACAAAGACCGCGCAGACGATCTTGTAAAACGTCCTGAGAACATCGTTCAAATTCGCAACCGCGAAGAAGGTATCGAGCTTTATATCGACCGTATGGACGACATCGAGGACTTCTATAATGAGAACGATAAGTTCACCGTCACCAATAAAGACCGCAATAAGTATAAGAGCTTTGTTGAAGGTTTAGAAGGCTGGGAAAAAGACGTGTGGGAACGCGCTCAAGAAGATGGCCACTATTTCTACTTTGTCGATTTTGAAAATGTTGGCGGCTTGATTACGCCGTTGCCGCTCAAGCTCACCTATATGAATGGCGATACTGAAGAGATGATGATTCCCGTCGAGATTTGGCGCCGTAACAGCAAGAAAGTTACAAAGCTCATCACGCGCAAGAACCGCATCAAATCAATCGAACTTGATCCCCATCACCAAACCGCCGATGGCGACTTTGATAATAACAGCTATCCGCCTGTTATGCGTCCTGGACGCCTGAAAATGTATAAGTCCGATTATAAAGGCAGCAACATGATGGCCGACATGCTCGTCGAGCTTAAAACTGACGAGGACAAAGAGGCCGAGGATAAGGGCGACGTTAAAGATGGCGGCAAAGACTTGCCGCTAACGTCTGGCGATAATGACAATAACGCAACGGGATCAAAATCTGAGACCAAAACGTCAAAATCATCAGAGCCGAAAAAGAAAAAGCTAGATGACAAAGAGAAATCTTCCCTGCGTAAGACGCTTGAAAAAATGATGGGTAAATAGTTAGCTCTCTTTATGCTATCACGCCGCACAACATTTCAATTATTTAGCGGGGCTGCCTTAGGGGCGGCCCTTCCTTTCTCTGCCGCCGCGCATCGCCAAAAGACAACGCTTAGCAGCGTCGAATGGGACGCCGCGGAGAAGATGCTATATGTCATTCACAGCTATCACCTCCATGACGCTGAGACGGCTCTAGCGGCCACAGGCATTATTGACCGCCCTGACCTAACATCTCTCAAAGCCCGCGCTAAACTCGCGCTCTATACGGCCAAGACCTTCTCGTTATTTTCAGACGGCAAAAATATAGAGCTCGAAATCCTCGGCGCGGAAAATGAAGGCCGCACGGTTTATGTCTATCAACAAGCAAAACTGGACAAAGCGCCAAACGGTCTGACGATAACAGCCTCTATGCTACGAGAGATTATCCCAGGCCAGCTTAACAATGTTGACGTGACCCTGGCTCAGACGCTGCGCTCTATTCAATTTAAAGACGGCGATGGCCCTAAAAAGGTGCTTGCCTAAGCGCCCTCGCCTTGTCACAAGATGACATGCTTACTCTACACCATCTCAATAATTCCCGTTCACAGCGCATCATATGGCTCCTAGAAGAATTGGAGGTCAAGTATGACATTAAACATTATAAACGCGATCCTGATACAAACCGCGCCCCGGCTGAGCTAAAAGCTATTCACCCGCTGGGTAAATCCCCTGTGATTGAAAACGGCGATGACATTGTCGCCGAAACAGGCGCGATTATTGTTTATATCCTAGACAAATATGGCAAAGGAAAATTACGCCCAGAACGCGACGCGCCTGAATATCTGGACTATGTCCACTTCCTACATTTCGCCGAAGGTTCAGCCATGCTGCCCTTCCTATTGGCGCTCTACACAGGGTATCTCGGAGACGCCGCTGCGCCCATACAGCCTATAATTATGAACGAGATTAAGGGCGTCTTAGATTATTGCGAATATCGCCTCATCCGAAACGAATATTTTGCGGGTGATCAGTTAACAGGCGCAGACATTCAAATGATCTTCCCGCTCGAAGCCGCCAAAGCCCGCGGACGGCTTAAGGGCTATGAAGCGTGCAATGAGTTTGTCGAGAAAATCCACAAGCGCCCTGCCTATTTACGCGCCCTCGAAAAAGGCGGCGATTACGCTTTCGGCCCGAAATAGAGACGGCTATGTCTGCGGTCTTTCACCTCGCCTACCCCGTCAAAGACAAGGAAGAAACGCGGGCGTTTTACGCAGGGCTCATCGGATGTGCCCAAGGCCGTGAAGCTGAGACTTGGATTGATTTTGATTTCTTTGGCCATCAAGTCAGCTTCCACGTAAAGCCCGAAGCCTTTACAGGTGATGAGCCTACAAACCCCGTAGACGGCAAAGACGTTCCCGTGCGCCATTTTGGGGCTGTGCTGGGGTGGGAGGAATGGCACGCCCTACGCAGCCGCCTAATCGCGGCAAATACAGCCTTTGTGATAGACCCTTATATTCGCTTCAAGGGACAGGCAGGCGAACAAGCTACAATGTTCTTTCTAGATCCTTCAGGCAACGCCCTGGAATTTAAGAGCTTCAAAGACCCTCGTCAGATATTTGCGGCGTAGCGCTTCAATGGCCATTTGGCCCTTTTTAGCCGTCATTCTCCGAAAGCCACGTAACGCCATCCCTCTTCGTCATATTCATAGGCGTCTTCTTGACCATCTACATTCACCGTAGGGCCAAATTCTCCGGCGGGGATGAGCGGAATGCTTGCATAATCTATCACCGGTTTTGGCGTCTCGACTTCGACAGGCGGAGGCGGCGGTGGAGGTGGCGGTGGTGGCGGTGGCGGTGGAGACACTGGTTCTGATTTTCCAAATAATTTGGACAGCAATCCGCCACTTTTTGCTTGTTGCGGCGCGGACGCAGGCGCCAGCATTGGTGACAGCACTGGCTCTACGTCAACAACCTTAGCCTTACGCGGCGCTGGCACGGCTTTGTCCACGCCTTGAAAACGTCCCATCATCCAATCACTCATGAAATGATGATGTAGATCCAAATGCTTTAACGCGCGCACTTTGCTAGATTGATAAAGCGCCGCAGCGCCTTCATCTGTCAATGTGCCTAGCGACATATCAAGCGTTTCTATCCGGTCAAGAATAGGCGCATTTGCAACGGCCTGTGCTAGGCCATCGGCATAGTCACAATTGCGCAATCCCAAATATTTTAATTTCGGGAATAGGTTTCCGCCCAATAAGGGTTCCCAGTCACTAACCTCGGTTTGACCGCCATAATCATCAGTCCCTACCCATAGTTCCAGATGCGTTAGGTTTGGCATATCGGCCGCAAAAATTTGTTCTAAGTTCTTCTTTTTCAGGCCTGAACATTCGATCGTGAATTTTTCTAGCTCGGGCATTGAAATATCACCCATCTCCCCCGGATATCCGCGGACCTTCAGCTCTTTTAAGTGCGGAAAGTTTTTCCAAAGAGGCGTAAGATCACCTTCGACAATCCACGATAACTCACACTCCTCACTTTCGATGTCGTTTAAGAATAAAGACTGAAGGTTTGGCAGCGAATTTTTGTGCTTCACCAAACTTTTGAGAACGATATCGGTATTAGGGTCGTCATAGGCCTCGCCGGCAATGCCCGCCACAAAATGTGTCGTGGCAGAAGAGTCTTGAACCAATAAATATTCCTCTAGTTTCTCGTCCCAAGACTTTGTATCTTCATCATGAGGATTGGCGATAATTTTTGGCGCGGATTTATGAACATCAAATGGTTTCCCATGTTCATAAACGACGACAGCTTTGCTTTGAAGGCCTCCCTGTTCCACATACCCTTTTTTCATCTTTGACTTTATGAGCTTCTCTGCATCCAATTTGGCGAGGCTATTATCCGCAAAGGCCTTCGTCTTGGATGTGCCTTTTGTTCCCGCTCGGCCATAGGTCACCGTGTGTTCATTACCGACAACTACAATTTTCCAGAATTTGTCAGATTTTTCGTCTTTAAAATGCAGATGTTTTTCCATGATGCGCGTATCCCAAAGGCCTTTTCGTAAACACCACAATAGGCGGAGACGGCATCATGGCAATGAGAAAGTTAAGTTATGACTTGGCAGGAGGCGCAATACTATCCGGGTATTTCTCCTCGAGGGTTTTCAAGTTCCTCTCTAATGTAAAAACAAGAAAATCTTCGCGCGCAGCCATTTCCCGGAATTTATTCGAAAGAACGGAGAGATGCGCTGATTGGTTTTCGGGAAGATGTAAGTCTATTGTCCCAAAGGAGTCCGCCAAATCACTATAATAATCAATCATACGTTCCATTAGATCATAAGACTGCGAAAAATCCTTCACAACCGCATGATCAAAACGTCCGACAATTCCGCGGTCTTTCGCAATTTGCCATGTTAAACCGCTTGGCGGCCTATTGATGCCTAAAAGACTCGGTTTCAATACATCTTGGTTCACGAATAATTCAAAAGGCGTTTCCGAAATATCCTTCTTGCCTGTGCGAATATCACCGGCTAGTTTCTGGGTGCTCACCGCGACAGCTCTGTGGTAGTCTGCAATGCCGTCAAGGGTCGCCAGATTACTGGAAATTTCGACGGACAAATCTTGCACCGCGCGCTTTAATTCAGCGTTTTCATTCGCCTTTGATCGCCACTCATTAACACCTAGCGCCAGCAGAATACTAAAAACAATAAGTAAGCCATCGCCAAAATAATGTTTGATGCCCTTTTTCATTTTCACCCCTCAGCCTATAATCAAAAAGCGTCTTTCAACTTAACAAATAAGCTTCAAATTTACCGCTATTTAGATAGAGTGTATATTAGACGTCATCAATAAGAAAACATTTTGAGCGCGGTTTCGAGTTTCAACGCTTAAGCCGTCAACATTTTGCGCCGCTTTACAAAACTCTCCAAAACACAGAGACAGAGATAAAAATCCTTATCATTCAGATATTTAGCTGGGCAACGGAATGGCTTCGTCCTCATCGCCGGGCACAAGGCCAAAGCGCCCTGCGGCCCAGTCTTCTTTCGCTTGCTCTATGCGGTCTTTGCGCAAAGAAGCGAAATTCCACTCCAAATATCTATGGCCTAGCGGCGCACCACCTATTATCGCGAGGCGTGTTTGGCCTACGGCTTTGATTGTTTTGGCTGATGGCTCTAGGACAGCCATTGAGTTGATCGGGGCTGTTTCGCTGTCGATTTGCGCCTCGCCTTTTACAACATACACCCCTAACTCTTCAGCATCTGGTACTGAAAATTCCGCGCCGTCTTCCATTTCGGCTTCGATGTAAATGTTTGGCGAATATATTTTGACGGGCGATGTAACGCCGAAAGCTGTCCCCATCATAACGCGTATCTTCACGCCGTCTAGTTCAAGCGTTGGGATATCCTCAGTGGGTGTGTGATAGAAAGCCGGATCAATTTCCTCACAATCTTCTGGTAAGGCATGCCAAAGCTGTAAGCCGTGCAGATCATAGCCCGTCTGGCGCAACTTATCTCGCGTGCGTTCTGAATGAGCTATACCCTTTCCCGCGACCATAAGGTTTATCGCGCCGGGAAGTATGGCGAGCGCATTACCCAATGTGTCTCGGTGATAAATCTCACCCTCAAACAAATAGGTCACAGTCGCTAGATTAATGTGGGGATGGGGGCGAACATTGATACCTTGCCCCGGTTTAAAGCTTACGGGGCCAAAGTGATCAAAAAATATCCAAGGCCCAATTGAGCGCTGCTTGACGAATGGCAAAGCACGGCGCACCGAAAAATCACCAATGTCTTTATCGCGAGGCTTCAAAATAGTTTTGATAGAATTCACTTTATGGGTTCCCATTTTTCTGGCCATTAGCCTTGAGTTCACATTCCACTGCTATTGCGCGGCGCGTGGCTTTCTCCAACAATTGCGGATAGCTAAGTCAAAAGAACTGTGGCTTAGAACCATTATTTTATCAACTCGATTGTAACTGTACCTGCGCGTGATGGGCGTCACGTTCAATTTCCCAAATCTATTCTACCTCTACCTTGTTCAACATTTAAGGAGTTAGATATGTCAGAGATTTGGGTTTGTAAGCAAGACGGCGCCATTCAATGCGATAGCGATTCACAAGAAATACCGCTAGACGTCATGCGAGAGGAATTGGAAGCCCTCATCGGGGCGCAAAATGTCCTCGATGCCGTCAAAAGGCACGTTATCATGCCGCAATTATGCGGATTACCTGCGGGCGGCATCAATTCTTACCTTATTACTCCCCAAGGTAAGGTGATACTTGAAAGGGGAACCCGCGGACCACAAGGTTTCACAAAATGCAGTAGCCCCGATGACGCTGAAAGCGTTGAAGGTGAAAACGAATCCGCGGGGCTCTCTATTGGGCGGCTAACGAAAAACCAACCCGTTCTTATTCGGGAACTTGTTGGACATAGTTTGCGCGTTTACACAGTCGGCGAGGCTTTGACACAGGACTGGCGGCCCGGGCGTTTTAACATTGGAATGGACAAAAATGGCGCTATCGCCGAAACATGGTTTGGATAACCTATTTTAGGTCTCGAAGTCTTTGTCCTTGTTCCGCGCAAGATAAACTGTTTGCGTGAAAGGTTTATTCTGAAGCGGATTGTCAAAGGTCACGGGCACTGCCCATACTTCATCAAATATAGTTTCGAGGTGGCGGGTGAATTTTATGTCCTCAACAGCGTCCGACCATAAGCCCATAATGCCGCCCGGGCGGAGATGCGCCGCGAGGCTTTTAAGTCCTGCGGCGCTATAGAAGCTGCCGCTACGCGCGTCTAAATGCCAATCAGGGCTGTGATCTATGTCTATCAGGACAGCATCAAATTTTCGTTCAGCATCATCAGGATCAAAACCTTCTTTGGACCCTGACATCGCGAAGAAATCGCCCTGAACAATTCTACAGCGCGGATCGTGACTAAGCGGCGGGTCAAGCGGCAGGTAATCGGCGGCGTGCCAGTCAATGACGGCGCCGAGCATCTCAATAATAATCAGTGAGCCGACACGGTCATCTTCTAGAGCCGCCGCTGCCGTATAGCCCATGCCCAGCCCGCCAACGACAATATCTAGCCCCTCGCCCGTCAACTTTGCCAGGCCAAGCTTAGACAGCGCAATTTCGGACGCCGTGAACAGGTTAGACATCAAATGTTCATCCCCTAGGATGATCTCAAAGACATCCATATCCATAGACATTAACCGGCGCCTACGCAAACTAATCGGTCCTATGGGCGTCTCGCGGTAGTCAATTTCTTCGAATAGACGGCTCATGTTTGTGTCCTATTGCTGCGCCAAAGATCGATAGGCGCTTTCAATGCAAAGGTAGTTTTTGCTTAATCCGAAAGGCGTGGCCTTTCGGCACTCCACTAAAATCGTTTCACAGGAACGATTTTGGCCGTTACGTGCCCCACGGCCCAGGCGGAGGGGTGATGGGTTTTGTCACATCAAATTCGACTCGGAAATGCCTGTTAGGCCGTGAAAGCTCGTAGCTATATGTGGCGTTATTAATTTCTACAGCCCAAATATTAACGATGGATACGTCGAGTCCCTCTTTTAAGAACATATCAATTGAAAATTGATCTACTGGAAACACCTGCCGCGAGGGCGCGCCGTCGTAAATTGTATCGCCGCCATATTGCGTGACAGCATCCTCGCTGCCATCTTCATGGCGGTGGTCGTGCTTTAGCCGCAAGCCTGCATCTGTCTTAGTTATGACCCATGTCCGTGAGCGGTCATCATCGACATGAAACGGAATGCGGATTTCAGTATCGCTGCATTCACGCACATGCATCACTAACGCTTTCGAGGCAAAATCAGCATCCACTTCATCTTTACTCACAAGCTTACCCGCATAGGCCTTGCCGCAATGGGTGCTCAGGTCATCAAAGAACGCGTCTTGCGGCGAAACCGCTTTGGGCTGACAGGCCGCTAGCGCAAAGACTGATCCTATGGCCAAAAGACCCTTGATTGATGATGACAGTGACATAGATTACTCCTAAATTTACCCATGCCTAACAGAGAGACCCGTTCATGCTCAAGCTTTATGATTGCACAACAGCCCCTAGCCCGCGCCGCGCGCGTATGCTCCTCGCCGAAAAAGGGATAGAGCACGAAAATATTCAAATCGATTTGCGCACGGGCGAACAGATGAGCGACGCGTATCGCAAAATAAATCCGCGCTGCACGGTTCCGGCGCTTGTCACTGATGAAGGCGTCATGACAGAGAACGCCGAAATCACAGCCTACCTCGAAGCCGCCTTCCCTGACACGCCTATGCTCGGCACCACCCCGCGCGAGAAATCCCTTGTCGCGAAATGGAATTGGCGCTGCGAAATGGAAGGCTTAATGTCTATCGCGCATGCTTTGCGTAACAGCACGCCCGCCATGAAAGGCCGCGCATTGCCAGGGCCGCGTGATATTGAACAAATCCCAAAGCTTGCCGCGCGCGGGCAAAAACAAATCGCCTGGTTCTTAGAAGACCTCAACACGCAATTGACAGATAATGCCTATGTCGCGGGCGCGCATTATTCAGCCGCTGACATTACGGCCACGGTTGTCGTTGATTTTGCCAAATGGGTAAAAGTTGTTCCAACTGAGTCGCAAAAGGCTCTTTTGGAATGGCATGAGCGCATGAAAGCTCGCCCGAATTATAACGCCTAACCAAAAATTGGTTGACCAATTTCAACATTACCCACAATGACAGCGTTATCATGATAGCGCTGTCATTTTAAGCTGTTGAAATATATAGACTTTTTTTAATTTCCTGCGGTTGATATCGGCCCAAATCCTGCTACTCCCCTGCCATCGCGCCAGAAGCGCATTTAGACTTGCAGGGATAAACTCATGACAGTTACCGCTCGTAGCCTCGGCGTCGCCGGGTTTGATAAAGATTATAACATCAATTGGAATTGGACACCTGCCCGATTTTACGAAGCGGCGATCCGCAATGAAAATGCGCAAGTCGCTAAAGGCGGCGCGCTTGTTGTCAAAACGGGCAAACATACTGGCCGTTCTGCAACGGATAAATTCGTCGTCCGTGATGACATTACAGAAGACAAAGTGTGGTGGGAAGCCGCAGATCATATCACGCCGGAGCAATTTGATGCCCTGAGAGAAGATTTTGAGTCACATATGGCAGGCGTTGAGACGCTTTACGGACAAGACACATTTGGCGGCGCTGATATGGAGCACCGCCTGCCCGTCCAAATCATAACCGAATATGCGTGGCACGGCCTTTTCGTGCATCACCTACTGCGCCAGCCCACGGCAGAGGAGCTTAAAACTTACACTCCTGAATATACGATTATCAATCTTCCCAGCTTTCGCGCAAATCCTGCAAGGCACGGCGTGCGCTCAGAAACGGTAATCGCTGTCAATATGAAGGAAAAAATCGTCCTTATCGGCGGTACATCCTACGCAGGCGAGACAAAGAAGTCCGTTTTCTCTATCATGAATTATCTCCTCCCAGAAAAACGCGTCATGCCGATGCATTGTTCGGTCAATGTCGATGATGAGGATAATGGCGCAATCTTTTTTGGCCTTTCAGGGACGGGCAAAACAACGCTTTCTGCCAATCCTGATCGCACCTTGATCGGCGATGATGAGCATGGCTGGTCTGAAAATGGCCTCTTTAACTTTGAGGGCGGCTGCTACGCCAAAATGATCAATCTTTCTGAGGAGGCTGAGCCTGAAATCTATGCAACATCTAAAATGTGGGGCACCGTATTAGAAAATGTTGTCATGCATCCGCAAACACGTGAATTTGACTTTGCTGATGACAGTTTGGCGGTCAATAGCCGCGGGGCCTATGACCTTACGGCTATCCCCAATGCGAGCCCTACAGGGCGCTGCGGGCAGCCCAAAAACCTTGTCATGCTGACAGCTGACGCCTTTGGCGTTTTGCCTCCCATCTCTAAGCTAACACCTCAGCAAGCCATGTATCATTTCCTATCGGGTTATACGGCCAAAGTCGCAGGAACAGAAAAAGGTGTGGTCGAGCCAACAGCAACCTTCTCTGCCTGTTTTGGCGCCCCCTTCATGCCGCGTCACCCCGCTATTTACGGAGAGCTTCTTCGTGATCTCGTGGCAGAGCATGATGTCCAGTGCTGGCTCGTCAATACAGGCTGGACAGCCGGCCCATACGGCACAGGTCACCGCATGCCCATCAAAGCAACGCGCGCTATGCTAAATGCGGCGCTTGACGGGTCGATCAATCAAGGCGAATTCCGTAAGGATGAGAACTTTGGCGTTATGGTGCCAACAGCCATTAAAGGCGTTGACACTGCCCTTCTCAATCCCCGAGACACTTGGGATGATAAAGCCGCCTATGATGCCCAAGCCCAAAAGCTGGTCAGCATGTTCATTGAGAATTTTGCCAAGTTTGAGAATCGCGTAACGGAAGATGTAAAAGCGGCAGCGCCTAAGGCCGCGTAACGCGCGGACCTACGATGCAAAAACCAAAAGTTCTTCTCTTCGACCTAGGCGGCGTCATTGTCCGCTGGGTTGGGCTTGACGCGCTCGCGGAAATAACAGGCCTTCCGCGTGAAATTGTCATTGATCGTTTTGCAGCCTCCGAAATTTTCTCCGCCTATGAGACTGGCCGATGCGGTGACGATGTTTTCGCGCAAGAGTTAATCACTCAATTTGGCCTTGCTATATCGCTTCCTGCGGCAAAGGATTTGTGGAATAGTTGGGTGCAAGAAAGCTATGCTGGCACGAAGTCGATGCTGGTTTCGCTGCGCAAAGACTATACAATTGCCTGCCTTTCAAACACCAATGCCCTCCATTGGGGACACCTCCCTAGTCATATCAACATTGATGATTATTTCGATCACAGCTATGCCTCTCACCTCATAAACTCTGCTAAACCCGATCCAGTGAGTTACCAAATTCCAGTTCAAGAAATGGGCTTTAACCCCCATGATGTTTGGTTCTTTGACGATACAATGATCAATGTCGAGGCGGCCAAAGCTGCGGGGCTCGAAGCCTTCCACGTTGACCGCGAGGTCGGTGTTATCCCAACGCTTAAAGAGTTGGGCCTTCTTCCGTAGCGCTGTCAGAGCAATACGTTTCTGACGTGATGCCATTCAAAGCCGTTCATTGATAAATTACATATTATAAGGCATGAAGCGTCATGACCTCAAGACGCATCAGACCTCTCAAAGCTTATAAGCACTTTCGCAACCTCATTGCAGATAAGGAAGACACGACCCAAGTCTTCCATATTGTCGAAGCCCTTGACGGCTCCAATTTGGAAAAAGACTTTAATCGGTTTACCGCGACGCCAGAAGGCCAAGCCCGTTTTGCAGAGCGCAAAGAGCTTGTGCCTCTTCTCGATGACCACGCAGCGCTACGTAAGCTCCCTATGGGATCTGTCGGTCAGCATTATTGCGATTTCATGGAAACCCAGGGCCTCTCTGCCCAAGGCCTCGTTGATGAATATGACCGCTTTGGCAAACGCCTAGAAGACCACTACGCGCCAGATGTCGCATGGTATGGCAATCGCCGCCGCGACACACATGATCTGATGCATATCCTGACAGGCTATAGCCGGGACGCTCTGGGGGAAGCCTGCGTCTTGAGCTTCACCCATAGTCAACATGGCGGATTAGGGATTTATTTCATCTCTCACATGGTGCCTTTTGAAATTCGCAAAGAAGCCCCCAAAGGCTCCCCTGTTTGGAAAGCCGTGCGAGAAGCGAAGAAAAATGGTAAAATCGCAGAGAACATTATCCGCGAAGACATTATGGCTTTACTGGGCGAAAACCTCGACGCCGCACGAGCGCGTCTAAACATCAAAGCTGCATCCCAGTATAATAAGGTGCATCAAATCATGCAAGATAACGGCATGGATCCCTATGCCATGGTGTCAGCCGCCGCAGCTTAGAGCCTAAGCTCAATTAAGGTTTAAGCTTCGATAAGCTCAAACTCGCCGGCCTCATTGGCCATCATCAGCCGAGCTTTGATAATTGAAAAATAAGCGCCTTGCAGCCTAAGCTCTCCGCTCTCTACGGCGTCGCGCACGAATGGGAATGTCATCAGGTTGGTCATGGATTGACGAATGCCCTCAAGCTCCATCTCAAAACTGATTTGATCCTTGGGTAAGCCTCGGGCTAAAACGCGGTCGCGAACGTCATTGATAATCGACACCCATTTTCCGACAAAGCCTGCATCAGGGTCATGCCCCATGCCGTCGAGACAGCCCTGAATTCCGCCGCAGGATTCGTGACCCATAATGACGATAACTTCGACCTTTAGGACTTTAACCGCATATTCGATAGTTGCGGATGTTCCGTGATAGCCCTCAGGCGTATCCATAGGCGGGACGATATTGGCGACGTTCCGGGTCACAAACATCTCGCCGGGATAAGCATTAAAAATATCGGACGGGTCTGCGCGGCTATCAGAGCAAGCAATCAGCATCACCTTAGGGCTCTGCCCATGGGTGCCCAATTCTTCGTAAAGGGCCTTTTGAGCCTTATAGTCCCCTGCGCGAAAATCGCGATAGCCTTGGATGAGGCGGTTCTTCCACATGGTCATGTCTTTGGTGATATCCTTACAATACGTTTGGGTAGAGCGACATATATAGCGCCGTCTGGGCCTGTCGTTACGTCCCGAACGCGGCCTTCATCCTTAAGCAAGCTGACTTCGGAAACATAACGGTCTTCGTCAACGTCAATCAAGCGAACCGTTTGATAGGCCAGCGCGCCCGCCATGAGCCGCCCTTTCCATTCCGGGAATAAATCGCCCGTATAAACATCAAGACCGCACACCGCGATAGAGGGCGTCCATTGCGAGGTAGGCTGGGCCATGCCGGGCAAAGCCGTATACGGCGTCAATACGGTTCCGCCATAATTACGGCCATAGGAAATTTTCGGCCAGCCATAATTGACGCCAGCCCGAATGACATTCAGCTCATCGCCGCCCTTGGGCCCGTGCTCTGTCTCCCAAACAATGCCTGTTTCAGGATGAACAATTGTGCCTTGCGGGTTACGGTTTCCATAAGAAAAAATTGACGGGTAAGCCCCCTCCACATCGACGAATGGATTATCCGCAGGAATAGAGCCGTCGCGCATGATGCGGTGAATTTTCCCATTAGGTTTGGTCAGGTCTTGCGCCATCTCTTTCTTACCGCGATCTCCAATACCGAAATAAAGATGGCCCGCATTATCAAAGGTTATGCGCGAACCAAAATGCTGACCTGAATTGATGTAATCTTCTGAGCGCGCTTGGAAGAGTGACTGCTCATCTATCCATTGCTGGCCATCTATACGGCCGCGTACGATTTTTGTCATTCGGCTTTTCGGCGTCTTGGCGTTCGCATGGGTGAAACTTAGATAAATCCAGCCATTTTTTGAAAAATCAGGGTCTGTCGCCACATCCAAAAGGCCGCCCTGCCCTTTATCAACGGACTCTGGAATGCCCTTTATCTGCATCCGCTCAGCCTTTGAGACTTGCCAGAGCTTTCCGCTTTTTTCAGTGACCAAAGCCGTGTCCGCGCCGATAAAATGGATCCCCCAAGGCTGATCTAAATCAACCGCCCAATCCTCAATCTTCACCTGATTTTGAACAGAGGGCACATCCTCAATCGGGGATGTTGTCTTTGCATCTGAGCCGCGGCGAACATAGGTCACCAAGTCGGACAGCTGCTCGCCCTGAATAATATCAGCAAAGGCGGGCATGCCTACATCTTCAATACCCTCAGTGACGATGCGCCGAATATCGGCATTGGTTCCGCCATATTCCCAATTATCATCTGCCATGGACGGTGCTAATCCGCCCGCCATATTAGCGCCGTGACAGCTCTCGCAATGCTGCGCATAGATGGCCTGCCCGCGATCCACGGCAAAATCTGACACCTCAATTTTACCTTGAACTTTATCTTGGGGCCCTTTTTGAGCCGTGGCGGCTTGGCACGCTGTGAAAAGTAAAACTGAAGCGGATAATAAAAGATGTCGTGTCATATCTCTTAAATCTCTTATGTCGCCCCTAAGGTCAAGTCTTTGAAGCGATAGCCTTACAGTCCTTGATCCAATCAACCTCAAGGCGGAACGGACCATCTTGCCCATCGGCCAAGATAATCCCCATCTCTGTCACCTCGGAGCGCTCAAAATTTGCGCCGCTTAAGGCACGCCCAAATAGAGAGCCCTTCAGTTCGGAAAATGAAACCTTAACCTCTTCCCACTGTCCCTTAGGCGTTTGTGGGATAGGAGACTGAAAAGAGATTAGCCGCCCCCTATAAGTGACATTGGTCCTGAAGGTCATTTTGTAGGCGCGGCCATCGGACCGAATTCTTAACTTTACGCCGCCAGCCTCTTTCAAAGCGCTCTCAACCACAGAACTTCGCAAAGATGAAAACCCGCCTCCATTTGTATTTATGACGCCCTCAAAATTCATGACGCCTTTATCAAACTTTGCGCCGCCCGAAGACAGCCCGCCCATAACGCCGTCATTGACAGAACGCCATGATCGCATCTCCTCATTAGTTTCGAAATTTACATACATTTCACAGGCCTGTTCTTGGGATTGCGCCTGCGCCGTTAGCGGTAAACTCAGCATGACAGAGGCCGCAATGACATAGGATTTAAGCATAAGGGTTCTCTGTTGTTTCAATAGAATACGATTGAACAGGCAAGACGGTTCACTAGCTGCCATTAAGCAGCGCTATAGTCTCATCAGACTTCACAGGGTGCCGCGCAGGCGGCAACACACCAAATTGAGGATCAAGCCATAGCTGAGCTTGACCTAGGGCCAGCTACTACTCACCCTGCTTATAAATACACTTATCCGCCTTACAGATATTATAGCTGGCCGCATCGAAGCTAGCCTCGCCTTTATGGGCTTTTCCGATGCTCCAAACGGCCATAGAGCGGCGGTCTTTATCCAGAATCTCATCTCGGTAGAAAGTCGCAATATCTTCTTTGGACAGCGCCTTAACAGCCGCCGTCATTTTTGCGCGGTTATCAAACTCATAGCGTTCATAAATCAAATCACGGTGCAGCGTGTTCCCTTTGGCATAGACGTTATCAAAGGTTTTATTGATGTTGGATAAAAGCCCCTCCTCAAAGCCTTTAAATTCTTCATCCGTTAGGCCCTCCAAATAGTCAGCTTGCGCTTCTATAAATTCCAAAATTTTGGCCCGCAGCACTGATGGATGTGCCTTGGGTGATTGGATGTAAAACGCAGCTGCTGGCACCTCATCAAACGCACTGGTTGTGAGGCCCACCACATAGCCATATTGCTGTTCAGTTCTTAGAGACTTATAAAAACGTTGACTTAAGATTTGACGCATAAGCGCAAATTTGGCGCGCTCTGCGTAGCTATCATCCTGTCCCTGTATCGCCCAAACAATAGCGGAATCGTTGTGGTCAATATCGACTAATCTTACGGCATCAGTCCCTTTGGCGAGGAAGAGGCTTTCAACCTCAGGCTTGATGCCCGTTTGTAGGTGGCCTTTAAATTCGGAACTTAATATTTTGCCGATATCTTTTACGTCGCTATCTTTGACATTCCCGACATAAGTGCCCTCTATTTCAACGGCGCTAAATAGCTCTTCGATCATCTTTTTGAATGCGGGATATTCAATGCCCTTCAGAACATTTAGCCGTTTGCTGCGCGATAATGTATGGGCCTGAATTTCGCCAGAAAACATGCTAAAGGCTTGATTGATAGGACGGCCAAATTTTTCATTTTCAATGCTTTGCAGCATGTTTTGCTTTAGGCGATCAAAGGTGGCTTCATCAATCTGGTTTGTATCAAATTTCTCTAAAAGAATTTTCAGGAAGACATCTATTTTATCATTATAGCCCTGCACGCCAATATCATAAGCGCGAGACGCGCTTTGAATGCCGTAATATAGACCCGCTTGACTGGCTGGGTAACTTTCTGCCGACATCATGTCGTTGACAATACGGCTATGCAGCGAAATCGCCATCATATGAGCGTCGCTCTTAAAGGCGTTCTTAGCATAAATTCTGAAATTTAGACTCGATTTTGGCAGTCCAAACTCATTCTCATTTTCATAATAGAGTTTTACGCCGGGCGCGTCATAGGCCAGTTTCGGCGTATCTATGGTCGGCCCCGTATTCAGCGCAATATCTTCGGCAATATAAGGATTGGCCGCTGGTAGATTCATTCCCTCAACCGCCGCAGGGTCTGTCCATTTCGCGAGCATATCCGGACTTATTTTTTCCATAGAATAAGCCACATCATAGCGCGCCTCTTTCGTGTCAGAGGTGATATCGGGTGAGGCGTAGATTATGCGGGCCTTAGCTGGCGTAATTTCGCTTAAATATGACTGGATCAGTTTAGCATCAAAGTCATTATAGACGCGGCCAATATCCAGCGCATGATTAGGTGGATAGTTTTGTAGATTAGAGGTAATGTTTCCCGCAAAGCGCGAGACACTGAACTTGTCTTGAAATTCAAATCCAAGATCAGCAATTTGGCCGATTTCGGCATATCGGGTTTTATCAACCCCGCTTTCACCTAGCATTTTCACATAGGCAAAAAAGCTCTCAATCACTTCGTCAGAATTTTCATAGCCTTTATCGGTCAGATTGAAATGCGCGGTCAATTCCGTAAAATCCGCAACATCATTGGGATAAACATAATAGCTTTTTATATAGCCTTTTTCTTTAAGCACGTCGAACAAACTACCCTTGGCTTCGCCGCCCAAGATATTGGTTATATAGGAGACGGGTTTCTTATCGAAAAATTTTGTCCGGCTTGGTAGCGCAAAGTTTAAGCGCACGGACCGGTCATTTTCGAGCGTATTGACCATGACTTTGACGCCGACTTGATCGTCCAGATATGGCGCGGGGCGATCTAGATTGCGATTGTCACCGTGGCTAGGCACAAGAGAAAACTTCTCTTCGGCCCAAGCCATAAGCTCCTCAGCCGGATAATTCCCAACCACAGCCAACGTCATAATATCAGCGGAATAGAACTTCTCGTATTGAGCTTTTACCGTCTCCAATATCGTCGACGTTTCGGTATCTGATAATGTTTCAAGATTACCAACTGAGAATTGCGACATTGGATGAGCTTGATTAATCGTTTGCTTAACCGCTTCGCGGTAACGGCGCGCATCTTCTTTGACTTTCAGGCTATATTCCGACTCAACGGCATTACGTTCTTTTTGAACGAATTCCGCGTCAAATAAGGGATCAATAAAGAAGCGCGAGAAACGGTCCAGGGCGGGTTCCAGCTGTGCATTATCAATGCTGAAAAAGTAACTCGTATGTTCTTGGCCTGTACCCGCGTTTTTACGGCCGCCATGCTTACTTATAAACTTCCCATATTCGCCGACTTCCGGATATTTGCCTGTTCCTAAAAACAGCATATGCTCCAGATAATGAGAAAGCCCTTCCCGGTCGGCGGGATCCGCCATATGACCAATATGAACGTCTAATGACGCGGCAGCCTTATCAGCGTCAGGGTCGGAAACAACAACGACCTTCAGCCCGTTATCCAGTTTTTTATACGCGTAGTCACGTTTATCTTGCGCGCTTTTGATAACAACATTCGGATCAACCTTAACAGCGCTAGTAGCAGCCTTATCTGTGGCGGGCGCCGAATTACCGCAAGCCGAAAGCCCTAACGCGGCGGCGCAGACTGTGCTTAATAAAAATTTTCCCATGATTCTCTCCCTTTTCTTTGCCCGATACCTAAGGCTGTTCGAGTAAAAGCTCAAATGACAATCTGGTATAGACGGTCTCGAAGTTTAACCTCGGAGTTTAGCTACGGGGTGGGTTTAGCCCTGAAGAATTGACAGCGTGCCTATTCAATTGCAAGGATAGGCCATGACGGCGAAAACAGATTACATCCCCAAAGCGCGGGTCAAAGCACTCGCCCAGCGCTCTGACATCTGGGGCGCATGGCTCACCTGTCATGTTTGGGGCATAATGATTGGCGCGGCGGCTTTGTTTATTCTAATCCCCAATCCTCTCACATTTATACTCGCATTTTTACTCATAGGATCTCGCCAGCACGGCCTTGCAATTTTAATGCATGACGCGGCCCATGGCGTTTTATTTAAGACCAAAGGGCTAAATGAGTTTGCTGGAAAATGGCTTTTAGGCGCGCCTTATGGCGGGGACTTGGCAAGCTACCGAAAATATCATCTCAAGCATCACCGTTTCGCGCAAAGCGAACTTGACCCAGACCTGCCGCTTTCCGCTAAGTTTCCGATTTCTAAATCCAGTCTGCGACGCAAACTACTGCGCGATCTCACAGGGCAGACCTTTCTTAGATTGCGTGTCGCGAGCTTTAAAATGAAGCCCGGCGAAAAACTTAGCATTGAAGGCTCGGATGCTTTTCAGAAAAACTCGCCTTGGCCTTACCTTATTACTAACGGCTTTATCTTTGCTGGATTTGCGGGAACCGGCCATTGGTGGCTTTATTTTGCGCTGTGGAAGCTCCCGCTTATAACCTGGTTTTTCGCTGTTCTGCGCCTGCGTAATATTACAGAACATGCGATGACGACATTTGACGACAATCCCCTCACCCATGCCCGCACGACCTATACGAACATCATAGAGAAAATCTTCCTCGGCCCCTATTGGGTTAATTATCATGTCGAGCATCATGCCTATATGTTTGTGCCGTGTTACCGCCTCAAAGCGCTTCACAAAGAGATGATTGGGCATCACGACAAAATGGACATAAAGCCCAGCTACCGCGCCGTCATGGCCACCGCTACAACAGGATAAATTATGCGCAAACTTCTTATCGGCACCGCCGCTCTTATGATGACTTCGGGGATAATCGCGCCTCTGGCTTACGCGCACAGCACGGACGTTAACCCACCTTCAGAAGTGCAGGGCATTTATAACATTGCCGTGGAGGCCTCGCCCGAGCGGATCCGCGCTGACATCCAGACCCTCGTCGATTTTGGGACGCGCCACACTTTGTCAGAAACAGAAAGCGAAACGCGCGGCATAGGCGCTGCGCGGCGCTGGATATTTGCTGAGTTTGAGAAAATTTCCAAAGAGTGTGGTGGTTGCCTCGAGGTCATCTATGTGTCCGACACTATTTCAGGAAAGCGCCGTATCCCTGAACCAACCGAGGTCGTGAGTGTCTTAGCCATCCAAAAAGGCAGCATAGACCCAAACCGATATGTGATGATGTCGGGCGACATTGATAGCCGAGTCACCGACCCGCTTAACGGAACGTCTGACAGCCCCGGCGCAAATGATAATGCCTCTGGCATGGCCGGCGTCATTGAAGCCGCGCGGGTTTTATCAAAACGCAAATACGCAGGTTCCATCATCTATGCTGGCCTCTCCGGTGAGGAACAGGGGCTCTTTGGCGGAGAGATTGTAGCAGCCCATGCCCTTAAAGAAGGATGGGAGATTAAAGGCGTTTTAAATAATGATATGATTTCAAACATCTCAGGCATTGACGGCGTCACCGATAATTCCACGGCCCGCGTCTTCTCCGAAGGCACGCGCGCCAATGAAACCGAAGCCGAAGCCCGCTCTCGCCGTTTCACCGGCGGCGAAGTCGATAGCCCTTCTCGTAATCTTGCACGTTACATCAAAGCCCAAGCTGACCAATATATGACAAATCTAAATGTTATGCTGGTTTACCGCCTCGACCGCTTCGGACGCGGCGGTCATCACCGCCCCTTCAACAAAGTCGGCATCCCTGGCATCCGCATCATGGAAACCCATGAGCATTATGATCGGCAGCATCAGGATTTACGCACAGAGGACGGCACTGTCTTTGGCGATACAATGGAGGGCGTTGACGCGCATTACGCCGCCAAACTCACAGCCTTGAACATGGTCACAATGGCAGGCATGGCGGGCGCGCCGCCTTTCCCAGCTAATGTAGAAGCTTCGGGGGCCGTAAAAGCCTCTGCCTCTCTGAAATGGGACACGCCCAAAAACGCGCGAAACCTCGCTGGGTATCGCGTGCATTGGCGGTTAACGACAGAGGCTGAATGGACACATTCCCGCTTTATCGGCAAGGTCAATGAATGGGAATTTAAGAACCTTGTTATTGATAATTACTTTTTCGGCGTGAGCGCTGTGGCGAAAGATGGCAGTGAAACACCAGTGGTATTTCCAGGGGCTGCTGGGCGGTTTTAATTAAGCACCGTAACACCTTTCAAACCCTTAAACTTTGTCATCCCGGACGAGTTTGTTGTTTGGCTTGCCAAACAACTGACGATGATCCGGGATCTATCTCAGAATACAGCACTTTATTAATAGATCCCGGATCTTCACCCTTCGGGTTCGTCCGGGATGACAAAAAGAGTTTGTTTAGCGTGTGAGGGGAAAAACGGTGACGCACCCGTCGCCGCACGCTAAAACGACCCAAAAATATATAACGGAGCCAACGCATGACATCCTCAAAAATCACGTCCCTTAAATATATATTGCTAGGCGGCGTCGCCGCGACAACGGCCTTTGCATTCACGGCGATGGCAGATCACCCGCATAAGCCCCCGAAAGCGCCAAAGACAGCAGAAACATCTCATGCCAAGGCGAAGGCGGAAAAAGCTGTCACGAAGATGGCCGAAGCTTCCAAGGCAAAAGTGGTAAAGACTGCATCAGGTAAAACAGACGACACTGCTGGCGAAGACGAAGCCGATACACAAGAAGACGAAAAATGGGATGTCATGAACCCTCCCGGGGATAAGCGTGAGATCGATATCAATGTCACAGAAGGCACATGGATGAGCCTTGATGTCTCGCCCGACGGGCAAACCATCGCTTTCGACATGCTCGGTGATATTTACACAATGCCGATAACGGGCGGCCCAGCGACCAATATTGCTAGCGGCATGGCCTGGGAAATGCAGCCGCGTTTTTCGCCTGATGGATCACGCATTGCCTTTACATCGGACCGCGCGGGCGGCGACAATATCTGGACAATGGATGTTGACGGAGAAAATAAGAAACAAGTTACCAAGGAAAGCTTCCGTTTGACCAATAACCCGACTTGGTCTGCTGATGGGAATTTCATTGCCGCGCGTAAGCATTTCACAACCTCGCGCTCACTCGGTGTCGGGGAAATTTGGCTTTACCACACAAGCGGCGGCTCTGGCGTGCAGCTTGTCAAAAAGCCGTCCGAAGCCCATCAAAAAGAACTGGGCGAGCCAATGTTTTCGAGCGATGGCCGCTATGTCTATTACACGCAAAACACAACGGCTGGGCCTATCTTTGAATATGCTCAAGACTCCAACACGCAAATTTTCCAAATCAAACGTTACGATATGGAAACGGGCGAGATTGATGTCGCGGCTGGCGGCGCCGGCGGCGCGGTGCGTCCTGCGCCCTCACCTGACGGGAAATATCTCGCTTATGTGAAACGTGTTCGCGCGGAATCTAAGCTTTTCATCAAAGACCTCGAATCCGGCGAAGAGCGCATGATTTTCGATCACCTTGATCAGGACATGCAAGAAACATGGGGCGTGCAAGGCATGTATCCTAATATGGATTGGAGCCCTGATAGCGGCTCACTCTATTTCTGGGCCAAAGGACAAATCCATTCTGTTCGGATCAAAGACGGCGACATCAGCCATATCGACTTTAAGGTCAAAGACACGCGCACTGTAATGGATGCGCCGCGTCCTTCCGTCGAGGTTGCGCCTAAAGAGTTCAAAACAAAGATGCCGCGTTTCGTGCAGGTCTCGCCTAATGGCAAGACAGCCGTCTTTGAAAGCTTAGGTAAGCTTTACCTGCGTAATCAAAGTTCTGGCAAAGTTACGCCTATGACAAATTTGCCTAAAAACATGCGCGAGCTCTACCCAAGCTGGTCACGCGATTCCAAGCGCGTTATTTTCACCACATGGAATGATGCGGACCTCGGGGCCATTCACTCAATGGATGTGAGAAGCAAAAAAATCACCACCCATACGAAAAACCCTGGCCACTATAAGCGCCCTACCTTCTCGCCTAGCGGTGATTACATCACCTATGAAAAAGGCTCAGGCGGCTTCTTGACCGCGCCTGAATGGTCTAATGATACGGGCATTTATGTTCAATCCGTCGCGGGCGGCGACTCCATTCATGTCAGCGGCTCTGGCAATGACCCGCATTTTGACGGCGACGAACTACGTGTCTATTTCACCAAATTTGCGGATAAGAAAAACACGCTTGTCTCGACAAACCTACTGGGTGATGACGAACGCAAACATGCCTCCTCAACAATGGCGCAAAGCTATCACGTCTCTCCTGACGGGACGATGATCGCCGTGCGCGAGAATTACAATCTCTATGTTCAGCCCGCGCTTAAGGGGCCGCAAAATGTCGATAGCTCTATGAAATCCACCGCCTTGCCAGTCACCAAAGTCAGTCACGGCGGCGCGACCTATCCCAGCTGGTCAGAAGGCAATAAACTGAGCTGGTCACTCGGCCCGACGCTCTTCACGGTTGATGTTGATGAGGTCATGGAAGAGGGTTTTGAGCCGCCAAAAACAGGCATTGATCTCTCCTACAAAGTCAAAGCTGACGCACACAAAGGCATGACCGCGCTGACCAATGCCCGCATTATCACGATGTCAGATAAAGATGGCGGCGTGATTGAAAACGGCACTATTCTTATTGATGGTAACCGCATCGCGGCCATCGGAACGGACGTGGCCTATAGCGGCGATTACGCAACCCTCGACATGAAGGGTAAAACCATCGTTCCGGGCTTTATCGACGCCCATGCCCATGGCCCGCAAGGCACGGATGAGCTCATCCCGCAACAAAACTGGAAAGCGATTGCCCATCTTGCGCTTGGCGTCACCACAATCTTTGACCCGTCAAGCCGCGCGAGTGAAATTTTCGCCGCTGGCGAAATGCAACGCGCGGGCGAGCTTCTCTCCCCGCGGATTTATTCTACGGGTGAAGTCGTCTACGGCGCGAAAGCCCCTGGTTTTTTCGCTAATATTCAAAGCGCTGAAGACGCGGATGAGCATGTCGCCCGCCTTAAAAACCAAGGCGCGCACGGCGTGAAAAACTATAACCAACCCCGCCGCGACCAACGCCAACAAGTTGTCAAAGCCTCGCACGATAACGACCTTATCGTTGTTGCCGAAGGCGGCTCGCTTTATCATATGGATATGAGCCTTGTTCAGGACGGCAATACTTCGGTTGAGCATAACCTGCCCGTCAGCGCCATTTATGACGACGTCGTGCAAATGTATAGCCAGACCAATGTCGCCTATACGCCGACGCTTGTCGTGACATATGGCGGTGTGCGCGGTGAAGATTATTACTATCAAGAATCCGATGTTTGGAAGCACCCTATTCTATCCAAACATGTCCCGCCAACGGTCCTACAATCGCGAGCGGTGCGCCGCCAAATGGCCCCTGAATCTGATTACGCAGATGCCGCTGCCGCGGCCGGCGCTAAGCAGCTCATGGAAGCCGGCGTCCCCGTTTCAATCGGCGCGCATGGACAGCGTGAAGGCCTAGCGTCCCATTGGGAAATGTGGAGCTTCGCGCGCGGCGGCATGAGCCCTGTTCAGGCCCTGCGCACAGCCACAACAGAACCTGCGCGTCATTTGGGCTTCGAGAAAGACATTGGCAGCCTTGAAAAAGGCAAGCTCGCCGACCTCGTCATTCTAAGCGATAACCCGCTGGATGATATCCGTAACACAGAAACCATTGAGCACGTTATGATTGGCGGCAGGCTTTATGAAGCCAAAACCATGAATGAGGTTCATACGGGTGATAAAAAACGGCTTCCATATTGGTGGGAGTAAGTAAGAATTGATCTTGGAGATCATTTCTAAAAAGCCAAAGCGTGCGGCCTAGCCGCACGCAATAGGAGTTTTGACATGTGGCTACGTTTCTTAATAATGGCTGCCGCCCTTTTCGGGACGGCGATTACGGCCTCGGCTCATGACCAAAATTATGAGCTAGAGGGCGATTACCTTTATCGTGTCACGACGTTAAGGGCTGAGGCTGGGTCCTTTGAAGAACTCCTGAATTGGTTTTCAGACATCAAAACGTCTGATTATTTCAAGGATAGCGGCGACCACGCGCCTTTCATCATGCGCCATAGCCAAGGCGACCAATGGGATCTGATACTGATTTTACCCATGGAAAGTTGGGAGGTCTTTTACTCTGGTGAGGCTTCAAAAAAACGCAAAGCCATTGGCAAGGGTTACGCAGATCGTTTTACCCAAGGCCTTTCCAAAGTCGCCTTCGCCGAGGAGCTATATGCTTACGGCCCCGACCTGAAAGACTTCAAAACAGCCTATAACGAAAACGGCCTCTACCATATCGAAATGTTCCACGCCGCCGCTGGCAAAACAGCAGAGCTCTACAAACAGCGCCAAATGGAAAATGAATATCTGTCCTCAACAGGCCAAATCGCCAATATGATTTTCCGCCGCGCCGGCGGCTCGGACGTCGATGTTTTCACAATCGGATTCCACAAAGATTTCAAAAGCTTCACGGCCGACGCGCCAGCAACACCCGCAGAGAAAGAGCAAGCCGCCAAAGACGCAGGCTTCAAAGACCGCGCGGATTTATCCTTCTATCTGCGTTCGCTATTAAATGGTCATCACGACACATTTGCGACGAAGGTTGATTAGGTATTTCACTCTCGCATAGCCGATAGTCCTATTTGGATTAGAGTGCTAGCACTACCCTTCCCGTCATGTCCCGGCTTATCCGGGTTATGACGGGAATAGTTAATTGAGGTTTCACGGCAATATTCACAAAATTCTACTCGATGTTAGATTCTCGCATGCGCGAGAATGACAAAAGAGAGAATGCTATAAGGGGCACATCTTTTCCCTTCACTTTGTCATTCCCGCGAACGCGGGAATCTAACCGTGAGGTAAGGCCTTCATATGAAAGTTCCACAATTTGCAATGGTCACCCTAGATCAAAATATCTGCATCGAAATAGGAAGAGTCTACGCCGAAAAGCTCTTCCTCTATCTCCGAACTCGCGATCCCATAATCATCGCCGAGGGCTTTTTCCAACTCCATTTCTGTTGAAACTGTTTGGGTGAACATAAAATCATCGCTGTCAAAGTCGGAGATATCGGCGCCAGTCACCTTAATGCTGCCCGTGACCCCAGCCTCATCAAAACTAATGGTGACGACATCGCGAACCTGCGTAAAGACCAAATCATCAAAAGATGAGGTGTTTGTTAAATCCTTAAGCTCTATAGTTTCAACGTCATTGATCCATCCAGAAATCACATCATTTCCGAAATTATCGCCGGTAAAAACATAATGGTCGGCGCCGCTTTGTCCGACGAGAAGATCGTTACCCGTTCCGCCGTCAAGCACGTCATTTCCTATGCCGCCGATTAAACGGTCCGCCCCGCCAGCGCCAAACAACATGTCATTGCCGCCGCGTCCAATAATGATATTATTACCGCTATCGCCCGTTAGCGAGTCGTCAAAATCGGATCCGTAAATATTCTCAATATTAGCAAATGTATCGCCAGCGGCCTCGCCGCCAGTGCCGCCCGCCGAAAGGTCTAACGTCACGCCAGCGGCCGCTTGTGAGTATAAAACAGCATCGACGCCATCGCCGCCGTCCAATTCATCGGCGCCTATTCCGCCCCAAAGCAAATCATTATCGCCGCCGCCAAGAATAGTATCATCCCCCTCGCCGCCAAAAATACGGTCATTGCCAGCTTGACCGCGAAGGTCATCACCGCCGCTGCCGCCGAAAACCTGGTCATTGCCAGATCCCGCCCGCACGGTATCAATGCCTTGGGACCCTAAAATTCGGTCCTCACCTTGCCCCCCAAACAACATATCATCACCCAGGCCGCCGACCAAAAGGTCATTACCCTCTCCGCCAATTAATGTATCGGCGCCAGAGAGGCCGTAAAAACTATCATTTCCAGTGGTTCCTGTTGCTTCATCATCAAAATTGGTCAGAAAGAAACGCTCAACATTCGTATAGCTGTCACCCGCCGCATCTCCTCTAAGACCTGCATTTCCATTTATGGTGACGGCGGATGTGGACGATATGAAATACACACCGTCCACCCCTGCGCCGCCGTCGATATCATCTGCTCCGGCCATGCCCCATAATTGATCATTGCCGTTTCCGCCGTTCAGTGTGTCATCACCATCTTGGCCAAATAAACGGTCATTGCCACCGGCGCCGTTAATGATATCCTCACCAAAGCCGCCTCTGAGCGTATCGCCTCCAGCCGTGCCATTGATGGTTTCGTCTATGTTAAAAACGATGTCACGGCTGACGATATTAGACGCCAGACCCTGATCCATAATTTCGATATCAATTGTCCGCGTAGCCGTAGAATTTGTGTCAAAGACATTCTCATATTGCACCGATCTGAGCGCCGCCTGGTAATTCGCGAATGAAGATGAACCCGTCAGGGTTAAAACGCCATTTGCATAACTCCCAGAAATACCGCTCTGGTCTGTGAACAGAAGGCTATCATTTGCTGCATCAAAACCGCTTGAGATAGTCACCGTTGCGCTACGGATATTGGCCGTGTCGACATCAAAGACGACGAGGTCAGACGTTATGTCAAAAGGCCCCGAGACTTCGCCATAGACAAGATCAGCAGTTTCAAGGCTATTTAACTCGGGCGCGTCATTCATCGCCGTAATTATCGTTTGTGAATTACTATTCACCTGAACAGTGTCCGTTCCATCACTCACGCGCACCGATAATCGGCGGCCACCATTTTGGCCATAAATCGTTGGGTTATCCCCAGTATTAACCCACGTCACGCTGCGTAGAACCGCCGTATAATCCGCGGCTGAGGCATCTGCTGTCACTCGCAGTTCTCCAGAAGCAGCATCATAAACAATATCCGATGCCGTTATTGCCCCGAACGGAGTCGCCGCCAGAATATCATCAGGAGACACCAATACCGATTCAAAGATCACCATGGATTGTATATTGGAGTCCCCATCAGTAATTGTTCCGCCTTGGTCAAACATAAGTATGGGTCCGCTGCCTTCTGTATATCCCCGAATTTGAGGCGGGATGTTTAAGGTCGGAGAAGCGGCCAGAGGCTCGGGGTCTGGCTGCGCCGCTAAGATGTCTTCGATGATAACGCTCTCGGCTTCTTTGGATAACTCTGCCTGATTATCTAAGGGCGTATTAAAAAATGAATCAAATATAGTTGCCGTTAGGCTGTCCGCAGTGCCCAAAGGATTAAAATCATAGCTTTGCGCAATATCTAGTAAGTTTAAGTTTTTCATTTTTATCTCCATAGGGCCAGCCGCCCCCAAATTGGCCCTGCTGCCCCTGCCGCAGGTTTATTAATGAGGTTGGGATATCGGGATGACGGAAGCTGGTATATGTATGGAAACATATAGACGCGGGAGATTTTTGAATTTAGCGCAAATTAGTGCGCTCAAATTTTTCAATCCTTGGCTAGTGATCTACCACGTTAAGGTGACATCCGTCCCAGAATCATCGCTTTTGATGTCGATTTCTGCGCCAATATCTTTGGCCCGTTTTCGCATGCTAACGGATCCAACACCGCCTGCGATATTACCACTGCGGCCGCGTTGATCTGCGGAGAAGCCAGAGCCATTGTCAGAAATGCTGACTGAGCGAGAATCTGTTTTAACAGTAATAATATCGCCGCCAGAATGTTTAATGCTATTGGTCACCGCCTCTTGAATAATCCGCAGAAGGTTTAGATTATTAGACGGGCCTTGTTGCGGGATAACGGGCTCATCACCAATCTTCCAGTTAAAGCGAAGCCCTTTACTTTCAAGCAAGGGCTCAACGCGGGAGCGATACATACCCAGTAATGTAGAGATACTATCATCACTTTCTAAGCTATCGATCATGAAGCTTAAATCGCGCAAGGCATTTTCAAGGGCCTCGGTTAGGGTTGCGTCGCGCATTTGACTATTTTCCATATAGGCAATCGCATTGACAAGTTGCCCCCCGATGCCGTCATGTAAGTCCATCATGATACGTTGACGTTCTTGGTCAAGGGTTTGTAATCGCTGCGTTTCGGTCAGAGTTTTATAACTACGCTCCAGTTCCTCTGTTTTCTCATCGACGCGGCTTTGCAGGGTCCGTGACAGCAATTCCGATTGATTAAGAGAGTCCATTAATTGGGTACCGATAAGCCACAATACTGTAACCAGATACATAATAGGGAAAAACGGCGTAACGGCGGTATGAAAGAAACGGCCTGGAAGCATCACGAGAGTCGCATCATGGACAATCAGAACCGCTGTGAGGCAATAGGCAAAAAACATAATCGCGAATGAAGACCGTGTCGCTCTACCTCGATAGACCCACACCAAAGCCGGGGTAACGAATCCAAAAGCAAAGCCCATCACGCTCCCCGCTTTTATTACAATCGGCCGTGAGGCCTCGGGCGTTAAAACCAAAATCAAAGCCAAAATCACAATGAATGACCAATATGCTCTGGCGAGGCGCGGAATCTGAACTTGAATATAAGCGGCATAAAACATTAGCAGACTGGCAATAAAGGCCTCAATTGATAAGACGATTAAGACCATACGGCTCTCAAATGAAATTCCCAGATTATCAAAAGCGAACCCAATAGAGACAATCAAACCGAAAATATTACAGATGATGAGCCAAAAATACCGAGGATCGCGCCGCCTTAATACCCATAATGCAGCCAAAGCAATTGACGTGATAGCGAGCAATATGATGCTAACACGCGCTAGGCCTTGCGTGACCCAATATCGTCGATCAAAAGACGCCTTGAGGACATGAGCGGGACCGATATAGATGGGGAAGATATCTGAGCTTAAATTCTTATAGGCCGCGAGCTTGATTTCTATATCATTGACGCCGGGTGCCAAAACGCCTTGCGGAAGAACATATATTTCTGGCCTACTCCATCGCCGGCTTTGCGAAAACGCAAAATGAGGCATATCATCTATGATGGTTCCATTGACTTTAATCTGGAGCGTTTCGGAAAACTTCGGCAAATAAATGGCCTGCATTGAATTGTCTGGCGTTTCAGAAAAATAAGTTAATTGATAAAGCCAATTTCGAGACGGAGCAGAAATTTTTGAGTCGTCTATATGAGGTAACGTCAACTCTATAACGTTTTCCAGGTTCGCGCAGTCATTTTGATTTAAATCGCAAGCATTCGCCTGCTTTATCATAGTCGAACCCGTAATGGGCTGAACCTTTAAGGGCGAAAACACAACAAGGATGATGGTCAACACAACGACAAAGGTGAAACTTAAAAAATACCCAAAAGCCCAATTCTTCCAATTCGGCGTAAGGTCAGAGGAATCAGGAAAGCTTTGCTTAATTTCTGCCGCATCCGAAGTCACAATATTCCCATTTTGGTTGCGAGAGATACGGCTTCTATATTGGAGCCAACCTCGAGCTTTTTATAGATATTGTTAATATGATTGCCAACTGTACCCACCGAAATTCCAAAATTTGAACCAATTTCCGCCCGCTTATACCCACGAGCCACAGCGCCCAATATTTCAGTTTCGCGCTCTGTGAGTTTAATCTCAGCCTGTTCGCTATAGTCGTTCCCCACAGTGCTCACATCATTGACCATAGACAATAAATGGCGGGCGATTTTGGGACTAATCGGACTTCCGCCAGTCATCACAGCTCTAACATCCTCTGCAATGCTCTCAACGCCGCTACTTTTGAGAATATACCCCTTCGCCCCAGCGCGAATAGCTTTTATAACGCGCTTTTCATCGCCAAAAACGCTGATCACGAGGCTATCGCAGGGCCAATCTGATTGCCCCACGGCTTTAATCATATCTATGCCCGACCCGTCTGGCAGGCCAAGATCGGTAAGGACAAGGCGTGGTTTATGGTCAAAGAGCGCATTAATCCCGGCGTCCAACGTGTGCGCCACCGCGCAGACTGTTAGGTCAGGGCTAGCCATTATCGCTTCGCGCAGCCGGTAGCTTGTTTGCACTTGGTCCTCTACGATAAGAACTGAAGATTGTTCGAGACCCTGCTCTTTTACCGGCATCTTATTTGCCCCTTATTCCTTAGGCTAAAACGCGCCAATAATAACAACCTAGATAGCACAGTGATAATTATAAGACATGTGTGAATCTATACATGCAGATATTATCTTTATCCCAGCTTGGGCTTTGAGAAAACTGGCACGTAGCAGCTTGTTTTGAGCACTCATAGTTGGTCATCTTAGCGACTCATTTGGATCGATTTTAAGACTATACCCCGCTTCTTGGGTGTGCCGTTCTGTCCACCAACCTTGAAGCGGACATAATATAGTCATAGTAATATCTAGATAGGCGGGTAGATTTTACGCATGGAATGGAAAAGACATTTAAGTGTTAGTGCAGTTGCAAGCTTGGTTTGGCCCGTCATGGCGGCTGGCCAAACAATACCTAAAGATGTGCGTGTGCCTAACATCCACTCATTCACACCGTCTCTCACGATTAATGAAAATCCCCAAATTTGCGCAGCGTTTAAATCAGTTTGAATGGAAGTCTATGACAGCAATAAAGCTCTAAGGTCAGTCCATGTCGACCTTAGATTGGGCAGGCTCGATATTGATTGCGAGCACGTTTCCCAAATCGATCCAAGAAAGCGGCGGCGCGGAGTGCATTAGTTTGACGTCGATATCATAGACAGAAGAGCGCTCAGTTCTGGCAAATCATGGTTTTAAACTGCGCAAGATAGGCCTCTAAGGGGGGCAGCCCCATCTCGGCTCTACGCCCATCCACTCCATTAGGTCGCTGAATCCGATAGGGTTCGACTTCACCCTCGACACAGGCTCCAGTTGTCTGCGTGCCATAGAGTTGCGGTTCGCCTTTCGCCATAGAGACACGATCAGACAGCATCGCATACATGGGCTTTTGAACGCTCTCTGTCTCAAGAAATGGCGTGAGCCGGCTGAGCCCCATTTCTTGAAACTCTGGATCAAGATCTGAATGCTGAAGGATGAGGAAGGCCCAGATAGATGGCTCTTTGCCAAACTCGGCATAACTAACCCAGTCATATGAGTCTAAAACGGTTTTCAGATAAGCGGTCGAAGCTCTATCAGAGACAGTTAACCTGTCAAAGTTCACAGCCTTAGCCCATTCGACGGCCTGCGGCGTAATCGATGTTTCTTCAAAAAGAAGAAACGCGATTTCGCGGCCCGCCATATCCTCGATGATATGTGTGCGAAGGTTGCGCTGAATACTCAATTTCTTAGGGTTGGCGGACAATTCAAAAGGCGGTGTCCGCTCCGTCATCTCCCGCTTCCATTTCACGTATGAGGTATCGGCATAATCGCGGCCTCGAGCAAAATGAGTTGCGCATTGTGGACCAGCAGATTTGAGGGCGAGCCCTGCGCCCGCAAGTGTCAATCGACGGGTCCGCACCCAATCGGTCGGTTGATTGGCGTAAACATCGGACTCTTGCGCGTTTTTTATATCTCCAATGAGAGTGTCTGTTTCAGGGGCTGATTTACCTGCGGCCCACTGACAATAATCGAACCTCAAAGCAGAGCCCGGGTCAATGGGCATATTCTGACTAAACGAGACATCATTTGAGTGTTTAGACGATGTTGTCTGATGAGATGAAGTGCAACTCGTTAGAGATATGAGCGCTGAAGATAGTATTGAGAGTGCGGCAAATCTGGTCAATGTTAGCATGAAAACCTCGTTTTGTACAAAGCGCTGAGCTTAGCAGCAGGGTCTCCAATGAGATGGTCCAATTGACCGCAAATCTATGGTGCCAATCTAGGCGCCAGACGGAAAATCTGAATGTGACAATTGCCACGACTCCCAGACCGCATCGGGCTTAGCGTGATAGGTGCGGTAAAAGCGTTTTGCCGGATGGTTGCTCGCCAATACCGTCCACTGAATTTTTGAAGCCTCGATATCGCTCGCATGAACGATGACCCTGTCCATCAATGCCCGACCGACCCCGTAGCCACGCGCAGCCTCCTCAACAAATAGTTCTTTGAGAATCAAAACGGGTTGGAGGTCGTAAGTCCATGGGATGATATAGGTGACAGCCATCCCCAACAGGTCTCCCTGTTCATGGGACGGCATAACGAAGGCTTTGAATTTTGGATCCGGCCCGAACCCATGAGTGCGCACGTCACATTCCTGAACACGAAAGTCATCGATATATCCCTCAAATTGAGCCAAACTACGCATTAACCGCAAGAGTGGTTTAGCGTCTGAGGGAACAGAATCTCTGACAGAGAGATTAGTAATCACCATTATCAAGCCTGTCTTGCAAATACCTTTCTTCATGTCCGGTATCGGACATGGCCTTATCAACCCATGCATTGCGTTCATGGTCAATTACGACATGCTCCCAAACGCACGCATGGAAGCGCCGATGGTCTTCAGACTTAAATACAGTATTACCAAGTTCTGAGGACGCGAGCATTCTTAAGGCAATATCCTCATAGGCCCACCAATGGATAAGCAACCAGTTGCCCATCTCGCCCATATGCAGAACGACATATCCGAGACCATGATCGCAACCCTCCTGTTGCCTGATCGCGGGAAGTGTGAGGTCAATATAGGACTTTGCGTTATCAATCATTTCGGTTGGAACGGCATGGCTACTATCGATGGTAACGAGGTAGGCTTTGAATTTAACTCCGCCGCATTCCCAAATTCTATCGAAGATGAAGTGGCGAGGTTTATAGGCAGATATTTTCAGCGGCAAAGTCATGCAGCATCCTTTGGTTCAGGTAAGAGATCGGGAAGACGTTCCAGAAGATCGGTAATGCCGGGTTCGACCCCCATCTGACTGAGCAGCGTTGTTATCTGACCGCGGTGATGGGTTTGATGATTGAGCAAATGCTGGATCATGCCGCCAAAAGGCTTGTGGAAAGACTCGCCTGTGGAAATCACGTAGGTGAAAATCATCTCATAATCAGCTTCGCGCGTTTCCCTTACAAAGGCTTCAAGGATTGAATCAACCTGCACACGCGCTTCGAGCAAGGCGTCGAACTCATCAAACAATATTTGGTCATGTGATTTGGCTTTGGGAAAGTTCATGATCGCATCGAGACTGACATAACGTTGCTCATGCCGAGTGAAGCGCTGAAGCCAGGTCGTATCCCAAACGAGTATGTGGTTAAGCGTACCGTGTACAGATTTAAAAAATGCTCCAGCATCCTTACGATAATCAGCGTCCCTAAGGGTGCTAATGCGCGCATAGAGGCTTTGGTTCATCCAAGAATTATAGTCGGCCAAGCGCAAAAAATTCTGCTTAAGCGGCGTCGCCTGACCTTTAGCCTCCAACGCCTCATCGAAGAGGCGGATGGCTTTGTCGAATTTGTTACGGCAACCCGGATTACAAAATCCAACAACCTGATTCCGGTAACGCGTAAGCGCGTTTACGGATACCGGGTCACCAGACCAAGGACAAGTCTCATTGAGGCAGTGTGTCAATGTCATTTCTAGCACCTCGATTGGGCGGTCTATTCTTTCCAGATCCAGTCTGGGCAGGAGGAATCCAGATCGCTGCGCGTTCTAGGTGTTCCGTCATCAGAAATCATGATCATGTAGCCTTGCCGCCCTCCATAAGCGATCATCGGAAGGGGCCGAGACATATCATGGTGGTTCATATCATGGCCGATATCTTCATTTGTGAGAT
Organism: Hellea sp.; assembly: GCA_039977295.1. Classification (GTDB taxonomy): domain Bacteria; phylum Pseudomonadota; class Alphaproteobacteria; order Caulobacterales; family Maricaulaceae; genus Hellea. The sequence continues at coordinate 344,003 of JBDWDN010000012.1, read as the reverse complement.
TGGGTGCATAGAACATGACATGAGGCGGGAAGAAGCCCAGTTCACCTGTTTGCGGGTTCACTGGCCTGTTATACCGAGACAACATATATGCCACTCCGGCGCGGCGTTGCGATTGAAATTTACCGGACACGAACTTCGCCTCGATATCCTCATTGATCGCCTCAACATTATCGCCGCGCAGAAGTCGCTTCCCAAAATACTTGATTTTGGGGATGACGGTTTCAGCGCCTTCAGCGTCAAAGCATGTCGGCTTGAGAACTCTTGGGTCGTCGCGATTGACGATGCAGGTAAATTGATTTGTCCCGGTTTTTGACAGCTTAAAGCCTCGCCGCGTGAAGACATAGGCGCTTGCGTCAGCGCGCAAATAGTCCGGGGCCGCGCTAAGCGCGAGCGAGACCTCACAGGCCTTGGGCAGGATGTCGGGGTTTAGCTCGTCGGCCTGCGCTGGTAGGGCAATCTCCAACACGCACAAGCCTAGAAATAGTCGGTAGACTTTGCTCATGGGGCGCTCCTTTTCTGTGTCTCAATCCAGTCATCCATCCGTGCTTCGAGAACCGGCATTGGCATGGCTCCGCCTTTCAACACCGCATCATGAAAAGCACCGATGTTGAAATTGTCACCAAGCTCGCGCTCCGCCTTGGCGCGAATACGTTGAAATTTTATCATACCGATTTTGTATGAGGTCGCTTGACCGGGCCAAACCGAATAACGGTCTATTTCTCGGGTGATAGACGAGCGGGTTTCACCTGTGGCTTCAACCATCCAGTCGATCGCTTGCTCGCGTGTCCATCTTTTATTGTGAATACCCGTATCCACGACGAGACGTGCGGCGCGGTAAAGTTCCATTTTCAATCGGCCAAGATCACCGAGCGGGTCATTCTCATACATCCCCATTTCTACGGCGAGGGCTTCGGTATAGAGAGCCCACCCTTCACCATAATCGGCGAACCACATCATATTCCGGATGAGCGGCATATCCTTTATGTCTTGCTGAACGGCCGCTTGGAAATGATGTCCAGGCACACCTTCGTGATAGACAAGAGACTCCAGCGAATATTTTGGCCAGTCGGCGGTGTCTTTCAGATTGATCCAAAACACGCCCGGTTGCGAGCCATCAAGCGCTGGAGGGGTGTAATAGGCCCCCCCAGATGAGGCTTCTTCATAAGTCGGAATGCGCCTGACTTCGATAGGTTGAGGGGGAATTGCGCCAAACCAATCAGGGGCAATTTTCATTATCCCATCCACATAACCTTCTAATTCCAGCAGAATACCCTCTTTGGCCTCATCAGTATTCGGGTAGAGGACTTTGGGGTCTTTCGAGAGGGCATTCATGCGCTGACCCACGCTACCCACATTATAGCCACGGCCTACCAAAATCGCGTCCATTTCTGAATGGATGCGAGCCACATCTTTAAGACCAAGATTGTGGATATCGTCAGCCGTCAAACCGGTCGCGCCATAATTATCGAGCGCTATTTGATAAAGCTGAGCGCCATTGGGCAAGCGCCAAATACCTGCATCATTCGTGGCTCTCGGCAGGAGGGCTGAAACGCGGTCGGCATACCGATCAAACGCCGGGTAGACTTCCGATTTGACCAGGTCAGTGACCTGTTCAATTGCTGCCGCCTTTTCAGCCTCCGAGAGCGTATCGATTTCTTCTAGTTTTTGGGTGACGGACGTAACGACAGGATGGGCGTCTACAGGACCTTCAGCAAAGCCGCGCGTAGACTCGATTACGGATTCTAACGCAAAAACCGGAGGTATGGCGCCTTTTGCTGCATCGGCCTCAATGAGGTCACCCACTTCATCCATGACGCGGTCTAGTTCTGACAAACGCATAAGATAATTGTCGAGTTGAGTTTTATTGGTGATCGGTATTTGCGCCGTGAAGAAACGCGGCATCAAAATATGCTGACCAAAGAGTTGATCGACGGCAAATGGCTGACTGACCCACAGCAAAGAGGCAAATCCAAGACCGTGTTCATTCTGCCTTGCCGCAACATCGTAGGCATTTTTCATCACGTCATAAGTTACGGCAGCGGTGCCTGTGAGCTTCGCCCGGTCAACCACATCGAGCTCTGTTCTTAGCGCCTTGTTCAGCGCGATCAGTGATGCGTTTCCAGACACGCTAAAGTCGGCAAGGCGCTCGCCAAACCCTTCGCCGCCGATATCTTCACTGACGCCCAATTGCGTCGCCCACTCCGGAGAAGCCCGAAGAATGCGGGCTGCATGGTCATCGGCCATGGCGAGCATCGTGTCATTCTCAGTCTTTAGTGGCACGACACTTATTGTTTGATCTGCCCTGCCGGTAACCTTTTGAGCACAGGACTTAACGCCTAGTCCCCCGGACGCAATTATCAGCAAAGCGACGACGGCTCCATATTTCCTATCCATTGGGTTTACCTCTTAGTTGACGATAATAAGGAATAATTAGGTTCATCTGGGAGGTCGTCGTCGCGCTCAAAATCCATGACGGAATTGAGTTCCCAACTATCCCCATTGTCAGGCGAGAAGGCTTGTTCCCACCTCGCAGTGTCTGGCGTTATGTTTGACCATACGAAGCGCACCTTTATGGGGTCACCGCGTAGGACATCGTCACCGATGAAATATCCTCGGCCATCATCAAAACCTCCCACCAGCGGGGGCTCCATGCGCTGATCAACGGTATCGAGCCAATAGATCCGCCATTTTGCAATTCGGGGGTCATAAAGGCGGACCGGCATACCTTCGTAAGGCACGCCATCAACTAAACGCATGAAGCGACCAATGTTTCCCAGACCCGCAAAGGCTGGCCGGACATAGTCTATGGCCTCTGCTTCCTGCCATTCAGTTGAGCCGGTAAGCCTGCCCGTCAACGTTCGGTGCACAACTCGCCATTTGCCAAGAAGGAAGTCAAAGCCTTGCGCGCCGGACATATCTCCATGATGGCTCATGCATAGACCTCGTCTATATCAACAACCCAGCTTTCCTTTTCCGAGGCCTCAGCCCATTCCTTCCAGGGTGCGAGCGACGTCATGGTTTTGGTATAGGCGCTCACGGCATCAGCATTTGAGAGTTGATAAATCTGAAACCGATTGACGACCGGCGCAAACATGCCGTCGACGATTGTGTAATTTTTTCCGAACAGAAACGGCCCCCCATAGGTTTCGAGACATTCAGCCCAAATTTGCTCTACCCGGGCGATGTCTTTCTTGATGGCTTTGTCCAGCGGGATCGGTTCAGTTTTCCGCCGCATATTCATAGGACACGCGGCCCGCAGTGCCATAAAGCCCGCATGCATTTCGTGCGCAATTGATCGAGCCTTAGCGCGGGTGCCAGAATCTGCGGGCCATAGCCCTGCGTCCGGAAATTTTTCGGCGACATATTCCAGTATCGACAAGGATTCCCAAACCGTTAGCCCATCATCGTCAAGAACGGGAACCTTCAGAGTGGGAGAAAATTCCTCATAATCAGCATATTCATTCTCCACATCAAAAGGGCGCAAATCCTCAGCAAATGGAACGTTCTTCATTTTAAGGGACAACCAGACGCGGTATGACCATGATGAGTAGTTTTTATTGCCGATATATAGTTTCATTCTGAATTCTCCGTTTTGACTTTTCTGTAGGCATCTTTCAAAGCGATCAAAGATCCCTCAAAGGTGAAAAAATCGCAGCCTATTTCACTCGACCCATCGGGCAGTTCGTAGCGCCACTTCCACGTCGCTGAGTTTTTTCCGATCGCTAAATCTTCAGTTATCGAGACGGCTCCGTCATCATGAGAAAACATGCGGGTGATGAGATCGTGGATATGTACACGCCCAACCGCCTTTTCTCCGGGCAGTGGCCCGACAGAGGCATAATAGACCGCGCGCTCTGAAAAGCAGCCGACGACAGTGTCGACATCTTTTTGATGCCAGGCTTGCGAAAAGCGCATGAGAGTGTTTTCGATTGAAGACTGTGCCACGTCCAATTTCCGTTCATTTTCTCTTTGCATAAAGGCTTTAATGGCCCTATGTATTGGTCCAACTTTGTATATAATTAGTAGACCAATTGACGCTTATGGGATTGAATGAAGCGACATTCCAACTGAAATGGGACCTGAAGACTGAGGACGGCTCTTTAACCCAGCAACTGTCTGCTCAGATTCGAGATTCAATTTCTTCTGGTCAGCTTTTACCTGGTGATCGCGTGCCACCAACACGCCGTCTTGCCGAAGATTTAGGGGTTGCTCGCGGCACCGTATCGACAGCGATGGAGCTGCTTATCGCCGAAGGGATTTTAGAGGCCCGTATAGGATCGGGAACCTATGTTGCCAAAGAGGCCATACTTCTTTCTGCAAATACGTCAGATCTTGTTTCAACTGATGTTCCGCTTCCAAGTGTGGTTCCAGTTCCAGACATAGATTGCGCAGCGCCAGCCAGTATTGATTTTAGACCCTGTCGCCCCTCACTTGAGGCATTTCCCCTACAAGCGTGGCGGCGGTGCATGTCGATCGCAACCAGCCGCATACCAAATGTCGACTACGGCGACCCGCGGGGTGACGCTAATTTGCGCCAAACCATTCAAGACTATTTACGTCGCTCACGTGGTTTAACGGTCGATATCGAGGAGATTATCATCACCAATGGGGCGGTTCACGCCATGCACATTTTGTCGGCGCTCTATTTGGACAGTTCCGCAAGTGTTGTTTTCGAAACTCCAGGGTATCCTTTAGCGCGGCAGACTTTTGAACTCAGTGGCGCTAATATCCACTATTGCCGCGTTGATGAGGCCGGTCTGATACTGGAAGACCTTCCACGATCAGGGAGTCGTGTAAAATTTGTCTATGTCACACCATCACATCAATTCCCGACAGGTGGCAGACTTTCGCTCGGACGAAGACGCGCGCTCATCAGTTGGGCGATAAAAAACAAAGCCCTTATCATCGAAGATGATTATGACGGCGAATTTCGATATGATGTCCCGCCGCTCGTCCCCATGGCGTCAATGTCGCCATCATCGGTTGTGTATTGTGGAACGTTCTCAAAGACCATGTTTCCAGGACTACGGATTGGCTTTGCCATTGCCCCAAAACCGATCATCGAGGCAATGGCAGCCTATCGTACAATATCGGAATATGCCCCGAATGCCCCGGCCCAGCAGGCGCTTTCTCAATTTATTGCCGACGGTCACTATGAGCGCCACATTCACCGCATGCGCCGAATATACGCTGCCAAAAGAAAGCAAGTCTCCACGACGCTCAGTCAAATAAATGTTAATGTCAGCCTTGCGGGGTTAGATTCAGGGCTTAGCGTATTGTTGCGCCTGGGAGATAAAATCTCGGCGCGCAGAATATCGAAAGAGGCGTCTGAGCAAGGCATTCTAATCCCTGCTATTGGGCGATATGATTTCAATAAATCAGTCAAAGACGACGCACTAATATTCGGTTATGCGGAGCCTAGTTTAAAACAAATTCAATTGGGTCTGCGAACGATATTCGACCGCAAATCGGCAACATAAGGTTATTGCGAACAAGATGGGTTTCATGTCGGAGGAGGGTTTTATAAAAAAGCTTCACCTCATAAGTGATATAGGACTAAGAAAAATCGAAATTGGCCCAATGACTTTCAGTGAAATTGGTTCATTTTTCCGAGGGGTTATGATCTAAGGTGAACCCCATGAAATTTTCAATTCCGACTACGTTTCGAACGCTTGTATCTCTTTTTATTTCGCTTGTTCTCGCAAGCTCAATAGCCCTCTGCGCATCGGCTCAGATCGATAGAGTCTGGTTACAGGAACAAGTTGCGACCGCACATGAGGCTTCGGGCGTCCCGGCGCTCAGCGTAATGATTATCGATGATACTCGAATAGTTGCGCAGCATACCATTGGCGTAAACAAAAGGCGCCGCAAAACAAAGGCAACAGATCAGAGCGCATGGCATTTGGGCTCTTGCACAAAGGCCATGACCGCAGCACTTTACGCCGATCTCGTCCAAAATGGCGAAGCTAAATGGGGGGCGACTGTTCCTGATTTATTTCCTACACTTGCCGATGAAATTGACCCTGCATGGCATCAAACGACGATTGAAGACTTGTTTGATCACAGCGCTGGGGTCGGACAGGTTGGTGTGATGTGGCTGAATGCGAGGCGAAAGGATCAACGGGAGGTGCAGGAGCAAAGGCACGCTACAGCAGCGCAGGTGTTTTCCAAGCCGCCAACGGGAGATCCTGGAACCTATGAGTATAGTAATTTGGGATATATTCTTGCCGGCGCGGCGATAGAAAACATCACAGATTCATCTTGGGAAGACGCGCTCGCTCAAGGCCTGCCGGGAAAATCTATGGCCCACGGAAACTGGGGGTATGGCGCGCCAAAAACAGGAAACCCATTTGGCCATCAACGCCGTTTTGGACTGTTGAGAGCTCTGAAACCAGGAAGTCCGGCAGCTGATAATCCTTCCGCGCTAGGACCCGCAGGAACAGTCCATGCTTCACTAGAGAGTTGGGCAGGTTTTGCACGCCTGTTCATGACAGGGTCAGAAGGCTTGTCTGAGCAAAGCCAAACAAAACTTACGACGGTCCGCAGCGAACATTCGAGATATGCTCTGGGGTGGAGCCGGCGCACTGACCCAATTTTAGGTCCAATCCTAAGTCACTCGGGTTCGAATACGTCTTGGGTAAGCCGTATAGTCATCTATCCTGACCAAAGGATCGCCGCCCTCATTTCAACCAATCAAGGCGACAAAACTGCTCGGCATATGACGACGAAATTGTCTGCAACCATTGAGACGGAACTTTCGTCAGCATTAGCCCCGAAAGCCCCACGCCCAGAAGGCACTAACACTGAATAATGCCGCTCCATCGGAGAACGACAGTGCGCCTCAAAATTTCTGCGCTAATTATTAGTTTTGCTGTAATGGGTCGCCTTGCAAACTTTAGTGCTGTGATGGTGAAATGGAATATGGAATAAACTCATAAACCGAAGTCGAGAAATGGCGCTTGATACGCCACGACGCCAATAGATCAACCCGTTTCTGCCGAATCCAGTTTCTGAATTCTGTTAGCGTCAGAAAACAAAACTGACCGTCCTTATTATTCTCTTAGGTGATACGGGTGGATTACTCTTTAATCTTTAGGTCTTCATGGGCATTAGAACGTTATGTATCAAACACTGGGCCCAATTCCAAAGGTTACCAAGCATAAAGCGAGCGTTCTGTTTTGCGGGGTTTACGTCACTCATACAATGCGCGCCCAGCCCTAAGCCGCCCGAGCAATCGCCGCCAAACTCTCCATCTCAAGACTCGCCCCGCCAATCAGCGCGCCGTTGACATTCTCCGTTCCCAATATCTCTTTTGCATTCCCGGGCTTAACGGAGCCGCCATAGAGGATACGCACATCGGGTCCGACGATTTTGCGGATGACGGCGTGCATGTCTTTGATGTCATTCGCTGTGGCTGTCATGCCTGTTCCGATGGCCCAGATGGGTTCATAGGCTAGCACGTAATCAGTCAGGCCTTCAGGGGTTGACGCTTTGATTTGGGCTGAGACGACGGCTTCGGCCTCGCCTGCTTTGCGAATGTCTAGGCTTTCGCCGACGCAGATGATGGGTGTTAAGCCCTGCTTTGCCGCCGCAATGGCTTTGGCTGATATATCGGCGTCGGTCTCTCCGCCTGCGCGGCGTTCCGAATGGCCAACAATAACGTAATCTGCGCCCGCAGATTGGATCATATCCACGCTTATTTCGCCCGTATGCGCGCCGCTTTCGGCGGGGTGACAATTTTGCGCGCCTAATTTTATATTAGCTTCAAAACAGCTGGCCGCCATAGGCGCGATAAAGAGCGCCGGCGGACATAAAAGGATATCCAAATGCTGCCGCTCATCTGCTGGCATTAGCTCCGCAAAGTCATTGGGTTTCTGGGTCCACGACATATCTCCGTGCATCTTCCAATTTCCAGCAATTAACGGGCGCATAGGGTTTCCTCAAATTTGGCCTTGAATCAGTGCTCATAATGCCGTGATTACTCTGCAAAACAAGTCCGGCTCGCGTAATCATCCGCGAAATTTATCAAGACGGATGCGATTTTAACCCGCAATTAGGAGAAAAGCGCAAGGAACTGGGAACAATTTCGAGCATTTTCGACGCTGATGCGGGTTAAAAGCGCCCCGCCCGGAGGGTATGACAAAATTGAACCAGCTCGTCGTCAAAAGAACTTATCGTGTTGACACACGATTGCGGTCATTTTCCTAAAGCTGAATAAATTTTGTGCATATCTTGATGAAATTCGCGGGTGATTACGCGAGCTAATCCCTTGTATCGAGTCGGGGGCATGGTTATGTAAACCTTCGAATATAGTAGGACCCAACTGGGAAGTAGTGACATGGCCGAATCTATTGGCGGAAAATTTCGTAACTTTATGGTCGCCATATTGGTGGGCCTCTTAGTCGTAGCCTTTGCGGTTTGGGGCGTGAACGACGTCTTTACCGCGCGCGCAGGCGACTCCGTGATTACGGTCGGAGATGCCGAGATTTCGTCTCGAGAATTTACAGAGGCTTTTGAGCGTGAGCTTCAAACGATGAACCGCGATAATGGTAGCTCCATCACGAACCAGCAGGCCTATGCCCAAGGCCTTCATAACCGAGTATTGCAAGAGCTCCTGACAGATACTGTTATTGGCATTGACGCCGATGAGCTTGGTGTCGGCGTTAACCGCCGCGTCGCCCGTGATGTCGTCACAGAAATTCCGTCTTTCAAAAATGAGCTCACCGGCGAGTTTTCTGAAGAGAAGCTCAACAGCCTGCTGGCGCAAAACCGTATCACCCGCAAACAGTTTGAAGATGATATCTTCCGCACGCTTCGCCGCCAGCAAACAGTGCCCGCTATTATTGGCGGCCTTCAGGCCCCAGCCGAATATGCGACGCAGCGCTATAATTTCATCACGGAGCAGCGCAAAGCTGATGTGCTAACAATCACGGCAGACGCGGTCCCTGCCCCGGCAGAGCCGACAGAAGACCAGCTTAAAGACTATATTGAGGAAAATGGCGTGGCTTATACGGCCCCCGAATATCGCCGCGTTGTTATGCTGCGCCTCGAGCCTTTTGATTTAACGCCTGATATGGAGGCAACAGAAGAAGAAGTTAAAGCTTCATTCCAATATAAGATTGATTTGGGCGAGATAGGCTCTCCTGAAACCCGGTCTGTTGTTCAAATCACCGCAACCGATGAAGAGACAGCCGCCAAAGCTGCTGAGCAGCTCGCGCGCGGGGATGACGCTATTGCCGTTGCCTCCGGCCTTGGCCTTGTCGAACCTGAAATCTATACAGACGCCATAAAAGACAACATTCTTGACCCCGAAACAGCTGAAGCTGCTTTCACCCTCGGCCAGGGCGAAGCTAAAGCCCTGCTCGGTAGTCTTGGTAATTGGTACGCCGTTAGCGTCACCGCGATTAACGCCGCGCAAACACCGGACTATGAAGCGCAAAAAGATGAGCTTCGCGAAGAGCTTTTGACTGCGAAAGCCAAAGAAGCGATTTACGATATTACCGGGGAAATTGAAGACTCGATGACTGACGGTATGACCCTCGAAGAGATTTCAGCAAATGTTGGCTGGCCGCTCTCTTATTATGACTATGTTGACCGCTCTGGCACGACACGTGACGGTGTTCGTATGCGCGGCTTTTCTGCTATTCCCGGCCTTGCGTCAGATGATAAATTACTGCGCGAGATTTTTGTCAGTGACCTTGGTTTTGAAACGGATTTGTTTGAGACAACGACAGAAGGCTATGCCTCTATCCGCGTTGACGGTATTATCGACAGCACAATGCGCCCCTTTGAAGAGGTCAAAGACGTCGCGACGACGGCCTGGAAGGCGTCACAAACAGGAGACGCTTTGGACGAACTTGCGGCAGAACTCGCCAGCAAAGTTCAAACAGGCGAAGATATAAACGCCGTAGCTAAGGCGATAGAAAAAGGCGCTTCTGTTGAAGAGATTGTCATTGTCCGCGCACAGCCGCCCCGCACACTTGGCAATGTCGTTGTTCTTGGCATGCTGGACGGCTCTGTCGGCGCAGTCTCGCGTGGGCCAGGGCCACAAGGCGTAACACGCCAAGTCGCAAAATTAACAGAAATAGTGCCTAATCAAGACGGCCTTGCAGGGCAATTCCTTGACGTGCTGCAAGAACAAGCCACTTCAGCTATTAGTTCTGACCTGCAAAATGCCTATCAGCAGGCAATATTGCGCGAAAATGAATTGCGTGAATTTCCCGCAAAGGTTCAGGCCGCGCTCGGCATAACCAACGATCAGTAATGTCATTGGTTATCCATCCCGCTCCTGATGATTTTGATACGTCGAAGCCTCAGCTAGTTTATGCACGGGTTATCAATGACCTAGACACGCCTGTCTCAGCATATCTGAAAATTGCGACGGGCAAGCCTTATGCGTTTTTGTTTGAATCCGTCCAAGGCGGTGAAATTCGCGGACGCTATTCCTTCCTAGGTTTCTCCCCTGATGTCATCTGGCGCGCCCATGGGGATGAAAGCGAGATGTCCCGAAATGGCGAGGCCTTTAAGGCGCTAGACGGCAAACCGCTTGATACGCTACGCGCCCTCCAAGAAGAAAGCGCCTTTGACCTGCCCGAAGGCATTCCGCCTATGGGCGCAGGCGTCTTTGGCTATCTTGGTTATGACATGATCCGCCAAGTCGAAGCGCTGGCGTCCGATCTTCCCGACCCCATTGGAACCCCTGACGCCATAATGGTGCGCCCGACCATCGTGGCCATATTTGACGCCGTAGCCCAAGAAATCATTGTCGCCTCTCCTGTCTATCCCGGCGGAAGCTATGACAAGGCTGTAAAACGCATTGAGGCCGTCGTGCGCGATCTCAGCCTTCCCACAAGCCATAATGTGATTGAGGATATCGAAACGCCCATCATTGAGCCCAAGCTTGGCACATCGCTAAGCGCGTTTTCTGAGCGCGTGAAGAAAGCTAAAGACTATATCCTCTCAGGTGATGTTTTTCAGGTCGTGATTGGGCAGCGCCTCTCCGCGCCGCTTCCTGCCAGTGACTTTGCGCTTTACCGCAGCCTGCGGCGCATGAACCCGTCGCCATTTCTTTACTTCCTGAACTTTGAGGATCATGCCATCATTGGTTCCAGCCCTGAAATTCTGGTGCGTCTGCGCGACGGCGTGGTTACAATTCGTCCGATCGCAGGCACGCGGCCGCGCGGCAAAACACAGGCGCAAGATATTCAACATGAAAAAGACCTGCTCGCAGATCCTAAGGAATGCGCGGAACATCTCATGCTGCTGGATTTGGGACGTAACGATGTTGGCCGCGTGTCCAAGGCCGGAACCGTGCGTGTCACTGAGCGTTTTACCGTCGAACGTTATAGTCATGTCATGCACATCGTCTCAAATGTTGAAGGCGATATTTTAGACGAGCATGACGCAATCTCGGCCCTCTTTGCAGGCTTTCCCGCGGGGACAGTCAGCGGCGCGCCCAAAGTCCGCGCTATGGAAATTATTGATGAGCTCGAAGCCGAAAAGCGCGGTATCTATGCAGGTGCAGTCGGTTATATCAGCTCTAATGGCGATATGGACACCGCCATCGCGCTGCGAACCGGCATTGTCAAAGACGGCACGCTGCATGTGCGCGCAGGTGCAGGAATCGTCATGGACTCCGTCCCAAAACTCGAGTTTGAAGAAACACTGCATAAAGCTGCGGCGCTGTTCAGAGCAGCCGAACAATCCGTAAAATTCGATAGGAACTGATATGCTCTTAGTCATCGATAATTACGACAGTTTTACCTATAACCTCGTTCACTACGCCCAGGAACTTGGCGCGGAGACCAAAGTTATCCGCAATGATGATATGGACGCGGGCCAGGCGCTGAGCCTTGGCGCAAAAGCTGTCTTAATTTCGCCCGGCCCTAAAACGCCAAATGAAGCTGGCATGTGTCTTGACCTGCTTGCGCAGGCACCAGATAGCCTACCCATTCTCGGCATTTGCCTCGGACAACAGTCTATTGGCCAAGCCTTTGGTGGCAAGGTTATCCGCGCCAAACAAATCATGCATGGTAAGGTTAGCGATATTCATCACGACAATACCGGGTTATTTGAAGGCCTCGATACGCCGTTCAAAGCGACCCGCTATCACAGCCTTTCCGTCGAGCGCGAAAGCCTGCCCGATTGCCTTGCCGTAAATGCCTGGACAGAAGACGGTGAGATCATGAGCCTGCGTCATAAAACGCGCCCTATTCACGGCCTGCAATTTCATCCCGAGTCTATCGCCTCTGAAAATGGTCATGCGTTGATTGAGCGCTTCTTGAAAATCGCGGGCAGAAAATGAGCGGTTTCGGTGATACCCTTCGCGCCATATTGCGCGGCGAACAGTCAGATAACCAAATTAAAGACTTCCTCGTCGGCCTGAACAACGCTGGTCTGACATCTGAACATGTGCGCATTGGCGTTGAGATCATGCGCGAGAATATGACGCCCGTGAATATTGAAGGCGCGATTGATATTGTCGGCACGGGAGGCACGGGCTTGCATACACTCTCTATCTCGACGGCCTCCGCCCTCGTCTGCGCTGGTGCAGGCGGGAAAGTCGCTAAACATGGCAACCGCGCTGCGAGCTCTCTCACAGGAACAGCAGACACACTCTCCGAGCTTGGCGTAAACCTCGCCATTAGTCCCGAGAAAGCTGCGCAATGCGTGCGCGAGGCAGGTGTCGGTTTTCTTTTCGCCCCAAACCATCATCCCGCCATGCGCCATGTCGGCCCGGCGCGCAAAGCCATTGGCAAACGCACGTTGTTTAATCTGCTCGGCCCTATGAGCAATCCGGCAGGCACGAAACGCATGTTAATTGGGGTCAATGATGATGATTGGCGCCGTCTCATGGCCGAAGCTTTTGTGGGGCTTGGGGTAGACCACATATGGGTCGTGCACGGGTCTGATGGCCTTGATGAAATCACGACAACAGGCCCAACATTTGTGTCCGAAGTCAAAGACGGTAAAGTTACAGAGTTTACAATCGCGCCTGAGAGTTACGGTATTGAGATGACAACCATTGAAAGCTTGCGCGGCGGGCATCCTGCGGAAAATGCTATGGCGCTTCGCGGACTTCTAGCCGGAGAGCATAGCGATTACCGCGACATCGTGCGGTTAAACGCAGGCGCTGCCTTGATGCTAGCTGGTATCGCGAAAGACATCGTGAGCGGCATTGATTTGGCGACGCAAAGCATTGATAGCGGCAAAGCGAGAACGGCACTTGAGACGCTGATTGAGGTGAGTAATGGGTAACGCCCTCATGGACGCCCCAGACGTACTTAAAAAAATCGCCAGCTACAAGGCCTGCGAAGTCGCGACATTGCGCGCAAACACCACCATCGAGGCGCTACGGAAAACCGCCAGCACCCTCACCCCGCCCAGAGGTTTCACTAAAGCCATCCAATCCCAAAGCGGCCCGGCTCTCATCTGTGAAGTCAAAAAAGCCAGCCCGTCAAAAGGCATCATCCGCGAGGACTTTGACCCGGTCGCAATCGCGAGAGCCTATACAGAAGGCGGCGCGGCTTGCCTCTCTGTCCTCACTGACGGCCCGGGGTTTATGGGCAGCCCCGCGATTTTCAATCAAGTGCGCGGCGCAACAAACCTCCCTTTGCTGCGCAAAGACTTCATGCTCGACCCAATACAAATCGCCGAAAGCGCCGCCATGGGCGCCGACTGTGTCCTCATCATCATGGCGATGATTGATGATGACACGGCGCGCAGCTTAATGGACGAAGCTGCCGCGCTAGGCCTAGACGCCCTTGTCGAAACGCATGATGAGAGTGAGCTAAAGCGGGCGGTCGAGTTAGGCGCAACGCTCATTGGCATAAATAACCGAGATCTACGCACATTCGAGACATCACTAGACACGTTCACACGCCTCGCCCCACAAACTCCTAAAGAGGCAACCCTCATCGCCGAGAGCGGAATATTCACGAAGAGCGATATTGAGCGATTGGCGGAAGACGGCGCACAGGGTTATTTGATTGGGGAGAGCTTGATGCGGCAGGATGATGTTGCTGAAGCAGTGCGGACCTTGCTCTACCCAAAAACTTAACTACGACAGTTTTTTTGCAGATAAGAGGATTATATAAAAAAATTAGCTAACATCTCTATCTTCATAATGATTGCTGCGGGAATGTGGTATTTAGGACCGCGCATTTCACACATTGCTCAAGATCACCCTTGGATTGCGGTCATTTTTATGATTGGTATTGGAACGTTCGTGTATTGGCCTAAAAAAAGAAGAATAACCACATCTAGCCCCACATATAAGTCCCCTTGACAACAAAGCCCCACCACTCAGACCCGTGCAGGGGGCCCAGATGTTTGCGTCCGCTTGTTTCTAAGTTCCCGCTTCGGTGTTCACAAGCAAACACATGGCGAGAATGTTTGGTGTATTTAATTTCACGAAAACATGTTAAGAGCAAGAATGCGATATTTACCGATATTATGTATGCTCTTGACGTCTTGCACCACTGTTAGCAGCGATAATAAAAGCGTAGAAAAACAAGAAAGAAAAATGAAGCCATATTACATTTGTGCGAATGGTAATTCCGTTAAATCAGAAGCTCAATGCCCCGAAAAAATATTTATATCCCAATGCGCGGACGGCACTATGCCGAATGATGGAGAAGACTGTCCGTTGGAAATACAAATAACCCCCTGCTGGGATGGCTCAATTCTAAAAGACAGTGAACAATGCCCACCTCCTTCACCTTTTCATCCTGATTGTTGGGACGGTTCCATCATGTCTGACGAACCGCCTTATTGTCCAAGCCCTCCGGAAGCTAACACCCCTTGACAACAAAAAGAACATCTGTAGAACAAGCTTAATGTTGCCACTTTGTTCGGAGCCTTGTCTATGTTGACGCAAAAACAAAAAGACCTTCTTTTACTGATTGACCGTAAGATTAAAGCTGTCGGGGTTCCGCCCTCTTATGATGAAATGAAGGACGCTTTGGGCCTTGCCAGTAAGTCTGGCATTCACCGCCTCATAACAGCGCTCGAAGAACGCGGCTTTATCCGGCGTCTGCCTAATAAAGCGCGGGCCTTAGAAGTTTTAAAGCTTCCCGAAGATTATAACGCGGCCCCTGCCCCTGTGGCGGCTAATGACGAATATGAAATTCCGTTCGTTGGCAAAATCGCGGCGGGTAATCCGATTGCTGCGATTGAAGATAGCTACAACATGATATCCGTGCCGCCCAACATGATGGGCCCCGACCACTTCGCCCTCGAAATCGAAGGCGAATCAATGATCGAAGCGGGCATTTTGGACGGCGATATTGTCGTGATTAAACGCGCCAATACGGCCCGTAACAATCAAATCGTTGTCGCGCTTGTTGACCAAGAAGAAGCAACCCTTAAGCGCATTTACAAAAGCGGTCAAACCATTGAATTAATTCCAGAAAACAAAGAGTTCAAGACGAAAGAATACGGCCCTGACCGCGTGGAAGTGCAGGGTATTTTGGTCGGCTTAGTGCGTAAGTATCATTAGGGCAATTTTAGTTTTGTCACTTTCTCTTTTGTCATCCCACCTGACTTCACTATTAAGACCAAGGACGCCTTCTTCTCGCCTCACTATTGGCAGGGACAAACCGAATCTTCTTTCCCTCTAAATAAACATCTTGAGCGCCTTCAATCTTAAACACCCGCGCGTCAAACAGCTTGGCCTGACACATTCGCCTCGCAACCGGCCCTGCCTCTCTTTGCGTCAGCACAACAATATCAGAATGCTCACATTCCTCGCTCACTTCTGAAGGGTGATTTATGACCGATATCTGTTTCCCTTTAACTTTAAAACGGCAGGCCGAGCGGTCACAATTGGCTAGCTCATCTTTATAGGCCTCAACACCGCTTTCAGGCTGTCCGCCGCGCTGCATGAATTGACTGCGGCCAAAGCGGTCGGCGCGCTTTCGTCCGACATAGAGAATATCCTTATTATCTTCATCCCAGAAAGCCACCTGCCCCGCATCTGATATCCGCATATCGGGCCGCGTTTTTTGGCTCCAAAAGACAAGGCACAGCACCGCTAGGGCAAAGCCCAAATAGCGCCGGTGCTTTTGTCCTAATGCCGCCAATAAAAACCCAAAGCCGAATACACCAATAACCCAAGGCGGGGCGGCGGAGACATGCCACATCGCCCCAGGCCATGATGCAACCCACTCCGCAATTTTTAACATCCCTGAAAGGCTCCATCCCATCACGGCAAGCGGCCATTCTTCTAATCCAAAAGGCATGGCCATTAATGTGAGCAGCGCGGCAGGCATAACGATGAAGGTAAATAGCGGCATGGCGAGGACATTCCCGACCAAGCTATAGCGCGCGATACGGTTAAAATGCAGCACAGCAAATCCTGATGTCGCCGTGCCTGCCACAAAACTAGTTACTGTAAGCCCCGCGAAATTGCTCTTGATCTTCTGCCAAAAGCCCAAGCGCGGCGTATATCCGCGCTTATCGCGCCATTCGCCGTATACCACGACGAGCGCGGCCACAGCGGCGAAGGACATCTGAAACCCTACCGATATTAGCGCTTCGGGGTGCAGCATAAGGGTTATCAAAGCCGCAACAGAGACTGAGCGCATAGAAAACGCGCGCCGGTCGAGTATAACGGCGAGAAACACGATGATGGCCATGATGTAAGCCCGCTGCGTCGCAACAGACGCGCCCGATAAAACGAGGTAACCCGTCGCAGCCAGCGCGCCAATTATTGCGGCGGGTTTTCTGACATCATATCGCCGCGATAGAGGCGATATACAGGCGAGCAAAAAAGCCGCGAGCCAGAAGCTCCCGCCGGCCAAAAGCCCCATATGCATTCCAGAAATCGCTAGAACATGCGCGAGGCCCGCTACGCGTAAATTTTCGGTTTGCTCTGGCGGAATATAAGCCCGCACACCCGTTAATAATGCCGCTTGGAGCCCTGCTGTATCGGGCGGCGCTTTGGCGCGGACCCGGTCAGCTAATCCATAACGAAAGCGGACAGCACTTCGCTTCCATATCTCAATAGCGGATAGGTCCTCTATCGTAGCGGCAACGGGCGGCCTGATGCCAAAGCCTTGCCCGCCCATTTGTTCAAAATAAGCTCGCCGCCCTGGATCATAACCTTGCGGAACAACAGGTCCTCGCGGTGGCGTCATGACGGCTAGAACCGTTACCGCGTCCCCAGCGGCAAACCCTTCAGTCTTAGCTCTTACCCTGACGCGCTTGGGTGTATCCTCTGGCGACATACCCTCAATCTCGTCTACGCGTAGCCGCCAGCGATAGGATGTGCCAGAGCGTTCAATCGCTTCGACCCAGCCTGTCACTTCATAGATACGTTCATAATTTGCGAGTTTCGGCGTTGCTGCGGCCTGCGTGTGCCAAACGGAGCGCCCCATTCCAAGCAGAACTAAAAACAAAATAAATACAAAGGGGTAAAGCCGAAAGGCGAAGCGGCCGGCCGCTAACACGCAAAGACCGACAAGAGCTGACGCCACAGCCACCACCATGACATCAGGCTCGAAAGGTAATGCAAAATAGAGCGCAATCCCAACGGCGAAAGCCGCTACGGACCAATCAAAATCCTGATAGCTTGGCCTTGACCAGCCTTTCATGAAGGGCGCGGCTTTGCGCCCGATTATACTGTTAATCTCTGCCATCTTATGAGATAGGAACCCCCGAACCATTGGCTTTATTCTAAGAGTTGCGCGCCCCTTATTACAACAACAAAAAAGACAACCCCAAATATGACAACACTAAAAGTAATTACCCGCTTTGCCCCCTCACCGACGGGCTTTCTGCATATTGGCGGCGCGCGCACCGCGCTGTTTAACTATTATTTCGCCAAGCATATGGGCGGTGAATTTCACCTGCGCATTGAAGACACAGACAAAGCCCGGTCAACGGAGGCCGCGACTCAGGCCATCATTGACGGCATGAACTGGCTTGGCATTCATCATGACGGCGAAATTGTCTATCAGAGCCAAAATGCGGACGCCCATATCGAGGCGGCTCAAACCCTATTAGAGTCCGGCGCAGCTTATCGCTGTTACGCCACGACAGAAGAGTTAGAGCTAATGCGGGAAACCCAAGGCGACACAGCTTTTCGAAGCCCCCACAGAGATAAGACAGAGCTTTTGGACAAACCCTATACAATCCGCTTTCGCGTGCCAGAGGGCGAAACGAAAATAAAAGATCATGTTCAAGGCAGCATTACTTGGGATAATAAAAACTTTGATGACCTCGTTTTGCTCCGCGCAGATGGAACGCCGACTTATATGTTAGCGGTCGTTGTAGACGATCACAATATGGGCGTGACTCATGTTGTGCGCGGCGATGATCACCTGATTAATGCGGGCCGCCAAAGCTTGATATATCAGGCGCTGGGCTGGGACGTACCAGAGTGGGCCCATGTCCCCCTTATTCATGGCCCTGACGGTAAGAAGCTCTCTAAACGTCGCCACGCCCTGGGCGCTGACGCTTACCGCGATATGGGGTATCTCCCTGGTGGTCTACGCAATTACCTCCTTAAGCTAGGTTGGGCGTATGGCGATGATGAGTTATTCTTTACCGAAGCTGACATCACAAAGGTCTTCACATTGGGGGGTATCAATTCCGCGCCTGCTCGGTTGGATTTCGATAAAATGGATTATATTAACAGCCAACATATTCTGCGCGAGGCTGATGAGAGCTTGCGAGATCAGGCCATGCCTTTCCTCGAAGAGGTCAATGATGGGGCTTTGTCTGAAGAGCTTAAAGCCCGCATTCTCGCGGCAATGGAAACATTAAAACCTCGCTCAAAAACCCTAAAGGAATTGGCGGAACAGGCGCAATATTTAATGCTCAACCGTCCGCTAGTCATTGCGGGAAAATCGGCCAAGCCGCTCAAAAAAGAAGGCGCAATAGCGCACCTAACATCTTTGACTTTGCAGCTAAAATCCTTAGAAGGGCCTGACTGGAGCGAGGAAACACTACAAGCGCTCCTTCAAGCATATGTGTCGGAACATGACATTGGCTTTGGCAAAATCGGTCAGCCCGTTCGCGCGGCGCTTACTGGCGGTGCACCCTCCCCGGATTTATCCTGGGTTCTCGCCCTATTGGGCAAGGACGAGGTGCTCGGACGGCTAAACGATGTTATTGATGGCGACTACGGAAAAAAAGAGGACTAAATGGAAAACAAGATTACCCAAACAGGAACAGCCAAAGTCATTATTGGCGATGAGAGCTACGACTTACCGATTATGAAAGGCTCAATGGGCGCGCCAGGAATCGATGTCAGGGCGCTGCACAAACATTCAGGCCACTTCACATTTGACCCGGGCTATACATCTACCTGTTCAACGGAATCTCAGATCACATTTATTGACGGCGCCAAAGGTCAGCTTCTTCACCGAGGTTACCCGATTGAGCAGCTTGCTGACAAATCGACCTTCCTCGAAGTCGCTTATCTTATGATAAATGGCGAGCTTCCTAACAAAGAACAAAACGCAAAATTTACCCGCACCATCACAGAGCACACAATGCTCCATGATCAAGTTGAGCAGTTTTTCCAAGGCTTCCGCCGTGACAGTCACCCGATGGCAATGATGTGCGGGACCGTTGGCGCGCTATCTGGGTTTTATCACGATGACACCCACACGACTGTTAATCAGGCGCGCGACATTGCCATGCACCGCTTAATTGCAAAGATGCCGACAATTGCAGCGCGCTGCTATAAATATTCTATCGGTCAGCCGCATGTTTATCCGAATAATGAGCTATCCTATGCCGAGAACTTCCTACATATGTGCTTCTCTGTTCCAGCCGAAAAATATAAAGTCAGCAAAACGATTGTTGACGCAATGGATAAGATTTTCATCCTTCATGCCGATCATGAGCAAAATGCTTCCACGTCCACTGTCCGTTTAGCGGGGTCTTCGGGCGCGAACCCTTATGCCTGTATCGCTGCGGGCATTGCCTGTCTTTGGGGTCCAAGCCATGGCGGCGCCAATGAGGCTTGCCTGAACATGCTCCGCGAAATCGGAACTGTTGACCGCATCCCTGAATATATTGCCCGCGCCAAAGACAAACAGGACCCCTTCCGCCTTATGGGCTTTGGTCACCGCGTTTATAAGAACTTTGATCCGCGCTCACGCGTCTTGCAAAAAGTTGCGCATGATGTTTTGGAAGAGCTTGATCTCGACAACCCAATTTTAGCTGTCGCGAAAGAGCTTGAGAAGATCGCGCTCGAAGATGAGTATTTTGTCTCTAAGAAACTATATCCGAATGTAGATTTTTACTCTGGTATCGTGCTTTCAGCGCTTGGTTTCCCGACATCAATGTTCACCGTTCTCTTCGCTCTGGCCCGCACGAGCGGCTGGATTTCGCAGTGGAATGAGATGCTCGAAGACCCAAGTCAGCGTATAGGTCGTCCGCGTCAGCTTTATTCAGGCGCAGTCGCCCGTGACTACGTCCCAATGAATAACCGCTAAGGTTCTAATTATTGAGGTCTAAGCCTCTAAAAGTCTTAGAACTGTCAAGGCGGCCCGCTCACTCGCGGAGCCGCCTTTTCCTTTCATGGCATCTGTCTGCGCCATGAGCCTGCCGGATGCCTCTTTGCGCATATTAGGGCCGTTTAAATAAGTCAGAATAGCGCCTGACAGATTAGCGCCTGTCACGTCACCTTGAACGAATTCAGGCATCAAGCCCTCACCGGCAGCAATATTTACAATAGAAATGTAGTTTGGTTTATAGAGCCGCTTAGCGACTATATAAGTCAGAGCGTGCAATCGGTAAGCCACAACGCTTGGCACGCCTGCGCAAGCTAGCTGTGTCGTTACAGTGCCCGAACAGGCTAAGGCAACGTCACTGGCGGCAAAGACATCAAATTTGCGCGCCTCTGGCAGTAAGATAACGTCCTGCAAGCGTAAATCCTGCGCGGCGGCTGCCCTTACATCACTCGCAATTGATTCCGATACGGGGCTGATAAATTTAAGGCGGGGCCTTTGCGTTTTTAAAGCCGCAACAGTATCTGCAAAGGGTTTCGCGAGCTGCTGTATCTCAGAAAGACGGCTGCCGAAGAAAACGGAGACCACCTCATCTTTCGCCTCTATTCCGAGTTCACGGCGCAAAGCCTCTCCGTCGCCTTGTATGTAATCTATATCAAACATCGGATTACCTATATAGCTGACCGGCAAACCGTGCTTTTCAAAATAAGGCGCGTCAAAGCTATGGATCGTCATGAGGTGATCGACATGCTGCGCGAGTATTTTTGAACGTCCTTCGCGCATCGCCCAGACTTGCGGTGCAAGATATTTGATGATCTGCCCTCTAAAACCTGCTTTTTTCAATCCCTTCGCGACGCGGATCATAAACCCCCAACTATCAATTAAGATGACAGCGTCAGGCGCGTGGGACATCACGCTTTCAATTGCGGCCCTCACCCTGTCAAGTATCATGGGATAAGATTTCAGCCCTTCCACAAACCCCAATATCGCGAGGCCAGAAATATCAATTTCGCTCTCAATCCCCTCAGCCGCTAAAGCAGAGCCGCCAATACCCATTATGTTTATATCTGGTGTTTTGGCGCGGATATGCTGCGTTAACTCAGCGCCTAAATGGTCGGCAGAGTTTTCTACGGCAACAATATAGACGGAGTTGGTCATGCCGTAATTATGAGTCCTTGGATCGCGGCAGCCCAGCAATAAAGAGCCCAGCCGCGTCCGCCAAGGCAATGACGCTTTTACGGTCGATAATAAAAGCGCGCCCCGCTTCGGCGACGATACCCGCAAGACCAGCCGCAGCCGCGTTTTCAATTGTCGCGGGGCCAATCGTGGGTAAATCTACGCGCATTTCTTGGGTAGGTTTAACCATCTTGGCCAGAACGCCTTTGCGGAGCTCGGCGGAGCCGCGGATTTCAGCCGGCAAACCCGCCACGCGCCGCAACATATTATCTGTCCCTTCTTGGGCTTCGACCGCCAAAACAACGCCATCGCAAATAACAGCGCCTTGGCCAATATCCAGCGCGCCGATTTTTGAGGCGATTTCACAGGCAAGTTTTGCGTCTTCCAAATGGGCTTCGGTCAAGCTCTCTCGGCCCAAAATGCCTTCAGGTAGGAGTAATGACTTGCAAACATCTTGCGGCCCAATGACCTCAAAACCTTCTTTTTCAAAAAGCTCTAACAGATATCGCGCTAAAGCGTCATCACCTTGTTTGGCCGCCTTCACCGCGCCGCCCATATGCAGCATGCCCTTCAGGTCAGGCTTTAATGTTTTAAAATCAGGGCGCTTTACGATCCCTGCAAAACAAATATGTGTCGCTTTGGCTTTTCTAAGCGCCTTGGTGAGTTTTCCAAACTCAGCCGCGCCAATGGATTTGGCACCCTCGAAATCTGCAGCATCAGCAAAGCCTTTCAAGGCAATGACAGATAGCTCATGGCCGTCCAGACGCGCTGCGGCTGCTACATGTTTAGGCAAGTCACCCCCGCCTGCTATAAGTCCAAGATGCATCTCTAAGACCCTGTATGCGGCATACAGATGCGGCGGTTCTTCTGCTCACGTATGAAGCCTAAAATTTCCATAACCAACTCATGTTCAGCGTAAAGCGCGGAAACATCATCTAGCCGTTCGGCAAATGTGCCTTCTTGAGCAAAGAGCAGGCGGTAAGCTGAGCGTAGGTCCCTAATCTTCTCGCGTGAAAAGCCGCGGCGTTTGAGGCCTATAACGTTCAGTCCTGCGAGATGGGCCGCATTCCCAATAACGGACCCATAGGGAATTACATCCGTTGTCACAGTTGCCATACCGCCGATAAAGGCATGATCACCTATGCGCGTATGTTGGTGGACAGCGCAAAGCCCGCCCAAAATAACATGGTTTCCAATCGTAACATTACCGCCGATCTGCGCGCCGTTAGAGACAATTACATTATTCCCCATCTGGCCTTCATGGGCCAAATGCGTTCCGACCATAAAATAGCAATCATTGCCGACACGGGTTACAGGCTCTCCGACATCAACGCCGGGATGAATATTCACATTTTCGCGAAAGGTTGACCGCGCTCCGATTTCAATACTGACGGGGCCGCCCTTATGTTTAAAATCTTGCGGCGGATGCCCCATAGACACGAAGGGGTATAGCTTACAGTCCTCGCCAATTGTCGTATCGCCCGCCAGATTGACTTGGCTGATGAGTTTCACATTCTTTCCAAGTTTAACATCTGGACCAACCACGCAGAGCGGGCCGACCTCAACGCCGTCAGAAAGCTGGGCTTTTGGGTCAACAAATGAAGATGGGTGAATGATGACACTCATTTTTTATAACTCATTTCTGCAGCGGCAAACTTCAGACTTGCAGCAACTTTGCCGTCTACTTTGGCTGTGCCCATAAACTTATAAAAAGGTAGCCGGATTTTCTCGATCTCGACCTCAACAATCAGCGTCTCGCCGGGCTCTACGGGGCGGCGAAACTTCACCGCGTCAACGTTAGAAAAGGCAATAAACTTATCATCCGTTAGACCTCGCGTTAGTGAGACAAGCAAAGCGCCTGCCTGTGCTACGGTTTCCACAATCAACACGCCCGGCATAATTGGCTTGCCAGGAAAATGGCCTTTGAAATATTCAGCTTTGGGGTCAACATCGGACTCAATCGTAATTGTGTTTTCTGACAGTGACGTGACACGGTCGATAAACAGCATCGGATCGCGGTGAGGAAGATAGTCTTTGACATAGTCTCGACCAAGAGGAAGCTTATGTTTATCGTCCATTGCTAATCCTTCTTCGGCTTTTGGGAAAGTTTACGGGTCGTGCTAACAAAACGCATAAAATCCCGAAATGGCATAGCTGGAACACCAGCCCAGACCTCGCCCGCAGGGATATTATTCATAACGCCTGAACGCGCTGCGATGGAGACGCCGTCGCCCACGGTGATGTGATCCGCAAGACCGACATTTCCGCCCATCTGGACACCACTGCCGACCGTGCAACTTCCTGAAATGCCTGTATGGCCCGCAATGACTGTCCCTGCGCCGATGGTGCAATTATGCGCAATTTGAACAAGGTTATCGACCTTCACATCATCGCCTAGCACAGTATCGCCAATTTGGCCGCGATCGACGCAGCTTTGCGATCCAATAGAAACGCGGTCACCAATGATAACACGGCCTAAATGCGGAATATCGAGCATCCCATTTTCATCACCTGTTACGCCAAACCCTGCGCCGCCAATGACGGCTGAGGGTTTAATTTTACAGCCCTGCCCGATGATTGCGCAGCGAATGTCGACATGCGGTCCAATAACGGTATTTGCGCCAATTTGCACGCCTGGCCCTATAATAGCATAGGGTGATATCTCAGCGCCCTCTTCGATTACGGCGCCTGCGCCAATGACGGCGGAACTATGAACCTTGGCGGTCTTGGCAATTTTTGCAGCCCCTTCGGAGGAGGCTAAAGTTTTGCGCGCCGCTAAACGCTCCATCGCGCGGGCAAAATGAGCCCTGGGTGTTTTGGTCACGATAGGGATGATGTGCTGCGCTCCGACAACCTCCGCGAGGCGTTCTGTTACGAAACAGGCCGTGGCTTTTGCTGTCAGAGCCTGGTCTTTATGCCGTTTATTATCAAGAAAGCAGATTTGCTGGGGCTGGCTTTCTGCCAGAATAGCGCCAGATGAGATTATTTCATCGCCAAATTTTGCATCCGGCAAACTAGTCGCCAGGCCATCAATAAGCTCAGCCAATGTTAAAGGGCCGCGGGAGATATAGAAACGGGTATCAATCATACCACCTTCCTATTCCACACGGCCCTTAAAGGATTGTCAATTCACGTTACTTTCCATTGCGAAAGTTACGCGAATAAGTCTTAGTTTTTACGTGGTAGACGTTCGCGCGTAACAGGCACTGTTTTCATTTGGCCGTTTAAGCGGCTTATTACAGTGTCTGTAACGTCAACAGGGTCACCATAAATAACAAGTGAACGCTCAAGAACGACGTCAGCATTACGTTCTGCAACGATTGCTTTCAGGATAGTGCGAAGACGCTCTTGTACTTTTTGAACAGCTTTACCTTCGGTAATTTTCATTTCTTGCTGCTTATATTGCAAATCAATGGAGACTTTTTGCTGATCTTCACGGAAGGATCTAATCTGCGCTTGCAACGCTGTATTTGTCTGCAAAGATTGCGCAGTCTGGCCTTTTAGCTGGGCTTCAAGAGACTTTCCTTTTGATTCCAAAGGTGAGGCTTTGGCTTTCGCTTCAGCTTCCATGGACTTGCCGATTGTCTCGAGCTGACGGGCAATGTGCTTACCAACGTCAGAATCGCGCAATACGCGGCCCGTATCAACAACGAGGATGGTGCTTTGAGCGAAGGCGCTAGCGGAGAAAAGAGCCGCCGCAGCAACGCCAAGCGCCGCGCGGAAAATATTTTTAGAGATAGACATGATTAGAACCTTGTGCGGGTTGTAAATTGAAACGACTTACGATCATCGTAGTCATATTGCTTAAGCGGCTTTGTAAAGTCAAAGCGGATGGGGCCGAAGGGGCTTTCCCAGAAGACTGAGGCGCCGACCATAGCCCGAATAGAGAGATCATCAATGGTTTTGGTGTAGAACTGATCAGCTGTAAGCTGTTGTCCCGTAACCGGATCAATACCTGTATCGAATTTCTCATTATCATCCAAAAGGCCAACAGTGCCTGCTTCTGCAAACAAGCTACCTAATAAATTCGGGATGCCAACAGGAAAACTCACCTCAGCTGCAGCAATACCAAAAGCATTACCCCCAAGAGAGTTCAAGCGGCGTGTTACCTGCCCTGTATTCGGATCATATTGAACAACGCGCGGCCCAATACCTGCATTGTCATATCCCCGGAAATCAAAGTTACCTTTGAAGTAACGATCATTAATAGAAACAGGATCACCGCCCCATCCCTGGATATAACCGCCAGACAATCTTGCACTCGCAATAACATTTTTATAGAGGCCGCGATAAGCGTTCGCTGTAACGTCAGTCCGCAAATATTTCACTTCTCCGCCAACGCCAGCCGCGTCCTGAGAAAAACGAACGTCAAAACCACGTGTCGGAGAGATCGGATCATTCCTGCGGTCCCATCCAAATGTATAGCCTAAAATAGATGAGAACCGTCCATTGATTTGGTCACAGAATGAAAGTTGTTGTTGGCTGATCCCTGTTCCGTTTTCTTCTGCGGCTGCGCATGTCGCGGAGGTTACGCCAGGAGATTCGATTTGCTCCTTACGCAGTGAATAGCGGGTCGAAAGCGTGGTATATTCAGTTAAAGGGAAAGCCAGAGTAACTTGACCACCTGTGCGTGACTGACGGAAACCCGCCTCATCAAGGAAATCAATGACAACGTCAAATAGCTCTACGCCCGCTGCCAAATTACGGCCCAAGAAGCGGGGTTCTGTAAAGCGCAGGTCAACTTCCCGGCGGTTTGAACTGGCCCGAATAACAAAACGTAGCAGTTGCCCTCGTCCGCGTAGGTTTCGCTGCGTAATCGATAAGTCGACGAGGAAGGCATCAGCAGAAGAGAAACCAGCAGAGAATGATAGCTCACCCGTTGGCTGTTCTTTAACAGAAACCTCAACAATCGCGCGGTCTGGCGCGCTGCCCTGTCGTTCTGTAATCTCAACCTCTTCAAAGAAACGAAGCGATCTTACGCGGTTACGTGAACGGTCTAGCAAAATACGGTTAAAGGCATCACCTTCCACCAATTCCATTTCGCGGCGAATAACATAGTCAAGCGTCGTCGTATTCCCGACCACATCGATACGCTCAATGTAAACACGCGGGCCTTCGACAACGTTGAAAACAAGATCAACGGTCTTAGTTTCGCGGTTACGTTTAATATTGGGCTGAATATCGACAAAGGCGTAACCAGATGTACCGGCAGCAAAGTTGAGCGTGTCGATGACGCTTTCGACGCGGCTGGCATTATAAATCGTGCCAGGCCGAATTCCGATTAAGCGTTCGAGGAAATCAGAGTTCAAATCATCGAGCTCAGTCTCAACAGAGATATCACCCCAGGTATATTCTTCGCCTTCATCGACTGTGAAAGTAATGTAGAAATCTTCTTGGTCAGGCGTGAGCTCAGCAACAGCGGAAACAACGCGAAAGTCAGCAAAGCCGCGATTGGTATAGAATGTGCGCAATTGCTCACGGTCATATTCAAGACGGCCTGGGTCATAATTATCGTTAGATGAGAAAAACTTGTACCAACTTGATTCCGCGGTCACAATTTCTTTGCGAAGGCGACGATCTGGGAATTCACTATTACCAATGATATTGATACGCTTAACGCCCGTTACAGGGCCCTCGGTAATTTCAAAAATCAGGTCAACCCGGTTTTGAGGCTGCTGAACAACTTTCGGCGACACAGTCGCTGCGAAACGGCCAGACTGACGATAAAGTTCAATGATGCGCTGAACATCAGCTTGGACATTCGCCCGTGTGAAGATAGCGCGAGGCTCGGCCTCGACTTCATCCGTAATCTTATCAGATTTGAGGGATTTGTTGCCTTCAAGGATAACGCGGTTGATAATTGGGTTTTCTATGACGCGAATGAGAATATTACCGTCCGCAGATGGTTCGATGGCGACATCGGCAAAAAGGCCTGTCGCGTAAAGCGTCTTGACTGACAGATCGATACGGTCTTCGCTGTAAGGATCACCGGGCGCAAATAGAAGGTATGAGGCAACGGTGTTAGCTTCAACACGCTGGTTACCTTGAACTTGAATATTCCTAATCAGTGTAGGTTGTTGTGGCGCCGCTGCAGGCGCCTCTTGGGCGTAGCTCATAACCGGCAAGCTTGCCGTCATGATCATCGCCGCTAAAATGGCAAAAAGGCGCGTAGTTGCTAGCCGCATTGTATTATTCAGTCCCATAAATCCGTCCACTTAGGAGAAGATGCTGGCTACATAGCCGATATCATTCACCGTTAAAATTACGAAGAGTGTTAGCAACACTGCAAACCCAAATCGAAACCCAATCTCCTGCTTCTTCTGACTCAGCGGACGTCCCGCTACGGCTTCATAGCCATAGTAAACCAAATGTCCACCGTCTAGCACGGGAATAGGCATTAAATTTGCGAAACCTAAAGCAATGGAGAGCGAAGCCGCGAGGCTTAAAAGACGTAAGAATATCATCCTCATACGGTCTTTGAACGACACATCGGCGTTTGCAGCATCAACAGCTGACTTTCCTGTAATCGTGGCTATTTTTACAATAGAGCCCAGCTGCTTGCCATCTTCCTTGCCCGTAAAAATACGCCCGATATAATGGCCAGTCATAGAAACGATCTTTCCAGTTTCTTTAGCTCCAAACCCAAGTGCGGAAATGAGATTGTAGTCCTCCGCTTCAACGACGGCTGAATCTGGGAGTCCTAAGCCAATTTTCCCACGTGAAGAACGACCGCCAATAAAGTCCTTTTCAACAACCCGCTCAGGCGTAACATTTATCTCAACCCTTTTCCCATCGCGTAATACGACTGTATCTATTGAGGTTTCCGCTCTCAGGGATACATAAGAGAGCATATTGGTAAATTTGCTGACATCGTATCCGTCCATAGTTAAGACTTTGTCGCCAATCTGAAACCCTGCTTCAACTGCAGGTGAGTTTGGGGTTAATTTTCCAACAACCGAATCTGTATCTCGCGAACCTAAGAAAAGAGCCATTCCTGCAAAAATCACAATAGCCAGAATGAAATTAAACACAGGCCCTGCTAGGACAACAAGCATACGCTGCCAAACAGGCTTAAAATGGAAAATTTGATCGAGAGGAACATCTCCCTCCTCGCGCACTTTAGACTTAAGCTTTTCTAGTTCAGCAGCATCGGGATTACTGGCCCCGCTTGCATCTCCCAAAAACTTCACAAAGCCGCCTAATGGTATTCGGCCAATTGACCACTTTGTCCCGCTTTTCGCCGTCCACTGCACAATAGGCTTCCCAAAGCCGATGGAGAACCGTTCCACGGCGACATTAAAAAAGCGCGCAACCGAATAATGTCCAAGCTCATGGAAATAAACGAGGAAGGATAAAACGACCAAAAAGCTGGTCATAAATATAAATGTGTCGACAAGGCCGGACAGCATAAAGGATTCTCTCTATTAGCTGTTGTTTTTGCCCTGTTTTTGCCCGTTCTACAAGCTTACAATATGCTCATGTGCAGTGGCGCGCGCTTCGCTATCCGTAGCTATAATATCGCCCACCTCACAAGGGGCCGTCCCAAAGCAAGAACGCGCGGCATGTTGGTCTAGCGCGCTTTCGACAATACGCGGAATATCGAGGAATTTTATCTGGTCTTGCAGGAAAGCCGCAACAGCAACTTCATTCGCCGCGTTTAAAACACAAGGCGCTTTACCGCCCGCTTCCAATGCTTGGCGTGCCAAGCGGAGCGCAGGAAATTTTACAGTGTCAGGATCAAAAAAGGTAAGCCCGCTCATTTTGGTTAGGTCAAGGCGCTCAACAGGCGCGGCCATACGGTCAGGCCACCCCATAGCATAAGCGATAGGCGTGCGCATATCAGGCGAGCCAAGCTGCGCCAACACTGAGCCATCGATATATTCGACCATAGAATGAATGATAGATTGCGGATGAACCACAATATCAATCTCTGCCGAAGGGCGGCCAAAGAGATAGCTCGCCTCAATCAATTCAAGCCCTTTATTCATGAGAGTCGCAGAATCAATCGTGATTTTTGCGCCCATTGACCAAACTGGGTGGTTAAGGGCATCTGCCCGCGTTACCTTTTGTAAAGCCGCCATTGACGCCTCTCGAAACGGGCCGCCGCTGGCCGTCAAGATCAACCGTCTTACGCCTTTGGGCTTATCACGCTCTAAGACTTGGAAAATAGCGTTATGCTCAGAGTCTACGGGCAGCAGCGTGGCTCCCTTCTCTGTCACGCGCTGCATGAATAAATCACCGGCGCAGACGAGGCACTCTTTATTAGCGAGGCCGATATGAACACCTTGATCCACTGCCGCAAGGGTTGGCTCAAGTCCTGCCGCGCCGATAATGGCGGCCATACAGAAATCCGCGCGCCGAGAGGCGGCTTCAATAAGGGCTTCGGGGCCAATACCAATCTCTGTCTTTGTTCCTTTTAAAGCCGCTCGCAGTACGTCAGCATTCTCATCATCTGCCAAAGCGGCGAATTCGGCGCCGAACTCAATGGCTTGCGCCGCAAGTTTTTCGGCATTGCTATTGGCTGTTAAGGCGATGATTTGAATGCTGCCTGTCTCAGCCCGGCGAACCAAATCAAGCGTGCTCTCGCCTATGGACCCTGTCGAGCCTAATATCGTCACGCGTTTTGTCATGAATGTCCTATAAAGGCCAAAGGCCGGGGGCGATATATAAAATCGCAACAGCCCCAACGACGGCCAACATCAAGCTATCTAAGCGGTCTAGTAAGCCGCCATGCCCCGGTAGTAAATCACCAGAGTCTTTAACGTTTAGCGAGCGTTTCAATCCGCTTTCCAACAGATCGCCTAAGACTGAGAGGATGACAAGCGGGACAGCAAGGCCAAAACCCAATGGGAAGCCAAGACCTATGACCATACCAACAACACCGCCGGTAATCGCGCCAAATATCAATCCACTTAAAAACCCTGACCATGTTTTATTAGGGCTAAGTTTCGGAGATAATTTTGGACCTTTAAAATAAGATCCCCCAAAATACGCTCCGACATCAGCCGCCACGACGATCAAAATAACAAAGGCGAGCTTTGTAAAGCCTTCCGTGTTGAAGCCGTTTTCCACGCCGCGAATGCCGACAATCGCCAGAGATGGGATGACGATATAGAGATAGCCGAGCCCAGCCCAGAGGAGCCCTCCCCTTCGGGCACGCTCCAGCGCCGCTAAAAGCGCGGCGATAGCAACGGTTATGACCGCAAAGCTCAGATTTTGTTGAGCCATGTAAAAACAGGCAATGACAACGCCTGTAATCGGTAGAATAAAGGCAAGGCGCGTCGGGTTTTTATCCGACATTTTTACCCATTCCCACATCATCCGGCCGCCAAAGAGCGCGGCCATAATGGCCCAAGGCCATCCCCCAAAGTAAAGCGGGGGAATAACAATAGCGGCCAAGGCAAGCGCCGTTACAGCGCGAATGCCTACATTTTTCCAAATTGGCGGTTTAGTGGTGTTATCCCCCATGCAGCTCTAGGCCACTTCGGAGGTATTGAGATTGCCAAAACGCCGTTCGCGGTTTTGGAAGTCTGAGATTGCAGCCTGCAAATCGGCTTTCATGAAATCTGGCCAAAGCACATCCGTGAAGACGAACTCTGAATAGGCCGCTTGCCAAAGTAGGAAGTTACTAATGCGTTTTTCGCCGCTTGTTCGAATAACCAGGTCTGGTTCTGGAATATCCGCTGTGTCCAGATAAGGCGTCAACTCAGCCTCTTTCATGGCGCTAAGATCTTTCCCATCCGCGGCCGCTTTGGCAGCCGCCCGCAAAATTTCATCACGGCCGCCATAATTAAATGCAATGTTTAAATGAAACTCTGAATTGGCCTGTGTTGTTGTCTCTACGCGGTCAATCAGCTCTAGCAAATCAGGCTTCAATCCAATGCGAGATCCGAGAATGCGGATGCGGACATTATTGCGATTTAACGTGTCTAAATCATCCTCAACATATTTACGTAAGAGACTGAAAAGCGCAGCAATTTCAGCCTTAGGCCGCGTCCAATTCTCAGTCGAAAAACTATAAAGCGTAAGATATTGAATACCCATATCCGCCGCATCTTCAACAATACGCCGCACAGTCTTCACGCCTTCTTGATGGCCAAAGACACGGGGGCGATGACGCGCCTGTGCCCAGCGCCCATTGCCATCCATAATGATAGCAACGTGAAGCGGAAAATCAGCTTGATATGTGCTCGAGCGGGCCAATTAGACCTGCAGGATTTCCGCAGTCTTGCCCTCAAGCGTCTTGTCGATTTCAGCAATCACATCATCGGTCGCTTTTTGGATATCGGTTTCATGCGCCTTTTGCTCGTCTTCACTAATCTCTTTAGCTTTTTCCATTCGCTTAACCGTTTCCATTCCGTCGCGGCGTACGTTGCGCACAGCGATTTTTGCTGTTTCGGCATAGCCATTGGCAACTTTCACAAGATCCTTGCGGCGCTCCTCTGTTAGAGGCGGCATCGGAATACGTAAACTTTGCCCATCTACAATCGGGTTCAATCCCAAATTCGACTGACGAATAGCTTTATCAACGGCTTGGACTTGGGTTTTGTCCCAAACATTGACCATCAACATGCGCGATTCCGGCACGGTAACAGAGCCAACCGTATTAAGCGGCACTTCAGAGCCGTAAGCGCTAACCATCACGCCGTCTAAGATTCCCGTATGGGCACGGCCCGTGCGCAATCCGCCAAATTCAGATTTCAGCGCGCTGATAGCGCCGTCCATACGTTTGCGGTGATCCTTTAGGTCAAAATCGCCTGCCATTTTTAACTCCGTGTCGCGCAGGGCTTATACCCTGCATTTGTCTTTATTAAGACTGATATTAAGACTTAATCGTGGTGCAAGTTCCCTCGCCTCTCATGACCTTGTCAAACCCGCCTTTTTCATGAAGCGAGAACACTATAATGGGGACTTTGTTCTCTCGCATCAAGGTTATCGCTGCTGCGTCCATGACTTTAAGGTCATCGGACAATACTTTGTGATAGCTTAATGTCTCGTAGCGCTTGGCGTTAGGGTTAGATTTTGGGTCGCTATCATAGACGCCGTCGACTTGCGTGCCTTTCAGCAAAGCGTCACAATTCATTTCCGCCGCTCTTAGCGCCGCAGCTGTATCTGTTGTAAAATAAGGGTTGCCGGTTCCGCCCGCGAAAATTACGACACGTCCCTTTTCCATATGGCGGACAGCGCGGCGGCGAATATAGCTCTCGCAGACTGTTTGCATAGGAATGGCAGACTGCACCCGTGTATCCACGCCGATTTCCTCAAGCGCGCTTTGCATAGCCAGCGCGTTCATGACGGTCGCCAGCATGCCCATATAGTCAGCGGTTGAGCGTTCAATGCCGCCCGCCGCAGCGGATAATCCGCGGAAAATATTCCCAGCCCCAATAACAAGCGCGATTTGAAGGCCTTTATTATGCGCCTCTTTAACTTCGCCCGCGATTCGAGATGTCATAGCCGTATCAATGCCGTAAGGCTTATCGCCCATAAGGGCTTCACCTGACAGTTTCAGTAGTACGCGTTTATGTTGATAGGCCGTTGCCACAAAAAATCCCCTGCAGGTGAGTCAGTCACTTGCAGGGGATAATAAGGATTCGCGCTCACTTCGCCAGTGTTTAGGCCAGATAAGCGTAATTTTATTTTAACAGCTATATAAGCCTAAGAACCTTGAAGAGTTGCTGCAACTTCAGCCGCAAAATCTTCTTCTTTCTTCTCGATACCTTCGCCGAGGCCCATGCGGACATAGCCCGTCATTTTGACATCAGTTCCGAGGGCGGCAGCTTCGTCTTCGATAACCTTAGCAACCGCGCGTTCGCCGTCCATGACAAAGATTTGTGTCAACAAGACAGATTCTTTAAAGAATTTCTGCATGCGGCCTTCGACCATTTTGTCGACGATCGCTTCTGGCTTACCAGATTCAATAGCTTCAGCTTTGAGCATTGTGCGTTCTTTATCAACGACAGCCGGGTCAAGATCGTCAACAGACAGCGCCAATGGGCTTGTAGCCGCAACGTGCATAGCAATTTTCTTAGCCAGATCTTCGAGCTTGGCTTTATCGCCAGAGCTTTCCAAAGCAACCAAAACACCAATTTTACCCATGCCGTCAGCAACAGCATTATGGATGTATCCCGCAACGACACCGTCATTAACGCTAAGCTTTTCCATACGGCGGAACGCCATGTTCTCGCCGATTTTACCGACAAGCTTTTTAAAGAATTCAGTTACATCATCACCAGAGGCCGTTTTCGCCGCTGCAAGCTCTTCATTTGAATTTGCGGCTAGGGCTAATTGAGCCACTTCAGCAACAGCGGCTTGGAAACCGTCATTACGCGCAACAAAGTCAGTCTCAGAGTTGATTTCAACAAGAGCAGCAGTTGTTCCGTTCATTGCAACAGCAACAAGGCCTTCTGCGGCGATGCGAGAGGCTTTTTTATCTGCTTTGGCGATACCTTTCGTGCGAAGCCAGTCCGCTGCGGCTTCGAGGTCGCCATTCGTTTCGTTCAATGCTTTTTTACAATCCATCATACCGGCGGATGTTTTGTCGCGAAGTTCTTTCACGAGTGCGGCTGTAATTTGAGCCATGATAGTTCTCCTATGGGAGTAGAGTTTAAAGGGGTTCGGCCTCCATATAGGAGGCCGAGTGTCTTTTTAAAGAGTTAGAGACGCTGGGCTTAAAATTCGCCAAGCTTCCCTTCAGCTTTTGCGAGCAAGTAATAGAAAGTCACGCGGTTTTTCATGCGCGTTGGCTTCATTGTCTCGCAAACAGCTTTGACTTTTTCCATCGCAGCATCTTTGTCTTCAATGCCCATTTTCTTTTTCATGAAGCCTTTAACAATTGTCTCCAGCTCTGTCTCATCTGAACAGGCAACATATTTGCTGTCTTTATTCGTCAGTGACGCGCCAAGATGCTTCTCGATTTTCGTTACAACCGCTGCATCAACGTCTGCATCATATTCACGCGTTACGCGCAGATATTCAGACTCTTCTTCAGCAGCGGGTGCAGCTTCAACGGCAGGCGCTGGAGCAGCTGGAGCTGCTTCGGGGGCTGGCGCAGCCACTGGAGCTGGTGCCGCTTTAGGCGCAGCTTGCTCAGCCATTGCCATTTCCATTGGATGCTCAGCAGCGCCGATATCAGCGCCAACATTTTTCTGAGCTTCTGTCATGCCGTCAAGAACAGCATCAGCAACGAGTTCACAATAAAGCTGAATCGCGCGGGCCGCATCATCATTACCAGGAATTGGCATATCAGCCGCTGCTGGATCGCAATTTGTATCAAGAATAGCCACAACAGGGATACCAAGACGGCGCGCTTCTTTAATCGCGATGCCTTCTTTATTCGTATCAATAACGAACATCAGGTCAGGCTTACCGCCCATATCTTTAATACCGCCAAGCGCTTTGTCGAGCTTTTCAAGCTCACGTGTAAGCTTAAGGTTCTCTTTCTTTGTCAATCCAGTGTCTTCGCCGCCATCGCCAAAGATAGCTTCAAGCTCACGCAAACGCGTGATGGAACCGGAAATGGTCTGCCAGTTCGTTAGCATTCCGCCTAACCAGCGGTGATTGACATAATACTGCGCGCAACGTGACGCCGCAGCTGCGACAGGCTCTGAAGCCGCGCGCTTAGTGCCGACGAAAAGAACACGGCCGCCTTTAGAAGCGACTTCACGGACTTGAACAAGCGCTTGGTGCAATAAAGGGACAGTCTGTGACAGGTCCATAATATGGATGCCTGAACGCGCACCAAAAATATAAGGTGCCATTTTAGGGTTCCAGCGATGTGTCTGGTGACCAAAGTGTACGCCTGCTTCGAGCAGTTGACGCATTGAAAATTCAGGTAGAGCCATGGATATCTCCTTGTTCCGGTTGGCCTGTATAGGGTGTGGAGAACAACGTGATTGCTGGTCCCACCGGAATGGATGAAAAGCTATATGCTAAACACCCTCACCTATACGCGAATTAAGCGCGCCGTATAACGCGGATTCGGGGGAATGCAAGGGGTTTATTTGTCAGTCTCTCTTGCCTGTCATGACACGAATGCTTTCCCGAGAGAGCACCATATGGATTACCTCGTCGGACGGGGTAATGACGGAAAACGAGAGTGGGCAGATTTAGATTTCTATCTAAGTTCCTCTTACCCGTCATCACCCGGCTAGATCGGGGGATTTATGTTGTTCCAGACGTCCCGTGAGGTCGCTGCTCATTCCAACATAAATAGTACCATTCTTTTGGGAACAAAGGATATAGACGTAGCCATAGCGCATTTAGTTTAGTTCACCTTATGGATTACCCAGTCGGGGCTGGGTAATGACGGAAGGAAAAAAACAAATTAAGCCGCAATCTCGGTTATCATCTCCACCGACCTATTGGCCTTAATCGCCTTTTGTATCGAGGCGTCTATTCCCCACTTACCTGGCAATCTCCAATGCCCTTCTCGCTCGCCGTCAATAGGCGCGAGGATTTCGACGTAGCCCGTTGTCTTTGCAGGGGCAGATTTTAGCGTTTCTAGTGTTCGTTCAAGCTCGTCTAAGGTTTCAATCGTTGCCGAGCGCAGGCGGATCTGTAGGCCTTTTATTAGGGCCGCTTCGCCTGTTAATTCCAATGAGGTCACAGTGCTTGAGAAAAGGCTAATTTCCCCTTCGCGGCTTTCAGCTTTTGCGGTGACTTCAATGAGAGATCCAGCCTCTAATATAGCGCGGTTTACACCCAGCAATTCTTCGCCAAAGAAAACTTCAAACTCACCTGTTGGGTCAGATATATTGATCCAGGCAAAGCGTTTGCCGCGCTTGCTCATGCGTTCTTGACGCTTTCGGACAACGCCCGCGAGGCGCATATTGCGCGCGCCCGCCTTATAGCGGTCTTCAATATCCGCCGCCATTATCGCTTTCTTACGCTCTAATATCGGCAGGAATGTTTCTAATGGATGTCCGCCAAGGTAAAACCCTATGGCGCCAAGTTCATGATCAAGCTGTTCTACATTGCTCCACGGCGCGGGATTGGGCAGTTCTGGTTCAGCCATTGTTTCAGGGGCGTCACCAAAGAGACTGTTCTGAGCACTTTCTTTTTCCTGCGCCGCCCGCGACCCGACAGATTGCAGAATGGAGGCCGAGGCCAGCGATCTCGCTCGGTTTGGCTCCAAACAATCAAATGCCCCGCCGCGGGCAAGGTTTTCAAAGGCGCGCTTATTGACAATCCGCGTATCGACCCGTCGAGCAAAATCAAATAAGTCTTTGAAATCACCATCTTTTTCACGGACGTCAACGACATGTCGCATCGCCTCTACGCCGACATTTTTAAGCGCGCCAAGCGCATAAAGAACAGCGCCATTAGCCACGTCAAAATCAGCCATAGAGCGGTTCACGCAGGGCGGCGCAATCTCCATATCCATACGCTTTGCTTCTTGGAAAAATTGCGCGAGCTTTTCAACATTGGCAATATCGAGCGACATGATGGCGGCAATAAATTCAGTCGGGTGAAGGGCTTTCAGATAGGCTGTCTGGAAAGAGATCATCGCATAGGCAGCGGCGTGAGATTTGTTAAAACCATAGCCGGCAAATTCATTGACTAGGTCAAAAATCTCATTGGAGAGCTTTGAGTCCACATTCATGCGCTCTGCGGCGCCGTCAACAAAGCGGGAGCGTTGCCGATCCATTTCGGCTTGGTCTTTCTTACCCATAGCGCGGCGCAGCATATCCGCTTCACCCAGCGAGTAACCCGAGAGCACTTGCGCGATTTGCATGACCTGTTCCTGATAGATGATAACCCCGTAAGTTTCCTTCAAGATTCCTTCGAGGCTTTCATGCGGATATTCAATTTCCGCTCGGCCATATTTCCGGTCGATATACATCGGAATATTCTTCATCGGGCCTGGACGATAAAGCGAGATCAGGGCAGTCAGTTCTTCGATAGAGTCGGGCGCCATTTTACGCAACACATCGCGCATGCCCGAGCTCTCAAGTTGGAACACACCCGCCGACAGGCCGTCTGCGAGCGGTTTATAGGCTTCGGGGGTGGCGGTACTCACGGCGTCAATATCCAGCGTTATACCTTGGGCTTTGAGATATTTGATACAGCGGTCAATAACGGTAAGGGTTTTTAGGCCCAAAAAGTCGAATTTCACGAGGCCTGCTTTTTCCGCCCATTTCATTGTAAATTGGGTCGCAGGGATGTCAGACCGTGGATCTCGGTAAAGCGGGACAAGCTCGGTCAATGGCCTATCACCAATCACCACCCCCGCCGCATGGGTAGAGGCGTTTCGGTATAGCCCTTCTAGGCTGAGCGCTGTTTTCAAAAGTCGCCGCACAGCAGGATCTTCGGCTTGCGCCTCACGCAGCCCCTTCTCCATCTGTATCGCTTCTGAAAGCGTGACGGGGTTAGCCGGGTTGGACGGAACGAGTTTAGCCAGACGATCAACTTGACGCAGCGGCATTTGCATGACCCGGCCAACATCACGCACCACGGCGCGGGCCTGCAAGGTCCCGAAGGTAATAATATGGGCGACTTGATCGTCCCCGTATTTTTCCTGCACATATTTGATAACTTCGCCGCGACGCTCTTGGCAAAAGTCGATATCAAAGTCGGGCATGGAGACCCGCTCTGGATTTAGAAACCGCTCGAACAGCAATCCATATTTCAGCGGATCAAGATCTGTGATCAAGAGCGCCCAGGCGACGACAGAGCCCGCACCAGAACCACGGCCAGGGCCCACAGGAATACCTTGGTCTTTGGCCCATTTGATAAAGTCTGAAACGATAAGGAAGTAACCCGGGAATCCCATTTCGCGGATAACGCTAATTTCAAAATCAAGGCGTTTGTAGTAATCTTCTTCTGTTGCGGCGAGTTCGATAGTCTCAAGCCGTGCCTTAAGGCCGTCCTTAGCTTGCTGCTCAAGGATATCGCCTTCACTCAAAGAGCCATCGCCAAAATTAGGCAGGATAGGCGCTCGTTTATGGGACTTAAACGAACATCGTATCGCAATATCATAAGTGTTATCAATAGCTTCAGGAATATCCTTAAATAACTCGACCATCTCTTCAATGGACTTGAAATAATGCTGACGTGTTAATTTTCGGCGATCTTTTTCGAGGATATAAGACCCCTCTTGCATGGCGAGAAGTGCGTCATGCGGCTCATAAATATCAGGGTCAATAAAATAAGGTTCATTTGTCGCGACTAACGGTAAGTCCTTGGCATAGGCCCAATCGACAAGCACTTTCTCCGCTTCTATTTCATGCGGCAGACCGTGACGTTGTAGCTCAACATAGAGCCGCTGGGGATAGAGGCTCGCCATTTGGTCAAGCCACGCTTCCGCTTCT
The DNA here is from genome assembly GCA_039977295.1 of Hellea sp. Classification (GTDB taxonomy): domain Bacteria; phylum Pseudomonadota; class Alphaproteobacteria; order Caulobacterales; family Maricaulaceae; genus Hellea. Next base: position 305,053 of record JBDWDN010000012.1, on the reverse strand, counting down.
GTGAAGCGTCCTTGGCAAATCAATTTGTTTAGCGCCCCATCAGGCCCACCCGTAAGGGCGATAACCCCCTCTGTGAGGCCCGCTAACCGCGCCGATTTAACATGAGGCAAATCAGTGGCTTCCACATCCAAGAATGCTGCGCTGGTCAGCTTCATGAGGTTGCCATAGCCCTGCTCATTTTGCGCCAACAGCGCTATCGTTCCGTCAGGATCTTTCCGAAGCTGGCCAGGTTGGTCATCAATTTCCAAATCAAGGCTGAGGGTAACGCCCATAATAGGCTGAACGCCCTCACCGCTCATGATATCGGAAAACTCAAGCGCCCCGCACATATTATTCGTATCGGTCAACGCCAAGGCCGGCATGCGCATAGAGCGTGCGCGCTTAGCTGTCTCTTTGATTTTCAACGCGCCTTCGAGCAAAGAATAAGGCGAGCGGGAGCGAAGATGAACAAATATCGGTGATTTTGCCACAAGCCACTCCGTTTAAAGTCGGAGGTTAACTATCCCCCAAGAACCATCATCCACATTGTCGCCACACCGACGAATCCTGTCATAACAACTCCAGTGGTAACATCTAATGCAATCTGTTTCATAGTATCCTCCAAAACAAAGTTGTGCGCGAAAACCACGCTATAACTCACATGTTCTTGCTTTGTTCTACACATATTTATCCACATGTCAATAAGCATAACGTTTATCCTCTGGACAGTTCGAAAAGCTATCCGCACAACACCCTTATGAAAACATTCTACAGCCCCCGTACAGCCGCAGCTGTTATTATTGCTAATATGGTGGGGACTGGTGTGTTCACATCCCTTGGATTTCAACTCGTAGATATTAAGTCGGTCTTCGCTTTGATGATGCTCTGGATTATTGGCGGTGTCGCGGCTCTGTGCGGCGCGGCGACTTATGCCGAGCTTGGCGCGGCCTTGCCCCGCTCTGGAGGAGAGTATAACTTCCTTGGGCGTATCTATCATCCTATCGCAGGTTTTATCTCCGGCTGGGTCTCAGCGCTTATCGGCTTTGCAGCGCCCATAGCTGCTGTCGCCCTGGCTTTTGGTAAATATAGTACAGCCGCCCTTCCCGGTGATTATGCCTCTTGGGTTGGCAAGGCCCTCGCTTGCGGGTTGGTTATCATCGTCACCCTCATCCATGGCCGCAACCGCAAGGCCAGCGGGCAGTTCCAATTTGGCTTTACGGCGGTCAAAGTCATTCTGATCTTGGCGTTTTGCCTCGCCGCTTTCGTTTTCACCTCCAACCCGCAGCCTATCTCACCTCTGCCGCAAGCCGGCGATTGGGACGTGATGACGAGTGCCGCCTTTGGTGTCTCGCTTATCTATGTGTCATACGCCTATGCCGGATGGAACGCCGCCACTTATATTTCAGGAGAACTTGAAAACCCACAGCGTGACTTACCGCGTGTTCTCATCGTAGGCACAGGGCTGGTCATTCTACTTTACGTGCTGCTCAATTACGTGTTCCTCTACGCAGCACCAATGACTGCGATGGAAGGCCAAGTCGAGATTGGTTATATCGCCGCTCAAGGTATCTTCGGCGATACAGGCGCGAGAATTGCGGGAGGAATGCTCTCTCTGCTGCTGATTTCTACCGTCAGCGCCATGACCCTCGCAGGCCCCCGCGCCTTGCAAGCCATTGGTGAGGATTTCAAAGCGTTAAAAATTCTGGGCAAAGTCAACAGAGACGGAATTCCGCGCAATGCAATCTATTTCCAATCTGCCATCGCCTTAACCTATATTGTGACATCCAGCTTTAAGGCTATCGTCGTCTTTGCAGGCGCTATGCTCGCGCTCAATAGCTTTCTCGCCGTTTTAGGTGTCTTCGTCCTGCGCTGCCGAGAACCCGACCTCCCTCGCCCTTATAAGACTTGGGGCTATCCCATTGTGCCGATCATCTATCTCGCTATTACAGCCGCCATGTTGATCTTCGTCGTTATTGAAGAGCCAGATAAAGCGCTGGGCGGATTAGGGATTATTTTGGTGGGTGTTGTATTTTATGTAGTGTCTGCGCGGTTGAACCAAAACGAATGAACCTGTTGGTCGAGACAAATAAGCATTCAGCTCATATTCAACAAAGTTCTGTCATCACGGGATAATCTTAACCGCTAAGGACATGTTCCATGACTCGCTCTCTTTCTGCTCTTGCTCTATCAGCCGTCTATCTCACCACATTGACGGCTTGCGCTACAGCCCCCAAATCGGAAACATTGATGACAGGTATTTCCACAGCGGATGCCACTAAACCCTATCCGGCCGGGCAAATGCGCGCCGAAACGGATCCAGTCTGTGTCAATTTTTACAAAAATGCGCAGACTTATGTGACAGAAGCCAATAAACCTAACCCCGGCAAAAACTTTCTGACGACATTGGGTATCAGCGTCTTAGCCGGCGTAGCCACAGGTGGTATCGCCACGAGCGGCATCAATAGCACAGTTGGCCAAATTGCCGCTCAGCAGGTTGCCAGCACAGCGATCTTTCAGGGTAGCCATCTAGCCCTAAAAGGCATGAATAAGAATTCCGGCCCGGGGGCTAAAATTGCTAGTGCCGCCGCAGAGCTCCACTGCCCGGTAAGTTTTACCGCATAATCACAAGTAAAATGATTGCGATGGCGGCTAGGCGCAAAGTCGCCACCTATATTTGAAAAGAGTCTATCGATTAAGCGGCACCACTAACCCATCTTTTACCGTCAGCACCCTATCCATAAACTTGGTGAGTTCCATGTTGTGGGTGGCGACTAAGGCGGAGACGCCTTCAAGCCGCGTTAAATCAAACAAGCTTTGAAAGACGTTACCGGATGTTGTGGGATCTAGGTTACCTGTGGGTTCATCGGCTAGCAGAACTTGCGGTTTATTCGCGATAGCGCGGGCAATGGCGACTCGTTGCTGCTCCCCGCCTGACATCTGGCTAGGCTTATGATGGGCACGTTCAGTTAGGCCCATAATACCGAGCAATCGCGCTGCTTCCGCTTCGGCAACTTTATGGCTTTTGCCGGCGATCATTTGGGGAATGGCGACATTGTCCAGCGCAGAGAATTCTTTCTGCAAGTGATGGAATTGGTACACCACACCAATGGTTTCACGGCGAATGGCTGTGCGCTCATCATCGGCTAATTTCAGGCATTCTCGTCCATTGATAAAGACTTCACCGGCATTTGGCTTTTCGAGCAATCCAGCCGCATGTAGCAAAGTAGATTTACCCGACCCGGACGGCCCGATAAGTCCAACCATCTCGCCGGGATAAATATCTATATCCGCGCCTGTCATGACGTGAAGGGTTTTGGGCCCAGACTGGTAAGAGCGGTGCAGATTACGAACAGACAGGATGGGCCGTGTGGAATGTGTCACGATATTATTCATGGGCGTTACTCATATCTCAGCGCGTCGACAGGGTCGATCTTGGAAGCGCTCCAGGCCGGGAAGAAGGTTGCCGCGGCAGAGATTACAAAGCCCCAAAAGGCAACGCCAAAGACTTCAGACCAGACTAGCTTTGCCGGAATGCCGCCCGACATGCCGTAAACATCTGCGGGAAAGAGTTCAGTGCGAAATACAGTTTCAATGACCCACTGCACTGCGCCAATATTTAGACAGAATAAGATGCCGATAATCAATCCGATAAGAGTCCCCAATATCCCGATCATCGCCCCCGACATGAAGAATATTCGCAAAATTCCGCCCTGGGTCGCGCCAATCGTTCGCAGAATAGCAATGTCTTTAGACTTGTTTTTGACAAGCATGATCATAGAGGCAAGTACTGGAAACGCCGCAATAATCACGACAATCATAAAGATGAAGCGCATAGCGATTTGTTCCGTCCGCAAAGCTCTCGCGGTCGTCTCATTGCGGTCTTTCCACGTTTGAATAAAGATGGGCTCTTTGGCAGCCGCAGATATCGGGTCTCGCAATTTTTCTATGTCGTCAGGGTGAAAAAGACGCAACTGGATTTCGCCCGATACACGGCCGCCTTTAAAAAGCTGCGTGGCTTGATTGAAATCCATGTAAATATAGGAGGCATCGGTTTGGTAAAGTCCGACCTGAAATATAGCCCCGACGGTATAGGTTTTCTTTACGGGGACAGGGCCGCTAATCGTTTGGCGCGTTCGAGGTGAGAAAACTAAAAGCCTATCGCCGACCGTGAGGCCCAATTGATTAGCGAGACCGATACCAATCGCTATTTGATTGTCGCTTGCGCGCCCTTGCCCAAAGAATTCAAGAGAGCCCGCGATGACGCTATCCGCAATGAGCTCATAACTCTGTAAATTTGAAGGCGAAATTCCAATGACTTGCGCCAAGGCAAATTGGCCATTGGCCTGAACGCCTGTGTAATCTTGGGTGAACTGAAAAGCTTTTTCCACGCCTTCCACTTTTGCTAACCGCTTCTCCAAAGCATCAACGCTTTCAGGAGTGGGTTGCGGGCTACTCGAGGCGACATACATATGTCCTTCGGAGCCAATTGTTAGACTTATCATATCATCACGAAAGCCATTCATAATCGACATGATGACAATCATCGCCCAAATGGCCAAGGCAATACAAATAAAGGAAATAGCGGCAATCAGGCCAACCCCGCCTTGGGTTTTCTTGGCCCGAAGATAACGCATTGCAATCATGCGCTCTACGACGCCGAAGGGTTTATTCTGCCCGCCTTTGAAAGCCTTTATATCAGCAGGTGCGTTCACCTAAACGAGGCCCGCATATTCGGAGATGATGAAGTCCACAGCGGCTTCGGGCGACATATTTTGTTTTTCGCCCGTGGCCCGGGTTTTAACTTCAACAACGCCCTCTTTCAGGCCGCGCGGGCCAATGACAAGTTGATATGGCAGGCCGATAAGATCCATGCGCGCGAATTTTTGTCCGCCGCGATCATTCTTATCATCATAAAGAGGGTCGATCCTTGCCGCGCTAAGTTTCTCGTAAAGGTCCTCGCAGGCGGCATCAGCAGCATCGTCGCCAACTTTGAGGTTGATAATCCCTGCCCCAAATGGGGTCACGGATTTTGGCCAGATGATTCCGTCATCATCATGGCTGGCTTCTATAATGCCGCCCACAAGACGCGAGACGCCAACGCCGTAAGAGCCCATATGAATATTTGTGTTCTTACCATCGGGCCCCTGCACTTGAGCTTTCATAGGCTCGGAATATTTATCCCCGAAATAGAAGATATGCCCAACTTCGATACCGCGCGCGGATAATTGCTTATCCGCAGGTACTTTGGCAAATTCGTCGGCATCGTGCATTTCGTCGGTCGCCGCGTAAAGCGCTGTGCGGCTATCCACGATTGACTGCAAATCAGCCTCAGCCACCTCGCCAGGAGATGCCATATCGACAAGGTCTTTATGGCAAAAGACTTCACTCTCGCCTGTTTCAGCCAAGATAAGAAACTCATGGGATAAGTCCCCGCCAATAGGTCCCGTATCAGCGCGCATGGGAACGGCTTTCAGGCCAAGGCGGGCATAGGTATTAAGGTAAGCGACGAATTGACGGTTATAGGATATGCGCGCAGATTCTGCATCAATGTCAAAACTGTAAGCGTCTTTCATCAAAAATTCTCGGCCGCGCATTACGCCGAAACGCGGGCGGCGCTCATCGCGAAACTTCCATTGAATATGATAAAGGCATTGCGGTAAGTCTTTGTAAGACCTCACATAAGTCCGGAACATATCCGTTATCATATCTTCATTGGTTGGACCATATAACAGCTCGCGATCACCGCGGTCTGTAATACGAAGCATCTCTGGCCCGTAAGCATCATAGCGCCCTGTTTCTTTCCAATGGTTCGCTGACTGAATGGTCGGCATCAGCATTTCTACAGCGCCGACTCTGTTTTGTTCCTCACGAACAATTTGTTCGATCTTCTTGAGAACTTTAAAGCCAAGCGGAAGCCAAATATAAATCCCAGCGCTATCCTGCTTCACCATACCGGCGCGCAGCATATAGCGGTGCGAGGCGATAGTCGCGTCAGAAGGCGTCTCCTTGAGGAGCGGTAGAAAATAGCGTGACAAACGCATAATAAGAATCCGTAGTTATTTAAGTTAGGCTTAGCGGGTTGCCTGCAGGGTAACAACTAAAAGAATTCTCATGATGGTTAATGAGCGGTTACTTTATTTTGTTGTTAGGCCCCGGATGACAAAAGAAGGAAGATGGCGAAATCAAAGCTCGTTTGCTAATTTCTCAATATTGAGCCAGCCCGCAATCATATCCCAGTCGAGAATACCCGTCCAAATTATGGTGCAAACAATAAGCCAAATGACGGTCGCAAAAATCGTCGTGATTTTTACCTTGCGTTTCATGTTGCTATTCACAGGCGCGCCAGGCTCAGAGCCCCTTACAACTTCGCCCTCTTCGGCTTGACCTCTTATGCCCATAGGCAAAACGGCAAACAAGGTGAGCCACCATATGAGAAGATAAACAACGAAAAGTGAGAATGGAGACATAATCACAACCTAATGCGGGCTTTTAGGCGTTTCCATGAGTTCAATCAGCACACCGCCTGCATCACCAGGATGGAGGAAGACGACAGGTGTGCCATGCGCGCCAATGCGCGGCTCATTCAAGACGCGCATTCCCTTTTCCGCCATTGCGAGGCTGGCGGCATGAATATCTTTCACTTCAAAACACATATGGTGCTGACCGCCTTTGGGGTTTTTCTCCAAGAATTTCGTTATCGGAGATTTGTCGCCATAGGGCTGGATCAGCTCTACTTGGCCGCTAGGTAAATTGACAAATGAATATGTTACGCCCTGAGGCGGCAAGTCTGCAGGCTCTGTTATATCCATAACGCCAAAAATATCGCGATACATGTCTATAGCTTTCTCGATATCGGGCACAGCGATGCCGACATGGTTTAGCGGACCGAGGAAGGTTGTGTAGGACATGCTATTTTACCTTATGCGCGATGATTTCAATATGGCTGCGCTTACCTGTCTGTTCTTTGACATAGCGCTTAATTTTGCTCATGAGCCGTTCTTCGACCAGATCTTCATCCTTACGAGATCGCGGCGACATCGACTCATAGACATCCTCCGCTTCATCCGCAACGCCGTCCATCAACGCTTCGAGGAAACTCCCATCCAAACCTTCGGCAAAGCCTGAAATGCGCGGCTCTGGGCCGCTAATAATATGGCCCTTACTATTAAAGACGAGGCTAACGCTGACGTGACCCGCATAGGCCATTTTTTTCCGCAGGCGCAGACCTTCATCGCGGTCAGAGACAATGGCATTGCCGTCTTGGTGCAAGCGCCCTGAGGGAACGATATCGATAACTTCAATGCCGCGTTTTGAGATTGAGAACATTTCTCCATTGCGAGGCGCAACGGCATGTTTAGGGCCAAGCGTGCGAGCGAGCTTGGCATGTTCCAGCAAGTGCCGTCTTTCGCCGTGAACGGGGATAGCAATATGGGGCCGCGCCCATTTATACATCTGCTCTAATTCTCCGCGGCAAGGATGGCCGGAAACGTGAATATCGCGCATTTTTTCTGTTACAATTTCGACGCCGTCATCTGCGAGCGCGTTTTGCAGGGCGAAGATACCGATCTCATTACCGGGAATAATCTTGGACGAGAATATAACGACGTCGCCTTTGTGGAATTTGACATTGCGGTGCGTTCCCTGCGCAATGCGCGAGAGCGCCGCGCGAGGTTCGCCTTGGGAGCCTGTGCAGAGATAAAGCACATGGGCGGCAGGCATTGAGCGGGCATCATCCTCATCAATTATATGCCCAACGTCCTTGAGAAGACCAACTGACTTAGCGGCAGCTGTCATCCGTTTCATAGAGCGTCCTACAAGGCATACGGAGCGATCATTTGCTTTGGCGGCCATCATCACGGATTCGAGGCGCGCGACATTAGAGGCAAATGACGCAACGGCTACGCCCTTGCCCGCATATTCACCGACGAGTTTTATAAGCTCGTCCCTTACGCCGTCTTCACTGCCGGCATAGCCAGGGGAGAAAACATTCGTACTATCACAGACCATGGCCAGAATGCCTTCATCGCCTAGGGCTTTGAGAGCTGCTGCGTCGACGGGTTCACCTATTTGCGGCGCGTCGTCAATTTTCCAATCACCTGTATGCAAAATAGTGCCAAGTTCTGTTCGGATGGCGAGCGCATTGGGCTCGGCAATTGAGTGGGTCATAGTGATGAGTTCAAAATCAAATGGGCCGAGGCTAAACTTACCCTTGAGTTCAACTTCATGTAGCTCAACTAAATCCAACAAACCAAATTCGGAGAGGCGATCCTTGACCAAATACATCGTAAATGGCGTCGCATAGACAGGGCATTCGAGCTGCGGCCATAAGCGTCCCAGCGCGCCCATATGATCTTCGTGGGCATGGGTTAAGACGATGCCGAGTAGGTCTTTTTTAATAGACAATATGAACTCAATATCGGGCATGATAATTTCAACGCCGGGCGTGTCCGCGCCGCCAAAGGTGACGCCAATGTCAACAATCACCCATTTACGGTTATTGGGCGGCCCAAAACCAAAAAGATTAAGGTTCATGCCAATTTCGCCGCATCCACCAAGCGGTAGGAATATCAGCTCATTTTTATTTTTTTGTACCATATTAGGGTCTGCCCTCATTCTCTATTTATTGAGGCGCCAAATTTCGTAAAGGCCGTCAATGGTTAGGTTAGAGTTGTAATGCTCAATAGTCTCGGATGCGCCCCGGAAAAGAGAGGCAACCCCGCCTGTGCCGATAACCGTAAACTCTCGGTTCTCTTCGTCTTGTATTTTACGCACCAGGCCATCAATAAGACCTATATAGCCCCAGAAAATACCTGATTGCATCGCTTCAACAGTGTTCTTTCCTACAACCTTATTAGGTTTTATAATTGCGATACGGGGTAGCTGCGCCGCTGCTTCATGCAGCGCGCGGACTGACAGATTAATACCCGGCGCGATAATACCGCCTTCAAAATAGCCGTCTTCAGATATGACATCGAAGGTCGTCGCGGTCCCGCTATCGATAATAATAAGATTGCCCTTATATTTTTGTACAGCCCCTAAAGCTGTCACGAGGCGGTCTGCTCCAACTTCTTTGGGATTATCTGTTCGAACCCCAATACCGATTTTAACGCCCTCATCACCGATGATGATAGGTTCCACTTTGAGATGACGCCGCGCGAGGTTACGCATATTGAAGAGCGATTGCGGAACAACCGTAGAAATGACGCAAGCCTCAATATCTGAAAACTTAAGCTCTTGCATCTCCATCAATTGGTGAAACCACACGGCATATTCATCGGCCGTTCGGGCTGCATCCGTCGCAATGCGCCATTCGACAGCCCAGCCCTTGCCGTCATGGATCGCAAAGAGCGTATTTGTATTACCTGTATCAATCGCGAGTAGCATCTAACTGTCCTGCAAATCTTTGTCGGGGCCGAAGAAAACGTCTCCAGCATGAACATCCCTTATCGTGCCATCCGTAAGCCGCACGCGCAACGCTCCATTTGCGTCAAGGCCAAGTGCCTCGCCTGTGAAGCCCTCATGCGGGAGACGCACCTTGACGGGTCCAGGCACATTATGAGCGCGGGCCGTCCAAGCTTGCCCAATCGGCTCAAAGCCTTTGGTCATTAGGGTATGCCGCCAGTGATCAAAACGGTTTGCGAGGATGGCTAAGACGGGCTGGGGGCCAGTCATAATCGGTTCTGACACCGCTAGCGCCGCCGCGGGAATATGCTCAAGCATATGGGTCGCCGGTGTCTCAGTCCCGCTTGGATGATGGGTTAGGTTAACCCCGATGCCCACGACCATCCATTTTTGATGATGGGTCTGTCCGCTTTCGAGCAAAATGCCCGCCGTCTTCTTTCCGCCCAATAGGACATCATTGGGCCATTTCAGGCTAATCAGCCCGCTCGGAACGTAATGCTCAAAGGTGTCAGCCAATGCGAGGGCGGCGGCGAAGCTCATTTGCGCCGCTTGTTGCGGCGTCCCGTCATGAGGGTAAAGCCCAGAGCAATAAAGGTTGCCCGATTTGGAGACCCATTCACGGCCGCGCCGGCCTCGTCCCGCGCTTTGCTTATCTGCCCTTATCCAAAGCGGGCCAAAATCGCCCTGCTCTGCCAAACGTTTGGCTTGGGCGTTGGTTGAGTCGACTGTGTCTAGTGAGATGAATCTCAATTCAAAGCCTAGAAAAGACTCGCGGCGGCTTGGGAAATCAAGCTTTGTGCTGGAATAGACACCATCGGCAACAATAATAGGGGGAAGACAAGCAGGGCTGTAATGACGGCTAGGCCGCGCAATGTCTTGGGCGCCTGAACAAATTCATTCTCATTCTCATCACCCCACATGATTTTCACAAGACGGAGATAATAGAATGCACCGATGACTGAGGCAACAAGCGCTAGGACAACAAGCCAAGTTAAGCCGGCTTCCATTGCAGGAACGAAAGCAAAGAACTTACCAAAGAAGCCAAGTAGCGGCGGAATACCCATAACTGAGAACATGAAGATCGTCAGGATAATGGCAAGGCCGCGATTGGATTTAGATAGGCCTGCAAGGTCAGATATCTGTTCGACCATGCCGTTACGGATACGCATTTGCAGGATACAGGCGAAAATACCGATGACGGTGATGACGTAGATACTCATGAATATCAGCATGCCCTTCACCCCAGCCTCAGTCCCAGCCGAAAGCGCCACAAGCGCGTAACCCATATTGGCAATAGAAGAATAGGCCATAAGGCGCTTAATATTGGTTTGCGTCAGCGCGCCAATAGCGCCAACAAACATTGAGAGAACCGCGAGGACAATGATGACTTGCTGCCACTGCGTTGTGATGTCGCCAAATGGTCCAACCAATAAGCGCGCAATAAGCGCCATAGCGGCAAATTTAGGCGCGGCGGCAAAGAACCCTGTGACGGGTGTAGGCGAACCTTCATAGACATCAGGCGTCCACATATGGAAAGGCGCAGCAGAGATTTTAAAGGCCAAGCCGCAGAGCAAGAAGACCATGCCAGCAATAATGCCTGGCGTTGCGCCTTCGGAGACAACTTCGGCGATGCGCGCAAATTCCAATGAGCCCGTGAAACCATATATCAAAGACGCGCCATAAAGCAGCAGGCCTGACGATAATGCGCCAAGGACGAAATATTTCAGGCCAGATTCTGAGGCGCGGAGGCTATCGCGGTTAAACGCCGCCATAACGTAAAGCGCCAAAGATTGCATTTCGATGCCGATATAAAGCGCCAGCAATGTATTGGCAGAAACCATAATGGACATGCCGAGCGTGCAATAGAGGACAAGCACAGAAAACTCGAAACGGTCGAGTTTCTCTGTTTGGAAGAAGCTCTTGGAGAACATGAGCGCCGCTGCAGCAGACATGCCCAGGAAGAAATTCATGTAATGGCTATAACTATCAACGACGAGCGCGCCTTTAAAGGCGGTGCCAGTTGGCTGGCCAAGGATAAATCCGATAACAGCATAAAGCACCAAAACACCGACGGCAAAATACCTTACGCCAACAGAGATATCTTTTTTAGCAAAAGCGCCCGTCGACAAAAGCTGAGAGGCGAAGAACGCCAGAACAAGCTGCGGGGCAAATAATGAGATAGTCTGCAACATAGCCTTAATTCCCTGCCGTTGCTGTTGCGGCGTTAAAATTCGCAATCAGGTTTTCAACAGATGCCGATGTTATATCGGTGATGAGTGACGGATAAACACCGAGGATAATCGTCATAATCGCGAGAGGCGCGAGGATGAGGACTTCACGGCGGTTCATATCTGTAATGTCATTGAGCTTTTCATTGGTCTGTTCGCCAAAGATAACTTCGCGGTAGAGATGAAGCGCATAGACCGCCGAAAGGATCATACCGAGCGCTGCACCTGCCGCAATCCATGGGCTAACTTGGTAAGCGCCGACCATTGTCAGAATTTCGCCGACAAAGCCAGATGTCCCCGGCAGGCCAACATTGGCCATCGTAAAGAGCATAAGGAAAGCCGCGAAGACAGGCATGGACTTCACAAGGCCGCCATAAAAGGCAATCTCGCGTGTATGCATACGGTCATAAATGACGCCTACACAGAAGAAGAGCGCGCCAGAGATAATACCATGTGACAGCATTTGATAAATACCGCCCTGAATACCTTGGCTATTAAAGGCAAAGATACCCATCGTCACAAAGCCCATATGCGCGACAGATGAATAGGCAATCAGTTTTTTGATATCATTCTGACGATAGGCCACGAGCGAGGTATAGATAATCGCGATGACAGACATCCAGAATATGAGCGGCGCCAGTTCAAGCGACGCATTCGGGAACATCGTCAAAGAGAACCGCAAGAAACCGTAGCCCCCAAGTTTAAGCAAAATACCCGCAAGGATAACGGAGCCCGCCGTTGGTGCTTCAACGTGAGCATCAGGAAGCCAAGTGTGAACGGGCCACATTGGCATCTTCACGGCAAAGGAAGCAAAGAATGCAAGCCAGAGCCATGTTTGAATACCGCCTGGAATTTTCAAATCATTAATCAGCGTTTCAATATTCGTTGTTGGCGCGCCGAGCTGCTGCCCGCTGAAGTTATAAATCCAGATGATAGCCGCAAGCATTAAGACAGAGCCAAGCAGGGTATAGAGGAAGAATTTATAGCTCGCATAAACGCGGTTCTTGCCGCCCCAAACGCCAATAATGATAAACATTGGGATAAGCACGGCTTCAAAGAAGAGATAGAAAAGCACAAGGTCGAGCGCCACGAATGTACCAATCATCAAGGTTTCCAAGATAAGGAACGCAACCATATATTCGATCATGCGGGTCTTAATGGATCTTTCGCTCGCGAGAATACAGAGCGGCGTAAGGAAAGCCGTCAAAAGAACAAACAGAACAGAAATACCATCAACGCCTAAGCGGTAATCAATACCCCCTCCGAGCCATGGCGTATCTTCAACGAATTGAAAGCCAGCCTTGGCGGAGTCGAAATCAAGTGTAAGGACAAGTGCCAATACGAAAACAACAGCAGAAACAGCTAAGGCAACGCGCGGGGCATTTTTTTCCATTTGCGCGCGGCCGTCTTCGCCCGCAAATTTTGTCACTACCATCAATAGAGCCGCGCCAAGAAGCGGAAGGAATGTAATAAGTGAGAGAATTGGATAATTTTCAAACATGATCTATCCTCCTACCGTGCGGAAGACTAAGGCGATAATGACCGCGACGCCTAACAACATAATAAAGGCATAGTGGTAGAGATAGCCGGACTGGAATTTGGAAAGACGCTTGGCGGCGCCTGCCGCGAAAGCCGCAACACCGTTCGGGCCAAACCCATCAATGATTTTTATGTCGCCAATTTTCCAGAAAATATCGCCAAGCTTGCGCACGCCCTTAACAACCGTCGCGTCATAAAGCTCATCAATATACCATTTATTGAGCAGGAAGCTATAAAGAGGCGTACCGCCTGTTTCTTCAATATTGCGGATGTGCTTCTTTGCGCCCTCACCGCGCATATACATCATGAAAGCCACAAATAACCCCGTCAAAGATGCGACAAGCGGCAGCAATAGCACCCAATATGGATAACCATGAACGTGGTTAAAGAGCCATCCAAATGGGCCGCTATGTTTCACAGCGTCATGGCCATCTGAATGGGAGACTTCAGCCGCCGCGTAAAGGTGGTCAGGCGCGATATTGGCGTGGTGTTCTCCCGCTGAAGCCGGAAGCGCGCCATGCCAGAAGTCGCCTGCATTGCCCATAAATTTGGAATAGAAAACAAAGCCCGCCGCGACAGCGCCGACAGATAACAAACCAAGCGGCATAAGCATCGTTTTCGGGCTCTCATGGGCATGTTCAAATGTATGTTTATCGCCGCGATACTCCCCGTGGAAGGTCATGAAGATAAGACGCCAGCTATAGAACGCGGTCATGAGCGCCGCAATGAGCCCCATCCAGAAGGCAAAGGTTGCTGCGTTGGATCCGCCAATAGCACCCGCCGTATAGGCGGCTTCGATGATAGCGTCTTTGGATAAGAAGCCAGCGAAACCGATAGGTGTATCTGCAATGTAAAGACCGGGGATTCCGATACCCGTAATGGCCAATGTGCCGATAATCATGGCAATATATGTCAGTGGCACCTTCTTGCGGATACCGCCCATTTTGCGCATATCTTGTTCGTGATGCATGGCATGAATAACGGAGCCTGCACAAAGGAAGAGCAGCGCTTTGAAAAAGGCATGGGTAAAGAGATGGAACATGGCGGCATTATAAGCGCCAACGCCTGCAGCGAAGAACATATAGCCGAGCTGCGAACAGGTCGAGTAGGCGATAACGCGTTTGATGTCGTTTTGAACAAGCGCCACGGTCGCCGCGAAGAAGGCTGTAAAGGCGCCCATAGCCGTGATGAAGCCTGACGTGATAGGCGCAGCCTCATAAATAGCCGATGCGCGGCAAACAAGGAATACACCAGCCGTCACCATTGTCGCGGCATGGATGAGCGCTGATACGGGGGTCGGCCCTTCCATGGCGTCGGGTAGCCAAACATGAAGCACAAATTGAGCAGACTTACCCATGGCGCCGATAAAGAGGAGCGCCGCGATCAATTCAATCGCGTTAAAATCCATGCCTAAGAATGGCAGGCGGCGATCACTATTTTCAGCGATTGCATTAAAGACCGTATCGAAATTCACGGAACCAAAGACGAGGAAGATTGTCATAACACCTAGCGCTAGACCAACATCACCGACACGGTTCGTCACGAAAGCTTTGATGGACGCAGCATTGGCCGTGTCTTTTTTGAAATAATATCCAATCAACAGATATGAGGCTAGGCCTACGCCTTCCCAGCCAAAGAAGAGCTGGATGAAGTTATCGGACGTCACCAACATCAACATGGCGAAGGTGAAAAGCGAAAGATAAGCAAAGAAGCGCGGCTTAAATTTGTCCTCATCCATATAGCCCCAGCTATAAAGATGGACGAGCGCGGAGACTGAATTGACCACTACAAGCATAACGGCCGTCAGCGTATCGATCTTAAACGCCCAATTGGCTTTCATATTGCCGACATCCATCCAGCGTAGGATTTTTATATCCGCCTCTTCATGACCAATACCGACTTTATACAGCGCGACCCATGACAAGATTGCTGACAGGAAAAGAAAACCCGTTGTTAAAATGAGGGCTGCTTTTTCAGGCAGAACTTGGCGACCGAAACGTGTTCCGAAAAGCCCCGCAATAATAGCGCTTAAGAGCGGCGCGAATACTATGACGTGATACACTGCTTAACCCTTCATCAAATCGATGTTTTCAACGGCAATGTTTCCGCGATTACGGAAATATACGACGAGAATAGCGAGACCCACAGCCGCTTCGGCAGCGGCCACAGTCAGAATAAATAATGCAAAGACCTGTCCCGCCATTGGGTTATTCCCGGCGGTGTCAGCCATGTGTGTGGAGAACGCCACAAAATTGATATTTACGGCTAGTAGAATAAGCTCGACGCACATCAAAATAATGATGACGTTTTTTCGGTTTACGAAAATTCCGAAAACACCAATTGTGAAAAGTATTGCAGCAACGGCGAGGTAATGTGAAAGACCGATAATCATTACCCGATCCCCTGTCCTGGTTCAATATCGACCATTTCCATACCTGTTTCTTTTGTCCGCGCCATTTGCTTGGTCGCGTCTTGTTTGCGCACACCGTCACGCTCGCGAAGAGTCAGCACAATCGCGCCAATCATAGCGACCAAAAGCACGAAACCTGCGGCTTCAAATATTCCCGCATAATCCGTGTAGAGAACTTGCCCGAAAGCTTCGAGATTGGAAACATCCGCCTCGCGCACAGCGACGGTTTTCGTTTCGCCCGCCACGTAAGCCGCGCCTACCATAATCATCTCAAGCAGCAATACGATCGCCACCAAAGCGCCAATCGGCAGATAGCTCAAAAAGCCTTGTTTCATTTCAACAAAATCAACATCTAGCATCATGACGACGAAAAGGAACAGCACCGCAACAGCGCCGACATAAACCATCACAAGGAGTAATGCCAAAAACTCTGCGCCCATAAGGATGAAGAGCCCTGCAGCACTAAAAAATGTTAGAATAAGATACATAACTGAATGCACAGGGTTGCGCGCCGCCACAACCAAAAAGGCCGCAGCAATAGCGACAAACGCTAGCAGATAAAATGAAATAACCGTCAACACGATCTATAGTCCCTTCTTATGCCTACCGCGTTAACGGTAAGGGGCATCCAATGCTAAGTTCTTTGCAATTTCCCGTTCCCAGCGATCGCCGTTCTCGAGAAGTTTTTCTTTGTCGTAGTAAAGTTCTTCGCGCGTTTCTGTCGCGAACTCGTAATTCGGGCCTTCAACAATCGCGTCTACAGGGCAGGCCTCTTGGCAGAGCCCGCAATAAATACATTTGACCATATCAATGTCATAGCGCGTCGTGCGGCGAGACCCGTCATCGCGTGGTTCGGCTTCGATGGTGATGGCTTGAGCTGGGCAAATGGCTTCGCAAAGCTTACAGGCAATACAGCGTTCTTCGCCTGAGGGGTAACGGCGCAGTGCATGCTCACCGCGAAAACGCGGCGATAAAGGCCCTTTTTCAAACGGATAGTTGATTGTCACTTTGGGGCGGAAAAAATATTTCATTGCAAGCCAAAACGCGCCGACAAATTCGAGTAAAAGCGCGCCTCGGATAACTTGTTTGATACGAGTAAACATAACTACGCGCCTCCCAAGAACACAACGAATGTAGATACAATGACGACAGCCGCCAATGAGGTCGGTAGAAAAACTTTCCAGCCTAAGCGCATTAATTGATCATAACGGTAACGCGGAACAATCGCCTTCACCATCGCAAACATGAAGAACATGAATAGGCATTTTAAGAAGAACCAAAAAACAGGCGGGACAAATTGAACGCCGATATCAATTGGCGCATGCCATCCGCCTAAGAACATGATTGTGAACATAGCGCACATCAGTGTCATGTTGAGGTATTCACCAAACATAAAGAGCAGATATGGCGTAGAAGAATACTCAACCATAAAGCCCGCAACCAATTCTGACTCGGCTTCGGGCAAATCAAATGGAGGACGGTTCGTCTCAGCCAAAGCGGAGATGAAGAACATCACGCCCATATAAAACATGATAGGGAACAATAAGAGGTTCCAGAGACCATATTCTCCGGCAGGATTAAGACGGAACATGTTCCAATTAAAAAAGCCGCCCGCTTGCGTATCAACAATCGCTGATAAATTCATGGAACCGGATAAGAAAATAACGGTGAGGATAATAAAGCCGATAGAGACTTCATAAGAAATCATCTGCGCAGCAGAGCGTAACGCGCCCATAAAGGGGTATTTAGAGTTAGACGCCCAGCCGCCAATGATAATGCCGTAAACACCAAGTGACGAAATGGCGAGAACATAAAGAACCCCAAGATTAACGTCAGACATGACCCAGCCCGGCGCAATAGGCACAACGGCCCAAGCTAAAAAGGCCATAACTAGGGTAATAATCGGCGCTAAAATAAAGAGCGACTTATCAGATCCTGACGGGATGATAATTTCTTTGAAAACGAATTTCAAAAGATCGGCAAATGATTGCAGCAATCCAAACGGGCCCACAACATTCGGGCCGCGGCGCATTTGCACAGCCGCCCAGACTTTACGGTCCATCAAAATAAGAAAGGCGAGAATAACCGACAGGATAAGAACGAAAGCCCCAACCTGCGCAAATTTAAGACCAAACCAGGCGAGCGGTGATAAATCTGACCAAAACTGAATGAGAGACATCATCATTATTCCGCCGCCTCTTGAACTACATCGCCATCCGTCAGCGCCGAACACTCCGCCATTACATCAGACGCCCGTAAAATGGGGTTGGTCATGTAGAAATCAATCACAGCGTTTTCAAACGGCGCGGCTTTGACAGCCCCGCTTTCGCCCAGGACGTCGATATTAAATTCGGCAGCACCTGCTGCGCCCGGGGCGTAACCAAGTCCTGCAAATGTCGGATGATCTGCAAATAGCTTTTCGCGAAGCGCGCCAATATTATCATAGGGCAATACACGGCTTAAATGCCCCGACAAAGCGCGTAAGATGGCCCAATCTTCTTTGGCCTCGCCTTTCGGCGCAACCGCGCGCGCGCCCATTTGGACACGGCCTTCGAGGTTGACGTAAATGCCGTCTTTTTCAGAATAGGCAGCCCCAGGTAAAATCACGTCAGCGACATGCGCGCCCGCATCGCCGTGGCTTCCCTGATAGATAACAAAGGTGTTTTGCAGCTTGGAGGTATCCAGCTCGTCCGCGCCCATCAGGTAAACGGTTTTAACTGCGCCTTGCTCGGCAGCGTCCAGTATTTCGCGCGTTGAAAGTCCGCCCTCACCTGGAAGGAAACCCATATCTAATCCCGCCACACGCGACGCCGCTGTATGAAGAATATTCAGGCCGTTCCAACCTTCGCGGGCGAGATTCACTTTTTTAGCTAAAGCACTGATAGATTTAAGAATTTGCGGCGTGTCAACACGGTTAAGCGCGCCAGTCCCTAAAATAATCGCGGGCTTTTTAGCCGCCTTAAATGTCTTAGCAAATCCCTTATTCGTCTTTAGAATAGATGCAATATCAGCAGGCTTAGTCCCAAGATGGGCATAGTCATAAGTCAAATCTTCGGCGTCCCCAATGACGCCAATTTCCGTACCCCCAGCAATCCAAGCTTTGCGAATTCGGGTATTAACCAGGGAGGCTTCTAATCGTGGATTAGCGCCAATAATGAGAATTGCATCTGCATCCTCAATACCGTCAATCGTTGAGTTAAACAGATAAGATTGACGCGGGCCACCGCCCAATGTCATGCCGTCCTGACGGCAGTCAATATTCTTGACGCCAAGACTATCCATGAGGTCTTTAAGCGCCTTCATAGATTCAGCGTCACAAAGATCGCCAGCAATTGCTGCGATGGTTTCAGGTTCACCTGATAATTTTTCAGCAGCGACAGCTAAAGCCTCGTCCCAACCCGCAGCGCGGAGTTTGCCATTTTCGCGGATATAGGGTGTATCCAAACGCTGTCGCGCCAAGCCATCCCAGTTGAAACGCGCTTTGTCCGTAATCCATTCTTCATTCACGGCATCATTAATAGTCGGCATGACGCGCAGAACAGCGCCGCGGCGGCTATCAATGCGGATATTGGACCCAACAGCATCCATAACATCGATGGATTCAACTTTATCAAGTTCCCAAGGCCGCGCGTTAAAAGCGTAAGGCTTGGAGGTCAGCGCGCCAACAGGACACAAATCAATAACGTTTCCGGATAACTCAGACGTCAAAGATTGCTCAAGATATGTTGTAATCTCTGCATCTTCGCCGCGAGAGGCTAGTCCAATTTCTTCGACGCCCGCCACTTCGGTCACGAAACGCACACAGCGCGTGCATTGGATACAGCGCGTCATAATCGTATTAACAAGCGGCCCCATATTCTTATCGTCAACAGCGCGTTTATTTTCCTCGAAACGTGACGCATCACGGCCATAGGCCATAGCTTGGTCTTGAAGATCACACTCACCGCCTTGGTCGCAAATTGGGCAATCGAGCGGGTGGTTAATCAGTAAAAACTCCATCACGCCTTCGCGCGCTTTTTTCACTGTTTCAGAATTAGTACGAATGTTTGCGGGCGTACCGTCACGGTTCGGCCGCAGATCTTTAACCTGCAATGCGCAGGAAGCTTGCGGCTTTGGCGCGCCGACCCATTCAACAAGGCACATGCGGCAATTACCAGCAACAGAGAGGCGTTCATGATAACAGAAACGCGGAATTTCTGCCCCTGCCGCCTCTTCACAGGCCTGCATGAGCGTATAATCCGCCGGCACTTCATATTCAGTGCCATCAATGTTTAATTTGCGTAGGTCAGACATCAGCTTTGCCACTTATTCTTAGAATTTTTTCCGCAGATACATTTGCAAGGACGCCACCTAGTATTGCCGCAATGCCGGAAATGCTACCAACAAAAACGATGTTAGTGGTCATTTCGCGAAGCAATCCTCCCAGGAGTCTCCATACGAGCGCCGCAGCAATCAACCCGATTGCAAGACTTATGATTTTCTTTAAGGCAACCACGCTTACTCCGCCGCCTGCACGAATACGGGTTTGTTTGCCCTGTAATTATCAATGCGCTCTTCAATCTCATGGCGGAAATGGCGAATGAGGCCTTGGATAGGCCAAGCCGCAGCATCTCCGAGAGCACAAATTGTATGCCCCTCAACCTGCTTGGATACTTCAAGGAGCATGTCGATTTCAGAGGTTTCAGCCTCGCCTTTGACCATGCGTTCCATGACGCGCCACATCCAGCCTGTGCCTTCGCGGCAAGGTGTACATTGGCCGCAGCTCTCATGTTTATAGAAATAGCTAAGGCGCGCGATGGCTTTAATCACGTCAGTAGATTTATCCATGACGATAACGGCAGCTGTGCCGAGACCTGATTGATGTTCGCGGAGCGCGTCAAAATCCATCAGCACAGTATCGCAAATTTCTTTAGGCAAGAGCGGAACAGAAGAACCGCCCGGAATAACGCATTTGAGATTGTCCCATCCGCCGCGCACACCGCCTGCATATTCCTCAAGCAAAGTCTTCATCGGAATAGAGAGCGCCTCTTCGATGTTACAGGGTTTGTTGACGTGGCCAGAGATTGAAAAGACCTTTGTGCCTTTATTGTTGTCACGGCCAAATTGCTGCCACCAGTCCACGCCCCGGCGCAAAATCGTTGGCACAACAGCAATAGATTCGACATTATTAACAGTGGTCGGACAGCCATAAAGTCCTGCCCCTGCTGGAAATGGCGGCTTGAGGCGGGGTTGACCCTTTTTACCTTCGAGCGATTCCAGCAAGGCTGTCTCTTCGCCGCAAATATAAGCGCCGGCGCCGTGATGCATATAGATGTCAAAATCCCAGCCGCTTCCGCAGGCATTTTTACCCACAAGACCCGCCGCATAAGCTTCTTTAATCGCGGCGTCCAAACGGTTGCGCTCTTGGATATATTCACCGCGCACATAGATATAGCAAGCGTGGGCTTGCATCGCGAAAGACGCGACCAAACAGCCTTCAATGAGAAGATGCGGATCATGGCGTAAAATATCGCGGTCCTTACAAGAGCCTGGCTCGGATTCGTCGGCATTGACGACAAGATAATGAGGACGCTTGCCAACTTCCTTGGGCATGAAAGACCACTTAAGGCCTGTTGGGAAACCCGCACCGCCGCGTCCGCGTAGACCCGAAGCTTTGGTTTGATCAATGAGCCAGTCCTTACCTTGAGCCAGCATAGCCGCTGTTCCAAGCCATGCGCCGCGGTCACGCGCTGCATCGAGGCTCCAATCATTCAGACCATAAAGGTTTTGAAAAATACGATCTTTATCTTCGAGTAACTTAACCACTATGCCTTACCCTTTTTCGCCGCTTTTTTGGCCGACGCTTTCGCAAGAGCTTTGCCCTGCTTGACCCATTCATCACGTTTCACGCGGCCAGAGGCGAGTGACTTAATCTTCTCTTCGACCACCTTAACATCGGCGACTTTCCAAGCGCCGATTTGACGGAAGTAATAGACGCCATTAGCGTTAAGCTCACCCTCAAATTTAGGGCCTACACCTTTGATGAGTTTGAGATCATCCGGCGTCCCGTCTGTTGGGCCGTCCGTATAGAGCACTTTGGGTTTAGGCGCTTTTTTCTCAGCGGGCTTAGGCGCCGCCAAAGGCTTATCGTCAGGTATTCCGCTGGTCATATCCTTGCCGTAATTAGCAGGGCGTTTTTTAGGGTCGCGGCTCGCTTTGCTTGCAGGATCAACCCAGCCGCCGCGTGTCGCGCGGCGATCTTTGGGGTCCCATTCGTAATAATTTATTTTCGCTTTTTTATCCGCGTTAGGCAACTTCGTCATCTTGCCGCGAGCTTTGGATAAATTCTTTGTCGTCAGCGCCATAGCGCCGCCTTCGGGCTCAGAACTGAAACGGCTATTTCTTGGGCCCTGCTCAGGCTTCTTACCCGCGACCAGATCATCGAGAACGGCCTCAAGGGTTTCCGCTGTCAGGTCTTCGTAATAATGATCGCCATCTGCATTAGAAATCTGAACCATTGGCGCATTAGAGCAAGAGCCAAGACACTCAACTTCGAGCCATGACAATTTTCCATCGGCAGAAATAGAGCGCTGCGGCCCAATCTTGCGCGTTAGCATCTCTTTGAGCTCATCAGAGCCGCGAAGCCAACACGGCGTTGTTCCGCACATCTGAACAAAATGCGTGCCGACAGGCTCCAGATTAAACATCGTGTAAAAGGTCGCGACTTCATAGACGCGGATATAAGCCATATCGAGCATATCACCGAGCTCTCGCAAGGCAAGCTCTGGCAACCATCCGTCCGCGTCCTTTTGAGCAATCCACATAGCTGGAATCAGAGCCGAGCGCTTGCGGTCTTTGGGATATTTCTTAACCCATACGCCAATCTCTTTCTTTGCTTTAGCAGATAAAGCAAAGCTATCAGGCTGTCTTATGGCAAGGCGTCTTGCACTCATTTCAAAAGCCTTGTGATTTGAATATCAGAATCCATCAAAAAGCCGCCTGCAATAACACTTGCATGAGACATTTGAGCTAAAACGACATTCTCTTTTGATTGTAAAATCTGAAAGTGAAAACCCTCAGCATAATAGGCCGAGACGACTTCATAGCCAAGCCCGAGATAATCTGCATATGTTTTCTTAAGCGGATCACTCATCGGTCAATCTCCCCAAATACAATATCTAATGAACCCAAGATCGCCGATACATCAGCGAGCATATGGCCCTTATTCAAATAATCCATCGCAGCCAAATGCGGAAAGCCCGGCGCGCGGATGTGGCAACGATAAGGCTTATTCGAACCATCTGAGACCAAATATACACCAAACTCACCTTTCGGCGCTTCGACGCAGGTGTAAACTTCGCCGGCTGGGACGTGAAAGCCTTCAGTATAGAGCTTAAAGTGATGAATAAGCGCTTCCATGCTCTGCTTCATCTCGGCACGGCGCGGCGGCGTGACTTTATTATTCTCGCTCATCACGGGGCCTTCAGGCATCATCTCAAGGCACTGGCGCATGATCTTTACAGATTCATACATTTCCTCAACACGGCAGAGATAACGGTCATAGCAATCACCGTTCTTGCCCAACGGGATTTGGAATTCGAGTTCAGAATAGACTTCGTAAGGCTGATTGCGGCGTAAATCCCATGGCAGGCCAGAACCTCGCACCATGACGCCAGAGAAACCCCAATCATAACAATCTTGCTTGGACACAACGCCGATATCGACATTGCGCTGCTTGAAGATACGGTTCCCCGTGAGCAGCGTTTCAATATCTTTTAGCTTTTGCGGGAACTGATCACACCAGGCCAGCATATCAGAGATAAGCGCAGGCGGCAGGTCCTGATGAACACCGCCAGGTCGGAAATACATCGCATGCATACGTGAGCCGCAGGCGCGCTCATAAAACACCATGAGCTTTTCGCGCTCTTCAAAGCCCCAGACAGGCGGTGTCAGCGCGCCAACATCCATAGCCTGGGTCGTGATATTGAGCATGTGGCTCAGAATACGGCCGATCTCAGAGTATAAGACCCGGATAAACTGCGCGCGGCGCGGCACTTCAATGCCCATGAGCTTTTCAATCGCAAGACAAAAAGCATGCTCTTGATTCATCGGCGCAACATAATCAAGGCGGTCAAAATACGGGAGCGCCTGAAGATAAGTCTTATGCTCAATCAGCTTTTCCGTGCCCCGATGCAGCAAACCAATATGCGGATCAACACGCTCAACAATCTCGCCTTCAAGTTCAAGAACAAGGCGCAAAACACCATGGGCCGCAGGATGCTGAGGCCCAAAGTTAATGGTGAAATTACGATCGTCACCTTCGAGGAATGCTTCAGTAGTTGTCATTTTTGAACCTCAGCTTGAGCTTTCGCAACTGCAGCACTCGCAACACTAACACATGATGCTTTCAAATCCTCATCAAGCTCTTTTAATGCAGCCTCAGGATTTCCCTTACCTCGAATAAGCTGTTTAAAAGCTTCACTGGATTCCATCAGAGACGAGGCATCTACAACCCCCTCTGATACGATATCCGCCAATGACGATAGCCAAACAAAATAATTAGCATCAGGCTCCTCACCATGGGGCAAAACAGTCCTCATTGCCGCAGCGCAGTCCACTATCATCTCTTGGTTATTAGCATAAACATCTTCAGCAGCCTGACCCAACAAATACATTCCCAGAGCCTCATCAGACTCAAAGGTCACATCATCTGATGAATCTTCCATATCAATTATATCCCCAATATTCAAAAACCCTGAATGGACAAATGCCTGCCCCGTTACATAGCCGCACTGCTCACTACGCGCCTCAAGCCCACCAGTTAATTTAAAGGTCGGCTCAAGTTCAGATTTTACGTATTTTCCATTTATTAAAACGTCTTTTTTGGAAGCACTACTTTCAGACCCTATGTCAACAAGAAATTTCCAATAAGGCTTGAAATGCTCTCCAAAAACTTTCCCCATAATTCCAGGCGTCTTTTTTATTTCAGCCTCTCCTAGCTTTGCTAATTGGAAGCAAGACTTTGCCGTCGCATGAGTCATTGTTGGGGTAGCATATAAGGACAACACATAACGTTGATCCTTTGCGCTGGCGGACCTAGCATCAGATACTTCACCACTGACATTTCCGCACCCCGCTAACAGAGCAGCAAAGAACAACAGGCTTAACTTACGCATCACCCCTGCTCCACTTTCTCATCACCAGGGAGAATATATTTCGCGCCCTCCCAAGGGCTCATGAAATCGAAGCTACGATATTCTTGTGGCAGATTTACAGGCTCATAGACAACGGCTTTACGCTCTTCATCATAACGAACCTCAACGAAACCTGAGAGCGGAAAGTCTTTGCGGAGCGGATAGCCCTCAAAGCCGTAATCTGTGAGGATCCGGCGCAAATCAGGATGCTCATCAAAGAGAATGCCATACATATCAAAGGCTTCACGCTCATACCAATCGGCATTCGGGAAAAGCGATGTGACGCTGTGAATTGGCACAGTTTCATCTGTCATTACTTTTATGCGAATACGCGTATTATGCGCCATAGAGAGCATGTGATAAACCACATCGAAGCGGCGCTCACGGCTTGGATAATCCACGCCACAAATATCAATCAGGCTTGAGAATTTGCAAATCGGATCATCGCGCAGAAAGCTAATAACTTTCACGATTTCAGCGCGGCGCGCCTCAAGTGTCAGCTCACCATTCGCAATGATAGCCGCATTTACAGCATCACCCAATTGGCTCTCAATATGATCTTTTAAGTCTTCCATCAGGATTATCTTTCGATGTTACCTTCGCGGCGGATTTTCTTTTGTAGCTGCAAGATGCCGTAAACCAGTGCTTCCGCTGTGGGAGGACATCCGGGAATATAAATATCAACTGGCACAATCCGGTCACAACCGCGCACGACGGCGTAACTATAATGATAATAGCCGCCGCCATTAGCACAACTGCCCATAGAAATAACGTAGCGTGGATTTGGCATTTGGTCATAAACCTTACGTAAAGCGGGCGCCATCTTATTGGTGAGCGTACCCGCAACGATCATGACATCAGATTGACGGGGGGAGGCACGCGGCGCAAAGCCAAAGCGTTCTAGGTCATAACGCGGCATCGAGGCCTGCATCATTTCCACCGCACAACACGCCAAACCAAATGTCATCCACATCAGCGAGCCCGTTCGAGCCCATGTCACCAGATCATCAGAGGCCGCCGTGATAAAGCCCTTATCCGCAAGCTGATCAGACATGCCGTCAAAGAACGCATCATGCTTTTTGGGGTCATAAGCTGGCGTGCCGAGGTCGACAGCAGAAGAATTCGCGGGTGTCAAAATCTTGCCCATATCCCTACTCCCAATCCAAAGCGCCAAGCTTCCAAGCATAAGCAAGACCAACCGCCAATTCAGCAAGGAAAATCATAACAACAAACCAGCCCCAAAATCCAACCTCGCCGAGCGAGACAGCATAAGGGAAGAGGAAAGCGACTTCGATATCGAAGATAATAAAGAGGATGGCGACCAAGTAAAAACGCACGTCGAACTTCATGCGGCTATCGTCAAAGGCGTTAAATCCGCACTCATAGGTCGAGAGTTTTTCTGTGTCAGGACTTTTGGGCGCGATAATGACCGGCGCAATCAACAGCGCCAAAGAGAAGGCGGTCGCGATTCCAAGTAAAATCAAAACTGGCAAATAATCGAGTAAAAACTCAGACATACAGGCTCTTTTGGTTCATATTTACGAGCAAAATAGACTCATAAAAGACGTTGACAATCGGGGCGGAACCTAGTCAGAGCCCTGCACTATTGCAACGCCTATCTTACAGAAAATTCAGGTAAATCCATAGACTTTATGTGCGGCGTTTTGAGCCGCCAGCCTAAAGGTCTACTCTTCTACTTTAGCTTTAAAGCTTGCCAAGACTTGGGACAATCGAGCTCCAATATCAGAATCATAATGATAACCCTTAAAATGCTCAATATAGTGACCAAGGGATAAGCTCTGCCGTGCCGTTTTCAAGCGGTTATAATCGGTGGCAGCTTCTTTATCTCGCCCTAAGGCTGTTAAGGCAATAACACGGCACATGGCGTTATATTCCGACACAGGATTGGCGTGCAGTTCCGCGACGCGCTGATAATTAAGACTACAAAGCTCAATGTATCCTAGCGCTACGCGCGACCACACACGGCCCATATCATCGTCTGGGAATTTATCTTCAAATTGCGACACCAATTCATGGGCGCGTTCGACTAAACCAAATTGCGCGTAAGATATCCCCATTATTGGGAGCGAGACAGGCCATGGCATGAAAATATCGGCATCAATAGAAGTTCGCTCTTCATAAAATTGCACGGCGCGCTGCGGGTTGCCCAATACGCGGTAAGTATCACCAATCGCTGACAAGACCTCTGCATCCCTACGCGAAAGCCGCATGGCGCGCTCTGCGTGCCGTTCAGCCTCTTCGCGGTCTGACGCGGGCGTTTCAGACCACCCTTGCGCAACCGTCCACGCCAAGAAATAAGCATAATATGAATGCGCCAACGCGTAATCAGGATCGAGTTTCAGCGCCATACGGCAGGACTCGAGGCTCTCTACCATAACCTCGGGCGTCCAATTTAAAGCCACTCCCAAAGCCCGGCGAGTAAGCTCCCAAGCTCTTAAATTCTCGGGCGCGCTCCGCGAAGCCCGGATAGCTTCAATATGGGCAATTTTACCCCCCAAAGCCCCAACGACGCCTTTGGCGACCTCATCTTCAATCGCGAATATGTCCTCCATGTCGCTGTCATATTTGCCGGACCACTCTTGCTTATTATCTAGCATATTGGTCAAAACAGCTCTGACCCGGAGGCGGTCACCCTCGCGGCGTACACTTCCCGTAACGACGTAATTTGCTCCAATCTTTGCAGCGCTTTCCATTGGGTCCGCGCCAGGCGGCAGCGAAAATCCCGCTGCATAACGCGGGATGACATTGATGCCTTGTAGCCCCGTCAATAAAGTCGAGATTTCATCTACCAACGCATCGGCAGTGAACATTTCCATCTCATCATTCGGACGCGTGCGAAGCGGCATGACAATGATTGAGGGATTGTTTTTCGAGAGCGGTGACGCAGCGCTCGTGAGCGTGAACTCAGCCGTCACGTTTTTTAACACAGGAACCTCAATGAAGCGCAGCCCCTTATTATGAACGGTTTTAATAAGGCGTTGTTGACGCCCGTCATCCGCCACCGCATTACGTGCTGAGCTAATTCGGCTACTTACGGCAGTTTCGGAGATTACCCGCCCACTCCAAATCTTCTCAATAATTTCGTCTTTTGTAACGAGGCGTTCATGATTTTTGACAAGCAGATGTAAAAGATCGAAGACTTGCGGCTCCACCTTAATTTCGCTACCCGCGCGCCTTAAAACCTGCTTAGGCGCATCGAGCTCGAAATCTTCAAAACAATAAATCATCTGAACAACAAGCCGTTTCCCCACCTCACCGCGCGTGAGGATTATCCCTTGGGACATATCGTAGCTGTTTGGATTACATCACGCCAGCGAAACCTTTACTCACGAGTATCGTAAAGTCATTACAACCAAAAGAGGCAATGAAGCAAATGATCTAGGCTCATTATCTAGGCGAAATAAGAGACGCGGTCCTTGGGAAAACACCGCGCCCCTCTAAATAAGGCTTAATTTGGCTGCCAGCCTGCGCCCACGCTGACAACCAAATCTACGCCCCACATTAAACCCACATCTAATACAGGGATATTCTTGCGTGTTTAGAAATTAACAGGAATGAAAAACCAATGCTTGGAGGACTCCTCCATTAAACCTCTAGAAAACCTCTAGATTAAGAGTGAAATCGCGAAAATGACCCCTTTAACCTCAAGGAATAGGCTTTTGAGGCAAAGAGAATCACACTCTTTCCTTTAAGTGTTAAATCCTCATGCGAAACCTTAGATGAGTTTATCGCCCCCTTCATATATGTTAAGGTTTGAGTGTCGAATTTCGCGCAATGAAGGAGACACATTATGAGCGTGCAAAATAGTGTCCAATCTGCCGCTACACTTGGCCCAGACTTAAACAGATCATGGATTGTTCGTGTCGGAAAACGCCTAAGAAAACGTATCAATCCCTATATAAAGCGTCACTCAAAAATAGGTGACACTGCCCTTCCCGACCTCAAACACTTTCCTTGGCTCAATACATTAGAAGAAAATTGGGAAACGATCCGCCAAGAAGCGGACGCAATATTAAGATTTAGAGACGCCATTCCGCCCCTATCAGAGATATCACCAGATCACGCCAAGCTCGACATTGAGAAAAAGTGGCGGTCCTATTTTCTTTGGGGTTACGGATTTAAATCAGAAGACAATTGTGCGCGCTGTCCTAAAACCGCAGCTATTGTCAGCAAAATCCCTGGTCTTCGCACAGCACTCTTTTCAATACATGCACCGGGCATGGAAATCGCGCCCCATAAAGGCGTTACCGCAGGCATATGCGTCGCCCATATGGGATTAAAAATCCCTCAAGACCGTGAAAACTGCGCCATTCGCGTTGAAGATGACATTGTTCATTGGCAAGACGGCAAAGCCTTTGTTTTTGATGATACGCGCG
Organism: Hellea sp.; assembly: GCA_039977295.1. Taxonomy (GTDB): domain Bacteria; phylum Pseudomonadota; class Alphaproteobacteria; order Caulobacterales; family Maricaulaceae; genus Hellea. The sequence continues at coordinate 275,925 of JBDWDN010000012.1, read as the reverse complement.
AGCATGAAACATGGAATCATACACATGAAGAACGTGTTATCCTGCTCTTACATGTAGATCGCCCTGTCCGCTTCCCGGGCTCATTAGTGGCGTGGTTATTTATGACAGGCATAAGGTGGAGCCCCTTTATCGGGGATGCTCGCAAACAAATGGATGACTGGAATACCGCCTTTACTAAACTAGAGGCCGAAAACAGCTAAACAATATCTGGTTCGCCGGGCCAGATAACAATTCGGGTTATTTGTTCGTCCTCGCTCACAAATATTTCGCTCGTGACAGAGCCCTGAACACTCATGCCGGCCTCGTGAATACTGTCACGAGAGCCGCTAATGAGATGGTGATACTCTGGCAGGTCTTTGCCTTCAGAGACAAGACGATAAGCACAAGTCTGCGGCATCCAATGCAATTGCTCCACATTATCCTTCGTTAGCGTAACACAATCGGGCACTTTTTTACTGCGATTCGGATAATCTGTGCATTTACAGCTCGACGGATCAAAGAGTTTGCAGGCAACATCAGTAATGTAAATATCGCCCGTATCATCGTCTTCCAAGCGGATACAGCAGCATTTTCCGCAATTATCGCACAGGCTTTCCCACTCCCTTGGGCTCATTTCTGCCATATTTTTGGTCTTCCAGAACGGAAGTTTTGCTTTGGCTGGTTTATTTGTTTTATTTGGCATGAGGAGTCGCATATAGAATGTCGCGTAATATGCCAACATATCGTGCAGACATAGATGTCGCAAATGACAATAAAACGCGCAAGAAACGAAATATCGTCTTGGCCGTATTGGCTGCGCTATGTCTGATCGGCACATTAGGCTACTTCCAGACGAGATATTATCTCCTAGACGGCATGCCCAACCTGCCCGACAAGTCGACAATGTGGGAGATGAACCTTAAGCCTAATATGACATTGCTGGATAAGGACGGCAAAGTGATTGGCCATAGAGGGCCTTTGGTGGGCGAACCTTTAAAACTTGCAGATATGCCAAGCCACCTTTCCGGCGCTTTCCTCGCAATTGAGGATGAGCGCTTTTACGAACATGCTGGTATTGATCAGAAAGCCATATTGCGGGCGGTATTTGCGAATACAAAGTCTGGCAGTAAAGGCCAAGGCGGCTCTACGCTCACCCAACAACTTGTCAAAACGATGATTTTGACACCAGAAAAAACCTACCGGCGTAAATTCCAAGAAGCTCTCCTCGCGCGGGATATGGAGGCCATCCTCTCCAAGCCAGAGATTTTAGAACTTTATTTGAATCGTATTAGCCTAGGCCCTCAAATTTTTGGTGTTGAGGCCGCCGCGCAGCGCTACTTTGGCAAATCTGCGCGTGAGGTTACCTTATCAGAATCCGCCATGCTTGCTTCCCTTCCTAAAGCGCCTAGCCGTTATAACCCCGTCTCTAATTATGACGGTGCTTGGCAGCGCGCAGAGCTTGTCTTGCAGCGGATGGTCGTCAATGAAATGGTCAGCTATGACGCTATGCAAGCGGCGCTGAAATCCCCACCCGTCATGATGGAAGACGCAAAAGCACTGATCGAGCCTGACGTGCTCGGCTACGCCTTTGACATGATTGCAGAGCAGGCCCACGGCCTTATCGGTACTAATCATAAAGACCTGATCGTCAAAACAACGATTGATCCGAATTTACAGAACATAGCGCATGAGTCGATTAGTTCTGTAGTTGGAAAATTTGAAAAATCAAAAAAAGTCAGCGAAGGGGCGCTGGTCTCTATAGATAATCAAACGGGCGCTATCCGCGCTATGGTCGGCGGACGAGATTATAACGCCTCCAAATTCAACCGCGCTGACCAAGCCAAACGCCAGCCCGGAAGCGCGTTCAAAGCCTTTGTTTATGCCGCCGCGCTCGAGGACGGCTTCACGCCTGGCACCATCCGCATCGACCAACCAACAGAAATCGGCGACTGGGCCCCAGAGAATTACACACAGCGTTATCGCGGGCCGATGACATTGCGTGAAGCTTTAAAACTCTCAATCAATACGATTGCTGCTCAGGTCACCGCAGAAATTGGCCCTACGCGCGTTGCCAACCTCGCGACCCGCTTTGGGATACGAACTGAAATGCGTCCAGAATACTCAATTGCATTGGGGTCATCTGAGACCACATTGCTGGATCTGACAGCCTCTTACATGGTCTTCGCCAATGAAGGCCTCTCGCGTCAACCCTATTTCGTGGAGAGTATCACAGATACGGCCAAAAAGACCCTTTATACCCGCCGAAATGTGAGCCCCGTTCGCGCCTATCCCGTGCCTTATGCGCGCCAAATGACATCCATGCTACGCGACGTCATTGATAGCGGAACAGGCCATGGCGCGCAGCTTGGCTCACGCCAGGCTGCGGGAAAAACAGGCACATCTCAGGATTATCGCGACGCTTGGTTTCTTGGCTTTACGGCTGATTACACAACAGGCGTCTGGATGGGCAATGATGACAACTCGCCTATGCGAAAAATTACAGGCGGGCTTTTACCCGTTGATTCTTGGAAAAAATACATGCTTGCGGCGCATAAAGGCGTGAAGAGAAAACCCATCAGCGCCCCAGACCCCCTTATCGAAGATCCCCGCATAAAGGCCCAAATAGCCTTTTACGCAGACTTGGAAACAGCCTTTACAGATGAGCGCGACATTGCCAGCGGCGCAAAATCCGCCAATGGCGGCGGCGAACGGACAGCAGGACGTTAGGCTTAGGGCTAAAACGCCAACTATTCACAATCTTGTCGCGATTGTCACAGTCCTGCCCTTTTATTCATGCGTATAAAGGCTTAGTTTAGGACAATGACTAACATGAATCGCAAATACATGGCTGGCCCTGATAATGAAGATGAAGGTGACAACACGCCAGAGCGCGGCGTTGCCACCAAGATTCGCCCCAAGACCAAAAAGCCGTCTATGTACCGGGTTGTTTTGATGAATGATGATTACACGCCCCAAGAATTTGTTGTGATGATCTTGATGGGAATTTTCAAAAAATCACAGGAAGAAGCCTACACAATCATGATGCATGTCCACCAAAAGGGTGTCGGCACTTGCGGGGTTTACACCTTCGAAGTGGCGGAAACAAAAGTTGCTCAGGTTATGGATGCTGCAAAACGGTCGCAACATCCACTGCAATGCACCCTTGAAAAGACGTGACAGCGTTCCAAAATAGTATCTCTGAAAGGAATTTATAATGGCATCATTTTCTCCCGTCCTCGAAGAGACCATTCACCGCGCGTTGACGCTCGCGTCGGACCGTAAGCATGAGCTTGCAACGCTGGAGCATTTGCTGCTCGCATTGCTTGACGACAAAGACGCCGCCGCTGTGATTACGGCCTGCGATGTTGATATTACGCCGCTTCGCTTGGACATTACGCGTTACTTAGATGAAGACCTCGCGTCTCTCACCGTTGAGGATTTTGAAGAAGCGCGCCCTACCGCTGGTTTCCACCGCGTTATTCAGCGCGCTGTTATTCACGTGCAGTCTTCAGGGCGCGAAGAAGTCACAGGCGCTAATGCCCTCGTCGCGCTCTTCGCTGAGCGCGAGAGTCATGCTGTCTACTTCCTGCAAGAGCGGGATATGACGCGCTATGACGCTGTCAATTACATAAGCCACGGCATTTCAAAATCAGGCGACGCTAATATCACTAAACCAGTGCAAGGTTCAGAAGAAGGCGGCGCAGGCGATGAGGCCAAGAAAAAGAACCCGTTAGAGGAATATACTGTCAACCTGAACCAAAAGGCCCGCGAAGGCGATATCGATCCCCTTATCGGGCGCGACGAGGAAGTCGAGCGTTGCATCATGGTGCTCTCGCGCCGACGCAAGAATAACCCGCTCCTTGTGGGCGATCCCGGCGTTGGGAAAACAGCCATTGCCGAAGGTATTGCACGCCGCATTGTCAATGAAGATGTTCCAGATGTTTTGGCTGACGCCACGATATTCTCCCTCGATATGGGCGCCCTGCTCGCAGGTACGCGTTACAGAGGTGACTTTGAAGAACGTCTGAAAGCCGTTATGACGAAGCTACAGGAAACTGACGGCGCGATTTTGTTTATTGACGAAATTCACACCATTATCGGCGCGGGCGCGACAAGCGGCGGCGCAATGGATGCGTCTAACCTGCTAAAACCTGCTCTGCAGTCTGGTAAATTACGCTGCATGGGGTCTACGACCTATAAAGAATATCGTCAGCATTTTGAGAAAGACCGCGCCCTTGCACGCCGCTTCCTCAAAATCGACGTCTCTGAACCTACAGCCGAAGATGCTGTGAAAATCCTGATGGGCCTTAAGTCCTATTTCGAGGAGTTTCACAAGGTCACATATACAGACGCCGCCATCCAAGGCGCTGTAGATCTCTCTGTGCGCCACATTACGGACCGTAAACTGCCCGATAAAGCAATCGACGTTATCGACGAGGCGGGTGCGCGCACTAAGCTGGTTGAAGCGAAAAAGCGTAAAAAGAAAATCGGCATTAAAGAGATTGAATCCGTTATTGCAAAAATCGCGCGCATACCGCCTAAATCTATTTCGCGTGATGATGAGAAAGCACTCAAATCCCTCCCTATGGATTTGAAACGCATGGTCTTTGGTCAGGACAAAGCCATCGAGCAAGTCACGGCTGCGGTCAAGCTCGCCCGAGCGGGTCTGCGTGAGCCTAATAAGCCTATCGGAAGCTACCTTTTCGCGGGGCCAACAGGCGTCGGCAAAACCGAAGTCGCCAAGCAATTGGCAATGACACAGGGCTTAGAGCTGCTTCGCTTTGACATGTCCGAATATATGGAACGCCATACGGTCAGCCGCCTTATCGGCGCGCCTCCCGGTTATGTCGGCTATGATCAGGGCGGTCTTTTGACAGATGCTGTGAACCAGAACCCGCATAGTGTGCTTTTGCTTGACGAGATCGAAAAAGCCCACCCCGATATTTACAATATCCTGCTGCAAGTCATGGATAATGGCTTCTTGACGGACGCCAATGGCCGCAAAGTCGACTTCCGCAATGTCATCTTAATCATGACCACAAATGCGGGCGCGGCAGATGCCGCCAAGGCGGAAATCGGCTTTGGACGCGGCATGAAAGATGATGAGCAAGGCGCCGCGATTAAGCGCCGCTTTACACCAGAATTTCGCAACCGTCTTGACGCGGTCGTGTCCTTCGCCCCGCTTTCGCCAGAGGATATCTCTAAGGTCGTGGACAAGTTTGTTATTCAACTTGAGGCACAATTAGCTGATCGCAAGATTGAATTTGAAGTCTCTAAAGGTGCCAATGTCTGGCTCGCGACCAAAGGCTATGACAAGCGTTATGGCGCGCGTCCGCTCGGCCGCACCATTCAAGAGTATATCAAGAAGCCGCTCGCGGATGAGATATTATTCGGCAAATTGAAAACAGGCGGACTTGTGAAAATAGGCGTGGACCGCAAGAAGGAAAACCTAACCTTTAAAATCGTTCCACCGGCCAAGCTGAAAATTGAAGGCCGTAAAGGCGGCAAAGGATTACCCGCGCCCAAGCCGACTGAGGATGCTTAGATAAAATGTTAAGAAGCCCGACTTAGGTTGGGCTTTTTATGGGGAGACAATAAGTGACTGATACGCCCGAAAGTCCAAAAAAACCTACTGCGCTCGACCGTGGCAAACAAGCCCTCGAAACCGCAGACCGCGCGGCCACCGTTGTCGAAAGCGCCAGCAATGCATTTGGCGCAATCAAATGGGTTGCGATTGCGGTCGTCACCCTCACCTTTGCGGGCGGCGGTTTCGCTATTTATAAAGCCGTCTCTGCCCCCGCTAAGGCTATTGGAAATGCCGCAGGCACTGTAACAGAATCCGTAAAAACGGGCGCGGGAAAAATCAAAGATAGCGGGGCTGATGTCATAAATCGTCTCGAGATTCCAACCTCTGATCAAGCCGCCCTCAACAGCCTCTCAGAGGCGGCCTTCAAAGCCCTCACCACTATGGCCGCGACAGACCCCGAAGGCATGAAAGATCGCCTTTACCGCCGCACACATTTTGGCGGACATGATGGCCGTATTTGCAAACTAAACATTACCACACAAACCCTCTCCATCCCCGTCACGCTCGCCGCTGATAACGAGTCCTATGCCACCGCAAAAGCCTTAGGCTCAAATGATAACCGCCTCATACGCATGGTTCTTACCGCGGGCGATGATGATGTGGCCCTACGGTCCGAATGGGATGAGGAGGCGAAAGCCTGGGTCATGCGCTGGAAAGCCACCACGATGAAAAAAGCTGTTGGGGATGCCGTGGCCCAGGAGCGCCTCATGGATGTGTTGAAGGCGGCGGCGGCGGGCTGTAAATAGCGCTTCAGACAAGCACTATTCGGATAAATATTTTTCGCACCTCGTTTTTGTTGTGACCGATGAAACTCGCTGACCATGCGTCACGTTTCCGGTGAAGTTCCCATCGCTTGCTGTGCTCCTATCATTGTTGAGTTTCCATAAACCTCCGGCTTGATCGCCTGGAGCAGGCAATTTTCAGTGGCGTTGTTTGAGCGCTTCCCAGAGGCTTAGTTGGAGCGGCCTTGAGACGCTTGTTTAATCTCTAATATGGCGGAAAAATCGGACATGAGACCTCCCAATGTATTTGTTTTTCTAGTGACAGAACCCTTCATTTAAGGAATAGTTTCCCAATCTTAGAAAGGGGTGACGAATATGACATTTGCGACTTGGACTTTTTTTGTAGGAACTGTTTTGCTTATGATGAGTACACCAGGGCCAAGCCACCTCCTTATGCTCTCAACAAGTGCGTCCAATGGCTTCAAACGGTCTCTAGCTACAGCGGGCGGTGACCTTACAGCAAATGCAATACAAATGTTGCTGGCTGGTTTTGGCCTTGCTGCTATCTTGGCAAGTTCAAGATATGGGTTTGCCATTATTAAATGGGGCGGCGTCGCTTACCTTGTTTGGATTGGTATTCGAACGATTAAAGCATCATTCAGCAATAAGGGTACCACCCTTGAAGTAGGAATAACGAGCTTGAAGCGTCTCTGGTTAAGAGGCTTTATTACTTCAGCAGCAAACCCCAAGGCGGTTGTTTTCTTTGCAGCGCTCTTCCCTCAATTTATAAACCCAAACGTCCCATTGCTTTCACAAATCCTAGTTTTGGGTGCAACATATATTGTCATCGATGGGTTGTTTTTAAGTGCCTATGGCAGTGGCGCTAGTTGGTTGGCTAATCGCCTTCAGTCACATTACAAAAAGTGGATAGATCGTGTTGCTGGTGTTAGCTTAGTTGGGGCTGCTGCATTACTTGGCTTAAAAGCCGTACCTCAAACATAGTTTAGGGCTATAATCCAGATTCAATGTCGCCTAACGAAGATTTAAGGCAATCAACGAGCGGCTTACTTTGGGCGGAAACGGCCTATGGCCTCAGCAGCTTAAAATCGGGGCTATAATAAGACTCACAATTCTCTACTACTCAGGGATTTTAATAGCCAAACAACCAATCAACAGGCACTAAACACCGCATCTATGGATAACTCTAACGCGGCTTATCGCTAAGCTCCGATAAAAAAACCACGCCAAAGGATGGCCTCAATGATTCAAACTTCACACAATCATTTAGATTAACAGACCCGTATCCAACTCCTCTGCCACTGGCGGCGCGCCGTCAAAGGTAAAGTCATCGGCAGTGAAATCTGCCGCGTTGGAGGAGTTTACGGCAATGGTACCTGCCGCAGAGGTAATCAAGACGTGTACGCCCGTTTGCGTGATGGTGAGATCCGCGAAATCATCGACGCCGCTAAGCTCTGCAAAATTGATGATGTCTTCGCCTTGCGTGAAGTCGACAATGCGGTCCGCGCCGTGGCCTGTGTCAAAGATGAATGTATCCGCGCCTGCTTGACCCAGAAGCAAGTCATTGCCCGCGCCGCCCGTGACAAAATCATCACCGTCACCGCCTATGAGTCGGTCATCGCCGGCGCCGCCATCAAGCATATCCGCGCCGTTTTGGCCGATAAGCGTATCATTATCAGCGCCGCCATTGAGCGTATCTGCGCCCTCGCCGCCGACCAGCCTGTCAGCGCCTGCCCCGCCATTAATTTCATCGTCACCGCCAAGGCCGACAAGGGAATTGTCATTTGCGTCGCCCGCAATAACGTCGTTAAATTGCGACCCGTAAAGGTTCTCTATCGAGATAAAGCTGTCACCATCGGCGCTGCCGCCCGAGGCCGTACCAGCCGCAAGATCAATCATGACCGCCGCCGATGAGCTGGAATAGATAGCGCGGTCAATACCTGCGCCGCCATCAAGCACGTCGGCTCCAACGCCTGATATAAATGTATCATCATCCGCGCCGCCCATAAGCGTGTTATTGCCCAATTGACCGATCAGGAAGTCGGCGCCGTCGCCGCCATCAACGACATCATCGCCGCCGCCCGCAAAGACCTTGTCATCGCCTGCTCCGCCATTGATGGTATCATTATCGCCTTGGCCATAGAGAAGATCGTCGCCGCTATCGCCGTTAAGGATGTCTGCGCCAACGCCGCCAAAGAGACGGTCTGCATCATCGCCACCATTAAGCGTATCCACGCCTACGCCGCCATAGAGCAAATCGTTACCGCCTTCGCCATTAATAGTGTCATTACCAGAAAGCCCAAAGAGAACGTCAATATTAGCTGAGCCAGTGATGGCATCATCAAAGTTAGAGCCATAGAAACGCTCAATATTTGAATAGCTGTCGCCTGCCGCGTCGCCGCCCGTTCCGCCTGTGGCGACATTAAAGGTAACGCCAGCTGCGGCGTCTATATAGTAAACGCTATCCATTCCAGCTCCTCCATCTAAGGCGTCACCGCCCGCGCCGCCATAAAGCTGGTCATCGCCTGCGCCGCCGTCAATGTCGTCATCACCGTCACGGCCAAAGAGACGGTCATTCCCATCAAGGCCTTCGATCACGTTATTACCTGCACTACCCACGAGCCTATTCGCGCCGCTATTACCTGCAATATCAGCCGCGTTTGATCCTGACAGGTTCAGATTTGCAACGCCGCTATCTAAGGTGAAGTTTGCATTAAAACCAAACTCGGCTTCGACGGTTAAATTATCTACGCTAATAGTCGTTGCGCCGACATCGCCGATGGCAGAAGTATTCACAACTTCAATGACGTTCCCATCCATTGCAGCGTTTAAGATAATGGTAAAATCATCATCTGAGTCCACAGGATTGAGCGCAATGACGTCGGTAAAGAGAAGGACGTTCGGATCGAGATTAAGACCGATAATGACAGGATCATGATCAGAATAGCGCGCCGCTATTGTGCCGTCAAAAATGGCGGCGTTGCGGCCAGAGTCGAGGTTATAATCAAGCGCGTCAGCTTCATCTGCATTTACATGCCAGATTGTGGCCCCGCTGACGAAAGCATTCAAACTGTCGCTTGAAAGGATGTAATCCAACGTTCCGACTTGCCCGTCAAAGACATAAGAGTAAGCGTCTGTCCCAATAAACCGCTCTGCTAGATCCGTGAAATCTTCGGTTTCCAGGTAAACAATCGGGTCTTCATTCGCATAAGCATTAAAGTCGCCCAGCAAAAGCGCGTCCGTATTGCCTGACCCTGTGGGATCCGTAGCGAGCCATGCATTAAGCGCATTAACGCCGTCAAGACGCTGCTGATTGCTATTGGCTTGGCCGTCCCCAATATCCGTATTCCCAGCCCCTGGCGCCGCGCTACCTTTGGATTTAAGGTGATTGACCGTAATCGTGAAGCTCTCGCCCGAAACCGCATCCGTAAAGGTCACGGCAATAACCGCGCGGTTACTTCCAGAGCCGTTAAAAACACCTGTCTGAGAAATGCCGAGGCCCGCTAGGTCTGAATCGTCCAGAATTTCTACGGTTGTTCCTGCGGCAAGATCAACAGCCGCAGTTCGGTAGATCACTGCATTTGCAATAGCGTCATCGCCTACAAATTGCGTGCCTGGATCAACCCAAGCATAGGTGCCCGCCCCTGCGACAGCGTTTAGCTGTCCCACAAGATATTCAACCGCATTGCCTGAAGACCCCGCTAAGAAATCATTTTCAATTTCGATAAGCCCCATTACGTCAGCATCAATATCAAGAATGGCCGTAACTAGTTTATCTGTTTGACGAACAAACTCAGCGACACTATCTGCGCCGCGTGGATCCGAGCCATTCGCCGTTGACGCGCCAGACACATCGATTGTTCTAAAATAATTCAGGACATTCATGCTGGCAACTGAGACGTCGCCGCCGACATCGTCGGGAGCTTCGGTGCGCGGATTAACGGGCGTCGTTTCATTGGTAAAGTCAGGTTCAATTGTTGTCTGAACACGGTAATTCCCAAAAGAATAACCTATGACACCGGTCAAACCCGTAATCGTCTCTCCCATTCGGAAAGCATCGTCACTCCCCAGACTATCATCCGAGCCGCGTATAGGGTCTGGGTTCGATACATTAAGACCATCATCAATAAGGAGCGTGCGGGCCGCGACTTGTTCCAAATGGGCCGTGTAACCGCCTATATCGGGAGCATTGTCTTGGACAAATTGTGTCTCTCGGCCGCCTTGCGTGACTTCAAACTCGCCAAAACGGTCTAGATTAAACAGTTCGGACACCGTTAGGGTCTGGTCAAAAGTGACTAACATGCCTTCATAGGCTTCTAGATCTGTAGCGACGGAAAGGCTCACTGTTGTTGCCGTCGGCAGCGCTGCACCGGTGCTCAACACTGTCACTGCACTCGGCTGTATCTGTGTCTCTCCAAAGGATTCGACGACAGTGCCAATAATCTGGACCACATCACCAACATTGACATCAGTGAGAAGCGTTGCATCCTCATAGATAAAGATACCTTCTGATGTTAAGGCGTCGCCGTCAGAATCTGCATCTTCTTCTTGGACATAAAAGCCTTGGAGATTGCGGCTCGTATCAGCGTCATTTTGGAAATCAGCCGTCACAATGGCCTCAATCATAACAACATCTCCAACGCGGGAACTAGCAGCGCCAGACCCTTGGATATTGCTGATCAGCGATACGCCTAAATCATTATCTGTGATATTTGCAACGACGTCAGCGACGACGAAAGCATCATATTCTTGGTCACCAGCGGGTTGTGCCACTGTAAGCGAGATATTACTTATATGCATACCTTCATCAGCCATATCATCTTCGGCGATGACGAAGATTGTTTGCGGCGTCGTATCAGAAAAGACCAGATCGAATGAGGTCGAGTAGACGGTGCCATCGGACGAAATAACACTTTGTCCATCTGCGACACTTACGGTCACTGTGACATCTGATGTCGGCGCCGTATCAAGCGCAATCTCAAAACTATCGCCTGTTCCTGCTTCCGATATATCAAGCGATCCATCGCTTTGTGTAATCGTAACACCCGCCGGGGCAGCAAGCGGGACTTCGCCAATAGTGAAGCTGTCAAAGGCAAAGTCTTCATCGCCCGCATTGAGGTCTTTGAGAACAATCCTAAGATCAAGCAGCGCCCCCGTACCTGCAATCCCTGCCGTAAATAATTGCGCTGCACTTGTCAGCAACGGCCCATCACCAAGACCGTCAAAATTCGTATCTTGAGCCGCTGGAGTATTTGTGCCGGCTTGCGCGGCAAAGGCTAAAATTGTGACATAGCCGCCGCCGTCAATTTGAGCTTCAATGCGAACTTCCGAGTCCGCGTCCCAATCCGAGATTCCGTCATTAGAGAAGGCCTCTGCAAACAAACCCGTAAATTCAATATTGGTCAGGGCTGAAATATCGATACCGGTCCAATCAAGCGAAATTTCATCGGATCCGCCCTCGCCATCCATATCCATGATCGCCACAAAGCTACCGTCAAAGCCGGTGTAACGCGCCAAAAAGGCAGCATTAGGCGCAGTGTCGCCGCCAAAATCAGTATTTGTACCGCTTGGATCGTGGATACCAAAAAAGTCAAAACCAGAACTAACATCTGCATCGGAGAAGAAATTATCCTCACCCGCAAATGCAGAAGCATCATCGAACACCTCGTTTAAGACAAGCGCCACATCGCCGTTAACGGCCAAGTTATCAAAGGCAAAATCTTCATCGCCCGCATTTAAATTCTCCAATGTGACCCGAAGCTCCAAATTCGTTCCGGTTCCCGCGATAGCCGCCGTATATTCTGTGAAGACGTCGCTTAAAGCTGGGCCGTCCCCCACGCCGTCAAAATCAGTGTCGAGCAACGGCTCCGTATTTGTCCCGCCAGCCGCAGCAAAAGCTAAGAGATTTGTCCATGCTCCACCGTCCAAGCGGTATTCGATAAGGGCATATGAATCCGCGTCCCAATCTTGGTTCCCGCCATCATCATCTTCGGCAAAAAGGCCTGAAAAAGAGAGATTAGTAAACCCTGCAATATCTATCTGCTGGGTTGTGAGAGAAACAGTAGAGGGGCCGCCCTCGCCGTCAAGATCCATCCCTGCGAAGTAAGACGAGCCGCCTTGACCCGTAAGGCTGTAAAAGCTGCCAATATTACTACCATCCGTGCGCGTAAAGAAATCCGCGCTGCCATCTGTAAATTCCAGAACGCTGGTAAAATAGCGAGTTCCGTTGCCGTCTGTTTCAAAATCTTCTAAAAATAATAGGGCCACGTCAGTCTCCGTAATTTTTGGTCTGGACTGGGCCTAATGCGGCTCAGCTTATCTTTTCCTCCAACAGCTAGCCGCGCAGTGTGACGTCAAGGCTTCAATTTAACGTCACTATTGTGACAACCGCAGGGTGAGAATCAGACTTAACATGGTTAACAAATCCTTTTCAAACTAATGGATGTATTTTATTGTGCGTAACTGAACTATCGGCCGTCAGATTTACCTAAAAACTTCCGCATAATCCGCTTGCATACTCTCCCTCCCTCTATATAAGCCGCCCATCACGGATGCGGTCTGTGGGTTTCTTGTCGGCATGGGGTCGGCATCGCCTTACAGAGCCATCGTTTTGCCCCGGCCTTCACTGGGAATAAGCGCCGCCTCCATCATATGAAGGAAGACAATATGTCTCTCTACGAGCACGTGGTTATTTCACGTCCGGACATCTCAACGGCGCAAGTCGAAGAATTCGTCCAAAACCTCGCGACAAAGATCGAAAATATGGGCGGTTCCGTTGAAGGCGCCGAATATTGGGGTCTACGCAACCTTGCATATCGCATGAATAAAAACAGAAAGGCCCATTACAGCCTTTTGAAGGTTAATGCCCTGCCCGACACAATCCACGAGATTGAGCGTCAGCACCGCATTAACGAAGACATCCTGCGTTATATGTCTATCCGTGTTGACGAATTCTCTGAAGATCCGTCACCAATCCTCAAAAAGCGCGAAGAGCGCAAAAAACGCGAACATAGGGATTAGTATCATGGCTAGAAAAGATGGAATCAAAATTGAAAACCTGCCAAGCCGCACAAGTTTTCGTCGTCGCCGTAAGGTCTGTCCATTCTCAGGCGAAAACGGCCTGAAAATTGACTATAAAGATCCAAAAATGTTGCAGCGCTATATGTCTGAAAAAGGCAAGATCGCGCCGTCACGTATCACGGCTGTCTCACATAAGAAGCAACGCATTTTGGCAAAAGCCATCAAACGGGCACGTTTCTTGGGCCTTTTGCCCTATGAAGTGAAGTAGGAGCGCTACAATGGAAATTATTTTATTGGAACGTATCGAGAAGCTCGGTGTCATGGGCGACGTTGTAAACGTCAAGCCTGGTTTTGCCCGTAACTTCTTGCTTCCGCAGGAAAAAGCCCTTCGCGCAACAAAAGCTAATCTCGCCCGCTTCGAAGCTGAGCGTGAGTACCTTGAGCAGCGCAATGCTGAAAACCGCGACAACGCTATTGATGCCGGTAAAGGCGTTGATGGAACTAAAGTCATCGTTATCCGTAATGCTGGTGATACAGGACAGCTTTACGGCTCTGTATCTGCTCGCGACATCGCGGAAGAACTAGAATCCAAAGGCGTTAAGCGTAATATGGTTGTTCTAGAACAGCCGATTAAAGCGCTTGGTCTACACGACGTCAAAGTTCGTCTTCATCCAGAAGTGACGGTCTCTGTTACTGTCAACGTCGCCCGTACGAAGGACGAAGCTGAACGCCAAGAAAAAGGCGAAGATGTTATCGCAATGCAAGCTGCTGAAGAAGCTGCTGACCTGAAAGAAGCTAACGCTGAACGCGCCGCAGTTGCCGTCTCAATGTTCGAAGGCGACGCGCCTGACGACTTCGTAGCTCCTGACGAAGGCGCTGACGAAGCTCCAGCCGCTAAGGCTGAAGAAGAGTAGATCTCTCCTCACTTACAAAATACGAAAAGCCCCGTTTTAAGCGGGGCTTTTTTTATGGAAAAGTCAGATGTTCTCCGAAGGATTTTCAGGGCTGATGCGTTAGGTATAAAGACAGATTCTGTTTAACCGCCAAAGGCCTCTTCGCATGAAACTCAGCCCCATCACACATATAGCGCTCGGGGTTACGCTAATGGCGGTAACGCCAACCTTTGCCGCCGCGCAAGATATCGACTCCGAACTTTCCGATATTTTTGAGATTCAAGACGACGTGATTGCGACGGGGGAGCGGATAAACCCGAGCCCAATAGCCAATATTGTCCCTGATATCAGTTTCAATGCGGGCGATATTCTAGCTTTGGGCGCGACGGACATAGGCGAATTAATTGACGCGATAAATGCCGAGGCTGGAACAGATTCGTCTGAGCCGCCTATCATTTTGCTCGATGGGCGCCCCGTTGCAAGCCGGCGCGACATTCGCAAATTCCCAAGCGAAGCCGTTCGGCAGGTAAATGTTCTCCCGCCCGAAGCTTCGCTAAAGTTCTCGTCAAATCCAGATCGCCGTGTCCTGAACTTCGTGCTGCGGAGGCGGTTCAACGCGATTACCACAGGGTTTAAAGCCGGAACCACAACTGAAGGCGGCGGCGACAGCTATGAGATTGGTGCAAATTATCTTAAAATCCGCAACAGCGCGCGTATCTCTTTAAACGCCACCCTGAGCCGTGATACCGCCTTAAAAGAGGCGCAGCGCGACATCATAAACCGCGACGAAGGCAGCCTTTTTGCTCTAGGTGGTAATATAACGGCTTTGGATGGCAGCAGCGAAATCGATCCCTCGCTTTCCGCGCTGGCTGGCCGCATCGTGACAATCACAGCGGTACCAGAAACAGGGTTCGGCTTGGCTGATTTCGCCGCAGCCACGAACAATCCGCGTATAACCGATAGGCAGATCTTTCGCGATTTAGCACCAGATCAGGACACACTCTCACTCAATGCGGGTTATTTTAAACCCATAGGCGAACATCTGTCCTTCAATGCATCACTAAATACAGACTTATCGGATTCCGATTCTCTACGCGGGTTAACCTCGACGCGCTTGACCTTACCAGCCACAAATCCATTCTCTCCCTTTGCTGATGACATTGAGTTACGCCGCTATGACGGCCCATTACATCGGCAAACACGAAAGTCTGATGTAGAAGCTAATTTAGCACTTTTTGGAGACTATGCGACTTGGCGGTGGTCCCTAGAGGGGCAGTATAATAACGTCTCTGAAAAACGCGACATTGACCGCAATTTATTAACCGATGATATTCAAAGCCGCTTGACCCAAGGCAACTCTGCCTTAAATCCCTTTGGGACTCTCGATTTGATTGCTTTGTCCGAAAGTGATCGCCAGCAAGACAGTTGGAATCTTAAAGGCCGCGTCCACAGCCGTTTGAAGTCGCTAGCGTCCGGCCCCATTACCGGATCAATCGGGTTTGAACTTGAAACTATAGATCTGATCTCAAATGCAGCCTTTGAAGGCGTTAGGAGCGAGACCGAATTTTCACGCGCGGCGCAAGAGGTCAGTATTGAGGTTGATGTTCCGTTGACAGGCGCAGGCGGTCGGCGAAGCTCTGGACGAAGTTCCGTCCGTTTTAACAGCGCAGTGAAGTCTGTTGAAGGAGTCGGAACACTTACAAGTTATGGAACAGGCCTCACTTGGAACCCAACACAGAAGTGGCGCTTGCAAGCGGGGTTAGACATCAAGGAAACAGCGCCCAGCCTGTCTCGGATTGGCGATCCAATCTTGATAGACCCAAGCGTAAGAGTTACAGATTTTGCAACAGGCGATGCTGTTTTGATCGAAAGCCTAACTGGCGGGAACCCCGGTCTTGAAGCTGAAAAAAGACGTCAACTTCAGTTGACGGCAAGTTATCGCCACAGCCGAGACTTTCGTGTCACCTCTCGCTATCGCGCGCGTAAAACTAAAAACGATATCAGTTCTTTTCCGTTTCTAACGCCGCAAGTCGCAGAGAGTTTTCCGGATCGCCTTATACGCGACGAGACCGGAACGCTCATTCGGCTCGATGCGCGTCCCCTTAATAGCTTTCGCGCCGATGAGCAAAACATTCGCACAGGACTGAACTGGTCCAAGACATTTACGCCCGATAATTCCAATGCGGGACGTTCAAACGAGCGGCAATCCCGCCGCGGACGGCGCTCTCGCAACCGCGCAGCCCCGCGTTTGGGCTTATCTCTTTATCATACATGGAACCTCCAAGACGAGGTGCAACTTACCGAAGACGGGCCAGTTTTTGACCTACTCAACGGAGCCGCTCTACGCCGTTTGGGTGGAGAATCTAAACATGAGTTAGAGGCGCGCATCAGCTTCAAACGGAAGAATTATGGTGGACGGCTAGCAATAGAGCATGAAAGCGGCAGCCAGATCAGCACCGACTCATTGAGCTCTCGTCAAACGCTCGGCGGCGACTTAACCTTTGACCGGCTGACAACAACGGATCTGCGTCTTTATTATGACTTAGGGCGCCGCCCCAATGGGCGCCCTGTTGCGCGTGATAATTGGCGAAATGGTCTGCGTTTAACGTTGGATGTCAATAACTTAACGGATGCCAAACAGACCGTTACGAATACAAACGGCCTCACGCCTTTTGGTTACGAAAGAGACGCGCTAGATCCCAATGGCCGCACAATTATAGTATCATTGCGAAAGTTTTTTTCTTCACGACCACAAGGCCGAAACGGTCGCCAAAGAGGCGGGCAGCGCAGGGATTAATTATTCAGCCGCCTGGAGCTTGCTCGCCATACCGGCCATTAATGCGCCTTGATTATCTTTCAGTTCAGCAAAGACTTTCAGGATTGTGTTGATGTCTTCTTCTGTGTGGGCAGCAGACAGGCTAATGCGCAGCAAACTCGAGCTTTGCGGCGTTCCGGGTGGTACGGCAAGGTTGACGTAAACGCCGTTTTCAATGAGCGCGTTCCATTCCATTGCGGCAACCGCTTCATTCGGGCGTCTCACAGCAATAACGGGACTTGCGTCGGCGCAAAGCTCATATTGCATTTCGGAGAGGCCTTTATGGAGCTGTTTGGCACGAGCCATTAGATTTTCCCGCAGCGCCCCGCCTGCTTTGATCTTCTCAACGGCGGCTCTGGCGGCGGAGACATTGGAAGGTGTGGGTGAGGCCGTAAACATATAGGGGCGCATGACCTTGCGCGTAATTTCAAACTCAGGATGTTTAGAGGCGCAAAAACCGCCAATTGACGCCAAAGATTTTGAGAATGTGCTTGAGATAAAATCGACCTTATCGAGGACACCTTGCGCTTCAGCTATGCCGCAGCCTGTCTCGCCAAAGATGCCATAACTATGGGCTTCATCGATATAAAGATAGCCGCCGTGACGGTGGGTAACATCTAAAAACTCATCAATCGGCGCAATATCGCCAAACATGGAATACATGCCTTCAATAACAACCAGCGCATGACCGCCTTCAATCTCGCCTTGGCGTCTGAGGCGCTTATCTAGATCCTCGGGATTATTGTGGCGAAAACGTATCGTCGACGCCCCCGTCAACCGCGTCCCATCAATAATGCAGGCATGGGCATCAGCATCCATAAAGATGACATCCTTATCGCCGGCCAATCCCGAAATCGCGGCCAAATTTGTCTGATATCCCGTCGAGAAAACGATACAGCTCGCCATGCCCAGATGATCGGCAATAGCCTTTTCTAAATCAACATGCTCTGTATAGGTGCCATTAGCGATGCGAGAGCCTGTCGTGCCTGTACCGTGATCATCAATCGCCTTTTTGGCTGCTGCCACGCAGTCTTCATCAAAAGTTAGGCCAAGGTAATTGTTAGACCCCGCCAGCAAAATCTCGCGATTTCCGATCCGTCCCCGTGTAGCATGCAATATATCGTCAAACTTAACCCCCAGCGCGTCTTTACCGATCTTTAGCATCATGTCGACCCGGGTTTGAAGGGGGGCATATTTATCGAAGAGAGACATAGTCTAGCCTATTCGCTTGTGAGTTCTTTAATGGCCGTGGTCAGTTCGCCGACTGTTTTGATGTCGGACACCATCTCCATTGGGATAGAAATATCATAATGGTCTTCTAGCCCCATAACGAGATCAAAAACCGCAACAGAATCGACTTCGAGGTCGGACATTATTCCGCTGCTCATTTTGATCGGATGGTTCTTGGGATTATACGGTTTTAAAAGCTCACAAATCTTATCATAGATTTCTTCGCGTGTCGGCTTTGACATATTATTCTTTCTTATAAGACGCAGCAGATTTCCATTGCGCTTCGATAAAGGGCGTCGCGCAATGAATCGCGTCCTGATTTAGCCCTCTTCATAAAGGAAATCACGTAACTTGCCTAGGGTCAACTCCCCCGCTTAAACAGCCGCAATATCATAGATATCCTATTCACTAAGGATGTAAACGTCCCGATTTAAATCAAGCAAAACCGCAAGATAAGCCTATGCGCTTTCGGCGCTCACCAGACTGACGGGACTATCAGCTTGGAGGTCGTGTATCTCGCCTTTGAGGTATTTATCTTTGACGCGGGCCCGAGATAATTTGCCGGATGAGGTGATAATCATGGTGCTGCGAGGCACAAGCTGTAACCGGACGGGAACACCAACTTCTAGGCGGATCGCGGCCATGACGGCTTTGTAAATTTCGTCAAGCAATTGCGGGTCTCGCGTACGGCATTCGAGAAGTAACATGACCTCTTTTTCGTCTCCTGCTCCGCCCATCGCGAAGGAACAGGCACGGCCGCAACGATGCGGCGCAGCGGCTTGGGCCGCCCATTCGATATCTTGCGGCCAAATATTGCGGCCATGCCACAAGATAAGATCTTTAAAACGGCCCGTAACAACCAATTGATCTTTGAGCCAATAGCCAAGATCGCCGGTATCCAGCCAGCCATCAGATGAAAAAGCGGCTTCAGTGGCTTGTGTGTTTTGAAAATAGCCCGGCGAAACACTGGGACCTTTTATACAGATACGGCCAACTTGTGTGCCGCTGAGAACGTTATCTTCAAAATCACGGATTTCAATTTCATGATCTGGCAGCACAAGACCGCAGGCCACAAAAGTGCGGGTGTGCTCGGGCTTGGTCAGTTCAGTCGCTTCAACAGCTTCGGAGGTGCGCTCATAGCGGTCCATATCGATTGTATGCTTGAGCAATCCCTGCCCCGTCGGCGCAAATGTTGCCGCCAGTGTTGTTTCCGCCAGGCCGTAGCTTGGCTTAAACGCGCCTTCGCCAAAACCCATTGTGCCAAATAACTCTTGAAATTCTGTCAGCGGCTCGGGGCGAACCATATCGCCGCCAATACCAGCCGCGCGCCAACTTGATAGATCCAGCTCTCGGTCCGCACGCCAGCGGCGCACGCAAAGCTCATATCCAAATGTCGGAGAGTAAGACAGCGTCCCTTTATGGTCGCTAATCAGCTGCAGCCAAGTAATTGGGCGGCGCGTAAAATCTTGCGGGTCGATATAATCAATACTGAGCTGACTCATCAATGGAGCGAGCATAAAACCGATAAGTCCCATGTCATGATAAAGCGGGAGCCAGCTCGTGCCTCGATCATTCTCATCCATTTCCATGCCGTGCTTAGTAATGCCGTGGCAATTCGCAGATACGGAAGATTGTGTCCCGATAATTCCCTTAGGAGAGCTAGATGAACCTGAAGAGTATTGAATATAGCACAAATCATCCGCCTTAAAGGGACGCAATATCTCGCCTTGAGGCAAGGCGGCCACGTCTTCAAACGTTATCACGGGTATCGCCTGGTCGTTAAGCGCCGAACTCATGATAGGTTCCATCGAGCTTGGGCAGAATAGCGCGTGAAAATCGCCAGTATCAGCCATACGCTCAAGTTGACGCTCATAGGAGCCGCGTCCGCCCAATGTAACAGGTAATGGCAATGGTGCAGGCACTAATCCCGCATATTGGCACGCCATAAACATAACGGCGAATTCAGGCGTCGAGACAGCTGCCAGCCCAATACGGGCGTTCTTTTCAGCAAAAGGCACGAGACGTTTGGCGAGTTCAATAGCTCTCTCGCGCAATTCTGAGTAAGGAAGTGTTGTTTTTAAATTTGCTTTGCCGTCAAAATAGTTAAACCCCGTGTCACATGTCGCTGCGTAATCAAGCGCATCGCAAAGCGTCGCAAAATCTGCGTGTCGTAAAGCTTGGCCGCGAGCTGTGGGCGTAGGTTGGCTCATTATATTTATCTCGCCTTGAACGTGCGCCACCTAGTAATCTGGAGATAGATGGTCGCTGTCAAAAAATAGTCTTATTAGTGTATTAACCTAATAAGTAAAGGTAAGCCTAACACACGAAAAACATTTGAATTCTCACGTGTTGATACACTTTGTAACAGTTTTGTAACATTCTCAAAGTCCTCTTTCGTTTATTCCTTTCGAAGCACCCAAATCCAGTTTTATTGACAGGGCGCGCTGAACATTCTGCGTTCCCCCTCTTCTGAGATAATTTCATTGCTTTGATATCGCGAATGCTCTTAGATTTCATTGAAAGTTGGCATTATGGAAGTTCTATTTTTACTACTGGTGGGAGCCGCCGGGTTTATCCTGATCGGCTCCATCATGGGATTCACAGCAAGTTCCCGCATTACCCGGCTTGAGCGAGAAGTTAAATCACTTAGAAGCTTGATTTCAGCCAGGGACAACACACCATTTTCCAGCAACCCCTCCTTTAAAGACTTACCGCTAGACCAGCCCCGCGCAGCTGCAGCTACGCAAAAGGTCATAACTAAGGTCGAAGCTCCTCCGCCTGCCCCGCCCAAAGACCCTGCACCACAGCAAAAAAACAACGCCCCCGTAAAATCAAAAATGAGAGACGTTAAGCCCCTTAAATCTCCAAAGCCCAAACAGTCTCTTGAAGAAATGATTGGCGCGCAGTGGTCTGTCTGGGTTGGCGGCTTAGCTTTATTCTTAGGCGCCGTGTTCTTACTGCGATACACAATTGAAGCCGGTGTTTTCACCCCCGCCATGCGGATCATTATGGCGTTCCTTTTCGGCGCAGCGCTATTGAGCGGCGGAGAGTTCTTACGCCGCGCAGACCGAAAAATTGGCGGCACGTCAGCGATTGCACGGTCCTTAACCGAATATGCTTATATTCCTGGAGTCTTAACCGCTGTGGGCATATTTGCATTGTTAGGCGCGGTTTATGCGGCCTATGAGCTCTACGGATTTATTGGCGCCCCGCTGGCATTTATCATGATGGGAGCCATTTCACTGGGCGCATTAGCCTTGGGCCTCCTCCACGGCCCCAAATTGGCCGCGCTTGGTCTCGCCGCCTCGCTAGTAACGCCGCTTTTGATACAGGACACAGAACCAAATGCCTATATTCTCTATGGGTATTTGACGATTGTAAGTACCGCCGCTTTGGCTCTTGCGCGAAAGCGCGATTGGGGCTGGCTTAATATTTTCACATTATTAGGCGCGATGTTTTGGATTTTCTTTAGCCTCGGTGCCGCTAAGGCAATAGGGACTCATATGGCTTGGCTTGGCTTTACGGCGCTAATGTTCGCGGTCAGCACCTTTATAGCCTCTGGCACCCTTATCACTCGCGCTACTGCAAACCAAGCGAAAGCAGACAAAGCAAGCTTGGTCTACGGCCCTAAAATTGCAGTCTTCTGGGCATTATTGGCTGCGCTCGCGGTCTTCATCACAGTCGCTGACAACGACGCCGCCCGGCTCCACTATTGGACAGGATGGGGATTTACGGCCGTCTTAATGGCAACGGCTTGCCTAAGGCCGCGGCAAAGCGGACATATTCTAACGGCAGGCCTATTAGGGGTAGCCTTGGTTCTAATGGCCCTCGATGCGGAGTTCCCTTGGACGGAGATCATAATAACAGCAGGCTTATTGAGCGCTGCTTTCATTGCCATGTGTTATACCCGCCTCTTCGTAAAGCTAGAGCCCTCTGAAAATCGAAAGCCATCGGAAATTCACCAGCGCGATATGTTATGGGCTTCCGCATCGGTCCTCCTTCCAATCGGACTCTTTTTCTTACTAGGCCCTATCTATGAAACAGCGTCACCAAAAATCATTAGCGCCATATTTCTAGCTCTAACCCTAACCTTTATGGGCTTGGCCTATCTTCTTTGGCGGAAAAAGCCCGGCCGAGACATCCCGGCATCAGTTTATGCTTTAGGCGCAGCCCTTGCTTATTTGGTCGCGCTCTTCATCGGTTTAGGCCAGCGCGGCGAAACACTCGCGCTGACCCTAGGCATTCTTATTGCCGCCCTCGCAGCCACTAAGGTGACGTTAAAAACCAACCGCATGATCGCGGCAGGATTTGGTTTGCTCACGGCGGCGCATGTTATTTGGGTTCAAATTCCGGATGCCGCCGCCGTCAGTAAGACTATAACTTTCAACGAACTTTGGATTTATTTGGCGCTTCCCGCAATTGTATGCACCGTAGCTTCCTATCTATTGTCACGCCCCTCAAAAGACCTTTGGTCAGAGGGGCTGAAAGCGCTTGCGCTCAGCTTCGCCGCATTATTTATTGTCTTCCAGATTAGACATTTTATGAATGGCGGAGATATATTGGCAGAGCGTTTGTCCTTTGACGAACTCGCTTTGCAAGTTTTAACGGGGCTTAGCTTTACGCTTGGCGGAACGTTGATCGGGCCGCAAAAGCTAGACTTTAAAGCACCGATTCAGGACCGATTCATTCCTATGCTGGCGATGGGTATATCACTACTGACATTCCTGATATTTGCCTTCGGTGTTTGCTTTAGCAAAGCACCAATATTTAACAGTTATGATTCCATAAATGGCGGTGTATTATTCAATAGTTTATTATTAGCTTACCTGCTTCCTGCCATTTTACTGGCGGCGATTAGCTGGACGTCTAAAAGTCGCCGCCCTTTAACTTATGTGAAATTAACGGCGGCGTTGGCGCTATTCTCATTCATGCTCTACGTGACTTCAATGATCCGTAAGGGCTTTCAAGGCGCGGAAATATCGATCTTCAAAACACCGCCCATTGATGTTGAGCTTTATACTATAAGCGCGGTCTGGCTTTTAATTGGCATTGCGATGCTTGTGCTTGGCTTAAAGGGAAAACGCCAAGACGTCCGTTTAGCCTCTGGCCTCATCATCGTGCTAACGGTTTTGAAGGCCTTCTTGATCGACATGGCGTCCCTCGAAGGTGTTTTACGGGCCATGTCTTTTGTCGTCCTGGGCGTCGTGCTCATCGTTATTGGAAGAGTCTATCAACGCTTATTATTCTCAGAGAAAACGACGCAATAGGTTATCAACGTCTGCTTAGGCGCTCTTTTGCCATCTCATCCGCGATCTCATTTGTGGGGCGGCCTGATGCGTCCGAGCGGTCAAATATCTCTTTGAGAGTGAGGCGAAGCCCCTCAAGTTTTCCGTCCACCCAATCAAGGTCATATGTGCCTGATACTTCAGAGGCAACATTGATAATCCCGCCCGCATTGAGCACGTAATCTGGGCAGTAAAGAATATCGCGCTCCATCAAAGCCTGGCCCATTTCAGCTGTTTTAAGTTGATTATTCGCCGCGCCGCCGACGATATAGGCTTGGATCTCATCAATCGTGTCTGCGTTAATAGCGCCGCCCAAAGCGCAGGGCGCAAAAATATCTGCTTCTTGAGCGTGGATGTCATTTACCGAAACGACGCTCGCTTTGAGCTCATCCGCGGCCCGCTGGGTTACGGCTTCATTGATGTCAGCGACGATAAGCTGCGCGCCTGATTTTTTGAGCCGCCGCGCTAGATCATATCCAACATGGCCTAAGCCTTGGACGGCCACGATAAGCCCGCCAACCCCTTCGACGCCAAGCTTATGCTGGACCGCCACTTCAAGTCCGCGGAAAATACCGTCTGCCGTATGCGGGGATGGGTCGCCAGATGCCGCGTCGCCATCATCCAGTCCAGCCACATAATCTGTTTGCGTTTTAATAACGCGCATATCATCAGGCGAGACGCCAACATCTTCAGCTGTGATATATTGCCCGCCGACTTTCTCGACGGCGCGGCCATAAGCGGCAAATAACGCCTCGCGGTCAAAGTCGCCTTTGGGGCGCAAAATAACGCCCTTCCCGCCCCCTAATGGGATTTCAGCCATGGCGTTCTTATAACTCATTGCGCGCGACAATCTTAGCACGTCGGTTAATGCGTCAGCGTCACTCGCATAAGACCAAAGCCGCGTGCCGCCGCTGGCGGGGCCACGGGCCGTATTATGAACCGCAATATAGCATTGCAAACCGCTGGACGGGTCAGAGAAGCTATAGACACCTTCGTGATGATCAAAATCGGGATGAGAAAAAATAGACATGCAAGACCTTTACGGCGAGGTGATAGGCAATAAATTCTAAATTTAAGCTGTTTTCAGTGTGGTCAAAGCTTGGCAGGTTGAACGCAAGGCCCCAAGAGCAAAAGCCGCCCCTGTTCCATCGCCAATGCCGATACCCATATCAAGCATAGGGATCAGACCTATTCGGTCTAGCAATGCGCGATGGGCAGGTTCAGTTGTTACGTGTCCCGCCATGCAATGCTCAATGGATTTCGGGTCAAGTTTGTGAAGCACGGCCGCCGCAGCGCAAACAACATAGCCGTCTAAAATCACGGGGATGGCTTGGTGACGCGCCGCTAATATCGCGCCGACCATACCCGCAATATCTCGGCCGCCAAAACAGCGGAGAACTTGAAGGGGGTCAGACAATAAATCTTTATGGAAATGTGCCCCAGTTTCGACAGCTTCAATACGAGACTTAGCGGCAGCGCCTTGACCACCTGCCCAATAATCCGCCGTGCCGCCATAAAGTCCGCGCGCAATCCCGGCCGCCGCCGTGGCAGAGCCAAAGCCTGCATTGCCAAGCGCAATAATATCCGCGCCCTCGGCCACGACTTCCATCCCAAAGGCGATAGCTGCGGCGCAGTCTTTTTCTGACAAGGACGGCTCTGATGTGAAATCAGCGGCTGGATATTCAATACCTAATTCAAAAACCTTAAATGCCGCTTGTAATGACGTTGAGATGCCGCGCACAGCTGCTCGGCCCTCGGTCATGTTTTTCACGCGGGCTTGCGCCTGAGCAATAAAATCGTCACCAGAAACACGTCTCGCGACATTGTGGGATCCTGCAAACACAGCGATTAACGGCCTATCAACGGCAGGCGATTTGCCCTGCCACCCTGCAAGCCATTTAGCATAATCAGCATTTCGGCCCAGATGGTTTAAGGTTGGAAGACTTGCCCCCTCCCCAAAACTTTCAAGGACAGAATCAACACTACCACGCGCTGTTTCATCTGCCTGCGGCATTGAATCGGTTAGAGCGCGAATATCGTCAAAAGGGCGGCCTGTGGTCATCTGGCTGTCCTATGCAAAATCGTACAAACATTAAAGTCTTAAAAACCTTGATGATGTATATTTATCGAATGGGAAATACGATTTTAAGAGATGCTATCATTATAGGGGCCATTGGCGTAGGCTTGGTTTTGACATTTAATCACCGCGATACGCTTTACGCGATGGTAGATGCTGAAGCCTTTATGCCTGAACAAAGCCCCCAACAAGAAATTGAAATAAAAGAACGCATTGTCCCCCAGCAAATCAATCAAGGCAGCGTAGTCTCGATCCCAAAATCGCGAAGCGACGGACAGTTTTGGGCCGACGCTACAGTCAATAGCGGCTATGTCCGTTTTCTGATCGATACAGGAGCTTCAGCAGTGGCTCTCACCAAAGAAGACGCCCAGAAGGCTGGATTGCGTCTTCACGAACTGACCTATGACGTCCCTATTCGCACGGCAGGGGGACGCAATATGGCGGCGCGGGTAAGGCTTAAATCCATTGCTGTTGGCTCGATTACACTTCGTAATGTTGAGGCTTTGGTGGTGCCTGAAGGCCTCGAAACATCCCTGCTCGGCATGACTTACCTTGGACAACTTCAAAAGGTCGAAGCGACGCCTAGCGCTTTACTTCTTCGCCTTTAACGCCCAGCTCCTATTTAAAGCCTGAGCCCTTAATATAGAGCTTTGCGCGCCATATTAGCGGCGACTAATAGCAAGCATATTCCAAATATCATCTTTAGGCGTTTCTGACTCATACCGTGGGCCAGCTTTGCGCCTAATGGTATGGTCAAGAAAGCCACCGCCGCAATAACGGCAAACCCTAAAACATTGACATAGCCTAGCGAAAAAGCGGGGCGCCCTGCAACACCCCAACCAGAAACGATAAATCCTACTGTAGCCGGCAGAGCGATGGCCAAACCAAATCCTGACGCCGTGCCAATCGCGCGGTGAATAGGCACGCCGCACATATTCATAAGCGGAACGGTCAAAGACCCGCCGCCTATACCCATAATGGCAGATATTGCGCCGACAGTGCTACCGACAACCGGACGCGCGGTCCCGCCCGGCACATCGTCACGCAGCCGCCAATCTGGCTGCCCAAAGATAAATTTAAGCGCGACTAGACTGCCTATGACTGCGAAAATCAATAACATAGCGGCACCTGACAAACGCGGCGCAATCCATATGGCCGCCGCAAATGCCCCTAATCCAATCCACAGCGCATAGGAGCGCAAAGGGTTTTTGGGCCATAGCAAATCCCAGTCCACAGCGCCGTGGCCATGGTGACTTTTAACGGACCTCATGGCGTTAAAGATAATTACGGAGGAGGACGTCGCCACAGCGCAATGCATGACCACGTCTTCAGGAACGCCTAAGGATATAAATGCAAAGAAAAGCACAGGCACCATGACGGAACCGCCGCCAATTCCAAACAGTCCTGAGCTAAGCCCTGCGACGGCGCCAACCGCCGATAAGGTCAGCATAAGCGGCCAATATGAAAACAGCTCTGCCACTAAGCCGCAATTTGCAGCTGCGCCATAGCTGCCGCGCCAAGGCGGATGACATCGGCAGGTTTGACGCCAGAGGACATGCCTTCGCTGAGTGTGCGCCGCCAAAGCCGAGCGCCAGGCCTCGCCGCATATAACCCCATAATGTGGCGAATAAGGGCCTTGGTAGAGCGGTCTTCATCCTGCTTACGCTCTGCATATTCGATAAGGTCTTGGACGATATCTTCGCGGGAGCGCGTAAAATCCGACTCGCCGTAAAATGCTGCGTCGATTTCGGTTAAAACCCAAGGGTCATGATAAGCCGCGCGGCCCAACATAACGCCGTCCAAACCGCCCGTTTCCGCTTTCGCCTGCTCTATGGTTTTTATTCCGCCATTTAGGGCAATTTCTAAATGCGGATAACGCGCCTTCATGGCGTGAACCAAGCCATAATCCAATGGCGGCACGTCCCGGTTCTCTTTGGGAGAAAGACCTTTCAGCCATGCTTTACGCGCATGAATAATGAAATGTGTGGCCCCGGCAGCAGAGACTTTTTCAATGAAATCAGGCAAGGTCTCATCCAAATTCTGATTATCAATCCCGAGGCGGCACTTCACCGTCACAGGCACATCGACGGCTTCTGCCATAGCGCTATAACACTCTGCGACTAAATCTGGCTCTTCCATCAGACATGCCCCGAAACGCCCCGATTGAACACGGTCAGATGGACAGCCAATATTGATATTGATTTCATCATAACCAAATTGCTCTCCAACCTTTGAGGCCTTGGCAAGTTTTACAGGGTCGCTCCCCCCAATCTGCAAGGCAACGGGATGCTCTTCTTCATTAAAGGAAATCAAATAATCCTTATCGCCGTGAATAACAGCATCAGCCACAACCATCTCGGTATAAAGCAAAGCGCGGTGCGTTAACCGCCGATGGAACCATCGGCAATGACGGTCAGTCCAATCCATCATGGGTGCAATTGATGTGGTAAATTTTTGCGAGTTAAGCAACATAGGCCGTAGATAAGGGAAGACGCGCAAAACTCAAGCCTGGAAGTTACAGAGTCCAGGTCAATAGAGAGTTACTCACGATTCCGACATTCACTACCTAATGGAAGGTAATATAGTCCCGTTCTGGACATTAGACCGTACTTGTTTTTAGATTTTTGCAAAAAAAAAGGACGCTGAAACAGCGTCCCTAAGCTCATTTAAAACTAGCTACATTTTTAGAACTTGTAGCTAGCACCTGCAATAAGGCGGCGATCAGGAATACCTTGGGCGCAGAGCAACGCACCATCATTCACACACCACTGCTTAATACCAGATTTCGTGATATTAACAGCTTCTAGACCGATATTCAGGTTGTCTGTCACATCATAATTAATACCACCATTAAGCTGTCCTCGAGCCGAGGTTACAACTGGGAAGCCCAAAGTACTGTTTAGACTTGCGCCAGCAGCCGTATCCAGTGTGCGGAATGCATCACGCCATGTATAACGCAATCTAGCTGACAGGCCGTATTTTTCATAAAAACCTGTGATGTTGTAAGCATCTTCAGAGAAATCAAGTAGTCCCCGGTTTCGGCTAGTGCTCACATAATTGGCAGAGTCATAAATCCCATTAATAGCGTTAAAGACATCAATACCGCGCCTTGTAGACACATTATCAACAATAGAACCGCCTTTGAATGTCTGATGGGTATAGTTAGCTAAAACACCAAAACCTGATGCCCACCCAAAACTACCAAGACTATCCTCATGATTAGAGAGATCATATTGGAATGACGCTTCAAAACCTTGCTGCGTCGTTGTATCGGCGTCGTTAACACTCTGGTTAAATCCAGTACAAAAACCCGTATCGCCAAGTGGTCCTATAAAACTGTCGCCTTGGGCAACAGGGTTATAAAAACCACCTAATGGACATGACGGATCTCCACTGAGGAACCCATTCGCATCCGCGCCTGCATCAGTAAAGACTGAACCGAACAGATTCGTACGTTTTTTGTTGAAATAGCCCACTTTCAAGACGGCTGCTGGTGCAAAGTACCATTCACCCGATACATCGAATGAATTAACGGTCTCTGGTTCTAGGCCGGGATTGCCGAGATTTACAGTCGAATTGATATTGTTGCTAAATGTTATTGACGAATTCAGAGAGCTGAAATTAGGTCTTCTGATATCCTTACCCCAACTGGCGCGCAATTGAATGTCTTCTGTAGGACTTGCAACTAAGTTGAAACGGGGCAAGATAAAGTCATAGCTACCGGTAGTCGTTTCAAGAGTGGCGACACCGTTGACAATCGTATTACCTGTCGAAGCAACTTCTGTTTCGATATATCGAACACCTGCATTCCCGCGGAAGATACCAGCCTCAAAATTAGCCTGCGCATATAATGAATGTGTTTCTTCCTCAATATCAAAGAAAGACGAATCATTAGAAGTAAGGTCTAAATCATTAGGGTCGTAATTCGGATCATGCGCGGCCAAAGCACGTTCAAGAATTGCTAATGTACCTTGAGGGTCGCTAAACGCACGATCGGGGTCAACAATAATAAAATTGCGGAACGCTAGTTCTCTACCATCAGATTCACCGAAATTATCCGGTCCTGCAACTAGGAGCTCTGAAAATAGCGAACCATTAGGACTATTCACCATCCGGCTAAATCCGCCAATACGGTCACTTCTCCGGTTAAACGTGCTTTGGTTTTTATTATAACGGTAACCCACATCAACAGAGGACAGGACGCCGCCAATAGAATCGAAGTCACTAAAATCATAAGAAAAATCTGCGCGAAGAGCATCTTCGGAGTTTTCCTGTGTATTATTACTAATATCCACCTGATCCAATACGACATTGTTTGGATTCGTCAAATCTGCAATTTGTGGTGCGAATGGTGAATCAAAGTCGATACCAAATGTTAGCCTACCGCCCGTCAAGTCATATCTAAACGGTGTACTGTTATCATTACTGGTTCCATCAACAGGCGTCAGCGGGTTCGGGTTAATGAAGTTCAGCTGCGTGCTCAAAGTCGGACCCGCCGAATCTGATGAAGACATCGACGCTTCTAACCGTCCAGATAAATTGCCTTTTTCCCACTCAGTACCCAATCTAAAAATTTGACTGTCGGTAACACGCGCACCCGTATCACTATTAAAGCGCAAGTTCGGATCATCATCATCAAAGTTGTCAGCTCGAGAGCCATCTAAGTTGAAAAGCTGTGTATCTAAATTAGGCTGTACAGTACCTACGACCGCCGCCTGGATACTACCTATGGTTACTCCGTCTAGTGTGCCGAAATCCACAGTTTCAAATTGTGATGGTAAGTTTGTGTTAAGAAGTGGGCGACCACTGACACCAGAGGCTTGAACCCTTGTACTGTCTTGGCGACGCTGCTGATCTGTGACAACCGCATCAAAATACAACTTCAAGTTATCGCTTGGTCGTGCTTCTATCGAGCCTGCAAAGTTTAGCGTTTCGTATTCAAAATTCTCAAATTCTTGGTTGAGGAACTGAATTCCGAGGAAGTCAAAGTCCTGAGCAGCAGGACGAGCCGTAGCGTCATTCCGCCAGCCATCGTCTCGGTTGACGGAAGTGTTTGGAACCAAGCTGCCGTCGCGATCAATACGAGGACGGAAAGAGCTAGCTTCTTGTTCTGTGTAGCTAATACTTGCCACAAAACCGAGTTCTTGTCCCGATGCATTTTCCCATTTATTTCCAAGCGTACCAGAAATTCGAGGCGTCCAGCCACCCTCGCTTGAAAGACTACTATTTTCTCCTTGGACACGCACAGTCGCCAAAGTTTCCTTCAAATCCAATGGACGTATCGTTCTAAGGTTGACGGTACCACCAACTGAGCCTTCAATCGTTCGAGCTTCTGGGGCTTTAATAACTTCGACACCAGCAATAATGCCAGCGGAAAGATCTTCGAAATTAATGCCGCTACGACCGCCGCCAGAACCAACCGTAGAAACACCGTTAACTTCAGTACGGTTTGCACTTGTACCACGAATTTGAACGCCCGTACCAACACCCGCCGTCCGCGTGATTTGAATACCTGTAACATTCTCTAGGACTTCTGCGAGGTTTTGGTCGGGAAGTTTACCAATATCCTCTGCTAAAATGACCTCTGTAAGATTAGCGGATTCGCGCTGTTCAATAAGAGCATTTTCAAGAGACTGGCGGATACCAACCGCGATGACTTCATCTTCCCCTGCATCTTGGGCTGTGGCCGTGCTAGCGAGAGCTAAGGTGGAAAGCCCTGCTCCCATTAAAAGAGATGTTTTCAGCAAGCTGAAAGATTTTTGTGTAAAGCGAGACATATTTTAGTTCCCCTGGGGTTATAGATTCTATTGTGGCTTACCCAGTCACATGAACCAATATATTAAATAATGTCAACCAAAAACTGAACCAATATTCTTAAATTGGTAATACCAATTACACTTTTATGTTTACCTGTGGCATATATGTTACGTCTCAGTATCCTGATTAAGCTGAGATGAGCAGAAACACCCCTTTTACAGCGATAAAAGAGGTAAATATGGAGAAGGCCAGAATCGCCATTAGCACGATATTTGAGAATATTGTGCTTTTATGCGCCCCCATTAAATCCTTCCTATTACTCAAATAAAATATGCAGGCCACGGTTAAAGGCAATATCACCGCATTAAAAGCTTGGGAAACAATCATCACGAATACGGGGCGCGCGCCAAAAAACGGTACGACAAGGCCAAGCAACGATATGACAAACACCATCGCGCGATATTTCGGAAGTGTCATGTCTCGTTTCGTTTCGCGGTAATCGCAGAGAAGCCATGGCAACATTAGCACATTTGGGAACTGGGAGGACACGCCTGCCGCAATGATTCCTATGGCGAATAATGATGTAGCCAGAGGCCCTGCAAGCGGCTCTAAAAGCGTGATCATTTGCGAGGCCTTTGACATACCCAGTCCCTCGGCATGAAGCGCGCCTGCTGCGGCGGCCATGATTGAGGCGCTGATGAGGAACATCATTACTACGGCAAACAGGGCGTCATTTCGCTGGGTTCGGGCATCTTTCAACGTCCACCCGGCCTCTTTGACGAGCGTAGTGCGAATAATAAAAAGTCCAGAAAACACTGTTGTCCCGACCATGGAAGCAATGACGAGTAAAGGCTCTGCACCCGAATTTGCATCGACCCGAGGGATACTCGGAACCAGTCCTTTAATGATGTCCATAGGCGGCGGCATCAAAATGAAAAAGTTAAGAAGGAAGCAAGCCGACATTACGGCGACAATCACAGCGAGACTACGCTCAAAAAACCCGGTCTTGCCGTTCCAGAATATAAAAAATACGAGCGCAGAGAAAAAAGCCGCAAACCAGATAGGCGCAACACCGCCATCCACAAAGGTTTTTGACCATTCAAAACAAATGTCAGCGACTATCCCCATTACCCCCATAACGCTGCCTGCTACCCCCAACGTCAGGGCCGCAATAAAATAAATCCCAACGGCTGGGTGGATATGTTTTTTGAAGGCTTGCAAGGCCGTTTCCCCCGTGACCAATGTGTAGCGTCCGTAAAGGTTGATCATAAAGAATGTGCAGAGGCAGGACGCGACAATCGTCCATAATAAAGTCATGCCATATTCGGCCCCTGCCTTAGCCATAGCCGTGACACTGCCCGTGCCTAGATTAAAGCCGAGTAAGAAAATACCGGGAAGGAACAAAGCAAGACCCTTCGCAAATTTTTGTTTCAATGTTCCGCTCATATTCACCTCCCCCTTTAAGACCCTATCTTGCAGAAAGGGCTCTAATAACGCCGCGTATTTCCGCAACGCCTCTCAGCCGCCCAATGCCCGAATATCCGGGGTTTCCGTCTTTGCCGATATCGTCCATCATCTGCAGCCCATGATCGGGGCGAATGTAAATGGCGCGGCTTTCAGCGTCTTCCTGCTCGCGCCGTGTTTCCTCGGCCAATAATTCCTGGATAACAGCGATCATATCAATATCGCTGTCCAAATGGTTAGCTTCGTAAAAAGAGCGTTGTTCGTCAGCATCTCGGCTAACGCCCCGTAGATGAGAAAAATGAATACGAGGACCAAATTGCTTCGCCATGGCCGGAAGGTCATTGTCAGGACGGCTACTATAAGTCCCTACGCATAAGGTGATACCATTAGACGGGCTGGGATGAGCTTCAAATAAAGCCTCTAAATCATCTGCTGTGCAAATTATACGCGGCAGCCCAAGCATTTCGCGCGGGGGATCATCCGGATGAATAGCAAGTTTCGCGCCGCACGTTTCGGCCCGGGGCAGGACTTTCGAGAGAAACGCGAATAAATTGCTTCGCAAAGCCGCGCTATCAATATCTGCATAATGAGACAGCATCGCGCGAAAATCATCCAGACTATAACTGTCGGTCATTCTACCTGGCAGTCCCGCGATGATATTATTCGTAAGCTGCGCACGCTCTGTTTTAGACATCGTCTCAAAGATAACTTTGGCCTCATTTAACTCCGTATCGCTATAATCCTCTTGAGCGTTTTCACGCTGAAGAATGAAGAGATCAAAAGCGGCGAATTTTTTTTGGTCGAAACGAAGGGCGTAAGCCCCGCTTGGCAGTTTATATTTGAGATCAGTGCGGGTCCAATCAATGACCGGCATGAAATTATAGCAAATGGTTTTGATCCCGCACGCCGCGAGATTTTCCATGGAGACAATCCAGTTCTCGATATATTTCTGATGCCCGGGCCGGGCCAGTTTAACATCCTCATGAACCGCTATGCTTTCAACAACAGTCCATTTGAGGGGCGCGAGCCCTGGCTCGCAATCTTCTATCAAAGCTTGATGCTCGCGTATGGCGTCCAATGGCCAAATCTCGCCAGTCGGTATGGTATGTAACGCGCTCACAATGTCTGTCACGCCTGTCTGGCGTATATCCTCTATAGATACGGGATCATCAGGCCCAAACCATCTCCATGACTCGCGCATTATGGTCGTCCTTTCTAATGCCTATATCCATAATCGTGGAAAGCTCTAAGGCGCTGTAGAATTCCCAACAGTTAATTTCGTAAAGGCAACTTGGGCATAATCACCATTAGTTTTATCGGTATCCCAATCACCCGTGCCGCCGCAATTGGCAAACCAGAACCCTGGGTCGTCTTTGACGGAGCACTGATTATAAGCCCCTGCCTTAAAATAAAGAGAGTCACCTCCGTAACTATACGGGTTATCAAGTGGATCGATCTTGCCATTTGCATCTCTGTTATTGGCGAGGTTTATCTGATGCTTAACCGTAGGTTTGCCAGCGCTTTCAAACGTCAGATGCATCGTATTTTTATGAACATTGACGGTGTAACTAAACTCTTCACCCAAGCTGACTCCTGACGCGCCGGGATCGGTTTTATTGTCCCATATATGCCCCCAAACGGGATAGCTTATGTCTCGTCTATTGGTATCTTTTTTCGCAAGGTTACGTTCGTAATTCCAAAAAACAGATCCTGTTTTATGTCCCGGCCATTTCTTATAATATATTTTTAGGGGCTCATTCCCATATCCGAAACCGCTATCGGTACTCTTATATTTGACCGCATGAATTTGACCAACAACAACAGAATAGGCCGGCTTCTTATCTGGGTTTCCCGCATTTAACGCGACATGATCTACTTTGAGAGTCGCTTCCATCTTTCCGCCAACGGAGCCGAATTTGTCGGAGTCCTTGCGAGCTTCTACTGCGAAATTATTACCTGCGCCGTGCGTTTTGATCTTGGTATTTTTACCGCGGAGCATATAGCGTAATTCGCTACGAGTATTGCTTGTGTTCTTTGTTCGAGCGCCCTTATTGGGCGCCACAAAAATCATATGATTTTGCTCATCCAAATAGAAAAAATCGGGATGAGAATAGGTCTTAATGTCTTTGACGGAAATTTCATCAACCTTACCGTCACTATTTAAATCTGCAGGCAGCGTTATTTTCCAATGGCTTAAATCAAATGTTTGAGCTGGCACTGTAGCCGTTTTCTTCACGTCTGCGTTTTCTGCGCACGCTGACCCCATTGCGGAGACGGCAAAGATTCCTATGGCCACGACCTGCGATGTAGATTTAAATATCATAGCCTACCCTATTACCCACCTATCTTTGCACACGCCCTGAGCCATCACCGCCCATAAGCGCTTCAACTTCTTTGCGGTTCACCCGGTTAAAGTCGCCCAAAATAGAGTGTTTCAAGGCTGACCCAGCGACGGCAAATTCAAGGCTTTGTTGGCGGTCTTCATAGAGGTTCATCCCAGCAATGAAGGCAGAGGCGAAGCTATCTCCCCCTCCGACACGGTCTACGATGTCTGTTAGCTCATATTTCTTAGAAGATAAGAAGCCATTTTCGCGGTCGCGCATACAGGCCGACCAGCCATTGATATTGGCGTTTACGGCGGCGCGCAGCGTAATCGCGATTGTGGACATGCCGGGGTAAATATCGAGCACTTTTTGAGATAGTTCCTCATATTTACTAAGATCGAGATGTCCGGAACCAGATTCAACATCAACGTCCACAGAAATCCCGAGCGATTTTTGGCAATCCTCTTCATTGGCGATACCGACATCAATATGCTTGACGAGGTCACGCATAACCTCTGGGGCTGTCTTGCCATACTTCCAAAGCTTCCCCCGGAAGTTAAAGTCACAGGATGTAATGACCCCCGCTTTTTGCGCTTCCTTCACACATTCCAGAGACAAGTCCGCGGAGTCTTGCGACAAGGCTGGGGTGATGCCTGTAATATGAAGCCATTTTGCACCTTTAAAGATTTCCGGCCAATCGAAGTCGCCAACTTTAGCTTCACAAATAGATGAGGCCGCGCGGTCATAAATAACCTTTGACGCGCGCTGGTTTGCGCCTGTCTCAAGATAATAAATTCCAACGCGGTCACCTTGGCGTTTCACATTTGAGGTATCAACGCCTAAGGCGCGCAAAGAATTGATCGCATTTTGACCAATATCATTATCAGGAAGTGCAGAAATAAAGCCAGCATCTAGGCCGTAATTTGAAAGCGATACCGCTACATTAGCTTCGCCCCCGCCAAAGGTTGCTTCAAAGCTTGGGCTTTGGAAGAAACGTTCATAGCCATTAGTCCTCAGGCGAAGCATAATCTCACCAAAACTCAGGAAGTCTGTCATTTTATTAGTCCGTTTATGATTGCGCGATAGCGATCGCGTCTTTTGCTAATTTTGTGATGGCCGCGAAATCACCGGCTTCAATTGCGTCTTTTGGCGTAAGCCAGGAACCCCCACAGGCCAGCACAGCTGGCACGGCAAGGTATTCGGATAAGTTAGCGGGACTCACTCCGCCCGTCGGCATGAAACGCACATCCCGAAAGACGGAGGATAGCGCCTTGAGAATCTTTGGACCGCCAACGAGAGAGGCCGGAAATAGTTTCACAGTGCGAAGGCCCATATTCCAAGCTTGCTGCAATTCTGTAGCTGTAGCAATCCCGGGTAGAATTGGGATATCCCCCGCCTTGGCAACGTTAACAGAAGCCTCATCGAGGCCCGGCGAAACAATAAAGCTCGCCCCGCGCCGAATAACCTCTTTGGACTGTTCCGCGCTCAATACGGTCCCTGCCCCAACATGGGCCTTAGGAAATTCTTTCGCGATTGCTTCAAGACAGTCAAGCGCGGCGTCAGTACGGAGTACGACTTCGAGCACGTCCAAACCACCCTCAAGCAAAGCTTCTGAAATCTTCAGAGCTGTCTTTGGGTCATCTGACTGCACGAGCGGAACAACCCGCTTTGCTTCAAGAGAGCTAATTAATTGACTCATAATCTTAGTCCTAAGAGTAGTACATACCGCCATTGATATCGATATTTGCGCCTGTGATGTAAGAAGATTTATCAGAGGCTAAGTAAACTACTGTATCGGCGCAATCATCAGGATGGCCTTGACGGCGTAGCGGAACCGTCGCTTCAACGTTGCGGCGCGCTTCATCCGTCGAGAATGTGTCGTGAAACGTCGTCGCGATCATGCCGGGGTTCAGCGCGTTACAGCGAATGCCTTGCGGGCCTAGTTCTTTCGCCATTGCGCGCGTGAAGGCACTGACCGCGCCTTTGGATGTGCAATAGGCTGAAGATCCATTACCGCCCCCGTTTTGTCCTGCTAATGAAGCGAGGTTCACAATCGAACTCCCCGCAGGCATATGCGGTACAACAGCTTGCGTGGCGAGGAATGTCGAATTCATATTTAGCGACATGACGTGATTGAAAAAATCTTCGTCCATCTCTGTAACTGTTTTGCGGGCAACTAATCCGCCAACATTATTGACCAAGACATGAATATCTTTGCCAAAAGCTTTTAGAGATTCCGCTACAACGTTTTCAACATCTGCCTTTTTCATCATATCGCCTTTGACAAGGATGGCTTCGCCGCCGACCTTCTCAATCGCTGCAACCGTTTCTTCTCCGGCCGCTTTATTACTATGGTAATTGACGACGACTTTCGCGCCAGCCTCGGCTAATTTTATCGAGCATGAGCGTCCGATATCGCGCGATCCGCCCGTAACGATAGCAACTCTTCCTTCAAGATCTTTCATCTCTTTGTCCTATTTTAGCTGAGCTTACTTCTTAAGTTTGACGAAGTAGTCGAAAATCTCTGGCACATTACCGTTGCCCATTCCTGCATCAACAGCGGCCTGCAGGCTTTTTGATGTTGCTTCAGCAACCAATGACTGAGATCCCAAGTCAGAGACCATTTGCGCAAAATAGCCCAAATCCTTATTAGCATTATTGATGGAGAAACCTAGATCACTAACACCGTCAACGGCGTAGTTCTTACAGAACTTCATAAAGGGTGAGTTAGACGGGCCAGATGACATAATATCATAAAGCTGTTGACGGTCGACGCCTGCTAGCTCAGCCGCTGCAAAGGCTTGCGACATAGCCGTGACCGTCGTCATTCCCATAAAGTTATTGATGAGTTTTGTTGTATGCCCAGCCCCAAGAGCGCCGAGATAGAAAACATTTTCGCCCTGCTCTTTGAGAATGTGTTCGTATTTATCGAACGTCGCTTTATCTCCAGCCGCCATAATATTGAGCAAGCCGTCCTTAGCATGCGCAGGCGTACGGCCAAGCGGGGCGTCAATCATGCCAACGCCTTTTTCGGCAAGAGCTGCACCTATTTTCTTGGTAGAGGCCGGAATAGAGGTTCCGAAATCAATAAGGACTGATCCCTCTTTAATGCCTTCGAGAACGCCATTATCGCCATAGACGATTTTTTCAACAACGGCTGACGTCGTGAGGCAAAACTGAACGATATCACTTTTTTCAGCAAGTTCTTTGGGTGAGCTGGCCTGACTAGCATTCCCTCTTGCAAGCACGGTATCAACCGCGTCTTGATTGAGATCCATGACAATAACCTCAAAACCTCGCTTTTGAAGGTTCTCGACCATATTGCCGCCCATAAGGCCGAGGCCTATAAATCCGATGACTGGTTTTGACATAATGTATTTCCTATAAATTTTGGTATTAGATTTAAAAGTGAGTTACTCGGCATTTGCAGCGCGAGGTTTTAGGGGCGCAATGTGACCGCACAAGAACCAAACTGCCGCAATGGCTGTCAGCGCCATGACGGCCCCCAAAATGAAGATGGAGAAATAATTTCCGCCAACTGTCATGATTGGAACCAACGCAATAATTCCGGCACCGGCTAACTTTGCAGCCATTCCTGCAAAACCGGCTAATGTACCCACGGTTTTTCCACCGTAAAAATCACTCGGCAATGTTTGAACGTTACCGATAGCTGTTTGGAAACCAAACAAAATTAAGAACATTAAAGTCAGGGCTAAACCAGGTGTCGCCGCCACACTAAGGGCCAAAAGGCATGGCAGCATTATTAGACAACCCAGTGTAATGGTGAGCTTACGTGTCTTATCGACTGACCAACCGCTCTCAATGCGGTTTTGAGCAAGAAGACCACCAAACCAAGCACCAAACATGGCGCCGACGTAAGGGACCCATCCGCTAACAACGAGGTCTTTCATGTTAAATCCAAAAGCCTCAAATAAATAAGTCGGGATCCAAACGATAAATAACCACCAAATCGGATCAATCGCTGCAGACGCAATGATGACGCCCCAGCTTTGTTTGCGAGACAACAGTTCGGCCGTGTTCGGGTTATATCCGCCATCAGCATTACCGTCATTGTTCAAATCTTCGTTAGGTTGACCACTCAGAATGTACGCGCGTTCCTCATCCGAGATCCAAGAATGATACTTCGGCGGAGCCTTAACAATAATTAACCAAGGGATGAGCCAAAGTAGACCTAAAACGCCAACAAGGATAAATATTAGCTGCCAGCTAAAGAACAAAGCTAAGTAACCAATTAGCGGGATGGAGATAATACCGCCAATCGCAGCACCGGAGTTAAAGATACCTTGTGCAAAGGCACGTTCGTTAACGGGAAACCATTCCGCATTGGCTTTTGCTGCGCCCGGCCAGTTACCTGCCTCAGACACCCCCAAAATGGCGCGAAAGAGACTAAATGTTGCCAAACTATTGGCAAAAGCATGCGCAATTGTCGCCAATGACCAAGCCCCGATAGACAGCACAAATCCTAAACGCGTGCCGATCCAGTCAAATATCTTACCGAAGATCGCTTGGCCGAAAGCATAAGCAAAAACGAAAACGATTGAAATTTTTGCATAAATCGCCTTGTGACCATCTGCGTCCATGTCAGGGAAAATTTCAGGCGCGATTTCTGTTGGCCACAAAACACTTAATGTTTGGCGGTCAATATAGTTGATGACTGTAGCGAGAGCTACTAGGCCCACGACTGTCCAGCGTAATTTACCCTTCTTCGGAACTATTTTATCAGCGACTGTCATGATGTTTTCTCCGCAGGCTTTTCGCCTTTATAATAATTTTCAAAAAAGTCTTCGCGGATAGGCGAAAACATATCGAGCAATACGCCGGCTTCGATGCAAATAGCACCATGCATGACGTGCGGCGTCATTAAAAAACTATCGCCCGCCTTTAATCGCTTTGTCTCACCGTCCACAGTGACATCAAAAACGCCGCTTTCCACATAGGCAATCTGGCTGTGGTAATGCTCGTGCATATAGCCTTCAGCGCCAGTTTCAAATGTCGCCTTAACCAACATGATATCATCACTGTGACTCAGAATTTGGCGTTTAATACCTGGATCGACGTCTTCTTTAGGAACATCCCTGTCAAAGACAAAATTAGAACTTTGCATGATTATTTGGCTCCGCTGATGTGATGTTGAGAGTGAAACAACTTATAAGGCCCGGTCCATGAAAGATCGACGCCGTCCACGCTCATTGTGTGATTTAATTTCCCGTCCATATCGCCTGCAATGGCAAGACCGACCTGCTGACCGTCTTTGGTTTCGATCTGAATATATTCATTCGCGCCGCTCTCAAAATGACGGACCGCTTTTATATTTGAATGACTATTTAGCGTGTATTCCACTGTACCATTATATTCACCATGAGGTTCAATGACTGATACAAAGGAAACGCCGTCATTGCTGCCTGAGCGCAAGATAAATGCAGGCTCCCGGCGTAAGTTGAAATTGGGGTCATTCGCGCCGATCTCAGCGAAGATAATTTCGGCGCCCTGCGGGACAGAAGAGGTTACAGAATAAAATGTGCTATCCAGCAACCATGTAATTTGGGATTGACCATCGACAGCTTTCCCGCGTCCAACATCCCACAAATATTGATACCCATTTGCGGCGCCCAACGGCTTACGCGATGTCGTATAAGCCTGGAGGTCAAAGTTGGTTTCAGTCAATTGCCCATTATAGTAAAATGGCAAATCATATTGATGCGTGTTTTCCGAATGAGCTTCAATTAAATCAACCACTATGGCGCGCGGAAATGCGGTATCCGTTATCATGGCCATAGTCCGGTCCATTGAAACACCCTCATAGGCGGTCTCAATGCTTGCCGACGTTATCTTTAGGTTACCTTCATTAACGAAAGGACCAAGTTCCGGAGCATTCGCGTTTCCAATCGTGACGTCACCACCGAAATGACTTGTCTCATCGATGACCAGAGCATTATGCGCAATCGTTTGCTTGGCGAATTTATTATTCTCAGCCAGATAATGACCGCCATATTTGGCTTCAATATTTAAGAACCGCGCCGCGCCGTAATCGCGCAAAATTTCTGAACCTGCATCATAAAGCAAGAAGCCTAGCTTATCGAAATGCCCATGCCCTAAGCCCTGGGATGTATTCTTGGCGACAAGAACCAAATCATTTGGATCTTTCGAGGCGCGAATAATATCAAGCGCGCCTTCTGTGCCGTCAACGCCGTCCCCAAGGCGCATGGTTTTATAGTCGAAAGCTTGGGTTTTTCCTGCGGCGATATCTTCTGCCAGCTTGCGGCTTTCTGGGGTTAGCATGAAACGCCCTTGCGCCTCGCCGACCGCAAGAAGACCTTTATCGCCTGTCAATTCATAGGCGATAGCTACGCCGTGAACCAATTCTCTCGTCGCGATGCCTTTATCTTTGATTGCGTCATTTATCGGAAAAAATAGCCCGCCATAATTTTGCTGTATCGTCGTATATATCGCTTTTTTCAAAATACCGTCGCGCTTTTCAAAAATTTTGCGCTCGGGATTATTCTTCTGCACGGCCTGCGCAAATATAACAAAGGGCATAAGCGCAAAGCGCTGATAATAAGGCCCCTCATTGTAATACCCGTCAGGTGAAAACAGGACATCCATTTGTTTAAGGAACCCAGCCTCACCCGATTTATCTAACCCCATCAAAGCTTGCTCGACATAATCTTCATCACCGATTGCATAGCCTGTCAGGCCAACGGCCGCTGTCGCCCATGTGCCGTGATTATGAACCTTATTGAAAGTCTCGGGGGAGCCGCCTGACAAGAAGTCAGCCATATTTCGCAGCAAATCTTTTTCTATCTTTTCACGCTGCTCTTGACTCAAGGTGGATTTTATCGCGCCATAGCTTTGCGAGACGTTTAGCAGAAACATGCTCTCATTCAGGTTTTGCCAAAACATACGGCCTGGAGATTGTTCTTTCTTAGCAGGATGTAGTTCCCATTCAGGATATACATCAGCATAGGCGAGGAGTAATTTCCCTGCTAGTTCCGCATATTTCTCTTCGCCCGTTAGCTTATAAATTTGTCCCGCATTATAAATAAGCGTGGCATTAGCCTTGTGTTTTTCATGGGTATATCCGCCGCCTGGGTCCTTGGGCACTGGCACAACAATTGGTAGATCCATTTGCATCTCAAGCTCGGATTTAGCCTTCGCTAAAGTGACGTCAAAACCGCTCGCGGTTTTTTTCGCAGACTGCGCCATTCCTTGCGCGGCCTCCGGACCGGCTTGCTGGCAAGCCGACATAAGCCCCCCTACAGCCAGGATCGTTGCGATATACTTTGTAAGATGCATCACGGGGTTAAGCCTTCATTATCTGTTATCATCGCCGTTGGCGGCAAACCGCTGTTGAGTTCGACGACCCGCGGCGCGAATGTCTCTACAAAACTGTTCTTAAATATCTTCGTCTTTGGCTCACTGACAGTATGGGTGATGAGAAACGGCTCATTATTCTTAAAGGTGTTTCCGGACATATTGGTGACTTGGACACCATGCAGATGAATGGAAGCCTTCGATTTATTACGCTTCCCTGCGCCGACATTGGTAAGTTTTGAGTCTGTCATGTTAAAATGCGGGCCGAATGTGCTCTCATCTCGGCCGCCGCGGTAATAATCAACCAATGCGCCCTCAACATCTTTGAAGCTAGAGTTTTCAATCGTTAGATACTCCGCATTATAAATACCGTAATCATCATTTTCGGTATCGAGCTTTAAAATGGCGCCAGAGACAGTCTCAAAGCTTGAGTTCTTGATCAAGATATTATCTGCAAAGGTTCCCTTGGCGGCAGCAATCACATTAAAGGATTGATTGACATCAAGATCAGAGAAGGTCGCATCCAGAACTTCGAGGCGGTAATTTTGAAGCATAGCATAAGGCGAGGTTCTGATAA
Source organism: Hellea sp. (assembly GCA_039977295.1). GTDB lineage: Bacteria > Pseudomonadota > Alphaproteobacteria > Caulobacterales > Maricaulaceae > Hellea. The sequence goes on along the minus strand of JBDWDN010000012.1, from coordinate 232,845 downwards.
CCGCATTTCCCTTGTAATCTGGCGCATCCTTGCCGGAAATATCCACGCCGATAATCTGCAAACTTCCGCCGTCAAGAATTTCAAACAAGGCGGAGCGCTCGAAACTTAAATTAACCTTACCCTCAGCTTTAAAGGTGAGCGGCTTATCTAACTTTAGAAACTTTCCGACGACATAGTTTCCCGGGCGCAATGAGATTATGTCGCCAGCCTCCGCTGATTGAACGGCGGAAAACAAAGCCCCCTCATCAGACGTGACCGTAATGGTTTTTCCTGATTGAAACTGGACTACGGGCTCGGTTTTAGGAAACCATGACACCCCGGTCATATCTTTAGTTGTCACCGACAGATCCCGGCTTGCGCCCTCAGCCCTATCTGACTGCGGATAGAGCAGCCCGTTATCAGCCCTGCTCATTTCTAAGGAGGCACGCGAAAAACCCTCTGTGAAGTCTGGCGGGTCCATGGATCCCAAAATGTTACTTTTGAAATCAATCCCAGACATATCGTCATAAACCGTGAACACATCGCGGCCATCATCATTATAAATCAGATTACTCTCGAAGCGGCTATCGCTAGGCGGCCCGCTGCGCTCTTCATCACTACCAGCGCCAAGCTGGACATTATCGCTATTGATGAGGCTATTATTTTCAATGAGCGCGCCAATAACGGGGTCATAACGATTTATCGGCCCATTCGGGACGCCGTTCATGACCACCAATGCGCCGCCAAAACGCGTGCCCTTCAGGCCCTCCATGTAATTATTACGAACCGTTTGGCCCGCATTAATCACCCGTATGCCGCCTGTATGATCAACATCATTTCCAAAAAAGACATTTCCCTCAACCAGCGTATTATTCCCATGACGCATGGTCAGCGTTCCGCGAGACTCAAAGAAGGTATTATTGAGGATTTTATTTTTACCAGACTTACTCGAGATTATCTCAAGCTCGCCGTCGCAGCGGTCAAAGTAATTATTCTCAACAGTCGTGTAAGAATTTGAACGTGAATAATGGCTAGTACCTATACGCAGAGTTTCGCCGCCATTAGACCCTAATATAGGTCTTGGGCCAAAATAATTATGATCAATCCGGTGATAATTCTCGCGGCTTTCTTCGGTATTCATTCGCACCGCCATGGTCACGCCTTTATTGCGCTTCCCCACAAGATGGTTGTGATCAAAGCGGTTATTCTTACCATACATCATGACCCAAAAATCAACCTCATAACGCTCAGGCTGATTGTAGTTATCAATGACAACTTCAGTGACGCGGGAATTATGGGCGAGGTTTTCTTTATTCTGGCGGAAAGAAATGACTTCTTTCGTCGGCGTATAACCATCTTTGAAAACCAAGCCAGAAACTTCAAGATATTCGCCGCCGAGACGAAGGTTGGACTGACCTGAAAGAATAACTTTGCCTTTAGTCTCCGCCGTAAGCGTGATTGGCTTGTCTTCTTCACCCGTCCCCGTGAACAAGATTTCAAAGTCTTCCCATGTACCATTCGCCAGCGTTATGACATCACCTGGCTTGGCGTTTTTCACAGCTTCATTGAATTCATCTTGGTTTTTAATAAGAGCGCTATCAGCAGCCCCAGAACAAGCGGACAGCAGCATACTCAGGGCCAATGGCAGAGCCTTTATGGCTAAACCATTCACCTTAAAACTTTTTGACGGTGCGATCACTAAGTTCCCCGATTCCACTTTATTTTTGTAGTAGGCGGAATATCAGGAAGTTAGAGTAAATTGTCAACCAATATATCATACCAATTTAATAACATTGGTATAGCTACTTAGTTAAGCTGCTTGGTCAAAAGAAAGCGAGAACGGCTTTCAGAGGCCTTACGCTTAACTTCTTGATAGGCCTCTTCTTCTGAGGCCTCTAAAAGCGCTTCGATCATGCGCGTAAAATGAGCCCGCATCGCTATGCGGGCAGCGGAGGAGTCTCTGTTTTTCAAGGCATCAAGTATGGCTTGATGCTCATCTTCTCGGTGACTTGTATCTTTGTCACACACGTTTTTATAAACTTTCTGAAGCTGCGCAGCTTCGGTCCGCATTGCCCACATGGAGTCGATGACAAACATAATAGCGTGATTATTCGTAGACCGCGCAATCGCATTGTGAAAAGCAGCATCGGCGTCATCAGCTGACATCTCAGCTTTGACCTTCCCGGACATAATCGCGATATAACCTTCTAATTCCGCTATGGTTTCAGGAGTGATAATCGGCGCCGCTAGGGCGGCTGACTCGGCTTCAAAAAGCGCCCTTGCTTCGGTCAGCTCAAAAGGCCCAACTTTGGGTAGGCCGTTCAGAGGCATATCACTGCCATCAAGGACATAAGCCCCAGACCCTACTTTGATTTCAAGCCGGCCTTGAGCCTGCAGAGCAATTTCGGCCTCTCGAATGGAAACGCGGCTAACACCGAATTTCTCCGCTAAATCACGTTCCCCGGGTAGGCGGCTGCCAGGTGGAAAAACACCCGAGTCAATTAACTCCAATATTTGATTGGCAACTTTGTGATATAATCGTTGATCAGCCATTTCGTCCCTTTACTTGTCTATACCAATAGGGGAATTTCCCTTGCTTTGTCCATACCAATTTCAAAAAAAACGCGGCATCCCTTCAAGGAAACCGCGTTAAGTTAGGGATTAACAAAATCCAGCCTCTAGAAGCGTCCGCGAAGTCCAAAGAAAATACGCGGGCCGTAATCATTCACTTCGTAGCGATCATCTCTCACGAAAGCGAATTGCTCTTTTGGCTCGCTAAAGAGGTTAATAGCTTCAGCTGAAACTCGGAAAGTATCGTTGATTTTATATGAAGCACGCGCCTCCCATACACCAACCTCTCCGACATAACGGATACGGGTTCCGTCTGAGGTAAAGGGCTGGAAGTAATCATCGCGGTACTTATAATTTACAGCGAGGTCGAGACCACCAATTCCATAATAGACTTGAGCAGATACGGTATTCTTCGATAGACCCGGCAGGCCAGCTGGAGCGATAATACCTTGATTGGTTTGCACGAGAGATCCATCTGCTAAGCGGGTGAAGGCGTCGCCATAACGGCTATCTTGGAACTCGAAATCAGAATCTACATAATTATAACTGATTTTCGCGCCAAGCCCGCTAAGCAGCCCCGGAAGATAGGTGAAACCATGCGACGCCGTGACCTCAATACCGAAAAGACTACTCGTTTGATCACTTGTTTGCGTCGTAGTCACGTCACGCGTAACTGTTTGCCCGTTGAAATCGAACGTTTCAGGCTGGATAACTGTCTCAAATCCACCTTGGAATGATTTGTAATACGCCCCAACAGCCAGAATAGAGTCGGCATTTGGATACCATTCGACACTTGCGTCATAATTCCATGACATAAGAGGATCATATTTTGGATTACCTACAGCCGAAATTGAACCGATAACATCGTCAATCGTCGGCGCCGTTTCACTTCCATCCTCATCAATATTCGTACGGAATATCCGGGCAAACCCAAGATCTTGCGGATCAGCCCGAGACATTGAACGGAATACGCCCAAGCGAACTAGCTTGTCTTCTGCGACTTCGACAATCAGGTTCGCGCTAGGAAGAACTCTTGTGTAGCTATGCTTTTCTATGAGTTGCTGAACAGCCCCTGGATTAGTATAATCTGGCCGAACCAATGAAAATCCATTAGTAGCGTCACCACTAATTGAAATAGCCTCACGATAACCTGTCGCTGTGACGTCAGTTTGAACCAAGCGGGCTCCGAAATTACCTGAAATAGGCAATCCTTCAAATGTGCTTTCGTAATTCGCCATGAGATAAGCTGCGGAAATATCTTCTTGCACATCTACAGTATTGTCACGCTCTTCGATTAATTCAGGGATTCCAAGATCCAACAAAGCGAGCGGTGCCGTCGGATCATTAGGCAGATCATTTATACCTGAATTCTGTAGAGCTGCATTAATACCATCATTGATGCTGTTAATGAGGTTAACGCCTGTTTCAGCGACACAACGCGCATCAAAAGTGGCCCATGTATTCGTGCCAATGTTTTGAAGATTTCCGCTACTGTCAAAAAATCTGTTTGTGACAATATCTTGACTGCGCTGACTACTAAGGAAGTTCTCCTCTGGAGTGCTGCCCGCGTAGCAAGTATCATTCACCTGACCGATAAACCCGATATATGTATCGGCTAGATCACCTGAAGAATCGAAAACTTGCTGACTTTGAATTTCGAGATCTCGGTTATCTTCAATTTCAAAAGTCGTTCGGCCCGTTAACCGATTATAAGGGTTATTTGCATCAATGCCGCCACCTAAACTCAGGTAATTGCGCTCACCATATCGCACGCCCGCTTCAAGGTTAGTTAAGAAACTGCTACCGCTAAGCTCATAATTAAAGTCTAAACGCCCAGAAATAACTTCATCTGTACGCTCCACGTCATTGTCGATACGAACACGTAAGCGATCAACATAGTTCGAAGGATCGTTTACGTCGAATTGTTCGCTGTGCAATGTATAAATAGGCACACCGCTATTTCGTTGATCAAATTCAATGACAGGAGATTGATTAGACTGTATGCGGAATTCAAATGCACGTTCATTACGCTCTGTCTTAGAATAAGCAATGTCAGCCTCCACAGAGAGGCGATCATTCAGTTGATAATCGACATTCAAGCCGCCGCCAAGATAAGTTTCCTTACGTTCGTAATCGCCCCCTTGAACTTCAATTGAGTTATCAGTGATCGATCGCGTAATTCCGCCTAGCGGCGTTACAACCATTGAGTTAAGCGTTGTGGTCGAAGACGTCGTTCCATCGGCGCTTATAACATTTAAGCTAGTATCGTTGCGCCGTCCGCCATTAAAAGTCAGATCGTTGCGCTGCTCAGACTGTGTCCGTTCAGACCACTGTACATCTAGGTTGATATCAAGCCTGTCGCTTGGCTGAAACTGTATAGCTCCAAACAAGGCATCACGTTGATCGCGCGTGTCATTTTGGCGAAAATGACGCTGCGATGGCGCAAATGCGAATGGAACACCAAAGTCATTCGCAACGCCCGTAGCTGGGTTAATTGTTGTATCTGCCCCTTCGACTCGAGAACCACTTCCATTTCTGAAGCCCGCTAATTCTGCCGCCGTAGGATTTGCGCTTCCGCTTGTATCTGATAAGTCAAAGCCTTCTACGTTTACATCATCACAATCATCATCTCCACGACGTCTAGTTTCTGGATTATTAGAAAATCCAGTCGCTGTCCCCAAGGATTGCGGCTCGATAAAACTCGCTAAGCCATTCGAAATCAAACAAGCCGGACGTGAGTTACTCGTTGGCCCTGTTGAACGCGCTTCAGCTTCTGGCTGTGAAATATCACTGCGTTGGAAACCGATTGAAAAACCAATATCGCCCGCTCCGACCTCAAATTGATCTGTATAGCTGCCTGTTGCGCGATATCCAATATCGCCCGCCTCAGTATCATCCTGATTTAGCTGGTCTGGATTAACGTTACCCTTAATCTCAAACTGCATTCTTTTCTTGCCATAATCGAGCGGCTTGATCGTCTCGAGATTAATTTGCCCCGCAACGCCGCCTTCAATCTGAGCAGCACTTTGCGTTTTAAAAACTTCTAACTTATTCATCAATTCCGACGGAAATTGCGAGAAGTTCACTGAGCGATCACCCGATCCATTCGTCGCGACGCGGCCATTGACTACAGTAGAAGACAAATAAGGCCCTAGCCCCCGAACTGAGACTTCAGTCGCGCCGCCATTTTCACGGTGTGACGCCACGCCAGTAATGCTCTCAAGAGCCTCACCAATAGAAAGCGCTGGAATGTCGCCAATTTCGTCAGCCGAAAGGCCATCAACGATTTGCGTGTTTTGACGCTTAAGTGCGATTGCGTCTTGAATAACTTGGCGCGACCCAGTCACAACAACTTCGTCATCTACATTATCCTGAGCCACTGCAACGCTTGACATTGCTAAGGTAGATAAACCGACCCCCAAAAGTAATGTTCGCTTTAATAGAGACTGTGTTGAAGCGATAACGAAATCGCCTTTTACGATTGAGTCAGACATATGCTACTCCCCTGAAAATTATAGAATCCTGCTTTCTCTCAATAAAGACCAATAATTTCCGTAATGTCAACCAATTACATTACCGATTTATAATAATTGGTAGGACCAATTATTATAAATCGTGTATTAGAGCCGATAAATCATCAAATTGTCGATGTTCGTTTCACCCCGAAGCAAAGGTTCAATCAAGTTTTGGGCCGCCTAACTTTAATCGCGCCGTATCGCGCCGTATCGCGCCGTAATGTGCTGTCGGGTCTGAGCCCGGCGTAGATGTAAAATTGTCGCCAATGGACGGGCTCAAAGCATTTATCAAACTCAGGAAGAGTATTCACGCTCCTTATTGAAGGCCTTTAAAAAATCTTATCTGCCTTATCTTTGTTTGTGAGGGCGTGGAAAAGGCTTAAGCTTTGGCTATGCGGTATTCTGCACTCAAAATCTTCAAAGAAGCCCTTACAGGGCACAAAGGCTGGAAACCCGTTTGGCGTAAGGCTGAGCCAAAACCCTCCTATGACATTATTATCATTGGCGGCGGCGGACATGGCCTGGCCACTGCGCATTATCTTGCCTCTAAATTTGAGGGTAAAAACATCGCCGTTCTTGAAAAAAGCTGGATTGGCGGCGGTAATGTTGGCCGCAATACGACGATCATACGCTCCAACTATATGCTAAACGGCAATGAAGCCTTTTACGAATTTTCACTCAAGCTCTGGGAAGGTTTAGAACAAGACGTCAATTATAATGCTATGGTTAGCCAGCGCGGCATAATCAATCTCTATCATTCCGACCCGCAGCGTGACGCTTATGTCAGGCGCGGCAATGCTATGCATCTTCACGGCGCGGATGCGGTGCTCTTGGATCAAGCCGGCGTTCGCAAGCGCTATCCATTCCTCAACTTTGATGATGCCCGCTTCCCTATTCAAGGCGGGCTGTGGCAACCACGCGGCGGCACGGTTCGTCATGACGCCGTAGCGTGGGGCTACGCCCATGCGGCTGACAAATGCGGAGTCGATATTATTGAAAATTGCGAAGTCACGGGTTTTGATATTCAAAACGGCAAATGCACTGGAGTCCAAACTACGCGCGGCAAAATCGGCGCAAAAAAAGTTGGTGTCGCAGTCGCGGGCAATAGCTCTCGCGTTATGTCGATGGCAGGAATGCGCCTGCCCTTAGAAAGCCATGTCCTTCAAGCCTTTGTGAGTGAAGGTCTGAAGCCAGTTCTACCAGGCGTCATTACTTATGGTGCGGGGCATTTTTATGTAAGTCAATCAGATAAAGGCGGCCTCGTTTTTGGCGGCGATCTTGATGGCTATAATAGCTACGCACAGCGCGGGAACCTGCCCGCCGTCGAAGATGTCTGCGAAGGCGGTATGAGCCTTATGCCTATGATTGGCAAAGCGAGACTGCTTCGCATGTGGGGCGGAATTATGGATATGTCGATGGACGGCTCACCTATCATCGACAAGACGCATATTGACGGCCTCTATTTTAATGGCGGCTGGTGCTATGGCGGTTTTAAAGCCACACCTGCGAGCGGATATAGTTTCGCCCATCTATTGGCCACCGATACACCGCATGACACAGCCAAGGCCTACCGAATCGATCGATTTAGCCAAGGCTTAATGATTGACGAAAAAGGACAAGGCGCTCAGCCTAACCTGCACTAATGATTATCAATCACCCCCTTCTCGGCCCCCGCGATGCCTCTGAATTTTCCTATCTAGGCGATGCCGCTGTGATGCAACGCCCGAACCCGAAATCAGAGACGGCAGCGCAAGAGTTCTACGAATATCAATATTTGCGTGAGAACTCTCCTGGTGAATTAAGAGAGCTTTGGTTTCATGAGCAAGGTGACCGGTCATGGCTTGTCGTGACCCGCAATATCAGCACCCATGAGATTACTAACGTTGAATTAGCGCGTGATGTCGCGCTCAATCCCGGCGAGGTGCGCTCATGAGCTTCATCGATAAAACCAAACCTCTAAGTTTCACCTTTGACGGCAAAGCCTATCAGGGGTTTGAAGGCGACACCCTCGCCTCTGCGCTCCTGCGGGCGGGCGTGAAAGTTGTGGCGCGGAGTTTTAAGTATCACCGCCCGCGCGGCATCATGGGCGCGGGATCAGAAGAGCCAAATGCACTTGTCGAGATTCACGGCGGGGCTAGCTGTGAGCCTAATCGTCGGGCCACGACGATTAAATTATTTGAAGGCTTGGACGCGCGCAGCCAAAATTATAAAGGCAGCGTGAATTTTGACCTTCTCGCCGTGAATGATTTTCTGCATCCATTCCTCGCCGCAGGCTTTTATTATAAGACCTTTATGTGGCCCAAAGCCTTTTGGGAGAAACTCTATGAACCCATCATTCGGCGCGCGGCTGGTCTTGGCACGCTCTCGATGGCGCCTGATCCCGACAGCTATGATAAGGGGTTTCTGCATTGCGACCTCCTGATAATTGGGGCGGGCCCAGCAGGGCTTTTAACCGCGCTAAATGCTGGGCGCGCGGGGGCAGATGTGATTCTCGCCGATGAAGACTTTCGGATGGGCGGTAGGCTGCTCTCAGAGAGTTTTCAGATCAATGACAGCGACGGCACGGCGTGGCTTGCGCAAACACTTACAGAACTTTACGCCCTGCCTAATGTGCGCCTGATGCCGCGCACAAGCATTTACGGTGTATATGATCACGGGATTTACGGCGGGCTGGAAACACTTACAGACCGCATTGGCGTAAAAGGCGTAAGGCAAATCTTGTGGCGTATCTATGCCGCGCAAAGCGTCTTAGCGGCAGGCGCAACAGAACGCCCGATTGCCTTTGCCAATAATGATCGACCTGGCATTATGCTGGCAGGCGCTGTTCGAAGCTATGCCAACCGCTTTGATGTTAAGACGGGCGAAAATATCGCCCTTCTCACCAATAATGATGACGGCCTAAGAACAGGCGCTGCCCACATCATAGATACGCGCAAGGGACAACATATTGTGGACGCCGCGGGCCGTAAAGGCGTTACATCTATCACGCTCAACACAGGCGAAAAAATAAAGGTTGACGGCGTCGCCATGTCAGGCGGATGGAACCCAAATGTTCACCTCACCTGTCACAAGCGCGGCCGCCCAAAATGGAATGAGGCTTTGTCCTGCTTTGTCCCTGATGCCAATACCCTGCCCAGCGACATGCGAGTTATCGGCTCTGCCAATGGCAGCTTCTCTCTGCAGGCCGTCTTCGATGAAGCCAATAAAGCCTCTCAAGATTTGGGATATAAGACAGAGGCTTCGCCACAATCCGAAGACGCGCCGCTTAATCTTACGCCCTTTTGGTTCGTAAAATCAAAGACCCGAGGCTGGGTTGATTTCCAAAATGATGTGACCGTCAAAGATATAACGCTCGCCCATCAAGAAGGCTTTTCATCCGTCGAACATGTGAAGCGCTACACAACACTCGGCATGGCGACAGATCAAGGCAAGACCTCCAACGTTACCGGTTTGGCGGTGCTGGCAGATGCCACAGGCCGCACGATCCCAGAAACGGGCACGACAATTTTTCGCCCGCCTTACACGCCCATCCCCATCGGCGCATTCGCAGGCGCTCATAAAGGGCAACATTTCAAACCCTCGCGCCTAACGCCGAGTCATAAATATGCGGCCGAAACAGGTGCTGTTTTTGTTGAGACTGGATATTGGAAACGCGCCCAATGGTTTGCCCGCGAAGGGGAACAAGGTTGGCGCGATTCAGTGGACCGCGAAGTCACAATGACACGGAACTCTGTTGGTATATGCGACGTCTCAACGCTCGGGAAGATTGACATTCAAGGCGCGGATGCGGGTAAGTTCCTCAATAAAGTTTACGTCAACAGCTTCAGCTTGCTAAAACCTGGTAAATGCCGTTATGGACTCATGCTCCGCGAAGACGGCATCGCGATGGATGATGGCACGTCTGCCCGGTTTTCTGACACCCATTATGTGATGACGACAACTACCGCCAAAGCGGGCCCGGTCTTTCAGCATTTGGAATTTTGCCGTCAGGTCTTATTTCCAAAAATGGATGTGCACCTCATCTCAACAACAGATCAATGGGCGCAATATTCCGTGGCAGGCCCAAATGCCCGTAAGCTGTTGCAAAAAATTGTCGATGCCGAATTTGACATATCCAATGAAGCTTTCCCCTATATGGCCTGCGGAGATATCACCGTGTGTGACGGCCTACGCGCCCGCCTCTTTCGTCTCTCATTTTCGGGTGAGCTTGCTTATGAAATTTCTGTTCCCGCGCGTTACGGAGATGCTCTTATTCGCGAGCTCTTACAACAGGGCCAAGAGTTTGATGCCATCATGTACGGCACCGAAGCCCTAGGCGTGATGCGGATTGAGAAAGGTCATGCAGCTGGTAACGAACTCGATGGACGCAGTACGGCGGCGCATTTGGGCCTTGGCGGGTTTGTCTCTAAGAAAAAAGACTGTATCGGGAAAGTGCTGTCACAGCGCGAAGGCCTAAGCAATGATGTCCGGATGGTCGGGTTCATGCCAGTAAACCCCAAAGATAAATTGACGAATGGCGCGCATTTTATGACGCTAGGTGATCAAGAGTCGCCTGAAAATGATCAAGGCCATATGAGCTCTGTTGCTTGGTCACCGAGCTTACAGTCTTATGTGGGTTTAGGCTTTCTAAAGAATGGCGCAAACCGCAAGGGCGAAGTCTTAAAAGCCGTCGATTTTATGCGTGATAATCATGTCGAAGTGAAAGTCGTTAGCGCTCATTTCGTTGATCCGGATGGGGAGCGTCTACGTGTCTAAATTAACGCCCACATTACCGCTAAACAGTTTTGCACAAGATTGGCCTGGTATCTCTATCAGAGAAGAATATGCTGGAGAATTGGTCTCCCTTGCATGCCCATTAGATCAAGAAACCGCTTTTGCAGCCGCGTTTAAGAAGGCCTTTGGCAAGGCCCCGCCAAAGCCAAATGAAATGGTGAAAATTAAAGACGGTTTCGCGATGTGGACGGGACAAGGCCAATATATGCTCTTGCTTTCTGGCGAGAACATTCGGGCAGATCTAGATATCGCAGAAAAACTGGGCGGCACAGCTTATGCCACGCTGCAATCAGATGGCTGGGCTTCACTTGATATTAAAGGGCCGCGCATTTTTGATGTATTAGAGCGCTTCATTCCACTTGATATTCGCCGCACCCCTGCAAATTTCGCGGCGAGAACGAGCGCCCATCACATAGCTGTCATGGTCTTGAAATTTAGCGAGACCGAAATTCAGCTTTTAACCCCGCGCAGCTCCGCCCAATCATTCTTGGACGGGCTGATACATAGCGCGGAGAATGTGCTTAGCTGATATTACTATCGGGGAAGCTAGATTTGCGCTCTTCCATATATTTTAGCAAACGCGCGTCAATATCGGCGTCAAGTTCTGGCGCGACATATTCATTTAGCATTGTCTTATAGACTTGCTCAGCGCGGTCCTCGGCGGAGGTAGAGCCGTCTTCGACCCATTGCTCAAAGCTATTGTTATCAGAGACATTAGACTGGTAGAATGCGGTCTTAAAGTTCTTCTGCGTATGCTCACAGCCAAGGAAATGAACGCCTGGTCCAACCTCGGCAATCGCGTCTAAGGCTTGACCATTTGCGCTCATATCTACGCCCTTGGCAAAAACCGCCATCATGCCCGCTTGATCAGCATCCATAATAAATTTCTCATAGCCCATAGCCAGTCCGCCTTCGAGCCAACCCGCCGTATGCAGCATAAAGTTCACGCCCGCGAGTAATCCTGTTTGCAGAGAGTTTGCCGACTCATATCCCGCTTGCGCGTCTGGCACCTTAGAGGCGTTAAATCCGCCAGCTGAGCGGAACGGTACACCAAGACGGCGAGCAAGTGCGGCGCTTGTATTGATGATGAGCGAAGCTTCTGGCGTGCCAAATGTCGGCGCGCCCGTTTGCATAGACATCGACGTTACAAAATTTCCGTAAATTACAGGCGCTCCTGGACGGACAAGCTGTGTGAGCGCCATTCCGGCGAGACCTTCGGCAAGGCTTTGCGCGGCAACACCAGCCGCAGTGACAGGCGACATCGCGCCCGAGACAACAAATGGACTTGGCATAGCGCATTGTCCTGCCCGCGCGTAATGCTTGAGCGAGCCAAGCATTGTCGCATCCCAAGTTAGCGGCGAATTTGCGTTGATAAGGTTGACGAGAACGCAATTCTCATTGACGAAATCATCCCCGAAAACAATCTTGGCCATATCAATTGTATCAAGCGCGCGCTCTGGCGCTGTGACTGAACCCATGAAAGCCTTATCGGAATATTTGATGTGGCTGTAATTCATCTCGAAATGACGTTTATTGACAGGTAAATCGACGGGTTCACAAACAGTGCCGCCGCTGTGATGCAGGTTTGGCGACATATAAGCGAGCTTCACGAAATTGCGGAAGTCTTCAATATTAGCATATCGGCGGCCACCCTCTTTTGAATAGACGAAGGGAGGGCCGTAAGCTGGGACAAGCACAGTGTTATTGCCGCCAATTTGAACATTATTGGCGGGGTTACGCGCATATTGCGTGAACTCTTTTGGCGCTGTGGCTTGGACGATTTCGCGGCACATTCCGCGCGGAAAACGTACGCGTTCACCATCCGCCGTTGCGCCGGCTTTGACAAAGTAGTCAATCGCCTCTTGGTCTTCTTGAATATTGAGGCCAATTTCTTCGAGAATTGTATCGGCGTTATATTCAAGTTGCGCAAGGTCAGCATCCCCTAATACAGAATAGGTCGGAATTTTGCGTTTGATATAGGGCTCGCGCGGAACGGCTTCCTCTGCTCTCGCGGCGGCGCGGCCTGCACGGCCTCCTGAACGTCCTCGTCTAGCCATAAAACTCTCCTTCAATGTAACTTCGAGTTACTCTTCTTTTTGTGCGGCGTTTACTCAAAATGCGAAACATTAGAGCTTTTAATTCTTAGGACCGACCATTATTTATGACCGATTACGGCGCCGCCCGCGTCCAGGCTTGGCAGCTGGCGCTGGAGCGGTCGGAAACTTCATCGCGTCAACAAAATAATCTTGGAACTTAGGTTCTAAGGCCGTTTCCATTTTTTCGACCTCTTTAATGGCAGACTTAATCCGGGCACGTTCTTTAATGTTCAACAAAGCCATCGCCGCGCCAGTCCCGGCGGCATTACCGATTGAGCTTATTATCTCTGCTGGCGCCATGGGAATAATGCCAATATCGGCTACATATTTACTATCCAAATGCGTTCCAAAGGCCCCAGCCAAAAGAACTTCATCAAATTTATCACAGCCAAGGCTTTCGGCGAGAAGCTGCGCCCCCGCATAGAGTGCTGCCTTAGCAAGCTGCACAGCGCGGATATCGGTTTGCTTAACGATGATGGGGTTACCTGGCTGATCGACAAGAAGGTATTTCCAGACATTGCCGTCTTGGCTAAAACGGTGAGGCGCAGCACCTGGGATGAATAACCCGCTTTTATCGAGCAGTCCTGCATTTGCCATTTCGACCATAACTTCGAAAATGCCCGACCCGCATATTCCAACGACTTTATGCCCCTCTAGGCTTCCATCCGTATCTCCGATCCAACCCTCATGCCCGATGATTTTTACTTTGGCGTCCTTAGTGGCGGGATCAATGCGCACGCGTTCAATCGCACCAAGAGTTGCCCTTACGCCAGAGCTTATTTCAGCCCCTTCCAAAGCAGGCCCTGTCGGCGATGACGCCGCCGCCACTTTACCCTTATGGGAGAGAACGATTTCAGCATTGGTTCCAATATCAACCAACAGAACTGAGCGGTCTTTCATGCGGTCAATTTGAGTGAGATATGCGGCGGATGTATCAGCCCCAACATGTCCGCCAATGAGCGGAAAGAGCGAGATCTGCGCCGTATCAGATAATCCTAAATCAAGCCGCCCTGCGGGAATATCAACCCAGTCTTTAATGGCCAATGTGAAAGGCGCGACGCCTAGTTCAACAGGATTTGCCCCAATAAAGAGATGATGCATAATTGGGTTTCCGACACAAATAACGTCAAGTAATTGGTTCTCGCCAAGCTCCAACACTTTGACGGCCTCAGCCAGCATCTCACGGATTTGCGCGCGGATTATGTCAGTGAGTTTTTCCTCGCCGCCTTTATTCATCATAATGTAAGACACGCGGCTCATCAAATCTTCGCCAAAGCGGATTTGCGGGTTCATCGCCGCCTTCTCATAGACCGGCGCGCCCGTCGCGAGATTATAGACGTAGAGCGCGATAGATGTTGATCCAATATCAATCGCTGCCCCGTAAAGATCAAAATGCGATGGCGGCCATACGTCTATGATCGTGTTATCATCGCGAACAACAGTTATCACTGTTCGCTCATGTTTGCGCAAAATCTCTTGCAGCTTAATCAACATAAGGTGAGTAGGCCTTACGGTCAGGCCGTGCTCTTCGTGCAATGCGGCCACCAAGGCCTCCCCATCACTTGGGTTATCTTCCAATGTCGGGACAGGCAATTTGACCATATAAAGCTGAAGGGCGGGATTTAGCTCCGTTTCAAACGAAGTGCTCTTCTTTTGAATTGAGGTTTCACGTTCGCGCGAATCCGCCGGAATATTGACGACTAAATCCCCGCGTATTTTTGTGCGGCAGGATAATCGGCGCCCGTCTGGAAGTTCGCCGTCATGGATTGCTTTTTTCTCTGTCGGGGAGAGCTTGGAATAGCTCGCCTCGGTCACATCGATTTTGAACTTGGCATGTTTCCCCGTATCGACCTCGATTTGGCACCGTTTACAAAGGCCCTTGCCGCCGCAAATGGATTGGATATCCACCCCTGCTCGCAGACCAACGTCATAGACAGTCTCGCCGTCTTGAGCCGTGGTCTTAAGGCCTGCAGGCGTAAATATCAGCGTATGGGTCGCCATTAGCTCATAGCTCCGATCTAGCGCGTACCATCAGGTGGGTAGGTGTCATATTGCGGCAATCCATCGGTAATCTCATAATAATCGCCCTTTTCGGACACATAGATATGCCCTTTGACAGCGAGTCCTTGGGTATCGTCAATGGAGCCTGCTAAAATACTAACGGTATCAAAGCTATGCGCATCCCAAAACATATAACTTCCGCAAGATTTGCAATGTCCTGAATTAGACTTTTCAGAGATCGGCAGCCAATTGACCTCGCCTGTAACATCAAAGTCTTCTCGCTTTACGCCGGCCGCTGCAATATATCGCCCTGTTAATTTCTGGCACTGCTTACAATGGCAATACCAAATATCAGACAGACCAACGGCGCGATAAGAAACCGCGCCGCATAAACAAGAGCCTGTATAAGCTTTGTTACCCACGGCGGCGACGCCCGCCTCGCCCGCGGCGGCCACCCTCTTCGCCTTCCGCTGGTGCGGGGCGATAATTTTTAATCCAATTGGTACAATTGGGATCCACGCCGTTCAAGACATCCGCAGCCCGCACAGCGGGGACCAAGCCGTCATCCAAAACGTTCACGATAGCAGATGTCATTCCCGCGCAGGCCAGCATGGGCAAAAACGCATTATTAATCGTGTGGCGATTTGGAAGGCCAAAGGCTACATTAGACGCGCCGCAAGTGGTATTGACGCCAAGCTCACTGCGAAGTCTGTGAAGCAATTTAAACACGTCCGTTCCCGCGCTATTCACCGCGCCAATCGGCATAACGAGAGGGTCGACCACAACGTCACACGCCTTAATACCATAATCGGCCGCGCGGTTCACAATACGCTTAGCGACTTCGAAACGCACGTCAGGGTCTTCGGAGATACCCGTATCATCATTGGAAATCGCGACCACTGCACAATCATATTTCGCCACGAGCGGCAAAATACGCTCCATGACTTCTTCTTCGGCGGTCGTTGAATTGAGAAGTGGGCGTCCTTTATAGACTTTCAATCCGGCCTCCAGCGCGTCCATAACCGAACTGTCTATACAGAGCGGCACATCCACGAGGCTTTGGATAAGCGGAATAACTTCTGACATAATGAGCGGTTCATCCGCAAGTGGAACACCGACATTGACGTCCAGCACTTGCGCGCCAGCAGCGACTTGTGACAGCGCTTCTTTTTTCACGCGCCAATAGTTAAACTCTTTGAGTTCCTTAGAGAAAAGTTTACGTCCTGTTGGATTAATACGCTCACCAATCATTGTAAAAGCGTCATCAAAACCGATGACGTGTTCTTTGGTGGCCGAAGCGAGAAGTGTTTGAACCATAGTCGTTTTCCTAGTTAACGGTGCCGAGGGTTGTGTCTGCGTGATGAGGAGACCACGGTGTGCGGTCACCCAGAACGCCTGAGCGTTTGACAACATCACCGACCCATTTTTCTTGACGGTAAGCCATGACATGAACGCCAGAACATCCTGGGATTTCTTTGATCTGTTGCATGAGTTCGATGCAGATTTTTCGGCCTTCACGCTGCGGTTTATCTGCGCCTTTCATTCGGGCAATGATACTGTCTGGGATATGAACCCCAGGAACGTTAGCCCGCATCCAACTGGCTGTTTTCGCTGACGGCAAGACGCCGACTCCAGGCAGGATAAAGCAGTTCTCGGTCAGGCCCATATCCACAGCGCGTTTCATAAATTCTTTGAGCACATCAATATCAAAACAATATTGCGACTGGATATACTCCGCGCCCGCCGCGATTTTTTTCGCGAGTTGGTCAACACGATTATCAACGGGCGGCACAAAGGGATTAATCGAACTTCCAATAAAAAGCTTAGGCGCCAGATCAAGTTTTCGGCCAGAGAGAAAGCGCGACTCATCGCGTAATATCCGCAAAGTTTTCGTGAGAGATATGCTGTCAAAATCAAAGACAGGCTTGGCCTCAGGATGATCCCCAGCTTGGACGCCATCGCCGGACAAGCATAGCGCATTACAGACGCCTAGCGCTGCAGCCCCTAATGTGTCCCCTTGAATGGCGATCCGGTTACGGTCACGGCAAGATATTTGCAAAATTGGGGAATAGCCAACGCGTGTTAGGATCGCGCAAACCGCAAGACTGCTCATATGGCAATGCGCGCCGCTTCCGTCAGTCGCGTTAATCGCGTCAACATAGCCGTCAAATAACGACGCCCGTGTCAAAACCTCATCAGGGTCTGCGCTATCGGGCGGCGCAATCTCCGTCGTGACCGCAAAATGACCATCGCGCAAAACACGTTCAAACCGGCCATGAGAGACATGACCGTCGCGCATAGGAAGCGGATCGCCGGGATTGGTTCCGACATACTCTACATCTTGGATATTAGTATCTTTAGACATTTGTATTCTGCAATGGTTTCACGGTGGCATCTGGCCGTTTTTCACGGGCCAGTTTCAGCCATGTGGACTTACCTTTGTCGCGATGATCGCTCGCAAATTCAATATCTCGAATAGCCTCGCCGCCATCTTTCATACGGCTAGCCCCATCCCAAGCCATAACCCAAACGCATTTCATATCCGGTTTAACCTCACAATTGCCGTCAGGACGCACGCCGCCGCACGGGCCATTGCGCAAAGTTTTTGGGCAATTCATCGGACATGACATGCCCGTTTTGGACAATTGGCAAGAGCCGCACATCTGGCAATCAAACAAAACCCCTTTTAGAGTTGCCTCTGCTGCTGTGATCGGGCGATCCAGCTTTGTTCCAAACACTTTGGTTATGACGCGCAAAGTCGCGAGGATGGCAGGATTCACGCCGTTATAAAGCCCTTCCATAAAACGGGAATGGCGAACAGACCATTTTCGAACGCTATACATTAACGGACTCCATGTGAGAAAACTTTAGGGCCTCAGTCATCAGGCCATAGCCAACCCGTCGATGTTCAAAGGCCAGCCCCAGACGCTGGGCAGCTGCTTTCCCCTTGGCAATCAAATCATCATCATCCATTTGTGAGATATAAACGAGCCGTTTGTAATGCTTGAAATACTCATCACGCAGATGCGGAAATCGGTCCAAGCCAAGTAAGCCTTTGAAAATCAGGGTGTCAAAATGGCGGACCAAATAATCGGTAAGGAAAAAGCTGCCAAGCTCTTCTTCCATCATCGCGTCAAACTGCTCTAAGCCCGCAAAAAAAGCATAACAATGGGCGCCCGGCAAACGGGACGCTTTGGGATAGTCAGCCAGCATCGTGTCAAGACCGCCCCCTGTGCCGCAATCGCCATATCCGATTAGGACGCAATCATAGTTCGCGCCGCGGTCGTCAAGAATAGCCCGCAGGCCGGGGACAATTTTACCGGGCGTGTTATGATAAGCCGCAGGCAAGCATTGCAGATCAAAGACCTCGCCGCTCTGCTTTTGCAAATGCACAATCTCTTTAGCCAGCGCGCCGCAGGCAAGAACCAGGGTCTTTGGGACGCGGCTTTCCATAAACGTTAGCGGTTCTTACCCATAATTGCTTTAGCAAGCTCGGCGCTCATAGCGGCATCGCGGCCATAAGTATGGGCATTAATCGCATCCGCAAATTCTTGGTTAAGCGGCGCGCCACCAACCATCACAGGAAGCTCTTTGAGGATACCGCGTTTATCGAGCTCTTCAATCACTACGCCCATATAAGGCATAGTCGTGGTTAAGAGGGCTGACATACCTAAGATATTTGGTTCGTGTTCCTCGATTGCAGCAAGATATTCTTCGACAGGCGTGTTGATACCCAAATCAATAACTTCAAAGCCCGCGCCTTCAAGCATCATACCAACAAGGTTTTTACCAATGTCATGAATATCACCCTTAACAGTGCCGATAACATATTTACCCACGCTGCTATTATTTTCGCTCGCCGCTAGAATAGGCCGCAAGAGATTCATGCCGCCCTTCATCGCGTTCGCGCTTTGAAGCACCTCAGGGACAAAGAGGATACCGTCACGAAAATCTATACCCACAATGCGCATGCCTTCGACAAGCGCGTCATTAAGCACCATATTCGCATCCCACCCGCGATCGAGCAGGATTTGTGTCCCCTCAGTCACTTCGGAGAGCATACCGTCGTAAAGATCATCTTGCATCTGCGCTACGAGCTCTGTGTCGTCGAGATCCTTGAGTATTATTTCCTCGTCTTGATCGCTCATTTGCGACTCCATTTATTATACAATTTGTAAAATTTCTTTACATATAAATTTTAGGCAAGCCCAACGATTTGTCCATCTTCATCCAGCCCAATATCCAATGCGGCTGGATGTCTCGGAAGACCTGGCATGCGCATAATCGTCCCGCAAATGGCAACTACAAAACCTGCGCCTGCGTTAAGCGTAGCTTCGCGAACTTCCACATTATGACCAGACGTTGCGCCAAGGTTTTTCGGATCTGTTGAGAAACTCGATTGTGTTTTCGCAATGCAGATTGGCAAGTGCCCAAAGCCCATTTTTTCAATTTGGCGGAACGCTGTCTTGGCAGCGGCGCTTATTGTCACGCTTTCGGCCCGGTAAATTTCTTTAGCGACCTTCTCGACTTTGATGGCCAGCTTATCACTATCCTCATACATCAAGGTAATTGTCGGTTTCGGCTTATCCAGTTCAGATTTCACGGCGCGCGCCAAATCTTCGGCCCCGGCTCCGCCCTCGGCCCAATGACGGGCAATAACCATCGGAACGCCTTCGCGGTCGCATACCTCTTTGACAACCGCGATTTCTTCATCCGTATCGTGAACAAAGTGATTGATTGAGACGATAGGTGTCACGCCAAATTTCTTAAGGTTTTGAATGTGACGCTCAACATTAACACAGCCCTCACGGACAGCGTCAATATTTTGAGGGGTCAAATCATTCTTAGATACGCCGCCCTGCATTTTCATTGCGCGAATTGTGCAGACAAGAACGACGGCGTCAGGACGCAGGCCAGATTGGCGGCACTTGATATCAAGGAATTTTTCAGCACCCAAATCGGCACCAAAGCCAGCTTCAGTAACAACGACATCCGTCATTTTCAGCGCTGTCTGCGTGGCGACAACAGAGTTACAACCATGCGCAATATTTGCAAAAGGGCCACCATGGATGAAGGCTAGATTATGCTCAATAGATTGCACGAGATTAGGCTGGAACGCATCTTTTAGCAGGACAGTAACGGCGCCGTCACACCCTAGATCCCTTACCGTGACGGCCTTTTTCTTATGGGTCTTTGCGACAATAATATCGCCGATGCGTTTTTGTAGGTCTTTGAGATCCGTTGCGAGGCAGAATATCGCCATGATCTCTGACGCCACTGTGATGTCAAAACCGCCTTCCCGCACGATCCCTTGCGTCGGGCCGCCCAGGCCCATAACGATATGGCGAAGCGCCCGATCATTCATATCGACAACGCGGCGCCATGTAATTCGGCGCGGGTCTATATCCAGCTCATTCCCCCATTGCATATGGTTGTCTAGCATCGCTGAAATCAATGAATGCGCCGAGGTGATAGCGTGGAAGTCGCCGTTAAAATGCAGATTAATATCTTCCATAGGAATGACCTGCGCGCGGCCGCCCCCAGCAGCGCCGCCTTTCATGCCAAAGCAAGGCCCAAGCGAAGGCTCGCGCAAACAGACCATTGCTTTAACACCGATACGGTTCAGGCCGTCATTTAAGCCCACTGAGGTCGTTGTTTTACCCTCGCCTGCAGGCGTCGGCGTCACAGCCGTCACGAGGACGAGCTTCCCATCTGGCTTGTCTTTCAAGCTATCAATATAGTCCAAAGACAGTTTTGCTTTGTAGTGACCATAAGGCACGAGCGCGTCAGCCGGGATACCTAACGCCTCTTTCGCAAGAGGTAAAAGTGATTTCATTTTTGCTGCGCGGGCAATCTCGATATCAGGCGCGCCAGGAGCTGGTAAATTATCTTGTGACATATATTTACGGCCGTGGCCGCTCCCTTTGTGTATCTTTTTAGCGACGCAAAATTTCGTCTCGATAACCTGTCTCTAATCCGCTTTTATTGCGATTACTCTTATGGACAAAATTATAAATTTGAATAGTCAGGACTATCGGGCATTTCGGCAAACTAAGCTGATTTTTTTAATAGGCAATTAGGGGCTTAATAGCGTAATAAACGCATAGATTAAACTTACTGTATGAAGCGCGTCATGACCGATAAAACAACCGAAGAACTTGCTGTAGAGCCCGAAGACAGCCCCTGCCAACTTGTCTGCTCAATGGAGCGTGAAAGCGGCTTTTGTTTTGGATGCGGACGCACACAGGACGAGATTTCTTATTGGAGTGTTAGAACACCCGAAGAACGCCAGACAATATTAGAACAACTCCCTGCCCGTATGCCGACATTGCTGAAGTTACGCGAAGAGCGCCGCGCGAAACGGCGGGTAAATAAACGCCGCCGTCCTGCGGCGGAAACTTAAAGGTCAGTCACTTTTCCGCGCTGTTTCTTTTTACGTTTCAAAAGATTTCTTGGGTCAGTCCGTAGTATAAGTAAAGCCGCGCGAGGTCGTGCTACAGGGACGTAATCGTCACTACCCTCTGGGGCTTCGCGCTGGGTCAGACGGTAGAGCGCATAAATGGCTAAAAGTCCTTGAACCGCGGCTGTATACGCAAACATTGATGACGGCCCTGCAATAGACATGACGATAGGCGCAATCGACGGACCGATGACTGACCCAACACCGTAAATAAGCAAAAGCCCTCCGCTCACAGATACAAATTCATCAGGCTGCGCATAGTCATTAGCATGCGCGGCAGCCATACCAAATATCTGCATCGCGAACATACCGTAAAGCACGCCGCCTGCCATCATCAAACCCAAGGATTGGGGCGCTAATTTCCACAGGAACATGCCGCTCACCACACCGCCCAGTGACGCCAAAATAAGGACCTTGCGGCGACCTATTTTATCGGACAACCATCCCATCGGCCATTGCATCACAGCGCCAGCAAAAATGACGACACTCATAAAGACGGATACCATTAAGACCGGATGTCCAAGCTGCTGCACAAAGACGGGCGCAACGCCCCAAAAGGCCCCACTGGAAAGCCCTACCGCAAAACACCCCGCTACAGCCAATGGCGAAATCTTCATCAGTTTTCGAATGTTTAGCTTGGTTGATGTCACCGCCATTGGCGCTTTAGACGTCGAAAGCGAGATAGGAAAAATCGCAACAGAAATCAATATTGCGACGACTGAGAACAGAACAAAATCTTTGGGGTCAGCGAGTGTGAGTAAAAATTGCCCCACTGTAATCGCCGCCAAATCCACCATACGGTAGATGGACAGCACTTGCCCACGCTTATCATTGGGCGATTGCTCATTAATCCAGCTCTCAATGAGCATATAAAGCCCGGCAAAACTAAACCCCGTCAAAGCCCGTAATATCGCCCAACTCGGAACATTTACCAACAACATATGACTAAGCGCGCAGGCTGCTACGAGCGATGAAAGAGCCGCGAAGACTCGCACATGCCCCACGCGCTTGACGAGATAAGGCGTAGTTAAACAGCCCCCCATAAAGCCCGCAAAATAAGCAGAAGATAGAAATCCAATAGCGACAAGCGGAAAACCATTCAGTTCGGCGCTCACGGCCACAAGTGTTCCGAGCAAGCCGCCGCCTGCGAGAAGGATAGCCGCTGAAATTAACAGCGCCCCGATAGAGCTAAGAACAGCCCGCATCGCATTAAACCTTAAAAGCAGCAGGAAGGCCGCGAACTACATTCAATAATTTTGCCTTTATGCCTGCCTTTCAAAATTGGCAAGCCCGAAAATGCAGTCATCAGAAAAAATTATAAATCAATCCTTAACGCGCCCTCGCCGGCTCGCGCATAGAGCGCCATATTAGCCTCTTTAGCTTTACGCATGGCGAAAGCCGTTGGGCCTGAGACGGAAAGAATAGCCTGAACGCCACGCCGCGCCGCCTTTTCAACAATCTCATAAGAGCAGCGGCTAGACATGAGAACAAATCCCGCTTTGGCATCAATAGTTTGCAACGCCATGGCACCCAGCAGCTTATCTAAAGCATTATGTCTTCCAACATCCTCGCGGGTGAGCTCTATGTTACCTGACATAGAGACCCATGCAGCCGCATGGACGCTATGTGTTTGCGCGTTGAGAGGTTGGCTTTGACGTAAGGCGGCCAAAGCTTTTGTCATGGCAGCCGCACTGAGTTCCACTTTGGTATCAGACACAGATGGCAAGGTTTTAAAAAGTGTATCCGCATTTTCTAATCCACATAGACCGCAACTGGCAGACCCCACCATATTACGGCGGCGCTGCGTGACATCTAGGCGTTCCAAGGCTACGGCAGATATCTTAAAACGCAGATCCGCGCCTTTTTCCGAGAGATGAATATCAAGGGACTTTATCTCATCGACGTTTTTGATAACCTCTTCTGTCAAGGCGAAGCCAAACGCAAAGTCAGTTAAATCATCAGGCGTGCCCATCATCACCGCGTAATTGCGGCGATTAAAGACAAAGGCAATCGGGACTTCTTCCGGAATGAACCACTGGTCATCGCCTGCTTTTATCTGGCGCGATAGCGCAGGTGCTTCCCCGTGAATATTTACAGGGACGTTCATTTACTCAGCAGGCTGCGCAATCTTGCGATATTCCGATAGCTCTTCTTCGTAATTCATCTGCCAATCAGATTTATGGTTTGCCGGCGCGACGGCGACGGCTGTGACTTTATATTCAGGGCAGCTTGTAGCCCAGTCGACATTCTCTGTCGTCACAACATTCGCGCCCGTATCAGGGTGATGGAAGGTTGTGTATACGACGCCAGGCGCCATACGCTCAGACAGTTTTGCTCGAAGCGTAATCTCGCCTTTGCGAGAGCTTAGCGAAACCCATTGGCCATCACGCACGCCTTGCGCTTCGGCGTCACTTGGATGGATTTCGAGAACGTCTTCTTCCCACCATAGGTTATTCTCCGTACGCCGTGTCTGCGCGCCAACATTATATTGCGAGAGAATACGGCCAGTTGTCAGAAGAAGCGGGAAACGGCGATTGGTGCGTTCCGTTGTCGCGACATATTCCGTTGGAATAAACTGGCCTTTACCACGGACAAATTCACCGACATGCATGACTTCAGCGCCCTCTGGATTATCGTCATTAACAGGCCATTGCAGACTTCCCGCAGCGTCCAACACATCAAATGACACATTAGCAAATTGGGGTGTTAAATCGGCGATTTCATCGAGGATTTCTGAGGCATTGTTAAAGCCCATATCAATCCCTAAAGCCTTACCAAGGTCCTGCGTAACTTCCCACTCATGCTTGCCGGTAATCGGCTCCATGACGGGACGCACGCGATTGATACGGCGCTCAGCATTAATAAAAGTTCCGTCTTTTTCAAGAAAGCTTGTTCCGGGTAAGAATACATGCGCGAAACGGGCGGTTTCATTGAGGAACAAATCTTGGACAATCAGGATATCAAGTGCTTTCAATGCTGCTTCAACATGTTTGATATTCGGGTCAGATTGCGCGACATCTTCGCCTTGAATATACATGCCCTTATAATTTCCGCCGATAGCTTCGTCGAACATATTGGGAATACGGTAACCGGGTTTATTGTCGAGTTTGCGGCCCCACTTCGTCTCGAATAATCCGCGCGCGGCGTCGTCGCCAACTGGACGGTAGCCTGAAAGCTCATGCGGGAAGCTCCCCATATCGCAAGAGCCTTGAACATTATTCTGGCCTCGCATCGGATTTACGCCAACGCCTGGACGGCCAATATTGCCCGTGGCCATAGCGAGGTTGGCCATACCCATAACCATGGTTGATCCTTGACTATGTTCCGTCACGCCGAGACCGTAATAGATGGCAGAGTTCTTTTCGCCCGCAAACATTCGGGCTGCTCCGATAATGTCTTCGGCAGGAACACCTGTGATATTAGAGACGCTTTCAGGTGAGTTGACCTCACCGAGGATCATTGTTTTCCACTCAGGATAACTATCGGGTTCGCAGCGGGTTTTGATGAAGTCTTCATCCAGCAAGCCTTCTTTGGCAGCCACATGGGCGAGACCATTTATCAAGGCGACATTCGTGCCGGGGCGTAACTGTAAATGATAATCCGCTTTAATATGCGGGGAACGCACAAGATCAATACCGCGCGGATCGGCAACGATGAGCTTTGCACCTTGACGTAAGCGCTGCTTCATTTGCGATCCAAAGACAGGATGCGCGTCGGTCGGGTTTGACCCAATAACCATGATGCAATCTGCGTGTTCCACAGAGTCAAAGTTCTGTGTTCCAGCAGACTCGCCAAAGGTTTGCTTGAGGCCGTACCCTGTTGGTGAGTGACAGACGCGGGCACATGTATCGACATTGTTATTGCCAAAACCCTGACGGATAAGACGCTGAACAAGCCAGACTTCTTCATTCGTGCATCGGGAAGACGTAATACCGCCAATCGCTTTAACACCATATTCAGCCTGCGCGGCTTTCAGCTTATCTGCGGAAAACTTATAGGCTTCATCCCAAGACACGACGCGCCACGGATCCGTGATATTCTCGCGTATCATCGGTTCCGTGATACGGTCTTTATGGGTCGCGTAACCAAAGGCGAAACGCCCTTTGACGCAGCTATGACCATGATTAGCTTTGCCATCTTTCCAAGGCACCATGCGGACGACTTCACCGCCTTTAAGCTCGGCTTTGAAGGAACAGCCAACGCCGCAATAGGCGCAAGTTGTGAGCACAGTTTCATCAGGCATTCCCTGCTCTATCACTGATTTCTCTTGCAAGGATGTGGTCGGGCACGCCTGCACACAAGCACCGCAAGACACGCATTCTGAGTCCATGAAACTCTCATCCATGGAAGCTGATATTTTAGATTTAAAGCCGCGCTTTTCAACCGTGAGCGCCAGCGTTCCTTGCACTTCATCACAGGCCCGTACGCAACGTGAGCAAAGAATACATTTACTTTCGTCAAAGACAAAATAGGGATTACTCTCATCAATTTCAGCGTCCAGATGATTATCTCCTGCAAGACCATAACGCACGGAGGTCACGCCGACTTCTTCGACCATTTGGAAAAACTCGCTCTCGGCGCCGCCCGGCGCAGAGACGGCATCAACGGGGTGGTCAGAGAGATAGAGTTCCATCACGCCTTTGCGGATTTTGGTAATTTGCTCATCCTTGGTCGTGACTTGCATCCCCTCTTCGGCAGGCGTCGTGCAAGAAGCAGGCGTACCGCGCTTACCTTCAATTTTACAAACACAGAGGCGGCAAGATCCAAAGGCATCAAGATTATCGGAAGCGCAAAGCTTAGGAATAGCAATCCCCGCTTCGGCGGCCGCGCGCATAACGGATGTGCCTTCGGGAACAGAAATATCTTTTCCGTCAATCGCCAAGGTCACCGTTTTCTCGGATTTGACGGCAGGTGTGCCGAAATCTTTTTCAATTAAGAGAGCCATAATCTTACTCCGCTACCGCTTTGGGGCCTGTAAATTCTTCTGGGAACAACTTCATAGCTGTGCGCACAGGCATCGGCGTTAAGCCTCCCATAGCACATAATGAAGCGTCTTCCATCAAGTCACACAGATCTTCTATCACTTCGATGTTTTCAGCGATGTTTTCGCCGGCTGCGATTTTGTCAAATGTTTCTTTGCCGCGCACCGATCCAATACGGCAGGGCGTACATTTTCCGCAGGATTCGATTTCGCAAAACTCCATAGCGTAACGCGCCATGTTAAGCATATTTGCCGTATCATTATAGACAACAAGCCCGCCATGACCGAGCATCGCGCCAGCCTCTGACAAGGTTTCATACCCCATTTCAACATCAAAACCGTCAGGTTTTACATATCCCCCTAATGGGCCGCCCGCTTGAACGGCTTTTAAAGGACGACCCGTATGGGTACCCCCGCCAAAACCGTTGATCAGCTCATCCATCGTTACGCCAAAGGCTTTCTCAACAAGACCGCCATGTTTAATATCACCCGCAAGCTGAAATGGCTGCGTGCCTTTGGAACGTCCTTGCCCGAAATCGGCATAAGCCTTCGCGCCATTAGCCAAGATAAAGGGAACTGAGCCCAGCGTGAGAACGTTATTCACGATGGTCGGCTTACCAAACATCCCGCTAATGGCTGGAATTGGCGGTTTTACTTTTACCTGACCGCGCTTGCCTTCGAGCGACTCCAACATTGAGCTTTCTTCGCCGCAAATATAGGCCCCTGCCCCAACACGGACATAGAGGTTGAAATTCGTGCCGCTGCCTTTGATATCCTCACCGAGCCAACCTGCATCTTCCATGATATTGATCGCGCGGCGCATGGTCTTAATCGCATGCGGATATTCAGAGCGGATATAAACATAGCCTATATCCGCTCCGATGGCCCTTCCCCCGATGACCATACCTTCGATGAGCGAGAACGGGTCGCCCTCCATCAACAATCTATCTGCAAAGGTTCCGCTATCGCCCTCATCTGCATTGGCGCAGATGTATTTTTGACCTTGCGGCTGAGCGTTAGCCGTTCTCCACTTTATCCCTGTTGGAAAGCCTGCGCCGCCTCGGCCCCTAAGTCCCGAATCTGAAACGACTTCGACAATTTTTTCAGGCGGC
The DNA here is from genome assembly GCA_039977295.1 of Hellea sp. GTDB lineage: Bacteria > Pseudomonadota > Alphaproteobacteria > Caulobacterales > Maricaulaceae > Hellea. The sequence continues at coordinate 205,357 of JBDWDN010000012.1, read as the reverse complement.
ATCTCAAGCGCATTTCTTAGTCCCGCCAATCCGCCATGGGTTTCATAATCTGAAAGGCTCAACCGATCGATCAGCCCGACGCGTGCAAAGGTTAGGCGTTCTTGTTTGGCTAAATAAGGTATGTCTTCGGTCACCCCGTGCCCCAAAGGATGGTCGCCGCCATTTAGAAAGTCAGCACTCAGTAAACTCTCAATGTCATCAACGCTTACAGGGCCATAGGCGACTCGGCCTTTAGGGGTTTCTACTTCAACCAAAGGCTCAAGCCACAACATGCCGCGAGAGCCATTGCCAATGATCTCTACGGCATCACCGCATTTCGCGGCAATAGCTTTTGAAACCTCATCTGCGCCCATAGATAAAGCTGCAGCATCGCGCGGTATATACACTTTTACGCTCATGACTTTACCCCTTTACTCTGGGATCCTTCACGGTGTTTCATGGAGAGTTTTTTTAGCTTGGCGATATCGACACGGCCATACAGCTTATTATCGATCATCACTGCGGGGCTTAGCGCGCAATTTCCAAGACAATAGGCTGCTTCGAGTCCAACATCATGTCCACCCTTATCAAGCTTAACGCCAAAAGCCGCCTCAGCGTCGGTAATGAGTTCATTCGCTCCGAGAGCCTGACAGGCTTCAGCACGGCAGATTTTGATCGTTTGATCAGCCTGTTTTTCACGCTTATAATCGTGATAAAAGCTCACCACGCCGTGTACTTCTGCGCGTGATAGATTCAAGGCCTGGGTAATCGTCCGCAATGCGCCGTCACTTAGAAAGCCGTGGGCGTGTTGCACGCCATGCAAAATTTCTAATAACTCTTCTGGTCTATCGCCATGATCACGGCAGATATTACGCGCGATAGGGTCTTCGACGGTATTTAGTAATGTCACCATGGTGTAATCTCATCCAAGCGATATAATTTGCGTTTTATTCTAGTCGGTATTTGCATAAAACCTTCACAAAACAAGACAGAGTTTGCATCATTAGTGTTTCAGATATTGTCTATTGCGGCTCACTTTGTAGCGCCATCATCTTACGTGCCACCCATTTGTGGAAAATATGCGTCGGTCCATCCATAACAGGCGAAAACTTACCGCCGTCAAACATAGGGCCGTGACGCCCCTTTTGCATACCTTCCACGACGCCGATATCTTCTGCGAAGACCCCCCGCCAAATACGGGCATTCTCATTTAACATATCTTGCCAGTCTTCCGCGTCTAACGCGTCAGCGTAGAATAACGCCACGCGTTCCTGCGTTTGCTCTGGGCCTTGCGGCATCAGAATCATTGCAAAAGCATGATCCTTGTGAACGCCCAGCAATACATTGGGAAAGAAAGAAATATATTCTGATTGTGTGTCCCATTTATCTGAAACACCTTCAAAGCTAGGAAAGGTTTGTCCTCCTTCTCCGACCAATTGTTTATAATTTAGACTGCCCTGCCCAGAATAGTCAGTATGATTTTCGATATTATAGTGCATGTCGATAGGTGAGATCGCGTTGAGTTCAGGATGCACCCAGGGCAAGTGATAAGACTCACAATAATTCTCTACCGCAAGCTTCCAATTCGTAGCCAAGGTCATATCGAAAAGGCTTGCCTCTCCCCCAAGGTGGTAAGGCTTATCAAACTCTTTCCAGCGCGCCATAACGTCCGCATGCTGGACGTCAAAAGCAGGGGCATCACCTGACAAATTTATAAAAACTATGCCCTGCCAGATAAAACTGCGCACTTTAAAAAGGCTAAGCTGCTCTGGCTTAATAGCGTCATGCGTATCCACATCGACGCCGCCAACATAAGGCGTCCGCACAAGCGCGCCGCCATGATCATAACACCAACTATGATAAGGGCACCGAATAGGCCCTTTAAGACGCGTTGGTTTATCAACCAAAATCATGCCGCGATGACGGCAGGTATTTTGAAATACATTAACGACCCCATCCCGCCCGCGCACGAGCAGCATAGGAACTCCCATAAAATCAAAGGGATAGGCATCGCCGTTCCTTGCAACATCAGCCTCAAATGCCAAGGCTGACCAAGACTTAAAGAAGAGATGTTCGCGCTCCAGCGCGTAAACCTCAGGAGAAATATAATGCGCGTTCGGCAGGCCTTTAGCCTTATCCGTCGATTGCAGCACCGCGTCTAATCCTTGTACAGGCATAGTATTTCCTGTTTAAACCAACACCGCGAAACTAAGCTACACCTCTTATACACCGCAAGCTTAAAGCCCTTAGATAAGAGCTTTTGAAACAAAGTCATAAGACAAGGGAATAAAGACGCTAAGCAACACTATTCATGCTTAGCGCCGTTCCGTAAGGTCTTCGGGTCGATCACCCGTCCAATTGAACTTTTCTTCAATCCAAGGGAGTTTTTCGTAGAGCACAGGCATGCATTCGGTTTGCAGTATTCTGCGCGCCTCCGCGGCTATTTTTTCGGGCATAGATCCCAAACTATTTTCTCGCGACAACAAATCAAAATGCCGGCTAAACTGCCCTCGGGTCAAAGGATGAATTTGAACTTTGTCCAAAAGCTCTGCCTTTTGCAACAGGCATAAGGGCGTTGTAATACCCCATCCTACGCCCTCAGCCACGGCCATTGTGTGACTCGCGGCGCCGTCAAATTCAACAACATCTGGAAATTTCAACCGCAATCGGTTGAGCTGAGATTCAATCCGCAGCCCCATGGCGGAGCGTAGTGAATATCTTAAAAACGGAATATCTCGCACGCCGTCCATAATGTCTACGGATCCCGTATAGTCTTTTGGAAACACCAATACATAAGGTTCTTGGAAAATGAGCTGACGATCTAGCCCTGCCACGTCCTCCATAACATTACTGGTCGTAACCATAATATCGATATTGTGCGACAGAAATTCTTCGCGGTGGTATGGCGATAAGCCGGCCCAAAGGCGCCAATAGCTAGATATTTCTTGCAATGATTTGTAAAGTTTAGCGCCCAAAACCGCAGACATACTATCCGTCATGGCAATGGTAAGCATAGCCAGTTTACGCTGTTCTAAAGTTCGGGTTTCTCGGAAAGTTTCCTTTGTATCGCGAATGAGCTGACGTCCGCGTTCAAGCAGAATTTTACCCGCTGCCGTCAGAACAATCGGTCGAACAGATCGATCAAACAGCTTCGTCTCAACGGCGTCTTCTAACCCCGCAATAATCTGAGACACTGCCGACTGAGTCATGCGCAAAACGCGCGCGCTTTGAGTCATGCCGCCCTGATCCGCTGTCACGACAAATACTTGAAGTGATCTCAGGTCAAAGTTATTTGGTATTTTCACGATTTAGGTCCCCTTAAATCTTTTTCTTTTCCCGCTAATCATAAGTAGTCTTAATGTAAATACACTAAAAACACAAAATACAGTTAATTTGGCTTATTCTATAGCTATAAATAGCCGCGATATAGATCGATAAAAATAAGTTATAAAATTAGCGAAGTGTTGTTTCCTGCGTTTCACGTCCCTAAACCAAGGCAAAACGGAGAGACACATGGCAATTCCAACACATTCAAAGCACGTGATTATCGGTGCAGGTATTCACGGCCTATCCACGGCTTTTCACCTCGCAAAGTCATTAAAGGCTTCGGGAAAAGGCAGCGGGGCAGACATTATTATCCTTGATAAAAACGGAATAGCCGCCGGCGCTTCAGGGATAGCCTGCGGCGTCGTGCGCAATAATTATTATCAACCTGCCATGCGTGAGCTTATGGCCCATTCCGTTAAGGCCTGGGAATCAGACCCAGAGAGCTATTCCTACCACCCGGTTGGCTACATGCAGATATCTTGCGAGAGCATGCATGAAGATGTTGCCTCAATTTATGAACAACAAAAAGCTATTAGTTATGAAAGCGAGTTCATCGAGGGCGAGGAAGACTGCAGCGACTATATGAAAGATATCTATAGCGATTGGCAAGCTGAGAACATCACGTCTGTTTTGCATGAGAAAAAAGGCGGTTACGCGAATAATTCGAAAGCAATGTATGGCCTCGCGGCAAAAGCAGAAGCCGAAGGCGTGCGTATCATATCGGGCATAGAGGTCACAGGCTTCAAGCGGGCCAATGGCGCGTCCTCTGCGATTACATCTGTCGAAACCGATAAAGGCGATATTGACTGTGACTATGTTGTTATTGGCGCAGGTCCTTGGGTACGAGATTTTTGGTCCATGCTTGAGCTTCCCAAAACGGTTAGCATTAAGAGCGCAGACGGCACCACACATGACGGAATAGGCATGTGGACATTCTGGCAACTCGAAGAAGGCGTGCTCAATGTTGATCCCGAGATGTTCAAGACAAATGATGGACGGCAGCCTCCCGTTATGCATGTCGACACAGATGCAGCGCTCCTATCTACTGTCGATGGCTCAACCATAGAAGAAGAAGGCAAGATTTGGGGGCTTTACTATAAGCCTGATTTCCACTTTGGCGGCGTTCAAGGCGGGGCTATGCCCTACCCCGTTGAAACACCTGTCGACGAATTACAGCTAGACCCTTACGGCCCTGCATCACCTGAATGGATTTCATCGCCTGAATTTGCTCATATGTGGGTCTCAGCTCTGGCGCATTGTCATAAGCGCTTTGAAGGCACGATAGAAAAATTCGATAAAGAACCATCGGGCGGCGTTGGATGCTTCACCCCTGACAGCTTCCCTGTCTTTGATGAGTTTTGTGAAAACTGCTATATTATCGCCGATAGTAACCACGGATATAAAATGCTGGGCGTTGGCGAGTTAGTAGCAGAGCATATTATGGGCAAAACATCGGAATTGCTTAAACCCTTCCGCTTTGGGCGTTACGCCGAAGGTGACTTGCACCCTACATCAAATAGCCCCTTCCCTTGGAGTTAATGGCTACACCGCCCTTTGGCGGTGTTGTTGTGATGCTAAATAATTAGGCTCTCTAATTATAGCCATTAGAAAACTTTGGTCACGGTTCTTTTCAATTTACAAAATGCCGTTTTCAACTAGGCGCGAATAAAGACCTATTCGAGAGACGCTTATGCAACCGGTTTTATCAGTTTCGCGCCGTACACGCTCTACGCCTTTTACGCGGCGCGTCACAGATGCAGGTGTAAAAGGTTATACCGTCTATAATCATATGTTGCTGCCTACGGTCTTTGAGAGCGTCGAAGCTGATTATCATCACTTAAAAAAACATGTGCAAGTGTGGGATGTGGCTTGCGAGCGGCAAGTCGAGGTCAAGGGAGCGGACGCCGCCCGGCTTATTCAAATGCTGACCCCGCGTAATCTGGCGAAAATGAAAGATGACCAATGCTATTACATCCCCGTCGTCGATGATAAAGGCGGAATGCTGAACGATCCCGTCACCGTTAAACATAATGACAATAAATGGTGGATTTCCATAGCTGATTCCGACCTTCTTTATTGGGTGAAGGGTCTAGCCTTAGGGCGCGGGCTTAATGTCGACGTGTTTGAGCCTGATGTCTCCCCTTTGGCGATACAGGGCCCAAAGTCCGATGAGTTGATGGCTCGACTTTTCGGAGAGGACATTGCGGATTTAAGGTTCTTTCGCCACCGCCAACTCAGCTTCAATGGCCGGCAGCATACGGTCGCCCGTTCAGGATATTCCGTGCAAGGCGGTTTTGAAATCTATGTTGATGGCACAGAAAATGGGGAAGCTATTTGGGATGCCTTATTCGAGGCTGGCCAAGACCTAAATGTTCGCGCGGGATGCCCAAATCTGATTGAGCGCATTGAGGGCGGGCTGCTCTCCTATGGCAATGATATGACGCGGGACAATACGCCTTTTGAGGCAGGCCTTGGGAAGTTCTGCAGAGGCGAATCGGCCAAGGACTGCATCGGCGCAGATGCCTTGCAGCGTGAACTCACCGACGGTCCTAAGCGCCAAATTCGAGGGTTATCTATATCAGGCGAGGCCATTCCATCTTGCTCCGCGCCTTGGCCTGTTATGATAGGTGGGGAAAAAGTGGGCCAAGTCACCTCTGCGGCGTGGTCCCCTGACTGCAAAACCAATGTTGCTATCGGAATGATCGATCGCGCGCATTGGGATTACGGGACTGACGTCAGTGTTCACGCACCAGCTGGAGCCCGCGCAGCTATCATTACGCAGCTACCTTTCAAGTAAATTATCTCCGGCGGCGTCTGGAGTTCCTATCTTTCACGCGATTGGCCGCTTCAGCGCTCGTTGGCGGAGAGACTAACTTGCCCATTTTGGTCGTAATGTCGTCTAATGTCGGGCGGTTGGAGGCTTCATAATTGTCCATCGCTACCCGCATAGCCGCAATATGCTCCGGTGCATTACCGCAGCATCCGCCAATAATGCGCACGCCAGAATCTGCCGCCATACGCATAAAGTCGGCCATAAGAGGCGGCGTTCCCGTATAAACGGTTTCTTTCCCTTTAATGACAGGTATCCCGCAATTGGCCTTGCCCACAATAACGGCGTCTGGGTCGGCTTTTGTCATTGCTAGATTTGAGACTAACATATCAGACGCCCCTACGCCGCAATTCGCGCCATAAGCTAATGGCTTAACTGACAAAGCCGTTGCGACAGCTCCAATATCGCCTGGAGCAATACCCATCATCGTCTTACCTGCCGTATCGAAACTCGCAGTGAAGACAAAGGGCATATCCAGCTCAATCGCTGCTTCACAGGCCGCCGTAATTTCCTCAGCGGCGGACATTGTTTCAATCCAGATGACATCGACCCCGCCATCTTTGAGGCCGCGCATTTGTTCATTAAAAGCCGCTTTTGCAGACGCCATTGTCATTTCGCCCATCGGCTCAAACAGTTCCCCCGTTGGGCCGACAGACCCCGCCACGACAACAGACCTAGCGGCACGCTGCGCTACTTTCCCTGCAACTTGGGCGCCCGCTTTGTTAATCTCATAAGTTTCGTCTTCAGCATTGTGAAGCTTAAGCCGAGGCCCGTTCGCGCCGAAAGTATTCGTTAGGATGATGTCAGATCCTGCATCGACAAACATTTGATGCAAAGCCTCAGGTTTTTCGGGATGACTTACATTCCACAAATCCGGCGGAAAACCGGGCTCCAACCCCATTCCCATAAAATTAGTCCCTGTCGCGCCGTCTGCCAGCAATAGCTTATTCTCGGAGAGTAATTTTTCGAGCGAGACACGCATGTTAGGCCTTTAGGTTGTGAGGTGGCATTATAGGTTATTTGAACACATAGTTCACGGCGTCAGGTGCTATTCCAAGCTAGCCCTCACGTCAATTACCGGCTTATTAATAGCATATAGTGGGCTCGCCGATGATTTCTGGATCTGGCGCACCACGCACTCCCATTGGGCCTAGCATAAGGGCAGTTTCGGCTTTATCTTCATGGTCCGTAGTTTGTTAAATTTTGTTAGCTAACCTCAGCAATGCGCGCAAAGAAATCGCGGAGATAAGGCGCAAATGAGCGCCAGCATTCAATTGCAAAATCATTTTCACCCGTGCGCGTTAAAACAATAGAGGCGCTTTCAAAGACGGTTCGGGTCGTTCTACCCACAGGGAAGGCTTCAAGCGAAAGGTCAAGCGGACAGCCGACATTGAGCATCTTGACCGCGCGGGGGCCCATGAGGGCAAACCCAATATTTCGATGCGATACATCCGTGAGGCTGACCGTATAATTTTCCTGGATTTTTGCCAGTGCCTTAGCGAGTTTCACTTTTTCTTGAGGGTCAGCAATAATGAGCCATTCACCTGGCCCCAAACACAAAATGAATTGCGCCATCGACATATAACTCGCGCCAATTTTAGATGGAAGTTTCACGCCGCTCGCTCTTTTAATAGCGGTTAAATCTGATGCCTTAGCTCGCACACTATAGCGCAGGCGCTCAGGCATAAGAACAAGTTTCAGTTCATCCGTGTTTAGGCTTTCGGGAATATCTATCGCTTGATTAAACAACATTGAGACGCTCCCCTTTTGGATCATAGAAGACGGGTTTCACGATCTTTGCCGTGATATTGCCGTCTGGCATAGGGACACAAATATTCTCTCCCTGCATATTAAATCCATCTCGCACCAAGGCCATAGCAACGGAACAGCCTAAGCTTTCGGACCAATAGCTCGAGGTCACATGCCCTAGCATATCCATCGGCTTGGGTTGGTTCGGATCGATAACTATTTGAGCGCCTTCAACCAAGACCGTTTTTGGATCCTCCGTCAATAAGCCTACTAAATGTTTACGTCCATCTTTGACAAGGTCAGAGCGTTTCAACGAACGCATACCCACAAAATCCTTCTTCTTCTTAGCCACTGCCCAAGACATGCCTGCATCATGGGGCGTGACAGTTCCGTCTGTATCTTGGCCGACAATAATAAAGCCCTTCTCTGCGCGAAGGACGTGCATCGTTTCTGTACCATAGGGGCAAATGTCATATTGCTGACCGGCTTCGAAGAGCGTCTCCCAAAGCGCGCGCCCGTAATGAGACGGTACATTGATTTCAAAGCCAAGCTCGCCTGTAAAACTGACACGGAAGAGACGCGTTGGGAGGCCGCAAATTGTGCCTTCACGAACCGCCATATGCGGGAAGGCCTCAGGCGAGAGGTCAATGCCTTCGACGAATGGTTCAATTAATTTTCGGGCATTTGGGCCATTAATCGCTATAACCGCCCATTGCTCTGTTGTCGAAGTTAGCCACACATCTAGATGCGGGAATTCTGTTTGTAGATAATCTTCCATATGACGATAAACACGCGGCGCTCCGCCCGTAGTTGTTGTAACGTGATAGCGATCATCTGCCATACGAGCGACAACCCCGTCATCATAAATATAACCGTCTTCGCGAAGCATAAGGCCGTAACGACATCCACCAGGTTTTAAGCTCGTCCAGCTTGTGGAATACATCAAGTTCATGAATTTAGTGGCATCAGGGCCGACAACTTCAATTTTGCCAAGCGTTGAAGCATCAAAAATCCCAAGGCTGTCGCGCGTCGCTTTGCATTCACGCGCGACGGCTTTGTGCATGTCTTCGCCGGCTTTAGGGAAGTACCAGGCACGCCGCCAATGGGCGACAGGCTCGTAGACGGCTCCGTTCTCCTCGGCCCATCCATCCATCGGTGTTTTGCGAATGGGGTCAAAGAGCTCATTATCGCGATAGCCAATAAAAGTGCCGAATGTCGTCGGCGTATATGGCGGACGGAACGTCGTTAGGCCTACTTTCTCAATAGGTTTACCTACGGCTTTTGAGGCGATCTCAAGCGCGTTGAGATTAGATGTTTTACCTTGGTCGGTTGCCATTCCATTTGTTGTGTAGCGCTTCACATGCTCAATAGATTTAAAACCCTCTTGCACAGCAAGTTTGATGTCCTTTTCCGTGACGTCATTTTGGAAATCGACGAATGCTTTTTGCTTTGAGGATTGGATATAATTGGGCAAAGAATTTAAAACTACCCCCGTTCCAAATTCAGGCTCTTCTACGGCGTATTGCTTGCGGCCTCCCGCTGCTTTGTTTCCAGCGTTGAGCGCCGCGCCCAATCCAAAATTACCATTACAAGCGCCGATACAGACAGCTTTTTCATTTGGAGCATCGGGTATGTAAGCAGCCAAATCCGTATCCCATTTTATGCCGCCTTTGGAATGTGACCATAGATGCAAACTAGGGGTCCATCCACCAGACATTATGAGCGCGTCACAATTTACACGGCGTTTACTTTCCGTAGCAGGCGCATAAATTTCAATTGATTTAAGACGTAATTTACCTGACGTTTTTGACACAGACGCGCCTAACATTAAGTCTATACCGCGCCGCTCGACTTCAGTTTTAAGCGCTGGGCTAATTGTCTCGCGCACATCAATGATGACGGGGATACGAATATTGGCATCGGCCAAATCAAAGGCAGCCTGATAGGCACTGTCATGACTTGTTAGCACTGCAACTTCATTTCCAATCGCAACGCCATATTTGTTTAGATAAGTCTGGGCAGCACTGGCTAGCATAACACCTGGACGATCATTGCCGTTAAAGACTAAAGGACGTTCAATACCGCCTTGAGCGATGATGACTTGACCTGCGCGAATTCGGTGAAGCTCCTCGCGCGCAGGTCCAACCTCTACATTCGCAATGTGATCCGTAAGGCGTTCTGACAAAGCCACAAAATTATCGTGCCAATAGCCTATAGCCGTTGTCCTCGGCATAAGCGTCACATTGTTTGCCTTCGCTAGTGTCTTGAGGGATTTAGCGAGCCAGTCAGCTACCGCCACTCCGTCTATTTGAGCGTCATTGACAGATAAAAGGCTCCCGCCTAGTTCAGCCTGCTCATCAACGAGTATAACACGTCCGCCTTTTTTCGCAGCCGTCAAAGCCGCGGCAATTCCCGCAGGACCCGCCCCGACAATCAAGGTTTCACAAAAGCCATATGAGCTCGCGTAATTATCTGGATCATCATGCGTCGGCGCGGGCCCAAGACCCGCCATGTTTCGGATAAATGGCTCATAAACTTTGTCCCAAAATGACTTAGGCCACATAAATGTTTTATTGTAAAAGCCAGCAGGAAAGAACATTGAAAAGACGTTATTAAATGCTCCTAAATCAAATTTTAAATTGGGCGTGCGGTTTTGACTATTAGCTTTCAAGCCTTCAAATAATTCCAACGCTGTCGCGCGCATATTTGGTGTGATGCGGCCCTCGCCTCGCTCAAAAGTGACAAGCGCATTAGGCTCTTCAGAACCTGCCCCGACAACGCCGCGCGGACGATGATATTTAAATGAACGCCCCATGAGATGAACGCCATTTACGAGCAATGCCGACGCCAGCGTATCGCCCTGAGCGCCTTGATAGGTCTTACCGTCAAAAGTAAAATTAAGCGGTTTGGCAATATTAACAACACCGCGTCCTGATTTACGAAACGCACTCACTTTTTAGCGGCCTCAATCTGCTTTGTACTTGGACGTTTTTGACCCATTTTATAACTCATCACGAACTTATCCGTGACTGTATTCCGGATGGCATTGAAGAACATGTTACAGCCCGCATTATGCCACCAACGCTCGGCATGCTCGCCGCGGGCGTTTTGGCGAATAAACATATATTGGGACCAATCTTCATCGCTCATCTCGCCTTGCGTTGCCGCATTGGGCCTTGCGATATGAGCTTCACCTGCATAGGCAAATTCAATCTCAGCACGTTTTTCGTCGCAATAGGGACAGTGAATTAATAACATCTCATACCCTCCTAATGCGCCACTGCAGCGGCGGCAGCTTCATCAATCAAACGGCCACCAATGAAGCGGTCAAGATTGAAGGGCGCGTTAATTTTATGCGGCGCGTCATGCGCTATAGTATAGGCAAGCATATTCGCCGCGCCTGGCGTGGCCTTAAACCCGCCCGTGCCCCAGCCGCAATTCACATAAAGCCCTTGAACGGGCGTCTTGCCAACGATAGGTGAGCGATCTGGCGTCACGTCCACAATACCGCCCCAAGAACGCAGCATGCGCATACGTTTGAAAATTGGAAAAATCTCGCATATCGACATCAGGTTATGCTCTTGCAAATGCAGCGGACCGCGTTGACTGTAGCTTGTATATTGATCGGTTCCCGCCCCAATAACCAGCTCACCCTTATCCGACTGACTTATATAAGCATGAACGGCATTGGACATGACCACGCAAGGGAAAACGGGCTTCACAGGTTCAGAGACAAGTGCCTGAAGGGGGTAACTTTCCAGCGGGAACCTTAACCCCGCCATATCCATCACAACGGAGGTATTACCCGCAGCAGACACGCCAAGCTTCTTCGTCCCAATAAAGCCTTTTGCGGTTTCCACGCCTTGCACCGCGCCGTCGGGGCCGCGGCGAATGCCTGTAACCATACAGTTTTGAATAATATCTACGCCGAGCTTTGAAGCCGCGCGCGCGTAACCCCAAGCTACACTGTCATGACGCGCTGTCCCTGCCCGCCTTTGAAGTGCGCCGCCCAAAACGGGATAGCGGCGGTTGGGTGAAAGATCGAGCGGCGGACAGAAGGCTTTACACTCTTCGGGCGATAGCCACTTATTATCAACGCCGTTAAGACGGTTAGAATAAACATGACGCTGAAAGCTCTGCACATCATGGACATTATGCGCCAGCATCAACACGCCGCGTTTCGAAAACATGACGTTATAATTCAATTCTTGGCTAAGCCCGTCCCACAAATCCACCGCATGATCATAAAGCGCCGCGCTTTCGTCAAAGAGATAGTTAGAGCGAATAATCGTCGTATTACGCCCCGTATTCCCGCCGCCAATCCAGCCCTTTTCAAGCACGGCGACATTGGTGATGCCGTATTTGCTCGCGAGGTAGTAAGCCGCGCCCAAACCATGGCCGCCGCCGCCGACGATGATGGCGTCATATTCTTTTTTCGGCTCTTTATCGGGAAATTGCGCAGGCCATTTCTTATGACCAGACAATGCATTCGCGAAAAGGCTAGCGGCAGAGAATTTCATGTGGCTTAGCTTCTCAGTTTTTCATTTGTTGGGTCGTGAGGACTGTCCTCAAGCACACGGCATTTATAGCGCTTGCCCAGAATTTCAATCTCCAAATCATTACCGATCTCTGATTGAGAGGGATGCACCATGGCCAAAGCCAGTGACGCATTCATACGCCAGCCAAAACCGCCGCCCGTTGCGCGGCCAATAACCTCTCCGTCCTTGTAAATCGGGTTATTTCCAATCACATCGGCGTCATCAACATCCATCACTTCGAGGGTTACGAAAGCGTTTTCAAAGCCGCGTTTTTCCCAGTCAAGCAATCCCTCTTTGCCCATGAAGTTTTCTTTCTTCTTCATATTCACAAAGCGGTGCAATCCAGATTCATAGGCCGCATATTCAATTGACATTTCAGTCCCTACCAAGCGGTAGGATTTTTCAAGCCGCATGGAGTCCATAGCGCGAATACCGAAAGGTTTCAGGCCATGCTTTTCGCCATGTTTAAACAGCACATCAAAGATGTGGTTTTGATACTCAATCGGATGATGAATTTCCCAGCCAAGCTCACCCACGAAGTTAACCCGCGCAAGCTTCACTGGCGCGTGCCCCACATAAGTTTCTTGCGCCGTTAGCCATGGGAAGCTTTCATTCGACAGATTTGCGCCTGTTATCGGCTGTAGCAAATCACGCGCTTTTGGACCTGCCACGACAAATACACCCATCGAATTAGTGAGGTCCGTCATAATAACAGAGCCATCATCAGGAAGGTGCTTGCGGAGCCAATCATGATCAAGGCGATGATAAGCGCCCGCAGAAACAAGGTAGAAACTCGTCTTAGACTCACGCTGCACAGTGAATTCAGAATGCACGCCGCCTTTGAAGGTTAGACCATGACAGAGTGCAAGTTTACCAGCACGCACAGGCATTTTCTGCGCCAGCATGGTATTGAGCCATTTCGCAGCGCCCTTACCTTCAATGCGGCATTTAGCAAAAGCCGTCATATCTAGCAGCCCTACATTCTCGGCGACATTTTTACATTCATTGCCAACATGCTCGAAATAGCTTGAGCGGCGGAAAGACCAATCGTCTTTTTGCTCGACGCCTTCTGGCGCAAACCAGTTCGGACGCTCCCAGCCAAAGAGCTGACCAAAGACAGCGCCTTTCTCTTTCATACGCTCATAGCAAGGTGAGGTCCGTAGAGGCCGCGCCGCGGCGCGTTCTTCATCAGGATAATGAATCTCGAAGACATCTGCGTAAGCTTCTTCATTTTTTTCGATCAAATAAGACTTCGTCGCATATGGCCCGAAACGGCGCGGATCGACACCCATCATATCAACGGTAGGTTCGCCCTCGACAATCCATTCCGCGAGCTGCCAGCCAGCGCCGCCAGCAGCCGTGATGCCAAAACTATGACCCTCATTAAGCCAGAAATTTTTCTTATCCCAGGCAGGGCCAACAATCGGGTTACCATCTGGCGTATAAGCAATCGCGCCATTATAAACTTTCTTGATGCCAAGCTCTTCAAATATAGGCACGCGGTGAATCGCGCTTTCAATATGGGGCATTAAACGGTCAATATCTTCTTGGAATAGCTCATATTCAGATTGATCATCAGGCCCGTCAACATAACAAGCTGGCGCGCCGTGCTCATAAGGCCCAAGGATAAGGCCGCCTGCTTCTTCGCGCATATACCAAGACCCATCAGATTCGCGCAGCACGCCGAGCTCAGGCTCACCGTTTTTTCGGCGCGCGACAATATCAGGATGAGACTCTGTGACGATATATTGATGCTCAACGGGCACGACAGGGATATCCAGGCCAATCATTTCCCCTGTTTTACGCGCAAAGGAACCCGTGCAAGACACAACGTGCTCACAAACGATGTCGCCCTTATCTGTTTTGACTTTCCACATCCCATCATCAAGCTGCTCGATCCCAGTTACAGATGTGTAACGGTGAATTTTAGCCCCGCCAGCGCGCGCGCCTTTGGCAAAAGCTTGCGTTAAATCCGCAGGCTGCACATAGCCGTCTTCGGGATGACGCATCGCCCCAATCAAGCCGTCTTTCTTGGCAAAGGGCCAAATCTCGACAACTTCTTCTGGGGTCATGAATTCAACTTCAACACCGATTGTCTGCGCCACGCCCGCATATTGCAAATACTCATCCATACGGTCTTGGTTCGTCGCGAGGCGAATATTTGAGACAGGGCGAATACCCACATCTTGGCCCGTTTCTTCGCTAAGACTTTTATAAAGCTCCACCGAATATTTATGGAGCTGTCCCACAGAATAGCTCATATTAAAGAGCGGCAGCAGGCCGGCAGCATGCCATGTTGATCCAGAAGTTAGTTCTTTACGCTCAATCAGGCAGACATCTGTCCATCCCTTTTTGACAAGATGATAAAGGGTCGAAACACCGACCACACCGCCGCCAATGACGACAACTTTGGCTGTTGATTGAATGTCACTCATAGAGAGAACCTTTATGTGCAGATACGGTTTAAATTCAGCCCTCACGTAAAGGCTGAGTGTGTTGCCGCATTATTTCCGAACGCCCCTAGCTGTCAATTTGTGACATGAGACATTAGGGCTATTAATGGTTAAAACAGCCATCACCGCTCATTCGCCAGCCCCCATTCGAGAGGCGTCGGTCGCTGGAACGAGCAATCGGTCTGCGATTTCATTAAGCTGAGCGTAAGTCTCTCGGGAAACAGCAATTCCGCCTTCCAATGCCCCCTCATAAGCGGCCGAAAATTGCGCCCCTGTTTTATGTGGCACGACGTCTTCAGACAAAACGGCGCGAACATTTTGCGTGACAGTTTCCGCGCTCTCCGCGCAGACAAAACGCAGCCCAGACTCGCCCCAAGGCCCCTGATGGGTTTCGTTTAAGATATAGTAATCAGGTAATTCTTTGGATGATTTAAGCCATAAAATATGCGTTCGCTTCTCGCCAGCGTCATACCAAATAGCTGCTGCATAAAGGTTCAAGCGCGCGGACTTCTTGAGGGCGGAAAAAATATTCAAACGCCCAAACACGTTTAAAATATCGATTGTGCCGATGCCGCTGTCTTGCGCGGCAGCAATAGCGAGGTCAGCAGCGGCGTTCACAAATGGAATGAGACATCGCCCTCGCCCTTCGACTTTAAAATGGTTCGGAGTGAGATCAAAAAGTTCTATGTCCCGGCAAGGCGTTTCTAAATCCGGCAAACTTCGAAGGATAAGCCCGATTCCGTCAAGGCCATGCGCTTCAAGCCATAAACAAGACCGCGCCATCACGGCAAAATCATATCCATGATGATAAAGCGCCTCATAGGTCCGCCGCATCAGCGCGCGCAGCTCATTCAATGACAGATATAACTCCGCCGTACTCGTCATCAGGCGGCGTCAGGGCGAATTGGGAAACACCATGTGTCGTCCATGTTTTTACCGATATCTGATACCAAAGGGGCACCCTGAAACATCGTGTTACGCACCCACATACGCGAGCGCGGATCAAATTTTCCAACGCCAAAAAAGGATAACTTACACCGCAATAATTGTATGGGCAAAACATCTAGATCAATAGCATTAATCCGAATTTCGCCGTAACGGGTCTTGGCCATAGTTTGCATGCGACGCGAAATATAACGGTGCTGCGGATGCTCAAATACAAAACGCGCCGTCAAAGCCTCAGGGCCCTGCGCCTCTATATATGCCAGGAGCTCTCGGTAGCATTCGCAAACATACCAACCAATCCCCAGAAGCATCTCACTCCCAGCCCCTGGTTCTTCAAATCTTTGGCCCAAACGCGGCTCCATTTTCTCTTCAGAACGATACCAGAAAATACCCTGTGTCTTGGGGTCCGAATAATCAATATTTAGCGCCCAGTCATAGTGCGTCTCGATCAAAGATTTTAAGGCCTTAGCCTTCATATTTCCCTTTAATGAGTAAACTTCGTCAACAGATAAGCGGCTTTCTAAATCAGTGATCAAGTCAGGATAAAGCTCCAACAAGATTACGTTTAGAAGTTCTTGTGCTTCAATACTTAAATTGGACGTGGCATAGTCTATAACCTCGTTCCAGTTTGATACTGTGCGGCCTTCAAACCACTCCAAAGCCTCGCCTATATCTTTGCGGGCATTGGCATTGAGCTTATTTTGATCTTCATTATCTGTAGAAATCTCGTCCAAATGCTGCATGGCCTTTAAGATCAAACATTTGAAATTTCCGCGAGAGCTGTCATCAGCTACGCCAGAAGACAAAACCCGCGCCAATGCCGTTTCGCGGACCTCTATCCAATTATTGATCAATAACGGGTGATTAATGAGGTATGGTGCCATACCCAAGCCTGTTGCATTGCCAATGCCAACATAGCGTTTAATTTTATCATCCATTTTTACGGCCGTCTCCGGCGCGCGGCGCGCGGCGACATAATCAGCTTGCGCCAAACTGAAATGGCGGATCATCCAGCACGAAAACATCTCTGCATCAAAGGGGGAGCAAAAGTCTGGCCAACGTGATTTAACTTTATCCCAATCCGCCATGCCAAACTTGCCTGAGCCGTAGACAGCTGTGGTGCGGTAAAGATAACCCACCTTAGCCATTTCGTCCAAGTCTGGCTGCTCTCCCGCTGCGAGCCTCGCGACAACGGCTTCAAAATTTCGAACGCTTTTATTGGCGCGCGAAAGAACAAAGCAGCTTGTATCAACACGGCCCTTTTCCTGTAGGGGAACATTGGCTTTTAGCTTTGCAAGACGAAGCTCATCGAGCTTGCCTTCGCACAGCGTCACTGTCATGTCCCAATCTTCGGCAATGACGCGGTCGCTACGGCTAGACGCCTCAAGATTTTTAGCGAAAATTACATAGCTGAAAACAGCGCGAGCTGTCTTGATTTCATAAACGGCATGACCATAGCCCCCATCATTAAGAGACAATATTTCGGGCGTGATCTGCCAATTTTGCTTCATGACGCGGCGCAGTAAGGACCGCATAAAACTTAGAGGGTAAGGGTATAAACAGCCAAGCCGAGACGCCTCCATAACCGTTGCGGCGGGGCGCATAAAGGCAGTAAGACCCTCCGCTGTTAAGGCCTGCAAGCTCATATTATTCTGCGGGGCCAAAACCAGTTGCAAAGAAATTGAGCCAGTTGAGACCCATTACCTTTTCAACATCACCTTGGGACATGCCTTTATCCGTCAGGCCAGACGCAATATTAGCAAAATCTCTGGACGAGCTAAACCAATCGGGCTGTCTTGGCCAATCGGCATTAGCCGCGCTGCCCTCACCGTAATCTGGCTTAAAAGTCCATGTGCCGCTGCGCATCCATTCCAAGGTTTCATAACCCCAGTTCTGACAAAGATCCGAGCCAATACCAATATGGTCGACACCCATCACTTCGGCGCAATCCATAATCATGCCGCAAAAATCATCGAGGGTGCAATCGGGGCCGTTATTGAGGTGAAACGGATACATCGAGAACCCTAACATACCGCCGCTGTCGCCAAGGGCCTTCAAAACATCATCCGACTTATTGCGCAAAGCTTCATGCCAACGAGAGGGGTTCGCATGGGTAATAGCGATTGGGCGCTGCGAGAGCTCGATGGTTTGCAGCGTAGAATGCTCGGCGCTATGAGACATATCGATAATCATACCAACGCGGTTCATCTCTTTTATGACCTCACGTCCGAAACGCGTAACCCCGCTATCGCCGTCTTCATAACAGCCTGTCGCGAGTAAACTCTGATTATTATAGGTCAGCTGCATGATACGCACACCTTGCTCATGAAGCATCTCGACTTTGCGTAGATCATCCTCAATGGGCGAGCAGTTTTGAAAGCCTAAGATAATTCCGACTTTGCCATCCTTTTGAGCCTTACGAATATCATCGCCCGTTCGGACGTGCATAATTAGGTCAGAATGATCACGGAAACGCCGCCGCCAATCCCCTATATTAGCAAGCGTCGCTTCGGTATTCTCCCAATAGCTGATAGTGACATGTATGGCATTAACGCCGCCGGCTTGAGCCTCTTCAAAAAGCGCGCGAGTCCAATTCACATATTGTAAAGCGTCGATGATCAACATGATTTAACCTGGGTTTGTGTAAGCCGTTTTCAGTATCGTGTAGAAATCTTTGGCATGCTCGCCTTGCTCTCTTGGACCATAGCTTGATGAATTGCGACCGCCAAAGGGCACGTGATAATCAAGACCTGCCGTAGCAAGGTTGACCAAGACGCTGCCAAATTTGGCATTGCGTTTAAAGTGCTCTGCTTCTTTAAGTGAGTTGGTCATGACTGAGGCAGCGAGGCCAAACTCAGTATCATTTGCCAGAGCAATTCCTTCCTCATAGCTATCAACTTTCATGATGCAGGTCATGGGGCCGAAGACTTCTTCACGGTTCACACGCATATCATTCTTGGTATCTGTATATATGGTCGGCGCGAGGAAGTAACCTTCAGTCTCGCGCTCAAGGCGCTTTCCGCCTGTCACTAGTGAGGCGCCTTCCTTTTTGGCCAAATCCATATAGCCCAGAATTTTTGTCATCTGAGATTCAGAGACAATCGGTCCAAGCTCTGTATCTTCAGCTAGCGCGTGACCCACGACCTTAGCTTCCGCTGCGGCTGCGAGCTTTTCAACAAATTCATCATGAATTGAAGCTTCTACCATTAAACGCGAAGACGCCGTACATTTCTGGCCTGACGCCCCAAAAGCGCCGTGAATAGTCTGCGCGACAGCAAGCTCTATATCGGCATTTTTCGTAATCACGATAGGGTTCTTACTGCCCATCTCACACTGAATGCGCGCCATGTTCTGAATAGCCGCTTGCGCAATCTTACGGCCCGTAGAGACAGATCCCGTAAAAGAAACCGCATCAATCTTGCCTGAAGATAAAGCCGCACCAACTTCGCCGCCGCCTTGCACCATGTTAAAGACGCCTTTGGGCAGATGCTTGTTCAAGACTTCAGCTAAAACATGGGCCGTAGCAGGTGTAACTTCTGAGGGTTTAAGAACAACCGTGTTGCCATAAGCAAGAGCAGGACCCATCTTCCATGCCGCAATCGCAATAGGGAAATTCCAAGGTGTTATAAGACCTGCAACGCCAATCGCCTCGCGTGAAATATCAATATTGATGCCGGGGCGCACAGAGGCAGCGCTTTCGCCGATCTGGCGGAGACATTCAGCTGCGTAATATTGGTAAAACTCACCTGCGCGGAAGGTTTCTCCGCGGCCCTCACCAAAGGGTTTACCCTCTTCACGCGACAACAGCTTTCCGATCTCATCGCAACGGTCAATAAGCTCCTGACCAATGGCATGAAGAATGTTCTTTTTCTCCTCAAGCTTCACGGCTTCCCAGCCAGGCTGCGCGGCGCGGGCCGCTTCAACCGCATCATCGACTTGCGACGTCGTAGCGCTCGCCATATGGCCTATAACATCGGAAACATCGGAAGGGTTGATGTTTGCTGTTTGCGGGCCGCTATTATCCCATTCGCCATTAATAAGTTGGCCGTAAATATTTGTCATGATCTATTCCTTTGCAGCCTGCTTAGATGCGGCTGGTCTTATAATGAAGGTTAAAGTGCGCTTATCTTATCCAGGACAATCTGAGACACCTCGACGCCTGTTTTATCATGTTTGGCACGATTCTGATATCGCCGGTCTCCTGGCAAGCGCGTTCCGTCCTGCTCATAGACTTTATCAAAAAAGCCTTCCGCGTGGTCGCTCCAGCCATCATCCCCGCGCACGAGGCTTGGGTTAATTGCGAATAGGAACTCACCGCCTTGTGGCGGGCCGCCATCTGCAATGTCTCGCTGCGCTGCTTCAAAACTGAAGCTTTCACCAATCATAGCGCCGGCCAGCAATTCTACCATCATAGAAACTGAAGACCCTTTATACCCGCCAAAGGCCAGCAATGCGCCCTTCAAAATTTCGTTCGGGTCTGTCGTCGGATTACCCTCAGCATCAACACCAACGCCTTCCGGAAGCGTATGCCCCTCGCGGGCAGCAATCGCGACTTCACCACGGGCCATAACCGCTGTTGCCATATCAAATATCATCGGAGCCTTGCCAGGTCGAGGCCACCCAAAAGCGATAGGGTTGGTTCCGTATAGCGGCTTCTTGCCGCCCGCAGGAATGACTGAAGGCTTGTAATTTACGCAGGCAAAGGCTGCGAGACCCGCCTCACAGATTTCTTCAAGGTCTGGCCAAAGGGCTGCGAAGTGATGAACGCCGACCATAGGCATTATCGCTATGCCGCAGGTATTGGCGGCCTCGATTAAAGCGGTTCTACCAGCCTTAACGGCGTGCGGCGCAAAACAATTATGCCCGTTCACTTGCACCACAGCTGGCGCGAGAGAGGTAACAGTTGGGCGAGCCTTACCATTCACCTTCCCGCTTTTTAGGGTTGCGACATATCCTGGCAAGCGAAACAGCCCATGAGACAGACAGCCATCACGCTCAGCCATGGAAATCGTATCGGCTACTGCGCTAGCGTTTTCAATGTCAGCCCCGAATTTCATTAGCGTGTCTTGAGATAGGTTGTGAATGGCCTCTACGGTCATGATTTTATTGGTCATAGTCTTCCCCTTAATTCACGCAGTAAACATAAATTGCGTGCTTAATATTATTATCGCCGCTTGGCATCGAGACGAATGGCGTCGTTTCAAATTCTAACGTCCAATCACCAGCTTGTGTCAACCCATGTCTGTAGTCATGAAAGGATTGTGTCTGATCATTTATGTGAGCGTGAGTTGACCAAATGACGAGCCCGCCCGGCTTAGTCACCCGCAAAAACTCATCCATACTGTGAGGCGGCGCATTTCCGGGGGCCAGGCACCCAATGGAATAAGTGACATCAAAATGATTATCTTCGAAATCGAGCCGTTCCCCCAAAGCCATTTGCTGAAGGTTTTCATAGATATTGCGAGACTTTGCGATTGCCAACATACCGCCCGACAAATCAATCCCATGAAAGCCCGTATATCCCATAAGCTTAAGCGGCAAAGTATGCATGCCTGTTCCGCAACCTGCATCGAGTATCCGCATCGATTCTATTCCGACATGGCGCGCAAATACAGCCGCCCCGACATAGGGAAGTTGAATTCCAAACGAACTCACATCCTGATCATAATTTGCAGCCCAGTCATCATAAGCCTCGCGCCGCTCATCATCGCTGCGGGCGGCATAAACTTTTTCCAGCGTATCATTTTTGCTGTAAGCCATTACATCTCTTCAATCGGATATCGGGAGAGGATTTCCGGCCCTAGCGCCTCTTTAAGGGGGCCGAGCCAAGGCTGAAAATTACGCCATTGCTCAAGGCCGCTCTTAAAGATGGGTTGCCGCACTTGCTCTGAACTGGCTGTGCGCACAGACCGTTTTGTTTTGTGAAATTCTAGGCAGGCTTCTTCGTATGGAAGCCCCAAATAGTCAAGAACGCGGCGAACCTGAGTTTCTGTATCGCTGACAACATCTTCATATTGCACCCGTAAAATCTTACCGGGCAAAACTTCATCCCAGTGATCCATCAGGGCGACATAGTCTTTGTAATAGGCGCCGACATTTTCTAAGCCGTACGTAAATTCCTGCCCCTCAGCAAAATGCTGCTTAAAGCCAGAGAAACAACAGGCCATAGGATGACGCCTTGCATCGATGATCTTTGCATTTGGCAATATGAGAGAAATCAGCCCTATATGCCTGAAATTATTAGGCATTTTATCAATGAAAAACGGGGCATCTTGGCGGTGAATACGCGTATCTTCAATAAAGCGCTGGCCATATGTTTGGAGTTGCTCGTGGGTAAGTTCATGCAATATTTGCGGATAACGGCCATTTATCTTTGCCCGCTCGCGCCCCCTAAGGTGATAGGACAGCGACAGAATATTGGGAAGTTCTAGGGTGCCGTCTACTTGGCTATGAGAGGCAATGATTTGCTCGAGCAAGGTTGACCCCGCGCGCGGCAGCCCGACTATGAAAATTGGATCGGCGGCAAGATGCCCTCTGCCGCCTTGTTTTTCAAAAAGCTTATCTGTGCAAATTTTGGCTTGTCCTTCTAGCTCCTCTGTCATGTCGGAAGATTTATAACGCGACTCAACGGATTTAAGATCATTGCCGCGTTCATATTTTTCAAATGCTCCGGCATAGTCTTTGCGATCTTCCAAAGCTTTGCCCAGTGCAAAGCAGAGGTTAACACGGTCCATAAATCCAGTGTCATCACGCGCGGTCAACGCCGTCATGTCTTCAACCTCTTTATCCGTAAACTCATATGTCTTTAAATTAGCAAGCCCAAAATACGCATCCCCGTGATCAGCCTTGG
This sequence comes from Hellea sp., assembly GCA_039977295.1. Lineage (GTDB taxonomy): Bacteria > Pseudomonadota > Alphaproteobacteria > Caulobacterales > Maricaulaceae > Hellea. The sequence continues at coordinate 182,686 of JBDWDN010000012.1, read as the reverse complement.
AGTGATAAGCCGCGCGGTAACTCTCAACAGCTTCGTCATGCTTGCCAAAGGTTTTGAATGCATGACCGCGAGAGGTCAGGGTTGCCGGGTCGCCAGGAATTGTCTCGAGAACTTTCTCAAAAAGATCGAATGCGCGTTCATGGTCACCCGTCTGCATGCTTTCAATCGCGAGATGGGATTGAAAGACTGGATTTTTAGGGTCTCGCTTATAGAGGCCTTCAGCTTGTTTTAAAGCAGCGGCAAACTTCTGACGTTTACGAAGGATCTGAATGTAATCTAAGTGAAGCTGAACATTATCAGGTGCAAATTCAATAGCGCTTTCCAAAAGGAAGTCAGCATCATTGAAAACGCCAAAGCGAGCACCAATATCGGCTAAAAGACGCATGGCCTCAATATGATGGGGATTTTTCTGGAGAAAGAACCGGCAAAGCTCTTCGGCTTTGAGAATTTTTCCCTCATGGATCATATGCGTTACAGTCACGAGTTCAGGCGGCAAACTCGCAAGGTGGTCGGCCTGATATCGTGCCTTGTGGGCCTCCTGAGTCAGGCCCTTACGAGAGAGAATATCGGCTTGTGATCGCCAACTGGCGATTAAAGCTGGATTAGCGCGACAAGCTTTCCGGTAGAACGATAAAGCGGCATCGAACAGCCCTTGATCACGCGATAAATGCCCTTCTTCTTGCAGAGCTCTTCCAAAATTAGGTTGTGAATTTTGAAGCGCCAACAGCGTATCTTGGGCGAGATTGAAGTCTTTTAGATAGCGCGCAGAAACGGCCTTCATATAAAGACATTCAATATCTCTAGGGTCAGTTTCAAGCTGCGAGTCGCATCGCTCAATGGCTGGGCCAAATTGGCCTTGGCGCATCAAATTTTGGATCGCCATGTGAACATCTACAGTTTCAGTCATAATATCCTGATATGAAAAACGCGCCCCAATTGGGACGCGTTTACTATAGTCAAATATCGTTATCTGTGTCGATAATCAGATTAAAATTATCTGAATTTCACAGAAAGACGCGCGCCAGCATTTAGCGGGCGAGCATAGCTAACACGCGACACATCATTGATGTGTTGACGGTTCAGCTCGATGTCAGCATCGAAAATATTGTCAACGAACAACTCACCTGTCCAAGCATCAGCCGTCAGGCCAGCAGAGACGCTGAGCTTCGTCCAACCCTGAATTTCATCACGGTTTTTCACGATGATATCTGAGAAGGATTTCGCAGAGTGAACGAGTTGCGGCATAACGTGAGCGGTTAGACCGTTTTTAGTTTCCCACTCATAACGTGCGCGGACATTAAACTGATACTTCGGCGCAAAAGACAATGAGTCACCCTCACGAACATCGTCCGTCGGAATGGAAACTTTCGTGATTTCCGTATCTAAGAAACTATAAGCACCCGTAACAGTTAGGCCTTCCATGCTAAACGGAGCATAAGTGATTTCACCTTCAATACCTTTGACTTCGGCATCGCCGACATTGGCATTAAAGAACAAGTTTACAATTGATGTATCAAAAATTGTCGCTTGCAAATCTGTGATATCGACGAAGAAGGCAGAGCCGTTAAACTGAAGCTGATTGTCCATCAAACGGGTTTTCCAACCAAATTCAAAGTTCTTCACATCGTCAGTTTCAAGCTCGAACGGAACCGTAAAGGCACCAGATGTCGCTCCACCAGGGCGGTTAAGCAGACCTGGGCGATACCCTTCGGAATAAGTCCCGTAGAACAAAGTTTCGTCAGAAGGCGTGAATGTCGCTGTGACCTTTTTGATGAGGCCGTCCGATTCCGCTTTGTCAGGCGCACGGAGTTCATTGAAGACACGTTGAGCTTGCCCTTCATCACCACCAGGCGCCAACCCCGCGGCGATATCTTCTAACGTATCAGCGAGGGTAAAGGTTGGCTGATTGCCGCAATCACGCGTAAAGGTATAAGATCCGTCGCCATCATAAAGGTCGTTAATATCCGTACCAAAGGCATTGGCATCGGTTTGAGAGAACAAATTACAGAATGATGAGTTAGCGGTTCCTTCGAGGTCAACCGTGTTGTCATAATAACGCGCACCGACAGTAATCGAGAACTGATCAGTAAGGTCAAATGTACCTTCTCCGAACACGCCTAGCTGCTTATCTGTCCGCCGAATGTCATTTCTGAAGATTGTGTCCTCAGGGAATGCAGTATCATCTGAACTATAGCCAGGTCCTGGGAAACGGAAGTTTAATGGATAGCCATCTGGACGACCATCGCCGTCAGCATCAAAGATGAATTTGTTACCAGGGTAACTAAAGTCTACGACCTCATCTAACACTGTGTCGCTGTAGAAACCACCGACTGTTGCTCTGAAGCGATTCTCAGCAGGTGTGTTAAAACGAAGTTCATGCGTTTGAACTTCAAGGTTAGACTCGACAGCACCGTAAAGATTAGGTGCCTGACATGTCCCTGTTGGCTCTGCAGCACTAAACGCGGAAGAATAGGTAGAGTAATCACAAATATAGTAAGGCAGATATTGTGACACATAGACATATTCAGAATAGTCAATCCGCTGTTCCGCGCGGCGGTCTGTGTAAGCCCCCGTATAGACGGCCTCTAGCATGCCTAAGCGGCCTTTGAGCGTCCAGCTAACATTGTCAAACTCATCATCCAGATAGCTTTGCTCATATGTTTGAATTTTATGGCTACCCAAATCTGGGTTTGCCAAGAAAATACCATCAGTTTGAAGCTCTTGATGCGCATAACCGACCAATAGAGACCAGTCTTCATTGGCCTCAAACAGACCAGACGCGCGGAAACCAAAATATGTGGCGTCATTCTGGTTCTTATCGACGATCGCTTCCGCTGGAATAGCATTAATGCCTGATGTGTCCGCGCCAGCATCAAAGCCTGCACGAGCGCCCACCAATGTGCCATTATCGCGCCTTGCATCCGCTGAGCGGTAGCGCGCGGCTGAGGTAACATCCAATTGTCCGGCCACTGCGTCTGTCCAGCCACCTTGACGGTCACCATAAACTACGGCGCGAAGGGCAAAATTATCGCTAACGGGCAAGTTATATACGGCCTCACCTTTGAAACTAGCGTCGCCGCCTTTTGTAAATGACGTTCCAACTGTGAAACTAGCTTCCTCAACACCAATCTTTGGCTTGTTGGTAATCATACGCACAGTACCAGCCTGTGAACTTGCCCCAAATAATGTACCTTGAGGACCTGAGAGCACTTCGACGCGCTCTAAGTCAGCTGCGTAGACATCTAGGTTACGACCAGGCTGCACAAGAGGTTGCTCATCAAGATAGAAAGCAACGTTTGGCGCTAGGCCGGCAACACCTGCGATCGATGTCGCTGGTGTCGTTGAGGCGAGACCGCGAATATATATTGTGTTATTACCGGGCCCTGCTCCGCCAGCTGTGACGCCAGGCAATTGAACGAGATAGTCTGTAAAGACGTCGACACGGAGCTCTTCAAGTGTACTTTCCCCTAAGGCCGCAACCGCGATCGGCACGTCCTGCGCTGTTTCTGCACGCTTTGTGGCTGTGACGATAACTTCGTCTTCTAACTGAGCATGGGCGGTGGAGGACATAGCGGCACTCGCAATTGCCCCAATGGCGACGCAGCCCATTAAATTCATTTTTTTCATTATATTCCCCTGAGGTGTTTACTTATATTTCTTGCGCCGCCATGGAAAATGAACATACGGTAACGACTAATGTTTTCAATACTTCAAGACATCTGACTTGCTAATAGTACCCATTTTTTTTAATTGATGTGACCATTATACAACAAAATTGGGACATCTCGCCCCTAACATTAGCGGTCTAAATATTATGGTATTACCGCAAGTTATTCCATGATGAGCAGCTGGGCTCACTTCACTTTCTTAGAATCGAATAGAAGGGACTTGAGCAATGCAATCGACATTAAAACCATGACTAAAGAGAACGGCAAAGCCCCCACAATCATGGCAGAGCGTATCGCGCCCATTCCCCCGGCAATCAATAACGCGGCGACGAGGCCCATGTAAATCATCCCCCAGACAATAATATGCTTGGTGCGCGTTGTGGCGCGGTTCCCTACCGAAGCAATGGTATTTATAACTAAAATCGCAGAGTCAGCCGAGGTCACCAAATAGGTCAAGAGCAAGATCACAATAACAACAGACATCAGCTTTGCGAGAAGCGGCGATAGAATTAAATTTATCGTCTGGAATAATTGCGCAGAAATATCCGCATTCACAATGCTGCCCTGCGCTATGCCAGACAATTCAAGATCAATCGCTGTTCCGCCGACTAAAACGAACCATGTCAGGCCCATCAAAGACGGGACCAACATCGCGCCTAATACATATTCTCGAATAGAGCGGCCGCGCGAGACCCGCGCGAGGAAGAGCCCAACAAATGGCGCAAAGGCAATCCACCACGCCCAATAGAATATTGACCAATCCGCTTGCCAGGCCGCGAGCTTGCCCTCGAAGGCCGCCTCAGGCCACACGGTGAACGACATGGCGGGTAATGCAATGAGGTAATCCCATATTGTTACGAAGAATTGTTTGAACGCAAACAACGTCGCCCCAAACACCAAGAAGAACGCCAAGAGGAAGAAGGACAATCCCATATTGATATTGGAGAGCCACTTAATCCCTTTATTAACACCTGACATCGCGGAACAAATGGAGGCGCCTAAAATTACGACAAGTGAGAGCAATTGTGCGAGCAAGGTCGGCTTACCATTCCCAGACGTTATCCAATCGAACCCCGTAATATTAAAAACACCCGATGCAAATTGCGAGACGCCATACCCTATGGTCACGCTGACACCGATAATGGTCGCCAAAATTGCAACGATATCAACAATATGCCCCAGCCAGCCGCCCATGGATTTTCCAAAAAGAGGCCGCAGGGCCGAGCGAAATGACAGCGGCAAGCCGCGATTATAGGAAAAATAAGCCAAGGCCATTCCGACAATGCCGTAACAGGCCCAAGGCGTAATACCGTAATGCAGGAACGCCCATTTATAAGCATTTCGCACATTATTGACAGATTGTGAGTCCGCGAGACCTTTAATGACATCTGGATTATTGGCGAAATGGAAAATGGGTTCTGCCGTCGAATATGTCAGCATGCCAACGCCGATACCCGCGCCAAACATCATAGAGAACCAAGAAAAACTCGAGAATTCTGGTTTTTCATCTGGCAAACCTAGCTTAATCCGCCCGCTTTTCGGCCACACTGCAATCCCAATACAAACAATTGCAAAAAACGCGGTAACCCAAATATACCACGCGCCGAAAACGCCCGTGGTCCAACCTTGAAGTTTGGATAAGACAAGACCCGCTTCATAGGCAGGTGTATCTTCTCCTTTTGGCAGGAATACGGTGGCGCCCGCCCAGAGCATTAAAGCCAAAATTATGAGTTTCGAGCCTAGTGCGACAATCTTATTGTAGCCAGCATAAAAACCGGATTTTGTAACAGCAATTGGCAGTCCTGTAGACTGATCCATGATATCCCCTAATCTTATTATTTTCGACGGTATGGGAAATGACGGAGAGAATATCAACAACCTATCTCAGAACTGAGGCGGATAACCGCCAGAATAGTCGGCTTTGCGGGTAGAATTAAAAACACTTATGCTTACCCTTACCTCCTAAGATGTCGGAAATCACAATGATTCCGCGTAAATTTTGAGAGCCGTTCTCATTAATGATTTTAGCATATCCCTAATCTAAGTTTTTCTTATGATATGATTAGTGACTTGTAGCGAAGATATATTCTGCGATGTTTTAAGCGTAACGGTTATGGAGAGTCGATATGGCTTTACCCCAGGCGAGAATTGAAATTGATCGGCACAATGGCGGGGTCAAAGTTTCAGATGGGGGAGACAGAATTGCCCGTCTTCATCCCCTTTGGATTCGCGAACGGGTGAACGGGCCTTCAGATTTCGATCCAATTAGCCACCAACGTCTATATGAACATGCGGAGCTACCCCACGACATACAAGTGACGGACATAAAATCCGCCGAAAAAAACCTTGTTGAGATTACATTTAGTGATGGCCACCGTTCGCACCTAGCCATGACGGAGCTAACGCAGGAGCTCGGCTGGCGCGAGAACCCTGAAAATCCGCCTTTGCCGCAAAGCTGGGATGCGGGGCTAAATACGCGCCCCGAATTTGATTGGCGGGAGCTGGACGCGCCGCAGCGTATGAAAGACATGCTTGAGAGCTATTTTGCTCATGGCTATTGCGTGATGCAGAATACCCCAACGGAGCAAGACGCCCTAAAGTCTGTCGCCCGCCGCTTTGGATATCTTCGCGAAACGAATTTCGGCGAACTTTTCAATGTTGAAACAAAACCGAACCCATCCGACATCGCCTATACAGATGCAGCCCTCGCCTCACATACAGACAATCCTTACCGCGACCCTGTTCCTGGCATTCAGTTTCTGCACTGCCTGAGCAATGAAGTTTCTGGCGGCCTATCGACCCTTGTTGACGGTATGGCCATTGCGGAAAAGCTCGCTGAAGAGGCTCCCGAACAAGCCAAAGTTCTTGAAGAGGTCATCGTGCGATACCGCTATGAGGGCCCTTCCGCTATCCTCGAGCATCACGGGCCGATTATAGAGCGCGATCACCGTGGCCATATAAGACACATTCGGCTAAGCTCGCGCCTAGATTATGTTCCAGCGCTCGATCCCGAGACGCTCTCCCTCTTTTACGCAGGGCGCCGCCGCTTGCATGAAATGTCAAACTCTGAGGCCTTTCAAATCAGTTTTCCATTCCGCCCCGGCACGCTCTTAATGATGGATAATTACCGTCTATTGCATGGGCGCACGGCTTTTAATGGCAAACAAGGTCATCGGCATTTACAAGGGTGCTATATTGACCATGATGGGCCGGACTGTCTTTACCGGCTTCTGGCACGAGACGGTAAAACCACAGGAGTAATCCGCGAAGATGACTGATCAAACTGTATCTTTCACGCAGATGAGCGACGGCACAGCCGAAGACTATGCAATGCTGGCCAAGCATGAAGCACAATATGCTTATGATTTGCCTGATCGTATCATGGCGCAGCTCGCGAAACTCAAAGACAGTCTTGCAGGTTATAAAATTGACCGCCTAGAACATAGCCTGCAATGCGCGACACGCGCGCAGCGTAGCGGCGCGGATATAGACTGGATAGTTTGCGCCCTCGTCCATGACCTTGGCGATGATCTTGCGCCATATAATCATGACAGCCTCGCGGCGGCGATTGTAAAACCCTATGTGCGTGAAGAATGCTCTTGGACGGTTCAGCATCACGGAATTTTTCAATATAAATATTACGCAGATAAAGTCGGGCTCGACCCCGAAGCGCGGCAAAAATACAAAGATAGTCCGCATTATGATGCGGCCGTGAGATTTTGCGCAGAATGGGATCAAAGCAGTTTCGACCCAGACTACGACACCTTCCCGTTAGACTATTTCAGGCCTATGGTTGAAGAGGTGTTTCGGCGTGAGGCCTGGGCTAATTAAAGCCATAGACACCATTATTTATCGGTCCAGCGTGGCTCACGTTTTTGAATGAACGCATTTATACCTTCTTCGGCATCACGGGCGAGCATATTTTCGACCATGACGCTAGATGCATATTCGTAGGCTTGCGAGAGCGTCATTTCGCGCTGTTCATAAAAAGCACGTTTTCCCATTGCCAGAGTCATACTAGATTTTGAAGCTATCTTACGCGCAAGCTCTCTGACAGTCTTTTGCAATTCATCTTCTGCACTTACGCGGTTCACCAATCCCATCTCTGCGGCACGCTTAGCAGAAACCATATCACCTGTTAGAAGCATTTCCATCGCATGTTTATTTGATAAATTACGTGATAAAGCGACCATAGGAGTTGAACAAAACAGGCCAATATGAACCCCTGGCGTACTGAATTTAGCCCTATCAGACGCAATTGCCATATCGCAACTTGCCACCAATTGGCACCCGGCCGCCGTTGCAACACCGTCTACTTCAGCAATAACGGGCTTGGAGCAATTCACAATAGCTTGCATCAGTTCCGAGCACATCGTCATTATTTTCGCGAAATAGGCCCGCCCTTTATCATCCGCGCCGCGGCCATCGCTCATCTCTTTTAAATTGTGACCCGCGCAAAATACTGAGCCTTTGGCGGCTAATATTATGACACGCACGGCCTTATCATTGTGCGCCGCATAAAAAGCCGATTTTAGAGAGCTCAACATCTTCTCAGAGAGTGCGTTTCGTTGCTTCGGATCGTTTAGGGTGAATCTTAGGACACCATGATTATCTAGTTTCCGGCACAAAACTTCAGCGTCATCAGAGGTGTCAGTCATAGTTGCAATCCATTACAGCCGTTGTCCCGTTTTTAAATATCGGTCCTTCATTAAGGAAGGGTAGCGTTTCCGACATGATATTACCTCACACTTAATCGGAGATGTGAAAGTTGAGCGCCTGCTCCCGTAAGATTTTTTTTTGAATTTTGCCCGTTGCTGTTTTTGGAAGCACGCCAAAGACAATCTTTTTAGGCCGCTTGAAACGTGCCATATTCCCAGAGCAAAACTCTATCAGCTCAGTTTCACTGGCACTCGCTCCCGCGACTAACTCAACAAAAGCACAAGGAACCTCGCCCCATTTATCATCCGGCATTGCGACGACCGCGGCCATGTCGACAGCGGCGTGTTTATAAAGGGTGTTTTCAACCTCTACTGACGAAATATTCTCACCGCCCGATATTATGATATCTTTGGCCCGATCTTTTAACTGTATATAGCCATCGGCATAAACGACGCCCAAATCACCGGACCGGAACCATCCATCTTTAAAAGCTTCTTCTGTGGCTTTATCATTTTTGAGGTAGCCCTTCATAACGACATTGCCGCGCATCACAATTTCGCCCATGGTGCTCCCATCATGCGGGACAGGCTCTCCGTTACCTCCGATAACTTTTGCTGCTTCTAAATTAGTAAAAGCCACACCCTGCCGCGCATTTAGACCCGCTTGTGCAGACATGGATTTTTCGGCCCACGCCTCTTGCGGCGCGGCTTGCAACACATGACCATAAGTCTCAGTCAAGCCGTAAACATGCATGATTTCGTAGCCCATATTTGCCATGGCTTCGAGAACGCTTGCCGGAGGCGGAGCGCCTGCTGTCATCGCCTTTACAGTATGGTCAAAATTGGGCTTGAGGCTGTCCGGCGCGCTCGCGAGCATATTCATAATAATCGGCGCACCGCCAAAATGGGTAATGTTGTGCTTTCCTGCTTGTTCAAAAAACTTTTCTGGTGAGAAATGCCGCAAACAAATAACCTTACCCGCCATCAATGTCATCGTCCAAGCATGCCCCCAACCATTACAATGGAACATCGGCACCGTGTAAAGATATCTCGGATGCATGGGGAGTGCCCAACTTGCCACTGTTCCCATCGCCATTAAATAAGCGCCGCGGTGATGATAGACGACACCTTTGGGCCGCCCCGTTGTGCCGGAGGTATAATTCAGGGCCATGGCCTGCCACTCATCTTTCAGCGGCTCTGGCTGATAGTCACGGCTTTGATCGGCAATAAAGGCTTCGTAAGTGATTGCATCAGCCGGGATATCGGGCTTTGTATCTGCAAAGCTGTCATCGACAATAATGACATCAGGGTTGCGCGCGCTTTTCTTAAGCGCATCTGAGACCACAGGATAAAGCTCTCGATCAACGATCATCAATTGACTCTCGCCGTGATCAATTATGTAGGCGATGGTGTCGGCATCTAGGCGCGTATTGATGGAGTTTAAAACGCAGTTTGCCATAGGCACGGCAAATTGGCACTCAAACATCTCCGGCGTGTTATGAAGCATGACAGACACCGTATCATTCTTGCCTAAGCCGCGCGCGTTTAAGGCCGAGGCTAATTGCCTGCAGCGCCCTCTGACCTGCGACCAATTATAATATCTGTCTTCATAAATAAGGGCTTCACCTTCGGGATAAATATCCGCCGTGCGATCCAAAAAACTTACGACCGATAAAGGCACATAGTTTGCGCTATTCTTCTTTAAATCATCATATTCTATCGGCATGAGGTCGACCTTAATTCCTGACGGCTTTTCCGTTATCAAGCAAGCTGCGAATGCGTTCCTGTGTTTGCGGCGTTTTTGCGAGTGTGAGGAAGGCGCGGCGCTCTGCATCATAAAGGTCTTGCTCGCTCCACTCTGTTCCCGGTTCGATGTCGCCACCCGAGACTATTCTCGCAATTTCGGTAGAGACAAAAACATCATGCGCGAAGAGTTTGCCTTTGGCGCGCATATTTTCGGCCCAGGCAATCATCTCTTTAAAGACTGGTTTACCTGCCATGGCAATTACGCCGCGCTTAAAGCTCACTTGTTCAGATCCCTCTTCAATAGCCGCCATAGCTTCGCTGAAAAGGCGGTCGCGATTATTTACATAGCGATCATTCTCTCGCAGCATTGCGAGGTCACGCGCATGAAGGGGGGAACTGGCTGTCTTGCCAAATCCAAGGGAATAAAAGGCTTCCCAAGCCGCAGCGGTAACGTCGCCCTCTTTTTTATCTAACCAGCGATAAAGCGTTTCCTTACAGCCGCCGCCAGCCGGGATAACGCCAACACCAGATTCGACGAGACCCATATTGGAATTGGCGTGACAGATAACCTGTTTTGCGTGGAGAACGACTTCAAAACCGCCGCCCAATGATAATCCGACAGGGGCAACAACCACAGGAATATCAGCGGTCGCCAGTTTGTGAACAGTTTGCTGAAAATGATTGAGAAAGCTATCAAGCCCGGTCCAGTCTTCAGCTTCGAAAAACGCCCGCACAGCGTTGAGGTTTACGCCGCATGAGAAATGCTGAGCATCATTGTGAACGATAAGGCCCTGCATTTTTCCGCCGCTAGCTGCGTCTAAAGCGTCTTCCAAAATCTGCATAGAACCCGCGCCAAGCGCGTTAGCTTTGGAGTGAAACTCCACCAAAGCCACATTATCAATATCATACCAGCTGGCCTCCATATTGGAGTTCTTAGCCGTCAGTGTTTTACGCTTATCGTTAAACCGTAAAGTGCCATCGGAACGCGTTATCGGGCGCCATCCGCCCCCATAGATACGAACATCAAGTCCCTCATAAAATGTCGAGCCTGAAGCCTGGCGCAGATAATCAGGAACTGAGCGCTGCTCTGCCTCTAACCGCTTAATCAAATAGTCGGGCCCAATTTCGTCAATCAGTTCAAAGGGGCCTTTGATCCAATTATAGCCCATTTTCATGGCATCATCGACGGCCACAGGGTTATCTCCAACTTCGGGTACCAGCGAAGCCGCATAGGACAGGACGTTGGACATCACTTTCCAAGCGTAGTCGCCATATTTACTATCATCTTCGAGAACATGAATAATGCCCTCTTTCTCGGCCTTAATGGCAATCGGAATATTCAAACTTTGGGCGGCGGCATACTCACCCGTTTCCAGATTAATGACTTGCTTTGCGCCGTCTTTGAGGCGGTAAAACCCCGCCCCCGTCTTGCGCCCTCGCTGACCATTAGCGACCATATTTTCCATAAGAGGGAGCTTGGTTCCGACATCATGAAACGCATCACTGGCTGGCAATATTGAGACGAGACTAGACGCAACATCGCTCATCAAATCGATACCAATCAAATCATAAAGCCCAAAAACACCTGTCTTTGGAATGCCCATTGGACGTCCAAAAATAGCGTCTGCCTCTTGCGGGTTTATGCCCATATCTTTGGCTGTGTGGAGAGCGGCTTGGATGGCGTAACAGCCTACGCGGTTACCCAAAAAACCGGGGGTATCGAGACAGGGCACGACGCCTTTACCGAGTTGCTCATCACAGAAACTCTGCAGCTCCGCCATTATGGCAGTGTCTGTGTCTTCGCCCGCAACCAGTTCCAGTAAAGGCATAAAGCGAACAGGATTAAAGAAATGCGTAATGGCGAAACGCTTACGGAAAGCGAGCGGCATGTCTTCGACTAAAAGCTTGATCGGAATGGTTGATGTATTTGATGAAATGATGGCAGTATCTTTGCAGACGGCATCGAGTTTTTTATAAAGGTCTTTCTTTAGATCTAGCCGCTCCAAAATAGCTTCAGCAATCCAGTCACACTCTGCAAGTTTATCAAAATCATCACGGATATTTCCAACTGAAATGCGTGCGCCTGCCGCTTGGCTAATAATACCTGGGTCAGCGGGATTAGAGATACGATCCAATCCCTTTTGAGCAAGAGCATTTACATCCGCGCCATCGCTCGGAAGGTCGAGCAGCAAAACTTCACAGCCTGCATTGGCGGCCTGCCCAGCAATACCTGCGCCCATTGTGCCTGCGCCAATAACGGCTACTTTTTGAATACTCATATTACGTCCGGTCGCGCTGATGGGTTGAGATGAATTCTTTTAGGGTTTGTAGAGTTTGCTTTGGCGATTCAAGCGGCAGCATATGGCCACCATCCATTATAACCTTATAAGAATATTGTGACGCATCTGCTAAAGCCAATCCTGCCTTTAAAGGTGTCATTTTATCCTTGCTTCCTAAGATACAAAACATCGGCACTTTGAGCGTCTTCACAACATTCATGCCAGCGGTGTAATCTGCGCAAGCCTGTAAATCAGCCGCTAAGGGGTTAAGGCTCATTATGGCGCGGGAAATAGCAATAGGTTGCATACCAGGGACTGCGCTCTTTCCCATATGCGCTTGGGGGCCAAAGCCCCAATTGCACATCATATGAGCTGCTTTTGTCGAACTAACTTTTGCCGTATCAATCAATGCTTGGTTCACAGGAATAGCCGCCGCGGTCGCGACAGCGCAAAGAGATGTACAGCTCTCTGGCGCTGTTCTGTAAAGCTCAAGCGCGCTTAAAAAACCCTGACTGTGGCCCACAACATGAGCCGCTTTCACGCCCGCCACCTTTAAAAACTCGGCAAGCCAAGGCCCGCTTTCTTCGATAGTCTTGAAAGCATCTCCGCCCGAGAGGCTGTGCCCCGGGAGGTCTGGCGCTAAAACTGAATACCCGTGATAGGCAAACCAACGCGTTTGCAGCGCCCATGTCCGGTGATCCCCGCCGCTGCCGTGGAGAAAAACGACTGTCGGCAATTCAGGATTAAACTCTTTCCCTCCCGTTGCGACATAGACGGGCGCTTTATTGACGATCAATTCCATTATTTGGCCGCCCGTATTGCAGCTTTAAGACCTTTGGCAAAATCCGCTTTAATATCCTTAATGTCCTCAAGCCCGACAGAGACCCGTATCAAATCTTCGCTGATACCCGAAGCTTCCATAGCGTCTTTGGTGAGGCGTGAATGGGTTGTGCTGCCTGGATGTAATACAAGTGTGCGGCTATCCCCGACATTAGCTAAATGCGACGCCAAAGACACGGCATTGATAAAGGCCGCGCCGCCTTCGCGGCCACCCGTCACGCCAAAGCAGAGCATAGACCCTGCGCCCTTAGGGAACATCTGCTCGACATGAGGCTTTGCGTCCATTTCAGGATGACGCACCCAGATCACGCCGTCTTGCTCTAAGAGCCAGTCACGCAGAGCAGCGGCATTAGACACATGTTGGGTCATCCGAAGCTCCAGTGTTTCAACGCCTTGCAGTATCAGAAAAGCATTATGCGGCGATAGCGCTGCGCCTAAATCGCGCATCGCCTCGCTGCGAATTTTCATCACAAAGGCCGTCGGGCCGAACTCTTCCCAGAACTTCATGCCGTGAAATGGCGCGTAAGGCTGAGTCATTTCGGGGAAGCGTGCTTCGCCTTTTTCATTCAAAACACCCCAGTTAAAATTACCACCATCTATAATACAGCCGCCAATCGCTGTGCCGTGCCCCCCAATCCATTTGGTAACGGAATGCACAACAATATTCGCGCCGTGCTCTAATGGACGGTTCAGCGCAGGCGTTGCGAATGTTGCATCGACAACGACAGGCACGCCTGCTGCGTTGGCGATCTTCCCAATCTCTGGAAGATTGGAGACCTGCATGCCAGGGTTAGAAATGGACTCGCAAAAAACCATCTTCGTATTGGGCTTAATCGCAGCTTTCAAAGCATGGCTGTCATTCACATCAACAAAGTCTGTGGTGATACCAAAACGTTCTAGGGTATATCGCAATGTCGTCGCAGTAGAGCCGTAAATTTGCTCTGATGATACAATGTGATCCCCTGTCGAGCACAGCGTTATAAATGTCGCAAAGAGCGCCGACATGCCAGAAGCCGTACAAATCGCGCCTGTACCGCCCTCAAGCGCCGCCAAACGCTGCTCTAGGACGGCAACGGTTGGGTTAGAAATACGCGAATAGATATGCCCGCCTTGCTCAACATTAAACAAGGACGATGCCCCCTGAACGCTCTCAAAGGCATAGCTGGTCGTTTGATAAATAGGCACGGCCCGCGAACCATGCTCGCTCTCAGGCGTATATCCCGTATGCAAGGCGATTGTGGCAGACTTGAAATAAGAAGAATTTGTCATGAAATGCCTTTAAGGCGTCTCAAAATCGGATGCCAACATTTTCTGACGTCATTAGCGGTCGAATATACTCACTATCGCAAGCGCTTATTGAGCGCTTGCGGCCATAGAGTATGATCTTAATCCCTCACAGCAATCGAGACTCTGAGGGGTAAGGTTTTGGCGTTAAATCAACGCATCCATGTCAAACATCGCCATGGCGTCGTCTTGCTGATCGGCAAAGTCTTGCGGCGCTTCTGAAGCGAAAGCTCCTATTTCTTTATCCGTTAAGCCTTCTGCTGCCATGGTGAAATCAAAGTTGCTTGCATCTAAGTCAGCTAGGTTTTGGCCAATAAGGGTTAGCGTGTTTCCGCCGCCAAAATTGAAAACAACATTTGCGCCGGCGTCAGTGCCCGCCGCTTGGATTTCTGCAAAGCTGTCAAAATTAGGGTCGCTGCCCAGAATGAAGATGACTTCATTTGTGGTGAACCCATTTATGACATCTGCGCCGTCTTGGGTTGTGTCATACCCAAAGCTATCCACGCCTGCGCCGCCATTCATGCTGTCATTGCCAAGTCCGCCAGCTAGGTAGTCAGAGCCGCCATTGCCGAGGAGCGTATCATTGCCGTCAGAGCCCATAAGCGCGTCATCATGGCCAGAGCCAAAGATACGCTCGACACTGACATAACTATCGCCAGCTGCGTCGCCGCCTGTTCCGCCTGTCTGCATATTGACGATCACGCCAGCTGCCGAACCGAGGTAAGAAACCGTATCGAGCCCCGCGCCGCCGTCATGACTATCCGCGCCTGCGCCGCCAAAGAAGAAGTCATTACTATCGCCGCCAAACATGGCGTCATCACCGTCTTGGCCGAAAATTGTATCAACGCCGTCACCGCCAATAAGGGTGTCATTCCCGTCACCTCCTAAGAGGCGATCATTGCCTGCGCCGCCGTCAAGCACATCATTCCCGTCATCACCTGACAAACGGTTATTCCCCGCATCACCTGTGATTACGTCGTCAAAACTCGATCCAAAAACCCACTCAATAGAGACAAAGCTATCACCTGCAGCATCGCCACCCGTGCCGCCTGTGATAAGGTTGAGCTCAACGCCGGATGATGCTGTGCTGTAATAGACACGGTCAATACCTGTGCCGCCATCAAAGGCGTCTGCGCCTTCTTCGCCGTGCAGTCTGTCACCGCCGGCGCCGCCATTAATGATGTCATCACCTTCGCCGCCTCGTAGCTCATTACTGCTGCTATTGCCGGTCAATGTATCATTAAAGTCAGAGCCATAAACGGCTTCAACGCCAAAATAGGTATCACCTGCGGCGTCGCCAACAGTCCCGCCAGAGGCAAGGTTCACGGTTACAGCAGAGCTTGCAAAGCCGTAATTGGCAATATCAAAGCCTGTCCCGCCATTGAGTTGATCAGACCCTGCTGAGCCGTAGAGCTGATCATTTCCAGCGTCGCCGCGCATGACGTCATTGCCGTCGCCGCCGTAAAGACGGTCAATACCGCCCCCCGCATTAATCTGGTCATTACCATCCTCGCCATAGAAGAACTCATTAGCGTCTGTGCCCGTGATGATGTCGTTAAAGTCTGATCCGTAAAAACGCTCTATTGATGTGTAACTATCTCCAGCCGCATCGCCAACGGTGCCTGTGTCTGTGGCGTCAACAACAACGCGTGACGTCGCGCCGCGATAATCAACTGTATCAAAGCCTGCGCCGCCATCATGGCTGTCAGCGCCTGCGCCGCCAAGAAGCGTGTCTGCACCCTCACCGCCAAGAAGAGTGTCATCACCCGCGCCGCCATCTAGGCGGTCATTCCCTGAATTACCGTCTATGACGTTATTGCCTGCGTCGCCCGTTAAGACATCATTGGCAAAGAAAGAGCCGATCAGGTTTTCAAAGTTAGAAAAAACATCCCCAGCAGCATCGCCGCCGCTGCCGAGGCCCGTTGCAAGGTTGACGTTTACGCTAGTAGCAGACTCAGAATAGCTTAGCGTATCAATGCCCGCTCCGCCATCCATTGTATCGGCACCGGCCCCGCCTTGAACCAAATCATCACCGTCGCCGGCATCAATAACATCATCACCTGCGCCCCCGAAAATATTGTTAAAGACTTCGCTGCCGGTCAAGACATCGTCAAAGTCAGATCCACGAAGGGCCTCGATATTTAAGAGCGTATCTCCCTCAGCGTCACCGCCAAGACCAATCCCAGTCAGAAGGTTGACGGTAACAGCCGCGCTGGACGCGGCATAATTCGCCTGATCTTCACTATCGCCGCCGTCAAGGACATCAGCGCCAGCGCCGCCAATTAAGACGTCGCCGCCTGCGCCGCCATTTAGCGTATCATCACCCGCCCCGCCATCTAGAATGTCTTCGCCGTCGCCGCCGTTAATGACGTTTATATTTGCGTCGCCGGTTAGATTATCGTTAAAGCTGGACCCTCTCAGATTTTCAAAGTTAGTGAAGACGTCGCCCTCTGCGTCACCGCCTGAGGCTGTGGCCGCAGCTAGGTTCACGGTTACGCCCGACGTAGCAGTGGAGGCATCATTATCATAGGAGAGCTCATCAGTACCTGCTCCGCCATCCATGATGTCTGCGCCCTCGCCGCCCGTAATCTGGTCATTCCCACTGCCTGTTGTCAGCGTATCATTACCGCTCAGGCCGAATAAGAAAGCTTGCGAAGAGGCCGCCGTCGAGATGACATTGTCTCCGCCCGTTCCAATAATAACTTCGACGCCCGATGTTGTTGCGGATCCATCGAAATTTTCGAAATTCACAGCCGTCGCCAAAACTGTTGTATCCGTGATATCGCGGATCTCACCTGTTGCGAGATTAACGATTATAGTGCCAGGTATCGCATTCCACCCACCGACGAACGCTGCGCCGCTTACAACAATCGTATCATTACCGTCGCCGCCATCATATATTTCGCCGCCTTCAAAGTCGCCATTTGCGCCGTCCCAAATAACGGTATCATTGCCCGCGCCTGCTTCAACGCTGTCAATGCCAGCCCCGGTTTGAATTATATCATCGCCGGCTTCGCCGAAGATATTATTGACGTTCGTATCGCCAATAAGTGTGTCTGCAAATGATGAGCCTGCCAGGTCTTCAATATTGGTCAATATATCGCCTGCCGCGTCACCGCCAGAGGCCGTGCCTGCCGCTAGGTTGATACTGACACCCGCGCTTGAGACTGTATAGCTAGCAAGGTCAATGCCGTCCCCGCCGTCAATCACATCTGCGCCAGCCCCCCCAATGAGAATATCGTCACCCAAACCGCCTGTCAGCGTGTCATCTCCGCCGCGGCCATCAATGAAATCATTGCCCTGGCCACCGCCAATGTCATTTGCTCCGGACGTGCCGTAAAGGGTGTCATCAAATGATCCGCCAAATAGGTTTTCAAAATTTATAGCCGTGCCGGTCCCGCCATAACCATCTTCGGAAATAACTCCGCTTTGCAAGTCAACATTGACGCCAACGGTTTGGCTCTCAAACTCAGCGAATCCGTCCGAGTCAGTGTCGATGATTAGACGATCACCGCCAATGATTGTGAAGCTATCCGTTCCCGCACCGCCATCATAGGTGCCGCCAGAATCCCCTTGGACAATATCATTGCCTGCATAGCCATTAATAGTATCCCCAAAACCGGCTGCTAGAAGGATATTATCATTATCATCACCATCTATCAGGTCGGCATAGGCCGTTCCCGCGCCGAGACCCTCAATACCTACAAAGGTCTCCATATTTCCAAAACCGTCATTGGTAATAATTCCAGTTCTTAAATCAGCAATCGCGCCCTGCGTGGCATTTATATTGAAGAAACTAATCCGGTCAAAGCCCGCGCCGCCGTCAAATGTATCGACGCCCGCATCCGAACGCATAAAGTCATCACCATTACCGCCAAAGAGCATGTCATCGCCGCCATTACCGCGAAGGTTATCATCACCGTCACCGCCATAGATTTCGTCATTGCCATTGCCGCTGCGAATAAAGTCATCCCCTGCGCCGCCGTCAAAATATAGCGAACGCATATCCGTAGAGTTTGTCGAGAAGACAATAAAATCGTCAAAGTCTGATCCTATTACGCCTTCAATAGACGCAATCGTTTCTATGCCAAGCCCTTGAGCGCTCACGTCTATTGCTGTTCCATCATCGAGCGTAAATAAGCTAATTGCAGACGTAGCATTGGCAAAAGAAAGAATATCCAGCCCTGCGCCGCCATCAACAGCGTTATTGCCAAGACCTGCGATAATAACATCATCGCCTTCACCGCCGCTAAGGGCGTCATTGCCGTCGCCGCCATCCAAAACATCGTTACCGCCAAGGCCGCTGAGCGTATTGTCCGAAGCGTCGCCCGTTAGGATATCCGCAAATTCAGACCCCTCAAGGTTTTCAAAATTGCTTGCGACATCGCCCGCCGCGTCGCCGCCTGAATAAGATCCTGACCCCAAATTCGCGGTTACACCTGCCGACGATCCTGCATAGCTGAGCGTATCAATACCAACTCCGGCATCCATAACGTCAGTGCCCGCGCCGCCTTCAATCGTATTGTCACCCGCATCTCCGATTAAAATATCATCAAAGGCTGACCCAATGAGGTTTTCAAAATTCGTTGCGCTGTCACCCGCAGCATCTCCGCCTGAGAAGGCTCCGATATTTAGGTTGGCATTAACAGCCGCAGCAGACCCAGAATAGCTGAGTGTATCAGAACCAGCCCCGCCATCCATAACGTCAGCCCCTTCCCCGCCTGTTATGATGTCATCTCCATCAAGACCTTGAATGGTGTCGTTACCGGCTAAGCCATCGAGAATATCGTCACCATTTGTCCCTATGATGGTGTCATCGCCTGATGTAGGGGCGGCTGAATTTATACCAAAGCGCAACAAGCCAGCTTGCGTTTCAAAGAAGGTGAACTCGCCGCCTAATAGCGTTATAAATTGATCTGCGACTGTATCCCCATCGAAATCAAATTCAAAGACCGTTTGCCCGCCGCTGGCGACAGACCGAAACTCCCCTGCGAGTCCTGTAAAAGCGGCAGTGTCTAGCCATGTCAAATCGACGCCTTCGATAAATTCAATTAAGGTGAATTCAATGGTATCGCCGGCTTCAAAATCTGTGATGACATCGTTTTGAATTTCAGCGACGTAATCAAACATGAAGCGGTCAGCGCCGAGGCCGCCTGTCAACGTGTCCGTCCCGATATCTCCTTCGATAATATCATTATTAGAGCCGCCAATCAGGATATCATTCCCCCGGCCGCCATAAAGGCCTACAATCACAGTTGCTGCAGAGGCATCCAGCGTATCATCAGATGGCGCCGCGAGACGTTGTGAATGCGTGATGCGTTCCATATTGGACAGCATATCTGTTTCGCCTGAAACGGCGTCAAAGACAGATGTATCTGTAATCGTAAGATCAACTGCGGCATCACCAAAATAAGTGATCGTATCAAATCCGTCGCCGCCATCGACAATATCATTACCCGAACCGCCGCTGATGAAATCATCACCCGCGCCTGCATCTATGGTATCATCCCCTGCAAGGCCCCGCAGGGAGTCATTCATGGCGCTGCCGACTAAAATATCATTGCCATTGGTGCCGATGACTTTGTCGCCATCCGGCGTAGAGACAGTTAAAGCTGAGTCTACTTCAAGGCGCGGCACACCCTCATTGGTCAAGCGTAGATCAAATTCACCGCTTTGAATGACAATTTCGGAATCAACGATACCATCTCCATTCGAATCCATTTGTATCAGAGTCTGGCCAGCAATTTTCTCATAGCGGAGTTCAGGACTACCGCCCGATGTAAAAGCGCTTGTTCCCAGAAAGTTTAGAATTTCTCCAATCAAGGGATCACGCGCGACGCCGAGATATTCACTGACACGGATTGTATCGCCGAGCGCGAAATCAGTAATCACATCGGCATTCATGCCAATGCCGCTATCGGCATACATATCAAAAATGAAGGCATCGCAACCCGCGCCGCCCGTCAGCGTATCTTGTCCTAAACCGCCTTCGAGGGAGTCATTACCGTCACCCCCATTAAGAATATCGTCACCTTCACCGCCTTCTAGGCCATCAGAGCCAGCGCCGCCATTTAAGATATCAGCTCCCAAATCTCCTCGCAGGAAATCGTCGCCTCCTTCGCCGTTTAAGGTATCATTTCCGTCTGATCCAACAAGATTATCGCCGCCATCACCGCCATCCAAAACATTGTCATTCGCATCGCCCGTAAGGCTGTCGTTAAAGGCAGACCCAACAATATTTTCGACGTTCAAAACAACATCCCCTTCGGCATCACCACTAAAACCAACACCGCCAAGCCCGAGAAATACGGCCTCCGCCGATCCGGCATAAGACACGGTATCAACACCGCTGCCGCCATCTATAATATCAGCCCCTGCGCCGCCTTCGATCAGGTCATTTCCGCCAGCGCCGCTAAGCACGTTATCGCCTGCATCGCCCGTTATGACATCATCATGAGCGGACCCGCTAATATTCTCAATAGATATAAGCGTATCCATATCCATCCCCCATGTATTTTGGGCGACGCCTTGGATATTCAGATCAACTGTGACCCCTAATGTTGCAAGGGTGAAGTCGGCTGTATCCGAGCCCTGGTCACCATTGAGAATATCATCGCCAACACCACCATCCAGAATGTCATCACCTAAAAATCCACTAAGAACATTATCATTCACATTTCCGATAAGAGAGTCGTTAAAATCGGACCCGGTCAAATTTTCAATACTGCTCAACGTGTCGATTCCTGCCCCGCCCGTATCTTGGGCGCTGGCATCATTCAAATCGACGGTTACAGCTGATAGCGCATAGAGATAGACCGCCGTGTCATTACCGGCCCCGCCATCAATGATGTCATCGCCTTGATCGCCTTCCAGTTGATTATCATTGGCATCGCCGGTCAATATGTCATTGCCAGTCCCGCCGCGAACATTTTCAATGTTGCTAATAACAGACTCACTAAAGGAATCTGTTGTTCCCACATAGTTCATGCGGCCTGCAGCGAGGTCAATCTCCAGATTTCCTGACTGATTATCGGCGCTCAACAAGTCGATATCTGCCCCGCCATTGATCGCATAAGCGGCCGTGTAAATTGTTGAAAAGGTGATAACATCAAACCCATCCCCGCCATCAGCGCCGTCGCCATTGAGCATATCGCCGCCAAGGAAGAGCGTATCATTTCCGCCTCCACCGCTCAGCGTTGAAAATTGTGACCCAATACCGCTAGAGAATATGAGGTCGTTTCCATCGCCGCCGAGAAGTTGTTCTGTACCTCCGCCGCCTGTGATAGAGTCGTCGCCGGCTCCGCCATCAATCGTGTTATTATTTGTATCCCCTGTAAGCGTATCTGCAAAAGCCGAGCCTAAAATATTCTCAAAATTAGAGAAAACATCGCCGCTCGCATCACCACCAGATGCCGTTGCTGCGCTTAGATTAATGGTCACGCCAGCCATTGAGCCCGCATAGCTCAGCGTATCATTTCCTGCCCCGCCATCTAGCGTATCGGCACCGCTGCCGCCATTGATGAGGTCATCACCAAGACCTGCGCTGATAGTGTCATTACCGCCGCCCCCAGAAAAATCATTGATATTATTGATGGCACTCGTTTCAAATGCTGTGATGACATTATCATTAGCATCGCCGATCACGGTAGAACTTCCGCCAACACTTATGTTTTCAATATTGACATAGGTATCATAGACAGATCCCGTAGAGATACTGCGCTGCTCACCCGTTGAGAAATCAAATACAACACCCCCGCCCCAATTCACCTCAACCCGTAAGGTATCAATTCCAGCACCGCCGTCATAGACATCAAAGCGGTCGCCTGGACCTGTGCCGTTATTATCAATTAACTCATCATTCCCATCACCGCCATTAACAACGTCATTACCAGATCCGCCTGTCAGTATGTCGTCACCACCAAAGCCGTTGATAACGTCGTCACCCTCAAGGCCGTCAATCGTATCAGCATCAACCGTGCCGTCTAAGGTGTCATTCCCTGAAGACCCTGTAATCACTGCGAATAGAGGGCCCACGGGCTTCGGGGCAGCCAAGAAAAATGGCGCAGGAACTGCGTGAAAAACTGAGGCCGTATCTCCCAAGCTTTGCTTGAGATATGTTAGATCAAGCCCTTCAAATTCAAAGTTCTCGCTTAATGACAATGACTTAAAAAAATACATGATTATCCCTCACCTAATATTTGGTGTGGACCTATCACTTATGAATATTAAACCAGATTGCGCCCACAATACAGAGAATCATAAAGCACAATTGCACCTTAAGCAAAGATTAATTTTCTGGCGCGAGTAGACCCCAGAGCACTACCCCAACAATAAATCAGCCAATTTCTGTTTATGATAGCGCGCATCGCCATATTGGCTCGCGTGAAAGATTGCGCGGCGGCGATAAAGCTGCGCGTCACAGTCATAGGTAAATCCGAAGCCGCCATGAAACTGAATTGACCGGTCAGCCGCAAAAGACAGCGATTCTTCGGCTTTGGATTTAGCTATACGCACCGCGACCTCACCTTCGCCTTGTTTATTGAAATTGTAAGCGGCGGTGTAAAGCAATGAGCGAGATTTTTGATAATCGACAAAAGCATCAACTGTTGGGTGTTTGAGCGCTTGAAAGGCTCCGATGAACTTTCCAAATTGCTTGCGCGTGCCCAGATATTCCACGGTATAATCGATGCAGGATTGGCAGGCGCCTGTAAGCTCAGCGGCGGCTAATAGGTTCGCCGCGAGATGGATATGCGTGAGAGCCGCCTGCGTGTTGGCGGGGTCCATAATATCTGCGGCGCCGATCAAGACGCGGTCCAGATTAAGCTCAAAGCTGCGCTTGGTTTCGTCAATGATAATTTCGCGGCGTATGGCGCTTTCTGGGATTGCCGCTTTGTCTATGATGGCAAGAGCGGCTTTGCCGTCAAGTTTCACGCTGGTTATAATCCATTGCGCCGTCTTCAGATCAGCCACAAATGTCTTAGTGCCAGACAGGGCATAGCCCTCTTTATCGCGCGTTGCGGCCGTCGATATATTCGTGAGGTCCCAATCGCTATTACCCTCACTTAGTGCCAGAGTCGCAGCTGCCCCTTCGGCAATTTTTGGTAATATTTCGGCCTTCTGCACCTCTGTTCCGCCCATGATTACAGTCTGCGCCGCCAAAGTGGTGGACCCAAAAGGTGTGTGCATCATGCGCCGGCCCATCTGCTCAGCGACGGGCACAACTTCGGTCATGGACAAGCCAACGCCGCCATATTCTTCTGGAATGGCAATGGCTAACCACCCCAAAGCCCCCATCTCGGCCCAGACATCTGCGTCATATCCAAGCTCGCTTGTTATTAGCGATCTTACTTTGTCCATGGGCGATTTCTCGCGGCAAAAGCTCTCTGCCACACAGAGCATATCGATCTGCTCTTCGGTAAATCCTATCTGTCCTAAATTGCTCATATCTCTACCGTGTTTTCGGGAGGCCAAGCGCATGCTCGCCAATAATATTACGCTGAATTTGGGACGTTCCGCCACCAATCGTCGCCGAGAAGGCATTTAAGTATCCGCGGTGCCAATAGCCGTCATCAACAGCATTGGGGTCGCCGATATAATAGCCGCTTTTTGTGCCTTGGAGGCTCAACGCGAATTCATTTATCTCGCGCGTGTATTCGGTCATTGTCAACTTGGCCATAAGCGGAATGGCTTGGGGGCAATCTTGGTTAAGCGGCGGTAGCTTGGCCCGCTTTAAATTTTGTTTGTTGGCTTGCGCTTCAATCATAAAATCAACGAGACGTTCGCGAATAACGGGGTCTTCCAAGACAGGCTTACCGCCGCGCTCTGCATTACGCGCCAAGTCTAAAATTTCAAGCGGGTCAATCTCCGTGATGGAGTAACCGCCGGCCTGACCGCCTTTTGCATTACGTTCATACATCAATGTTTGCATCGCGACTTGCCAGCCTGCGCCTTCATCGCCCATTAAGCCGTCCGCTGGGATACGGGCATCGGTAAAGAAAGTTTGTGTAAAGCCATGCTCGCCGGTCAGCTTACGAATTTTATGGGTCTCGATACCTGGCACGCGCATGGGCGACAGGAAGAAACTCAGCCCCGCATATTTATTCGGCGCGTCAAAATCTGTCCGCGCAAGCAGAATCATATATTTGGCATAATGCCCATGGGTCGTCCAAATCTTAGACCCATTCAAGACATACTCATCGCCGTCTCGCACTGCACGAAGCTGCGCATTGCCCAAATCAGAGCCATTTTCAGGCTCCGAAAACCCCTGACACCATACGTCATCGGCATTTAAGATACCTTTGATATATTTTTTCTTATGGGCTTCAGTGCCCCTATCTAAAATAAGCGGCCCCGCCCAGCCTAGTCCAATCGTGTTGAACATAATCGGCGCATTATGCGACTTCATGGCTTTGGTCGCCGCGTCTTGATGGGCTTGGCTTAGACCGCCGCCGCCATATTCCTTTGGCCAAGCCGCGCCCAGATATCCGGCCTCATAGACTTTGCACTGCCAATCGCGCAGAAATTCAAATTGCTGATCTGTTCCCACTTCCATAAAAGTCAGCGGCAACATAAAATCTTGCGGCGCAGGTGTGTTTTCCGCAAACCACGCATCAGCGTCTTTTGCAAAGTCTTTGAGTTCAGCTGTCATCTTAATCTGGAATTCCTCTTGTAACGCCACTCTTGATATGCACATAATTGCATATGCGCAAGTCTCCTTGCAAAAAACCCTATCGTCACCTTTAAGGCCCTCAAACCATGCAAGAAGCTCTAGATTTTAAAGCCGAAAGTCAGGCTGTTGCCGAGCTTCTCAAAGGGCTCGGGGATGATGACTACAACGCCGTCACGCAGTTTAAAAGCTGGACGATATATGACGTGCTAGCCCATCTGCATCTTTGGAATATGGCTGCCGATTGGACATTAAACGCGCCAGAAAAATTCACAGCCCTGATGGGAGAGGTCATCCAAGTTTTCCAAGGCGGCAAAACCCATCAAGACTTACAAAGGGACTGGGCGCATACACAAGGCCTTGAAACAGGGACACAACTCTACAAGGCTTGGGTCGAAGGTTTTGCTAATGTCGCCGATAAATATGTCACAGCCGACCCAGATCAACGCGTAAAATGGGGCGGGCCCGATATGTCTGTGCGCTCCTGCATCATAGCGCGGCAGATGGAAACATGGGCCCACGCCCAGGCGGTGTTTGATGTGCTCGGCGAAACCCGCATAGATGCTGATCGCCTCAAGAATGTCGCCCATATTGGCGTCACCACCTATAGCTGGTCATTTAAAGTCAACGGCTTAGCGCCAATATTACCCAAACCCTATATCCGGCTCACCGCGCCCAGCGGCGCCATCTGGGAGTGGAACGATGTGCAAGAGGACAACAAAGTCGAAGGGTCAGCCACAGAGTTTTCGCAAGTCGTGACCCAATGCCGAAGTGTTGGCGATACATCGCTTAAAATGACAGGCGACGCTGCAACCACTTGGATGAACATCGCGCAGTGCTTTGCTGGCGGCGCTGAAACCCCGCCGGCCAAAGGCCAACGTCACAAGATATAGGCGCCATCAAATTTAGTAGATAATGAGACACTAATAGGAGACTCCCATGAAAGCCCTCACAGTTGAAAGCTTTAAACCTTACGCAGAGCACAAAGTCCAAGAGCAGCCTTCCCAGCCAATGAAACCTGGCCATATCCGCATTGACGTCAAAGCCGCGGGCCTAAACTTTCCTGATATTTTGATGGTCGAAGGTAAATATCAAATCCAGCCGCCCTTCCCTTTTACGCCAGGTTCAGAATGCGCAGGCATCATCACGGAACTTGCCGATGATGTTCCTCATCTCAAAGTCGGAGACCGCGTTGCGGCGATGGTCCAGAACGGCGCTTTCGCCAGTGAAGTTCTCGCGCCCATGATGGTCACATGGCCCATTGGCGATATGCCTTTCGAAACAGCAGCAGGCATGGCGCTTGTTTACGGCACGTCTTATTACGGGTTAAAGCAACGCGGCCAATTAAAAGAAGGCGAAACGCTCTTAGTCCTCGGCGCAGCTGGCGGCGTAGGCCTCGCAGCCGTAGAGCTTGGTAAAGCCATGGGCGCGAAAGTCATCGCAGCCGCCTCAACAGATGAGAAACTTGCCGTCTGTGAAGAGCACGGCGCGGATGAGCTTATCAATTACACAAATGAGGATTTAAAAGCCCGGCTAAAAGAACTCGGCGGCTGTGATGTTATCTATGATCCCGTCGGAGATAAATTCGCAGAACCCGCCATGCGGACGTTAAAATGGTATGGCCGTTATCTTGTCATTGGTTTTGCCGCAGGCGAAATCCCGAAAATCCCATTAAACCTTGCCCTGCTAAAATCTATCGATATTCGCGGCGTCTTTTGGGGCACATGGACAATGAAGTCCCCCAAAGAGCATCAAGCCAATATGGGCGAGATTTTAGGCCTGTATAAAAGCGGAAAAATTAAGCCGCGCATCAGCGGAAAATACCCCCTCGAAGACTTCGAAGCGGCGTGCGATGAACTCACCCAAAGACGCGCCATGGGTAAGGTTATTCTGACAATGGAATGAAGGCGCGCAGACCTTAAAACTCGCAATATGTGATATGGACGCTCGTCAAATCAGGGCGTCTACATCAAAGATATCGACGATGTCGGCTGCGAAAGCGTCTGGATCATTCAGCGGCTCACTCGCGGGCGGCATGCCGCTAAAGTCGAAATTGCCCGCATCAAGGTCCGCAAGATTGCGCCCAACAATGGTCAGCGTGTTCCCGCCGCCAAAGTCAAAAATAACATTCGTGCCCGCATCACTGCCGAGAGCTCGAAGGGTTGCAAAATCCGTGACCGTTCCGCCATAAATAAATACTGTTTCGTTAAGCGTGAAGCCCTGAATAACATCAGCTCCATCGACAGTTTCATCATAACCAAAACTATCTATCCCAGCGCCCCCATTCAGGCTGTCATTGCCTCCTCCGCCTGAAAGGTAATCCGCACCGCCATTACCAATGAGCGTGTTATTTTCGGCGTTACCTAGGAGCATATCATCGAAGCCTGAGCCGAAAATTCGCTCGATACTACCAAACAAATCACCTGCAGCATCACCTGTAGAAACGATTCCGGCGCCCGACATATTCACGACTAAGCCTGACGATGATGCGAGATAAGAAACAGTATCTATTCCATCGCCCCCCTCATGGATATCGTTACCCGCTCCGCCAAAGAAGAAATCATTACCGTTACCCCCAAACATGAAATCATCACCGGCTTGTCCAAAGATAGTATCTACACCGTCACCACCATTAATATCGTCATTTCCATCCCCTCCCAGAAGACGATCATTCCCACCTTCACCATTGAGTGTGTCATTTCCATCGCGGCCCTCAAGACGATTGTTACCATTATCCCCTTGTATCACATCGCCAAAATCCGAACCAAACACCCATTCAAAATCAAAATAAAAGTCACCGGAGGAGTCACCTGAGCCCCCTCCCGTATTTAACTGAAGATTCACAGTGATTCCAGATATAGCTTCTGTGAAGATAAGAATGTCCATACCTGCACCGCCAAAAAGCATATCCCCACCTGCTCCGCCATAGATGCGGTCATTACCGCCGCCCCCATCAATTCTGTCTGCGCCATCACCGCCGCGCAGTTCGTTAGAGCTATTATTACCTGTAATATCATCAGCAAAATCAGAGCCGTAAACAGCTTCGATACCAAAATAAGTATCACCAGCAGCATCGCCGCCTGTTCCGCCCGTCAGCATATTTACAGTGACCCCCGCCCCCGCGAGGCTATAATTTGCAATATCAAAGCCCGCACCGCCATTGAGTTGATCATTACCCGCAGATCCATAAAGCGTGTCATTTCCGTCTTGTCCGCGCTGAATATCATTGCCATCACCGCCATAGATACGGTCAATACCGCCACCGCCATTTATCTGATCATTCCCGTCTTCGCCAAAGAAGAACTCATTGGCGGAAGAGCCTGTGATGATGTCGTTGAAGTTGGAGAGGTAGTAGCGTTCTAAGCCAGAGAATGTGTCTCCCGCCGCTTCACCCACTGCTCCGCCAGTCTCAACATTAAATCGCACGCCTGATGTCGCGCCGCGATAATCCGCAGAGTCAAAGCCAGCTCCGCCGTTCAGGGCGTCCGCGCCTAAACCGCCGATAAGACGGTCTGCCCCGTCGCCGCCATTAATCGTATCATCACCCGCAAGGCCATCAAGAATGTCATTGCCCCCGAGACCATTAATCACATCATCGCCAGTCGAGCCCATGAGATTATCATTGCCAGCCGTTCCAGCGACGGTGAATAGGATAGTCGACAGATCAAGGAGCTCCGTCCCGATTTGAACGAATTCGATGTTTGTTAGCGTATCAGAGCCATTTCCATTCACGTTATCCGTGACAGAGTAAGTGCCGTCGCCATTATTGACGATGTAATAGTCAGACAGAACGCCTTCATAGATTGCGGTATCGTCCCCATCACCGCCATTCAGAGTGTCATTACCCGCGCCGCCTTCCAAGCGGTCATTGCCTGCTGCGCCATTGAGCGTGTCGTCGCCTTCATCGCCAGAAAGGACATCGCTCACTGTGCCGCCATTAATAAGGTCATCGCCCGCAAGGCCATAAACGACCTCGCCATTGTCTGAGGCTGTGTAGGCATCATTGCTTGCAGTGAGAATTTCGGTCGTGCGGCCAAAATCAGCTCTTCCATAAATGACGTAGCTTTCGCCGCTGCGGTTTCCATTGGGGTCAGCGCCAGACGCGCCTATAAGAATATCATCAAAGCCGTCACCATTAATATCCCCCGCAGAAGAGACGCGCGACCCGCTACTGCCATCATAATCATCTATGCCGTTAATGATAAATCCATTGCTTCCATTTAGTGATGACAAATCAAAGCTAGCTCCAAAACCACTAACTTGACCAAAGATAATATAGCTCTCGCCGCTATCACTGCCATTGGGATCCGCGCCGTTCGCGCCGATAAGAATATCATCAAGGCCGTCCCCGTTTACATCCCCCGCAGAAGAAACAGCCCCTCCACTTCGATCCTCTGCATCAATTCCATTAATAACGAAGCCATTGATCCCGTTAAGCGAAGACAGATCAAGGCTGGCTCCAAAGCTGCTCGTTTGCCCAAAGACAATATAGCTCTCACCGCTTTGAGACCCATTAGGATCCGCGCCTGACGCCCCGATGAGGATATCATCAAAGCCGTCACCATTAATATCCCCTGCAGAAGAAACATGACCGGCAGAATCAGACGCATCTACTCCATTAATAACAAAGCCATTAGTTCCATTCAGAGACGACAATTCGAGGTTAGCCGCGAAAGCACCCGCTTGACCAAAGACGACATAGCTCTCACCGCGAGCATTCTGACCAGGGCCTGCTGAAGAGGAACCGATAAGGATATCATCAAAGCCGTCACCATTTACGTCCCCTGCAGACGAAATAGAACTCCCGCTAAAGTCAAACTGATCTATGCCATTGAGGGTAAATCCATTCGTCCCATCAAGCGCAGACACGTCAATACTCGTCCCAAAACCGCTCGCTTGACCAAAGACGACATAGCTGTCACCGCTTAGGCTCCCATTGGTGTTACCCGCAATCGCCCCGATAAGGATATCATCAAAACCGTCACCATTAACATCCCCGGCAGCGGACACAGTAATTCCACTAGCGTCATAAGTCTCCATGCCGTTTATGACAAAACCATTGGTCCCATTTATCGTGGACAGGTCCAAGCTGGCGCCGAAACCCCCGGCTTGTCCAAAGACAACATAGCTCTTAATGCTGTAGAGGTTATTAGGAATAGCGCCCGGCGCCCCGATAAGGAAATCATCAAAGCCGTCTCCATTGACGTCCCCCGCCGAGGACACAGACGTCCCGCTTCGATCATTCGCCTCGATACCGTTAATGACAAAGCCATTCGTGCCATTCAGCGAAGACAGCTCCAAGCTGTCGCCAAAACCACTTGCTTGCCCAAAGACAATATAACTCTCTCCGCTGTTATTTCCATTGGGGTTGGCGCTACGTGCGCCAATGAGGATATCATCAAAGCCGTCGCTATTAATGTCCCCTGCAGAAGAGATAGCGCCCCCGCTAAAGTCATCCACATCGATACCATTGAACACCGTTCCCAAACTCCCATCCCCGCCATTAACTGCGAGGAGTGAGGAGAGTTCAAATGATGCGGCCAGAATATTAGAAAGGTCAACGAGGTCAGTGCCGATTAGCACCTCCTCAACATTGCTGAGCGTATCAATACCATTGCCATTGACGTTATCTGTGACGGTGTATGTCCCGTCACCATTATTGACGATGTCATAGTCTGAGACATTGCCATTATAGACAGCAACGTCATCCCCAACGCCGCCATCCAGAGTGTCATTTCCCTCGCCGCCTTCCAAGCGGTCATTGCCCGCATTTCCATTGAGCGTGTCGTCACCTTCGCCGCCAAAGAGAACATCACTAGCAACGCCGCCATTAATAACATCATCACCCGCGAGGCCATAGACAACTTCGCCAATGTTTGACGTCGTATATACGTCATCAGCTACGGAAAGAATTTCGATCGTACGGCCAAAATCAGCCCTTCCGTAAATGACATAGGATTCGCCGCTACCGCTACCATTTGGATCCGCCCCGCGCGCGCCGATGAGAATATCATCAAAACCGTCGCCATTGATGTCTCCCGCAGATGACACAGAACCCCCGTTACCATCATTGGCATCTATTCCGTTTATAATAATTCCATTTGTCCCGTTATGGGTGGACGGGTCGAGACTGGCGCTGAATCCGCCCGCTTGGCCAAAGACAAGATAGCTTACGCCCTCATTGCTCTGAGCCGTTGCTCCAATGAGAATATCATCAAAACCGTCCCCATTGACGTCTCCCGCTGATGACATAGCAAGCGCGCTGTAATCACTCGCATTTACACCGCTAATAACAAAGCCGTTGTTCCCGTCCAGCGTAGATAACTCAAAACTAGGCGCAAAACCTCCCGCTTGCCCAAAGACGACATAGCTCTCATCGCTATAGGCACTATAGGGATCGTTTACGTTTGCGCCGATAAGAATGTCGTCAAAGCCGTCGCCATTAATATCGCCCGCAGAAGACACAACAAACCCGCTATAGTCCTGCGGATCTATGCCGTTAATCACAAAGCCATTGGTCCCATTAAGTGCAGACAACTCAATACTGGCACCAAACCCGCTCGCCTGCCCAAAGACGACATAGCTTGCGCCGCTACCGTTCAAATTTGGATCAGCGCGGTCTGCCCCTATGAGGATATCACCAAAGCCATCGCCATTCATATCGCCCGCAAAGGACACAGACCAACCGCTTCTGTCACTTACATTTACACCGTTAATGACAAAACCATTCGTGCCGTTGAGCGTAGATAACTCGAAGCTCGCCCCGAAGCTGCCCGCCTGCCCAAAGACAATGTAGCTCTCTCCGCTACCGAACCCATTTGGATCGCCATCTCTCGCCCCAATAAGGATGTCATCAAAGCCA
The DNA here is from genome assembly GCA_039977295.1 of Hellea sp. Taxonomy (GTDB): domain Bacteria; phylum Pseudomonadota; class Alphaproteobacteria; order Caulobacterales; family Maricaulaceae; genus Hellea. The sequence goes on along the minus strand of JBDWDN010000012.1, from coordinate 150,683 downwards.
TCGCCATTGACATCTCCAGCAGATGAAAGAGACGCCCCGCTTCTGTCCCCTGAATCTATACCGTTCAGGACAAAGCCATTCGTGCCATTAAGCGTAGACAGTTCAATACTGACCCCAAACCCGCCCGCTTGTCCGAAGATTACGTAGCTCTCACCTCCAGGGGCTCCAGCCGAGTTAAACGCCCCGATGAGAATATCATCAAAGCCGTCGCCATTAATATCCCCCGCAGAGGACACAGACGTCCCACTGAAATCACCCGCATTTGCACCATTAATGACAAAACCATTCGTGCCGTTCAGCGCAGACAACTCCAAACTATCTCCGAAACTGCCTGATTGCCCAAAAACAACATAGCTCTGACCGCTATAGTTCCCATTTGGGTCAGCCTGACTAGCTCCGATGATGATGTCATCAAAGCCGTCCCCATTGATATCTCCAGCGGAAGATACAGAGATGGCGTTGCCATCCCCCACATTTATGCCGTTAATAATAAAGCCCGTGCTCCCATCACCGCCATTGGCGGCGAGAAGGGAGGAGAGTTCGAATGTCGCGCCGAAAGGGCCGTTCTGTATAGGCTGACTTGGGAGTTGCGGCGCTTCTACAGGACTATCTTCTTTGTCATTCAATGAGGCGGTAATATCAGAGGTCGCAAAGGCTGCGTAATTGTCCGAAAATATTGTCGGCAGTGCAATATTAGGATTAAAGGCTGTCCCAAAACTCAGACCGAAATCAAAGAGGCTGTCGAAGCGGCCCTCGAAACTATAGCCCTCACCCGCTAAATCCATATTCACATCGAGATCAAATCGTCTTGCCATTTTGCGGTCCTTGGATCATGTCGAGGCGCGCAAAGATGTTGCCCCTTTTTACAGCCTAAGGACGTGAGCATGGCTTTTCAAGCGAGATATGCGGCGTCAACTATGGCCTGTTTAAACAGGGTAAAGCTCCCCGTTAACTCTCGCAGGCCTCAATCATTTTTAAAGCTGTTTCCAATGTAGGAATCCATTGCTTTAATCCATCCGCTATCTCGCAGCGTTGAGCGCTGTCCAGACGTGTATCGGACTTTAGGTCCGCAGTAATTTTAGCGAAGCTATCCGCCCCGTCTTCGGCCCGAATGCCCCGGTCATTCGTGCTGTCAAAATACATCACCGATGATGACGACCCGTAAGCGGGCCAGTTTGGCAAATCGGCATTGTTAGGCTGTCCGTTACGGGCAAATGCCGCCCAATATGCCCCCATGGAACGGCTCAGCACATCGCGGGTCGCCAAGGTCTTCTTCTTAAACATAATGCCGTCAGCATCGCCCAATAATTTAAAACGGTTCAAAACAAAGGGTATTTCAAGACTATGGGCCGCGCCCAACATCTTTGACAAATCCATCCAGAGGATTTTGCCGCCCTCATCCCAATCGAAACGGTAGGCATAGACATCTTCATGTCCCGCCTCTCCCATCATAGTTAGCGGCATATCTACAGACCGCACACGCCAGATCCGGCTGGAATATTCTGAAGCCGCGTCATAAAAATCTTGGTCTCTGGCAACATAGAATTTGCCAAATTTCGCTTTGGTCAGGCGCTCGTCGAAAAGATAAAATAATTTCATCTCATCCTTATTGATGCCGCTCATAACCGGCACAGCATTGAACGTTTCCATAGAAGAGAATGCATTGCGTAATGTCCCCTCTGGCAGCACTACACCATCCTGAACTATACGCGGCAGATCCATGAAACCGCCTTCATCCAGCTCATAAGCCTCAAACACCTCTTGCAGGCTCGCCGTATGAAAATTCTCTGACCCGCCAAGACGTTTCGTGACCTCTAATGAAGGATTGGGCTGCTCGCCCGTTTTGCCCTGCGCCTCCTCAATGGTGATACTATCAAAGCCGCCAGATTGAATAATCGCGCGGTGGAATAGACCTTCGGCCAGAGGGGACGCCAATAAAGTCGCCACATTATGCCCACCAGCGCTTTCGCCAAATATAGTTACATTATCAGGGTTGCCGCCAAAACTCGCAGCATTGTCTTTTGCCCATTTCAGCGCTGCAATCAAATCAAGCGTACCGAAATTTGCAGTAGCATCTTCGGGCGTGGCCGCAGTCTCTTTTAAATCTGGATGAGAGAACCAGCCTAATGGGCCCAGTCGGTATTGAACGGACATGACAATGACATTCTCATTATTGGCAAGGTTTTCGCCGACATAAAGCTGCGAGGCACCCGACACATTGCTGCCGCCATGTATCCACAGCATGACAGGCAGAGATTTACCCTTGGCGTCAGCTGGCGCATATATGTCCATAGCGAGGCAGTCTTCAGACCCTTCAAGCTGTCCATTTGTAAAACTTTCGATTGGGGTGAATGGCGTTGCGATTTGCGGACAGACAGGCGCGAAATTTATAGCCTCCCGCACGCCTTCCCAATTGGGCGCAGGGCGCGGGGCACGCCACCGGTTCTTGCCCGATGTATCGGACGCAAAGGGAACACCGCGCCACACATGTGACCCGTTAGCGGCAACAAAACCAACCAACTCGCCTTGCGTTACCGCCGCGCGCGTAGCACTCGCAGCTTCGGGCGGCAGCTCTACTTTTGACGCAGTATTACCACAGGCCGCTAAACCGAGAAGCGCCGCCCCTACCAAAATCTGTTTCATCATCACTCATCCCATTCTCTGTATCGAAAACGACGTTAGTGATTTACGCGCTTCATACAAGCGGTGAATATACCCAAAGCAGCACGGAATAGTGCCCCCCTTCCAAAACACGGCATCCACCGAAACCCAACGCCCAGACACCATAAAAAAAGCAGGCCGAAGCCTGCTTTTCTTGCGCTCCGTTTCGACGAAGGTGTTAGGCGCACCCCTTACCGGCATACATGCCTTCTAGCTTAGCTTTCTCAAGCGAAGCTTTCTGAAGTGATTTTTGAGCTTTGGCTTTTTTCTTCTTTCCAGAATTTGCCACCTTATCCATGGCGGACTTTGCGAAGAGACCTCCAAATGGGACCTTGCCAATGACCTGGGCAGCGCCCGCATGTAACGCGCCTTGGGTGGCCGCAGCGGTCGCGACGCCGCCCACAACGTTTGTGCCGTTACCGCCGAGAATTTCATTGGCCTCTAAAATGCGTTGATCAGCCGCCATCATTTTCGTCTGGATCGCCGCACATTTAGGATCAGCGTTTTCGACGTAAACAGTTTCCGTTGTAACCGTTGTGACGGCGACGGGTTCGTTTTCCGTTACAGCGCTTCGCACGGCCTCTGATGCAACCTTTTGCGCGATGGCGCCTTTCAGGCCGCCCGTTGTTGCCCCGCATGCGCTTATGCTGAGTGCCATTGCCGAAATTAAAATTAATGTGCCCGTATTTTTCATGATGTCCTCCTTACCAGACGTCTTAAGTGATGGACGTTTTATGATTGGGTGGAGTTATCTTCGCATCATCAAGAATGATGAAAGCACATGACAATAGATGTTAGATTTGGCGAATTAGGCGCTGTTTTGTGCCAGGGGCAGCAAAACTTTAAAGACTGTGGACTGCGGATTAGGCTCTACCTCAATTGCTCCGTCATGCCGCAACGCGATGGCGCGGCAAAGGGCAAGACCAAGACCATAACCCTGACGATCAGCCATATCTGGATGGCGGAAAAACGGCGTAAAGATATTCTCTTTTGCCGCCCCTAAAATTGGAGCCCCTTTATTAGAGACGCGCAAGACAATATGGCTACCTTCTTCAGAAAGAGACACTTGAATGTCTGTATCTTCTTCTGAATATTTGATGGCGTTATCAATCAGGTTCGAGGCTAATCGTCCAATCTGCGCAGGTGCGGCTTCGAGATTAATATTATCGCCGCCTGTAAAACTCAAAGTCTTTCCTGCGTCCTCCGCCACAGGATCAAACAGCTCAACAATATTACCGACAAGCTCAGAGAGGTTTATAGGCTCAAAGCCGCGCTTATCTCCTTGCTGGGCGTCGAGTGATGACACGTCCAAAAGACCGTCTAACAATTTAACGCAGCTTTGCAGCTCCTCGCGGGCGCGCTCAATCTCGCTGTCATCAAAAGCGCTTTGCGTTTTTGCAAGGCTTAAGAGACGCGCATCAAGACGCGTCAGCGGTGAGCGCATTTCATGGGCCACTTGATCCGTCACCCGCTTACGCAAGTTCAAAAGCCGTTCGGCACGGGCTATCATATTATTTATATGCGTGCCCAATATGCCAAGTTCATCAGAGCTATCGCCCGCGGCTAATCTCGCATCTAAATGCCCCTGCCCCACATAATCGAGCGTTGTGTTCATCGCCCCTATACGCTGACGCAGATTAGCAATGGCGCCGCGCGCCAGCAGATAAGCGAGTAGGAGCAACGCTGTCACGCCTATCAAATAGGTCTCGAGAGATTTCAACAAAGAGGCTTGGAGCGCTTTGTTCTCACGTGCCACGATTAAGGTTTCGCCGCCTTTAAAAATTGTTTGCCGCGCCGTGATGTCCCCAAAGTTCTCTGTCTTAAGGGTTCTCGATTGCGTGAGTCTCACCTCATCCGAAAGCGGGCGGAGTAGATCCCCTGACAGAATTTGGTTTGCTTTTGATTTGAATAGATAATGAGCGCCCGCTCTGTTGAGCGGAGACAGTGATAGTCTTTGCACGATAGCGCCGCTGACATCATCAGGGCCCTGCTCAATATATATCTCAGAGAGCGACGCCATATCGTCATTAATTTGATTGTTAATTTCGGAGGTTAAATCGTCATAGCTCTGCCAAGCAGACCACGCGCTTATGATTGTGAAGACAATAGCAGGCGCGAGGGTCAAGCCAGTTATTAGCCGCGAAAATACAGAGCGTCGATATGTTGGGGCGCGTTGTGACATATTCATTCCGGGCCAAATTTATACCCTAAACCCCGAACTGTTTGAAGCAAATTTGCCTCAGACTTGCCGTCCAGTTTTTTACGCATCCGCCCTATATTAACATCGACAACATTTGTGCCTGGGTCAAAACTCATGTTCCAAACATCGCGCAGCAACATATCGCGCGTAATCAATGCCCCTTCATTGTCCATAAAATAAAGCAGCAGATCAAACTCCTTAGGGCTGAGCTTAAGGTGCTCCCCTGCCCGGTGCGCGGTGCGCGCTTTAACGTGCACTTCCAGATCTTGAACAACCCTTAAATCTGTTCGCACTTTGCCTTGAGAGCGGCGCAGCAAAGCCCCGACGCGAGCGACTAATTCTGCGGGCTCAAAGGGTTTGGATAAATAATCATCAGCGCCGCGCTCATAACCTTCTATTTTATTCTCGGAGTCTCCTAACGCCGTGAGCATAAGAACCGGCGTCTCAATACCCGCCGCTCTTAAATCCTCAACAAGATCGAGCCCCTCACCATCGGGCAGCATCCGATCAAAAATAAACACATCAAATTGGCCTGACTTTGCCGCAAGAATTCCCGCCTTTGCGCGCGCTTCTAATTGCACGTTCCAGCCTTGGGCCGTTAAGACATCTTGAATATGCACAGCGATGTCGGCTGTGTCTTCGATAAGAAGTATAGATATTTCAGTCATATGCGCCTTTCATCACTTGTGATGAGGTGAGAAGTTTTTGCTTTACAGTCAAGTTTTTCTCTTCCAAATCGAGACTATGATGTTTCAACGGTTTTACAAGACGCTGTTTAAATTTGGCGGAATCATAGTTATCCCGACGACGGTTGTAGTGGCAGGATGTGGCGCTGCCGATAAAACGTCCTCGCCAATTCCCGCCGAGCGATTGACAATCACAGACTCCCAAATTTCGACGCCCCAACTTCATAGCGATATTATTAATTTGGTTACGCAAGGCGATGAAGCTCTGACGCAGGGAGACGGCGCAAAGCTGCGGCAAGCCGCCCAGTCGCTTCAGGCTTTGGGCGCGGCCCCCATCAGCGGAACGGACGACCTCGCCAAAAACTGGCTGGTTTCGGCGCAATCTATTTCTACTGAGGACGGGGAGACGGCCGTTCCATATCGCGGCCGGATTAAAGGTCCGGCCTACCGCAAGCAAAGCCTTGCCGTCGGTCAGCAGGACGTCATTGAAGATGTTTATTACGCCGCTGAAGCCGCAGAAATGACATTGAAGTCCTTGCAAGGCGAAGAACTTTACTGGGAAATTTTCGAAGCCACGTCGAGTGATAAACCTGTCTGTGCTGGGCAAGCCTTGGCCAAGCCGCAAAGCTGCCGCTTTACACCGCTTTGGACGGCTAAGTATAATATTCGTATTTCCAATATTTCGGATCAAGATACGACCTATCTTTTCATTACCAATTAAATCTACCCTCTCTCTATAAACGGTCTTCGAGCCATTCCTTATGACAAATGCTGTTAGTTTAGGACGCAGCCTTTTCTAACAGGCTTTGTCATTTGAAGCTTAGCGCCGCGCATTCTATTTCGGGATTACTGAAACGGAGCGCATATTATGAATTTTATAACCCCCATCACCCCCACTCCTCTTAAGCCCACCCCCCTTAAGACAGAGGATAGGTCTTTTGAATTGCTGCTCACGGCCTTGCCCCTGCCGGTTTGCGTCATTGATGAGAATGGCCGTTACATTTTCCAAAATAGAGCCTTTGCGTATTTGCGCCAAAAAAGCTCACACTTCATCATCGGCGGGTTTTGCAAGCTATCTGGCCGCGCTGCGCAAAATGACCTTCACAACCAAATCAAGAGCTTGGGCGCAGGCAGCGCTCAGGAAACGCTTTACCTCAGCTGTCCGCGTTCAGGTGACACGCTCTGGGTCACGCTGACAAAAGGCCTTCATAAAGGAGAGGTTATGATGACGGTTCTGATGCCCGACCTCTTATCACTCGACGCCAATGTTTTAGAAAATCGGTTGCGGGAGCTGTTTGGCCTGACAGAAATGGAAGCAAAATGCGCGGCTTTATTGACCCACGGATCAAGCGCGAAAGACATCGCCGATATACGCGGCGTCTCTGTCCCAACGATACGGTCGCAACTGAAAGCCATTCGCGAAAAAATGAATGTGAAAACATCTTTAGCTATTGCGGCGAAGGTCTCAAAATTATCGCTGCCTTTAGGCGGCTCGGCACAACACGTCCCCGCTAATACTCATGCCCAACTTCAGGAGGCGTAAGATGCTTGCCAGCTTATCAAAACTCATTTTGTGTGCCGCAGCCTTTACGTTAAGCGCTAGCCCGCAAAGCAGCGGCCAAGCCACATCACAAAAAACGACAGATATTTGCACCGCCGCCTCGCCTCTAAGCTTTGATATTAGCTTCTATCAGGCTCAAACGCGCAGTAGTCTGGAGAAACTTGGGGCCAATAATCACCCCGTTGGCCTGTATTGGCTCGCCGAAGCGGACTTAAGGCGCGATGATAAGGACGCCGCAATTTTGAAATTAAAACACGCTGCCCGTCAAGGCTTAGCAGATGCCTATTTCCGTCTCGCCGAAATATACATCAGTGAAAAAGACAATACGCAGGCAAAACACGCACGTCTATGCGGTCAAGCCCTAGAGGCTAAGACATCAGAGCTTTAATGCGCTTACTGACCGACTAAGACAAAAGGTGCCCAAATGGCGGGGTGATCTGCATTTGGGATATCTGTATTTTCACGCAAATCCTGCATTGCTTTTTGCAGGGCTGCCGCTTTGCTCATCCCAGCTTGCGCATTCTTTACAGTATTCACGGTTAGGAAAGCAGCGGCATCATCGCGAACAGGCCAATGTGAAACAAGGAGAGAATCTGTTCCCGCATATAGGAAAGCGGAGGCAAGACCAGATAGCCCTTTCGCATTTCTACTGTCGCCTGCCGCAGTATTGCAGGCCGATAAGACCACCCAATCTGCATTCAAGAACAGCCCTTCAATTTCAGTTTTCGTGAGCAGTCCATCATTACCTGTCGAAACTTCACTATCACTTTTTTGTGGAGGCGTAAGCACTAAAGCGGGTTCAGACTGCCCTTCGAATTCTCCTGAAACAAGTCCGTGCGTTGCAAAAACAATGATCGAATATTTATCCAAGTCAGCATTCTTTATGTCTAATTCTGTGGCGTCCTTACCTGTCATAAGTTTTGTAGTGAAGGATTTGAATGTGTCTCCAATAGATTCCAATTCAGATTTTGCATGAGGCAGTGGCGGCAATAAGCTTAAAGATTGGAAATCTGCAATGCCGCTCCGATAATAATAATCGCCCGTTTTTGCTGCACTACTTTTGTCTCGAACATCCGCATTCGCGATAAGGAGCGGGGCCCCTATGCCAATATAGCGCGGTTCTCTAGTCGTGGAGAGTTTTGCTGACACGATATCGCTTAAACTTGGAAGGATAGACACTGCGAATTTAGACCCAAAAAACTCACCATCTCTTGGGATTTGTGATGCGGGTTTTTCAATCCACAAAACAGATAAAGGCAATCTATCCAGTGCGTTGTCACTAAACACTTTCAAGGATGTAAGACCTTCTAAGTTGTTTTGGATTTGCTTCGGGAAAACATCATTATAAATCTCACTCGCCAGAGCATAATTATAAGGATTACTGTCTGATGAAAGATTACGGCGCAGCCGGGTCACTTTCTCTTCGAGGTCCAATCGGTTCACCTGGATATCAGCTGCCTGCACACTATCCATTTTGATAAGAATAGCTTTTGGGAAAAGCCCTGTGTGATAGGTTATATAAACGCCTTCATTTACCGACAGGCCAGACTGAATTGAACTCAAAGATGCGAGGCCAATATCTAAGCCTCCGGATTGGTTCGGACTCTTAATAGTCTTTTTAAACTCAGTTTTGCTTGTGTCTAAATCCAGCTTCGCTTTATTAACGATGTCCTTATCATTTGTCGCGACAGCCTCGGAATAAGCAACAATCGCAGCATCTACAGCTTTCTTTTTGTCTTGCGCAATTTTTAAAGCCGCTTTTTGCTCGTCGCCTTGTAAAGCCTTACGAGTGTTTCTGGCACGAACATTTTCAGATAAGGTTGAGATACGTGACATTTGAAGAGCTTCAAATGCCTCTGGATAGCGGCCATTTGCTAAACTCATTTCCGCATATCTCTCAAATCCACCGCGGTACTTGACAGGCTTAACGGTCTCACTCGGATCGATTAGCGCATTCAATGCTAATTCGCGGCTCGTCTTATAGGCACTGTCAGCTAATTCCATTGCCGTCGAGCTATCCTTCTTTTCGATCAAAATGGCCTTATATATATCATTTAAAATCGCGAGAGGTGACGTGTCCGGCAGATGTTGGTTAATAAGGCTTTCAGCAAGTTCCAGACGGTTCAGCGCCTTTTTAGGCTCGCCAATTGCCAGATACTCAAATATTAAATTCTGTTGCGGAGCAATGAGTGTCTGACTATCGGCGTTGGTGAGTTGAACGGTTTCTTCAATCGACATCTCATATCGCTTAATGGCTAATTCATGCTGTCCCATTTCCGATGCGAAGCTCGCAGCATTACCAAGCGCTGTAGCGGCAGCTACGCCTTGGGCTTTACCAACTTTAAGAAAAATGTCTCTCGCTTTTAAGGTCAAAGTTTCTGCAACGTTCAGGTTCCCCATCCGGCCTTCTGCAAATGCAAGGGCCACAACTGAATACGCTGTGGAAGCATGGTCTGGCCCCATAACTTTACGGCGAATATCAACGGCTTGCCTTAAGACATCTGCCGCTTCAGAATATCTGGCAATATTATTTAGGGCTACCCCATAGTTATGAAGGGCGATCGCACGGGTTGCATTTTCAATTGGGAGACCTTCCACAGCCAAAGTCATTGCGCGTTGATTTTGCGCGAGGGACTCGTCTGTGTCTCCTGTGCGCGCCACGACAGTTCCATAAGAAGAGACATAGCCTATGAGTAAACTTAGCTCTACTTCATTCTCTTTATCAATCGTTTGCTCATACATATCTACGCTTATACGTAAAAATTCAGATGCTTTATTCATGTCCCCCGCATGATATTGGGCGACGCCCTGCTGAAACAAATACTGAGCATATTCAGAAGACGGGGAACCAAAAAATGCTAGGAGCAGTTCCTTATGTTTTTCGCTTTCTATCTTTGCTTCCTCGTGACGCTGCATTTGGGATAGAATTGCCGACAAATTACCTTGCGTCGAAACCGCAGGCTTGGACGGGAAAAAGCCTGACGTCTTGTAAATTTGTAAAGCTGTCCTCAAATTCGACAAGGACTCTTCATATTTTTGTGAGTTAAACTGCGCGGTCCCGAGTGTATTATATGAGAACCCAACAATGGGAGACATCGGAGAATAAGCGGCTAGAATTTCTGCATGCGCGTCTTCAACTCGTTTAAGGTGATCATTGAGTGCAGAGCCCCCGCTGCCAGACTCTAGGGCTTTCAACGCAGCTTTGGCGCCAAGGGCAAGATCGGCACTCACAACAACATTCTTATCTGAGTCAAATGCTGTGATGCCTCGGGTCGCCTCATCAGTCTCAGCTGTTACATTTAACCAATACGGACTTTGCTTTACATCGATATTTTTAGGATCGAGAGACGTTTGCGTAGCCTCATCTGAGGTGCTGGGTTTATCCGGCCCAATGGGTTGACATCCAGCCAATAGAGCCATCGTCGAAATGGTTAAAAAAAAATGCTTCATGCGCGCCCCCTGATAGTCGTTACAAACAACTCTATTTCGTAGAGCACGTCAATATTGATTGGGCAGCTTTTCCATTTATATTAACTCCAGAGATAACTCGATGTCACTATTGCTGACAAGTATCTGTGGTGGGTAAGTCGATAGACTTTCGCTCTTAATGGTAAAGCTCTTCGCGTCTTAACTAACGGAGCAGGCATTCTTCTGCTGAGACCTCAACGGTGAAATGCCTGCCCAGATATGGAGAAAGAAAATTAAAATCCAACCCCGATTGAAAGCAGTAAATTACCTACGCTGAGACCACCAGAACTCGTCGTAGTGGTAGTGGTAGTCGTAGTGGTGGTGGAGCTTGATGTTCCATTGCCGCTTGTTCCGCCAGTGGAACCTGAGCCCTCATTTCCACCACTGACAATTTCAGTTTCTTCTAAAGTTAATTCTCTTATCATCAGGTGTTTCCTTTTTTTGCTCACATTACTCAAGCACTTTGAGACTTAATTAAGTAGACAAACGCTGCAACTAAAATTCAAAGGTTCGCTACCATAATATTAGCTTTGAGAAAAATTACTCAAAACCGCTCTACTAGGCTTTAACAGGCCCACTCTCTTCCCCTAACACATCTCTCTGTTGCATGAAAGACGAAGTGCCGCTCACAAAGCTGTCACTATTCAAGCAGCTCAATTGATCTTTTCCTAGCGTCAACATAGCGCCCTACTCTCCTACCAAAACAAAAGGGGCCCAAATCGCGGGATGGCTTGAATCAGAAATATCAGGACTTTCTCTTAACTCCCGCATAGCGATCTGTAATGCTTTGGCTTTGCTCATGCCCGCGTGCGTATTCTTGACCGTATTGACCGTTAAAAACGCCGCAGCATCGTCCCTCACTGGCCAATGTGACGCTAATAGGGAGTCCGCGCCTGCGTATAAAAATGCTGAGGCTAAGCCCGTTAATCCAGGAGCGCTTTCGCGTCCGCCGGCCGCCGTATTGCACGCCGATAGAATAACAAGATCAGCAGTCATATCCAAATTCATGATCTCAGACATGCTCAAAAGACTGTCATCAAAAGGGTCATCATCATTTGCGCTCATGACCAAAGCAGGTTCTGAATTTTGGCTAATTTCCCCCGCGACGAGGCCGTGCGTGGCGATAAGCACGACTGAATAATCTTTCAAATCCAGCGACTTAACAATAGCTTCATTTGCCTCAGCTCCGCTTAGAATAAGCTCAGTTTTATAAGACAGTGATTGCGCGACGTTTTGCATTTCCTGAAGTGAATTTTCTAACTCTGGTAGGTCAGCGATACGCGTCACCCCCGCAGAACCTCGCAAAATATAGGTTTGACCTGGGCCATTTGCCGAGGATGGAAATAGCGGCGGCGGTGCTGACGCCGTTAAGACTGGCGTATCGTCCCCATCAGCTGTGATAGAAGGAGCCCCAATTCCAAGAAATCCCTGCGTTTTAGTTTTGCGGTTTTTCTTGGGCCTGATGTCAAAATCAACAAGGGTTTGAAGCGCGAAGAACTCTCCAAAAAAAGTATTTTGCAGCGCATTGTCTGTTTGCGGCCACGTCAAAACAGAGAGAGGAAGCTTACTTAATTGATTTGCTGAAAGAGATTTAATGACGCTCTTACTTTCTAACTGTTTTACAATCTCCTCCGAGAAGATAGCCTGTGAAAGCTGGGTAGCGCTTGCATCATCGAATTCGGGCAGTTCCTGACGCGCATCATCAATGCGCAAACTATCTCTTAGGCTTTTGATTAAAGGTTTAACATCATAGGATTTAAGCGAGCTTCGATTAAGCGCCGCGCCGTCCCGGCTCACCGTCATAGAATAAAGACCATAAGGACTGTCCGTGACCAGAAGCATCGCTTCATCTTCCTTCAAGGCGGATTGAACCTCTTTAAGGCTCAGCCTATCACCTATGGAAACGCCCTTTGCGAGTGAGGATTGCAAGGCTTGCTCTAATTCAGAGACGTCCTTTTCAAGACGCAGAATCTTTTTATTCACCACCGCAAGCCTTTGAGAGTCGCCGCCAAATAATTTATAACTCTCAACTTTTGCCGCTGAGAGTTCGACCTTTAACAGATCAAGCTTCTTATATTGCGCCTCAAGTTTGGGGGTATTGTTGAGAAGACGGTTTTTCGCCTGCCGAGAAATATAGCCAACCCCATGCGACATTATCCGCTGAAACATCTGAAAGGCATAGTCTTCATCTTGCGCCGAATATGCCGCGTCTAATCCTGCCTCATAAAGGCTCTGGTGGGAGCGGTTTGCCGCCTGTGTGTTATTATAGATATTTTGAAGGTCACGGCGGTCTTCATCTATTTTTGTAAGAATATTTTCTACGTCGCTCAGGATCCCATCCATGGGCCGTAATTTCATCTTAGCTTGCAAACGATATTGAGACATTTGGACCGCGCGGTGATTTGCTTTGCTAGCATCAGATTTCTTGTCTTCGTAAAAACGATCAATCCAATCATACTCAGACAGCGCTTTTTCAGTCTGGTCTCCACGCTCAAAAAGCCTTGCCTGCCAAGTTCGAATTAAGGGAATAGCGGAGACTTTAGTAACATCGTTTTCACGCTGCGAGAGTGACTGATCGATTTGGCTTTGAGCGGCTTCATATTCTCCCGCATTAAAATGCGTGCTTATGCGGTTAACTTCATATCGCGCAGTTACGGCGGTCATCCCTTTATAGATTTCCAGCCCCAAGCTATTTGACTTACCTTCATAAAGAAGCGCTTCTTTATGTTGCCCCATCGCAGAATAGGCCAAAGCGATTGTGCCGTAAACTTCTGACGTCACCCTATCATTCACATGGTCCGCTAAATGGATCTTTTCCAGCAAAGTTTCAGCGATAGATATGCATTCAGCATAGCGCCCCTGTGCCAGTAGATTTATAGCATATCCCGACCCGACGAAATAAAGATGTTGATTGCCATCATCGCCGAGCGCTTCTGCTTCGCTGATGATCTCTAAATACTCACGGTCAGCCTCTTTAAAGCGTTCATTGTAGCTTAGCATATTTGCGTATTTTGACCGCAAGAGGAAATAATCAACTTGTTTCTCATGTCCTCTGAGTTTCGTTGTTTCATTAAGAAGATTGGCGTATTGCAAGGCCTTCTCGTAATCCCCTCTTGCTAGGTTCATAAGATGCAATTGTGTGTATAAAACAATCCGCGCGGCGTTATCTGGCGCAAGGTTGTCCTCAATGCGCCGCCTCGCTTCGTTGAAATATGTTAAAGCCTTCTCAAACTCATTTCTATTGACATAATGAGACGTAAAATTGAGCAGCCCTATCGTGATATTTTCAATATCAAACTTCGTTTCATAGCCATATTTACCGCCCGTCGCTAAAGACAGTTTGAAGTATTGCTCAAAATCTTCTTGAGGCGCGAAAACAGCTAACACCCCGCCATAATTACCATGTGCGGAGTATATAAAACGGGACCTGGGATGATGGGCCTTTTTCATCAGCTCATAATATGTTTTAAGGTTCGCCACGATGTGACCCTGATCTCCGCTGCCAAGCGCTTCTATGACAACATAATATTGATCAATGGCCGCCTTACGCGCGCCGGCATCTGGTGTAATGCCGGCTTTCATCAGAACAGTTTCTGGAGAGGCTAAATATTCATCTTCCCATTTCGGAACCGCCATCAAAAATCTGACTCCGTTTTCAATCTGTTCGGGCGTTGCAGGTAGAAAGGGCGTATTCAGCTTTAGGGCTTGCTCGAAATAATCTTTAGCCTGATCGATATTATCTAGCCGCAAATGCGCCTCCGCTAGGTTTGAGAGCGCTCGGTAGCGGCCATCTTGATATATATTCGTTTCACTTTCCGATACCGAAAGCATTTCCAAAGCTGTGCTCAACGGCTTAAGAGCTTTGTCCGGTTCTCCTAAAATAATATAGGCGACCCCCAAATTATTCCGGGCCAAGGCCTGCAAAACGATTTCATTGGGAAATGTTTCATCCGTCTTCTCAACAAGGCTCGCGAAAACCGTTTCCGTTTTAACCGCATCATTAAGCCATATGAAGCTGTTTAGCTCTTTGTAAGTTTTGTCTAAATCTGCGAGCAACTCAGCGGAAACAACTTCTGGTCTGGAATATGCGTAAGGCTTATCTCGCTGGAGCTGACTGATATCAGTCACAGCTTGGTCAATCTCAACTGACTTTTGGCAAGACGATAGAGCCAGTAGTGATAGGGCGCCCAGCCCCAAAAATATAGTTTGAATTAATTTACCCACTTGCGCCTCCAAGCCATATAGAAAACCCCATTCTGCCTGCAGGGTCAATAGCAGCCATTAAAGAGCACTCAATTTTGTCCTGAACGTTTTGCAATTCGTGAAGATGCCCCAACTCAAATTAATCCAAAATCCAAATCTTCAGAAAGCAAAGGTTCTTGACTTTGAAAGCCCGTATTAAACGCAAAATCATCGTTATTCAGGCGGCTCATTTGGACGTTAATAAGCGTGAGCGTATGGCCTGCGCCAAAATCAAAGACGGTGTTATTGCCAACTTGATTAGCGGCCGCCATGACCTCTGCAAACGTATCGAACGCAGGGTCACCGCCCTGAATATGAATGATTTCATCCCCTAAAGCACCCGCGCGGAAGTCTTGGATAATATCTGCGCCGTCTTTGGTCGTATCGAAAATAAAGTTATCATCGCCCGCCCCGCCAAAGAGGCGGTCATTGCCTGTCCCGCCGCCAAGAAGGTCATCTCCGCCAAGCCCTAGGATGGTCTCATCACCTGAACCGCCCATAACCTCATCCGCGAAATTGGTTGCAAAGACGCGTTCTATGTTGGCATAACTATCGCCATCCGCCGCGCCTCCGCTGCCCACGCCGCCGAGCTCAGTTACGATGCCTTCATCACCGGCCAGGTAAGAAATCGTATCAAAGCCGTCCCCCCCATCATGGCTATCCGCGCCTGCGCCGCCAAAGAAGAAGTCGCTATCATTGCCGCCAAAGAGCATATCATCGCCGGCCTCGCCAAACAGCGTATCAATACCGTCCCCGCCGCTGATGACATCATCACCATTACCGCCTTGGATACGGTCATTGCCGCCTGCCCCATTGAGCATATCATTGCCTTCTCCGCCCAAAAGACGGTTAGCTGCCGCATCGCCCGTGATATCATCATCATAGTTTGAGCCAATCACCCATTCAATGGAATTAAATGTATCGCCAGCCGCTTCGCCGCCTGTCCCGCCCGTAGCGAGGTCGAGCGTCACAGCCGCCGTAGCCACATTGTAATGCGCACGGTCTAGGCCATCACCGCCAATAAGCATATCTGCGCCTGCGCCGCCAAAGAGACGGTCATTGCCCGCGCCGCCGTCGAGCACATCATCACCATCATCACCGCGCAGCTCATTCGTGCCAGAGGTGCCTGTAATCACATCATTAAAGAGCGAGCCATAAACAGACTCAATACCAAAATATGTATCCCCTGCAGCATCGCCCACTGTACCGCCCGTTGTCATATCAAGCTCGACCGCGCTCTCGGCTTCCGTGTAACGTACAGAGTCATTGCCCACGCCGCCATTTAATTGGTCAGCGCCCGCTGACCCATAAAGCGTATCATTGCCAGCATCGCCGCGCTGAATATCATCACCGTCACCGCCATAGATACGGTCAATACCGTCGCCGCCATTAATGGTGTCATTGCCGTCCTCGCCATAGAGGAATTCATTCCCCGCCGAGCCGTTAATCGTGTCATCAAAACGCGTGCCGACAACCCGTTCAATACCATTATAGGTGTCGCCATTGGCCATACCTCCATAACCATTAGATCCAAGATTGAGCGCTACGCTCTCCGTCGCCCCCGCCGCATAGCTCACCGTATCGAACCCCGCTCCGCCTACCAGAGTGTCGGAACCGTAACTTCCTACGAGCAAATCAACGCCATCGCCTCCATCAAGGACATTCGCCCCCTCACCCCCTGTGAGGCGGTCATTTCCGTCAAAGCCGTAAAGGTTGCTGTCGAATTGGCTCAGGGATGTGAGATCATCGTTAAAGTCGGAGCCATAAATGTGAGGAATTATATTGAATATATCACCTTCAGCGTGTCCGCCGGAGGCCGTTCCAAGCGCCAAATTTATAACAACTCCAGCATCGGATGTGCGGTAGGCAGCAACGGTAAACCCTCCCCCTATCAATGTGTCTGCACCCGCTCCGCCTTCTAAGATATCTTGATCGAAGCTTTGACCACCGGTAAGCGTATCATTCCCGCCTCGGCCAAATATTTGATCCGCACCGTTATTGCCATAAATAAAGTTGTCATTATCGTCACCGGCCAGAATATCATCTTGATAAGTTCCGTTGATATTCTCAATATTTATGAGGATGTCGCCTTCTGCATAGCCGCCATATTGAACGCCGCGTTCTAGATCCACATCGACAGCCACGCCGTTGACTTGCCAATAATAATTGATGGTGTCACTGCCCTCGCCGCCATCAATATAGTCGGCACCGCCCCAAGGCCGGATACTATCATTACCATCGCCGCCAAAAATTACGTCATTAGCCCCTATTGTTGTTCCGTTCATGCCGTCAATTGTATCATTACCTTCCAGACCATAAATCGTTTCGCTGTCTGATGCCGCAGCGTAAACATCATCACCAGATGTAAGGTTCGTATCACGGCGCTTAAGTGATGCTGTCCCGTAAATTAGATATGTCGTCCCCGATGATGTTCCATTGGTGTCATCACCTTGTGCATTCACTAAGATATCATCATAACCATCATTATTGACATCCCCGGCACCCGACAACACCGCGCTTGTGAAATGTTGGATTCCATTACCATTTATATAAAAGCCATTTGTGCCGTCTATCGCTCCCAGATCAAATGTTCCGCCATGGCCAGACCCAGACCCATAAACGAGATAGCCTTGGCCTTCTTGAAGGTTTCCATTTGGTTGTCCTGCATGACCGCTGACTAATATGTCGGCATAACCATCCCCGTTAAAATCGCCCGCATCCGAGACCGCATAACCGCTCACTAAATATCCGCCATAGCCATCTATTGAGAATCCATTCGAGCCGTTCAAATTGGCGAGGTTTAGAAGACCGCCATGACCGACGCCGTCGCCAAAGACGACGTAACTTTGCCCAGAAAATACGTGACTATTCTGGTAGGCCCGAAAGGCCCCGACGACGACATCGGCGAACCCATCACCATTGACATCACCCAAGCCAGAGACAGAAAAACCGCTATTGGCGTCGTTGCCAAAACCCGTCATCGCATAGCCATTTGTGCCGTCTAGTGATGAGAGGTCAAAGCTGGCAGCAAAACCTGTGTCACTCCCGTAAACAACATAAGATGTGCCCGAGTCGCGTCCCGCGGAATCTGCGCCCCACGCTCCTATGAGCATATCATCTATCCCATCATTATTGACATCATCGGCCCAAGATACGTTAAATCCTGTCATGCCGCCCGCCGCAGCGCCGTTAACAACAAAGCCGTTTGTACCGTCAAGCGAGGCCAAATCAAAACTGCCGCTATGTCCCGACGCTATCCCGTAAACAACATAGACTGTCCCTGTGCCGTTGGCGTCAGGGGCGCTGACCGCGATATCATCTATGCCGTCATCATTTATATCGCCAATATTTGACGCGCCGTTTCCGAGGCTTCCGCCCGCAACGATCCCGTCAATGACGAAGCCGTCTGTGCCCGCTCCGCCATTTGCGGGAAGCAAATCGGCCAGTTCGATGGAGGCACTATATCCTGAGTTGCTCCCGAATAGAACATAGGCTGCCCCCGCATTCGCGCCCGCCGCAGTATCAACGCCATAAGCGCCAATCAAAAGATCGCCAATGCCATCATTATTGAGGTCGCCAGCCGAAGACACGCGCGCACCGCTAAAGTCATTCGCTGCAATGCCTTTAATGGTGAAGCCGTTCGTGCCGTCCAAGGAGGTTAGATTAAAATCAGACGTATAGCCCGCAGCAGAGCCAAAGATCACATAGCTTTGTCCAGACAATGCCCCATTGGGCGAGGCATATTCGCTGCCCAGAAACATATCATCATAGCCATCGCCGTTAATATCACCAATGGATGAAATAGACTGAGCGCCATAATGATTTGTATAGGGGCCATTAATTGCGAAGCCTTGAAGACCCCCATCCGTGCGTATCGAGGTGACTTCAATTGACATGGCTGGCGCGTCTAAAAGTGGATGGCTCATATTGGAATTCACAGGCGGCTCGGGCGCAAACAAAATTGTTTCAGGGATGGCGTCAAATAGCGTGATGTTTTTAAAGTCATTACGCCCCATTAGATCTGAATATTCCCGCAAATCTGAATATGCGTCCAGATTTGAATATGCTTCTAGATTTGAATATGCTTCTAGATTAAAAAAGGATTGATCGAAAAAACGCTTTGCCATGATAGCTCCTCACAAGTGAAAGAAGGCCGCCCCTTCTCGCATTTGTGGTAACAAAGCTGCTTTTCAAAAAATAATGACAAATCCTGTTAGAAAGTAAAAACTTACAATGGCGCCATTCCGCCTTCAGCCATGCCGTGAGACGTCCGCTGACCTGGAACGCGGATGTCCTCCACTAAATTTTGAATCTCTTGTGGAGGCGTTTTTGTAACAAGCGCAACGCAAATTCCGATAGCCGCCGCTATCCACATAAAGACAAAGCCGATCCCCTCTGGGGAAACGCCAAACCACCAACCCTCGACCGTGCCGCCCATGAATTTGAAGTAGCTGATATAAGCCACGGTTGAAATTAGGCCCACAAGCATGGAGGCAATCGCGCCTTCTTTGTTCATGCGTTTCCAAAAAATTCCGAGGAATATAATCGGGAAAAGCGAGGCCGCCGCAATGCCGAAGGCAAAGGCGACCACCTGCGCCACGAAAGGGAGTGAGGACGCAAAGGCGCCAAGGAGAGCAGACGCAATGACGGCCGCAGCTGCGGCTAACCTCGCCGAGACCATTTCCTGTTTTTCGCTCATGTTGGGTGTGAAAGTCCGTTTCATTAAATCGTGGCTGACCGCAGAACTAATCACCATCAAAAGCCCCGCCGCCGTTGAAAGCGCCGCTGCAAGCCCGCCGGCGACGACAAGCCCAACGACCCACCCGGGCAGATTGGCAATTTGCGGGTTGGCCAATACAAAAATATCGCGATTAGGAACAACTTCGTTCATCACCCCGTCTGGCGCTTCTGGCCCTCGATACTGCATGATGCCGTCACCGTTCAGATCTTCATATTTTAGAAGACCCGTTTTTTCCCAGTCTTTATACCACTCGGGTACGGGCTTCCCGCCATCCGCCAAGATAGACGCAGTGCGGGCCTCAAAATCCTCGCCATCAGCAATATAGGTCGCTTCATTAACGGTATCGATAAAATTCATCCGCGCAAAAGCGCCAACGGCTGGCGCTACAGTATAAAGCAAGGCAATAAACATAAGCGCATATCCCGCGGATTTACGAGCCGCTTGCGCGGAACTCACGGTGAAAAACCGAATAATGACATGAGGAAGGCCCGCCGTTCCAAACATGAGGGCCGCAGTAATACAAAAGATATCGATCTTAGATTTCGTCGTAGAGGTATATTCCGTAAACCCCAAATCGGTTACCACTGTGTTGAGCTTCTCGAGCATGCTTATATCGGTTCCAGCCGCATTTCCAATAAAGCCAAGCTGCGGGATGGGATTACCTGTAATCGTCAACGAGATAAAAATGGCGGGAACAGTATAGGCAAAGATCAGCACAACATATTGCGCGACCTGCGTATAGGTAATGCCTTTCATGCCGCCCAATACCGCATAGAAAAACACAATCGCCGAACCAATAAAGATTCCAATATTAAAAGGCACCCCCAAGAAAGAAGAAAAGGCCACGCCAACGCCTTTCATTTGCCCCGCAATATAGGTGAACGAAACCATCAAAGCACAAATTACAGCAATCACCCGCGCGGCTTTGGAATAATACCGGTCTCCGACAAAGTCAGGAACGGTAAATTTTCCAAACTCACGCAGGAACGGCGCCAAGAGCAAAGCCAATAATACATAGCCGCCCGTCCAGCCCATCAAATAAACAGAACCGCCATAGCCCAAAAAGGCAATTAAGCCTGCCATAGACAGGAATGACGCCGCTGACATCCAGTCGGCCCCCGTCGCCATACCGTTAAGCACAGGGTGAATGTCATGGCCGGCCACATAGAAATCATTTGTCGATTTCGCGCGCGCCCAAATAGCAATCGCGATGTAGAGGCCAAAGGTCCCAATAACGAAAAAATATGTCCAAAACGTCTGATCCACGGCCTACCCCTTCACGCCAAACTTTTTCTCATATTGCGTCATTTTCCGGCAATAGATAACGATGAGGAGAAGAAAGACATAAATCGCCCCGTTCTGCGCAAACCAGAAGCCAAGCGGCGCGCCGCCAATGCTAAAATTATCAAGCGCTTCCCGAAATAATATGCCAGCGCCAAAGGAGGCCAGAAACCATATGATCAAAAGTATGACGGTCAAGCGTATCATCGCCTTCCAATAGCCTTTGGCATCAACTGTATTATCTGTGGTCAATTCGACTTCCCCTTTTTGCAGCCATAACCTGACTCCCCGCAGATCATTTATCTTAACCCTACATAAATCTGCGATAAATCACTAACAAAAGATGGGAAGAATTTCTCCGATGAGTCTTTAACCTGTTTAAGGGTCTTTACGCGCTTTATATCCAGCATAAACCAACAGGCCAGCCACCAGGAACCCGCCTAAGATATAGAGTTCACGAAAGCCGAGACCTGGCTCAGCCAAAGCCTCCAACCCGCGCATGACAAAGATGGCCGCAATCAGTAGGCCCGTGGCTATGAAAAGATGAGACTTCATGTGGCGAGCTTCTATTTAAACACATACAAAAGCAAATATTGATTTTTAAAATAGTCCCGAGTATAGTCTTTCTAACCTTTGAAGGATTGATTTGATGAACAAGCGTCACCGCTAAAGCGGAACACTTAAACAGAGCACCTCCCGCCTTTGCGGATGAGCGCTCAATTTCCATCTAAATTTATAATTTCGATCAAAGAGTATTCTTATGAAAAGACTATCCAACAAAACATGCCTCGTAACAGGGGCTGCACGCGGCATCGGCGAAGCTATCGCGCGGGCATTTTATGACGCCGGCGCAACTGTCATTGTAACCGACAAAGACACCGCAGCGGGGGAGAACATGGCCCGCTCCATTAAGTCTGAGTTTCACACGCTTGACGTTTCCAATGAACGGCATTGGGAGACCATAGCAGAAACGTACCCCGCTATTGATGTCCTTGTGAATAATGCTGGGATTACCGGATTTGAAGGTCCGTTTGAGGGTGCCCCGCCATCTCAGGATCCTGAACATGGAAGCCTTGAATCCTGGCGAGCTGTCCATGCCGTCAATCTTGACGGGACCTTTCTCGGGTGCCGCTACGCCATCAAAGCCATGCGCGAGCGCGGTGAAGGTTCGATCATCAATATTTCTTCTCGCTCAGGCATGGTGGGAATTCCCATGGCAACGGCCTATGCCTCCTCAAAAGCAGGCATTAGAAATCACACCAAATCTGTCGCGCTTTACTGTGCCGGCCAAGGCCTCAAGATCCGGTGCAATTCAATACATCCCGCTGCGGTCCTAACGCCGATGTGGGAACCCATGCTTGGCGACGGCCCCGACCGAGAAGCGCGCGCCGCCTCATTCGTCGCTGATACACCGCTTCAAAGGTTCGGAAAATCTTCCGAAGTCGCGGCGCTAGCCGTTCTCCTCGCCTCCGATGAAGCCACATATATGACCGGGTCGGAACTCACGATTGACGGCGGTATATTGGCGGGATCCGCTGCGGCTCCGGGGTCATAATGGCCTATAGATAGAGGTTAATAGGCATTTCCATTGCTGGGCAATTAAACACTAAAGGGCCACGACAAAAATGCCGCGGCCCCTCGATGCGCCCAATTAAACCAATGTCTATCGCACAACTTCAATAAGCTCATGCGCTTCCCAAGCCTTAGGCGGCTCAAGCTTATGCAATAGCCCCCGCAAAGCCGCTTCGGGGATGGCCGAAGGTCTTTGGCGGTTTTGCGCGAAGAGCTTATCTGGCGACACTTCGATATAAGCGATTTCAATTTTCGCGTTATAATCTAGCAAAAGCCTAAAGCTTTTCTCTCGCATTTGACGCGTGACATTGGTGGCGTTCCAAACAAAGTCCTGCCCGGCCCGCAGATAGACACGCGCCTTTTCACGGGCGGCTTGAATAACCCGGCCTTGATTACCTGTTCGCGGCGCGCCGATTTCATCGCGAATATTATCCAAACTTACCACAGGTAAATCCGGACGGTTCGCGGCTATCCACGTATCCTTGCCCGCCCCTGGAAGGCCCGCCATAACGGTGACATTACAACGAAAATCCTCATAGGCGGCATAGTTTGGATCGCGGTCCGGCTTGTCAAAATAAGCCATTCGGCTTTGCGCATTTGCAAAACCATAAGGCTTAGAGAGGCAACCCTGCTCTGAAAAGACTTCACGCGCGAGCGCGATATTATCCAGAACGCCTTGCTGATCGGCGCAGATACGGCCTAACGTATCGGCGGTGGCATGGAGGCAAAGAAAATCAGGACGGCATCGCCATGATGTCAATATGGCGAGGCGCTGATGGTCCTGTTTTTCGATCAACCAAAACGGCAACAAATGCTCTGACACAATATCGCAAAGCCCTTCACGCCACGCAAATGGCGCGCCGGCTTCCCAGAGGAGTCCCCGCGCCATCTTTGTGCCTACACGCGCATGATGACGGGCAGAAATACGCCCATCATCTTCGCGCTGTGTTGTGGCGGGTTTACCAATATCGTGCAGCACAGCGGCCCAGAACAGCATAGCGCGGTCATCCTCTGACAAACCCTGCCAGTCAGGCTGAGCAATCAAGGCCTCGACAACCATGCGCGTATGCAATCCAACATCGCCTTCGGCGTGATGGATTGGATCTTGCGGACAGCTATCCAGCGCAGGAAGCTCTGGCCATAAAGACCAAATTTGTTTCCATTGCACAGACTTGTTCTGCACATTTGGCACCAGCGATAAAAGCTGCTGATATGTCACTTTACTCGTTTGCATCATAAGCTCCTTTCACGCCTAATTTTGGGTCAAATATATCAATGCCCTCTTTCAACTGATTGGGCAAAATTGGCCGTTCATGCCAATGCCCATCAGAATCTGCGATGGCTTGCACAAAGTCAGAGCGAACATATTTCAGCCGTTCCGTGATGATGCCGCCTTCTTCAGCTTTGATATAAAGCCCTTCCGCCAAATCGCTATTCTCAGTTTGCTGCGTGACGAATGACATTTTACTGCCAGATGACATAGCGGCGCGTTCTAGCGCCGCTTGCCAATTCTCCGTCTTATAAAGCGAGGGTCGCACATAGCTTTTCAGCTGCGCTAAGCTCTCTACCACCCCGTCATGTAGGACGGGGACGGACAAGACAGGCAATCCGCCAAGTAATTCACGGCGCGCCTGTGTCGAGAGAAAAACGTCCTTCTCTTGGTCAAGAATATCAAACTCCATAAAATAATGCGGCAAGGCATCATAGAACACAGTATGTTTTGCATAGAGCCATTCGCCATACATGACATAGCGTCTGCCAAGCACGGCCTTAAATGCCGTTTCATGGCAAGCAGCCCAAGACTTAAACATAGCGAAATGCCGTTCACGCCCACCGCCTGTCAAATAATGACCGCGGCTTTGCAAGCGCAAAGCACCGTCCGGAAATGATAGAGCGCAATTTGCGCCGTCGACTTTTTCTTCGATGATTAAGCGCTTGCCCTTTAACTCAGCAAAAGGCTTATCATCTGCGCTATCGCCCAATTGAAGGCGCGAACCTTCAATGTGCCGCGTGCGCGGGTATTTAAAAATTTTCATGATGTGATCCAGTAATAAGTTAGACTTAACAGTCTAACGAGCATGCAAAAAGAACCCCGTCAAAAGGATGTTCTTCACTAAATTACGATGCTCTGCCTATCACATGATATCCTCACTAGAGGCCGCGCTTTAGCCCCCCGCCTACAAAAAGGCAAGTTTTTAAATGAGTTTGGGACGCGTATTTAATTGGGGGTCTCGGACCTTCAAAGCCCCATTTGCCGTCCCGCTTAATCACCCATGATTTCCTTGGCCCCACCGTCAATGGCAATGCCTCTTCTTCGCTGCAGATATATTTGGCAAGGCTGACCCATAGCGTAACTCCGAATATTGACGATAATCAACATTTTGGACAGTAAATAACACGGAATTAGGCTAAAGGCCGGATGCTCAAAATAAATGTATTGAAAAAACTTGCGATTTAGGCTAGAATAAATTTGGGAGTTTTGCGGGGCTGACTTTCTAACGTTTTATCTCCCATCATATTAACAATGCTTTTTGCCTATGGCCGAAAGACATAATTATATTGGAGACTACCATGTCACATGGGCGTAGAAACCTTGGCGAAGGAACACCAAGATCAAAATTTTATCAGGGTCCATTTGGACGTATTTGCGGCGATTTAAAGCCCTGGCATCCTCCGGGAACTGACCCACATCGCAATCCAGGACACTTAGAGCTACTGCTCGAAAATATTGCCAATAATGAGATGGTTGAAGGGCCGACGCCGCGAGAATCCGAAATTCCTGCTGGCTATACTTACTTTGGTCAATTTGTTGACCATGACATTACATTTGATCCGACTTCAAGCTTGATGCGCGCAAATGATCCGGAAAAACTTCATAATTTTCGCACGCCGCGCCTCGATCTCGATAATGTCTATGGCCGAGGACCGGAGGATAGTCCCTATCTTTATGATCATGCTGATACGGGCCTGACCGGAAATGTTGAGAAATTGTTGATTGGTCAAATTCAAGGCAGTAATTTTCCAGATCTACCTCGCAACCAGGAAGGCCGCGCTTTAATCGGGGATATGCGCAATGATGAAAACTCTATTGTCTCGTCATTGCAGCTTGCCTTTTTATTGGCCCATAATACGCTTGTTGACCGCGCCCGAGCCCAGGGTATTGAGGATAGTTTTACTGCGGCTAGAAATTCATTAAGATGGCTCTATCAATGGGTTCTCTGGAATGATTTTGTTCGCAGAATTGTGAACGATAATGCTCATGGTCATGCGTTAAAAAAGACAACATCACCGGATGGACGCACCGTTTGGAATTTGGGCCTAAAAGACGTCTATAACTGGAAACATCAGCCCTTCATACCTGTAGAATTCTCAGTGGCGGCTTATCGTTTTGGGCATACGATGGTTCGCAATAGTTACCAAACCAATCAGCCTCATCAAGGCTTTGGCAATCCTGTGATATTGTTCGATCCAGGCGGAAATGATCTGCGAGGCTTCCGCCCGATGGCGTTAAATCGAACCGTGCAGTGGGATTGGTTCCTGCACATGACCACGAGCGGAGGGCCGTTCCCGCAAATGGCAATGGGGATTGATACAAAACTATCTTTGTCCCTGACGCAATTGCCTGGAATGGCATCCCCTGGGAATGTTTTGGCGTTTCGTAATTTATTGCGGGGCGTAAGAATGGGACTGCCTTCCGGAAAAGATGTTGCGCGTAAATTCTGTTTGCCCATCGCCAATGTTGATGATGATCATGACGCGCTCTGGTTCTATATCTTGAAAGAAGCGGAGAGTTTGCCGGGTCAGCATAAATCTAAAATGTTAGGACGATTAGGCTCCATCATTGTGGCGGCTACATTTGCAGGACTGCTGAAAGGCGATCCTTGTAGCTGGGTAAATGTTGCGCCGTGCTGGACGCCGGATGACGATCCTCTATTGATCAAAGCAGATGATGATCAAGATAGCGCCGTGGGTGATAATCAAGACTGGTCATTGGCTTCTATTATTCGTCTCTCGGGCCTACCAGTAGATGCTGGCGGGTTCCCTTAGAGCCAAGCCATAAACGGACCAATTACAATATCCATTTTGCCGACTATAGCGTTGGGGGAAACATCCCCCAATGCAAAGCCCTTTAAAGCCCCATTTGCCTTACGGCCAAGTCGCGCATGATTTCTTCAGACCCGCCGCCTATCGCGATGACCTTAACTTCGCGGTAGATACATTCGACGCGGTTGCCGCGTAGGTATCCTGCCCCGCCCAGAATTTGCATGGCTTCTGAGGCGACAAATTCCAAGGCTTTGGTGCTAAAGAATTTGGCTTTGGATAGCTCCGCAATCGGAATATCCCCCTGCTCCATATTCCAGCAAATCATATTCATATAGCTTTCCACCGCGTCGATTTTAGCTGACATGTCGGCAATCTTATGGCGGATAACTTGGTGTTTAATCATGGGCTTGCCAAAAGTTTCGCGCTGCTGTGCCCACGCAATAGAATCCTCCAACGCCGCCTTCATCATACCCAAGGCCGAGGCGATCAGGGTTAAGCGCTCATTATTGAAATTATTCATTATAGAGATAAAGCCGTAATCCTCTTGCCCCATCAAATTGGTCGCGGGCACGCGGCAATCATCGAAATAAAGCGTCGCTTGATTAGAGGCCCACCAGCCCATTTTCTTGGAGAGCGGCGTGCGGGAAAATCCGGGCGAGTCTTTTTCAACGAAGAAAAGCGAAATCCCCGTCAACCCCGGCCCGCCCGTGCGCGCGCCGATCACGAAATAATCGGATTCCATTCCGCCCGTGATGAAGGTCTTAGAGCCGTTAATGACAAAATGATTGCCATCGCGTTTCGCGGTAGTCTTAAGCCGCGCGACATCAGAGCCGCCGCTAGGTTCTGTAATGCCAAGGCTGGAGCCTACCTTCCCCAGAACGATATCTTTCAGCACGCGGTCCCGTATCTCTGGGGCTGCGAGGCGCTGTATCGGGTCGAGCGAAATACCCCGTCCGCCCACCGCCGCAGACACGCCGCCAAATCCGCATTTGCTCATTTCTTCCGCCACAATACAGCGCATGAAAGGGCAGTCAAAACCTAGCCCGCCATATTCCTCATCAATGCCAAAACCAAATATACCCAGCGCGCCGAGCTTTTCATGCAGCGCCCAAGGCACGCTGCCGGCCTCATCCCACTCATGGGCATAGGGCGTAATCTCAGTTTCTACAAAATTGCGAATTGTGTCGCGAAAGGCTCTGCGCTCATCAGTTTCAAAGGGGCTTTTCATGAATTAAAGCGCTTTCATAAAGTCAGTAATAATTGTCGACAGCTCGCCGTGAACATCTTCTTGCAAGAAATGCCCGCCGCCTTTTACGATCTGATGAGGTTGATCATTGGCTCCTGCAATATTGCGCTTGAAATGTTTCTCGCCTCCGCCTGTGACAGGGTCTTGATCCGAAAAGCAGGTGAGGAAGGGTTTGTCAAATTGCGCCAAGACTTTCCAGGCCTCGCGGTTTTCCGCCGCGCCGTCTTGATCTGGCGTGGTGGGAACAAGCGCTGGGAAAATCCGCGCGCCCGCCTTATAACTCTCATCGGGATAAGGCGCGTCATAGGCGGCAATGATGTCTGCAGAGAGATCAGTCACAGCCGCGCCGTTGATAATGTTTCCCACAGGAAATTCAGGGACGGTTTGAGAGAATTTTTGCCAGGCCGTAAAAGCCTCAGACGGTGTGCCCTCACCCGTTGGAAGGCCCGTATTGGCTGCGATAACACCTGCAAAACGCTCGGGGAAAGCCGCAACAAGGCGAAGCCCCAATAGCCCGCCCCAATCTTGGCAAAATAAAACAGCGCCGCTGACATCCATCTGGGTGAACCAATCGCTCATCCATGCAAAATGACGGGCATAGCTGTAATCAGATGTTTCGCTCGGTTTATCCGATTTCCCAAACCCAATCAGATCAGGGGCCAAGACGCGGTAGCCCGCCGCAGCCACATTTGAAATCATGTGGCGATATAAAAATGACCAGCTCGGCTCACCATGCATCATAATCACGATCTGTCCATCCCGTGGGCCATGATCAACATAATGCAGGCGCAAAGCCTCGCCCGCCTCATCACCGCCAACCTTCACATAATGCGGCGCAAAGGGATAATCTGGTAAGTCCTCGAAACGAGTATCTGGTGTGCGTAGAACTCTCATATAAATATCCTCTTTCGTTTCGGTCTTTAGTGTTTTTTGGCTTGAATAATATGACCTTCAATCGTCGTGCTGCCGAGAAGCTTCATCGCTTCGACGCGATGCAGGCCTTCTTGCAGGACATAGCGGTCTTTGCCCACTCGAACATAAATTGGCGTGGTCTGTCCATTCTCTAAAATGTCTTCCGCGAGCGGCAAAATCTTCTCTTCATCCAAGGTTTTCTTCTTTGCGGCAGGGACATAAATTTTGTCTATCGGGACGTCGACAACACGCATTGGCAGTTCTCCTATTTTGGACTAGGCTACCCACAGAGTTCCCGCTACGCAATGAGGATATTATGAAATTTGCATTCCCGCCCGCTGACCCAATTAGCCTCCCTATTGCTGGCACTGACGCCCGCTTTCCCGTCAGGCGCATTTACTGCGTCGGGAAGAATTATGCGGATCATGTGGTCGAAATGGGCGGCGACATTGAACGATCCGAGCCTGTCTTTTTCACCAAAGCGGCAGAAACCATTGTGCAAAGCGGGGCCAATATCCCCTACCCGCCCCATACGGAAAACCTACATTACGAAGTCGAGCTTGTGGTGGCCATGGGGCCAGATGGGATATTCGGTTACGGCGTGGGAATAGACATGACGCGACGCGATTTACAAGCCAAGGCAAAAGCCAAAGGAGGCCCTTGGGACCGCGCAAAAAACTTTCACCTTTCGGCCCCCTGCTCGGCGCTAACGCCAGCGGATCAAGTTGACCTCTCCCATGCCCATATCGTGCTACGGAAAAATGGCGACATTGTTCAGCATTCAGCCCTCGACAAATTAATCTGGTCAATTGACGAAGTTGTGGAATATCTCACCAAGGATATGGATCTCCAAGCCGGGGATCTCGTCTATACGGGCACGCCCGCAGGCGTCGGCCCCGTCATTGCCGGTGATGAGTTATCAGGCGGGATAGAAGGGTTAGAACGGATAACTGTCCGCTTTACCTAAGCGAGAAAGATCAGCACCAAATAGAGCACTGTCCCAATCGCCAGCGCGCCAATCGTCTTACGGCGATAAGCCTTGGCCAACAACCCGACCAATATACCGCCAAAAATAACCAAGAACAGCATCAGGGCGACAAGCTTATGATAGCTTCTCAATATCTTAGGGCCATGACCTTTGTGGATTTCCATCGCCGCCTTCATAAAATTAGGCGTATTTTTAGTCGCTGTCCAAACACCGTTTTTTTGCGAAAAGGCAATATAAGGCCGTGAGGTCGGACGAGTCTGCGCCGAAGACCCCCGATTTTTCAAATACTCAAAATCATGATCTATATTAGCCAAGGCCAAAAGCGCCCGAATATCCGCCTCAGCCGTCGGGCTCTTTAAATCAATCTGTGTCCCTGCGGGCAAAGGAAGCGCAACCTTAGTTTCAGACTCAACACCGCCAACCATATGCATACCGCCCGTAACAGCCACAAGTAAAAAAGCAGGGGCCATAAAACTCGCAGCGAAAAGGTGAACGAGGATAAGGAATTTTCTGATTTTTGGATTGGTCATAAGGTACTCTGAAACAGGATAACGGTCTGGGTAGGCCAAACATGAACCTCATCTACACTCTGAAAGACTACCATTCAAGCCAAAGACACGCCGCGGATAAAGTGTTCTGGTATATTAATTTATGTAATTCCCTCGCCCGAAAGCTTGATCAGCACGTGAAACACTCAGTTTAAAACTGAGCCGAAAGATAGGTTATAAAATAGTGCCAGAAGGTGATGGCGGAGACGAAGGGATTCGAACCCTCGATGGGCTTTTGACCCATACTCCCTTAGCAGGGGAGCGCCTTCGACCACTCGGCCACGTCTCCGAGCGGGGCAATGCCTCAACATAGCCGAATTGACAAGGGGTAAAATGCACAAAATACAAATGGATTTAGCTTTAGCCCAGGCTTTATCTTAAAATCGACGCCCAGCCTCACCCCGTAATTATCTATGCGCAATTCGGGTAGGTCAACGCCTCTCATAATACCGGATAAGCGAGAGCTTGCATCTACTCACACATTAACAATTGGGCTTACTCTAATTGGGTAAAACCGTGAGCGACATTATTGGGTCTGTGGTCCTAGGTCATTATGCTATTAGCAACCTCTACAATAACACGACCGACATTTTCAAACTTCTTTATGAGAGGTGAGGAGTGCCGCCAAATCAGACCAATGTCTCTTTGGGCTAAGGGATGATTGATGGGCCTCATAAAGAGCTGAGGATCAAGCTTTGCTTCAGAGATAGCATATAAACTTGGCAGAATGGCGATGCTCCCTCCCATTGCGGCCATCTGGCGGACCGCATCTACCTGGGCTGAAAGGCTGGGCTGGCTCACAAAGGTCTTCTTGGCGGCCGCCCCGAACGTCCCTGTATCTGCTATCGCTACCAAATATTCCATTTGCCGCAATGTAGGTTTCATGACGCAATCCCTCATAGATAAAAAATTATGCCTTTCACGCTATTATTATATTTTTGCTATGCAGGGCAAAACCCAAATCTAAGAAGACTATCGCGCTTAGCTCTCAGAACAGGGAACGGCGCACGAACCATATTACGTTAGACGGCGAACATGTTGACGGGTCACAGCTTGGTGCCGTTGTTGAACCATGAAATACAAATCGGCGCGATTGCGGCAAATTTTATTTAAACGGTTTCCACCATTTGCGAGGCTGATCTTGTGTGCGGGTTTGGATCACGACAACATCCGCCAACTCTATTTCCGGCTGAAGGTCGAGCATATGGCCGACTTCAGCAAGCTGCGCCCGGCAATCTCGTCCAGCATAGGCGAGGTCTTTGATGAAAAGTGCAATCTCGCTATCTTTTGTCGCGCCGCCGTCAACCGCTTCACTTAGGCGCGGCGGGGTCGGCTCCGGCAAACACCGGAACAGGCTGGGCGGCAATGTTAGGGGCGTCTTGTTTGGGACGGAGGCGCAGCCCATCAAGAACAATACGGATAGGCTCACTATGGACGCAAGCCTCCCCATCTTTCGCATTTTGGATGTCATTGGCTAACTCCTTTGAGTGTGTGTTGTTATGGCTTCTACGGCCGGCTGAACGTCCAAGTGAGGCGATGATCCCGTCTTTACTTTGCAAGGTGCTTGTCAGCGCGGCGATCTCACTCTCCAGCCTTAACGCCGTTTTTTTGGCGGCTTTATAATCGCCCCACAGCCACAGCAATGCTCCGCCTATAAGGATAAGAAGCCCCGCCTGAACATACCCAAAAGTGCCGCCTAATATCGCCTTTATCATTACGCCTTCACCTCTCCCGTTTCCCGCCAATGACCGACATTAAATGACGGGCAGGCCGTAGCCTTAGTATCGCGGTGGCCCTTAATTTGAAGGCCCGGATAGTAGCTCTCTTGTTCATCCAAAATCTTAGACAAAGTTGCAAATTGCGCAGACGTATAATTAGCCTCAGCTCTATGTGCGCCTGACAAACCGCCCACCATAACGATCCCAATCGAGCCCCGATTATGCCGATATGCATGCGCCCCCATTTTATCAATATCACGCCCCAAATGCGCCGAGCCATCTCGGTAGATAACCAAATGATAGCCAATCTCGGAAAAGGGCGGCGTCCGCTCTTTATGCCACCGATCAATATCGGCCACCGTCACTTTCATGCGCGGCTGGGTCGCCGTAGAGTGAACAATAACAGTCTCAATCCGCCGCGCGGATTTACGTAGATAAGGCATAGATTGGTCTCCTTTGCGGTGAAACAAAATAATGGGACGACGCCGCCAACGGCAAATCTCGAGGTGGCTTAGAAAAAATACTTCAAAAATTTGGTGACCATTCGGCTTACGGAAGGCCCCTAAATCAAAACCACCTCACTCGGCGGAACCTTCTCGCTATGCTTCCAGAGCGGCGCTTTCACGTCCAGTTCTAGAACCGCGATCCCGTTTACATCCCTTACACGCGCCTCTTCATTCTGCGGATCTATATCCGTGTTCAGATGATGCGCCATGAGAGCTCTCTGCGCGTCTAAGGCGCGGCTCTGTGGGGCGTTGAATCTTAAAGTTAGAGCGCCGTTTTCTAACGATACCACGCCCTCAATCGGTTGAGAGCAATCTGTTTTTTGCAGAATGCGAGAAATTCGCGCGATATCTGATTGTGTTAACATAGCATGTCCTTTTGAAGTTACGTTTAAAGTGAAAAAGAGGGGCGGAAAATTTAGCCTAGCCACTCAATGAAGGCCGCCGCAGTGACAACGCCCACCAAGTAGCGAAAGCTTAATAGGTATAGGCATAGAAACGGGCAAAGGTTTGGCTGTGACGTTTGAGGCTCCACCACATACGTCAATTGGCAATTGACGCCCAAAGGCAACAGGCGACGATGAGGCATTCAATGAAGACGTAGATGGCGCTCATGTTTTTTCTCGCTTGAGCGCCGCAATAATCAGCTCTTTTTCTTGATAACGCTTTTCCAGCGTTTCCAGCAGAAGGGTGACGGCTTTCAGCTCCGCTTCTTGGCGGATGAGGCGCAGTTCAAATTCGCGCGCGCGGTCAGATATGGCCGTGACGCGCTTACCCGCCTCGGCCAGCAAAGCCTTCATCTGCACGATTTCATCTTCGGCTTTGGTCAGTTGCTCACGCAGCAAGGCAACAACGTCGCTGCGATTTTCTCGGCTGTCGGCACGGTTATTCTCACGTGCCTTAACCCATTGCGTACCGAGCCATCCCGCCAGCCCCGTCACCGCCGCCGTGCCGCCCATAGCTGCAAAAAGCTGCCCTAGCGTCACGCCGAGCCCTGCCTCATTGCTCATCGGTTCAGCTTTAAATGAACACGCGCTTTTTGACTGACGCGCGCAGTTTTAAGATCGACTAAAATTAACACGGTCCAGCCCAGAATAGACCACCCCATAATTTTGATATCCATCATCATGTGCTGCATCATAAAGGCGTGAAGACCCACCATGACCGGCGCATGGGCCTTATGGTGGCGGCCGCACCAGATAATGAAATCAGCGAGCAAAGCAACATCGGATAGGTTCGCGCTTTTATAGTCCCTTAACATGCGTTCAGGGATGGCTTGGTTGGACCGCCATATCCACACATTCAGCCCAAGAAAAACCACAAGCTGAACAGCGAAAAACAGGGCGAGGCTGTGCATTAACAGCATGGAGACAGAACCGTGCATCATGGCGCCTATGTGCGCAGGATCGAACCGCTAGACGTGTCTAGCGTGTTCGGCGTTCGGTTGCATGTGAGCGTGCCGCCCATATTCGTCGCATCAACTGAGCCACCCGCTGATATAGCTATACTCGGCTCAATATTAGAGCCTGAAACCTCAACATAAGAATCTTGCGTTACAATGAATGACGATGTGTCTTTTACGAATGAAGATGTAAAATCTACCGTTGCGCCGTTGGATGACGTAAAAGCAGCCCCGGTGCCTGCAACAACAACAGCCCGCTGTAGTTTCGCAGTTCCGCCCTGAACCAAAAGGCCGCTACCCTCAAATCCTGTAAATGTGGACGAATTGGCCTCAGTAGAGCCGCCTGTAATAATAAGCGGGCGCCTACCCCCAAATACGCGGCAACCTGTCATACGACCGTTAGAATTAACAAGTTGTGGCCCTTGCCCGCAATGTATGGCCGTAAACTGAACAAGGTGAAAACTTCCGGCCTGAATGACGACCGAACGCGCCCTATTTCCGATTTGTCGCATCGAGTCCGCTACGGTATTACACGGCGTGGCGGCTAAATATCCTTGCGTTTTATTTCCGTTTTGCCGCGCGAAATTGAAGTTAGTATTGCTGTTATTGGTGAGAACACCATAGAGCCCTGCCCCGCCAGTTACAGCAAAGTCAGCCTCTACGATTGAGTTATCACAGCGCATCCCAGAGAATTTCGCCGCAAAGTTAATTTGCTCTTGCACCTTCCCCACACAGCCAACACCAAAATCAACGCCTATATTAAAGCCATATGTTCCGCCCGCGCCTTGAAACGTAACCCGCCCCGCATTGAAACCAGACTGCCCCTTAGGGTCAATTCCGACGCCTGATTGTGGCCCCTTGATAACTAAATCGCCATAGGTGAAGCTGCGCCCATCAACAAAAATCCCGCCGACTGTGCCTGTCGTTTCTAGGACTGACCGCACAATTTTAATGACCCCGCCCGTTATACCTTTAATCGGAATAGCCATTTGGTCTTCAAGATAATAAGCGCGAAGGTGAAATGTGATTGTAGAGTTAGCCGTATCAACCGCTGTAATAGGGTGAAGACCTGCAAAAGCGCCTTCACTGCGAACAATTGAAAACTTCGCGGGTGTTGAAACAGTTTTATCTACTGCCACGTCCATTTCAGAATCGC
The DNA here is from genome assembly GCA_039977295.1 of Hellea sp. Lineage (GTDB taxonomy): Bacteria > Pseudomonadota > Alphaproteobacteria > Caulobacterales > Maricaulaceae > Hellea. The sequence continues at coordinate 115,754 of JBDWDN010000012.1, read as the reverse complement.
TTATGATGGCGCGAATGGGATTGAAGCCGCCATCATGGGCGTGAAAGTCACCTATTTGGTAGTCTGTGAACCGGGTACCGCCCAAGCCAGTTTCAGGGTCAGGCAAACTACCCGTCACGACATTTCGCGTAATCGCCGTTTCATCATCTATAACAGTTACGACCTGCTCTTGCGTGAATGTCTCGTCCCCACTGGTGAGCGTGTACCAATAGGTCTGCGGCCCTAAATCCACCTCGAGCGCCGAGGCAAGTTCAAATGTCGGACCTGTCGAGGAGACGCTCTCAATTTCTCGCATCTGGCCATTAACGAAAAAGACTTCACCCGCTGTGATGTAATCTGAGGCATCAACTTGTTCGGATGGGAAATATTCATTACTCGCGGTGACACGATATAAGATTGTGACCGTCGTGCCCTCCGTCCTGACAAACCCCTCCGGCACTGTTGCGCTATTGGGTGTCGCGGCTTGAATTTCGGTAAAGACCCATCGCGGACGAGCTTGATCATATTCAACATAAGACCTTTTGCTTAAATTCGCCTGAAATTCGTCATTATCTAGAATGTTTACGTAATGACCAACGCGAACGTCATTCACATTATCAAGCTTGAATGTAACGGAATAGTCACCCGTTGTTCCACCATATGAGTGTCCATTATCAGCAATATTTTTAATAAGCGGCGCAACGCCTTTTAGCTCCACTTGGTCAGAACTCTGCATAGCATATTCTGCTATCCTTGCAGGATGGACAATGGTCTCATCTTTCAGCTGCAATATCACACGCGAGGATGGCGGCACCTTCCAGCTTTCAACCGCGGTGACGCCCTCTTGCGGATTTTTCAAAATCTCGTCTGAGGCAATCGGTACAATGACAGTTAAGTTCGGCCCGATAGACGCATCAAGGCCGTAAAAATCTTCAATAAGGCTGCCGGCAACAATTTCATTTGTGCGGCCAATCCGGCCATAATTATCAATCTCCCAAAGCACCGCCCCCTCAATGCCAAGAACACTAGCTTCGCGTAAGATCAACTTATAATCTTGCCCATCATCGGTGAAAAGCGGCGGGAACTCACCCGACGCATCTGCAATCACAGGATTGGTCGCAGGGCTCGCATTATCCTCATCCAGATAAAGCGGATAAAGAACGGTAGAACCCGCCTTATAAGAATAAAGCTCCGCCGAAGCCGCAATCTCATTGCTCGGCAAAACCGCATTAATCACGGGCTTAAATAATAGAGAGGCACTCATAGGATAATCCCCTATGTTGAAGGTTATGGAAGGATAGCTTTTGGTGCTTTGGGCGGGCTCATTTTGTGAATGAGCGGCCTTATCGGGGGTATTGAATTGGGTACATTCCCAATATTCATACACGTCCACTGACGATCATCAGCAGGAGATGGGCTGCAAGACTAGTTCGCAAGCTCGGCAAAGCTTGAAATGATGAATGAATGAAGGAACCGATCGCCGCTTCCCTCATCACAAGGTTTGCCGGGCTGGCGATGCGTCAGCGTCTGTGCCCCCTTCAAATCATTTACCCCAAGGATTAATGTTTTTTTGGCATAGGCCTAAAAACGGCGGCTGATCCCCAATGAGTCTTATCTAATTCAGAGACGTTTTCGGGAGCATCGGCTTTGTTTAATACGTAATACCCCGGTTTATCTTCGGCTAAAGCATAAAGATTTAAGTTATCTTCTCCATATAGCCACCAATCCCCTGAGCCGGGGTTCATTTTTGTCGCCTTGAAAGTAAACATATTACTTTCTTCAGGAATAAAATATCCCTGCTCTATCGTAAGACTGAAAAGATTAGATAAAAAGACTCGAAACAAAAAGGCTAAGATCACCAAGACGATTAAGCTGATTGATATTATCTTTCGTTTCTTACTCATGGTGATGAATGACCTTTTGTGTTTGTCCGGCGCTGGTAAAAGTAAAGTGTCTCCGTCCCATTTAAAGCACCATTAAACAAATTGATAGCATCGGCGGCATACTTTTCTGCGACAGGACCTGAACCATTATACCTTCGAAATACGCCTCGAATGTGACGAGGGGATAAGACACCATTATAGCCGGTTTGACCCGTTTCACGGTCAATCAATTCTCTAATATGAGCCGCAGCATAATACATGTCTGACCGATAATCATCGCCAGGTAAACGCGTGTCTGAATCAGAATTGAAGACTCGAAACCAACGCATGAGTTTCAGTTATTGAATATCTGTGCCAAAAACATTTTCATAAAAAAAGTCACGGGTGGGTGAAATGTCTTCTTCTTCATAAGGTGAAAAAATTTGATCCATAAAGCCAACGGCTTCCTTTTCGGATGTGAAATCCAGTTTCTGGATAAAATTTATCATGCCTTCAACGAAATCCCTTGGGCAAAATTCGTCGTAAAAGAAGATCGTTTTCTCTATTATTCGGATACCGCTATTTTGCAAAATTTCAGGCGTAGAGAGCTGAATTGTATAGCCCCAATTATTAAACCTATCATCCGATGACTTATCCCCCTCAGAAATATTTACCCATAAATTTAAGGGGATAGGAAATTCCCCAAGATTGAAATCTCTGACATCACGCACCGCATCATGCAGTCCTAAATCCCAATCTGAAACTTTAATTTTAAACATCTATTTTGCCTTTCTACTATTTATCAACTCCGTTGACGTTCTTGGTGCAATAGCATTAACATGCACATTAATTTGTGGCGTTTTCTTAGTTGAATTACCCTTCGCTCGGGGCACATTCTGTATGAAGTTAGCCTGATAATTTATATAATTATTATCCAGTTTACGAAGTTTTATATCAAATCTGAATTCACGGCCAGTGACTTCATTTTTAAAGCCTCGCCCTTTACTGAAAGGAATAACTTTTTGGGTTGACCCAAACCCCACGAACTCTCTCCCTAACCTATACAGCTCTGCTTCAGTCGCAACGAGGCTTGTTGTAAAGTTATTTGGTCGTCCCTGAGAGTGCTCCATATAACTTTCTATTTGATTGTACTGAGCCCTAAAATGCTTGGCCTGAAGAGCTTCTCTTTGCATTGTTCGCACTTGATGCGTCGTCGGTACGTAATTTATATCAAAGGATATTTGCTTGCCAATAGGGTTCAGAGGGTCATTTCTTTGAATTTGCGACCTATACAGTTCAAATTGCTCGATTCTCCTATGTTGCGCTGTTGTTCTTACGCGCCCGGACCTATCAAGACGCTCTAATATAGACCTTGGTATACCACGTCCTTTGCTCGCGAGAAGGGCGGGGTCTTGCGCCTCATTCTTGGAAAGATAAGGATCTCCATATGCGTTCCTAAATCCATCTAAAGCGCTGTCTTCCCCCAACAGAGGAACCCTGTCAGCATGCTCATTTCCTGCCAAATCGGGAATAAAATTATTATCTTGGGGAAATAAGCCGGTAGCCTCAGATTTACGCTCTAACGTTTCAGGTGCAAAACTAGGGTCTTCTTGGTGATGAGCCGTTAATCCTTGCCCATCAGCGACTTGCCCTAATAAGCTCTCAGCAGTTGCAGCGCCGTAGCGACGCTCACTGGCCTGACGCATGTTTTGGTCAACATCTGAGCGATTATCTGGACGAGACTGCTCCAGCATCGCTTCAGCCTCTTGAAGAGACGATGAAAACGTCGCCAGAGCCTTACCTGGATCAGCGGCCGCTTGCTGAAGCGTCGCCGCGTCAATCCCGAAATCTTTGCCGTAAGTTTGGATGCCAATGGCTTGCTCATCCACAGGTAGCGCTGAGAGCGCCGCTACGATCTGACTTTTGCGGGTTAAGTCCGCCTGAACCTCCTCGCGCTGGGACGTATCTAGTCCTTTGAAAACATTGCTCGAATCGTGAGGCGCGCGCCTGCCAACAGCCCCGCCAGATCTCTCCGCTTGAGGGCGCGGGGTTTGCGCGCGAGCAGCCCTCCTCTGCCCTGCCCCAATTGCTGGAACCGCTTGGCTGGGTTCATAGGCCATCGCTTCATTAAACGCGCTTTGGCGTTTTTGATGCGCGGCTTGGCCCGCTTTCACACCGCCTAAGAATGAATTAAAACTGCTCATATCGTTTTTCCTCTTTTTGATGGTCCGCCTGATGTTGTTCTTTATGGTTTGAGTTTGCTAAGCCCGCTACTGACCGCCATGCCGCCAAGTTCTGCAGCCGTGTTAAATATCCCTGCATTAGCCTCACCGCGTTTATAGGCGGAGTCTTGCTGCGCTTGACCATTGACCCCGATGGCATTGCCGGCACTAATGCCGAAGGCCCCTGCCGCCCTATTTTGTTCATTAGTGGCGGTTTGCGGGGCTTGGCCCATTAGGCCATTAAAATAGCTATTAAAAGTGCTGCCAAATCTGTCGGCGCGCGCATCTTCGACCGCTTGCATCCGCGCCCCGCTAAAGGCCAGCCCGCTTGCGCCCAGCCCTGCATCTATGCGGTCAACATCACGGGCATGGCCCGCACGGTAAACATCATTAAACATGGAGCCTTCAAAGCGCTCACGCGCCGCATTTTGGGCGCTTATATTTATACCATTAGCTGACATTTGCGGCTGAGGTTGAGCTTGTGGCTGCGGCTGGGATTGCCCCTGGGCAAGAAAGCGGGGCTGCACGCCTGATGGCATCTGCGGCCGGCTTAGAAAATCGTTAAAGCTAGGCTCTGCCCCTCGCTCATCAAATATACGTCTTGCGGCTCCATTTACGAACCCGCCGCCACCATTAGGGTTAAAACGTGTGCCGCCTGTGATGTTGCCATAATTCTGATACGGTGATGGCGATTGTGGTCTTGATTGCGGAGCTCGCGGCTTTGCATCCCCAACGGAATTAAAGCCAAAAATCTCGCCCAGCGCATTACCCTGTTGCAGCTCTAATTGGCGGAACGGCTCAGAGCGCGCTATCTGTCCATCGCGGGTTTCCCGCGCCAGCGCAATTTGCTTATCCGTGCTGTCCTGCGCGGCATCTGCGGCGCGGCTGGCGGCCTTCTTTGTGGCATTGGCCGAAAGGATGGATGATCCCACCCCTAAGACGCCGCCTATAATCGCTGTTTCAATTCCCATCATACTCTCCAAACTACGCTCAGGCATGACGGCACGCCGCCAGTCATCCTAAACAATCTTAATAACGCAGCCGTTTTGGCTGTTCGCTCAACCCCAAAGGCGACTTCAATCGCGCCTCTCTCTTTGGCCCACTCACAAGCGGCCTGAATAATCTCTTTGGCGTCCCCGCCGCCCCAGCCCATCTCAACCAGCCTGAGCGCTGAGAGGTTGAAATGAAACGGACTAAGCTGCCCGACGAAAAACCCTCGTTCTCCGATCAGAACACAGCCCTCATCTAACGCAATAGCCCGGCCAAAGACCTGCGCGGCATCATCATCATGAAACGGAATATGCGCGTGAACGCTATGGGCGTGAATGGATTTTGCGCGCGCGATAAGCTCTGGAATATCCTCCAGACCAGCTTCTCTTACCATCATTCAAGCGCCGTTATCCGCGCATCCAGCGCAGGTATTGTGGTATCCGTCAGCCCCGTCACAGCCGTCTCTACCGTCTCCACATCATCGGCGACCAAGGCCGCATCCGCTTTGGCCTCTGCAGCTTTGGCATCAGCCAGCTCCGCCGCCTCTTGCGCAAGGCTAACAGCTTTGTCCAGCGCCGCCTGCCCCTCACCTAAAAGTTCAGCCGCGTCCTTGACCACATCCGTGGTATCAGCGACCTGTTTAATCTGGTCCGCCTCTCCGCCCGTGCGCAGGAATAAGCTCTCCATCAGCCGCAAAAAGCTCTCCGTCGGGTAAACATCCGTCCCCACAATGCGCCCTATCGGTTCATCAAAGGACAGGAACGCCGCAGCAATCGATTGACGCGCCATTAGGGACGTCTCTGATTTATACGCAGCGCCGAAATGGTAATGGGCAAGTCACCAGAATAGCGCACTTGCACCACAAAGAACGGCGCGTTCATTTTACCAAAAGGCCCAAAGACAGTCTTGCGCGCAAAATCACCGATCTTACCCAGCTGCCCCTGCTGCCACTCGCCCCAGCGGCGGCCATCACGGCTGACCCGAAGCTCGATCACGGGCTGTTGATCTGCGCCTGAAATTGCGCCCAGACCAGATTGCGCCTCGATCACAATATTGGCGATATCTGGCGCGCCGTCCTCGATAGGAATAACCGTTGAGGCAATGCGCGGGAAAGGCTTTCCAACTTCGCCGCCTTGATCGCGGTCCAGAAAGCTCACGCAGCCATGGGCATCGCCGACATAGACCTTGCCCCAAGCCTCGCGATACGCCGTGCGGCGAGAGATCTCTTGGCCGTAACTTTTCTGGCGGTGCCATAATTGCGTGGCCGCGTCATAAGTATAAGTGCCAATATTGGGCAGGCGCAAAGACAGAAATGTATGCCCTTCCCAGGCATAAGATGTCAGCGCCACTTCGGCCCGCCGCTCAAAACTGAGATCCTGAATGCGGCGCTCAATCCAATGGGTGGAAATACGCTGCGCTTGATAGCCTGAGAGGCGGTATACGATATTATCATCGCCAACAAAGAACTGCCCAAAATCGGCAATGGTAATCGCGCTGCGCCCAATCACCCCTTTGGGGAGCGTCCCCGCAGGCGAGGGATAAAACGGGCTCGATTCATCGCCGCTAGGCCGCAGCACTTGAATAGAGCGCGAGCCGTAAAGATAAAGCGAGCCTTGGAAAGAGCGCACAGCCCGAAGCTCATCGGCCTCGTCTTCTGCTGTTAGGAAGGCATCGGCCTTAATCGCCGCCGCATCGGCGACCTCACTATACCAGAGCCGCCCGGAGCGGCCCTCAACATAGATATGACGCTGCCCAATCTCGGCAATATCAATAATGGAGCGGTTATTGGGCAGGTTAATCTCTTGGGCAAGCGGCGTGTCTTGCGCAATCTTATAAGCTCGCTGGCCTGTCCCCATCACCACATCCAATTCAGAAGAGGCAAAGCGCGTCTTGCCATTTGAGGCTGTCACCCGATGCACCGTTTGCAACATACCATCACGGCCATAATTGCGCAGCTGCGTGCCCGAATGGACCAACAAACCGCCATCAACGTTAAAGCCATCGGCAAAGCCAATCCCCGTAATCGGTTCATTATTGCCAGTATCCGTCAGCTGCGTCAGACCCGCCGTGGGAATAAGGCGAAATCCGCGATCCGCACGATCAGGCGCAACCTCAACATACCAATTGGTCAGCTCAACAGACGGAATACCATAAGCACCGTCATCAAAGGCCTGTCCGGCAAAGGGGGCCAACATCAGATGTGCCTTATAGCGTTAAGCGCGTCTTGGCGCTCTTGCTGCTCAGCCGTAGGCGCAGGCTCAGCAATCGTGACCACAGCGCAAATATCGCGCCAGGCCAAATTCTTCTCGGATTGATACTCCGCGGCCGAACGCGACCTATCCAAATAGCTATTGGCCTCATTGGCCATATAACGGATGAAGCTTTGCGCGTAGTCTCGCGGCGTTTGGTCAATATCCCACGTGGCTTTGCCGCGCGCGGTCAGCTCAGCATGAGCGTCCAAAACAGCCCCGCAAATAATCCGCGCCGTATTACCAGTCGCCTCATAATCAGCCCCGGCATAACCCGCCTTAAACGCCACACGCCGCACCAATTCTGTTAGGTTAAGCGTCATTATTTCACCACCGCAAAATAGGGATTGAGAGAGAGCTTAGCAAAAAGCGCCGCATCAGAAACAGGCACAGCTTTGTTAAGCTCAAAGGTGATACCAGAGACAGAGGTTTCGCGGTTCCGGCCGATATATTTTAGACGTGGGCTGCGGGGCGCTGCGGCGCGCTTCAGCGGCGTTTGCTTGGGCTTGGCGGTTGTGCGTTTCGCAACCGTTTTTACAGGCGTAGTGTCCTTAGGCATGGTGGCCTCCTTTAGATAATTATTGAAATGGGGATGTGACGCGCGAAGCGCAGCCTTTAATCGATTAGTACAGGAGTTATGCGTAAGTCCTTGATAATGAATAAATATCGAATACTTATTCCAGACAAACTGACTTCGCGCTGCAGTATTTTCTGACCAACAAATTTGCGTAAACTGACAAAACTGAGCGGCTTAAAACGCCTAATTTAGGACGCTCATTGATTACAGGAAATCCTTTCAAAGCGGACATTTGGCAAATTCTCGTCGTATCAACACATGAATATCATACGTGTTCCAGCAGATCTTTTTAATCGTCCTTCTTCAAAATACCCCATTACAATATACCAGTATTGACAAGTATACATCCTATAAGCACCAACCGATTTAGAAGCGCAGGTATGATAATCTTTAAGAAAGAACAATTCTTGATGATGTTCAAATAAGTCACACTTTCCAGGGGTATTTTGCACATAAAATCCGTTATCTGACATCAGTTTTTGCCATTCATCGCGTGAAATATTTAGTGGAATAATTTCATTTCCAATTTCTATTTCTGTTTCAGTTTTACCCTCGTCCCAATGACCAATAGCCTGAACATAAGGATTGTTTTTTACCTTGTTCCAATCTCTCGTTTCTAGCCACTTGTTACCAATTCCAAAACCATGCACTGCGATGAAATATGCCACCCAGATGGAAAACAATCCGACTAAGAGAAGCAATGATATCATAATTCTTTTAAGCAAAGTTACCCTCTAGATGCTGTGATTTCGATTTTCATTTATATATCACAAGATTCAGTGAAAGGAAAATATCCACACCATTCGATTCTGCCTCAAAACAGCCGCTGGTAATGCTTGAGATCAATAAGCTTAAACGTGTTGGTCAAACAGTGGTATACAAACATTAGATCCCATGAGACATGTTTGCCAATTAATGTTGGTGACCTCAAATTTACTTTCTGTTTTTACGTCGACTTCGCAAATAATCCTTAGAGGCCCCTCCCCAAAACACCCCGCCCCCAAAAGGGAGCGGGGCCATTCACATCACACCCACGCCTAAAACGCGATATAACCTTCAATCATACCATGCGTTTTATCCGCGCGATTCCCGCCGCGATAGAACAGCTTCTCGAATGAATATTGCGCTTCGACGCCGACGCCGTCATGGAACTCATAGTCGCGGTTATCGGACTTCGTGTAGCGCATATTCTGGCCGATGGCAGCGCCTAACGCTTGCGCGCCGAGCAGCTTGACCGGTTCGATATTCGCCCCGCCATTGCCGAGCCCCGCATAGGTAAATTGGCGCGGATCTTCGCAGATCATCATACCTTTATACAGCAGGTCACCATCTTCAAAGATTGGGTGATTTTCAACGCCGCGCAGACGCGCATCCGTATTATACCGCTTCATATCTTCATCATTGGACAGCTGCTCAAAGGCATTAGAGCCCAGCACGACTTTGAAATAATCCTTGCCGCCTTCCTTGCTCTCGACCGGGCGAATAGGACGCGCGCCGCCAGCGGCCCACTGATCCTGCCGCGCCAAGCGTTTCATGCGCTCGAGGAAGCGAATGGAGATACTATCATCGGCCACCGTCAGGTTCGCCAGCGACGCTGACATGTCTCCGGCCACGACATTGCCAGCATCTGCGCCTATGACAATGCGTTCTGCATTATCTGTCAGGAACTTATCCCGCTGCGCCTCTGACGCCTCGAGGAATGTGACTTGCTGAGAGTGAGCCAGGGTCGAGCCATCGGCGGCGCCTGTCTCGCTAAACACGGCATCATCCACCGCAACGGCGTCAAGAGCATTAAGGATAGCGTCATATTCCATGTTCTTGATGTAAGTCGTCAGGGATTGACGCTGGATAGAGGCTTGGTTGGTCACGGCCTTTTTGGCATCAGACTTTTTAAGCTTGATAGCTTCGCGCGTCCAATAAGGGCGCATATCGTAATAATCCGTGCCCCATGTGGTTTCATTACCCTCCATTGTGCCAGTGCCGATATTGCGGCGGCCAATGTCATCGGTAAAGTGAAGACGGACTTTTTCGCCGTCCGTTTCCAAACCTTTGACGCGCTGAATAATCGCGTTTTGGTTCAGCCCCATCCATTTTCTATAACGGTGAGAGGCATTATATTGTTTAAAGTCCTGCTTATTATGACGAAGCATAATGTCATAGACTGAGGTCGGTTGAGTAGCCATGTAAGGCTCCTTTCAAATGATCGGTTAGCCCCATAAACCCTGCTCAATATCTTCAAATGTTTCCTGCGAATTGGCAGGAATAGCATTTGTGCGTGTGCCGATATTGGGCGGGATGACGGGACGTGCCGATGGGTTTAGATGTGCCGGGTGTGCGGCGCTAAGGTGCTGCGGCCCAGACTGTATCCGTTGGGCCGCGGCTTGCTGTGCTGTTAAAAGGATTTGCTGTTCTTCATGCCAACGCACTGCCTCTGCATGGGGGCTTTGCGCGGCTTTAATCCGCGCTATCACCCAAGGCTGCTGATCTTTAATAGCCATGAAAGCCTGCGTGGCCGCCTCTACCCGATCCGTGCCGAGCGATTGACGCGCCATAAAGTCAGACATTTGAAGCTGCTGATGATGGGCCTGCTGCGCAAGCCGCTCATTGAGCCCCTGATGTAACCACTGAGCATGACGCCCAGGGTCATCTAAGCGATCATCAATAGGATCAGGCGTAGGCGCTTGGTTTATTTGCGCCTCAACCTGCTGACGCAGCTTAAAAGCGGCGAGTTCATCACGCAAAGCTGTGGCCTCGGCCTCAACCTTTTCCGCGCGCTGCATCGCCTCCTGCCGCTTCGTCTTCTCAGAGGCATAAGCCCCATAAGGCATCATACCGTCAGGCGTCGTCTGCGGCTCATGTCCCGGACCGGAGGTCTCGAGGCCAGAAGCCTCAAGACCAGAGGCATCAAGACCAGAGGCATCAAGACCAGAGGTATCAAGAGAAGGCGTAGCAACAGCCTCGCCCTCCCCAAAAACCTCCTGCTCAATCGCATCAAATTCGGATGGCTCCAAATCTGGTTGCTCAAGATCAGTATCGCTCATAGGGGCATTATTCAGAGGTGTGTCAGGTGACATAAAACATTTCCTTTGGATTTAACCCTCTAAGTCGGGGTCAGACATTGCCCGAAGCGCGGCATCCGCATTGCCCGTTCAGGTCGGCATCACCCATTAAAAAAGCCCCGTTGGAGGAGGCTTAAATTTGTGTTGTTTGGTCTATGACCACCCGTATAGAGTAACTGTCATTAGGCCACTTTGCGCTATTGTTGGAGCTGCTGTGACCTTCATTCTGATGTTGCCAGCGGGAAATTCACTTCCTGTTCCAACTCCACCCTGAATGCCTGTCGTGGCGCTCGTGGAGAACGTGCTGAATGTATAATAATCTTCGTCATCATCGGTTCCAATGTGACACCTAAGCCCTACGCTACCGTCAAGGTTACTGACTAGCGTGGTGCCAAAATACTTAAACCCTCCCTCTGGAGGAGCGCCTAAATCAAATACATTGCCTACAACTAATTCTGTGGCCGCGATTTCAATTTTGATTACTTTCAGCGCGCAAATAGAGCCACCTGCCTGAGGTGTGGTGTTTGTGTCATTTGTTAGTATTCTTGCCATTATAAATATCTCCTGAAAAAGACTTGAGGGTTTGTGATGAGTTTTCGATTGAAGAGGTAAGCCAGTAAAAGGTTCGAACTGGGATACTCAGTCAGATACCGTAATTTTTACGCGAAGGCTGGATAGGTGTTATCGAATGCGGGCGTAGTCGAGTGACTAAACGAGAGACTTGGTTCGGCAATAACTGAACTGCAACATACCTTGAAGTTTCCAAACTTGCGATATATAGGCCCAATGCTATTAATGGATACTGGCATGGATGACCTCAACGCAAAAACCGACATAAATATGGGCTCTGAAAAGAGCTTTGGAGTTGTTTTTGGCTTAGTTGCATTGGTGGTCGGACTTTATCCGTTAGTGGGTGGCGCCTCGCCAAATTATTACTGCCTTGCTGCTGCTGTATTTTTTATTTCGTTTGCATTTTTTCTTCCAAAAATTTTCAAATGGCCTAACAAAATTTGGTTCAAATTCGGTATATTGCTGGGGTTGATTATCAGCCCAATCGTGATGTTTTTGATATTCGCTATCACATTCGTTCCGCTTGCCCTTTTGTTTAAAATCTTGAGGAAAGACCCTTTGAATCGGAAGTGGGATGAAGAAACAAATAGCTATTGGGTCCATCGCGATACAAAAATGCAAAGCATGAAAAGGCAGTTTTAAAGCATATGAATACGATTTACGAAATCTGGTTAATGCTTAAAACCCGCAAAAAGTACTGGCTGTTGCCTATAATCATTGTTTTGTTTGTGTTTGGGGGATTAATTGTATTGACCCAGGGCTCTGCAATCGCGCCCTTTATCTATTCCATTTTCTGATCTGTGAAATACATACTCGGCATATCTGGACTCTACCATGACAGCGCTGCAGCTCTCATCGGCGATGGCAATATTCTTGCGGCAGCACAAGAAGAGCGCTTTTCAAGGAAAAAACACGATGCTGGATTTCCCAGAAATGCAATACAATATTGCCTCAACAATCAAAATATAACACTCGATGATGTTTGCCATGTCGTATTTTATGATAAACCTCTGCTAAAGTTTGAGCGTCTACTCGAAACCTATCTCGCTATTGCCCCGAAAGGCTTTGCCTCATTTCGAAGAGCAATGCCTGTTTGGCTTCGCGAAAAACTTTTCCTAAAAGACCTGATATTGAAAGAACTGCGAAAACTATCTTCGGAATTTAAACCCGATCAAATTTTATTCACAGAACATCACTTCAGTCATGCCGCCAGCGCATTCTACCCTTCCCCGTTCGAAAACGCGCTCGTCTTGACCTTAGATGGTGTGGGCGAATGGGCGACGACGACCGTTTCTATTGGCAAAGGATCAAGCCTTGAAATCGTCAAAGAAATCCACTTTCCTCATTCACTAGGATTACTTTACTCAGCCTTCACTTATTATGTCGGCTTTAAGGTCAACAGTGGAGAATACAAATTAATGGGCCTTGCGCCCTATGGCACCCCTCGATTTAAAGATATGATTTTGGAAAAGATTGTCGACCTCAAGGACGACGGTTCATTCCGGTTAAATCAATCCTATTTCAACTATTCTGGCGGATTGACAATGACGAACAATCGTTTCGCCGATCTTTTCGGATACAAGGTGCGCAAGGCTGACATTGACCCTATAGCTCAACACCACATGGATATCGCCGCGTCAATCCAATCAGTGATTGAACATATAGTTTTAACAATGACGCGAAGCCTCTCGAAGGAATATGGCATTTCGAATTTATGTCTCGCTGGAGGCGTCGCGCTAAACTGCGTTGCAAACGGTAAAATTTTAAGAGACAGCCAGTACGATAACATTTGGATACAACCTGCCGCTGGAGATGCCGGCGGCGCAATAGGAGCAGCCTTGGCCGCCTGGCACACTGAATTTGATCATCCTCGAATACCGCAGAAACCTGACGCAATGTCTGGCTCATATTTAGGCCCCCAATATTCTGATGAGGACATAATTGAAGAAATAGAGGCAGTAGGCGGTATCTTTAATTGTGTTTCCGATGACGAATGCATTGACACAACCGCGTATGCCCTTTCGGAAGGTAAGGCCGTTGGCTGGTTTCAGGGACGAATGGAGTTTGGTCCTCGCGCTCTTGGAGGACGCTCAATTCTCGGCGATCCCCGCTCGCCTGATATGCAAAAGACCCTCAACTTGAAGATAAAATACCGAGAGAGTTTTAGACCCTTCGCGCCTTCAATATTATCCGAAGATGTAGGAGGATGGTTCAAACTGGATACGCCAAGCCCCTACATGCTCATTGTTGCTGACGTTGACGATAAAATAAGGACAAAGCCCGGCACACCAGACGTCTCACAATCGCTTTCTGAGCGCATTAATGAAATTAGGTCCTTAATCCCCGCGGTGACCCACGTCGACCACTCTGCCCGCATTCAAACCGTCCATAAGGACACCAATAAAAAATATCATGATCTAGTATCGAAATTCAAATCTATTACAGGATGCCCTATCCTTGTTAACACGTCATTTAACGTTCGGGGTGAACCGATTGTTTGCACACCAACAGATGCTTTCAACTGTTTTATGGGAACTCAGATGGACATGCTTGTTATAGGCAACTGTATTTTATCAAAAACTGAGCAAAGCCCATCATTGCTTCAAGACTACAAACACAAATATAAGCTTGATTAATGCAGTTTTTAAAATCCACATTTATCATCATAGGCGTAACGCTATTATTGCTCCTATCCATCGACCTCCTGATAACATCTCGCTATGCGGCGCAAGATGGCAAGACTAAAGATTTGACCTGTGATACCACATTGACTTTGTATGATTATTGCCCTGACACTCGCCACATAAGGATTATGGACACAAAAGACCGCATTGTGCCTTTCGTGAATTATATAAATAAGAATAGACGCTCCACTTACAAATCGGCTAAATCTAAACCAAAGGTCAGCGAAGAAGGATCCGTATACCTAATCGGCGACTCATTCATTCAAGCGGATGAAATGCCAATAAAGGACCGGTTCGAACATCATTTGCGAACAAAAGGATATGATGTCCAAGCCTATGGTTACTCTAGTTGGAACTCATTGCAATTCCAAAAAATTGTCGACTCCCTTGATCTAAAACCAAGCGATAATATCTATATTTTTTCCATGACCAATGACTTTACACCGGATTTCAGCAGATCAACGTTGAAAACTGAATGGGAAGAAAAATCCAACGAAACGAATCCAAGTGTTAAAATTGGAAAACTTGCAACCTATAAAAAATATTCGTTTTTAAAACTACGATATGATGGCCTAAAGAAATCCAGAAGGCGAAAACAAGGGTCGGTGACAAACAAACAAACCGTAATCTCACACGACTCAAGTAATTATGATGACTGCGCCTCTTTACCAGCACCTGAACAAACCGCATCGAAACTAGCTCACAATTATCTCGAGCTCTCAAAGGATGACGCTTGCTGGAGCCAGCACGTCAAAGACAGCGTTGACCTGAATGTGCGCATCTTGTCCGAAACAGTGTCCTTAGCTAACGCTAAGGGAGCAACAGTAAAAATCCTCCTCGTCCCGGCTGGTTGGGCATATAAAAATCAGAACACTATAGGACGACAACACAAAATCTATCAGTTCCCACAAAGCATAACAGTCACTCAATCAGGTTTAACAAACTATTTGAAAGATAACGGGCTCCCCATAACTGACTTGTATGAAATACTGCAACCATACAACAAATCACCAAACACATTGCACTATGCAGTCGACGGACATTGGACCGAAAAATCTCATGATATTATTGGAGATTTTTTAGAAGCGGATTTGAAGGATTAAAAGTCTTATATCATAAGGCACTAGTCAGTCTAAGTATCACGTTCAACGCAATCGATTTTACGAAGGAGATTAGTCGCAGTGCTGTATCTTCATAGTTTCCCATTCAGGAGGGAGACTAATGGTTTCTAATATCAGTTTGTCTCTTATAATCATAAACTCGGCATCGGGGGTCGCCCCGCATATCGTACCATTCTCTGACATTTTAGACCGTGTAGTATCAACGGGTAAAAGCTCATGCTGAACCTCAATGACATCCACTTTTTCCACTGGTTCTGCACAAGCGGTCAAACATAGCAAGGCAAGGATAGTTACATAGTTTTTCATGCCGCTCGTTTTAACTAATATTCTAGCTAATAAAACCCAAAACTAAAAATACCTAAATTAGGTTTGAGCATTTATTGATTCAGGGTTCTGGGCGTAAGTTGAAAATAGATTGCCGTTAGTATTCAGAGAATGCTTCAGCCACCTGAACTCACTTGCGGGTCGAGATCAGGGAGCGCGAAAATCCGTTATTATGGAGTGAGCAATTTTAACTCTTGCCCCATGGCCTTATACCCAGCAGCATTCAAATGAACAATATCTGCAAACCCATCGCTAGTGATTAAGCGGGTGAAATCATGCCACTCTATATCAGGGTACCCGCCGCTTTCCTAAAACTCTCCCTGTCCGGCGAGAAAGTCGGGGTTTTAAGGAAGATTCCTGGTACCCTTCACGGACATTGCCTAGAACAAGCTCCGAACATGAACATTCAGTTAATGTTCATTTAGGCTAGGTTAATTTGCATCATGACCCAAAATACCAACCAAGCTATCAAACAAAAACACCCTATAAGAATTCCGGAGCATTCCAAATATCCAATATTAACATGGATAGAAGCCGTCGCGCCGAGGCACGTCTCATTTCTGTTATCCGGCATACCCGTTCATTTGATGTTAAATCCACAAACTATAATTGAAATGAAAGAGTTTCATAAGGCTGGTTTAATCAATTTTCGACCAACACATAATTCGGCGAAACTTGGGTCTGGCATCATTGCAGGTGGCGCCATCGAAGAGATGAAACGGCCATACGGTCAAGGACAGTCATTTTCGGTGGATTTAAATATGGGGTCGGACGTCTGGCGGGAAAACAGTCAGGCTGAAACCTTAACCCTACAAAGTGCTTAAGCCCCTACCCCGCCCAGCCCCAAAGGACAATGCGGAGTTTTCCTGCCTCCGGAGTCGTTGCGGCTCTTATGGATAGGATGAGATTTGCATCGTCAAATTTTGCGCCATGTGAATTAGCATTATATTCAAAATCTGTGTTAATATTTTTGGGCCGCATGACAAAGCCGAACAGAAAATTATCGTCAAGCGTTCCCAGATCAATCTGTGAACCCGTCCCCGCATCAATACCCTCATAAGCTGAGGCCGTAGCATGAGAAAAACGCCAGAGCTTTTCCAGATTCCCTTTTTCAGGGAGCGGCCCTAAATCATATGTTTCACCCGCGACCAGATCGGCCTGGGACAGCTCCACCTCATAAACCGCAATCGCGCAAAGCGCGCTTCCCGCCTGCGGACTTGCAAAATGTCCATTGGATAAAAGTTTCATCATATCTCTCCTGACGAGGTTTGAAGCTTAAGTATTGAATTTGGAGTCTTAGGAACGCGACCGATAATGGGTTCGCGTAATGTCTTGTCGAATTGTAAGCCGCCCAACTGGGTCACACCCGACTAATATCGGCGGCTAATATTAAAGCGAAAAGGTCTTCGACAGATTCAATCGCCCTATTCGCAAACCACGGGGCGATATTCATAATATCGGTCCTCGATGAGAGGCTTTATGTCTGCCCCATCACTTACACGCTGCACAATATCATCAAAAACATTGTCTAACTCTGGCACATCACGATAACTATAATCGGTTCCTTCAGCTTTCGAAAAACGTTTAACCGCCTCTAAAAAGACTTGCTTTTCATCCACAGACATAAGGCTGTGCTGTATGCCAAATCTTTCAGATAAATCATCGCGATTTATTTCCGTAACTTTATCCAAATGGCTTAGAAGCGGTAAACGCGTCAGCGAATTGCAAAAAACCTTGTCGAGTGCTTCGGGGCGACTGGGATTATAATCGATCAGTAGAACTTCAACAGGTAAGTCAAATTTCTTGGAATCGACCTCTTCCCCAGCTTCTAAAAGCGCTGAGAGCTCAGTCTCTGCCCATCTTATGGCCTCTTCCTCATCATAAAGCGCCGCGAGTTGCCGCGTAATGTCAGGTCTGTCCCTATAATTACCGGGTCGCAACGCTTTTAAAACAGGTTCCGATACTGACCTATCGGTACCAAACCGCGCATTAAGTAAACCCTGTACCTCATATGCAAATTCGGGCCACCACGTCTTAGCATCCGCATGGTCCATCCATAGCGGATGCCTCCAATTATTTTGGTTCTCATGCATGCCGTACATACCACTGTACAAGCTTCGGAGGTCATCTTCTTTCAGTGTCTCAATTGCGGGAATAATGTCTTGCCGCGCCAGCGCTAACGCGTCGTCATAATATCCGTTTTGGCCAAGATAGGCCAGCAGCAGACCTAAATGGGCGACAGAATTATCTTTTTGATATAAACCCTCAAAGAATGTCTTGGCATTGAGTTCCGAATGACCTGCAGTGGCTAATGAGCGTAAGATATAGGCTTTTTTATTTTCAACATCAAAGTCACTGCGTTCCGTCCCGAGGACGAAATCTGTCATGAGCTCGGCATTTCCTCCTTCTCTATTCGCATCAGGATGACGAACGCCAAAGGGCAGTGCTTGACCTGTTGTGAGGGCCTTATAATTCTCAAGCAGAAAGTTCGAAGGTTTATAGGGTGACATGGACGAAAAATGCTCGGCAATATCCATTGTAAGTTTTCGTTCATCCGATTCCGCAGCAGATAAAATTAGCTCATCATATTTCCGCTTCAACGTACTAAGTTGCACGTCAGGATCTTCCATCTTCTGAACGTCTAGGTAATAGCTTATGGTTTTCATCCATAATGAATCGGGTCCAGCATAATCTTCTTTGTCCCTCGAAAAAGCTGTTATCCCCAAAGATAAAGTTCCGTCCTTCCGCTTTGATAAGAACAGGACATATGGATTTCCGCGTTTGAATGTTTGTCTAGAGCAAGGCCCGGAAAAGGATTCCCAGTGGGCGTCGGAAATACTATTTGCATCACTTTTCCTAACAAATATTCCTAGGCGTCCACTTTCCGAGGTAATCGTTTTAGGAACCTCCCCCTTTATCGTTTTCACAATTGAAAAGGTAATTTCATTCTCATCGTCCAGCCCGAAGAAGGATGACTGAGACATTGGCTTAGCAATGACAATCGCATCAGCTAATTCGACCAGCTCAAAATTTGTTGGCTTAACCCAATCTCCCATCATAGAGCAGGCAAGTGCGTGGCTGTAGCTCAGCAGGCCCAAAAGAAGGGCAATCAAGAACCTTGGAAAACGCACCATACCCTCTGCCTAGTGTAGTTTCATCCAAAACACTATGGGTGACTTGATGCCCCTCACCTAAACTCCAACCTCCCCGAGCGTCGCCTTGGTCATATCAAGCGCGGCGCTCGCCTTTTCGCTTATGACCTGGGCTTGTAATTTTTCTGTCTCGGCCATGGTCTTGCGCACCTTGGCTTCGCGGTCTGTCATGGCGAGGGCTTGGACTTGCGCGGCGTTCGGATCTGGCGTCATCGGGGCCATGATGGCATTGATGAGTTTGTCCTTATCGCGCAGCGAAGAGGTCTTAATCAGCGCCGCCATGAGGTGGGGCGGGATACCTATGCCGAGCAGGTTCGCGATGGCTTCGAATTGTTCCGATTGGATATTCGCCACATCGGGCATTTCTTCCAAGGTGACATCCACATCCATTTTGGACATATCATTCTTAACGCCCAGGAACTGACCGTCTTGCCAAAGCTGCTTATTAATTTCGATAAAGCGAGGCCCGTCTTCTTCGTCCGTGACGCGGATAAAATCTTCATCGCGCCAAAATTGCCGCGCAAGATTAAACTTGCGAATGAATGAACGCCGCTTCCAATTAGACAGGCGGTCAAAGACGTTATTTTCTTCAATCATGCCCGATTGCTGCTGCACCAAGCGCGAGCGCCCCGATTGCGACGCCGCGCCCCTACCCTGCAGCCCCGCATTAGGCCCCTGACGGTTCAGCTCATCATCAGAACTGCGCAGCAATCCCGCAAGGATATTAGCTTGTCCAGAGCGGTCGATAAAGTCCCAAGACTCCCCGCGCGGATGGGCGGGATTAATCCTGACCGCGCCGTCAACCTTGGCCATCTCTGCCTTGGCGCGTTCAATCGCCGAGCGCTGATTATCATGATCGCCAAAGGCCCCGTCATTATACCAAAAAGAGCGGTCATTAGAGATATGCCAAAGCTTAGCCCGAAAGTGATTATCTTCCTGCTGCGGTCCAATCATATCGCGCACCACACCATAGGCGCGGTTCTCGCGGTCCACATAAAGCCGCTCTGCCGTTATCCCGCAATCGGGCCGGCCTTTACTGTCCAGCCAAGGGCTCGGCACATCATAAAGATCGCCGCCCCCGCAGAAATGCGACAAACGCCACCTATTGCCCGCGCCCCGATAATACATGGTGATAACGCGCACACGTTTCACATTGCGAACAGTCGAGCCATAGATCGCATCAGGCCTGTCATCATAACCAGCGAAGGAGGTCGTGTCGCGATCCAAGCTCGCTTGTAGATTAGCCAGCTGTTCTTCTGACCCATAAAGCGCCTCAGCATCGGACAGGTCAAACCATTTGGCATAGCCCTGATAGCGCGCATCAGACAGGTCATGTTTCTTAGAGCGCGGGTCGCGGAAATATTCTTCATAGGGAATATCGGTCGAGACAATCTCGCGGTCCTGCGGATCCCATGTGTCCTCACACGCCATCACGCCGTGAACTAGCAAATGGAAAAAGCTTTCACTCGCCGTCTGATCAAACTGTGTTTGGTCATCAATCGCGTTCAAAATATCGGTCGCGACTTCGGCCATCATCTCTGATTTAGGTTTACGCGGCAGCGCCTTAGGGTCAGTCCGCCCGCGCTGCTCCATCCCCATCAGGAAATTCACTTTGCGTTTAATGCGGTTATGGGTGTAACGCGGCTGACCGCGCTCACTTAATTTGCGTTTCTCCGCCGCGCTCCATTGGTCATCATCAAAATTGTGATAATAATCCTCATCGCGAAAGGCCAGCTCCCGCTCTTTCTCATGCGCCTCTTCCGCGTCCTGAAACATGCGCCGTTTACGGTCAACGTCAAAGCCGCCGGCTTGGACATCTTGCAAAGCTTCAGGCTCAATTTTCAATTGAGGTTCATTGAGTTCAGGGCTACCTAATTGAATCTGTGGGCGCTTATTGGCTAGTTCCATCCAGACCTCTCCTCTATCTCGCTGCGATATTCACGCAGCCTATTTTCCATTTGGGAATTCAATATTTAGGAGTCGCATCGCCAAAGACGGCAATTATTCTTAAGATCGAATATTGGGAAACTTCGTAACTTTGGGCACACGAATAATTGTCCTCTATATGCCTCAAAAACGGCCCCACGTCAATTTCAGCATCAGCCCAAAACAAGTGTTTTCCACGGTTACGCACAATCAAACCCTCGGGAAGTTCTGGTCATTCCAGAGCCCACTATCGCCAGCCAGAACTCTCCTCGCCCTTGCCGCGATATTCGCGCAGCGTAGCTCTGAATTTAGGGCCGCTGGAGCGAATAGCAGGATGGGCTTGATCGAGGGCCATGCCGATTAAGGAACACACATCAACCGCGTCATCATGCTTGCCGTTTGGAAACTTCAAAAGCTGTTCTAAAAACCAATGCCCCAATACGCTATCAGGCAAGTGAACCTTGCCCATAGAAGCGCGGGCTTGAAAGCCCCTCGCCCGTGTTGGTTTATCATGAATGCTGGGCAGCCACTCTAATCGGCAAAAAGCGCGGCGCTCTCGCATCCTGCGTTTCAGCATCGGCTCTATCGCTTTTTGTATAACGCCTTTTTCGCTAAACCAGGCTAGCGGCTTATAGCGTTTCACTAAATCAAGTTGGCGTTCAATCCAGACATCAGAAGCGGTTTTACCGTGCCATCCATCGATCAGCCAAATATCTGCGGCGCTATCAATGCCCCACACCGCATGGACGGTAAAATCACCGCCATCGGCTGTAACCGCGTAATCTGACGCTCCGTAATAATGCATGCAAGAAAGAGATAAAGTGGAATGAGATAAAGTGGATGGATGCATCATCTAAGCTCTGAAAACATATCAAACCATTCGCGGCGAAAGAAGTCGCCATCCTCTGGGCTCGGCGCTTGTTGATACAGCGCCGACCAATCCCGCGGGCCAATAGCGGCTTGAATCCGGCGCAGCGCAGAGAGCGGGTATTTCTCGGGCCATAGGGCCTGACCACTTGCATCAATTGCTGGCAAGTCCAAACGGTGCCATTGATCACCGCCCTTTTCCTGATGCGCCAATAGCCGCCCCGCAAGGTCATCCTCATGCCAGCGCGTTTGCACAATAATCACGGCCCCGCCGGGCATTAGCCGCGTATAGGCCGTAGAGGTATACCAATCCCACACCGCTTGACGGCGCAATTCACTCTCGGCTTCGGCCCGGTCTTTTAGAGGGTCATCAATAATAAATATATCCGCGCCGCGCCCTGTAATGGCTGTCCCAACGCCCGCCGCAATATAGGCCCCGCCATCGGTAGTGTTCCATCGATTAGCGGCTTTGCTATCACGGGCCAGCTGCGTCTGAAAAATCTTGTCATAAGCAGGCGTGGCGAGGATATTGCGTACAGACCGGCCAAATCCGCTAGCCAGCTCCGCATTGTAACACGCCGTTATAATGTGGCGCTTAGGATTACGCCCCAGCGCCCAAGCGGGAAAGCGTATCGTCACTTCTTCGGACTTACCGTGGCGCGGCGGCATCGTCACCATCAGGCGGTCAATCTCGCCGCGATCTACGGCCTCCAATGTGCGGGCTATGCGGCGGTGATGCGGCGCGGCCTCATATTGGGAAAATGTATATTGCGTAAAGGCCAATAGGTCCGCGCGCGCCTCACAGCGCCGCCCCCGCTCAACCTCCAGCGCTTGCAATAAGGGTATCAATTTCGCCGTCATCTAAATCCTCAACCCCGCGCAATCGCGGCCTTTCAGAGGCGCTGACAATCAGCCCATGTAATTTATTGATTTCCTGCTCAGCCCGAACAGCCACAGAAAGACTAGACGCAGACCCCAAAGCCTCAGCCATCTGCGCAAGCTTACGAAAACGAAGCGTCTGGCCTGGGATGTCGATGAGGAGGTCGTCGTCTGAAGGCATGAGCAGTCCCCATCTTAGTTCATTCTTGTCCGCTACCGCAACGTTTCCCCATGCCTCATTCCTTGTCCCGCTACACTGTTTGTCACCCACCACTTCTTTGTCCCCCGATCTAGTGTTTGCACGCAAACACAGGTTCGGGGGACAAACAGTGGGGTAAATGGGCAAGCATCGCGTCGTCGGATAACTGCATTGAATCCTTAGGAATCAACGTTAGAAAAGGAGCTGCCAAAAAGGGCACGAAAAAGGCTCAAAGCAATTCAAAACCGTCTTGTGCATTACTCGAATATTTTAGGAAAAATCCGTATCTCAAGACACAGAAATAACTAAAAGCTATATGCCCCAAAAACGGCCCCACGTCAATTTCACCATCAGGCCAAAACAAGCGTTTTTCACCTTTACGCACAATCATAATCTTGGGACCTATCACCTCTGGGAAGGCAGAGGCTCAACCTCTTTTCTTTGCCGTCCAAATGTGTAACGTGCCTCCATAACACATAAGGACAAGACGTGAGCGTAGATGAAATTCTAGAGAACCTAAAAGCGGCGGCGTCGCGCGGGGATGTTTCTGCGCAGACCACGCTGGGGAAAACCCTAATCGCTAAGCCGACATCTCTGCAATCATTTCAGGACGGCCAATTGCTTTTGAACCAAGCGCTGGGCGCGGGTAGCGGCGAAGCCGCAGAGTTCCTCGCGATCATGCATGCAGCGGGATTGCGCTGTCAGCAAGACTGGCCAAAAGCGCTGGATTATTTAGCGCAAGCCGCCGCGCTGGGGTGGGAACCGGCCTGCCAACAACTCGCAATTTTCGCGAATGTGAAAGATGGCGCCGGAAGATGGAACGCGGCCGCAAGGGACGCGCAATCTTTGCGCAAACAAGTCGATATCGAGGCTCTTATGCGCCTCCCCGAAAAAGAAATTCTCTGCCAAGCGCCCCGCATTCGCAAAGCCGAAAACTTTCTGCCCCACCGTTTCTGCGATTGGATGATTGCGCGGGCCCGCCCTAGCCTCGGCCGCGCCCGCACCTATGACGAGACGGCGGCTGATGGACGGGAAAATACCATCCGGACAAATTCGTCGGTCAGCTTCAATATTTTAGAACTCGACCTCATTTTACTCTTAATCCAATCGCTTATTTCAAAGATTACAGACGTGCCAATGTTCACAATGGAAAACTCCAGTGTGCTGCACTACGAAACAGGGCAACAGTTTCGAGCGCATTACGATTATCTTGATCCCAACAAACCCGCCCATGCCGCCGACATGCGCAAATTTGGTCAACGCTTGGCCACCTGCCTCGTCTATCTCAATGACGATTTTGAAGGCGCCGAAACATCTTTCCCCAAAATCAACAAAAAAATCCGATGCAAGAAAGGCGGCGCCCTTCTCTTTGTAAATGTGGATGAAAACGGCCAGCCTGACCCCAATACGCTCCATGCCGGCTTGCCGCCAACCTCAGGCGAAAAATGGCTCTTCTCACAATGGATTCGCACGGGCCCGATGCCAGAGAATTCATAGGACTTAGAGCAAAAAAATAACTACATTATTACCCATTCATCCCGTCGCATGACGGGACCCATCACCAAATGCCCAGCGCTCCGCACAATCATAAACTATTAGGCTAACCAGCGCGTGAATAAGCCTCTTTCATCCAGGCTTGAACCTCTGCATCAAAGTCCTCGGTGGTTTCCAAACGCACTCGGTGCGAACACATTGCATTATAAGCCTCAAGGCGCCCATTCGCGTCATCCCCCTTTAAAGCTAGCCCTAAATCAATTCGTGTTTTCGTAGCTGGAATAATAAGCGCAAATTGTTTCGCGCGCCGCAAACTATGCGATGTTTTCTTCGGCGCTAATTCAACGTCAGATCCAAGTGACTGCGCATATTTTACGATCAAATCATGCAGTGGCTTTAAACCAGACTTCGCGCCCGAATATTGCGCCGCAATCAGATCTATCTCCTCACCTGTTTCGCGCGCTTTTGCAGAAATGAGATTAGCAAACCCATGGGTTACGCCGTGTTCGCTTTTCAAAAATTTAACAATAGCGCCGTGCTTTTCATGACCGCTTTTTGCGATCAGCGTTTTCCAAGCCTCTAAATTTTTCCCGGTTTTTTCCGGAATATTTGCGAGCATTGTTTTAAGTTGGTCTTCGGGTGATGCGGCCATCTTGTCCTCCAAGTTGGGGTCTGCCCCAGGTTACACAGTCACGACCTTAGCCGAAGACCAGTAAATTGTCATGCCTCATTGGGCTAGAAGGAAATGAGCGCAAGACTGCGACAGAGTCTATATTTATCAAAGTCGAAAAAGGCGAAGATCTCAATGATAGGTAAGAGTAAAACTGTGCTATAGGGTGGGCCATAACCCAAAAAATAGGCAAGGCATTGGAGAACACAATGAGGAAAACGCTACGAAAGGGACGGTCTGACTTTGGGAAGCGTCTTATCCAATATGCGATTGAGGGCGGCGTCCTTGAAAAATGCAAAAATCATTCCGGGTCAGTTTACCAAGCGCAACAAGACCGCGCCCCCGCACATGCAGCTGCAAAAGACGCCTGGCAAAAAGGTTACATCAGCAGCGATCTAAAACCTGCAATAGAGCAAATGGACAAACTCATAGATAAAGCTCCCAATAGCTGTAGTCATGTGGAATGCTGGCGTTGAGCCTCCGCTCACCCCTGCCCCCTGGCAAACCTTTGCTTGACTCCAAAGGCCAAAGTGACAACAAACTACCCTATGGATCCCCTTACGGATCTCATACCGAAACAAATTTGTTTCCTGATAGGGCGCGACTACAAAACGATAGATGAAAACCTGACGCCCGAAACGGCCAAGGTCACATTAGGCGTGAACCCCCAATTGGGAAACCATGGTCATATATCAGGAGACAATGACATGCGTTTAATTCTTTTAGGAACTACAGCACTGATAATGACGGGATGCGGTCCCGATGAACCCCCCGCTTCCGCGCCGCAATCCAAATCTGGTCAAGCGCAGCTAACGGCCACACCCATCTCCTTCGCGGACGCCTTGGGCGAAACATCAGAAATAATTGACATCGCGCCCTGCCCCTTTGCATCGGACGCTGTCATTAAGGCGAGCGTGCGCTCTAGTTTTGAAATGACGCGCAAAGAGGTTTCCACTACATCTTGCCGGTGGTCTTACAATGCGGGCTTCGCGGTTAAGGTCACAATAGAAGACCTCTCAACCGCAAAACCCATTTCCGAGCGGCGCTACAATATCGGCGTAGATACGATTAGCGAAGCGCAAGATGGCCCCGGAACCAACGCACTCGTCCTAAATGACACAGCATGGGAGAAACCTATCCCCTTTGCGTATAGCTTTGAGAAAGACGGCAAACTCGTCTTCATGCATTATACAGGTTATAAAACAAATGCCGAAATTATGCGCCCCGCGGCCAATCAAATTGCTGCGCGGATGAGCACAGCCCCCGCAATAGAGCCGCAACGTTTGCAAGCGACTGAACCCTTTAAGGCCTGTGAAGTCTGGAGCGATCAAGATATCAGAACCGCTCTCGGCGCCAGTGCTGAGACTCCTATTGCCCCCGGGGCGTCGGGCATGTCCACCTGCAGTTGGAAAGCCTATATCGACGGCGCGTCACAGCCCAAAACGGTATCTTTCAAGATCTACAAAACAGCGCCCGGCCAGAAAGCCGAGCATGAATATGACAGTTACGCCCCTTACACTGACAATGGAGAAACACATTACATTCGCAAGTCCGCATCAGATTTCGGCCTCTATGTCCACCTCGTAACGCCTCGTCCTGAAGGCGAAATCTTGGTCACCGTCTCAGACGCCGATAACGACCCCACAGAAGCGGCGAAAAGACTGCAGCAGAACCTGCTTGAACGTTTGGTGCCCTAACGCGCTAACGCCAAGAACCCCTTACCCACCTTCTCCGTTCCATTCATCCCGTCGCATGACGGGACCCATCACCCAACGTCTCTCCCAAGTGCCACATCTAGAGCTAGGAAGGCATGGGTTTAATAAAGTCACTCACCGGCTCCACGCCCACGCGCAGTTTTAACTCGCGCTTTTCTGTACTTAACCAGTAAAAACCCTCAAAATCCCTATGAAGTCCCATTATGGAATCTGTGTAATTTTCTTCGAAGGCATCCTCAAACATGACCTCAGTAAAACTCCTTACATCTTTAAATATAAGCCTCCCAACAGACTTTGAATCATAATGTCGTTTACAAAAAACGATGGTGAGCTCTCGTTCATCCAAATCATAGATTAAACTATCAATATAAGGAGAAACGCCCAGAAGGTATTTATTGAGTAAATCCATTTTATCGTTCAGTCTCGTAGTTTAGCGACATTCTGTTAAGGTAGTTCTCTGGACACAACTCAGGCATCATAGTTCAGTCGCCAAAAATGCCAAACAGACTTTCATACATTGCTTGAATAAGTATTTCCCACTCACTCTTCCGTGCATCCCAATGAAAATTGGGACCGCTCACCCTCACCTCTCCATTCATCCCGTCGCATGACGGGACCCATTACCCAACGTCTTCCACAAGAGCTTAACCTCATGATGGGCCCCGTCATGCGACGGGGTGACCGGGGTCATAGGTTTTACCCCATGCTCTTAATCCCAAACACAACAGCCAACTCATCCAGCAATTCTTTGACCCGCTTCACATTCCGCTCGGCGCCCTTCTTGCTCCCGCTAATCACCCGCAAACTGTCATCGCGGTGCGTCTCAAACAGTTTTCGCAGCAAGCCGCAAAGCAAAACCCCGCGGCCATTACCGGTCCCTTTACCACTGCTGTCACTACCGACCAGTAAGAGATGCCGCTTAACTGCGGCTATTTGCGCGCCGCCCTCAAAAGCAATCACCATATTGTTCACCCGGGTCTTATCAATGAACGGCTTAAGCTCATGATTACACGCGCCCAGGCTTGAAAGATAGGCGGCGTCATAAGCATTGGCCGCCGCAATCTGATAAGGCTCTAGGGTGATACGGCGCAGTCCCGTCACAGGCGCGCGGCGCACCATGCGGTGCCCATCCAAATCCGCGCCCGTCTTTTCACTACGCTCAGCAAAGCAAACCCGGTCAAACTCCCCATGCTGGCGCATAGCCTTAGTAACAGTCTCCTCAGCTGCAATCTGCGTCGCCGTAAGCTGTATCTTAGTTGGTTTTCGTTTAGAATTAGAACGGGCCATAGAGTATCTCCTTTGAATTAAACCATATCGAACAAATCATGAACAGATTTAATATCTGGAGCGAAAGAAGAGAAAAGGCAAAGGCGCCTGCGTCAATCGGGGCGAATTATGTGCGTAACTGTTTGGGGCGCACATACCACCCCCAAACTTTGTCCCCGTAATTTTTCACCCTCCCCTCCCGTCATTGTCCGGTCCGTTATTTGTCTTGCAAACAACATAACCGGGCAACCCATGGTAGATACCCACCGAGTGATGATAGGACACATGCCCTTTGCGAATTAGCCTGCGGGTATCGAGGCCGTCTCCGCCTACGCCCCAAGCCAAGCGCCGTGAAAGCCCAGCGGCAATGCGTAAGGCAACTCAAACTCCGCCACGGGCCCGTCTTCGACATTTTGCGCGTCCAGCACGTTGAGCCGCGTGACCTTGGCCGCATAATCCAAGCTTGTTCCTATGAGCCAGCCTGCATCTTCAGCCGCCTCGCCTTTACTGACAAATAAATGCTCTTCGGCAAAAGCCTTCACGCCGTAATCATGGCTCTGAATATCGCCCGTTTCCAGATCGTGCTTAAGAATAGCGCTTTGACCGGGGCGTCCTTTATGGGTAGAGCCAACAGTATAAAGATAGCGCGCCTTACGCCCTGTAAAACTCTGGTTAAATTGCGGAAACTCATGATCCGCCATCTCCATAATTTCATCCGCAAGCTTAGCTGTGCCATCCTTTTTCAAAACAGCATGGACCAGACGTACGGGGCTATCCTCTGGGGCTTTGCCGCGCATGACATCTTTGGCCCCTTGAGAGACAAATTTGTCATCGCCCGTACAAACGCTAAACCGAATATCACCATTAGCCTCTTCATAGGCATTGCCGTAATGGAACTGAAATCCTGGGGGCAGTTCAAAGTCTCTGCGCTTGGTTAAATCATCCTTATCCAAAACTACCACATGTTGCGGTGCGTCTTTTTGATATTCAAACCGGCCTAAGTAAACACGGCTTGATTTAACGGCCCTAAAGGACGGCGCGACAAATATTAAGTGCCGCTCCGTGATACAAAAATCATGGATCATCCCGCCTGGAATATCATTGATGAGTTTGAGGCTATGCAAACTTCCGTCAGGTTTAATGCGGTAAATGATAAGGCGTTTACCAAAAACATCTTGGCCAAAATTCCAAACAGTCCCGTCCAAATCCACCTTGGGATGGGCAGAAAACGGCATGCCGGCCATATCCGCGCCCCATGTTTTCACCCCGCGCGTCTCGAGCGTCTTAGGGTCCAAGCGATGAGCAGAGCCCCCTTCCCAAAGCGCTAAGAGCTCTCCATCGACGGGCAGCACAGATGTGTTGGCAGCGTTAAGAGAATCTGGCCCCGTGACTGGCGCTGGATTGGGAACCCGCGTCCCAAAACCACCCCCCGTCATCCGGCCCTCTTTCTCGCTGGTCAGATAAGTCTCTGTTTCGACCATGCGCCCCGTATGAGACACACCTTCATCCGAGAGATGGAAACGCTGCACCATGCCGTCACCATCAAACCAATGGTTCATCCGAAACCCGCCGCGCTCTTGGACGGCAGGGCCATTGCGATAAAGCGTCCCTGATAAGCCCTTTGGCATTTTACCGGACACCAATTTTAACTTTGGCGTCGCCAATTGATGTTTAATCGGGTTACGCCATCCCAGCGCCCAATCAGGGGATAATGGGGCCGCAGCCTTAGACAAGGCAGGGCTGGACATAGCCGCTAACCCGCCAATGGCAGTGAGGCTTTGTAACATATGGCGGCGGGATAGATGTGTCATGGCGTGGCTTTCTAAATCTAAGTTGTCTTGGGTTGGGTGTGAGTGATGCGGCGTTACTTGAAGCTAATGGACGTAACCGTTCCTGCTTCTGTCACGGTGAACTTCGCGGCATCCCATTTTGCAGGGCCCATGCTGCCGAGCGCATTATTTGAAAAGGCATAAGGCTCAGTCGGCAATCCAAAAGCATTGGTGTTCATCTCGCCGTTTTTATCTATGTCGTGATAGAGCTTAATGCCGTATTCACCCGCAGCGAGACCTTGGAATGTAAGGGTGACGCTCTCTCCCGCCACATCGACGCTCATTCCGCGAACAGGCGCGGCTTTGCCATTATATCCCGCTTCATTAAAAAGCGCGGCTGAGATAACGCCCTCTTGCTCTTTATAACCATCGACAGTGACCTTCAGCATCCCTGGGGCAGTTTCTAAAGAAGCGGCGGCAGGAACGTCCGTCTCTGTAGAAGACACTGAATGTGTGCAGGCTGTTACGGTTAAAATAGCGGCTATAAGACTTGTCTTTAAAATCGTTTTCATCGTGAACTCTTTCATTATTTAACGCGCCGACCATTCGGCTTAAGGTCAAAGTGACGGAAGGTTTGCGGGATTAAAAGCGCTCTTACGCAAACCGCCATGAACGCTTCGCGGATGGCAGGAAATTACCAATCGCGATACGCGAACGTCCCTTTAGGGGCTTGAAAACAAACGCTTTACAGTTCACGATACGCGAATAACACTTGTCTAAACAGGATAACGACCTTGCTTCAATCTGCACAAAAAACATTTATGCGGTTCATTTTAATCCCTGTCGTCGCGGGTATCGTTTTATCTATTTTAGCGCCCTTCCATACGGATAGTTTTCCAATGGCCAAGCGTTTTGCCTATTGGATTGGCCTCTGTGTAGCTGGCGGTTTCGGCGCAGCTTTATTTGAGTTCATCGCCCAAAAATTGAAATTGCGTCCCAAGATGTGGCAAATCGTTTTGGCGCAATCCGTCGGCGCGACAATCTTCGTCGCAGCCTTTCTGTTCGCGATGCAAATGCCGCCAAATCTGATCAGCTTCGCCATCAACATTTTTTATATCTGGGTGATCGCTATTGTGATTTCAGGCGTTGGCGGGATTTTGCGAAGCCGTAATGATCTTAGCGAAACCGCGTTAAACATGCCCGCGCAAAACGCGGCCAATACGCGCCCTGCCCTCTATGAACGCCTCGCGCCAAAACTGCGCCAAGCCGAGATTTACGCCATAGTCTCAGAAGACCACTATGTGCGCATCTACACATCTAGCGGCGAGGAGATGATCCTCATGCGCCTCTCAGACGCGGTCAAAGAAACCAAGCCACTACCTGGCCTGACCCCTCACCGCTCCTGGTGGGTGGCAGAAGCAGGTGTCGAGCGCGTAAACCGCAAAGACGGCAAAACAAGCCTAACCCTAAGAAACGGCATAACCGCCCCCGTCAGCCGCAATGGCAGCAAGGCGGTGAAAGAAGCGGGGTGGGCGTAGGCGATTTAATTCCTAGCAAGGCGTAGATCGCGCCATCTAAGAGATATGCGAGCCGGCAATTTAATCGTGACGTGACGAACATCGTTCACCCCCCGTCATTGCCCGACTTGATCGGGCAACCCATAGTGCCCAATATCCTCACTCCCCAAGTTACAACTCCGACGTATACTGAAGCTGCTTATCGTCCGTTTCTATAACTTTAATAGACAGCGGCAGAGCCCCCATAACGCCGCCCAAAATCGCCCTTGCCTTATCCGCTTCACCCATCGCCCTATCAGGCAGCCTCAAAACCAATCCCTTATCACCTTGCTGATGCAAACAATATCTCGACGCCCTAAGCCCCGCCATGGCATGGGTGATGTCGACATTGTTGATCCACTCCCCGCTCGCCGTTAGGAAGCGAATAGGCCGTCTCGCTTCTAGCTCATAAATCACAGGCACACTATTCGCGCTCCCTAGCCGTCCAAAGTCCCCCGTTTTATAGCGCAGGAGCGGCAAGCAAAAATTAAAGCCGCCTGTCACCGTGATCTCTCCGCGCTCCCCATCAGCAATGGGCTGATCATCATCATCCAAGACCTCCACATAAAGCCGGTCTTGGAGCAATACATGACCGCCGACGTCAGGATCAAATAGCGCGATGGGGCCGACTTCATTCATAGAGTAGATATCCAGCACAGGACAGCCGAACCGCGCCTCGAGCGCCGCGCGTAAGCCCCGCGGCAACATCATGGCCACAGAGATTAAAGCCTTAGGGAATAGCCTTGCGTCTACGTCCAGCAAAGCTTCAAAAGAAATCGGATCACCTGTGACAATCTCGGCGGCCATCGCTTCTAAATAGGCCGCGCGGTCGCGGGGCTGTTTCCAATCATTGGGATGTAAATTTATCTTCGCCAATCCCGACTCGCCCATTTGCGGGGTCACCGAGACATAAGTAAAACAACGCGCCTGATAGCCCAGCAATATGGCGCCCACCTCTCCGGGCCCTGCTTGCGGCGTAATACCGAAACGCGAGAGCGCGCGTTTATGAAAAGAAAGATAACGTCCTGCGACTTGCGGATGGGACGGTACAAATAGCGGATGCCCCGTTGTCCCGCTGGTTTGAAAATGCATCATACGCGACAGGTCCACGCTATCGGGCACAAATTGCGCGACATCGCGCGACAGGTCCGCGCGCGAAATAGGCTGCACATCTTCGAAGTTTTGCCGCGCGCCGAATTGACGATAATAGGGAACATCCTGATAAGTCTGTTCAATAAATTCTGACATCCAGCTCGGCATTGCCGTTACAGCTTTCGCCGTTTGAAGCTGAGCCTCAAAGCGCTCTAAATCCTGCAGGTCCTCAACCGTCAGGCGATTGCCACTTTGATTGCGAAAGATGGGCGCGGCGGGATGTTCCCTCATCTTGCGCAATGTGTCTCGCCCTGCATCGCTTAGGGTTGGATAGCGGTCTTGATCCGTTGGCGTTTCATCAAGTCCTAACGCCATTATTCCCGCGTCCATTTATCCGCAGACTCTCTGGCGGCTTTGCGGGCCAAGGCTTCGCGCACTTCTCGCGCCCGTCTCTCGGCGTCTCGGCTAGCCCGTAACAGGCGTTTGCGTTCAGACGCACTGATCGCCATCAGGCGGTCAGCGGCCTGCTTTTCGCTCTCCCCTTCGGGGCGCAGCTTAAATTGCGCCAGCACCGTCCGCGCCAGTTCTTCTCTCCGTTCAGGGTCTTCGATATAAATGGCGGCATTGGACGCCCCTAACGCCGCAGGGACACCCTCCAGCACGGATAGAACATCGCCCGATGAAAGATCAAAAGTTTTAAGAACAGGATGTCGGAGCAGCCAGACCAAAACCATGACAAGCTGCAACTTCGGACGCAGCCGTGGATCATCTGTATTAAACTGCGCAAGTGTATCCGCCCGCGCCGGCGCGCCAAAATAAGCGACGCAATCATTCACCAATGCCGGGACAACGACTTGCGCTCGCCCGCCAATGCGCGGCTCTTGCATGAACTCGGGCGGCGTCTCGGCCAATCGCCTAAGCAAGATTTCTAGCGGCGGCCCTTCACGTTTCATCCCGAGCCTCCATATGTGCGAGCCGCAAAAGCGCGGGAGAAATCGACCAATTGCGCAAAATCACGAACCGTATGAATATCCCAGCCCTGCCCATCAATAGCCTTTCGGCTCCAGGGCAATTTATCAATATCGGTCCAAAGGTTCAGCGCCATCGTCCCGCCCCCTTTAGCAATATCAAGCGCGGCCTGCGTCACATCCCACCCTGAATTTCCGCGCTCATCATTATCAAACATGGTCGAGATACCATCATCAGAAATCATCAAAATATGCGCATCGGGACTATGTGCTTTGCGCGCGGCATAGGTGTCCCGCATGTGGTGAATGGGAAAGGAGGTGGAGCCGCCAAAATATCCTGTCAGCACCGCCAAGATAGCGTTCTCTTTGCGCACAAACCCATTCGTGCTGAGGCATTGCCGAGGCCCGCTCCATAATGTGGCCTGAACCTGCGCGCCCGCTTTCAACGCCGATAGCGCAATGATAGCGCCTGCCAATGTCAGGTAAGATATTTGCTGGCGAGGATTGGGCATAGAGCCTGAACTATCCACATAGATATCCAAATCTGGCGGAATACGCGCCCTGTCTTTTCCCGGCTGCAACCCCATATGGCGTTTCACAATCGTTGTGCCTGGAATTGGCACAGGGGATTGGGTGAGCGTTCCGAGCCAGTCAATCTCGTCAAAGGGCTCTCCGATATCCCACGGGTCAAAGCCTTCTAATTGCGGCTCCGACGCCGCATCAGAGAGCTTAGCAGGATAGGCGATAAGATGCGGCAAAGCCAGTTCACGATAATAGCGCCCCGCCAATTGCTCTTCGTTTAAATCCACGCCCGCCGCTTTTAAGATTTCGCCATATTCAAAGGGTTCACGAAGCTGTCCTTTACCTCCGCCTTGGCTTTTGGCGTCATTCCCATGCCCAATCTGGTCTTCGCCGTCTCCAACAGCGTCCCCCGTAATGAACGGATCATCAGACGGATGTATCGCCTCGCCTTCTCCCTCCTCAATCTGAATAATCCCAACGGGCTCACAGCCCTGCGCGGCATGTTTGATATCGGCGAGCAAGTTCTCCATTTGACGGTTTTGCTCAATATCATCGACGAGGTAAGGCAGCGCCAAAGCCGCAAAGCGCGCCCCCCCCACCAGCCATTCATCCGCATAGACGCGCACGAGCCGCGCCCCCAGCCACGCATTACCTTCCTCTACCACATTATCCACGGCCCCGCCCAGAGAGCCTTTCTCAAGCTGCCATAGGCGCTCATAGATTCCAACATAAAGCATCCAGAGCGTGTTGGACGCAGGCTTGACGCCGCGCTCTTGCTTACGCTCCCCGTAAAGCTTCATCTGGCGATAGACTTCATCCATGCGCAAGTCAGATATGCGTTGCAGCCGATCATTGATCAATAAATCCGTATAGAGATTGGCCAGCATCGGGGCGTGCTGTTCGAGGGTCGGCAAGCCCTTGCGCATACGCGCCAAAAGCCGGAAATGATCCACGGCGCTGGCGGGGGCGAGGATATGATGCCCAATTTCATGGGCGAGGATTTCTACGGCGTAATCTTCAAGGCCGACGCGCGCGATGGTCTCTAAATCAATCACGACGCTATTATCATTGAGGCGGATCATCGCAAAGCTGCCCGATAGCCCTTCCTTAGCGGCGCTCACACTTGTCACGCAAAGCAAAGGACTGCGCAGCCGCGTATATTTGCTCCAATGGGTCAGCGCCTCAGGCCATGCGGCTTGCCATCTCTCTAAAAGGGCGCCGCTCATGCGGTCGCCATTAGCGGTGAAATATGGATGGAATAGGAATGGGGCGAACTCGCCGCGACGCTATGGGCGTTCTGCGCGAGGCTTAAATCTTGAGCGGGAAAAAGTTTAGCCCAAGCGGGGTTATGAGTTGTCTTGGGATGCGTTTGCGCTCCCGTCGTCTCAAAAGCCTCTAAATCAACAGGCTCAAGATAGGCCCCAAAGCCGTCTGCAATCAGGTGGAAACAGCGCTCACCGCTAAGAACCCAGAACCCTTCTTCCGCAGCCTCGACAAGAGGCGGTTCAAGAAAGCTACCTCGAAACCCCGCAAAGCCGCCCACGACATGACCAGAGCTGCCTACCCCATCAGGGCGCCACCACATATCCGCTTCAATGCGGCCCCGCACCTCATCCCATTTTGCCCTCTTAGGCGCGCCGACAGCCTTACACGCCAAATCCTCTGGCAAACCGTCAGCCGCCGCCAATGCTGCGCCGCGAAGCTTAACCCCGCCCGAACACCACGCCGCTATGACGCCAAGCGATTTTAGCGCCGCGACATTATCTGCGTCCGGGGCGGTCTCCCCGATAAGCTTGAGCCACCCATCGCTATCAATGCCGCGATCACCGGCCACCTTAATCATGGCATTGGTCAAAGCGCCGAGGCTTTCAATCGGGTCATGGGCGATGAGCGCCGTGAGCGACGGCGCAACATCACGCCAAAGTTGATTCACATAATCTTGCCGCGCGCCCGGTCCCGCATGGTTTGTGCTGACCACACTCAGCGCCATGGTGAAAAGCTCATCGACGATCACAGGAAGTCTCTCGGGCGAGGTCTGCGCAGCGGCGCGCACAATTGGATCTAAGCCTTGTTCCAGAAATTCCGAAAACGCCTCCGTATCAAGCCCGCTGGGCGAATGGCGCACCGTTTCAACGCGCTCATTTAACACAGTGCGCAAGGCTCTCAGCTGGGTTTTGAACGGCGGTGACAGCGCCATTACTTAGACTGCACCCAGAGCAAATAATTCGTATAGCGTTGATGCAGATATTTCAGTTTCAGTAGGTCATCATAAAGATGTCCATAAAGCTTTTTGCCGTCCGAGAGCTTGGCAATAAGCTTTTCAATTTTAACAAGGCGGCTCCGAACCTCTCTCGCGCTAAGGCCATCAAGCCCCGCGTCAAATTGATCGGACAGTTCACCCACGGGATCGCTCTTATCCAAGTTCAAGCGGTTAAATTCTTCATTGGACAGATCAAATAAGCGGCGCAGCCAACTAATACTGTCAACACGGAAAACCGCGTTTTCAGGCAAGGCAAAAAACGGCGCTTCTAGATCTGGCAACAATTTATCTTTCAAAACAAAGGGCATGACCTGGCGTACATCCTCAAGCTCCACCTCAACGCTCCCGCGAAACCATGCCATGGCCTTAGCAAATTTCAGCACGGACATAAGGTTACGCACTGACAAGCCATTGGTTGTCTGGCATCCGACATCTTTTAATCTGTCCCGCCCGCTATCGGCGGAAATGATACGGTTCCAATCCAGCCCCGACAGACGGGCCGTATCCTTGGTCATATATTCAAATTGGTCGCCTGCCGATTGCATCATCTCAAACTGGCTAGAGAAGAACTCAATCCGCCGCCTGACAGATGCGGGGACAGCCACATCACGGATCCGCTCCCCCATAAGATCAATCTCATCTTCGGTAAAAATAATCTCGCGCGGGACCAACTCTTCGGGCCGCACATTCTCTTCAATACGCAAAAGCAGTTCACCCAAAAAGCGTGGATTAAAGGACAGCGCCTGAACGGTGACATCGATGCGGTCTCTAAGGGCCTCAATAACCTGATAGGTCCCGCCCCCTTGATCCGAATTAGCCGTTAAATACCAAGCCGCATCAGGGCATTCAAAAACCTGATTTAATATCTCCGCATAATTATCGCCCATCACCGTCAAGAGCGCGCTTTGGGTGCGCGTCGGAATGCGGTTATATTCATCAATGATCTTGACCTGCATGCCCAGCCAATCCCGCCACGCAATGCGAATGTCATCCATAGATTGCGCCGCAACCAAATCAGCCGGCAGTGGATTGCCCAGCAAATCCGCAATGGTCATTTGAGGCTGTCCATGTTGCATAGCGCGGCGAATGGATTTGACAGGATACCCCGCCAGCACGCCCATCAAAATCGCGCTCGCCGTCTTACCCCGACCCGGCCCGCCAACAAAGAGGCATTTACTCCGCGTTGCAAAGGTCAATAGCGGCAACAAGGCATAGCTCGAATAACTTTGCGCTGTAGGCAGCGTCAGCAAGCTTTGCCCATCGCCCACCGTAAACTGACGCGGCGAAGCGGCATTAAATTCTACATCATAGTGAGAGCTAATAATGGCGTGATTAACAATCCAAAAATAAGCCTGCCGCAATTTCTCATCCAGCGCGAGCCCCTCACCGCTATCCCCAGAGGGCAAACCAATAGGCCCCTCAAAAAGCTCAGCCACATCATAAGCTTTCCCCTTACGAGGCGCGGCAGGGTTAGTAGGTGATTTAGACAACCCCTTAAAACCCTTAAACATACACACCCTCCAAAGCTTGACGTAAGAAATTTAGCTGATGGGGGTGGGTTTTGAAAGGTGTATCTTAGGTGGGGTTTAGAGGGAGTGTTAGCCTGTAGGTTGCGGTTTCGAAAATCGAAAGGAGGCTTCCTTCATGCACCCCCTAATGCCGCGATGATCCCTGAGCGGCATTAGCTCAGGACCTTACTTGAGACGATTTCAAACTGCTGGATCCTCTGTCTAATTTAGGGTGATTTTCAATTGTCTTTGAGGCAGGTTTTTTGAAACAATGATATAGAAACAGGACTAGCGGATTGGCGAATGAAAATACTGCATTGACATTATGCTTTAATCCCCCACTAATATATAATAATGAGGGGCGTTACCTCATATTAGATCGATTGACCTAGGCCTTGTCCAGGAATTCTATGGGGTTAACCTTATGATAGACCATGCTGTGAATTTGATTGCCCAGCGGCTTAACCAACATCTAAAGAGAAAATTCTCTTCCCCAGATGATTTTGTTGTCGTCGGCGGCTTGGACGATGGCACTGGTCAGCGGCCTGAATTTTCGCGCGACCGCCTTTTGCTTTTTGTCACGAATATTGCGCAAGACACGACGCGCCGCAACGTGGGCAGAGGCGGGGCAATCAGTTCGACCGAAATGGCCCTGCAGCCTAAGCCTATGCATTTAAATATTTCAATAATGCTGGCAAGCAACTTTCAGGCGGAAAAATATCTGGAGGGCCTGAAAATATTATCACAAGCGATTACGTATTTTCAACTTCACGCCAATTTCAATCCCCAAAATACACCTGATATGGATGACAGTATAACGCGATTGTCTCTTGAGATATGCGATCTCAGTGGTGATAATTTAAGTGATCTTTGGGGCGCGATTGGCGGAAACTATATGCCCTCCATTCTCTACCTTATGCGCACGGTCTCAATCGATGAGGCTATGCTGACCCGTGAAGACCTCTTAGTGACCATGCCTCAAACGCAGCCAGCCGGAAAAGCCTAGCCGAACTGATGACAGAGTTTACGCCGTTTTTCGAAATCAACCTTGAGCATGAATTTTACGGCGACATGGCTCCGGCTATTCAGTTTGAGCCTGATGCAAGCACGCAAAAATTACGGGCAAGGCAGGATCTGCCGATGCACTTATCTGCGGGAAAGCTTAAATGTTTTGCGCAAAAGGATCGGGAGGCTTTGAAACTTTTTGCTGAGCAACAAAAGCAAGACAAGCTGGAACAGTTAGCGCTTAGAATAGAGGGACTTGAAGGCCTGCCACACGCTGTCCCAGATGCAGAACAAAAACTGGCATCGCTAAAAAAGGCCTTAAATGACGTCACTGCGCAAGATGGGCGTCTAAACTTCACTTTCGGGCTTCGCCCCCAAGATAGTGCCTTATTCGACGTCACCGAAGCTGTGTCTGAGTCCCAGAATAAAGTTATTGTTTTGGGCTTAACCTCGGAAAGCGGCGCCTTGCTAGAAACGGGTGCTTTGGTCAGCGCAGCAGATCTGCGTGACTTAAAAGTCGACAGCTTTGGCGTTGATGACATAAATACGCAATCTGAAATTATCAGGCCGCCTTTGGCTATCCTGCATCTGGAGATAGATGCTGCGGCTGAGAATTGTGTCTATAAAGTTCATTTTAGCAGCGTTAAACGTCATTGGATTTATCATATTTTGTGTTCTGATGACGATGCGATGTTCACCATTAAGGACACTCTAGGTGATATAGAGTTTGACACCGCGGGACGACCAAGACGGACCAATGGCACTTCGGTTCGCAGTTACAAATCCAACCGCGCTATTCTCGCACGATACAGGCAGCCTGGCCGTTTTGAATTGTTACAGGACGGGCCTTTGGGCCCAAAATCTGTTATGCCTGTTCTGCCGTCTCCCGCTATGGGGTCGGGCGTGATGGACGGTTCGCAAATCTCTTCTGAAATTTATGTTAATCTATGGTGAAAAGAGGCCTCCCATGACACCTATGAAAACCCCCGGCGTCTATATCGTCGAAAAAAACGCCTTTCCCAATTCGGTCGTGCAAGTCGCGACGGCAGTCCCAGCCTTTATCGGATATACACAGATTGCAAAAACCGGAAATAAGTCACTGCGGGATGTGCCACGGCGCATTTCGTCTTTATCAGAATTTCACCAGCACTTCGGATTCGGGCCAACTCCGAAATTCAATATTGTTGAATCGAGCTCGATTGCGACATCGCCCTCGCCTCTTGAAGATGGCGACCAGACAGACACATTGCTCGATGTGAAATTTTCTATAACCGGAAAACCCGGTGCAGAAGAAGATTATAACATTGTCCAGCAGGGCAATGCCTACGCTCTTTATGGGGCCATGAGGCTGTTTTTCCAGAATGGCGGTGCAGCCTGCTATATTGTGTCAATCGGATCCTATCTGGACGATATTCACGGTGACCGAATGATGCAGGGCATCAAACGTTTGATCAAAGAACCTGAACCCACAATGCTCGTTATCCCTGAGACAACACGGCTGACTCGCTCAAAGGCTGTGGCTGTCCAGCAAGCCATGTTGATGCATTGCGGCGAGAAAATGAAAAACCGCTTTGCAATTTTGGATGTTTTTGCCGGTTACAAAGCTATGAATGATCCGGGCGGCGATCCAATCGCAACGTTTAGAAATGATATCGGTATAAATAATCTAGATTACGGATCTGCCTATTACCCTTGGGTGAATACATCGATTTTCCAATCCCGTGACTTTTCCTACCAGAACCTCACGGAAGACGGGATCGCAGTTCTGAAAGACCTCCTTCCGAGCACTGTGGAAAACGAAAATGTAAGAGCAAAAATCACTGATGAGATTGCCTGGTTGGATAATGTGGCG
Organism: Hellea sp.; assembly: GCA_039977295.1. Classification (GTDB taxonomy): domain Bacteria; phylum Pseudomonadota; class Alphaproteobacteria; order Caulobacterales; family Maricaulaceae; genus Hellea. The sequence continues at coordinate 75,417 of JBDWDN010000012.1, read as the reverse complement.
GGCGCTGGCAGTGAAAAACTGGCTGCGGAGGCGGCAAATGCAGCTAGCAATGCCAAAACCGCCAGTGAGGCCGCTAGAGCCGCCGCCAAAGGCGATTCGACCACTGCAGCCTCAGTTGCGGCTTCGGCTGCAATAGCGGCTGAGGTCGCTGCGACAGCGGCGGCAAAAGCTGCCGCGGCCGCGAAAGAATCGCTTGCTGACGCTGATACGACCAAACTTGCAGCAGATAAAATCACTGCAGATGCAGTTGCAGATGCTAAGACAGCTTATGAAACAGCAGCGACGATATCGGCAACGGCTGCAGACGTGTCAGTTACCGCAGCTAACGAGGCCTTAGAGGCTGCTAGCGCTGCATTCGATGCTGCGAAAGATGCAAAAAAAGATGTTAGTGATGAGACACTGGCCGCTGCCAGAACAGCAACAGCCACAACAGCAGATGAGAAAGCAAAAGCCGCCGAGACAGCCGCAAAAGCAGCTGAAACGGCAGCAAACGCAGCCGTTGAGGCGGCCAAAGCCATAGTCGCTGCCAGCGGACAAGCCAAAGCAACCGGAAAGGCCCGGCCAACATCAGAGAATTTGGATGAGACACTCCGCGCGATTACGCCGCTCTATAAAGATATTATGGACGAGATTGCCTCGCGGATGAATTGCATGCCGCCAGCTTCGGCGATGGCAGGCGTATATACCTCTGTTGATGCTAGCCGCGGGGTTTGGAAAGCCCCCGCAAATGTCAGCTTAAATGCCGTGACGTCCCCCTTGGTCAATATTGGCCATGACAAACAGGAAGATCTCAATGTAACGCCGAACGGAAAATCCATCAATGCTATCCGAACCTTTATGGGCGAAGGCGTTCTGGTTTGGGGGGGCCGTACACTTGACGGCAACTCTCTGGACTGGCGTTACATTAATGTCCGCCGGACAATGATCATGCTCGAAGAGTCCATCCGCCTCGCGTCAAAGGCTTATGTCTTTGAACCTAATACGGCCGGCACCTGGGTTATGATCAAATCTATGATCGAGAACTTCCTAACAGAAATCTGGAAACAAGGCGGGCTACCAGGTTCTGTACCGGCAGACGCATTTAGCGTCCATGTCGGATTAGGGGATACGATGACGCCCGTTGATATTTTGGATGGCATTATGCGCATTACAGTTCTGGTTGCGATCAGCCGTCCGGCCGAATTTATCGAGATCACCTTCCAGCAACAAATGCAAAAATCATAATTTTAAAGATGATAGGAGAATAACATGGCAGATGATGGCTCAGAACAGTCCAAGGCAACCTGGCCACTTCCCAAATTTTATTTTTCAGTAAAATGGGATGACAAGGAAGTTGCGTTTCAGGAAGTTTCTGGGCTGGATATTGAAGTTCAAGAACTTGAGTATCGCGCAGGTAATAATAAGGTTTTTTCAACCTCAAAAATGCCCGGCATGAAGAAATATTCAAACATCACTTTGAAGAAAGGTGTTTTCAAGGGCGACAATACCATGTTCGACTGGCTTACTGAAATTAAGATGAATGTCATCAAGCGTAAAGCCATGACAATTAGTTTACTGGATGAAAGCCAAAAACCAACCATGGTTTGGAGGGTCTCAAACGCTTTCCCCGTTAAAATTTCTGGCACAGATTTAAAGGCCGAGGGCAACGAGGTTGCTGTTGAGTCTATCGAGATTGCCCATGAAGGCCTCGTTATCGAGACCGCGGTATAGTTGAGGTAAGATCATGGAAGACTTTATTACGCCCGCTTCGTTTAGTTTTTCAGTGAGTGTAACCCGTGCAAATGGACTCGAGGACACCCAATAGGCCCCTCAACGAGCTAAAATTGCTTTCAATTTTTCAGGCAAGTCCATCAATATGAATGACTTAATATCATCCGAAATAAGCTCATCCTTAACGGGTTGTGCGAAACTTGGATGGGGCACAAATACAGAGATTGCGAAAGCAAAGTCTTCTGGGTCAAAACCCGCATTTCTACAACATGTCTGAACCGCGCGAACATGATCGCCTCCGCTTCGAGTCTGAACTGTATTGCCGTAGCTGATAACAGTGTGATCGCTGTGACGAGCCATCGCGACCTCATAGGAAAGTTCGCCTTGTTCGCCCTGAAACCTGATGGGGTTTTTTAGTTCGGGAATGTGATAGGACAGCAAATCTGCGAGGCCATTAGGCATGTGAATAGTCTCAGATGGATCTCTTTCAAAATGTAACTCCGCGCGAAACCCTTCCTTTATGCCGCACATAATCTGAAGCCGCTCTTTGATGAGCGCTTTGTTCCACATCGGTGTCGTTGGGGCCCCAAGAATGTCGAAATCTGGCATGAACTCAACTTCGTATTGAGGGTAATTTCCATCCCCATCTATTCGCCAACAACCTGCATCTTTACTCGTATTTTCAAAAAAACTCAGTTCCTTTTTACCTTCTAAATCCGCCACGCGAATTGAAAACTCGGATGACAAAGCGCGGACAATACCAGTCCATATCTCGCCATACATAGCATTTGCCTCTTCGTATAAATCTTCCCTTACTAACAAGTGATTTTGATCGCCGTTGCGCCGCACACTCAAGGACATAGACGCGGCAATCCGGCAATTTTGTCCATTTATACTGACTTTAACTGTGTTGCCATTGCCCTTCATCGCGTCTTTTAGAACATCGTCCAATATTTGGAAAATCATATGATGCCATGCCAGTGGCCCTGTGCCGCCAATATACATGCCTGGACGCTTTCGCACGGCGTCAAAAATAGTCAGAACCTCTATTCCTTCGGCCTTATAGTCTTTTGGCGGCTTCATATTTCTCTTTCTGGATTGGCGATGTCACGGGTAATGATCTTAACTGTCGGGTACGAAGTCAATCAAATCCGCTGGCTTACAGTCGAGCGCGATACAAATTTTATTTAGAGTCTCTAATTTAACGCCCTTCACATTCCCAGATTTGAGTTTAGATAAATTTGCCTCTGTGACATTTATTATTTTTGCGAGATCTTTGGACTTCATTTTACGCTTCGCGAGCATAACGTCCAATGTGATAATTACGGCCACGATTTACACATAGCTTTCTGTTTCAATTTTGTAGCGATTGCCTTCTTCAATAATTTTTGATGCTACGTAAATGATCGCTGCGGTGAATAGAATAGATGTTTCATGCGGATGAAATTGAAAATGAGTCCCTAAAGGAAACCTATCAAACTCCCCTGCGCTCCATCGCCGAATACCGCTCATAAAAAAATACGCCACAACGCCTAGCACAGCGAATTTAGCATATTGTTTGAGATGATAAACGGTATCGCTAACCATGATTTGTTTACGCGCAAAATTGTAAAACATTTTCCAAAGAAACCAGAACGAAATTAGGCGCAAGATCAATACGGGAATAGCCGCCAGACCGCCATAGATCATTCGCTCCGGCACAGGTGGGTTAGGGTAAATTTCATAAAAATTTTGTCCTAAGATAGCATTATTCATGCGCTCAATCCCGAAACCCCAATAGACGACATCCAAACTGATGAGCCACAGCCCCATCAAAGGGATCAAAACAAGGAAGCCGTAGCTCGCAAGGGTAACGCGTGACATTGAGTGACTCATGAGCTCAACCTAAAAATTATCATTTTAAGATAAAAATTATCTAAAATAGATAATTTATTTGCATAAATGAATAATACATGTATGTGAAGCTTTCAATAGAAAATATAATGAGACAGCTATGAAACCCATATTTTTTCCTATGATCGCAGCCGCGGCGATATTAACTTTAAGTGGCTGCAAACCCGCAGCTCAACCAGAACTCAGTGACTGGGCCGTCAAAACCCAAGCAGATTTACAAGCCGCGCATAATATCATGCTAGAAAATCACCCCGGCCCCAAAGACGTCCGCAATCCCAAATTTAATAAACAGGCAAATGCCTCTTTGGAAAATGCTATGAACTTGGCGACGCGCGTTACAGATGAGGCAGAATATGGCGCGGCTTTATTAGCATATACCGCCGGATTTAGAGATGGGCATTTTGGCGTTTTCTCGAAGGCCCATAACACGGGAGGCGTCGATTATTTCTGGCCGGGCATGCTACCCGCCTGGCGCGCTGGCCAAGTAAGAATTTCCCACACAGAGCCCGCACAAAGTGAACTGCTAGGCTCTGAAATTTTATCTTGCGACGACAGGCCCGTTAAAGAGCTCATACTAGAACATGTCTTCCAATTTGACACGGGTAAACCTGACCAAGACTCTTATTGGGCTAGAAAATCTCATCAGCTTTTTCTCTCATCTGGAAACCCTTTTATTTCACGTCTGGAAAATTGCGACTTCCGCTTAACATCAGGCGAAACGGTGAAGCGCCCCCTCAATTGGCAAAAAGCTGGTGATGAAGTGTTCCATACCTTGCGATGGAAGACAGCATTCGGAATGCGGCCTAAAATTGGAATGACAGAAATTCGTCCCGGTGAGTTCTGGATTAACCTGCCAGACTTCTCTCCTGATGAGGCTGGCATCGCCCAAAACCGGGCGATTTTTGCAGAGATCATTCAGCGCCGCGCAGAACTGCGAGATACAAAATCGATCGTCATCGATATGCGAGGCAATCAAGGGGGGGCTAGCACTTGGGGCGGTGAAATGATTGAGGCGTTGTGGGGTGAGGCCTACCCGCTCAGCCGAGAAGTGGACCATGGTACCTATGTGGAATGGCGCTTAAGCGACGGGAACATTACAAATCTAAAAGACATCTTCGACTATCTCATTGAGAACGGACATGAAGAGATGGCTAATGATTATTTTAGTGTCATTTTGGAAGGCGCGAAGCTCGCCCACGCACAAGGTGATGATCTCTATAAAGAACCTGATTTCAACGACCCTGATGATGAAACTGTTGAAAAACAGAATAATGTTACGAACCCCGTCAAGACACCTGTTTATTTGCTGACTCACGGCACATGCGTCAGCGCCTGCCTCGATTTTGCAGACGCATTATTTGAACTCGAAGGCGTGACACATATTGGCTATCCGACCGGCTCAGATACAAATTATATGGAAATCAGGCAACAAGACCTACCCTCTGGTCTAGGCGTCATCGCAATACCCACCAAGGTCTATAGAAACCGTGCCCGAAAATCCGGAGCTTATTACGAACCGCTTCACCAATATGACGGATTTGATTGGTCAGACGAAGCGATTCACGCTTGGGCAAAAACGGTTACGCAACCATAGCGGCGATCATGACCTCAACCGCAAACGCTCTTAGCCATTCCCGCCAAACCGTCTTCAACGGTCCCCAAGCCCATGGCGGCGCGGCGAGCATTGACGTTATCGGGATCCTCAAGGGGCTGTAGCGTGAGGGTGCCTTCTGGCGTACACTCCCATGTGGGCTGCGTTCCATAACGTTGTTGTCTATCGCTATTGACCGCAACACGGTCCCAGAGAAACGCGTAATTGCCTTTACTGACGCCGCCATTTTCAAGATAGGATTCCATGCGTTCTAGGGCGAGCATTTGTAGGTCCACATGCGCATCGGCATGCTGCACTATAAGCCAGGCGGCCATAGAAACGCGGTCGCCAAAGCGTGTCTTATCAATCCAATCATACTCCTTGAGCAGACCCCGCATATATTGCGTCGAGCGCGCATCGGCTTGTGATGTTGTGATAATTGAGAGCCTGCGGGTCCAGTGTTCAGCCCCCGTTTTGTCCTCGGTTCTAGAAGCGAGATAAACGCGCCGCGCAGCTTGATCTTCGACCCAATGCGTCGCGAGCGACTCTTGAACAGATGCAATAGCCTTATTGTCAGACTTTTTATATTTCGCCTTTGACCAATGACTCGCGAGAGATTTCTTCATCGCTTTATCAAATGTCTTCGTTCCCTTTCCAAAAGCTCTAACACAGGCTTTCTGTGTCTTAGAGCTTTGTGCAATCCGCGTCCCCGCATCGAGCAATGTCGTCGCTTGACGTTCATCATGTGATAACGTGCTGGTCTCGCGATCTAACATGGCATCGTAATTGGGTAAGGTGAGAGCCTTGCCGCCCTGCTCGTAAGCCCAGCTGCAATAGTCGTAATGACGCGCCTTTTCTAAGTTTTGCTGTAACGCGGCAATGTCGACTGACGGGTCTATTGAACCTGACATCTCATCCGCAGGCGCATTAGCACAAGCCTGAACCGCCCCCGCTGCACATAATATACTTGCCGCAAAAATACCTTTTCCAAAGATCATATTCGTCTCCAATTAGAATTGAAGTATCATCAAGAAATATAAATTTCATTTTGTGAAGCGGCGATGCGCGAAATGGCGGCACAATACGTCAACGGGACAAATGCCATTTCACGGCCCGTGAAATGTCCCTTCCCTAATGGCCAGGAATTCAGAGCCAACCCATAGTTTTTAACGTCTTCAGCATATTTCGGCTAACAGGCGCTTTAACATTATTTTTGAGAGTAACTTCCGCCGCGCGGCCTTTGGATTTGATGTCCTCAATAGCCGTTTTAGCCACCCACCAAGACCGGTGAATTTGCACCCCCTCTACGCTGCCTGTTTCCAGCAAAGCATCAGAGAGCCGCATCAAAATCATATCGCCTCCCTTAGACGTATGAACACGCACATAATGATCCTCGGCCGATATCGCGTAAAGCTCAGCCCCTTGCAGATGAACGGGGAGTCTGCCAAGAATTTGCGCTGGCCTTTCGACAACGGGTTTTGGCATGTCAATTATGTCTTGCACGTCTGGCACTTGCGCAACATCTGACTTAGGAGTCACCTCTGGTAATTCGAGCGCGGCCCCTTGCACCGTTTCCAAAGTCAGCAGTTTCAGATTTAAGATAAACCATACAATCAAAATCAAAACCATAACGACCCATACAAACATAAAGACTGTACCGAAACCTGGAAGATCGGCTGGGTCATAAAGACTATAAAGAGGGATCAGGACAGCGGTTGTGCCGCAAATCGATTGTGCAAGACCCTTCAAATGACTAGGCCATTTCTCTTTGAGAATGGTCAAAAATAAATCACATATAAAGACCCCGGCCCCGCCAATAAGACAAAGGTATATCCAGAACCAAAAGCGTTCTTCAGGCTCCATGGTCAGGGTAACGCGCGGAGATAAAAAATTCATTAGAAAGCCAATAAGCAAACAAACGCCAAAGAGAATGGCGGCTTTGATAAAAAGGCTCCATAGCTTGGTCGGTATCAGTATGACTTTCGCTGACATCGCTACACACTATCAGTCTCCGCAGCGAAATCAAAGCCTAGCAATAAGAAACTCAGAAAATCAATCACTCAGAGATTAAATCCTCTCTTATCAAGCAGGGCCGTAAATCCATTGAAGGCTGGCCACTCGCTCTGACGGCAAAAGCGGATTATAGACCAAACGCGAAATCGATGATATTTATGTGAAGATGAACGCAAAAGACAAAATTAAAAAGCGGCTCGACTCATATTGGAAGCTTGAGTTGATGAATGTAATTGTCTTGCCAGCCGTCATGGTCTTGTGGCCATTATCTTATGGTTATAGAATAGGTTGGGGCTCGTATTTTTCGATGATGCCGATGTGCGGTCTATTATACATTGGCGGTATTTACTGGCGCTCAAAACGACGGGCGTTGGATGTAGGCATCGCGCCAGTCCAGCTTGTGATGCCGCGAATTTCAAAAGCCCAATATCCACTAATGTTGTTAAGCATAATAGCCATTACGATTGCAGTTCTATTATGGGTGCGACCAGATCTCTCAACCTCAAGAGGCGATCAATGGACAGCGACAACTGCGGCCGCGTTAGCGGGGCTCGAATATATCAACTATTATCACAGACAGTTACAGCATTTTGACCATGGCCCCGATTTTAAACGACTCTTGGCTGGACAAGGCTTCCGTAGATCCCAACTGGCCAAGGACCTAACAAATTGGAAACAGGGCAAGCTATGAGCGGCCCCTTTTGAACGTCTTAAACTGCTCAATCATCGTCTTCTAATGAGGGTCGGCAGAAATCAACGAACGACTTATATGAAGCCAACATTGTCTCTAATTTTAGAGTCCTTCATTGGGCGAGTTTAAGATACTCAATTTCGGTTGCAGCGAGCCGCAGCATCAGCCGTCTGTTACGAGAAGACAGCATTGTTCGCTTATGGTAATGGCTAATTGGGTAAGCACTTGCCAATAGGCAAATTAGCTTACCCTGAAGACCTACAGAGAGCACCATGAGTAAAACCACATTCGAATATTTAGTTATTTTGTTGGGCGCGATATTTGCAATCGCCTTTGCACTTATAGTTATGCCAGCATTGATAGAAAGTCAGGATGTGATTGGTGCTTTCGCAGCAGGCTTTGTCAATCCGTTTTCGACTGGATACTCTCTCGATGCCATTATTTGCGCGTTCATATTGATAACTTGGGTGCTTTACGAACGCAGTAGTTTAAATATTAGGCATGGTTGGGTTGTGATACCATTGTCTTTTGTCCCAGGTGTCGCAACAGCGTTTGCTGCTTATCTCATTATCCGTTCGAGACAATTATGAAATGCCATAAGAATGGCTCATGTTTGTTTCTCGCCAAGAAGGGCCAAAAAACAAACATTATTACAGGGTACGAAAATACGACGAATTTTTTAGTCAGAGTGAAATCAACGATACGCTAAGCCCCATTTTACCTTTCGAATACAAAAGAAACTGTTGCTGTGACAATAGGCGTTATTTCGTCCAAACTTGCCAAATTCCTAAGTTCCTCAATTGCACTCATAAATCCAAAATCTTGAGCATGTAAAATTAGGGGGGCTTTGTTTGTGACGACGACTTTATCTTTTTCAAGGCGCGTTGCTAAAACATAGAAGTCTCGTTGTAAGGAGGCGCTATGCAACGAAATATTCATATCGAGCAATAAAGTCTGGCTTTCCCCGATGGCGAGTTGTTCCAATTTTACCATGTCAATGACAGATGAAATTTTGGCTTTTGGATAACTATCCGTTTGAAACAATAGAGATTTCAGACGATCATCTCTCACCTCATTATTAGTATCAACAGAGTTGAGATCGATAATTATCTCCGCATGACCTGCCGGCGTAACCGTTCCTTCAATTTCCCGAAATGTGTTGATCTCTGCAAGGTCTCTATTTTTGAGCGTTATATAGGTCATACCAGATTCCTCAGGAACCAATTTCCAATCAGCATGTGATTTAGATGGAATTTGAGCCTTCGCATCTGCCATTGCGCTATTACTAGAGTGCTTTGCTTTGGGGGCGCATCCCCAAAGTAACGACGTTGCAATCAAAGTGCTGGTAATATTTTGGATGAAATTCTGTGTCATGATTAGCCTTTAAAATACATTATTTATCTTTATATAAAGATATTTACCTTTACGTCAAGATATATTAAAAGCAAAAAAAACAAAGGACATTCTATGTCAGAATCAAATAATTTCGACCTCATAGATAAATTAAGACGTGAGTGGGAATATGAAGATCCCATGCTAGACACTTCAGCTATGGATGTCGTCGGGCGCGTTATCAAACTCGCTAGTCAATGGACCGTTGAAACTAACGCTGCCATGAAACCCTTTGGTTTGAAGTATACAGAATTTGATATTATCGCCACATTGAGACGCTCTGGCAAACCTTATGAACTCACGCCTACGCAGCTCTGCGAGTCTATCCTTCTAACGTCAGGGGCCATGACAACAGCTCTTAATCGAGTTGAGCAGTTAGGCTTGATAGAAAGAGCATTGTCAGTTTCAGATAAAAGGGTAAAAACCGCCCGCCTTACCCAAGTAGGGATTAGCTTGGCGCGCAAAGCCGCGGAAAGAAGGTTCGGACTGGCCAAGCACCATGTTCAAAATCTCAGTAAGAAAGAAATCAACACATTGACCTCTTTACTAAAGATCTGTGGGCCATAGTGTTAGATTTTCCTAATGAAATTCGACATCAACGATCGTCCTATTTTGGGTTTAGTTTCAATTGGTCGCCGCAACACAATGCTTGAACCTACAGATGATTTTAGGACGCTAACGTTCTAAAAGTCAAATAAGGCATGGTCTTTCATTGCCCGATTTACCAAAGCAGGATTAGTTTCTGCCTTTACACTTTTGCGCCCAATTAAGAATGTTATTAGACAGTTCAAATCGTGACCAAGAAAATGAATGGTCGCCTGTTATAACAGTATGGGTCAGAGCAATATCTGGCTGAGCTGCGTAAGCTGCGACCAAGGGCGAATGAAAGACGTCTGGCGCAATCACCGAGTCTTTGTCACCTGCTATCAGCAGCACAGATTTACCATCCAATTTAGGGGCCAAATCAATCAGGCTGAAGGCATCGCGATTGGCTTTTAGCTCTGCGGTTACTTTCTGTCCCGACCATCCGCTGAGCATCGGCAGTGCATTGGCCCCGTCTGCAAAGCTTTGCTCAAACTCGGCATCCGATTTTGCAATATCGGCTATTCGTCCGACATCTGCTGGCGCGATGGCGGCGACGCATGTCACGGCCTCGTCCTGCGCGGCCCCTTGCAGAGCTGCAAACCCGCCCATAGAGTGACCAATCATCAAGAGTCTATCAGGGTCAACGCGGTATTCATTCGCATTGTCGCGCAAGTAGTCTGCCGCACTGCCAACATCTTCGATCACATGGGTGAAAGAAAATTCTCCGCCGCTGCCCCAAGCACCACGATAATGAAAAAACAACACGTTAAAACCTGCCCGACGCATGGACTGGGCCAAATCTAAGTTCTTTTCATTGCCCGGATAACCGTGCAGCAAAATGACCGTCGGGTGGGGGCCGGCGCCATTGGCCTGATATAAAATTCCATTGAGACGGTCACCATAGCTGTCAATTCCAAGTTCAACGATCGCAGGCGGATTTGATGCATCAATTTGTGTAGGATCACGCTCGAGTATTGACGACATTTGGCCTGCAGTTGTTGCACATCCGTAAAGCGCCAATGATGCCCACAGCAGGACTGGAGCTAATTTTATAATCATTGGACAATCCTCTCATCTGGTTTCTTGTAAATTGCATATTCTGCAATGCTTGGAAGCAACATGATATGCCCCTGTTCCCTCAGACAGAACATAGCTCTTCTCTGTTCTCTGTCTAGTAAAGGCTGAGCGCCTTATTCTGAGCGGTTTAAGTCTTTGGCTTGTCGCCAGTTAGGCCCTCAAAATAGGTATCCTTTTTAGAATCCGAAATGTCTGTTATTCAGGAGTTTGAGCCTTCAGCTAACGTCTGTTTCGACCGGCAAAAGCATGTGCTAGAGAGCGCTGCTCGGCTCTACCCCTAACGCCAAAGCTAAATTGATATATTGCACCAATCGCGCGCGTCGTGTTGAGACAAGCTGCGCTTCAATAAAAGATACGCGTTGCTGGACTTGTAGGACATTTAGCAAATCACTTTCCGCGGACTCATAGCGAAATTGCGTAAAGCGAAGAGCGTCGCGCGCATCTGAGAGCGCTTGCATCAGTTCCGTTTCTTGCAGCAATAGAATTTGTCCATCATCTATCTGGCGCTCCACGTCGCGAAGCCCGGTTAGCACAACATCCTGATAATTAGCGAGGGCTTCATTAATATCAGCCTGCGCTATCGCCACATCCGCTTTGCGGCTGCCGCCATCAAATATGGGGGCTGTGAGATTAGCAAATAATGTGCTGGCCATCGCGCTGGGGTCAAAAAGCTGTCCAAGACTGGACGAGCTACTACCGATCACGCCGCCGAGAGACAGGTTTGGGCGTTGCGCGGCTTTGGTCGATTTATGCGCGGCATAGGCCGCTTCAACACGATATTGCGCCGCCTGAATATCGGGCCGTTGAGACAAAACATTGGCAGGCTGACCAATAGCGACCAACTTAGGAACGCCAGGCAATACCCCTGTCATAGCGCGGCTGGTTTCAGGATAAGTGCCTATGAGTATTTCCAAGGCCCTCAAGGCGTCTCTTGCCGCCCCTTCGGCGCGGTTATAAGCGACTTTAGCGCTCGCCACATCAGCGCGAATTAAGGAAATATCCTGCCCTGATCGTAATCCTCGTTGATATTGAACGGTGACAAATCCAAGCGTTTTGTTCAAAGCCTCCAGGTTATTCTGAGATACCCGCGCCAAACGGCGCGCCTCAATCGCCAGAAAGTAATTCTCGACAATAGAGGCTGCAAGAAGCTGCTGTCCGGCTTCATAATCAGCCTGGGCAGCGGCAGAGCGTAAATTACTCGCTCGCGACGAGGCGGCGATACGCCCCCATAAATCTGCATCCCATGTGATATCAAGACCCGCATTCAGGCTTGCCGAAGACTTATTTTCGCCTTCAAAGCCGTCTATGCGCGAGGCCCCAAGGGCCGCATCAATAGCGGGAAGCAATCCAGATTTCGCTTTGCTTGAGAGGCCCTCCGCGCGGTCAAGCCGTGCCTGTAACCGCTTGAGATTTGGATTATGGGTATAAGCTTGGGCAACTAGGTCAGTCAAAACCGTATCGTCAAATTTATTGAGCCATCCTATTTGATCAGCTTTTAAGGTAATTCTATCCCCTGCTCCTTTCGCAGCACTTTCTGACGATCCTTCCCATGCGGCAGGCATGGAAACAGACAGATTAGGCAATGCATTTGAAGAGGCCAACCCCATTTGGGTCGTCGCGCAGCCGCTGAGTAACACAGCGAATGCTACGCTTATAAAGAATGACTTACTCACTTTTCAATACCTCCGCAGGCTTCACGCGCGCCGCGCTAAAGGCTTGTCCGCCCACCGCCAACCACGCAATTAAGAGTGTAAAGATGAAACCTAGTATCCAGGGGATCGGCGTCAGCGTAATATGTTGCATAAATCCTTTGAGGTAGGTCGTCGCGGCATACCACGCTAGGGGCCAGGCAATAATATTTGCGATAAAAACAGGGCGAGAGAAGTCGCGCACTAAGAGGCTTGTGACCTCCCAGGTGCTGGCGCCCAAGGTCTTACGAATACCAATTTCTTGACGGCGCTGAATAGCGGTGAAAACAGCCATGGCGAATAAGCCCATAGAAGATATGGCTAAGGCAATCAGTGACAACCCCGTAAAGCCTTTACTAATGCCGTCATAGGTTTTGAAATTACGTTCAAATTCTGTGTCGGTAAACCGCATGACAACAGCGCCGTCGGGGAACCGTTCTTTAACGATCCGCTCGATAGCGGCAATGCCGTCTTTGACATTATTCTTATCGATACGAATGGCAGGGTTATTTCCACTAAAATTAGCGAGTTCATAAATATTAGAGCGAACATCACCAATGCCGTAAACCAGCGGAATGGTCTCGATAACACCTATAATCACGAGTGTGGGATCTCGGTCAAATGACTCCCGAAGTTGTTTAGTGAGGTAGAGATTTTGTCCAATCGCGGCCTCCGGCGTTTCAAACCCAAGCGCCTTTGCATAAGTATCATCAATGATAACCGACACATTCGCGTTGGAGAGATCAGCATTTTCTTCATCAAAGCCCGGTTCACCCCAAGTTTCAATTTCAGGATTGAAACCCCGTCCGGCTAATAAAGTCGCTTGGAAAGTCTCAAGGAAGTCATAATCAAAACGCGAAACAGTACTCGTCGCTTTTTTTGCGCCGTCCTCACGGGATCGCGTAAGTTCCATGTAATTCACATATCCACTCCAAGGCACATAATTTATCGCACTAACTGACTTAATAGAGGGGTCAGATGATAATGCGTCCCGTATCTGATCTGTGCCTATGGCTGTAGACGCGCCGTCCACCAAGACAGCGACAGGGTCTTTATCAGGCCGAATAACAATATCCCGCATATACTTATTCTGCTGCCCAACCACTAAGACTAATATCAATAGCGTACTCGCGGCCGCAAATTGTGTCCCCACAAGAAGCTGGGTGAGAAGACGATTCCCGCTTTTAATCTTTCCTGAACGGAGGGCTTCAACAGGCCTGACACGTGACAAGAACATAACAGGGTACAGACTGGCTAAGACACTCACGAATAATACAAGTCCGATAATGACGGGGGTGAATAACGGGTTCAGCCGTAATCCATTCATCAAATCAATACCCGCCTGAGCCTGCAATATGGGCGACATGATAGCTAAGATGATGACCGCCGTGAAACCTGCGATGATCGTTAGGATCAAAGCCTCAAGCCAATATTGCAGCATGACGCTATTGCGGCCTGCCCCTACCACTTTGCGAAGCCCGACTTCTTTGGCATAGCCAGCCGCCTGGGCAGTGGCTAGATTAGCGTAATTAATACAAGAGACTAATAAAATGATCAGCCCCATTCCAAACAGAACCCCCGTGACAGTGAAGAGGTTTGATTGGTTTTGAAAAATCCTGTTATCCAAGGTTTTTGTTTGTAGCTCCGGGAGTGAGATTTTATCAAACCATATTCTATCAAGCATATTACGCTGAATTTCGGGAATACGGCGCTCGGAAAAACTGGCCAATTCACGGTCTAGTTTAGCCTTAATAGCCGCTATATTTTCCTTTGGCAGCATCATATATGTCATCGCAGACACACCCATCCACCATTCAGTGTCACCCTCATCTGGGTCAGGCCATTTCCTAAGATATTCAAATTGACGAAGAGAGACAGACCGATCACCCATATGAGAAGGCTGAGGAATTTCAGCAATGACGCCCACGATGATATGGCTTTCATCTGCATTCACGACAACGGAACGCCCGACAGGATTTACCTGCCCGAAAAGCCTTTCAGCAACCTTTTGCGTCACAATTATATTTTCCCGCGTCACAAGGGCTTCATCGGCAGAGCCGTAAATAAACTCAAAATTGAAAATATCAAATAATTCAGGGTCGGCGACAGCGCCGTAAGTGGCAATGCTTTTACCCTCCCACGACAAAGAACTATCACCTCCGCCGCTCAAACGCGCGACGGCTTCGAGTTCGGGAATATCTTCTCTAAGATAACGCGCTGCAGGTGAGGCTGAAATAGGATTACTGCGCGGGGTGTTACCATCTGCCTGGAATTGCTGCGTCAAAACATAAGTCCTGTCGGCATTCGCAAAATGCGAGTCGCTCTGCCCCCAATAAGAGGACATACCCCATGCGGTTAGAAAACATGCGAGTCCCAAAGCCAATCCAAAAATATTCACGGCTGTAATCATCGGCGCCCGCACATAATGCTTAAGCGCGCTACTAAAGAAATGAGCAAACATTATGCAACCTCCACTTTGTCTGTCGTGCCATGATCCAAGATACGGCCGTCGAGCATTTTGATGGTGCGGTCCGCCTTGGCGGCATCTTTATCTGAATGGGTGACCATTAATATCGTCGCGCCTTGTTGATTCAAAAGCCCCAATAATTCCATGACATCTTCCCCGTTTTGGGAATCCAGATTACCAGTAGGTTCATCTGCAAGAATCAACTTTGGGTCCGCAATCACGGCCCGCGCGACGGCGACGCGTTGTTGCTGCCCGCCTGATAATTGTGAAGGTTTATGCTTGCCGCGATTTTCGAGTCCAACCAGTTCAAGCGCCTCGCGAACACGGCTTTGACGCGTCGCTCTTGGAATTTTCAAATAACGCAAGGGAAGCGCGACATTATCCTCAACCGTTAAATCATCGATTAAGTTAAAGCTTTGAAAAATGAAGCCAAGATTGTTTTTACGCATTTTCACCAGCTGAGACTCTCGGTATTTCGCAATATCAACGCCGTCAAAATTATAGGCCCCTTCAGAGGGCGTATCAATCATACCCAGAATGTTCATCAAGGTTGACTTACCGCATCCTGATGGCCCCATAACGGCAACGAACTCGCCTTTCTCAATCTGTAAACTGATATCGTTAAGCGCCACAGTTTCCATCTCTCGTGTTGCATAAACTTTTCGGATATTTTTTAGATTTATCATAGGAACGTCTCCGTTTTTTCGTGGCATTAGAATTTAATTTGAAAGGGAAATGCGTTGACTATCGCCATACGCATCATAGCTAGAAGTGATAATTTTCTCGTCGGATGTCAGCCCGGACAGGACTTCAAGACGATCAGGGCTTTTACGGCCAACTTCGATTTCGCGCCGCGCGGCTGTTTTGCCGTCCGCGCTCAAAACAAACACCCATTGACCGCCGGTCGTCGCTTCATAGGGGCCTGTTGGAATGGTCAAAGCTTGCTCAGCATCCCCCATTAAAATGCGCACACGTATATTTTGTCCACGGCGCAGATTTTCTGGAAGCGTTCCCTTAAACAAAAGGTCGACTTCGAATTGGCGGTTGGCAATTGTAGGATAGATTTTTGTGACGCTTAAATCATAATCTTGACCTGCAAGGCTCGCGCTCGCCAGCTGCCCTTTTGCAAGACGGTTTAAGTAGAACTCATTCACATAAGCGCGGACCTTGAAGGACCCTGCGACATCGACCTGCCCGACCCGTGATCCCGGCGACAAGACTTGGCCCAATTGCAGGGTTAAGGCTGATACGCGTCCATCAATCGGCGCGCGCAAGGTTAGCTGATCTAGTGACCCGCGAATAATATCCACGCTATCTTCCATGCGCTTCACAGACTGCTTTAATTGGTTTAGATTTCGGTTAGCATTTTGCGTATCCCGCAGCTTGGCTTTTTCGACCAATGCGTAAGTCGCTTCTTGATGATTAAGTTCAGCCTGCAGCCTATCTATTTCGGATTGAGAAACCCCCGTTTGTTCGATGGGTAGGCGGCGCTGTAAAGAGGCACGGGTTAGATCGATTTGAAGTTGAGCATCCATCAACTCGCGGTCATATCTAAGCTGGCTTTGATCAAAGGCCATTTGCGACTGCGCGACATTACTTAGCTGTTGGGTATATTGTGCTTCGCGGCCAATGACCTGTAATTCCAAGTCAGAATTTTTTAGTGTCACAAGAGGCATACCAGCGGTAACCGCTTCGCCGTCTTCGACATGTAAATTCATCACCCGGCCGCCTTCAACCGTATCTAGAAAGACCGTATTTTCGGGAATAAGGGTCGCATTAACCGGAATGGTTTCACTAAAGCTATTAAAGCTAGCAGTGCCAGTCGTAACACGCTCTGCCACAACACTTTGTGAATTATTGAGGCCAATAGTTTTATAAGCGATTCCTGCCCCGCCCAATAAGAGAACCGCAATAAGCCCCAGAGCAATGCTGCGGCCATATCGACGGCTTGGCGCCACCGCTTGGTCCATCTTAGAAGGGATATCAACAACCTTCGGCTCTGAACTGACACCGACTGGCTTTTGCGATTTTCTTTTTGGTAGCGGGCGCATATCTTACTTCCTTGCTGTATTACTTACCTAATACACCACATACACAGAACACTTGTCAACTATATTTTTTCAGTCTATGAGATTAGCAGCCGCGCAGTGATTTGCTGCGCGAGAGAATATGAGTTTACATGGCCAAACAAAAACGCAGATGGAATGACGATCAACCCATCTATCGGCAAATCACAGATGTCATTATTGGCCGTGTTCTGGACGGAACCTATCCTGAGGGTGAGCTATTGCCGTCTGTCCGCGCCTGTGCGGACGAGTTCGATGTCAGCCCCTTAACAGCCGCAAAAGTATTTCAAGAGCTCGACAAAGAAGACCTCACCATAAAGCGCCGCGGTATTGGCGCAGAAGTCTCACCAGGGTCTCGCTCAGATCTTCTAAAGCGCGAACGCGAAAAGTTCATGAAGGTAGAATGGCCCGAGGTCTTGGAACGTATGAAACAGCTAGGGATCAACCTGAAAGATCTAAAATCTTAATTTAGGAGAGCTGGCCCTATTTAGAAGACGAAGTTCTAAGCAAATTTAATATACGCCAAGATTTTTTAGAAAAACCAATGGCATGTCATACCTTATTTATCCATTCGCAGAGCTGCCGCCTATTTCCGTCATTATCTTCGCGTCTGCGCTGACGCATCCCTAAATTTCTTAAATTCAGACGTTGTTTTCAACTGTGGCCATGTGGCCGAATTACCTAAGTCTCGGGTCATATCCAAAAACAGCTCTACATCTTGCGCAGCCCCGCTTAAATCCCAATTGGCATCCCATGCGTCGTTCTGATTATGGTAGCGATTGTCAATATAGCCTTTGACCCAGGCATCTCCGGCCGCGCGCCCACCCTCTTTAAGGTCCGAGCCTCCCGCTATACCCATGATGAGAAGAACAGGCACACCGCGCCTGGCGAGCGAAAAATGATCGGCGCGAAAGAATAATCCATTCTCCGGCAATCCTTCTGGCGAAATAACGCGCCCTTGCTTTTGCGCCTTTGCGGCCATCAACTCTTCAAGATCGCTTTGTCCCTCTCCGACCTGGATAACATCATGCGCGAGGCCCGCTGTCTGTAGGATGTCCAGAGTAAAATTAGCGGCGGTTGTCTCGAGCGGATAGATTGGGTTTTGAGCGTAGGCTTCTGATCCAAGCAAACCGCTCTCTTCTGCCGTCCACGCTGCAAAAACGACCGAGCGTTCTAAGGCAGGTCCCGCCTTTAAATTGCGGGCGATTTCCATGATGCCAGCGAGGCCCAATGCATCATCATTAGCGCCTGGCATAATGGTTCGTCCTTGATCATCAGGGGCGCCCTCCCCGTAAGCATCCCAATGACCCGACAGCATAATAGTTTCATTAGGACGGGTCGTGCCGGTTATCTTTCCCAGTACGTTTTGACTTTCGACGGTTTTTACCGTTAGACCTAGCTCCGCATTGAATCGAAGATCGCCTAATGTAAAAGCCGCAAAGTCACGCCGTCTCGCTTTGCTGCGCAGCTCATCCAGATCATAGCCAGCCCGTTTAATCCACTGTTTGGCCATGTCTTGATGTAACCACCCCTGCAGATCAATCGCTTGAGCTTTGACGCCCTTTTTGGGGGCCACTGCGTAGTTCTCGCCCGGCGATGACGCAGCGACGTTCCATCCATACCCCGCAGCTTTCGGCTCATGAATCACAAGAGCGGCCACTGCGCCGCGCCGCGCCGCTTCTTCAAATTTATACATCCAGCGGCCATAATATGTCATGCGGCGTCCGCCAAATAATCCGCTCACGGGATGATCATCCGCAACGCCGTAATCTGGGTCATTGACAAGGAACAATGCGACTTTACCTTTTAAGTCAATATCGCCGAAATCGTCCCAATTACGTTCTGGGGCGCTAGCCCCAAACCCAACAAATACCACCGGCGCGTCTTCGACCTTAATGACGCTGCGAGGGTTGGCAGACGCGATCTCGATATCACGGCCCTGTTCTATTTTGATGACAGCGTCACCCTGAGACACATTCAAGCTACGGATCTCCGTAACAGAGGAATGGTTTAGCGTGATGGTGTCTGTCCACGCCCCATCGCGGCCGCCCGGCTCTAGGCCGAGTTCAGTGAAACGGGTGATAAGATAATCAACGGTCTTGGTCTCGCCTTCGGTTCCTGGCGCGCGGCCTAAAAATTCATCAGACGCCAAAATTCTGACGGTTTCTGACATATTTTCAACGCTAATAGAAGGCGCTTCACGGATAGAATCATCAGGGTCTGCGCAGCCTAATAATAATAAGCTTGCACTCATGGATACCAATATCGCTTTGATCATGTCGATGTCTCCTTTTCGGCCGACCCTAACAACCGCGCGGGCAATATTGTAGCTCTATTTTCGAAATGGGCGTAGAAAGACAGGCAATCCCAAGGTAAGACAATGTCACGGCAATGCATTGGCGTGCGTTCAAATCACGGCTTAATTCAGAGGCTCTTATGGCACCCCAAGAAAAATCAGATCAGACATTCGATATCATCGTTTACGGCGCGACCAGTTTTGTAGGTCAAATTATGACGCGCTAGATGCATGAAACATTTAACGACGGATCTCTAAGCTGGGCCATTGCGGGACGATCGCACAGTAAACTGGGAAAACTAAGCGAGGACATTGGCCTCTCAGATATTGAAATCATCTGTGCTGATGCAACCGACGAAGACGCGCTGCGCGCCATGTGTGGCCGCGCCAAAGTCATGATTTCAACGGTCGGCCCCTACGCGCTTTACGGAGATAAGCTGGTTGAGCTCTGCGCCGAGATGGGCACCCATTATTGTGACCTGACCGGAGAGCCGCAATGGATACGAAAAATGCAAACCCGCCATGAAGAAACCGCGAAAAAGAGCGGCGCAATGATTTTCCATTGCTGCGGCTTTGATTCAATTCCCTCAGATCTAGGCGTTCATTTTTTGCAGGGGCACGCTTTGAAAGCCTTTGGTCAGACCTGCAATAAAATCGATATGCGGGTCGTCAAAATGAAGGGCGGCGCTTCAGGTGGAACGATTGCGAGTATAATCAATATGGTCAAAGAAGCCGCAAGTGATGCCGATCTAAGGCGGCAGCTAAAAGACCCCTATAGCTTATGTCCAAAGGGCCATGATTTCACCGCGCGTCAGTCCGATGTGAAACCCACCTATGATGCGGAGTATAAAAGCTGGATTGCCCCCTTTATCATGGCCGCTATTAACACGCGCGTCGTGCACCGCTCCAATGCCCTGAGCGGGAATAGCTACGGCACAGACTTCCTCTATGAAGAAGCGATGGTGACGGGCAAAGGCGGGCGCGGCAGACGCAAGGCAAAGGCGACCCGCTGGGGCATGAATGGTTTGATGCTCGGCCTGGCAATTCCTCCGATGCGTTGGACCTTAGAAAACCTTATCCTCCCCAAACCGGGCCAAGGGCCTAGCCCCAAAGAACAGCTCGAAGGCGAATATGATTTAGTATTTTTGGGCACAACACCCAATGGCGATAATATCAAATGCCGCGTAACGGGCGACCGCGACCCAGGATATGGCTCAACCGCTAAGATGCTGGCACAAGCTGCCGCTTGCCTCGCGCAAGATGTTCCCGCGAATACGAAAGGCGGGTTCTGGACGCCTGCTACGCTACTCGGTGACGCGCTTATTACGCGGCTGCAAGACAATGCTGGGCTCACTTTTGAAATAGAGTAAGGCGGGCAAATATAGGCGAAACTCACTGCAAAACATTATGCAATGCGCTTTGGTTTAACTCTCTTTAAGAGGAACTGATTAAGGCAGCCTGCTGAGCAGCTCTTCGGACGTTAATACCTCTGCATATTCGCCGTTAAGAATACCAAGTGTTAGATTATAAACATCTAGGGCGTCCCAATGTTTTCCATCATGTCCAATAACAGGCACGGCCGTAGTTGCATCTGACGGCACGATGATGTCGTAGCCAAGAGCCTTTCCTGCGCGAATAGTAGCGTCCATACTATTGTGAATGACAACGCCGGTTAGAACAAACTGGCTTACTTTTAAGGTCTTCAAAGTCTTGTCGAACACCGTATCAATAAAGGCGCAATTCTGTTGCTTCGCGATAACACTCTCGCCCGCAAGCGGAGCAACTTCTGTCTTTATTGCATTTCCTGGGCCATGCGTATGATAAGTTGATGAGGGCGTGGGTTCATCATGTTTGATATGTAAAATATGCCAACCTTGCTCCCTCCAATGGGCCAAAAGCTTTTGTATCACGGTGAAATATTCTGGATTATTTTTCCCGTCCCAAACGGGTTGATCAATAGCGTCTTGAACGTCGAGGATAACTAGAGGGAGTGGGTTTACGGCGTGTTCCATATATTATTACCAATTGATCACAGTCTCGGAGTAAGCGGGTTTATAAATCATAAAACCACACAGAGTCATCACCTTCATTGAAGCGCGATGAACAATATGTCTATGCATAAACTTTAGGCAGATGCCGAAACAAGAAGAGCTACAATAATAACCACTGTTCGCACCCAGTGCCATGAAGCCCATTTCGAAAGCTCTCCTTTCAGCATATCGCGGGGCAAACTATGATCAGCAAATGACGCATTGGCTTTCTTAAAATAGAGAAAGAAAATAATTAATGCGGTCACGCATAAAGCAGCGGCAATAATGTGCCTGCCGCCCAATAGCGCGGCTGTTAAAACAGATAAAACGACTGCCAGACTTGTCAAAGGCGCAAAATAGGTGAACAAACTCGGCCCCATTTCACTATGCTTGCTAAAGAAGTCATCTGGGCTCATGCGCCGCCAATAAGGGACCAATATCACACCCTCGGTAAGAAGGCTGCCAGCATAGAGGCCAATGACACAAGTTGTAATGGATGACGCTATCAAATCAATCATCTTTAGAGTCTCCTGTTGATGGGGTTACTGTTTCGGCGCTAGAAGGCAGACGGGTCCAAATATTGGTTATACACACCACAGCTAGACATCCTTTCACCTTCAAGTGATTCTCGTCTTGCCGCCTGACATGCGCCGTAAAAACTTTCCCATCTTCTGGATTGTAAATCCTTCCAGACCTCCATCCCTTTTTTGAACGTTGAAAGTTCCAAATTATTGGCACGCCAATTAAGGGCCGCTTGCGTAAATCCTTATTGTTATTTCTAACATCCAATGTTGCGCCGCCTTTTTCTGGATCTACCCATACTAAAACCCCGCAGGGTGTCCCATTCCCGCAATCTGAAATCTCAACATGACCGTCCTTTGCCTCAGATGCCCAAAGTCCAAAAACATCATGCGGTGATGCGCCCGCCGGAACGGAAACAAAAAGGGATAGTATAAGCCAAAATGAGAGCTTCATAAGATTAGTCCTTGATATAATTATACGCGTATAGTTATATCTATAATGAGAGTCAAATCTGTTCTGAATCGGAGCCTCGATGCCAAAATCATTAACACCCAAACCCGCTGGGCGCGGCAGGCCCGAAATGTCTTCCGCCCAGCGAGAGGAGATGAAGCTTCGCATTTCTCAAGCTGCGAAAGCGCTATTTCAAGAGCAAGGTTATGCGAAAATTTCCTTGCGCCGCATTGCCAAAGAGATTGGCTGTACGCCCATGACGATTTACGGATATTACCCGAGTAAATTTGACATCCTGAGAACCCTCTGGGGAGATGTGTTCAAAACCTTATTCGATCATTTGAACTCCATCGAAAATGACGGCAATCCCCAGACTAGGCTGCAAAGCCTATGCGCGGCTTATGTGAATTTTTGGATTAACAACCCAGACTATTACAGATTGGTATTTATGGCTGAGGGCGTAACGCAGCCCGATGTAAGCCTTTTTCTCGACAACCCTGAGATTGTCGCGAAATACACTTTATTTTTGCAGGCCCTTCATCATTTACAGCCCCAAAACGAAGGACAGGATGCCAAGGCCAAGCTCGACTTTTTATTATCAGCAATGCATGGTGTTGCGCATAATAAAATTACGATAAGCGGTTATGACTGGTCATCATGCGACGCGCAAATTGGCTATGCTATCAAGGGTATTTCGTGAAACGGACGTATTTTGTTTGAACGCGTCGTCCTAAGCAGCAGCCATAGCGGCGCTCAATCCCGCCTATCGTGACTTCAGCTTATGACTAGCCGTCTCTAATTGAGCTTGAGCATCACTGAGCTGATTGCTTACCGCATTGTTGAGCACGTCATTATTGGACTCTTTTACAGCGCGCCAATTTTATGGAGTAGGCTATTTGATTTGGGCTTCATCCCCCCGCCCCCCGGTTGGCTCGACTCTTTAGTGAGCATTCTCTCCATAGGTCTAGTAGCGCATCTTTGCTACGTCACGCTTAGAGGCAGAACCGATGACTTGCTAGATAAGCGCAGGGCCTCACGTATCTATTTTGTGATTATCTTATTTTGCGTGACGGTCGTCGCAGCTGTCAGTGAACCTTTTCTGCCCGCAGATGTGATCCCAACAGAGACGTTCAAAGTCATGTCGATCTGGCCTGCTATTCTTTGGGGCGTATATTGGATGACCTCCTTTGATCAAAAGGCCGTTACTTTTTCTGAGGACGCGCCTCCACAAACGGAGTTAAGCGAGAGAGATAAGGCCTTACACGAAAAACTGGAGTCCTACATGGTAAGCGAGGAAGCTTATACTGACCCAGCATTGACGATTATCAGCCTGGCAACGCAGTTAGGCGTAAGTCAGCACCGCCTGCGCGCTCTGATCAATCAGAGCCTCGGCTACCCAAATTTTAGCGCCTATCTGAACGGCTATCGCATTGAAGCGGTGAAAAGCGCCTTTGCCGATTCCAAATTTGCCCACATCCCTATTTTAACAATCGCAATGGATAGTGGGTTTAAATCTCTATCGCCATTTAATCGAGCCTTTAAAAACTCTGAACACATGACGCCGACCCAGTATCGCAAGACGCTCAAGAGCTAAGCTTTGTTTCATAGAGGGTTATGAAGTATTATCAGCCGCTTAAAGGATTTCCTTCGCAACATTGACTTGCGCTGCGCCGCTCGGTAATCCTGATGCGTGCAAAGACCCTCGTTTCCAATATTGGCGCGAAACGGAATTAGGGTAGCGCATGGGGCTGTATCATGATGCAACATAACACTCTACCAAGGGGTCATACCCTCCCATTTTTCATTTCAGAACTGATGTCTGCGGAGGTATTTTAATGCCCGTAAACGTAAGCTATCCTGGCGTCTATGTCGAAGATCTGCCGAGTAAGCAGCGCATAATAACACCCTCTCCAACGAGCATAACAGCCTTCATAGGCCGCGCTCTGATGGGGCCAGTCGACGTCTCTTCGACTATATTTAACTTCGGGGATTTTCAGCGGATTTATGGAGGTTTAGCCTTTGACTACCCTTTGAGTTACGCGGTCAGAGATTTTTTCGCCAATGGCGGCTCACAAGCGGTGATTGGGCGCTTATTTGAACCCGTTCCGGAGAGTGGTGATGGCTTTTCTTTACTGAAATTTGCACCCAAAAGTGACAGCCATGATAGTGAATACCCATTACTGCTCCTGAAAGCTGCGGGGCCAGGCCTATGGGGTAACCGCCTAAAAGCCCAAATAGACATGACGGGCATAACTGCGGCAAGCGCAAAGATCTTCAGCGAATATGGCTTGACCCAAGAGGATTTATTTAACCTCACACTCTCTTTGGAAGACGCGAAGGGTAAGACTATTAAATCCGAGCGTTACCTAAATCTAACCGTAAAAACGACAGGAATCTCGGCAAGCTTTCCCAACCGGATTGACCGCGTCCTCGCCAATGAATCGATGCTGGCCCGCATAGAGTCATTATCCGCGTCCCCTCCTCAAAATGGAGCCTTAACGCGCGGGGTAGGCGGCGATGATGGAACTTACCTTACGCCTAAAACATATTTGGGGGATCAAGCTACAAAAACGGGCCTTTATTTGCTCGAACATGCTTCGATCTTTAATTTGCTCTGTATTCCGCCTGACCGTCGCATATTTCCGGGCGTCCCGAATGCCGAGCAAGATATGGACGGCATGGTCAGGTCAGAAGCAGCTAGATATTGCGCAGATCGGCGCGCATTTTATATCGTTGACCCCCTCGCAGAGTGGAGCGAACTCGCCGAAAAAGGACAGGTTCAAAATATTGCTCCCACCCAATTAGGGATTAACGGACAAAACAAAAACGGGATAGAAATAGAGCGCAATGCCGCTGTTTTTTTCCCGCGCTTGTGGCAAGAAGATATTTTAATGGACGTAAAACCTGCTTTGTTTGCGCCATGCGGGGCGATTGCCGGCGTTATCGCAGCCTCGGATGTTTCGCGCGGGGTCTGGAAAGCACCCGCGGGCACTGACGCAGGCCTCGCCGACATCATGAAGCTAGAGGCCAAGCTCACAGACGCGCAAAATGGCCTCCTAAATCCTCTAGGAGTGAATTGCTTACGAACCTTTCCCGTAATGGGTTCCGTCATCTGGGGCAGCCGAACCTTGCGCGGCGCTGACGTTATGCAAGATGATTATAAATATATTCCCGTTCGCCGTTTGGCGCTATTTGTCGAAGACAGCGTCATACGCGGAACAGAATGGGCCGTATTTGAGCCTAATGATGAAACCCTTTGGGCCTCCCTACGGTTTTGCGTGGAAACCTTCCTCGCAGGTCTTTCCCGCAAAGGCGCTTTTTACAATTTCAAAGTCGCTTGCGACGCGACAACAACAACACCAACAGATGTTGCTCAAGGCATCGTCAATATTATGATCCAAGTCGCTCCGGTTAAACCTGCGGAATATTTAGTTATTCACATTTCCCAATCCCTGGCCTCTAATGCATCTTAGACAATGCCCCAATAGGAATAATCCATGCCATCACATACAGAGTTCCGCAATTCGCTTCATCAAATTGCTCCTTATAAGAATTTTAGGTTCAAGCTAAAATGGGATGAAAATTATGTCGCCGGCGTCTCAAAAGCTATCGGATTGACCCGAACAACTGAGGCTATAACCCATAGATCAAGCGGCGACCCAAAAACAACGCGGGCTATAGCTGGGCAAGAAAACTATGCGCCTATTAAATTGGAACGCGGCGTCACCTATGACCTTGCTTTTGAGCAATGGGCCAATAGAGTTTGCGATTACCAAAATTCGTCGGCTGAAGGACAGCAGGACGGGGCAGGCACGAAAAATGTTACGCTGAAAGATTTTCGTAAAGATATTCTTCTGGAAGTCTACAATGAAGCAGGACAATTGGTCTTGGCCTATAATTTACACCGCTGTTGGCCGTCTGAGTTTACAGCCCTCCCAGAGAGCGGAAATGCCGTGGCAATACAAAGCTTAACACTGGAGAATGAAGGATGGGAGCGCGACACGTCAGTGGGTGAATTGTCGGAACCCAGCTTTACACTGCCTGCAAGCTAAAGCTGGCCTTTTGGAACGGTTCTGAGAGAGAAGTAAGTGACCCTACGCCGAGGCGCAGGGTCGAAGGATCGAAAAACGGGGCGCGTGCTTCGATCCGAAGCCGCCTCCTAACGCGTTCAGTTTGGAACGCAAGCCTAAAATGCATCGACTTTCACGAATAGTGCCTGGAACAAGACCCAGACGTCTAGGCCGTGGAAATCTGACCACCATCCACGACGATGGTTTGACCGCAGACCCAAGCTGACGCGCGTGACGATAAGTAAAGCGCGGTGCCAGCAATGTCTTCTGGGGACCCCATTCGCGCGCATGGAATTTGCGCGATGGCATGCTGTGTCATGGCGTCATTATCGACGATTGCTTTTGTCATTTTACTTGGGAAATAGCCAGGAGCAATCGCATTGACCAAAATATTGTCGCCTATCAAATCGGTCGCAAGATGAGATGTAAGATGAACAACGGCCGATTTGCTGGCCGTATAGGAATAGGTCGTCATGCCGGAATTGCGAATGCCGTTAATCGACGCAATATTGATGACGCGGGCGGGACTATCTTTAAGCCCCGCAGCTTTTAGCAGCGGTAGACATTTTTGCGTCATGAAGAAGAGAGATTTCACATTGATATCCATGACCTTATCCCAGCCCTGCTCTGGGAATGAAGCGATGGGCGCGGCCCAAACAGCGCCCGCATTGTTAATCAGGATATCTAGCTTGGTTTCATGTTTACTAAATTCAGCCACAAAACCTTCAATGCCCTCTAAAGATGATAAGTCAGACGGAATTGCAACGCACTCTCCAAATTTGGATAAGGCCTTGGCCGCCTCTTCGAGTTGCCCAATTTTGCGGGCCGTAATGTAAACTTTTGCGCCATTCTCTAACAGCCCTTGAGCCATCATAAACCCAATCCCGCTAGACCCGCCGCTAACCACAGCAATTTTTCCGGAAACGTCAAATAGATTTTTCATAGTCTGTCCTCATGAAATGTGTTCAAGCTAAGATGTGCCATAGTTTGACCCATAGCAAAAACGATTTGTCTAAAACGTCATCTTTTGTCGCGAGGCGCGAGATATATTAAACTTGGAGGTTTTGTGCCCATTGCGACCTATCTAGACATAAGGCTGTCTACCCTATAGGCTAAACCCACAATTGTGACAGGGGTGTATCAATGGGTTTATTTTCAAATCTTAAAAATTTTGTGACCGGCGGAGGCGCTGAGGTCTCGCTTGAAGTTATAAATCAGGCTAAGCGGGGCTCTCCCGTGACGCTCCGCGTAACCGCCATTATAGGTCCGGCAGATATTGAAATTGAGCACGTCTCAGTCAAAATTATGGGAAAAGAGAGCGTCAAAGTCCCTAATGTAAACGTGGCTAAAACCGTGAACGAAATCGTCCAAAGCGAAAAGAAAACGGTGGAGCATTCAGAAAACACTTTTCAAATGAAAGACGAATTAGCGTCTGATATGACGCTCAAAGCGAGTCAGACATACACTTGGGAAGCAAAAATTGATGTGCCCGAAGACGCCCTTCCAACTTTCATTGGAAAAAATGCCAAACACAAATGGCAGGCAATGGCGTCCCTAGTAATGCGCGGCAACGACCCAGATACTGGCTGGCTAGATTTCGAGGTTTCCTAACCTATAGTTCTTCGGACGGAAATTATAGATACCACCTAGTTTAGAGTATGCCAAAATCAAAAATGTTTACGCATGGGAGTATAGAAATGCATTTTTCACTGACCCATATTAGTAAATTAGAGAGTTTAAATGTAAGCAAAGGTCTAATTGATCACGGGTTTACGAAATCACTTATAGCTTGAGAGACGCCCTCTGAAATTGGAAGGTCAGGCCTTTTATAAACCGCTAGGTTTTTCATCCGGCTTTTAGGGGCGTCTTTAAGGACGTGGTTCATTCCCTCTATTATGACAAGTTTTCCGCCCGTTGCCGCCGCAAGTTTTTCGGCATCTTTGACAGAGACTTGGAGGTCATTTTGGCCTTGAATAATTAACGTGTCTTTATTGGCCTCCTTCGCAAGAGCCGCAGGATCAGCCTGCATGAGTGAAATAAGGAATCCTTGAACCGACCTCCCGAAAAGACCCTGCAGGCCCGGATGCAGACTCCCAGTCTCCACCTGCTCCCCAGCCTCCAATGCTGCAATTGCAGCCTCGGCTTCTTTCATAATAATGAAATTAGCAGGATTAGCCTTTAACTGCTCGCGCAGAACATCTCCAAAAGAGCGCCCTACGCCTGCGATTAGGATGAGGCCGCACACATCATCATTTCCTATCGCCGCCGCCGTCACCATTAATGCGCCTTCGGAATGGCCCAACATATAAACACAAGACTGACCCGTCTCGGCCCGAATGGCGGCGGCCCAGTTTTTGTAATCCTGCGCATATGTGTCAACGGTCACGTCATTTGGATTTCCCGCGCCAGCACTAGAAAACATACCGCGCTTATCAACACGAATCGTGGATATGCCGTCTCCTGACAGGGTCTCAGCCAATAATTTATAACTATTGGCTGTCACGCCAAGCGAATTATTGCCATTAAGGTCGGTAGGCCCAGACCCCGGCACGATTAAGATTACAGGACTGCCCTCACCTGCATTGCGGTACAGGCCCGATAATGACCCCGCAGATATGGCTTCATCTAGATTAGGAACATCAATAGATACGGCTTCGGTAACAGCGTTTCCTGACGTGTCTTTAGATTTATCTGAAGAGACATCGCTAGAGCAACCGATCAATAATGAAGCTGAAAGCGTGCTGAGCATTAGATGTTTTAAAGTCATTGTTTTTCCAAATCCTTATTATTATTGGCGCGCCCTAAAATGAAGTTTATCGTTGAAAGGCCACAGGCCGAGATTGACTCTATTTAGATTTTAATCTAATTAGAGTCAATGCTAAATAGAAATGCTTATAAAGCGATAGCGCACCCTATCCGGCGTGATATCTTAAAGCGCTTGCGGTCTGGCCCCAAATCGGCGGGGACGTTAGCTGATGCCTATGACATCTCAAAGCCAAGCCTGTCCTCACATTTTTCAGTCTTAAAAGACGCGGAGCTAGTTTTTACCCGACGCGACGGAAACCATATTTATTATCACCTAAATCTCACCGTCGCTAATGAAGTGCTTGCGGCGCTGATGGATATGTTTGGGATAGATCCAATCCGCGAAACGACATCAGAAAACGACCTTGGATATGACCATGAAACCTCTCACATTTAGCATCGTCTGCACGCTTATGCTTACGGGGTTTGCTCTTCTAACGTGGATCAGCCTCCCCGAACTTGAACACTACCCGGTGCACTGGAATGCTGCTGGCGTTGCTGACGGCTTTGCAGGCAGGAATGCTGTGCTGGGAGTATTAATGATAATCCCTGTGACCCTTACCTTTATGACAATGCTTTTCCACTTCATCCCTAGCCTGGAGCCGTTAAGGCAAAATTTTGAAGATAGCCGCAAAGCTTACCATACTATTTGGATAGCCTTAATAATATTCCTAACGATCATCGGCATTATGATTTGCCTGCCTTATAAAACAGAGGATGGCCATTCAGGGACGTTAGTCATTCGCGCTGTTGGTATCGGCACGTCATTGCTATTCATTGGTATCGGAAATGTATTGGCAACGGTGAGGCAAAATTTCATGCTGGGCATACGTACGCCTTGGACATTATCATCAGAGCTATCATGGGAAAAAACGCATCGTCTGGGCGGAAAGTTATTTGTCCTCGCCGGCGTCATTGGAATTATTGCCTGCGCCCTTTCCCCAGTCAAAGGACTACTAGCGTCAGTCTTCGCCGTTCTTGCAGCCTCAATCATATGCGCCATTTATTCCTATATGATATGGAAGGACGACCCGCATAAGCGGCGGTAAAAGGCATGCATGTTTCATATTTTAACGCCCAATATCACTTGTCGGCCGCCCGCATTTCCTCAAGCGCTATTTTTGCGGTTTACCCTGTTTCTATAAGGTTTTTTCAGAGCGCCCAAAATCAGCAACCTCTCTAAACGTTCGGATGTTTTTTGCGGCTTTTCAAGCCCCATTCGAGTAAGGCATTCAGTGTGATGTTTCGGGTTTTCGCCAACGCCCTGCGCGATTAGTTTTGCCAATTTCCTTTTTGATGAACTCGCATTTTTAATCACATTCAGAGCTGGCATTAAGATCTGTTCGGTCTTTGTGAAATCCGTGCCAAATGGAAAGTCAGTTATGAGCCCTGACGCCCTCAACGGGGCGAGTTTGGCCTTAATCCAGCTTGGCGTATTAAGCTTATAGACTGAAGGTAATTCGTAATTATCGGCAATTTTACCTGCCTGTTTTGCCTGTCTTAATAAGTCATCCTGAAACCGAGCATCTGTAATTGAGAGCATCGCCATAATGCATTCGGCATCTGTTTTACCCCGCAGATTGACGGCTCCATATTCGGTCGCAACGATATCGCGTAAGTGACGCGGAATAGTAAGGTGGCCGTAAGCCCACACAATATTAGAATGAACCTGTCCATTTTTGAGGCGGGTCGCGTTAAGGCATATGATGGACAGCGCGTCATCCAATGCGCCGGCCTGCGCCACAAAATCATATTGCCCGCCAACGCCGCTTATAACACGGCCATCCTCTAATCCATCAGAGACAATAGCGCCCATTGGCGTCGCCATCATTGCGCTATTTACAAAGCGAGCTTTAACTCTCTGCGCGCGTTTTTTAGTCTCATCCTTATATAGAGCGTTTATCCATGAAATGGGCCGCATCTCGATCTTCTGGCGCAAATAAATGGGCAGTGTTTTCAGGCGCTGATAAAAAGATTGAGGGCCGAGGAAAAATCCGCCTTGCAGTATGACGCCGTCAACTTCGCGTTTGACAATTTCAGCGTCGATCAGCGGTATAAACCCGTCCGTCAACATTTCAGACAGGCCGAAAAGTCCCTCGGAGAATATATCATTATGCGCTTTATAGTCCTGCGCGCGGCCCTCTGAGAGGTGAGCACATATCTCTTGGTAAGCAGCATTATGCTTATGCCTTAATATAAGGCTCTGCGCGATTGCGTCGCCCATCGACCCTATACCAATTTGGAGGGTGCCTCCATCTTCGATTAATTGCGACACCGCTAATCCGGCCGCATAAGTTTCATCATCAATAGGGAGTTTAGGCGGGCCGTATAATCTATATTGCGTCTCTGGCCCTTCGAGCATGATATCAAGCTCTGCTGCAGGGATATTCGCCTCTCCCTCCATAAAGGGAAGGTTATTATTGATCTCGCCGACCAGTATAAAATCCGCCCGTCCTGCTCCCCTGGCCTTCAGGAAATCCGGGAGCAGGTCAGCATTACAGCTTAGGCTTACGCGGTCATCTTCGCGGGCCATCATTTGCGCGACGACATTGACCCCGCGCGCCATAATAACCTCTGACGCTTCGGTGTAATTCACACTAATATAGTTTTGCTGCTGGCTAGGCGCATTGAGCCATTGCCCTGCAAGTAGGAAAAACTCATGAACTTGGATATTATCTGGAAGCTGCCCATTTCGAATGGCCTGAGCATAGGCCAGTTCAGGAACGCCTTCAAATAACCGCTCACGAATGGGATTTAAGAACCGCTTTTCGAGAGAGGAAGACGCCTTTGGCACTTCAAGGGTGAGCGCCGTCAATATGGTCAGAGATAGCGCAGGATCGGCGGCGGCCCGCGCATAAAGAGCATTGGCAATTAAATTTGCTTTGCCCAAGCCTAGCGGTAAACCAAGAACGATTTTTGGCCCCGCCCGCTCAATGATAAGATCAGCAGCCCTGCTAGCATCCGTGAAGGACTGTGTCTCGCGCGGGGGCAAAGACATAGTTTAAGCCTCTTTCGGGATCGGCTTTTTTTGCCCGTTCTCATCAAGCGCAACATAGATAAACACACCCTCTGTGACCGAAACATGTTCCCCGGTCTTATTGCGCATGGCCACGGCTTTAATCCGGATGGTAATTGATGTGCGCCCTATTCTCTCAATCTCTGTGTAAAAGCTCACCACATCCCCCACATAGACAGGCTGCTTAAATTCCATTCCGGCAACAGCGACGGTCACAACTCGCCCTTTGGCGCGCAGTTGTGACGCAACTTCGCCGGCAATATCCATTTGGGACATAATCCAGCCGCCAAAAATATCACCCGCTGGATTGGTTTCGGACGGCATAGCGCGCGCTCGAATAGTGGGCTGCATAAGGGGTTTATCAGATTTCATTTCCGCAGGCTTTCTTTTGACTAAGGGGGTTTATAGCTATCAAGCTAGTCGAACTCCTTTAAGCGTTCAATAATTCTCTGCTTTTCAAAAGCCCTGAATCCTTGCCGCCCTGGTGCCCATTGCAATCTCGGCGAATAATTTGCATGATAATCAAATGAACTGGCGCCACATACCTCTTTTCATCTTTGTTACCCTCGTGACCTATCTTATCCATGAAGCCGGCCATTGGGCGATGGGCGAATTTCTAGGTTATGACATGTGGGTCAACATTAACAGTGCAGGTCTTGCACGGGGCGAGTATAGCGCGGAATGGCATGGGCAACTTGTCTCCGCGGCCGGACCGCTCATCACCCTTGCTCAAGCCGTCATAGCTTTTCTCATCGTTAGAAAACGCAAGTCGATTATTGCCTTCGCCTTTCTCTTCGCAGCGTTGATGATGCGCTTTGTGGCCATGGTCGTAAGCCTTAATAACCCTAATGATGAAGCCCGTGTGAGTGAATGGCTGGGCTTAGGTCCTTGGACGCTATACCTACTTGTCGTCGCAACCCTCTTAGGGTTGACGATAAAAGGGGGCTCTTATTTGAAATGGGGATGGCGCTCTTACGCCCTCGCCTATCTTACCATCAGCATTGGACTCGCCGCCGTTGTTATGGGCGAAGGCTTTATACCCCGCTTTAATCCTTATAGCTGAGAGTTTTATGGGTAGCGATGGGGGGCAATTATTTTAACCCGCTCATTTCGCGCTCAAGGCTAGAATTTCAAATCGCGTCACCCCTGTTTTTAAATAATGGGCATTTTCTTTAAACCCTGACGTCTTACCGAAAGCTTGCAGACCTTGCGGTGTGTCCCATTCCACAAGCGTCACTTGTCCTGGCCCTCCCGTCTTAATGATATTAGATTCAAACTTCGGATCGAACATTTTATAAAGAAAACGTCCGCCAACACTTTCCGCAGCGTCCTTAATTCCCGCCATATATTTATCATAATGATCAGGGTTTTCTGGATTATGCCATGCCATGGCCAGCGTATATGTTTTCTCAGGATCAAAGACCAAAGACATGTCGGCTTCCACTTCTTGTGTATAGATCCTCAACTCTTCCCATGCTTTAGGCCGCAGAGATTTTATGGACGGCCAAGCGGGTTCAGCTTCAAAACTTTGCTCATTCTCGGCGCTCGGCCACGAGTAAAAAACAATTCCGTCAGATTTGTGATCGCCAACAGGACTGGCGACAACTTTCAACTGCCCTTCCCGTTTCAGCCCATGTTTCGCCCCCAATGGAAAGGCGCTTTTATAATATTTAGCGACATTTTTCTTCGCCTCTGCGTCTGAGTCTGCAACAACAGAGACGATTGAGAATAACTGCCCTTTCTTAAATTCCAAAACAGTTGGAGCTTTTGTCTTTTTCGTAACTTCGGCTTTTTCAGCCTTGGCTGCAGAATTGGGAGCTACCGTAGCACAACCGACTAAGACTGCTGATACCGCGCCATAGATGAGGGCCGTTTTTACGGGGTGTAGAATTTTTCTTTTAAATGTCATGACGTCTCCAAACGATTTGAATTTTCTCGTTCATATGTCTGAAAATGAGCCCCGTCGCGGATTGATTGTCATTCACAATGGTGCAAAAATGCACCAATGGAGAATTGGGAAAATTATAGACTTGTTCTGGCATTACACCGCGCAGGCACAATTCGGGGCGCAGCAAATGCTCTAAATATCAATCATGCGACCGTCTCGCGGCGCCTTGCGCAGATGAATAGCCAGTCGCACCTCCCTTTATTTGAAAAAGTAACTGGCGGATATCAAGCCACAGAATTAGGCTTAACTTTGGTCGCTGCTGGCGAAAAAATTGAAATGATCACGGTGATTTCTGATCGCCGAAGCCGCGCGATAAGTGCAAATCTCTCTGGCACAATAAGGGTTTCGATGGGCGAACCCATTGCTCAATATTTACTCCAAGACGAGCTTATGAGCTTTGCCAAAAACCACCCCAAAATTGAGCTCTCAATAGAGACTTCCATTGGCCTCGTTGATTTAGATCGCTCCGAGGCGGATATCGTGATCAGAGCAACAGCATCGCCGCCAGATCACCTCGTGGGTCGGCGTCTATTCCCATTTTACCTGTGTAATTATTGCTCCAGAGAATATCTGGCAAACACGCCTTATGAAGAGCGTCAATGGCTGAAATACTCCAAATCATCCACGGCAAAGGATTGGATTAAGCACTCCTCGCATCCTGACGCGCCAATCGCGTTACATTCGGATGATTTAATCTTTTTACTTAAGGCCGCAAAGGCGGGACAAGGCATGATCAGGACGGCCTGTTATATGGCTGACCCCGTTTCTGACTTGGTTAGATTACCATTGGCCGAAACGCATGAAGCGCAAGACCTGTGGATCCTCACTCATCCTGACCTAAGACGAACAAAACGTATTCAGCACTTAATGAGCTATCTCGCAACTGCGCTAGAAGATAAACGCGCGCTTATTCAAGGCGTGATTTAAGCCGCCTTCCGCAGTGCCCCCTTTAAAGGTCAGAGACAGGTATCGAAGGAAGCGGATCAATTTATATTTGCGGCGCGCATTTTCTAGCTGGCATAAGATTTCAGTTTAATAAGCCCCTCAAGAAGAGGGTATTATCCTACCCTACGCAGCGATTACTATTTTATTTCGCTTAGCAGTAACAGCGTCAAAACGTTCATGATAATTGGCATGCTCTGTGCCCATCATTTTATCCCACCATGTGAAGTAGAAGCCGTAATTACCGCCTGCTTTTTCATGGTGCATGTCATGATGGGTAATCGTCGTCATGTGCTTCCAAAACCAATGACGCGTCGCGCCCCTTGGGAAGATTTCATATCCGCAATGGGCCAGGGCATTTTTAAATATCATAATCAGAAGTATAATCGCGAGCGCGCTTTGGTGAAGCGGCAACACCAAAAGCATAATTGGAACATAGCCATATTCAACAACCGCCTCGCCTACCGCAAAAGAATAGGCTGTGAAAGGTGTTGGGTTATGCGAACGGTGATGGGTCAAATGAAAGCGTTTATAAAGTTTGGCATGATGCATGGCGCGGTGCGTCCAATAAAAATAAGTGTCATGAAAGACAATAGCGAGGGCGATAGAGACCCAATAATAAACCGCTCCAAATTCAGAAGGGTCATTATAAAAACGAAAGATACCATTATCGGCCATATCAAAAATCACAATATCCATAGCAACGAAAACTAAGATTGTCCGAAAGGAATTGAGAAGCTCCATCCGCACTTGTTTGTTGAGAAGTGTTGAAGGAAGCCGGGCGCGAATACGGCGGGAACGAATGAAAGGCCCAATGATAAGCCACATCCCGACAAAGACACCAATCGTTCCAATTACGTAGCGTGTGCCTTCAAATCGAATGCCCATAATAATGCGTTCCGGCAAGGCGGCAATAAAGTCTAATAAAACGGTTTCCATAATTTCACTCCAGTTAAACCTGTGTCTGCACAGCGGCTCGGGAAAGCGGCTCAAATCGCTTATTAGCCGCCGTGCTGACGAGTGAACTCTGCGCAAAAATGGGAGGATAATCTTCTTGATGCTGAAAAAAACTGTTCAATTTCGAAATCAATCAGAGTTTTTTAAAATCAATCAGAGTTTTCCGTGAAACTGCGCGGGAATTATGACAGGGTGAGTTAATTGGGAGCGGGTATGCTTATTCTAGATGTTCTTTTACGCTATTCTGCAGTGACGATGCTGTTTCTTATTGCAGTGTTAGCCATTAGAGATGGCCGAAAATTTGCTCCGACAATCTATATTGTGCTCGCGACCCTCACCATCGCTTTCATGTTACTCGGGACATCGCCGCCAGAATTACAGCTTCCACAACCCTTTTTTGCAGCCGTCCGTATCTTAGACTTCGGCAATATTGTTTTTATTTGGTGGTTAGGCCTCGCTATTTTTCAAGATAATTTCCGCTTGCGCTGGCCGCATTGGTCGGTCTTCGCCTTGAATTGTTTCGCCTTATTGCCAGGCCGGATTATGGAGCTTCAGGGCAATACTTATTTTCACCCCATGGCCAATTACGGACTCGATTTAGTCACCCTTGGAATAATGGGTCATCTTGTTTTTGTCGCCTTAAAGGGGCGTGCAGATGACTTGATAGAACGCCGGAGACGCTTTCGCCTTTACTTTATTTTGGCAATGGTGACAGCAACGCTCGCGGCGATTCTGGCTGAAAATATGCTAGCGGCTACGCACCCCGAATTTTTACAAACTTTGCGGTGTATTATTATTTTCCCGCTCGCACTATGGGCGGTTTTATGGCTCACAGAAATGCACCCTGAAAAAGTGACCTTCAAAGAACTGGTAAACCCAGTCAATGAAAAACCGAATATAGACCCCCGCGATCAGCTCTTATTGACCCAATTAAAAGCGGTCATGGAGGATGATAAAATCTATAAAGAAGCTGGCTTGACGATCCGAATTTTAGCGGAAAAACTTAACGCTCCCGAACATCGTCTGCGCAGCTTAATCAATAGCGGTTTAGGTTATCGCAACTTTTCAGCCTTCTTGAACAGCTATAGAATTGAAGCGATTAAATCAGCTTTTACAGATCCAAAAAATAGCCGCATTCCCGTTCTTACAATTGCGCTGGACCACGGATATAATTCACTCGCGCCGTTCAATCGCGCTTTTCGCGAAGCCGAAAATATGACGCCAAGCGCTTATAGACAAAGCCTTCAAAAAAGCACCTGACCCCAAGGCCGTATATCCAACAAAAATACGTGTTAGGAATGCCCCTAGATCAGTGCGTCCATATCGAAAACATCTTCAACATTTCCAGCAAAAGCATCGGGGTTGTCTAACGGCTCTCCAAACAATGGGCCGTCAAATGTGAATGTGTTGGATGGCAAATCCTCGAGGCTGACACCCACGAGGGTGAGCGTGTTTCCGCCGCCAAAGTCAAAGATGACATTCGCGCCAGCATTTGTACCAACCGCCAATATTTCGGCTTCGGTATCAAAATTGGCATCGCCACCTAATATAGAAATTTGCTCACCTAGGAAGAAACCTTGAATAACATCCGCCGCGCCGCCCGTGGCGTCATAGGCAAATATGTCGGTTCCAGCGCCGCCGTTCAGACTATCATTCGAGCCGTTCATGCCTTGAAGATAATCATTACCGCCATTGCCGATCAGAATGCCTGAAGCGTTGATAATATCGTCACCTGTTGAGCCAAAATACCGCTCAATACTCACAAAGGTATCACCCGCCGCGTCACCACTTACGCCGACGCCATTCTGAATAGCGATGGGACCTGAAGCGAGATATGACACAGTATCGAGATCCGCGCCGCCATCATGGCTATCCGCGCCCGCACCGCCAAAGAAGAAATCATTATCATTTCCGCCCGATAAGATATCATCGCCGTTTTGGCCAAAGATTGTATCAACACCGTCACCGCCATTGATGGTATCGTTGCCCTCGCCGCCAAGCAGACGGTCATTACCATCATCGCCGTTTAATATGTCGTCGCCGTTTCGTCCCTCAAGACGGTTATCATCGCGATCGCCTGTGATGTCGTCATCAAAGTTCGAACCATAAACCCATTCAATATCAAAAAGAAAATCGCCATCGGCTTCCCCGCCCGTCCCGCGCCGTGCGGCTAGCGATAATGACACCGCAGCATTCGCAGTTGTATAGAAGGCAATATCAATTCCGGCACCTCCATCTAGGATGTCACCCCCTTCTCCGCCATAGAGTCTGTCATTACCGCCTCGGCCATTAATACTGTCATCCCCAGCGCCGCCTCGTAATTCATTACTACTATCATTCCCTGAAAGACGGTCTCGGAAATTAGATCCATATACGGCTTCAATACCGAAATAAGTATCACCTTGGGCATCATTAAATGATCCATCATCGGCTAGGTCTACCCAGACGAAGTCATCGGAGTTGGAGTAATTGGCGATATCAAACCCCGCGCCACCATTTAATTGATCTGCGCCGTCTGATCCAAACAGCGTGTCATTACCATCCTGACCGCGCTGAATATCATCGCCGTCACCGCCATATATACGGTCAATCCCGCCTCCGCCATTAATCTGGTCATTTCCATCTTCGCCAAAAAAGAACTCATTGGCGTCTGACCCTGTCACAACATCCCCAAAATTTGAGAGGTAATAACGCTCGATACCAGAGAATGTATCGCCAAGGGCATCGCCTAATGTGCCGCCCGTATCAACATTAAAGCGCACAGAGGCGGCCACGCTGCCGCGATAATCAGCCGTATCAAAGCCAGCGCCGCCAATTAAGGTATCTGCGCCCGCCCCGCCAATAAGTGTATCCGCGCCGTCGCCGCCATCGAGTATATCATCGCCAGCACCTCCTGTAAGGTTATCATTACCCGCGCGACCAAAAATCGTATCATTACCGCCCAAACCGTCAACGCGGTCATTACCGCCCAGCGCGTCAAGAACATCATCGCCATCCGTGCCGTCAGCCAAATCATTACCTTCGGTAAAGACTGGGAGTAGTTGAGACAAATCTTGGATAAGGTCGCTGAATTGAGCGAATTCAACATTGAATAAATTATCGGTGCCGTCAGTTCCAGCGTTATCCGTAATCGTAATCGTGCCGTTGGCATTCTCAGTAATCAGGTAATCCGCAAAAGCATTCGCAAAGATAGCTGTATCGATGCCCGCACCGCCATCAAGAGCGTCGTCATCTTCGCCGCCCTCTAATGTGTCGTCTCCGTCGCCGCCATTTAATGTATCAATTCCTGCGCGGCCAAAAATTATATCATTGCCCGCAAGGCCATTAACGGTGTCATTACCGCCAAGGGCGTCCAGAACATCATTTCCTTGGGAGCCATCAAAAACATCATCGCCTTCAGTGAATAAAGGGCTCGCGGGAAGCTCAACATCACCATCTGCAAAACGCAAAAACTCTATGTTGGACAAGTTATCTGTGCCGTCTGTTCCGGCATTATCCGTAACGGTAAACATCCCCCCGCCATTATTGACGACCGTGTAGTCAGCTTCATTGTTAGAGAATACGGCAATATCAATACCGTCGCCGCCATCAATTGTGTCATTCCCCGCAGCCCCTTCAAGGACATCTGCCCCGTCAAGACCGGACAGCGTATTTACGAGCGAGGAGCCCGTTATCGTATCATCAAAATTGGTTCCGGTAGCATTTTCAATACCAACATAGCTATCCAAATCGGCGATACCCGAAAATCCGCCCGTCACCAAATTAAAGCCAGCGCCCTCATCTATTTCAGACACAGAATAATCAATAGTATCTACTCCAGAACCACCATTGAGGAGGTTTTCTCCGTAAGATCCATATATAATATCGTCGCCTGCATCACCGCGTGCGCCAGCAACGCCGCTGCCGATGTAAAGGGCATCATCGCCATTCCCGCCAAATAAAGTGGTATCACCGCCGCCGCCTAATCTGCCGTCAATAATATCATTGCCGTCTTCGCCAAAGACACGGCTAAGGGCCCCTACACTGGTAATTTCATCATCAAAATCAGTAAGATAAATATACTCGATTTCAGTGTAACTATCGCCCGCCGCAAGTCCTACGGACCCGCCATTTACAACATCTAATACAATAGCAGATGACGCTCCGCGATAATCCACAGTATCAATACCGCCAATGCCGCCATTAATACTATCCGCCCCAAGGCTTCCCAGTATGATATCGCTACCGCTCTCTCCATTTAATATATCATCGCCCGCGCCGCCTATCAGCGTATCATTACCCGTTCCGCCATTAAGCGTGTCGTTCCCGTCCCCGCCATCAATGATGTCATTGCCGCCTAATCCGTTGACAATATCGTTACCGCCAAGTGCTTCGAAATTATCACTGCCCGCCGTTCCATCGACAACATCATCCCCCTCAGTGAAGAGAGAGATAGGTCCTGTGGCGTCCAGCGTATAGCTCCCGCCAATGCCTTGCTCATCATCGAGCAGACTTACCGAAATATAAAACGTCCCAGAAGAAGGTAAGCTGACGGTTCCGCCCGTGGTAATGGTGGAGCCGGAAAAGCTCCCAATGACAGCGCCCATATCATCAATGACACGCAAACTAATCTCTCCGCCTGCACCTGCGCCGGCAAATGTTACGTTTACATTTAAGTCGCCAGCCGCTTGGGCCGTATATGAGAACCAGTCATCATCTGTGATATAATCAATGTCTCCGGTTTCTGTAATTCCGTCATCGATAGTGCTGAGTGTATTAGCCGTGCCGCGATGATCATCCGATGTTAAATCGGCACTAAGCGTATAATCGCCTATTTCCCCGCCATCATTAGGATCGTCCGTGATAGTTACGTAATAAGTGCCCATAACCTCCGCTTCGAAATATAAAAAGGAATTTACGAAATCGACTGTTGAACTGCTCCTAAGGATCGTCCCTGCGGAATCAACTAATGTGAAAGAAGACGTGAAGGTTACTCCATCTGAGATAGCCTGAATTTGAACAACTTCATTTGCGTCTATGTCAATGGCGATCCAATCAGTATCGCCAATGAAATCAAACGTTCCGATATAATCCGCTCCGTCAACGACTAGAACGGCTGTGGTCGTGGCATCAGCCGGCACATCAGCGCCCAAATTTAACGGCTCGTAAGAAGGCGCTGAGAGCGCGGAAAAACCAAAATTCTCTTCAAAGGAAGGCAAATCCCAAAAACTCTTGAAAACGGGTGTTATTGAGAAGGCTTGTTTACGTAATCCCTCAAAATTATAGTCAAAGAAACGGCGCATAGAAAGTCCCCAATTTAGATTTCCATCGCGCATTATCAGGTACAATAGCGATATACAACTGCCGACTCCACACAGAATAGTCATGCGGTCAGACCCAACGATAAGCGGCGAAAAAGGATTTACGACCCCCGCCCTGACCTTTGCTGAAAACTAGGCCCCCAAGGCAAGCCCTCTGAGGGCCTTAAAATCACCGCGCAGGCAATTTTATCCTAATTTAACCACATGAAATCACTCTTTTTTTATTGTTTCCACCTATCGAAACCCAATGGATTTGGGGACAAAAAGCCAGAGCTTTAGTGGCCGCGAAATTTCGGCCCAGAGCTTCTTTGACGGTTTGGACCAGCTCCCGACTGGCTTTTCGGTATATGATGAAGAGCTCAATCTGATTTTCGCTAATAAGGCCGTTCGGCGTAACCTTCCCATTCTCTATGCTAATTTGGATACGGGCCTGCCGCTTCTGGACAGCATTGCTTCGCAGATCAAAGAGTTCCACCCTGATATGGGGCGTCTTGATTGCTCGAGGCGGGCCGCAAGCATTGTGGCGGCGATAAGGGCTGAAAGCGCAATAGAGGTGACGGCAGCTGATGGGCGCGTCATCCATAGTATCTATAAAAGGTTAGAAACCGGCCAATATATCCTTGTCAGCACGGATGTTACGCAGCGTGTGCAAAATGCTAAGGCATTGCTCAAAGCCCAGCAGGATGCGGAGAGCGCAGACCTAGCAAAGACTGAATTCTTAGCAAATATGTCTCATGAAATCAGAACGCCCTTATCAGGCGTGTTCATGGCCGCCCAGCTTTTGCAGCAACAGCTTAGAACTTTGAACCATCCCGAGCTTAGCAGTATTGCCGATATTTTGGTCGGGAGCACAACTCATCTCAGCGGTATCATTAACAACGTGCTAGACTTATCTAAAATCGAAGCTGGCCAAGTCGATATAAACGTTTCAGAAAATTCAGTGGCAGATATGATCCGTAGCGTAAAGAGCCTGCAAGACCCTGTCGCCAAAGCAGCAGACCTAGAGTTAAAACTTGTCCTAGACCCGAAACTGCCAGAACGCCTCTTTTACGACGACCTTCGCGTAAGGCAATGTCTAACAAATTTGGTTAGTAATGCGCTGAAATTTACGCCCAGTGGCAGCGTCACAATAGCCGCTTTGTTTGACCTGCAATGCAGCCGCGTAACACTTCATGTTGTAGATACGGGCATTGGTATTGCCCTAGAAAAACAGCCTCAAGTTTTTGATCAATTCATACAGCTCGAGCCGAACACCCTTAAATCTGACGTCCAAATAGCGGAGAGCTTTCCGTCAAATACCGGAACAGGTCTTGGCCTCGCGATCAGCCGTAAGCTGGCTCGCCTTATGGGGGGAGATGTGCAGTTGACATCTGAGCTTGGCAAAGGCTCTATTTTCACATTGACCTTTACAGGCAAAAGGGCAGAGGCTGCGACTGAATCGATTATAACCGCAGCCTAATATTCTTGAGAACTTTTTAAGTGAGATATCAATAGCGTTAGCAAGGCCTCTGAACGGCGCGTTGACAAGAAGGCACAGCAACAGGAACGGGATACGGCACCGACACGATAGGCCTTACCACATTGATTTGGCGCGTATGTTGTTCCGGCACAAGGCTTGTCGTCTCTTGCTGCACTGTTACGGGGCGCATCACTTTATGCTCTTGATACTCGGTTTTCGGGCGCATTAAGGTGTGAGAGCTCGTCTGTGTTTCAGGCACCAGGCTTGTGCTATATTGCGTCTCAGTATGGGCAACCATTTCAGTATGACTCACCATCTCTGTTTGCGCTTCCATCGTCGTGAAATGCTCAATATCGTCATAAGACTCCATTTCCGTATAAGTCTCTACCTCAGTATGAGGCTGCATTTCCGTGAACTCTTTCATGACCGTTACGGGTCTCATGACCTTTACGGGCTTCATCACAGTAACTTCGCGTGTTTTAGTAATGGGGCGCAGCTTGGTGACATTGCGCTGCTGCGTGACCTCCACCATCCGTGTCTGGGGCTTCAAAGTTGTGACAGGCTTCATAACCGTCACATCTTTGGCCGTTGTGACTTCTTTCATAACGGTTTTGGTGCGCGTTACGACTTCAGGGACATGCACCGTAACGGCTTTTGTTTCCGTATGTTCTCGCATCACGG
The DNA here is from genome assembly GCA_039977295.1 of Hellea sp. Classification (GTDB taxonomy): domain Bacteria; phylum Pseudomonadota; class Alphaproteobacteria; order Caulobacterales; family Maricaulaceae; genus Hellea. The sequence continues at coordinate 31,768 of JBDWDN010000012.1, read as the reverse complement.
TCACATCTTCAACTGTCGTGACGGGGCGGAAATGTGTCGATGTCGTAAAAACGGGCTGCGTTACAGAGGAAACAACCGTCGGCGCAGGAGCGCAAGTGGCAGGAACGGAAGGAACATGAGCGCCGCAATGCGGCCCAGCTTGCGCCGTCGTCGAAAGGCTGAGTCCCACTAACACAGCACAGCTTTGCAATAAGTATTTCATATCAATCACCATTAAATCTAAACCCGCAGTCTATGCCGCATGCAAAGAGTGTGCCCAATTGAGGCGTGAAACACAACAAAAGGGTGCAGTTTAAATGTAAAGGGGATTGCGCTCGGATAGGGTGAGTTAGGTCGTGGCGCATAATGGCGACGCGACAAGCCCCGTCATATCCGCGTGCTCATTTCAAATTCTGAAACATAGGCGAGCTTTACAACCGTAATTGCATTCGCTCCGTTCCATGTCACCCGGCGCACGATGAACAGCGCTGCGCCGATGTCTATGCCTAGAATTTCAGCCTCCTCCTCCGAAGCATTCGCCGCAGAAAATGTGATTTCCCCTGTTGTGAAAAGCGCGTTTTCGACGAGCCATTCATTGGCGCTAATCGCGGAAAGATCAGCCGTTAGAATTTCTGGAACGACATCCGTGTTGATCCAGCGTGTTTCATATAAAAACGGGTTACCGTCCGCTTCGTGAAGTGTTGTTAGATAAAGAGGCTTGGCCCCAGTCTTGCCCATGATTTTGCGAATAGCAGTAGGCGCTAATTTTTGTTTGCGGTTTAAAACCACATGCGAATAGGCGCACCCTCTTTGCTCGACCTCCAGACGGGTTATGGAAATATCCAGCGTCGCTTTTCGAACGGGATGCAGGGCAACCCGTGTGCCGGCTTTGCGGCGGCGATCGAGAAATCCCTCATCTGCGAGCTGCCTTAGCGCCCTATTGACAGTCGCGCGCGCGCAGCCAAATTCGCGCGCCAATTCCACTTCACCGGGGATAAGCTCCCCCGGTTTCCAGATACCGCTGGAGATACGGTTTGAAACTTCGGCGTAAAGGCTCTGCCATGTTATAGAGCTGCGGGGCGTTTTAGCGGATGCGGTCACAGACGCTCTCTTAAAGCGGCGATACAGTTTTTATAATTGGCGGTTATCGCGCCCTGTTGTCTATGCCGCCCGTCTTTGACAAGGTGACGGCCCGCCGACCACACATCTGTTATCATCTGTTTACCACCCGCAAAGATGAAACTGTCAAGAAGCATATCCCCTTCGCGGCCCAGTAAATCAATGTGGTCAGCGTCCAGCGCCAACATATCTGCCAAACGCCCTACCTCAATTGCGCCGCTTTTACGGCCTGAGGCTTGCGCCCCGCCCTGCACAGCGCCGTCAAATAATAGGCGTCCATTTGAAATATCCTCTGTCGCGAGGACAGCGCGGGCGCGGTGGGTTAAGCGCTGCGAATACTCCAAGCTGCGAAGCTCCTGCGCAAATGAGATGCGCACATTTGAATCGGAACCCACGCCAAAACGTCCCTGATTTTCATGGTAGCGCACGGCGTCAAATATTCCGTCGCCCAAATTGGCTTCTGTTATAGGGCATAAGCCTGCCACCGCGTTGGACCGCGCCACTGCAATCGTTTCATGGGGCTGCATTTGCGTAAGATGAATCAAGCACCAGCGCTTATCCACGCCGTGAGTATCAAATAACCACTCAACAGGGCGAGCGCCATAAGCGGCTAGCACCTCGTCAACCTCGCCGGTTTGTTCCGCCAAATGCATATGCACAACATCATCAGGGCGCAGAGAAATAACATCTGATAAGGCCTCGCGGCTCACCGCCCGCAGGGAATGCGGAGCAACGCCCAAGCGCGCATCTGCGGGCAGAACTGACATGGCGCTAGCCGCGCCAGTAAGCAGTTTTTCAAAGCCGTCTATATTATTTCCAAACCGGACTTGTCCTTGTCCCAAGGCACGGCCATCACATCCCCCTTGCTCGTAAAGAACGGGCAATAGCGTTAAGCCCATGCCTGTCTCTTGCGCCGCTGCCGCTATACGGCCTGATAGTTCCGCAACATTATCATAAGGCGCGCCGTCTTTTTGATGATGGAGATAATGAAACTCTGTATTGGCCGCATAGCCCGCTTCCAGCATTTCCATTTGCACAAAGGCCGCAATATTTTGGATATCTTCAGGGGTTAGCTTATCCAAAAAACGGTACATAAGCTTACGCCATGCCCAAAAATTATCACCCGGATCACGGCCGCGCCGCTCTGTCATGCCAGCCATGGCCCGCTGGAAAGCATGGCTGTGAATATTGGCGGGAGCTGGGCATAAAATACCGCAAAGATGAACCTCTCCGCTCAGGCTCGACTTAGAAATATTTAGCGAAACAGATGAAATATGCCCCGCGGTATCAACTTCCACCAGCACATTATCATGCCACTCCCCAGAGACGAGCGCCTGTTTTGCCCAAATTTTTTTCATAACGTTTCCGATATTGACAATTATTATGTATGCACATAATAATTCAAAGCTCACAGAAATCAAGAACGGAAATTATCCTGACACGCAAAGTTTTCATAAATGCGGCGCTTGCAACACTGGATGACGGCCCTAAAGACTACGGCTTGATTAAGAACGGCGCACTGGCAATGGCCGATGGCCTTATCGCATGGGTTGGCCCGCAATCTGAGCTTCCAGAGACTTACAAAACTTGGCCGAGCGAGGATATATCGCGGCGCCTCATTACCCCTGCCCTCATTGATTGTCATACCCATATTATCCATGCGGGTGACCGCGCGGCCGAGTTTGAAATGCGGCTGAACGGCGCGAGCTATGAAGAAATTTCGCGCGCAGGCGGCGGCATTGTTTCTACTGTCCAAAAAACACGTAATGCCTCCGAAGCGGACCTAATCGCAAGCGCCCTGCCCCGAATTGATAGCCTGATCGCTGAAGGCGTAACAACATTAGAGATTAAATCTGGTTACGGCCTCGACATTGAAAACGAGCTTAAGATGCTCCGCGCCGCGAAACACATTGAAACCCTTCGGCCTTTGCGCGTTCGCGCCACCTATCTTGCCGCCCACGCACTGCCGGCCCTGTATAAGAACCGCGCAGATGCCTATATAGATGAGGTTTGTATTGCGGGGCTGATTGCCGCGAATGAGGCGGGCCTAGTCGACGCCGTTGACGGGTTTTGTGAAACCATCGCCTTTAGACTCTCACAGATTAAGCGGGTTTTCGAGGCGGCGACATCACTTGGCCTTCCGGTCAAACTTCATGCTGAACAGCTCTCCAATTTAGGCGGCGCGAAACTCGCGGCTGAATTTCAGGCGATCTCTGCTGATCATCTCGAGCATTTGGATCAAAGCGGCGTGAACGCTATGGCAAAATCAGGCACTATTGCCGTTATGCTGCCAGGCGCTTTTTATGCCCTAAGCGAAACACAGCTCCCGCCCATTGACGCCTTTCGCAAAGCGGGCGTGGCTATGGCCGTGGCGACCGATTGCAATCCTGGCTCTTCGCCTTTGACGTCACTTTTGCTGGCGATGAATATGGCTTGCACCTTGTTTAAAATGACGCCGCAAGAAGCGCTCGCCGGAACGACCTGCCATGCGGCCCACGCATTGGGTCTCGACGATTGCGGCTCCCTTCGAGCAGGCCTTCGCGCTGACCTCGCCATTTGGAACGCGGAGCATCCAGCAGAGCTTTCATACCGCATGGGGTTTAATCCTTTGCATAAACGTATTTTTGGAGGGTCGTAATGGCGACGATAACCTTGACCCCTGGCTTAGCCACCCTCGCAGATTTAGAGACGATCTACCGCGAGCAACATCCCGTAAAATTAAACCGCTCCGCAAAGGCCGGCGTCATGACAGCTGCGGCGCAGATTGAAGCGGCGGTTAATGGCGGCGCTGCTGTTTACGGGGTCAATACGGGATTTGGGAAACTTGCCAGCGTGAAAATCGCGGCAGAGGATACAGCCACATTACAGCGCAATTTAATCCTGTCTCATTGCTGCGGCGTTGGCGATGCCGTCGAGCCTGAGATCACGCGGCTTATGATGGCCTTAAAACTCCTCTCACTTGGGCGCGGAGCCTCCGGCGTGCGCTGGGACTTAATTGAGTTGATTGAGAACATGTTAGAGCGCGGCGTAACGCCCGTTATTCCCGCCAAAGGCTCGGTTGGCGCCTCTGGCGACCTCGCGCCCTTAGCGCATATGGCGGCGGCGATGCTGGGCGAAGGCACAAGCCTCTATCAAGGTAGCGTCATGCCGTCTCGCAAAGCGCTCAGCGCAGCGGGTCTCTCGCCTATTATTCTTGGAGCGAAGGAAGGCCTTGCGCTAATTAACGGCACACAATTTTCAACGGCCTATGCTTTGGCGGGACTCTTCAAAGCGTGGCGTAATGTGCAAGGCGCCATCATCACATCCTCGCTCTCGACAGATGCCATTATGGGTTCAACCGCCCCGTTACTGGCTGAAATTCATGAGCTGCGAGGCCATCGCGGCCAGATTGAAGTCGCCCGCTCCATGCGCGATTTGCTCAAAGGCTCAGAGATCAGAGACAGCCACCGCGAGGATGATACCCGCGTGCAAGATCCTTACTGCATTCGCTGCCAACCCCAAGTTACGGGGGCTTGTGTTGATATGCTACGCATGGCGGCGACCACCTTAGAAATCGAAGCTAATGCCGTAACTGATAATCCCCTTGTGCTGGGCCAAACAGGACAAATCGTATCTGGCGGTAATTTTCACGCCGAACCTGTCGCCTTTGCGGCGGACCAAATCGCCATAGCCATAGCCGAGATTGGCGCCATTGCGCAGCGCCGCGTCGCCTTAATGGTTGACCCTACTCTAAGCTTTGATTTACCGCCATTCCTTACGCCCGAGCCTGGATTGAATTCAGGCTATATGATTGCCGAAGTGACAACGGCAGCCTTGATGAGCGAGAATAAACATCTCGCCAATCCCTGCTCAACAGATTCGACGCCGACTAGCGCCAATCAAGAAGACCATGTCTCTATGGCCGCCCATGCAGCGCGGCGCCTGATGCAAATGAATGCCAATCTATCTCATATCTTAGGCGTAGAGCTTCTCTGCGCGGCGCAAGGTATAGAGTTTAGAACGCCTTTGAAAACAAGCGCGGGACTACAAATTGTTATCGCGCATTTACGCGGCGCCGTCGCCCGCCTCGAAGATGATCGTTACCTCGCAGATGATATCAATATCGCCAGTGACATGATAGTCGATGCCAGCCTTATCAATGCCGCAGGACTAGGGTCAAGCTTTCCGCTTTCTGCCGCAAAATGACACCCGTAGATATCATAAAAGGCAGCAGCCCTATCATCCTCGCCATGCCCCATTCGGGGCTTTACGTTCCCCCTAATATCCACGCGCGGTTAAATGCAATAGGTCGTGAATTGTCAGACACGGATTGGCATATTGATAGGCTCTATACGGGGCTGCTCCCCGGCGCGACCATGATACGCGCCAATTTTCACCGCTATGTCATTGACCCCAATCGCGACCCATTGGGGACATCTCTTTATCCGGGGCAAAACACAACGGGTCTGTGCCCGCTCACCGATTTTGACGGCATATCGATTTACTGCAAAGGCCAAGAGCCGGATGCCGATGACATTGAAAAACGCCGCCAAACTTATCATGCGCCCTATCACGCTGCTCTCAACGCTGAAATCACGCGGGTTAAATCGCTGCACGGCATTGCCATATTATATGATTGCCATTCTATACGCTCTCATGTGCCTTTTCTCTTTGACGGGGCCCTGCCCGATTTCAATATCGGAACAAAACACGGCGAAACCTGCGCGCCCGCTATTCAAAAGGCCGTAGCCGATATTTGCGCGGGGGCCAAAGATTACAGCTATGTGGAAAATGGCCGTTTTAAAGGCGGTTGGACAACACGTCATTACGGCAAACCCGAAACGGGCGTTCATGCCATCCAAATGGAACTCGCGCAGAAAAACTACATGCAAGAATCTATGCCGTGGCCTTACCAAGAACCGCGCGCAGAAAAATTGCGCGCCGTTTTAAAATCCTGTCTTCAAACCCTCGAAACCCGTATCTTAAAAGGCGATATCACATGACATTTACGCGTAAAAACAGCCGTGACATTTTCCCCGCGACAGGGTCAGAGATTACAGCCAAATCTTGGTTGACCGAAGCGCCTATGCGTATGTTGATGAATAATCTGCATCCTGATGTCGCCGAGAATCCGCATGAATTAGTTGTCTATGGCGGGATAGGCCGCGCGGCGCGTAATTGGGAAGCCTATGACCAGATCGTCGCGAGCTTAAAAGCGCTTGAAGATGATGAAACACTACTTGTCCAATCGGGTAAACCTGTCGGCGTTTTCCAAACCCACAAAGACGCGCCGCGCGTGCTGATCGCGAATTCAAACCTTGTTCCGAAATGGGCAAATTGGGACCACTTTAATGAGCTCGATAAAAAAGGTCTCGCCATGTATGGCCAGATGACCGCAGGCTCTTGGATATATATCGGCACGCAGGGCATTGTGCAGGGCACCTATGAAACATTCGTCGAAGCCGGACGCCAACATTATGACGGCGACTTAAAAGGCAAATGGATCCTGACAGGCGGCCTTGGCGGCATGGGCGGCGCGCAGCCTTTAGCGGCCGTTATGGCAGGCGCATGCTGTCTTGCTGTTGAATGTGATGAAACCCGTATCGATTTTCGTCTACGCACGCGCTATGTCGACGCCAAAGCCAAAACACTGGACGAAGCTCTAGCGCTGATTGAAAAATGGACGGCGGCTGGCGAAGCAAAATCTGTTGGCCTTCTGGGCAATGCAGCGGACGTCTTCCCCGAACTCGTGCGACGAGGCATAAGGCCAGACATGGTCACAGACCAGACGTCAGCCCATGATCCCCTTAACGGATACCTCCCCCAAGGCTGGACTGTAGGGCAATGGAATGAGGCAAAAACCAAAAACCCCAAATCTGTTGAGAAAGCGGCGCGCGCGTCCATGAAGATACAAGTTGAGGCCATGGTGGAATTTTGGAATCAAGGCGTCCCGACGCTGGATTACGGTAATAATATTCGTCAAGTTGCCCTAGATGAAGGCTTAGAAAATGCCTTTGATTTCCCGGGCTTTGTTCCCGCATATATCCGTCCGCTATTTTGCCGAGGCATCGGCCCCTTTCGCTGGTGCGCGCTCTCTGGCGACCCCGAAGATATCTATAAAACGGATGCCAAGGTCAAAGAACTTATTCCAGACGACCCGCATTTACACCATTGGCTTGATATGGCGCGAGAGCGGATTGCCTTTCAAGGCCTCCCTGCCCGTATTTGCTGGGTAGGCCTTGGGCAGCGTCATAAGCTCGGCCTGGCTTTTAATGAGATGGTCCGCAACGGAGAGCTCAGCGCCCCTGTCGTCATCGGCCGCGATCATTTAGATTCAGGCTCCGTCGCATCGCCAAACCGCGAAACCGAAGCCATGAAGGACGGCTCTGATGCTGTCTCTGATTGGCCTCTTTTAAATGCGCTACTCAACACAGCCTCAGGCGCAACTTGGGTATCGCTGCATCATGGCGGCGGCGTAGGCATGGGATACTCTCAACATTCCGGCATGGTGATTTGCGCGGACGGAAGCGAGGACGCAGATCGCCGCCTAAAGCGCGTCCTATGGAATGACCCCGCAACGGGCGTGATGCGTCACGCCGATGCGGGTTATGATATCGCCATGGATTCCGCCAAAGAGAATGACCTGAATTTGCCGGGGATATTGGAGAGGTAAAAGGAACCGAACCATCTGACAGAACTGCAACCAATTGGCTGAAATTGAAAAATTGGCTAAGGTCGGCTTGACAGCGCGCATCCAAAACGTCTTCGCGGCAAAAATGCCTAATGTTCCATTTTCAGTTCAATAACTTCCGAAACATCCATATTCAGTGCTTCAGCAATGAGTCCCTTCTTCATCCCATCTGGCGCGCCCATTACACTCACCATGCTATTCGTTTTCACGGGTGATTCTACAAACCTTCTTAAACCAAAATAATATTCACCCTTTTGAAAACCAACAAAGGTGTAATACCCCAACCCGCTCTCAAACGACCTTTCAACATATAAGCCATACTCTTCAGCTATCGCCTCAGGCGTTCTTTTTATGACATGCAATGCTGTTCCAATAAGTTCTCGAAAAACTAAGAATGAAGCCGGTTCCAGCATGTTATCTCTCTGCCCTATTTGTCTCTGTCGAACTATCTTCCATCCTTTCGGACAAAACTGAACAACTTCTCCAACTACCTCATTTAATTTCGCTTGGCTACGGGCAGATAAGATTGGCCTTATAGGAAATTTCGCTTGTAGTGCTAATTTGTGTTTCCCTCCGCCCTAGCCATGACGCCTCTGCTCTGGCATTATACCGTCATGAGGGGAATGATAATACTTTATGGCTCGATCTTAGCGTTGGCTGCCTTTGCGCTCAGCTGGCTAAATTATAAAGTCTTCATGCGCGACATCGGGCTTGAGATTTATGGACTGGTTATCGCCGTGTTATTTGCGGGCCTCGGCATTTGGATAGAGCGTCAACGGCGCCCCCGCGTCCCTATTGGCGGCCCCGCACAAAATGACAAAGCAATCGAGGCTCTTGGCCTAACGCGGCGTGAGCTCGAGATGCTGACCTTTCTAAGCCGAGGCAAAAGTAACAAGGAAATCGCGCGCGATCTTGGTCTTTCGCCCAATACTATCAAAACCCATCTGGCTAATTTATATGTAAAGCTCGGCGTAAAAAACCGAACCCAGGCCGTCAGCAAAGCTACGGAACTTTCCTTAAATCCCGTCAGCCAAGCGGGTTAATTTATAGAACTCACCCATCTGGGCGAGTGACAACGACATTAAAATCCCGCAGTTTTGGGTCGTTCAAATAGGAGAAAATTATGAGTAATACCAAACGCGCCTTAGGGTTTTGGAAGACAGCGTTTTTCTATGGATTTGCCACGGGGCTTCTTATCATATGTTCTATGGTTGGCAGCTTCATCGCATTCGGCATGCAAAGCGGTGCAAGCTCAATGGCGGTTGGGTTTTTACTCATGTTCTTATACATGTCCCTGATCTTTTTCGGGATTAAAAGATTTCGCAATATCGACCAAGGCGGTGTGATCGCTTTTTCAAAAGCGCTTCTCCTTGGGGCCTCGATGGCGTTTTTTTCAGCTCTGGCTTATGTCTTGGTTTGGGAGATTTATATCGCATATACGGGTGATACATTCATCATTGGATATACGGATATGTTGCTTGAAAAGGCTAAAGCCAAAGGCATGAGCGGCGCCGAACTCTCCGACTACACATCAAAAATGAAAGACTACGTCACGAATTATGAAAGGACGTCTTATCGCATGCCGATGACATTTTTAGAAAACTTCCCGATGGGATTTATCGTTGCCCTTATCTCAGCCCTCAGCCTTCACAACCCGAAATTTTGGGCGCGTAAATAACCAAATATCAAAGGAGAATGAGACATGAAATTAGGTGCATTTTCAATCAGCCTCAGCGTCAAGGATCTAACCGCGTCAAAATCATTTTACGAAAAAATTGGTTTTAGTGAAATGGGCGGAGACACCACGCAAGGCTGGCTTATTATGAAAAATGAAAGCAAGGTTATTGGTTTATTTCAAGGCATGTTCGAAAAAAACATGATGACCTTTAACCCAGGATGGGACAGCAATGCTGAGCCCCTTGAGAGTTTTGACGACATCCGCGAAATCCAAAAGCGGCTCAAAGCCAGCGGCGTAGAATTCATGACCGAAGCAGATGAAAGCACATCCGGCCCGGCCAGCTTTATGATCCTTGATCCAGACGGCAACCCTATCCTAGTTGATCAACACCTTTAGACGCATAACAACCGCAATAAGTCTAGGTCTGCCAATATCCGAACTGGTTGCCGGCATGAAAGAAAATAGAGAATTTTCCTTGTCCCGGAATGTCCATCACGGGATGGGCAAGTTCAGCGCCCGCCGCAACGGCCTGCTCTGTCGCGGCGTCTATATCCTCTGTTAAAAAATAGGTTCGGGTCACAGGCTCTTCCTCGGCGTGCATAGGCGCCCGGACGCTAATCTGCCCACCATCGGGCATTTTCGCCACTCTCGCATTGCCAAGCTCTGCGACAGGGTCTGAGAATTTTGCGTTATTAGACGCCGCAAAAATAGCAATTGTACCCTCTACATCGGGCGTAACGATTTCAAGATATTGGATTTTCATACTCATATTTTTGCCTCAATAACTCTGGGTCCCTATCGACATTATAGTTGCCGAATTGAGTGATCCCGAGGGCCGTGAGTTTGGAGTCTCGAATTCAGCTCCACCAAACTTTTTGATGTCCGCTCGGCCCCTCTCACACGACCCATTTCAAGAACACTATAACATATTGATCATTAATAGCATCAAATCATCAATCAAAAATGTTAATCCATAATCTGCTCGGTTCATATCTCAAATTTAGTCAGGCAAGCGAGCACCGATAATAGGCAGCGCAACCTTTCGGCAGTGCTCGAAGTATTCTCGTTTAAGGCTGAATTAGTCTTTTTTCTCAAAAATAGTGCGCCCGCCATAAGAACCGTTTGCAGGTTTAACATCACGTTCTGGCGGAGTTCCAAAGACTCGGATAGACCCGCCGCTATCGGTTCGCGTTTTGATGGATTCACTTGCATATAGTTTTAAGCCACCACCAGAATAAGCTTTTGCGGCCACTTGATCGCATTTGACCTTAGATAAATCAGCCACGCCCCCTGAGTCCGCTTGACTAGAAAGGCGGCCACAGCGGCCCGCTGCCAGAACGCGCCCGCCGCTATCTACACGTATTTTCAATATCTGAGCCTCTAAGTCAGTTGCCGTAACTTTTGCGCCAGAACTAGCTGCAATGAAATTAAGTTCTGGTCCGGAAACTTTAACAGTGACGCGGGTTTTCCCGTCCGCCCAACCCTTCTCTGTTTTGCGGGCAATATAGAGTGTATCGCCCCGTTTTTTAATCCGCACAGTATGGTCAGAACCGCTTTGAAGCTCTGTCTGAACGTCATAATTATTCGATTTTTTATAAACGACATTCACGCCCGCTTCGGCCTTAATTGCGCTGAAACCTTCTATGTTGAGTGTCTTGCTTGATTGCGCATATGCAGGAGTCATGCAGATCAGCGCCGTAATAGCTGCGCCCAAAAATATGGTGGATATCATGACCTTGTTTTTGGGTGGATTTTTAGGGGAGATAGGTAAGTTTTTCATTGTATTTCCTTGGATTTTGATAAGATGATGTCTTTGAAATTATGACCTAATTCACATCACCACCTCCTAAGGTCTGAGATGGGGCGAGGGTCTTGCCACGACTTTCTTGACGGGACTGATAGCGATATTGACTGGGCGTCTGATGTGTTAGCTTTAAAAAGACGCGGTTAAAGCTCGCTTTAGACCCAAACCCTGAATTAAGCGCGATCGTCAGCAAACTCTCTCGGTCTTGCTTGATCAATCTCTTTGCAAAATCAACCCGCAGCTCATTCAAGATATTTTTGAAAGACGTCCCCAAACCATAATTTAGAGCGTGGGAGGCATAATTTGTGTTCAGGGCTACCCTTTCGGAAAGCTGTAAAAGTGAAAAACTGGAATCTAGAAACCATTCATGTGTTTTAATGGCCGTTAGCAAACGCTGACCTTCATCTTGCCAGCTCTGTTCTTGCCTACTCCGGCGATAATGCGCAGACTTGCCCGCGCTCGCAGCCTTGTTGTCGTCCATTATTCTACTTTACCTTCAATAAAGGCTAGTGCAGCGTCATACGCCGGATCTCTTCCCTCCAAGAAAGCGTCCGCTGTCATAGGCGCATTGATATCTGGCGTCATGCCTAAGCCGGGTTCGAAGACCTTAACATTATTGTAGTAGCGGAAAAACGGAACGCGCGTGCGTATGCCGCTTTCTGGTAGCGTCAATGTAAATAATAAGCCCGCTGTCGGCCCCTCTGCGCTTCCTCCTGTGCGGCCACCGATAAGCGTCGCGTCTCGATGCGATTTCAATGTCGCAGCTAAGCTTGTGCTGCCCGATGAGTTAGTCGAGCTTGTTAAAACAATAAGTTTTCCATTAAATGCATATTTACTGGGTTTGAGCGTTCGCAAATCTTCATCAATGAATGATCTGAGAGAATAAGTGCCGTCTTTATTCTTCTTAAATCCTAGCGGGTTGGGCTTTAGAGCGCGTTTATCCCAGGTGGACATATGGTCTCTTAGTCCATCCAAATTAAGTGTTGCGACACGCATGTCCTTTTTAGCTTTTAACGGCTCACTTAAAAGATTGGCGGTCAAGCTCATACGGGCGTCTGATGACCCCCCACCATTCTGCCGCAAATCGAGAATAAGATAATCGCGTCCCTCTGCTTGGATAGATTTAAAAATCGGTCGAAATAGAGTATCAGGTTTCACAGGGTCGCGGTAATTTACAAAACTATCAATTTTTAAGTAGCCTGCATTTTCACCAATTCTTTGGTAGGACACGGCATCCTTGAAGTTGCGCACACTTGCCTTGGCATCTCCTAAGGTTTTCCAACTGTCGAATGTAACGCGCTCCATCTGAACTGTTTTTACTTCACCAGAGACGGCTTTTATCTCGACAGTGGCTGTTGGTGAGATGTCCCACAATAATGCACCAAAATGGTCAACAGCGCCGCCCATAAATTCAAGCGACTCCCCGACGCCGCCAGCACGTGACCATTTTGTATATCCGTCATAGGGAATATAGCTTTCGACCTCTGCAATCATGGCTGCCAAAGGGCGGCCATTTATCGATAAAATCTCATCACCCACATTAAGGCCCAGCGCTTCTACTGGCAGCGTGATCAGGGCGCGCTGATCAACAAGCTGCCACCTTAAAGGCAGATAGACAGGCGTTTCATTTCGCTCTTGCCTTAAGGCTTTGGGAAGTTCAGCCTTTGTGTGATCACAGCGAATGAGCGTTAGAACTTTCTGAACCGCGAGATAAAACTCGCCGCTTGTGAGGCCCTCTTTTGCTTTAGCCTCTGTGATAATTCCAGTCCAAGCAGCCTCCATATCCGCCGCCTTTGCATATCGCGTATAACCCGGATGCACGCGGCTATAAGCTTCACGCGCCAAAGTTATATCCGACGTGACTTGATCGACACTAAGCTGTGCGCCTGCTGCTGATTGTGCAAATGCCGGCATAGACGTAAACGCCGCGAGGGATACCGCTGTTAAAATGAGTTTCTTCATGAATCTCTCCATCATGCGTAACCAAATATTGGGTTTCGCTATGGGCAGAGAATTGCATCTATGCAGAGACCTATCGTCTCAAAGCTTTTATTGAGCAAAGGTTTATCAGATTTGAGACCCACTAAAAGATATGAGACATTTGTCTCAAAAATTCCCTTTAAGTCTCAGGGTTTTTACAGCTGTTACTTGACTCCGCCATGCCTTGAGAGAGTTGCGCCGTCCAACATTCTTCTTGAATTGAACAATAACAAGCCGTCACATTGACCTTATCATTCCATTTTTCCAATAATTTCTGTGTGCGGTCTTCCCATGGAACAGAAAATAAAATGACGGTATCACCCACCCCCAAAACACTTCCCGAGGGATTTACACCAGAATAAACATCGTAACTAAAGGCATTTTCTTCGCCTAAAGTTTCAACAATCAACGCGTCCAAATCACGATAGCGTTGATCTTCATAGGTGATATCAACGGCATGAACGAGCGCCGGACCCACCCCTTTATTTTCAAGCTTAAATGTAAAGCCTTGATCCGTGTAGGAACTGCTAAGCGCAATGAAAGGCCAAACGGCGGCGCGCTGCTGGGACTTAATAGCATTAACTTCCAATACGGAAACTAATAGAGCAAGAGTAGACACAGCTACAGCCGTAAGCGAGGCGACGCGATTAAAACTCATAAAGCGTTGATTAGCGGAACGAATTTCTTCGGAGGGCTCTATCGGCGTCTCAGTCATAATGTGCCTTTTTCAAATATTGTTAAAAACTTGCGAATATTAAGACGTCTTACGCCATCATTTATTGAGCGCCGGTAGCTGATTGCTGACGATAAGCGGTCGGTGTTTGGCCTGAGATATCTCGAAAGACACGGTTAAATGTGGGTTTAGAATTAAAACCAGACTCCAGCGCAATCGCGAGAATATTTTCCGATGTTGAGGCTAAAAGATCTTTGGCATGGGCAACGCGCATCTGATTAATAAGCCGATTAAAATTCGTGTCCAATCCAAGGTTAATCGCGCGGGACATATAGGTCTCATTAGAATTCATCCGGCTGGCAAGGCCCTTCAACGAGAGCGTCGGGGAGAGGTATAATTTCTCATCTTGAATAGCTGCCTTTAGGGCCGCGCCATCCTTTACCCAGTCACGCGCTTTGGGCGGCGCCTCATCCAGCGGTTCGGCAGAAGGCGTATAAATTTTTGGAAAAGGCCGAGATGTACGCGACAAGGCTTCAAAGCCTAACCAAGCAATAATGGCCGTCATGATAAGCTGTATCGGAAAACCTGCCCTATAGGTAAGGCCGCCGGGAGTCATATCCACGATCCGAAATATTAAAAATATACAGCCCGCAACGATGAACGCTCGATTAAGGCGGCGTAGCCAAATCGGATCATATTCTATTTTTGCCGACTGCGTCTCAATCAGAAACATATTATATGTTTTCATCATTTTTGAGACGAAATAGATGGCCGCTAAAATAAATCCAATCGCCAAGACTGTTTCAATGGGGGTGATAAAAGGGTCATGAACGGCTTCATTATAGGCCCATTTATTCTTGTAATCACCAAGCGCAAAAAAAGCTGCCGTGTAATATAGGGTCTGTAATAACCCTGGGATAAGTAATCCCCAGCGCCACCGCAGCGGTTTGTCATGTGTTAAGGCCCAAGCATGCAGATAAAATAACGGGCCAAGATATAGCTCCGTATCAAACGGGAAAAACGTTAGTCCCGGCCATATTGAATAAAACTGAGAAAAGCCGATGATTTGAGGGATCTGCACAATCACAACGGCAATAAGCAATCCACCTAAAAACAAATTGGCACGGCGCTCTACACGGCGCGTCATCAGCATTATAGACGCAACCAGCATTGGCAAACACAAAGCAAACATTAGTGCCGAGCGCCAATCAATGACGATGTCTGCAAGTGAACCCATAATTTATTCCATTCGAATCATATACATATCAAGATGAATACAGATTTATTCAAAACCCATCGTTAATCGTCTCAATTCTTTAAAAATACGTCTCAAAAACAATTCACTCCGCAAAACAGTTTTATAAGAAACGCCAACCCCACTGCTAAGTCTTGCAGTGTTTATGAAGTAACACATTAGAGACTATAAGCGGAGCCTTTCAAACGGCGGTTTTATATGAAATGAGACGACCACCCCCTCAACATATTCTAAGCCGTTCTCCAAAGGATAGGAAATATGCGTTTACTGTATTTAACAGGAATATTAATCTTGGGTTTAACGGCGTGCGTAGCTCCTCCTGCAACCAGCATTCCCTCAGATGGCCCGGTCATAAAGATTGCGGATTTCGACGTTATCGCAGGCGATGAATGGACTGGGACACTTACTTATTTAGATTACAGCGCCAATAAGCGCGTCACGATTCCGACGGCGGCATCAGTCCGCATTACCTCTCCAACGCAGCTTCGCTATTCAGTCTCTTATCCAAAAGAACCTTGGGAGGACACGAAGGCTGCACTCAAGATTTCCAAATCAGGCCGCGTCTTGGACGGACACCCTGTTACTTATCGCGAAACGCAGGCGGATGGCAGCCTCAAAATACGTACCGCCCATCAAGGCACCGACAATAACAAACCCGCACACATACGAATGAGTTATACACTGAGCGCGTCAAAGTTCACAATCTCAAAGGATGTCCGCATGAAGGATGATACTGACTTTACCAATCGCAATATCTACGCCTTCACGCGTCCCTGACATAAATTACTCAAACTTGCATAGCTGACCCTAACACCTCACTTTTCAAAGTAACGATCAGCTTTTCATTAGCCGCTTTACGGCTTAGATTTTTACCCTATCATGCCCGGCAAACGAGGGAGTGTGAAATGGTAAAGAATTCAATCAAAATTGGTTTGGCCTTAGCGTTATCAGCGATGTCCTATAACGCGTCAGCAGATGAAGCTCTGCGCAAGGATGTAGCGGCCGATTATAAGCAAAATCTAAGCGACTTATTCACCCATTTTCACGCAAACCCTGAGCTATCATTTAAAGAAAACAAAACCGCTGATCGTCTAAGTAAAGAGATATCCGCCCTTGGCTATGACGTCACGCAGGGCGTTGGGCAAACGGGCGTTGTCGCGGTGATGAAAAACGGCGCGGGGCCAACCGTGATGATCCGCGCGGATATGGACGGATTGCCTATCAAAGAAGATAGCGGTTTATCCTATGCCTCCACAGCCACTCAAGTCGACATTGACGGCAAAGAGAAACCCGTCATGCATGGCTGCGGTCATGACGTCCATATCACGTCGCTCGTGGGAACGGCCCGGCAATTAGCCGCTCGCAAAGACCAATGGTCGGGGACACTCGTTTTAATTGGGCAGCCTGCCGAAGAACGGATATCAGGCGCGCGGGCTATGCTTGAAGATGGGCTCTATAAGCGCTTCCCTAAACCGGACTATGCCCTCGCTTTTCACGTATCTGCTGGCACGCCAACGGGCCGGATAGAGCTCCCGCTCGGTATCTCGGCGTCAAGTTCTGATAGTGTGGATATTATTGTGCGCGGCGTCGGCGCCCACGGCGCGTCACCGCATAAAGGCATAGACCCCATCCTGGTGGCCTCTCAAATCGTGGTCTCTTTGCAATCTGTCGTCTCTCGCACTATCGCCCCCTTAGACCCCGGCGTGATCACGGTTGGCGCGTTTCACGGCGGGTTTAAACACAACATCATTTCAGACCGCGTCGATATGCAATTAACCGTTCGCTCCGATAGCCCAGAGGTAAGAGAAGCTCTCTTGGACAGCATTGACCGCGTCGCAGAAGGCGTTGCGATATCTATGGGCGTTCCGAAAAAACTAATGCCCGAGGTCATCCGTTCTAAAACCGAGTCCACGCCGCCAACGATAAATGACACAGAAACAGCGCAGCGCATTACCAATCTATTTGAAGCAAAGCTCCCGAAAGGCACGCTCTATAGCCAGCCACGTCAGGGCATGGGCGCCGAAGACTTTGCTTATTTCGTAACGCCAGAATCAGGTGTCAAAGGTGTCTATTTCTCGGTAGGCGGCACCCCCGAAAAAGACGTCGATGACGCCCCCTCACATCACTCACCCTTCTTCAAAGTAGATCCAGAAAGCTCAATCAAGCTTGGCACAGAGGCCATGGTCATTGCCGCAATGGAGCTTTTGCAAAAGACATAGAGATGATGAAAAATATATTTTTATTTTTAGCACTCATTTGTCTCGCGGCTTGTCATTCGACATCCACGCAAACCGTGCGTGTCAACGACGTCACTCTAAATTACACTCTTCAAGGCCATGGGCCTCCATTATATCTTTTGCATGGCGGCATGGAATCTCGTGACAGTTTCAACCAGCAAATAGCGGAGTTCTCAAAAACATTCACCGTTGTAGCGCTTGATAGCCGAGAGCAAGGCCGCAGCGGTCGCGCTGACGCGCAAATCTCATATGAGCTTATGTCGAAAGATGTCATCGCCTTAGCTAATCACCTCAATCACGATACTATTTCAATCATGGGGTTAAGCGATGGCGGCGTAACAGCAATCACGACAGTGCTCAATCGCCCAGAGCTGGTAGATAAGCTCGTCTTACTCGGCGCAAATTACCATTTCGATTCCTACCCTGACGCAACGCGAAATTTCATCGCCAATTATGAATGGGATGGAAATACGGACCCTAACGCTTACCCGGGAAATTTCATCAAACATTATATGACGGGGCATGATGACCTGACTGATTTTGGAGGTTTACTAAAAGAAATGTCCATCATGTGGACAACAAGCCCTACACTTTCGATATCGGACTTAGAAACAATAGAGGCCAAGACGCTTGTCATAAATGGCGACCATGAGGATATGGAACTGGACCATGTGTTATCGCTCTATAACGCGCTCCCAAATGCGCAGCTTTTCATAGTTCCTGATGGAACTCACTATGCTTTAGAAGAAAGGCCGAAGCTCATAAATTCGGTAGCCCTGAAATTCTTGACAGAATAATTGTTGCTTGAGGTGCTCATTCGCCAACATATTCTTAAAGATAGCCTTAGAACTGGAACACTTAAAATAAGTTGGTTTGACCCTTGGGATGGGCTCTGGCATTGGGTATTCGGGATCGAGGGACAGTGACCATGACAAAAACTGAAGGCACGATGCGTGTAAATGCGGCAAAGGCGGGACGACTCGTTTGGGGCGGCTTGGTTTTGCTTGCGACTTTAGGCGGCGTATTGGGTTTCTATCAGTTTTTTGCTGATAGCGGTTCAACATCTACGCCAGAGCCAGAGACAATGGTTCTGCGCATGGTGGAATCTGGCGACTTGTCTGTGGATGAAGCCGCCGCATTAATGGACATGCTGGGCGGCTCTAATTCAGCCCAAGCCATGGAGACCTTATCCTCGGGAACTGAGCGGCAAAAAGAGGCGCTGCAACTCGTCGCCGTTAGCCCTACTTTTGAGCGCGGCATATCCATTTTAGAGACCGAAGCCAAAACCGCGGCCGATTGGCGGCTCATCGCAGAGCTATCGCTTAGCCGAGATGCCGCGCGCGCGGTAAAGGCGGCGCGCAAGGCTATCGCCCTCGCCCCAGCAGATTTTGATACGCTAGGCCTGCTGGTGAAATCGCAAATGCAGGCGGGCAGTTTTGCCGAAGCTAAGCGCTCACAAGCCAGCTTAACCGCGATCGCGCAATCCCCTTTAGAGCAATTGAAAGCCGCGATTATACAAGGCGACTTGGCCTATTTCACGCGTCGTCCTGAGGACGCTAAGAGCGCAATCTCAACACTATCAGCCACGCTGGAAGCCTTAGAACCTCTCGAAGATTTACCTCTAGACCCCGCCGCAGCCTCACCCATGGGCGAAGCCTTGCCCTCAGCCGCCGAAGCCATAGCAACGCGGGGACAGCTTTATCTGGTGACCGAGGAGTTTGATAAAATTGAGCCTGACATGCAGCGCGCTATTGCCATACTCGAAAGCGGGCTAGCGCATTTCAAAGGGCGCGATCTCAAAAATGCCCGTATGAATTTGGCCCTTTATAACGACTTGCGCGCCACCGCGAAACACCGCCTCAATCAAATTGATGACCACCACGAAGCGCATGAAAAATCTATCGCGCAATACCGCGCCATGGCCGATGCGGGCGATGCCTCAGCGCGTGAAGCCTTACCTCGCCGCCTGATGAGCTTAGCCGTAGAATATGGGCAATTGGGCGAACCTGAAATTGCCGTGGAGCGTATGGGCGAAGCCTTGAAACGCTTTGATGATTATGCGGCTGACTTCCCTGATAATCGCGATCTAAAAAAAGAACGATTCACACTTGTCGCTTGGGAGCATATGCTCGGCGGAGACGCTCAGGCCGCCAAAGCCACCTATATGTCAGCAATGGAGTCTCTACGAGCAGAGCTTTTGGCAGAAGGAGACCCCAAGGAAATCGGACAAGTTACCAACTTAATCTATAGCAGCATGTCTACCTTTTATCGCGCCGAAGACCGCACCCAAGCCCTGCTAACCTCCCTCCACGCGCCAGGTATGCAAACCCTTTCCGCTTTTGAAAGACGTTACGGCGCCTCCAAAGAACTAACCATCGAACGCTACCGCGTAAGGCTTAATTATGTTGGGACATTAATTGCGGCAGAAGCCAAACCCGCAGAAATACAGGCGGCGGCAAGAGAGCTCATCGCCGACCTCACGCCCGAAAACAACACCGAGATTAAAGCAGATACGCTAGACCTTTTCAAAGTCTACGCCCTTTCGCTTCTCGCGCAAACCAAGCCAGAAGATTATAAAACCGCCGCGCAAGAGGGCCTAAACCTCGCCCAATCCCTTAACCGCAAAGGTAAGTTAGGCTCAAATGAGCAGCGTTACATTGCGGCATTCGAAGCGATGCTGAAGGCGGATGAGGAGTGATGGAAGTTTGTTTTAAATCTTTAAGCACTGCCGCTTTCGAAAACCTATGGGCGCTAATGTAAGTCTACACCCAAATGCCAATCGCGGTCATGAAAAAAGTAACGCCTACACAATAGAATAAGAACTTTGGCACTAGATGGCTTGCGACGGTTTTAAGCCCCATCAGGCTTGCAGCCGTAGTTTTAATGACGTTGCCCAATAGGTAACCTAATAACAAAACTAAAAGCGTCGCTATTATTTTTATACCCGTAGCTTGAGGGTCATTGAGCGCCCAACCGCCAAGCAAGGCAAGAGGTATCCAAAAAATGCGCAATATAAACTGAAACACTTTGTTGAGTTTGGGACGCGGTTTATACCTAAAGAATCGGCTTAGCGCGGAATGGAGGCTCTGAATTGTTTCATCCATTGCCAGCAATAATCCACCTCCGAGAAGAATTAAAAATTGAATCGTGAAATTTTGTGGTTCTATAAGCCATAATTTTATCGCGGAGGAGAGTAAAGGAAGTTGGTTAAATCCGAGTATAATAAACCCAAGCCAGCTAACCCAAAAACAACTTCGCACCATACGGCGCCGCAGAGAAAGAAAATTCTCTTGTTTTATAGCCGTATCTAACCCTTCCTTCGTTGGGAGAATTCCGCTCAACAAAGCTGCAAAGATTTTTGAAAGAAAATAACCCACGATAATGCACAAGAGCGCAATAACGGGCCTCTGAGCAAATTCAGGCAAATAATCAAATGCATCGTAAAGAAACCCCATTGCTACACACTCAAGGCCCAGTATCTGAATGTCCAATAGTTTCTAGCCAATGGGCTTGTCCCCCGATTTAATCGGGGGTCTCCTGACGCTTAGGGCAAAGCATTATCGCGGGGAATATCTCGAGCCTGTGTTTGCAAACAATTAATAGATCGGGGGACAAAAACCCCAATTATCTCTTTTTCATCTGTTCCAACAATCTCTGCTTCGCTTCCTCGCTTGTTGGGGAAGACCCGTCTTTATTTTTTGCATAAGCCTTATCTATCATCTGCTCATACTTAGCTTTATCCAATCGTGCCTTAGGTGGCTTAATGACCATTTTATCGCTAAGATCCGGGTAATATTTCGCAACAAGCTTTTGCGTTCGTTTTCGAGGCGTCGCGTCAAAGGAATATAGAAAGAAGTTAGACCTATCCTTCAGGCTCATAGTGGTCATGAGGTTTTCTATTTTATCTATCGTCGTGGCCTCAGACTTTTTTGTGAGGACTTCAAACCGCAGGGTGCCCAAGTCAACAACCTCGCCTCCTTCGACCTCTATGGGATGAAACCAATAAGCTAAGTCCTTAAATGAGGCTCTCGTACCGCTTCCCAATTGTTGATAACAAGACCCCATCAAAAACTGATAGGCGCCCGGTTCAACGGCGACACCATCAGCTCGGCCAGCGCCTGGCCCGAGTGAATAAACGCTTCCAGATTTTGTGCTCATCAAAGAAAGTGTTGCATTAGAGCAAGCCCTATCCCCGTAATAGGTCATGAAGATAGCGGCCTTTTGCCCACTCTTAACGGCGTTAAATTGTTCAGGCTTTATGGGAGGCGGAGTTGCGCAAGCCGTCAGGAGAAAAAGCGCGGCTAATGGAAAAACTGAACGTAACATACTAGCCTCTTTGTCTTAAACCAAAGAGGTAAGATTTCACAAAACTGATGTCAATCTAAAGCTTCTCGCGCCTATATTGAAACTAACGAGTCTGGGGTAAAACGTTACCGCACGCCCCCAGCTCTGTCCCACTCATCTCTCTTACGCCAGATCACGATAAGCATCAGTAAGGATACAAATATCAACAGCCATTCATGCGGCTCTGGCACGCCTGATACTAAGGGGTTGTTGGGGCTGGATAAGACCTCTTCGCCTGATCGGCCTTCGCGGTCGAAGCGGTCATCGGCTTCGCTCTCTTTCTTTAAGGCTTCCTTTTGCCTTTCATTGACCAGAACGATCATCGAAGAATATGGCGTCACAACGTCATGGGTTGTAGCGAGTTTATGAAGCTTGTCCAACGTCTCTAAGGCCGGGGGCTTACCAAATGACTCCATCAGGATAATTTGGCGGGCCGCTAAGGCTGTTAGGCCAGACGGCTGGGCGGAGCGGGCAGGGATTTCCACATCTAAGCCGCTAGGTTTAAGTGTCCAAAGCCTGTCCCCAATGACCCGTGCCTCTGGGCCGTTAAAGGTCAATTGTTGTTTGAGTGATTTAACCGATGTCGCCACGCCCCCGCCAGACCGGTAGATAGCATCCAATATAGCGTCATCATAAGCCGCCGCCGCTTTATCGATATGCAGGAAATATAGCGGCGCAGCGAGCGGAGTATGGATCTCGCCATCCGAACCATAGAGCCCTTGATCGGTTAAAAGGATGACCGCATCATAATCTTCGGAACGCGCGACTCCCAAAAACTGATTTATGAGACTTTGCGCCGTTAGGCTGCCAAAGGGTTTGAGGTCTTGCGCATTTAACGAGGCGCTTTGCACCATCGCCCCATCTTGGGCGGAGCTCGTAAAAATATCTAGCTCCGCTAAGCCTGCCGTTTTTAAAGCGTTCAAATCATCCATTGCGGCCTGAAGGCTCTCTTGTTTTCCCGTCAGGCTGTAAGAGGTATCGACGATAACTGCGAGTTTACCCAAAGGCTGCGGCTCGTTGTTTGGCGTGGGGCTGAACGTGACTAAAGTCTCGCCCAGAGTAATCTGTTTCTCAAGGTCACCTATACTCTCGGAAGGAAAAAGAAAGCTTGGCATCCAGCTATCCGTTTTACCGACCTTCTCGTCATTCACTCGCCGCTTCGTCTTGCGCGACCAATCAACATTCCGTTTTTCTAAAAGGGTGGGCAAAACAGAATCGCCAGCCCCCGCTGGAACGACATAGCGCATGTGAACGCGCATAAACGGCCTGTCGCCGGCGTCACGTCCCCTGTTTCGGCCTCGATTAAATTGAGCGCGCGAACGCGTTACGGGAATTGGGAAAACACGCAGACGGTATTGCGCGGGGCCGACTTGCTCGAGCAATGCTGGATCTACATTGCGGCGTACTTGCTGCTCATAAACTTTTTGGGCTGCGCCTCTTGGGGCGACAATGAACGCATCCATCTCTTCGCGCTTATCCGTGCGGCCAATCCAAAGCCCTGTAATGGCGGCGTCTTCAGGCAGGGAAAAATAATAGAAAATCTCTTGATTTTCAAAGGTCAGATTCTCGTAAACCTCTTCTATTTCAACAGTCGAAATAGCGGAGTCTGTTTGAACATCAATATTTTGCTCACGCAGAATAACGTTTCGCGCGCCAATATTCATAAGCCCCGCAACCACCTCATCACGGTTGAACGTTGCTTCTAAGGCCTTAGTAATCGCTTTCTTTTCATCTCTTTGTATCGGGCTATCGAAGAGCTGCGTGTAAAGCTTTCCAGCGGCAACGCCGTCCCCTCGCCCGCCTTTGTAAAGAAGCGGTTTTAGCAAAGCAGATTGTATGTCCTGCGCTAATTGTCCGAGCTCTTCACTGCCCGTACTTCGCCTATATTGAGAGATTAAATTCCGACTTTCCTCTTTCGTCCCCAAATAACGATATTCATTAAGATAGGCACTCAAAAGGCGTTTGCTAACCTTTTTTGGGCTCTGCATTTCATCTCGCTTCTCCGCAACACTCATCTCATTTAAGCGGCTGACATAATCTGCCTGCCCTTGATGCGAGGTCATAACAAAGACCCCGCCCCAGATAAGCGCAAAGCAAATTGAACCGATTAAATATTTAGTTTTTGACATTTGACCGCGAATAGACTGGCCATTTTGCGTCCATAACTTCGGATAGAAATAAGCAATAAAAACAGGGAAAACAAAAAATGCCAACATCCCAGTTAGGAATAGCAACATAATTATCAAAATCAGCGGTTCGAAAAACTCAAGGCTTCCCGCCCACTTAAATGAGGCCAAGCCTTTGAAAAATTCGATAATCATCGGAAAGGCATATAGGCCCGATAGAATGGCCACATAAAGCCCTGCGATTAAAACAAGGGTACTGAGGGCTGTCACGATATAAGGGTTAAGCTTCCGATCCTTCTTCCCCTCTGCCAAAGACTTATTTCTCAAGGGCCAGCCAAAAACCGCAACCGCTATAACGGCGCTGGCGAGCAGAAACCCGCTCCCGAGCGTTAGCTCGCGCACAATGAAAAGGCGAAAAAGCGTTAAGATGATAATGGGTATTTCAACGCCAAAGAAGAAAGCCACCGCTTTATTGGGGTTCTTGGCCGCAAAAAGAATTGCCCAAATCGGGGTCGCCATCAAAATCAATAGGCAGAGGGTAATAGATAAAGGTATCTCTCCGTTAACCGCGGCCATGAAGACGTAAGGCAGAACAGCCATGCCCAAGAGAAACACGCAGAGAAATACGGATAAAAGGTTCCATCCCCAAAATAGAAATAATCCTACCAGATTGCTTGTTTTACCTAGGCTCATTCGTATCTGCTTTCTGTCTCTCGGGCTTTCGGTTTATCTCTGCATCATAGTGAGATTGCAGCTTTTGCATCAAGCTCTCAAGTGATGCGGTATTCTCTAAAGTTTCAGCCAGATTAAGGCGCTCATCAAGCAATATTGTGACCATTACCCAATCATCCTGCTGACCAAATATGAAATTGTTAAGACGTTTACGAAAGTCATCTGTAATTGTTCGGTCGCCCTGCATCCAATAGACTGCATTGCGCCGCTCATTATCCACGGTCAGAAAACGATATTGCCCAGCCCCAAAATCGCGCGACTCCATATGATCGACGCTAATACCATTGCCAAGCATGCAGACTTCAGGTGCGTGAAGTCCGTTCGCCGCGCCGCTTCTGACAACGAGCATAGAGCCAGACAAATTTTGATACTCAAACAGCCATTTCCCCGCAAAGGTGCGCTCCCTCGCGCCAAAGAACCGCGTTTCCGTAGGTGTCAGTTGCACGCTCGTAACAGCCATATCACTGGGTAATGTGACGGCCCCGCGTCCCTTGAGGTCCTGAGGTGGTGACATCACCATTGCGGCAATAAATATCGCTGCGATGAGAACACATAGCAAGCTTGATGTTAGAGCAGCATATCTTTCACTGGAGATTTTGGCACTGGAGATTCTATCATTATCTCCAGAGCGAAACGGCTTTAATTTATAAAGCATATAAACACCGCACATACAGACGATGCAGAATAACATTAGCCCCATCGGCATATGGATTGTTTCGGCAATATCGCGGTAAAGCAGAACCTCGGAAATCCAAATTAAGAGCGTCACCCGAATAGTATTGGCCACGATCAATAGCCCTGCAAAAATTGAGTAGCTAATTATCCATTTCAAATTGACCTCGCGGCGCAGAACAAGGCTGGCCACGCAGAAAAACGCCGTTCCCGTAAACAGGCTTTTCAGGCCGCTACACGGCAAATCAACCTGAGCAATCCCATTATCGAAAATCAAGACATCATGCGCCCCAAGTGAAGCGTGCCCCATTAACGCTAATAGTTGCGCGGCCGCATCAGCCGTAAGAAGCCGAAGATAAAATCCCATCCCCGTCCCAGGCACGAGCGCGAATGGCAGAGCTAATGCCGTAAGGCCGCCCATGATAAGGCCCTTGCGCCAAAGCGTATCAGAGACGCCAGATAGCCCTGCAAAAAAACCGTAAACGCCAAGTAAGGCGAAGCTCGCACTGAGTTGCTGCAAAATTGGAAATGAAAAATTTGAGAGTAATCCAGATATAGCGATGAGGCCAATAGCTGGAATAGTTAGGGGTTTCACCGGAAGACCAAACTTCCAAATCAACAAAATGAGACCCACAATAATAGCCGCGAAAGTGAATATTAAAAGCTGCGGCTCCAGTTCATTTTTAATCCAAATAAAAGCCGGCAGTGTTATGAGTGCATAGCCAGCCACTAAACCCGCAAGCCCCAGCGCAGACAAAGCAGCCTGGCCAGAGACTGTGTTGTGTGTCAATTTTTCTGAGGCGGCTTCCATAGGCAATTGAATCAAACCAAAGAGGTGTATCTATGGTGGATTAGAGGCATTTCTGAGACTTCAATCCGGATCATTACATTATGCATATCTCTAGCTAACACAAATGCGCTCAAAAATACCGCTCAATTTTGAAAGCATCGCCTACGTTGCTAAAGGCCAGTAGAAATTTACTTTTATTTACCTTGAAGCTTTGAAATAGCGCGTTCTAAAACTATATCTTTTTGAGCACCATTATCAGCGACAGCTCGGTCAGAAGGCTCCCAATTATGGCGCGGTGTGCCATCTAGGTGGTGGAGGTCATAGGCCGGAAAGTTCAAGGAAATTCCAGTCTTTTTCAGCTTTATTGACTTCGTTCCGCCCGCAAGCCTCGCCATTTTACTCCCCATGACATGTCCGCGCTTCATCCCGTCAAACCCGATCGCCATCCCTTCGCCCATACTGCCCGTCCAGCGCCCAACCAATACGATCACAGGCTTATCATAAGTCCACTCACCGGAGGGTTTGACGGCGCGATTATTGAAAATTCCATTGCGAAAAACCGTGCGTTGATAGGCCGTTTTTTTGGCAATAAACCGCCCTAGAATTGGCTCGGCCACATTCGTGCTACCGCCGCTAGGCGTTTCTCTGAGGTCAATAATAAGGCCGTCTGTTTGCCTCATATCATTAAGCGCTAAATTGAAAGCGGATACAGTAGACGAATTGCCAAGGCTGTTATTGAAACGGATGTAACCAACGCGCTCTGAGAAGATTTTAGACGTAACAGTTTCATCTGGCAGCGATACCTCAGGCGCCGCTAAACTAAATGAAAACACATCTTCACCGCGGCGAATTTCTATATTGCGGGATTCCGAACGCCGGCCCGCAATAGCGGCGTTAATGGCCCATCTTTGACGATTTTCGTTCATAGAGTCTTGGCCAGCATGAATACGCGTCAATGCTAAATCTCGAGGCATCATTTGATTAAAACTGACAAGTGCATCACCAACCCGGATGCCAGCCTCTGCTGCTCCGCTCTTTGGCCTCACAGCCGTCACGATATGTTTATCCTCTACGGTCTCAATCCAAAGGTCAGACCCCGACGGAATAAGCCTCGGAGAGTTTTGGTTATTTGTGTTTAGGCCAATGTGAGGATCATAAAGGTCATCAACGACACGCTCTAAAACCTCGAGGGCCCCTTTCCGGCTTTCTACGCGTGAGGCTTCCTGTCTTGCGCGCTCGCACGTTTCAGGCCAATGCGCCGCCCGCGCTTCAAAATAAGCATATTTTTTGGGCACCTCCTTACAAATGACGTTAATATCAGACAGAAGGTCAAAGCCTACGGCCCCATCAGGCGCCGATTGCGATGGGTTTGAGCAACTCGCCATCACCGCAGTAAAAAGAGGAAGCGAAATCATTTTATAAACGGCATGGGTCATATGGATATATCCTTCTTGAGGCTGATTAACTCTGCCTGCTGGGCCCCGGTTAAAACCCCGCGTTACAGGTCTTTCATTTCATCTGAATATTTCGGAAAAGCATCACAGAGCCTATGCTCCAAAGAGGTACGAGATAAGGCCCGTTCCATGAGCTTTAATGAGCTCTCGAGATCAACGCCAATTTCATCCCACAGCACTGAATAGACTTGCTCAAAGTCAATCATAATCGAAACGATACGCGCCGCCTCCTCCCGCGATCCTTCAGATATGTCATATATTTTCTTCCGCGAGTCATTTGGATCTGGAAGCTGCGTAAAAAACCCGGCGCTCACGCTACTCTTCAAACGGCTTTCGATCAGCTGACGCGATATACCGATATGTTGAGATATTTCAGTTGAGGACAGCGCGCCTTTCTCATGGATGGCGAGAACAATTGAAATTTTATTCGCGTGAAGACTTATGCCTAAAAGGTCAAAGACCTTAGCCCCTTGAATACTGATCAACTCGCTCGCGCGATATAAAATCGCTCCAAATTGCGGACTTCGCAAATCAGACATAAAAGTCGCCTCTTAAAATTATAAGAAAATATTTGCGCAAATATTTGCGCATTGTCAAGAAATATTTATCTGGCGTTGAGACACAGCACACTCTTAGCTCAGAGACTTCCTAATTTTGGGTATAATTCGTGGGCTCCAGGCACATATTTCGTAATCACCTTAAAAGGCGGAATGCCTCCGTTATGGAACTTACCTTGTTTTGGTTTGCCACGTCAGCATGCAGTATATACCAAAAACCCATATGGCGATGAGCATGTGAAAAATGTGCCAGCTCATATCTTGGCTAAGACTATTTGATTGCCGAATAAAAATGACATTTAGCAGCATGATGCTTGCTATCGCGGCAAAGCCCAAACGTCTTAGAATAGAGCCCGCTGGTAGAGCGAAGGCCGCGGCTATGGTTATGATTGACCATAAGAGAAAAAACGGAACGGCTAGAGCAGTTTTGACGTTTGCCGTCAGAACCATTGCTAAGAGTATAATGAGAAAGCCCCATTTTAGCACGGAGCTTTTTGTCTTAGGGGCTGCTTTGGTAAGAAACTCAATGCCAATTAATCCCATTCCCGCCAGACCGCCAATTTGACCCGCCCATCGGTGAATAGAGGCTAACTCTGCAACTTGCCCGCTGGGGAAACGATACACCCCGATAGAGGCCGCCGCTCCAAATAATAAAACACCTAAAGCGCCTATCCATTGAGAATTTCGCGTAAGTTTCCAGGCGCAATAAAGAGCGGCGATAACTATAAAGGCTTCTGATATTGCGTAATGTGGAGGCATGGGTGGGCTTTCTATTCCGCGGCTTGGAAGTCTGTTTTGCTAGATTGTTCTAAAGTGTTGAAATAGTCTCGCTTTATATCGTCAGATGTTTGGCGAGAGCCATCATGACTCCATCCGGGAGGCGCTAGAATATAAAGCAGCCGTGACTTCAAAGACCGATTGCGACCAAAGACATCCTTCAAAATGCCCCAATACTCATGAATGAATATTTTGAAAGGGTTAAAGGTCTCAAAATCTTTTACCAGTCCATAATCTGGATAGGCCTCTTTGGCCTCGGGCACAAAAGTTCCAAACATTTTATCCCAAATGATCAGTGTCCCGGCATAGTTAGAATCCAAATATTGTGGGTTTTTGCCATGATGGACGCGGTGATGTGATGGCGTATTGAACACGGCCTCATACCAATTTGGGAGTTTGTGGACGCTCTCTGTGTGTAAGAAGAATTGATAAACTGCGTTCACCGCGCCGCAGAAAATAACCAAAACGGGATCAAAGCCGATAAGAACCAAAGGAACCTTTAACAAAGTCGTTCCTGTAAAATGCTTCGTCCACCCTTGCCGCAAGGCAACAGCCAAAGAGTAACGCTGACTGGAATGATGGATAATGTGCATAGCCCAAGGCCACCGGCATCGATGCGCAATGCGGTGATGCAAATAATAGCGCAAATCATCAAGAATAAAGCAAGCGAGAATTGCCCAGAGGGTAAGCGGAATTGTATAAAGCTGAAACTGCGCTGCCCAGAACAACAAACCCACAGTAATAAAGGCCGCTGCGCCATTTGTGACAACGCTGACGAGTCCCATGAATATGCTGACAGAATCATCCACGCTATGCAAAGTGCCGCGCGTTTTTAGAAACTTCTTCGCAGCAATTTCAATGGCTATGGAGATAAAAAATATAGGCAGGGCCAATAGTGTGACCTTGACGGAAATAATCTCTTCTAAACTCACCTTGATCTCCTTGTTTATGGAATCTCCCTACTCTTTTCACTTATTGAAATAAATTGAATTATAAGACCATATTTGTTACCATTAGAAACATATGATAGATTTACGACTTATTCGGCATTTCGAAGCCGTCTTTCGATTAGGGAGCTTTTCTAAAGCTGCCGGGGAATTACATCTGACCCATTCTGCAATTACGAAAAGCATAAAAACTCTGGAAGCGGATTGGAATACGCCTTTATTCCACCGGACAACGCGAACAGTGGCCCCCACTGAAGCTGGCAAACGTTTGCACCCCATGGCCGTTGATTTGCTGGGGTTTGCAGAAAATGTCAGAGAACAAACTATTCGAGGAGAGCCCAATCTCAACATTGTGAGCGGTCCAGCAGCTCTCGAAACTGTGGTAGGTCCTGCTATCCTCTCCTTTCGGCAAGACTTTCCAAAGACCAAGATAAATGCGCAAACTATGCCGCCAGCTCTGGCAATAGAGGAACTCGTTCAAAGACGATCCCATATTTTAGTGTATCACAGCGACACAATTTCTGGACTACCCCATCGTAAATTGCTGAAGATTACACCGCTCACAACCGAACCTTACGTCATTATTTTTCGGCCGGATCACCCAATTGCTCATACAAGCTTTTCTTTGGAGGAAATCGTGCCGTTTAACTGGGCAATCGCAGGTTATGATCAAATCTTTGCGTCGAATTTATCCCCTAAGATTCGGGACATTCTAACAGAGAGCGGCTTTCCCCATTATCGATTACTTAGTCAGGCGGCGTGCATAGATCTGGCAATGAAGAGTGATGTTGTGACGACGGTTCCTGAATCTATAGCCGCTCCGCTTGTCGCC
This sequence comes from Hellea sp., assembly GCA_039977295.1. Lineage (GTDB taxonomy): Bacteria > Pseudomonadota > Alphaproteobacteria > Caulobacterales > Maricaulaceae > Hellea. The sequence continues at coordinate 1,142 of JBDWDN010000012.1, read as the reverse complement.
TCAAGAAGGCTTGTTGCAGTCCCGCATCCGGCAAAGCTCGACTTTTCAGTGAGTGCAGCAACTCTGAAGGATGCGGAGATTGAACCAACCATTGGGAAGTTCATCAACTCTATGAAGATATGAGCTACGCTGGAAACATCATGCTAACAAATAAGCCCGCATTCACCCTACCCCTCCAGATCCCTAAAATCGCGGCGTAATTTCCATTCTGTGCTCGTGATAGAGCGTTCCATATCTTGCAGACGTGCTTCTAATGATTGGAACTTCGATTTCGCATGACTGAAGCTCGGCGCAGGCGCTATTGGGGCCGCCGCGATCGATTGATTTACCTGGCGGTATGACACGCGCTCATCCTTGGGAACGAATACCCATAATAGAACATAGGCCAGAAGCGGAAAGCTAAGGAAGATAACACAAAGCACAAAGATGATACGCATTATCGTGTGGCTGATTCCAAGATAGTCTCCGAACCCTGCACAGACGCCGCCAAGAACACCGTCTATCTTATTGCGGCGTAGGCGTTTTCCATTAAATGAGTTGCGATTATAGGCGCGCTCTTCATAGACAGTTTCCCACTCATAATTTTTAGATCGTGTTGTCATTATTCTCTCTCCAAGTTGGAACTTCGTCATCTAAAATACGGCTTAAAACCGAAACGCGCTGCTCAAGGATGTTTGCCATTTTAGACATCTGACCCAGCTCTGCGATTTGATCAACGCTCATATGATTTTTCATACGCTCTTTATGCTTATAATGCTGCCGCAGCATGCCAGATCCGATACCCATAACAATGGCAATGATTGGGATCAACAGGGCTAATACTCCAGGATTCATTTTAATCTCTCTTAAGCTATGTATTGGGGTAACGGCTCGGGCATGGTATTTAGGGAGTGTTGAAGGGGGAACTGCCCTTAAGCTACCAAGACCCGAACCTATTCTATTACTTCTTCGCCGCTTTTTTAGCGGGTGCTTTGAGGCTTGCTTTTAAGGCTGCAAGCTCGTCTTCGACAGCTTCATCCGCTTGGAGGGCCGCAAATTGGCTCTCAAGGCTTTCACCTGATCCAAGATCAAAGGCTTCGACATGGGCTTCAAGCTCATCGACTTTACGTTCCATGCGCTCATAGCGCGCCAGGGCATCGTCA
>JBDWDN010000011.1:0-455711 GCA_039977295.1 Hellea sp. | reverse complement strand
GCCGTCAATTTGATCATATGCTTGGAAATCACCAAAATACTTCGTGATCGCCGCTGTTAGCGTTGTCTTACCATGGTCAACGTGACCAATTGTGCCGATATTCGCATGCGGCTTATTACGCTCGAATTTTTCTTTTGCCATGTCTACTTCTCACATGTTGTGGTCATTATCGACCGGGGTTTAACGTCTCTTCTCGTGGTAACGAGAGTTTATGGAGCGGGCGGCGAGAATCGAACTCGCGTCATCAGCTTGGAAGGCTGAGGTCTTACCACTACACAACGCCCGCTTATTCTATTTCTGTTAGTGGTGGAGAGGGTTGGATTCGAACCAACGTACACATAGTGATCAGATTTACAGTCTGACGCCTTTAACCACTCGGCCACCTCTCCACTAACTCAAATTCTGACCATGGCCTTGGCTAGAATCTTTAATGTGTTGCCTCCAACAAAAAATGCTCTGTAAGTGGCAGGGCTAACGTGTTAGCCGCACAACGAACAGAGACTAGGTTCATAATTCAAGCGGGTATATAGAGATGTCAAAGAATTCACGCAATAGCGGATTTCAAAGAAAAACAGGCAAAAAAGCCTTTAAATCAGGTGAATCACCAAACGATGGCAGCCAAGGCCGTAAAAAGGCCTATGGAATGAAGTCACACAGCGCAACGACTCGCCCCCGCTCGCCCAAAGATATGCAACAGAATCGCAGCAAACGGCCAGGTTCGGGGCATGAAGGCGGCTCAGGTTGGATATGGGGCGCACATGCGTGCCAAGCCGCCCTCGCCAATCCGCGCCGCACAATTCATGAAATCTTACTCACCGAACACTCAGCTACGCGCTATAAATTACCGCAGGGCGCTCCGCCCGCCAAAATCGTTCTCCCGCAGGTCCTAGACAAAGCTGTCCCGCGTGAAGCCGTGCATCAAGGCATTGCCCTCAAAGCTGCCCCGCTGGAATGGCCAGACCTAGAGCGCATTGCCGATGAAGAAGGCGACGGGCTCATCCTGGTCTTAGACCAAATCACAGACCCCCATAATGTCGGCGCTATGTTGCGCCTTTGCTCAGCCTTTGGCGTGCGCGCCCTCGTCATGCAAACCCGAAAAGCCCCGCCGCTTTCAGGCGCTTTGGCCAAAGTAGCTGTTGGCTGCCTGGAATCGGTTCCTGTCTGCCTTGAAACTAACATCGCTAACACCTTGATTAACTTACAGCGTATTGGCTGGATGGTAACAGGCTTAGCCGGCGAAACGCAAACCGAGCTCAAAGACGCAGTGTCAGGCGGCGGCAAGCATGTCATCGTCATGGGCGCAGAGGGTCCCGGCCTGCGTGAGCGCGTGCGTAAAACCTGTGATCAACTCGCCAAAATTCCTATGATGAGTGAAGATATTCCTGGTCAAGCTGAAAGCCTCAACGTCGCCACAGCCGCAGCGATTGCGCTTTATGAGGCCAGGCGCGGTTAGACAGCCATTGATTTAGACTGGATGACGACGAAACAATGGCGATCCCGCCCCATGACGTCAGTCAAACACCGTGCCCATGTCGGGATCTTTAGGATTGTGGCCATAAGCGTTCATTCCGGGATCACTATCTTTTGCATATTTAAAGAGAATCCATAAAAAATAGATGCCCGCTAGCCCCATCGCTACATAGGCCCAAGTCATGACAAACTCAGGTAGGACACCTTCAAGATAGAAAAGATAAAAAAGGAATGTGGGTGCTTGGAACCAACCAGACATACCTACGTCATGTAACCTACGGGCCGCCACCGCCGTCAGAGGCAAAAGTGTTACGGCGTCAAATGTTGTTGCCAGAGGCGTGAAGTAGGAAAGCTCATCATACCCTAAAAAAGTCGTATCTATGAAGTCGGCTCCAAATGTTCCTATAATCGCAAATAGCTGGAACCACCAAAATTCCGAGCGCCGCGAACGACCTTTAAAGACCGCAAATTCAAGAAAGCAGATACGCACTGAGTCAATAAAGTTCATACTAGTCCCGTTAATCGACCTCTAAAATCATTTCAACCCTCTAAGGGTTGAGAGAGATGTGGCCGTCATCCGCGCATAGCTGATGCGGCGATAAGGAACGTTTATAAAGCGGCATAAATTACCTATATAAAAGAGGAAGCAAATTCGGAGCTAAGCTATGAGTGCCGCTGTAAAACCTAGTCCCAGAACGGTCGATTTTGATCGGCCTCTGGACATTCATGTGAAGACAAAAACCATTAGCGATAAAATAGCTTATGGATTTGTCCGCTTTCTGCGATTTTTTGCTGATACATTTTTCGCAAAACGTTATGGTCACCGCGCCGTTGTCCTAGAAACAGTCGCGGCCGTCCCCGGCATGGTGGGCGGGCTGTGGCAGCACCTCACCGCGCTGCGAAAAATGCGCGATGATGAAGGCTGGATACGAATCTTGCTCGACGAAGCTGAAAATGAGCGCATGCACCTCATGACCTTTATCGAAATCGCGCAGCCCAATTGGTTTGAGCGTATGCTGATTATGATCGTGCAGTTCTTTTTCTATAATGCTTATTTCTTCCTCTATCTGATGGCTCCCAGAACAGCACACCGCGTTGTGGGGTATTTCGAAGAAGAGGCCGTGATAAGTTACACGCAATATCTGAAAGAAGTCGAAGAAGGACGTCACGAAAACGTCCCCGCCCCGCAAATCGCCATCGACTATTGGCAATTAGATAAAGATGCGCTGCTAAGTGATGTCATTATTGCCGTGCGCGCCGATGAAGCCGAACATCGCGACGTCAATCATAGCTTTGTGGACCAATTGGACCGCCGCAAGGCCCATAATCCTTTATCTCCCGATAAACCGGCCGAGACATCGGGCAGTTTAAAGGATGACGGTCAGCCCGCCTCGTAAGACCTCAAACTTTTTTAACAACCCCTTTTGCGAATCCTGCGTATCTATGCAAAGACTTGTGAAAAGGCTGGCATATGCTCTCGGATATCATTGTAAATTTTACCCATGCGGCCGCGGTCGTTTTTGGACTGCTAACCCTGCTATGGGCGATAAGTGTTGCCGTTAAGGATGCTAGCCTGATTGATATATTTTGGGGTTTTGGATTTTTGGTGGTTGCGGCTGTGTGTCTGTATCTCGCTGACGTAAAAACACCTTATCTCTGGCTTCTTGCGGCTATGCCAATAGCCTGGGGCATTCGGCTCTCGCTTTATCTCGCCAAACGTAATCTAGGCCACGGCGAGGATAAACGTTATGTTGCCATGCAAAAGCGGGCAGCGAAAAAGGGCATGAGCGAAATGGCGTGGCGTATTCGCACGCTTTTCACGGTCTATTTTGGACAAGGTTTTTTGATAATGATTGTTAGCGCGCCTATTTGGGTGGCGATGGCAACGGGTTCTGGTGTTGAATTCATGCGCGCACAGCCGGTTGGAAATGCCGCCGCTACAACTGAGTTTTCTACCCATTGGCAGATATTGCCTATCGTCGGCTCTATATTATGGCTCATCGGATTTCTTTTTGAAGCGATTGGCGACTGGCAACTCTCGCGTTTCCTGAAAAATAACAAAGGATATGATGGACCGATTGAGGACAAACCTGTTCTTGATACGGGCCTCTGGAAATATACACGCCATCCCAATTATTTTGGTAATGCCTGTATGTGGTGGGGTATTTGGCTCGTCGCCTGCCAAGCGCCATTTGGATGGGCGACAATATTTGGGCCGATTATTATGACGCTACTCCTGACCAAGGTTTCAGGCCGTGATCTCCTGGAACGTAACATGAAAAAGCGCAAAACCTATCGCGACTACATCGAGAAAACGAGCGGATTTATCCCGAGGATGCCAAAAAAGACCTAAATTTACTTTTGTCATCCCCGTCCAGCGTTTTGAGAAAAAACGCAAGAACGGGGATCTAACAATCTAGTTCAGTCTTTGCGGTTAGATTCCCGCTTTTGCGGGAATGACAAAGTTTCTAAGCAGAATGCTTAAACACACGCCGACGCTCAACACTGCTTGGTATCCCTAACGCCTCACGATACTTCGCCACTGTGCGCCGCGCGATATCAATGCCTTGATCGCGCAATAGCTTGACCAGCTTATCATCTGATTTGACGTTTCCTTCGGTTTCCTCATCAATCAGGATTTTAATCTTATGCCTAACAGCTTCGGCGCTATGCGCTTCGCCGCCGCCTATTGACGGAATGGACGCGCCGAAAAAATATTTCAGCTCAAACATACCGCGCGGCGTGGACATGAATTTATTGGACGTCACGCGCGATACAGTAGATTCGTGCATTTCAATCGCGTCGGCCACAGTCTTCAAATTCAGCGGACGCATATGGTCAATACCGTAAGCAAAAAAGCCGTCTTGCTGTTTCACGATCTCGCTCGCAACTTTCAATATCGTCCGGGCGCGTTGGTCGAGTGACTTCACCAGCCAATTTGCATTGGCATGACATTCGGACATAAAGCTTTTCGTTTCTTCATCACCGCCCAGCGCCGCAATTTCATTGTAATAACGATTATCCACTAGCACGCGCGGCAATGTATCAGAGTTGAGCTCAACGGCCCAACCGCCCTGCGGTGTCTCGCGGATAAAGACGTCAGGCTCGACAGCCGCAGCCATTTCGCCGCCATAAGCCAAGCCTGGTTTTGGCGCGAGCGATTTAAGGCGCTTCACACGTTCCATCAAAGTTTCTTTATCGACATCACAAAGGCTCATCAGCTTGGTCAAATCATGCTTAGCAAGGAGCTCTAAATTATCGAGCAGCGCCTGCATCGCTGTATCGAGCGCGTCGGCATCGCGAAGCTGCAAGGCCAAACATTCAGATAAGCTGCGCGCAAATACGCCCGTCGGCTCAAAGGTTTGAAGCTGCGTGACAAGTGATAATACACGGTTTTCGGACACGCCGAGATTTTCCGCAATATCCGTCAGATCCGCCCGCAAATAGCCATTTTCATCGACATGATCGATAAGGTGATGCGCTATAAGGCGGTCCGTATCGCCCAAGCTCAATAATGTTAACTGCTCATGCAAATGCTCGGATAGGCTCTTCTCCGCCGCCGTATTCGCCGCCGCGTCATAATCCCCGCTTCCGTTAAATGTCCCCCCAGACCCTGCCTTTGACCAATCCACAGACCCGCCAACATCCGCCGCCACATCCGACGCGGTTGCTTCACTATCGACGGCATGAGCGGGCATATCCATATCAGAGGCCAGCGCAGCCGGCGCCTCCACACTCACAGTCACGCTCTCGCTCGTAATCGCTTCTCCCGCAACAACATCCTCACCGCGACGGTTTTCATCCCCCGTTCCGCGCTCCAAAAGCGGATTGCTCTCAAGCTGCTCTTCGACAAAGGCCGAAAGCTCAATATTTGTAAGCTGCAATAATTTGATCGCCTGCTGCAATTGCGGCGTCATAACAAGGGACTGGCCCTGCTTCATCTGCATTTTAGGCGCTAAAGCCATATATTTCACCATTCACTCACACCGCTATGCGGCACACCATTAAGGCCGATTTTTCGGCTCATTACGGAGGGGTTTAGACTAAAAGTTTTAAAGAAAGGTGTTGTTGGCGTAAATTTTGCTATAAGTCTCAGCTTTCATGACACCCCAAGTTAAAATATTCGGCCTGACGCGTCCTGAAAGTTTAGGTTTTTTGGCTAATGAACTCTTAGCCAAAATTTCTCATGTCTAGAGAACAATCCAACGCTATCTGGTGCTTAATTGGTAATGTTAAAGCTCCCGGTACAAAGCATTTTTCAACGGGCACAAAGGTTTACTGCCTTCCACCACAATGGGGAGATGGTTACGAAAACATTGTCGTGTTTGGGCTTCATAGGGAATCTAAAAAAGTCATAAATTTAATTATGCCGTCGAAACGGATCGAGAACTGGCGAGTGAAGTTAGTTTATAAGCCGTCTCTTATTAAAAAGATAAAAGACTTTGAAGATTCAGAACCCCATCACTCGATCTGGAAGAATTCTGTTGAAGCCCAAAAAATGGCATTTTCGTTACTTGATAATGCTGTTCATTCACTTGAAACAAAATCTACGCGAATAATGAGAACCTCTGTGAATAGAAAAGTTAAAATATGCGGCCTAACCCGCCCTGAAGACGTGGAATCCGCCATTCTTTATGGCGCCGACTTTCTAGGCTTTATCGTCGAAGCAAAATCAGCGCGGCGGATTTCAGTCTTAGAGGCAGCGAAGCTTTCCCTGCCCGCTAAAGCCAGCGCCAAAACGGTCGCCGTGACCGTCAATGCCGATGACGCCGTAATCGAAGCTATCGCGACGCAGATGCAGCCTGACTATATCCAGTTTCATGGTGATGAGAGCGTTGATCGTTTGGCAGAAATTGCGCGGCGTTTTAAAATTAAAACCATTAAAGCCGTCGCCGTTTCGACCCATACAGACATGATAACCGCAGAGCAATATGCGGGGGTGGCAGATTTTATTCTTTATGATGCTAAACCGCCCAAAGGCGAAACGGTTCGCGGCGGACATGGTTTGTCATTTGATTGGAATATTCTGACCCAATCGCCGCTCCCAAAAACCTGGGCGCTTGCAGGGGGTCTTACCCCTGACAACGTTACTGAGGCCATCGCCAAAACACATGCGCCTATTCTGGATGTTAGTTCTGGGGTTGAAAACTCACCCGGCATTAAAGACGCGCTTAAGATTGAAGCGTTTATGAGAGATGTGCGGGCGCTCTAAGCCTTAGCTCTTCAATATCCTCTTCATAACGCTCTAATTGCTTAAACGCCTTCTTCAGCATACCGACCAATCTCGGCTTGAGATGCGTCTCTGCAATTGATTTATCAATATTCTTGATCCGCATAAAAAGCGCTGTGGCAAAAACGAGGTCCTTTTCAGGAAGGTAGCCTGCGCCTTGAGCGCTCCACCCCATATTGTCGCTGGCAAATTCGAACCGGCTATTGGACAAAAACAAACCATAGCCAAAATACACGGCCGTCAAATCCGTAAATAGCTCATAAAGTTCTGGCTCACCTTCATAGGGCTGGGGCATGCGGTTATGCAGGGCATGGGCGAGTTCATGGGCCAATGTTGCGATGAGGTTTGTGGGTTTTTCTGTCAGCTCAAAATCCACACTTATGGATTCTTTCCAATTCCCGTCACCGTCTTGTTCGGCGCGGTAAAGGCCGCAGGCTCGCTTATCGCTTTCAAGAATAACGGTATCCGTTAGAAAACCGGTTGGGGCCGTATCCACCGTTATCAATTCCACTGGAAAATCCGGCGGAACGCGGCATTGATCCAATATGCGGCTAAAGCTAAAGGCGGCAAGGTCATTTCCCGTCAGAACCTCTCCGCTTGGATGTCCGAAATGCTCCGAAATTGGCCGCCATAACTCCCCGTCGGGCAGGCCTGGGCCGCTGCTAAGATTATCGATAAGAAATGCAAATTCATCCAGTTGCCACTCTACAACGGCGTCATCAACCAAGCGCGTTTTAAAAAATCCCATAAAAGACGGGATTACACAGCAAACCTTCCAAGACAAGTCTAACCGAATCGCTCTTCACGGCGATTAGAGCTGCCAGAGAGCTTAAAGTTTAAGGGCGGTTATCCCAGAGAATTGAAAAGGATGCTGGTTCTCGCAGGTAAGCTTTTATGCCGCCATAGACTTGCCATTTCACACTGATGTCTTCGGTCGAGCCTGTCGGACATACATCCCCGACAGCCGTCATAGTAAAAGAGGGCTGAAATCCTCCATTTAACTCTCCCATATAGTGCGACCCTAAGATGGTGCTGCCCTGCATAATTCTGAAAACAACGCCCCAGCCGCTGGACAAGGTCGGTATTGTCAATCCGCTGACCGCGAGCGTTGCTTGAAATGTATAATCTGGTTGGCCGGCCTGAATAGTAATGGGGCTTAAACCCGTAATATCGGTTAGAGTCGCAGGGCCAATAACATTCGGGTTTGGCAGAATTTTTCTGTAAATCGTCATATCTTTATCTCCACATAAATTTTGTGTTACAGGCGCAGCTTAGTCCCACAATCTTGACCATTCAGGGTTTCGGAAGGACAGATTAATCAAGCCGAAAACTCTAGGTCTTAAAAATGGAGGTTGCGCGCCCCGTTAATTTTATATCCAAAGCCCTGCGTGGAAACTAGGTCTAGAACCTCTAGATTTCCTGTAGTCTTTGTCCATATTTCGAGGGACGTTTGCTATCGTTAAATCATAAATCGCGGCATCTTATCTCTAGCCATAGAGAGCGCGACTCCTTAAAAGCTAACTTTCCAAGATAAAAGAGTAGTGCAAATGGGTAAGCCTGAAAACATGACAACGCCAGACGAGAATGGGCGTTTTGGCGATTTTGGCGGGCGTTATGTCGCCGAGACTTTGATGCCGCCTATTCTTGAGCTTGAAGCCGCTTATGAAGATGCCAAGGCCGATCCGGAATTTTTGGCGGAGCTCGATGATTTTTTCGCCCATTATGTTGGCCGCCCCTCCCCGCTTTATTTTGCCGAGCGCTTAACTGAATTCGCAGATGGCGCTAAAATTTACTTCAAGCGCGATGAGCTCAACCACACCGGCGCTCACAAGATCAATAATTGCATGGGCCAAATTCTGCTGGCCAAACGCATGGGCAAGACGCGTATCATTGCTGAAACGGGCGCAGGACAGCATGGCGTTGCGACCGCAACAGTCGCGGCGCGCTTTGGGCTCAAATGTATCGTCTATATGGGCGCGACAGATATTGTCCGCCAGAAACCTAATGTCTTTCGCATGCGCCTTTTAGGCGCCGAAGTCCGTGCCGTTCACAGCGGCACCGCTACACTGAAAGACGCCATGAATGAAGCTCTGCGCGACTGGGTCACGAATGTCGGCGATACGTTTTACTGTATTGGCACCGTCGCAGGCCCGCATCCCTACCCCGCTATGGTCCGCGACTTTCAAGCTATTATTGGACGCGAAGCTAAACAACAGATCCTCGAGCGCGAAGGACGCCTGCCCGACGCTGTTGTTGCCTGTATTGGCGGCGGCTCAAACGCCATGGGTCTGTTCCATGAATTCGTTCCTGAAACATCTGTGCGCCTCATAGGCGTCGAATCCGCAGGCCGCGGAGTCGATAGCGGCTTACATGCAGCAAGCCTGACGGGGGGATCGCCAGGCGTGCTTCACGGTAACCGCACATATCTTCTGCAAGATGAAGACGGACAAATCAAAGACGCGCACTCTATTTCAGCCGGTCTCGACTATCCTGGCATCGGCCCAGAGCATGCCCATTTGCATGATATTGGCCGCGCCGAATATGTTAGCGCCACGGACGATGAAGCCCTGCATTGGTTCCAAGAATGCGCGCGACTAGAAGGCATCCTTCCCGCCCTTGAGCCTAGCCACGCTATCCCTCGCACGGTCGATCTTGCCAAAGAGCTTGGCAAAGACGGATTGATAATCATGAATATGTGCGGCCGCGGCGATAAGGATGTGTTTACGATCGCGGATGCGCTTGGTGAGCATATTAGCGAGGGAACGGACGCGGAAAATACTAAGGCTTATAAATGACACACCGTATTGACCAAACCTTCGCAAATCGCAAAGCCAAGAGCCAAGCTGCCTTTGTCGCCTATATTATGGGCGGGGATCCCGACCGCGCGGCCTCGCAAGCTGTGCTCAACGCTCTGCCCGCAAATGGTGTGGACATTATCGAACTAGGCATGCCCTTTACTGACCCTGCTGCCGATGGTCCGACCATTGAAGAAGCCGGCCTTCGCAGCTTGGCCGCTGGCACGACGCTGACAACTATCCTCGAAATGGCCACTGAATTTCGTAAAGGTAACGATACGACGCCCATAATTATTATGGGTTATTGCAATCCTGTGCATCACATGGGCTATGCGAATTTCGCAGCCAATGCCAAAGCGGCGGGCATAGACGGCGCGATCATTGTCGACCTACCGCCCGAAGAAGATAGCGAATTACGCGCGGCCTTTGATGTTCACGACCTCGCCCTTATTCGCCTTGCCACACCGACCACAGATGACGCCCGCCTGCCCCGGGTTGTGGCGGGAACCAAAGGCTTTGTTTATTATGTCTCCATGACGGGCATCACAGGCGCGGCCTTTACCCAAGCCGCCTCGGTGAAAGAACAAGTGGCCAAAGTCCGCGAGGCGTCGGGCTTGCCCGTGGTTGTTGGATTTGGCGTCAAAACACCCGAGCGCGCGGCCGAAGTTGCGCGGGATGCCGACGGCGTTGTTGTCGGGTCAGCGATTGTGAAAGAGTTGCACGAAAATGGAGCGGACGCGGCATTGGCGCTGGTGAAGGCGTTGGCGAATGCCACGCATGGGGCATAACCCTCCTTCTCCCTGAGGGAGAAGGTGCCGTGAGCGTTTTGAAAAAACGCGGTAGGCGGATGAGGGGCCACGATGATAAAGTGGGCTTCGCGCATTGTTTTATCGTTGCCCCTCACCCCCGCTTCGCGGACCCTCTCCCTCGAGGAGAGGGACAAGATTTAGGTATCCACCCTGGAAAAGCGCAATTACCTTTTGGAACTTTGTGAGCACCGCGCTCAGATAAGCATAAAAGCTTTCAGCGACTTTAACTGCCGCCCCTCACCATCAAAATTATCCGGCGCCAACCAGGCTTCATATCCCGCTTTCATCGCAGGCCATTCAGAGTCTATCATTGAAAACCAAGCCGTATCTCGGTTCTTACCTTTCATGACCATGTCATTGCGAAAGACACCTTCAAAGGTGAACCCAAACCGCAAGGCGGCTTGCTTCGAGGCGTCATTGCCGTTGTGACACTTCCATTCAAAACGGCGATAGCCCAAATCCTCGAACACATGTTTTGCCATTAGATAAATAACTTCCGTGGCCTCCCGGGTTTTTTGCAAAGCCTTCCCAAAAACGACGCAACCCACTTCGGCGCTCCCGTGCAATTCTCGAATGCGCATATAACTCGCCGTACCAAGTGCCTTGCCTGATGCTTTAGACATGATGGACATTGTCTCCCACTCAAATTGCTCCGCTACATAACTTATCACGGCTTGTAGGGCTGCGAGATCATCAAACGGTCCAAGAGGAACAAATGTCCAAAGTTCGGCATTTTCAGAACCTGCAATATGCATTGCTAAGTCAGCCCCATGCGCCTTCCAATTCACCGGAGCTAAATCGATATAATTGCCCTCAATTACACCTAAACCAGGACGCTGCCTTGGTATAAATCCAGTTAAGTCTGTCATCACTGTTTCCTCATTCCAGCAAATCTTAGCGAAAGCGCTGTCCTATTAAACTCACTTCATGTTTCGTATTGTAATCTGCACACAAGCCGCTAACGCAACTGTGATATTCGTTTAAAGATGAGGGCTTGAAAACCGAACGTTCCGCGCTATCTTAATCATATCGTGAACCCACGCATACGGAAACGGATTCCCCGTTTCGATGTTATGAGGAAAGGATTAGACCCATGATTACACTACTCTCCCCTGCAAAAAAATTAAACTTTGATCCGGTTACGACCAAGCTGGACGCCACAGCACCTCTATTGGCTGCTGATACGCTTGAACTGGCCAAGGTCGCAAAAAAGCAATCTGCCGCCGACCTCAAGAAACTCATGCATATCAGCGACAACCTCGCAGAATTAAATGCCGAACGTTTCAAGGCCTTTAACCTAGACGGCCAAAGCAATAGTGCCAAGCCTGCGGGCCTCACTTTTGACGGCGATGTCTATTGGGGCCTCGAAGCCAAATCTATGACTGATGAAGACCTTGCTTACGCTCAAGATCACTTACGTATTCTCTCTGGTCTTTACGGTGTGCTCCGCCCGCTAGACGCTATGCAAGCTTACCGCCTTGAGATGGGAACAAAGCTCGCCACGAAACGCGGTAAATCACTCTACGATTTTTGGGGCTCTACAATCGCTGAAACGCTGAACGGCGATATGGAAAGTCATAACGACCAGACCATCGTCAATCTGGCCTCTAACGAATATTTTAAGGCAGTTGATAAGAAAACTATCACCCATCCCGTGATCACGGCGAAGTTCCTCAACGTTAAAGACGGGCAAGCCCGCGCGCTGATGTATTACGCCAAATTTGGACGTGGTCTCATGGCGCGCTGGATTATGCAAAACCGCATTGACCGCGCCGAAGGGCTGAAGGACTTTAACTTGGACGGATATAAGCTCGATAAAAAGGCGTCCTCTGACGTAGAACTCGTCTTCACGCGTAAGCAGCCTGCGCCAAAAAAATAGTGACACAAGACGTTACACCTTGTTGCGCGCGGAGCCCTTGGGAGTTTTCCGCGCGCGATTGGTGGATTATTATCAAAAACACATGGCACGAAATCCACGCTGACCATGTTGCTATTATTGCTGCAGGCGTGGCGTTTTTCACCCTTCTCGCGATTTTTCCGCTCATCACAGCCTGCCTTTCTATTTACGGATTATTTGCCGATCCAAGCCAAGTTGAGAATTTAACCCAAAGTGTGAATAGCGTGCTGCCCGCTCAGGCGTGGGACATTCTGAACGCCCAAATTACATCTGTCATTACCGCACCTAATGCAGGGCTAGGCTTGGGTATCGCTATTGGTCTTCTTATCGCCCTATGGTCAGCGGGCTCTGGCATTCGCGCGATTATGCGGGCAATGAATATTGCTTACGGCGAAAAAGAAACTCGCAATCTGGCGACCTTTTACGGAATTGCCAGTTCCATGACTCTGGCGGTCATTATCTTTGTTTGGATATCTCTGGCAGTGATTATCGGGGTGCCTGCAATGCTCGCATTGATGAAATTAGAGGGCCTGACCCTAGGCTTTAACCGCGCTATTCCGTGGCTCTTATTAGTATCGGTCTTTGCCTTTTCCAGCGGTGTTCTTTACCGCTTTGGCCCTAGTCGCCGTCCGGCTAAGAAACGCTGGGTGTTACCGGGCATCGCCTTTACCACAATTACGTGGCTCGCGCTCTCATTTGGCTTTTCCAAATTCATTGCCGCCTTTGGTAATTATAACGCCGTTTACGGCTCGCTCTCAGCTGTGATTATTTTGCTCATCTGGTTCTGGCTCACGGCCTATACCGTTATCCTCGGGGCCGAGCTAAATGCCGAAATGGAGCGCCATACCACGGTCGATACAACGCGCGGCCCTGACCGTCCTTTGGGTGAACGCGGCGCGGCGATGGCGGATTATCGGCATAACGGCTTTGACTTGGAAGATATGACAGATTCAGGCTAAGAAAGCCTATGCGATTCATTAAAGCCAATTTTCCTGCCGATAAATCAGACGCCGTCATAGCGATATTAGAAAAAGCTAAGCCCGTCGATTGGTCGATGGATAGCGGTTATGGCCGTTATGAAAAGGCCGTCGAAATTGTCGTAGCCAAAGGCCAAGGCCAAGGCTTGGTCGATGATTTACAAGCCCTCCTCAGCAGCTCACCCGATTGGCGCGTCGTCATCCTGCCTGTCGAAGCCACATTGCCTCGCCCCCCCCAAGACGCGGATAAGGCCCAAGATGACGCCGAGAAAAAGGCAAAAGCAAAAACGGTATCCCTGCGCGAAGAGCTTTATCAAAAGGTTTCAAATGATTGCCAGCTCAATTGGGATTTCATTATCCTAACGGTGCTCTCCTCTATTGTCGCCGCCATTGGCCTAAACGGAGATAGTGTCGCCATTGTCATTGCCGCCATGGTGATTGCGCCGCTGTTAGGCCCTATTCTCGCCTTTGCGCTCGCTGCCGCGCTCGGGGATTTATCCCTGATGAAAAAGGCAACCAAGACGGCGCTGACAGGGTTACTCGTCGGCTTTGGTTTTGCCTATGCCCTTACATTCTTCATGCCCGTCAATATTGAGAGCTTCGAAATGGTCAGCCGCACGGTCATTGGCCCAGCGATCATAGCTCTGGCTCTGGCGTCAGGCGCCGCCGCTGCGCTCTCTCTTTCGACCGGCATATCTTCGGCCCTTGTCGGCGTGATGGTCGCCGTCGCCCTACTCCCGCCTTCCGTGGCATCAGCCTTATTCTTAGGCGCAGGCGAATATGACAAGGCCGCAGGGGCCGCATTACTATTAGCGCTCAATGTCGTCTGCGCCGTTCTCTCCGCGCAGCTGATTTTCGTTTACAAAGGGGTAAGGCCGAGGACATGGTCAAGTCAGGTCAAGGCGTCGCGCTCGGTCAAGATAAATGCCGCTGTTTGGGTGGGTTTGTTGGTGGCGCTCGCCGTGTTGGCTTACCGTTTTAATGTGCAAGTTGGTTAGATTTCATTCCGTAATAACAAGTTTAATCTGACTACCCTCGGGTAGGTCTTTGATTTGCTCTGCCATATCTCCACTAAAAGCAATCAACTCCAAAAGAGGGACAATTTGTATATTTTCGGCATGATAGCTCCCGCCTAATATCGGAGAGGTAATGAAGTAAAAACATCTGTCTGTATCATTCTTACCAAGCTTTTTTTCAGCTATTTCTACCAAAGCCGCCATTTCCCAATCTAAAATAAAATCTTCATCCTTCCAGAGCTTCCCCATTTCTTCTTCTTTCCAAGCAATGATTTCACAGGAAAGCTCTTCTGGTCGTAGCAACCAGTAGCAGCCGCCTTCATCTTGCAAGATGATATTGCCAAATTTATTGATCCAATAAAGTTTCGTTGGACGAATACCTACCCATGCCCATGATGACTTTATCGCGGTCAGTATTTTAGTTTCCATACAATTCACTCAGCCGGTCTAATCAAATCCGCGCCCATGGCCCGTCCCGAATTCACCTTTGTATCCACATCATAAAAATCTAAATCATCGCTGCCCTTCTTTGTATTCAGGACTGCATCCGCATTTACATCCCAATCAAGCCAATTATTCCATTGGTTTTTTGGCAGGCGCACGGGCATGCGGTGATGGAGGTGTTTCATTTGGCCGATAGCTGACGTTGTTAGGATAGTTACTGAGAGCAAAGTAATCCCTTCATCCACGCGCCATTGATCCCAGAGCCCCGCAAAGGCAAAAAGCTGCTTATCATCCTCGTGAATATAATAAGGCGTTTTAGGTTTCTCGACGCCTTCCCATTCATACCATCCTGTTGCGGGGATAAGGGCGCGGCGGCGCTTAAACGGGGTACGAAAACTTGGTTTTTCCGACGCGGTCTCGACGCGCGCATTGAACATCGGGCGGCCTTCGGGCGGCTCTTTTTTCCAGTGAGGATGCAAGCCCCAGCGCATGGGCACGACTTTGCGGTCTTTACGCCCATCATAGGCAATAACTGGGACGACAGTTCCCGGCGCGATATTATATTTTGGCTCCCAATCCCATAATGGATTGCCATCCTCGCCGCGTTGCCCTGTTTTGGCCTCGAAATAGGCCGCAATTTCGTCAAGAGATCCAGCTAATGTGTAACGTCCGCACATAGGGCTATCTATAAGGACGTCAGCCGATTATGGAAGATATTATGACGAAACCAATAGATTGCGTTGGGGTAATTTGCTTTCGCGGCGATGATGTCCTGCTTATTAAACGGGGCACGGCTCCGCGTAAGGGTGAGTGGTCTATTCCGGGCGGACGTATTGAGCTGGGCGAAACGGAGCGAGAGGCGGCGCTACGCGAGTTATTCGAAGAAACGGGCATCACGGCGGCGCTCGAGGATAAAGTCGCAACGATTGACGCCCAATTTGAAGACTTTAATTACCGCCTGCATGACTATGCCGCGCGCTGGACTTCAGGTGAGCCCGTATTTGGAGATGACGCAGCGGATGCCCGTTTCGTCGCGCCAAGTGACTTAGACGCGCTGGGCATGTGGCCCAAAACCCG
This sequence comes from Hellea sp., assembly GCA_039977295.1. Lineage (GTDB taxonomy): Bacteria > Pseudomonadota > Alphaproteobacteria > Caulobacterales > Maricaulaceae > Hellea. Next base: position 439,996 of record JBDWDN010000011.1, on the reverse strand, counting down.
TGAAGTGATTGAGACAGCGCGATTATCGCTCTTGAATAAAGATGGGGTGCAAAATTAGATGTTCATTCATCTCAAAACTGCTAATCTAGCGACTATGAAATGGCTGTTAGCATTCCTTTTTCTCTTTGTGAGCCTGAACTTAGTCACGGCCACGACCGCTCAGGACGCGATGACCGAGCGTGAAAAGGCTGCTGCGGCAAAGAAGGCCGCGCTTCAAGCCCGCAAAGATGCGGAACTGCGCGTCGAAGCCGATATGGTCACAATGAACAGCCTTGTCGAAGCGCTTTCGAAAAATATGGGGCAACTGCATTATCTCCGCACAATTTGTTATAGCCTGTCTGATCAAAAATGGCGCGACTATGCTTCGCGCATGATGAATATTGAAACAGCAGGCGACGGCGCGCAGCGCCGACAACTCATCCGCGCCTTTAATGCGGGCTATTACCAAGAAGAAGGCCGCCACGCACAATGCTCAACGGCTGTTGCGGCGGACGCCGCAGCTCTAGCCGAAAATGGGCGTCACATCTCCGCCATGCTCGGCGATCCTTATCGCGAAAGATAAATCATGATTCGTATTCTCTCCATTGGCCTCATGACATTAGGGGCACTCGCTTTTGCTAAAATTGCCAAGGCTCAAATCGCCGACCTGAAAGATCGAGAGCCTTTAGGGACCCTCGAAGGATCAGAATGGGGACCAGAAAATGGCATGGGACAATTCGTGCAGTTTCTCAGCGGCGGCGATCTCGCGGGCTATGCTGGCTGTAACAGCTTTTTTGGGACTTATGAGCAAAACGGCAACAAACTCAAAATAGGCTCAATGGTAACAACGAAAAAAGCCTGTGAAAACCTTGGCATGGAACAAGCCTTTTTGGCCGCGCTGACCTCTGCCCGCGGCTTCGAAGCCAGCTTTAAGGAAATGAACATTCTAGACGAGAATAATGAAGTTGCGTTGTCAATGCGGCGGCGCGATTGGGATTAGGGTTAAAGCCCCTCATTAAAATTTGGCCAATTTTTTGCTACAATATCCTCAGAATTCAAAGCCTCAAGAGACTTCATCGTAAGGCCATCACCACCATCATAAACGCCTGCATAGACTAGGCATTGGCCTCTATCTTCACCCTGACCAAACACACCTTTATTTTCTAAACGTTTCAAAGCTTCAATCATCGCATCGTGAGTTGAAGCCTTCATTTCTCCAAACCAATTATCATCTGTAGGATATGCTTTATTCAAAGTCTCGTAAGTCCCCATAAGCCATTTATATGATTCATTTAGTGGGTCTTGATTTCCAATATACTCATTCTCTCCCCATTCCCCCCAATACCATTTGTAATAATTAAATTCGTTGTACTTTTTGGCACGTTCAGGATTGTCATAGGTTCCAGCCTTAATCAGCATATTTTCATAATTTTCTTTATCATTCGCATGAAAGCCAAAACCTTCGAGCCCGCCATAAGTTGTCAGAACATAGGCGTAAAATTTTGTATCAGGATTTTCTTGCCTAATACTTGCTAATATACTTTCTACGCCCGAAACCGCCATAGCTACCAAAGGTTCAAAATCAGGGAGTTTGGACATTATTCTCTCACTTTAAGATATCCTATCTTGCCTAACGCGGCTCCTAAATGCTAGCGGCTTTTTAGATAAAGCGAGATTGCCATGACAGATACACTCACAATTCGACGCCCTGATGATTGGCATGTTCACTTTCGCGACGGCGCGATGTTGTCCGATGTGGCGAATTATACAGCGCGTCAATTTGGGCGCGCGATTATCATGCCCAATCTCACACCGCCCGTAACAACAGTCGAGGCCGGCATTGCTTATCGTCAGCGCATCATAGATGCGGTCGATCCTAGCTTAAATTTCACGCCGCTTATGGTTTGCTATCTTACCGACACGATTGACGCCGCAGAAGTCGCTCGCGGTCACGCTGAAGGTGTGTTCACCGCCTGTAAATTATACCCGGCCAATGCGACGACAAATTCATCCCACGGCGTTACAGACATCAATAACATCTATCCCGTTTTGGAGGCTATGCAGCGCATCGGCATGCCGCTCCTCGTTCACGGCGAAGTTACGCATCAAGACGTCGATATCTTTGACCGCGAAGCCCTGTTTATTGATGATGTTCTACGCGGCGTGATCAAAGACTTTCCTGATTTGAAGGTCATTTTCGAACATATTACCACAGCTGAAGCTGCAGAATTTGTCATGGCGGCGGGCCCAAATATTGCCGCAACCATTACGCCGCATCACTTAGAATTTAATCGTAACGCAATCTTCCAAGGCGGCATCCGTCCGCATTATTATTGCCTGCCTATCGCGAAGCGTGAAAAACATCGCCTCGCCTTGCGCAAAGCGGCGACGTCAGGCTCATCTAAATTCTTCCTCGGCACGGATACGGCGCCCCACACGGTTGAAGCCAAGCAAAGCGCTTGCGGATGTGCGGGTTTGTTTAACGCGCCCTACGCGCTCGAAGCCTATGCCAAAGTCTTTGATGAAGAAAATGCGCTGGATAAGCTCGAAGGATTTGCCTCAGAATTTGGCCCGCGGTTTTATGGGTTGCCGCTAAATGAAGGTAAGGTGACGCTAGAGCGTAAGGAGGTTTCAGTGCCCGAAACACTTGATGTGATGGATACTCAGATTGTGCCGTTTCATAGCGGCGGGACTTTGCCTTGGACGTTTTCGCGAAACTAAATTATCTCTCTGTCGTTACACCGTTCCGGCGTAACGTTGTGCAAATCGCATGTTAATGTCTCAAAAATTAAACTAAGACTGTCTATTTTTTGAGGCTTTATTTTAAGATGCGAAGTGCACTAATTTGTTCTCGGCATATACCTTATTGGCAGCACGCCAATACGCCCGTTACGGTCAACTGAAATATCCCAGTCTCCTGAACTGTCAGATGACAGCAATAGCGCTTCTAATTGACGGGCCGTATCAACTTCATCCTCGCCAATTTCGACAATAAAATCACCTGGGCGTAAGCGGTTATAATTTGCGGCAGAACCACGTTCAACTTTGAGGACCATGACGCCTTGAACATAAGGATCAAATCCCAGTTCTTCGCCGAGCGCAGGCGACATGTTCACAACAACAGCGCCGTCCAGCGGATGATAACCTTCTAGCTTACGCTCATCGCGCTTTGGTGTTTCCTGCGGCGTGTCTGTGCGGACAGTGTAGCTGCGTTCGCGTCCATCCCGCCAGATATTCACTTTGGCATTTTGTCCGCGTTTCAATGTCGCGAGTTTAAATCGCAGACCGCTATCATCATTGATCTCCGTGTCTTCTATAGACAGGATAACATCGCCCTTCTCTAATCCAGCTTTATCAGCGGGGCCTTTGGGGTAAATGTCATTAATCACCGCGCCTTTGGAACGGTCCAGTCCAAGCGCCGCCGCCATTGTCGTATCGACTGCATTGGTGCGCGCCCCAATCCAAGGGCGAACGATGCGCCCTTCCGATATTGCGCTATCCACTGCGCGCGAAACAAGCTCTGAAGGAATCGCAAAGCCAATCCCGTTTGAGCCGCCCGAGCGCGAGAAAATAGCCGTGTTCACGCCAATAAGCTCGCCTGATAAATTGACTAAGGCTCCGCCTGAATTACCAGGATTTACGGCAGCGTCGGTTTGAATAAATGACGATGTATCGGTGACATTGGTACGTCCAAGCGCAGAGACAATACCGCTTGTCACTGTCTGGCCGACGCCGAAGGGATTACCAATAGCGAGAACAATATCGCCAATCTCTAAATCACCATCGCCTTGAACGGCAAGACTTGGCAGGCGCTCGCCCTTCGTATCAATTTTCAGCACCGCAATATCAATGTCTTCATCTTGGGCAATGACCGTCGCTTCAAACTCACGGCGGTCATTAAGCACTATTTTAAGCTCTTCCGCGCCCTTCACGACATGGGCGTTGGTGACAATAATTCCCGTATCGCGAACAATGACGCCAGAGCCGAGCGAGTTTTCAACACGTTCCTGCGGGGCGCGGCGCATGCCAAACATTTCGTCAAAGAAAGAGGAGCGCCTACGCTGGCGAACCGTGCGTGATGTAAAGACATTGACCACAGCAGGCGCCGTCTGTTTGACCACAGGCGAGTAAGAAAGCTGCACCTGCATATTAGAGCTTGGCACAATTCTTTCTGGGCTTGGAATATTGACCAAAGGGTCATCTGTGAGGAGTTGTGCCTGCGCCGTTGACGCCCCGCCCAATAATACGACGGACCCTAAGAATGATAATATCTGCTTTTTCATAGCTTTATATTTAGGGAGCTAAATCCCAATTACCAAGGCGTATGGGCAGAAAATGAGGGTTTTTTCATCTTGGCCTATCGCGCGCTTAACCATTCGGCCCAACCTTCATCAAGATCTTGCAATGTATCGGGTAGGCCATTGGTTTGCCTAAGCCAATTTTCAAACGTGCCGCCGCCGCTTAAATATGCCGCCAGACTTGCAAAGATCTGCTCGTCGCCTGTAGCCGCCATAAGGAAATCAGCAAAGCCCCGGGTTTGACTATAAAAATTAGCAGGGTTGGAATCGCCTGACGCTTTTAAAAATGCCTCCGCCTCTTCACCTGAAAGGACAATCGCGCGGCTGCTCGTGTTTTTTTCTTGGGCGTCCAAGCCCTTCGCAAGCGCTATTTTTTCATTGAGCGCAAGCGCTGACTTCAAGGCCGGGTGTTCCATGGTTAGAAAGGTTTCTAGGGGATAGATATCTTCCGCGCGCATGGCCTTAAGGGCTTTGCGGCGCTTCTCCGTTAAAGCCTCATTTTCCATCAAAATAGCGGCTGTTTCGTCCAGCCAGTCGGGCGCCCAGCCGCCATAACCATGACCGGTTTTTACTTTTTCGCCCTCGGGCTGAAACGCTGCGACGAACCACATATGGCCAAGCTCATGCGTGAGAGCCCCCTGCTCTGTATCACTCATCTCGCCTGGCTGCGAAGGGGCGCTTCCGGCTTTTGCCAAAGCCATTTGCAAAATAGCCTGTTGCTGCTCTGCGGGCAGGTCTTTTGTCTGCTCTAAGACTTGCCTACGGATAGAGGAGTCTTTTAGGGCCGCTTTATCTGCTGCTGATATCCAAGGTAATGAGGCGTCATATCCAGCGCTCTTTAATGCCTCATGCGTCTCTGGCTTTATTTCTCCCCCCGGCACAATCGCAATAGGAGATGCGGCTTGTCCAAAATAGCGCTCAAAGCTCACCGCGCCTTGCCCAGCGGTAAGCAATATTGGCCCTGCAATGTCTGGCGGCGCTAAGACGGCTATGCCGTCTTTCGCAAGGCAGTCTTTAAATGCGCCGCAATCATTGGCTTTAACATCTGGCGCAGAGGCGCAGGCTGTCAGTAATGTGAGAGGTATTATAAAGTTTTGTAATCGCATGAGTAAACTCCACCGCGCTTTGAAACACAGATACACTGTTCGAAGGGGTTCCAGTCGCAAAGCGCGGTGAATTCCTTTTATTTAGCGTCTTTTAGGGCACGTTCAGCGGCGCGGAGGGCTTTGCGGGCCTTCTCAAGCTCGCGCTTAGCTTTGGCCATTTCGCGGGAGTCATCAGCGTCGAGCTTAGTATCTTCGAGCATTTTCCGCGCTGCGGCCAGTCTTGACTCGGTCATGCGAAGCTTCAATTCCACATTCTCGCCATCCTCATTAGAGAAACTAAAGGTCCTAACACCTTTGAAATTTTCCAACCCTTTCAAGGCTTCAAGTCCCTCAAGGCCCTCTAAACCTTTGAGCGCTTCAAGCCCTTTCAGACCTTTCAGGGCTTTCAAGCCTTCCAATCCCTCTAGGCCTTCTAAGGATTCCAGGGCTTTAAGGCCCTCAAGCCCTTCCAGAGTATCACTTCTCAAAACGAATACATTCTCAGAATTCTTGGAAAAACGCGGCGGCACAGGCGGCTTCGGAAAATCAGGTCCACCTTTAAACACAAAGCGCGTTTCGCCATCTTCGTTGCGCAACACAATTCTGTTTTCATCTTTTTTAGATGCCCAGCTTTGGAAATCGCCTTTTACCCAACTCGCGAAATCATTTTCTTTCCATTCAGGATATTCTTTTTCTGCCCATTCTTTAAAGTCCTCGCGCGACATGTATTTAGAACCGTCATTATCGCTAACGGTAAATCCCTTATGCCCAGCTTTTAAGTCAGCGATGTCAACGCCTTCGATGTCTTTTACATCAATCCGGATTTTTTTACCTGAAGGGTCAACTTTGAAAGCTTTGATATCATTCCCGTCGACGTTAATCTCAAAATGCTCAGAGACTTTTTCGCCGTCTTTTTCTGTCATACGTTTGATTATGGATTTGCTTGTGTGGCTTTCGGCCTTACCCGCAAGTTCTTCTTCCGGGTGCGCATCTGCTTGAATCAGGGGCGCAGATAAGGTTGCAGCTCCAATTATCATAACGCTTGCCGCAAGGCGCGATTTCCAATGTGATGTTTTTTTGTGTGTACCCAAGATCATAAGTCTCTCCTTTAGGGGATGGTGAATAGTGAGCGCTAGCTGGCTCGGCCCGGGGCTGGCACGCCCTGATTTGTTATCTATTGTCATAGCGGCTTTGGCCGCATGAATGAGTGTTTCGGCATAGCCGGTGACATCGTCCTTTTTATCACCCATCGCGCTTAAGACGCTGGCATCACAAGCCGCCTCTTGGTCAGAGCGAAAATGTTTGGCGGCGTAATGCACAAGCGGGTTGGGCCAGTTTACCGCGCGAAATCCTAGCCACGCTAAGGCCACCCAGACATCGCCGCGCTTAATGTGCATAAATTCATGCATCAGGGCGTAATGGCGCTGACGCGCGCTAAAAGCCGTCATGAAATTATCAGGCAGCATGACAACGGGACGGATAAATCCAGCCACTAAAGGCCCAACTTTCTCATCCGAAATTCGAACCATTGGAGGGCGTTTTAAACCCACTTGCTGTGCGGCAAAATTTATTTCGCCTTCAAGGCTTACCGCAGCTTCGGACTCGTATTTAAGCCGATCCATAAGCGAGGCTTGGCGAACCCAATGAAATAGAAACAATGTCACCGCGCCGAGGGCCCAAAGCCCAAATATAGAAGGCATAATATAGGGGGCTATTTGGCTCATCGCGCTTGGCTCCGCTTGCATAGCCGCCAACATCTCAGGCGTTATAGTTATGTCTGTGGGGAGAGCTATTTCGGTTGGCGGCGCGGTAGTTAATTGCGGGAAAATACGCGGGATTGTGACTTCAGGCATGACCAAACGGATAAAGGGAAGCCCCCATAAAGCATAAGCCGCCCTCGCCCCGAACATACGGGCAAAGGGTCTGCGCACGATTAGAACCAATGCAATCAAAAGACTAACGGCTAGACCCGTTCCTATCATCCAATCCATCATGACCCTATTCTCCCTTTTTGAGCTTGGCGAGCAAGGCTTCCAGCTCCGCAATATCGCCGGGCGTGAGACCATCATCTTCAGCTAAATGCATAACAAGCGGCGCAGCGCGGCCTCCGAAAAGGCGGTCAGATAAGCGGCGCGTGGCACTAGCCGCATAGCTGTCTTTAGAAATCAACGGTGCGTAAAGATAACGCCGTCCTTCAGTTTCTGTGGAAAGAGCGCCTTTTTCGACGAGGCGCGAGAGCAATGTTTTAATCGTGCGGATATTCCAATCCTTACTCTCGGCAAGCTTGCCCGCAACTTCAGACGCGCCTAACGGACTTTGCGTCCAAAGAACATCCATAACATCCAATTCGGATTGTGAGATGCGGATCTTTCCACTTTGTCCCATTTGAGTCGTCTCCTTTAATGACTACACTTGTAGCCATAGAACACGACTACAAGTGTGGTCAATGAAAATTTTGACGGGTAATCTTAAATTTTGGACATAAAAAAAACCCACCTTAGCGTTTGAGTAAAACGCAGAAGCGGGTTTTTAGTATTTTGAATTGGTCTAATTATTCAACGACGCGGCATGAGGCATGCCCTCAAAAATCGGGTTCAAATATTTATCGCGATTGCCGCCTTCCCAATTTTGGATATTCTTGATGCAAAACCTAACGACTTGAGGCGCTTTCCCGCTTCGCTTAGCCCGAGCTTCGTCGCGTTGAAACGCTTTGATTTGTGACATTGGCGTAGCGGCCCCATTAGCGCAGGCTGAAATAACATCTTGCGGGGTTGTGTTCCGCGCCTGAATAAATTCCGTGCGGTTATAAGCTTTGTAATTCACGCTGACGCGGTCGCCCGAAAGGAACTTCACAAAGACCATTCGGCGGTAATCGCCATTATCCGACGGGCCGCTCTCGACCAAAAGGACGGGCGAAAGATCGCCAAATTGCGCATGGGCATCTGGCGTTGCCATTAAAAGCCCCAAACTTGCGCCTAAAATAGCCCCAGTCAGTTTTAAGTGACGTGTCAACATAACACCCTCCAATTATTCACTTTAGTTCATTTTATCAATCAGGCCTCTATTACAGCAAGATTCGGGCCGCCGCAGTATGAAATGACAGGTTGAACTGCATTTAGGGTCAGGATCTATCAATTTCATGGATTTAGATCGTATCGAGCGTGTTTTGGGCAAGACGCTGATTTGCAGGCATGTCTAGACACGCCAAAAATCAGCAACGCAGGCCCAAGGCGCGCTCGATACGACCGTTTACGGCAGCTTTGAGAAACTTTGTGGGTGTCGTTGCGTCATTTGGCGAGGCGGACGCATCACTTAAATGTCGCGCCTAACCACAAAATATCTCAAAGCTGTCTAAACCATGAAATTGATAGATCCTGACCCTAGGGCTTTAATGAGGCGTGAAATATTCTCAGCGGTTGAAAAATAGTCACGCCTTGCGCCCTACAGCATAGATTGGCGCGAGATTTGCACCGCCTTTGGTCTGGCCGACAAAGGAGCAAAGCATGACATCAAAACTCAATGACAACGAGTATGACGAAAATTGCGTCTTTAACCGGATACTCGCAGCAAAGCCCAAGACCCCCGATACGAATCCCCTCACCCCGTTGGAGCGTGTCTTTGGAACGGCAAAAGCGTCGCCTAAGAACCTTAGTGTAGCGGACTTCCTACCAATATATTAACCCAAACTAGAAAATTGCTTTTTGGGCACTCGTGATATAGTATAACATGAAATGAAGTCTAATTTGGTTTACATCGTCCTCGCGGCCATTCTCCTGCTCTTCGGTACCGGTTTTGGCCAAAGCTTCTTTTCGCCTAAAAGACTCTGGATAGATAGCTACCCGGACATCGGAACCTGTGAAAAGTTAGACGCCACCACGATCAAACTCTCTGGCCCGATCGATGAAGCCATGTATGACTGCGCCCTTCCCCTCCTCACCCTAGATATTGAGACGGTGAGGGTCACGACAAATGGCGGCGACGTTGCTGCGGGCCGCGCGATTGGTTATAAGATAAGTGATTATCCGCGGCATCTGATTGTCGACAAAGTCTGTCTATCATCTTGCGGGAATTATTTTGTGCCTGCCGCAGCGCGCATTACCCTTTTACCTCGTTCTGTGATTGGGCTGCACGGCACGCCAGACCCGCAAATGTTATCCAATAGTGATATGGAAAATCACATGGAAAGTTTAATTGATGAAGGTGATCCGACCTCAGAAGGGCTCACGCGTATCCTCAAACGAAAATCTGAACGGCGCGCAAGACAGCTGAGTGAGGAAGCCAAATTTGCGGCACATCTTGGCGTCCCCAAAGGCTGGAGGCTCTACCGGGAGGAAGAAGACCTTGACGATGGGTGGCGGCAACATTTCACGCCGGGAAGCGATGAAGGGTTGACCCCTGATAATTTTATGATTGTAGAAGGGCCAATGTTAGCGTCTTGCCTGCCGCATGTGAAAACTGAAAACTATCAACTGACCTTGGAGAAAACCGTGTTTAAAAACCAATCTCTTTGGAGCGGCCTAGAGGAAACAATGGGAGCCTATCGAAGCTTCGGCCTGACCTGCAGCCCTCCCCCCGCGCAGCAATAAATACTGGACATCGGCTCTATTCCTTTTAAGGGGACGCCAATCCTTATTGAGACAAGACTTATGACAAATGAGATTACGCATAGCGCCGACCACCCCAACGCCCAACTCATCGATAATCCAAGCGTAGGCTTCGTCTCGCTGGGTTGCCCCAAAGCTATGGTCGATTCCGAACGTATCATCACCCTTCTTAGGGCAGATGGTTACCGCATCGGCAAAACCTATGACGACTCAGATGTTATCATCGTCAACACCTGCGGTTTTTTAAACTCTGCTAAGGCCGATAGTCTTTCAGCCATTGATGAAGCTTTGCTCGAGAATGGCCGCGTTATCGTGACGGGCTGTATGGGCAATGATCCTGTCATTAAACAGCAATATCCCAAAGTCCTGTCTGTCACAGGCCCGCAACAATATGATGATGTTGTCGCGGCTGTGCGCAAAGCTGCGCCTATGCAAGAGAATAAATTCACAGACCTTATTCCTTATGAGCGCTCTCGCATCACGCCTAAGCATTATGCCTATTTGAAGATTTCAGAGGGCTGTAACAATAAATGCACCTTCTGCATTATCCCTGATCTGCGCGGCAAGCTCGATTCTATGAATATAGCTAAGGTCATGCGCGACGCTGAGAAGCTCGTCGAGTCAGGCGTCAAAGAACTTATCGTGATTAGCCAAGACACTTCCGCTTATGGCCTTGATATTGGCTACGCCACCGGCACATGGCGCGGCGAGGAGTATAAGTCGAACTTACATGACCTCACCCGCGCGCTCGGTAAGCTCGGCGTATGGGTGCGCATGCAATATGTTTATCCCTATCCCCACGTTGATAACATCATCCAAATGATGGCAGATGAAGACAGCAGCGTCCTTCCCTATATTGACGTGCCGTTCCAACATGCCAGCCCTGCTGTCCTCAAACGCATGAAACGTCCCGCTAATCAGCATAAAGTCATGGAGCGCCTGAAAAAGTGGCGCGAGATTTGTCCTGACCTTACGATTCGCTCAACATTCATCGTCGGCTTTCCTGGCGAGACGGAAAAAGACTTCCAAATATTGCTAGATTTCCTACGCGAGGCCAAGCTTGCCCGTGTTGGCGCTTTTAAATATGAGAATGTTGACGGCGCGCAGGCTCATGATTTCGAAGACCAAGTCCCGCAAGACATCATTGATGCGCGCTACAATGCCTTCATGGAATGTCAGCAAGAGGTCAGTAAAGAGCTGATGGAAGCTAGAATCGGTGAAACCTACGACGTTATCATTGATGAAGTTGATGCTGACGGCGCATTTGGCCGCTCTGTAGCTGACGCGCCTGACATTGACGGCTGTGTTTTCCTTAACGGCGATACTGACGTCAAAGTCGGCGATATAGTCCCCGTAAGAATCGAACAAACCGACGAATACGACATGTGGGGCATTCGTCAGTAAAACGCTTAAGAGGTTTTGGTAGATTACCTGTAAAAACCTCTAAAAAAGACTCTTATATGATTGATTCATTGCGATAGGCGCGTTATGTGCCGCCTTCGTGAATAATTTGATTGACTTTAAAGGCTCAAATACATAGTTGAGCGCAAAATTCAGACTTAGAAGACTTTATTATGCCAACAATTCAGCAGCTCATTCGTAAGCCACGCCAGCCTAAAAAGCGCGGCACGAAAAACCCAGCTCTTCAAGCTAACCCGCAAAAACGCGGCGTTTGCACACGCGTTTATACAACAACGCCTCGTAAGCCTAACTCAGCCCTTCGGAAAGTGGCACGTGTTCGCCTTACAAACGGCCATACGGTTGCCAGTTACATCCCAGGTGAAGGCCATAACCTTCAAGAGCATAGTGTTGTTCTTGTTCGCGGCGGCGGCCCCCGTGACCTTCCGGGTGTGCGTTACTCTGTCGTTCGTGGTAGCCTTGACGCGCAACCTGTTAAAGATCGTAAGACGAAACGTTCCAAATACGGTGTTAAGCGCCCTAAGTAAGCCCGGCTTACACCTTAAGAATAGAGAGCCTCTGCTTCGCGGGGGCTTTTTTGTTGGCATGAGCGTTTAAAATCGCTCCCCTCTCTTTGTCATCTCCAGGCCTTCTCATCGATTCTCAAAAAACATCCGATAACTCTGCCGCGGCGACATAGGCGTCAATATCAACACCCGATGCCGTTAAAAAAGCCCGCACAGAGGTCTCCCGATCATAGATGAAAGACGTATCGAGGAAATTACGAACATAGCGCTCACCAAGCGCTCTGGCGCTTGCCAGACAGTGTTTGAGATAGATCTCCGCAGGCAGGTGCTGTGTGTGCCAGAAGCTAATGACGCCATATTGTTCATAAAGCGCGTAAATATCCGAGACGCCGATAAGGGACGTATCAATGTCATGATCTGTGCCTTCATAACAGATGATGGCGCTTAAGAGCTCCCCAGTCTCCTGAGACACAGCTTCAACCGCGCGCAGAGCGTAACGAAACTCATGCCGCTCATAGGTTCTGAAGTCCGTTTCATCGAGTTCAAACGCTAAAGCATAGAGCATAGAATTTGGCCGCAGAATAGCGGAGGCATGGGCAAGGTTTTTATCCGCTTTGCTGGCCAGTCCTTTATTGAGGGACAAAGTGCCGTAAGAGTTGAAACAGCGGGCATGGCCCTGAATTTCGACAGGAATAATTCTACCGACATTGGGGAACAGGCGCTTGATGCTGATATGCGATAAAAGTGAGGCGTAGCCTATGACAAATTTCATGGGATTGGCTCTGGGGCGCATTTCATACATGGATAGTTCATCACATCTATAATTGACCCATCCCAACAAAAATAATCTACTGGAGGTGTCGGGACATTTTTACAAACACGAACAGCCTCATTTCTTCGTGACCTAATTGCATCTTGACGGGGAGTTTGAGATGTCTCGCATTTGATTGCTATCGCTATATCACTTTTGAAAGCTTCCCTCCGCCCAGAGTTATATAATTTAGATGCAATACAAGAGCATAATTCCGGATTATTTCCATCTGTTAAACCACAGGCGTGTTTTTTTGCCTCTAGGCGGGTTATAGGCAGTATAGAGTCCGACGGTAAGACTTTCTCTGCTTTATCAAGTGGCAATCGCGAAGACTGGCAAGCAGAAACGGATAGGCATATGAAAAGTGAAAGCCAAATTCTCATTTCACTATCTATTACGATTTCTGGTTCGTTGTCGAGACAGCATCACAATCACCATTCCGACCCAAGATTCGAAGAGTGGTCATGATAGGGAGTATTGTTCTGTGCCTTGCATAAACAATGACATTCCGCGCGCTGCGACGGCAGTGACAGCCCCATTGATTGCCTTTGGACAATCAATAGAGCGATGGTGAAAGAAACGACTGCTCTGTGGCGCACATTATCAATGACACTACAGCATTCGCTTCGCTCACGCGGTCATTGATAATGGTAAGTGGTGCGGGTGAAAGGACTTGAACCTTCACATCTCTCGATACCAGAACCTAAATCTGGCGCGTCTACCAATTCCGCCACACCCGCACAGGTATGATTCATGCTATAAGCATTGGTGGGCGGCATATGCTTTGCTTTGAGATAAAAATCAAGCGGTCAAATGCAGAAAAGTCTAACTCTTTTTCGCGGTCATTGGTGCGCGTTTTAAAGTCCAGACAATTGCAATGATTCCTGAGATAATATTTGCGACGGCAACGCCCACATAAGCGCCCGTCAGGCCCGCTATTTGCACGCCAATAAAAATCAAACCAACATACAAAATAAGCGACCTGATAATCGTGTAAACTAAGCCGTAAGCAGGACGGCCCAGAGCGTTCAGGCCCGCTGCACTGACGAAAACAAATCCGTAACCGAATATTGTGATAGGCACGATATAAAAATACGGCACTATTTTTTCGATTAATATCTCATCACTTGTAAAGACATGCGCTATTTCAGTTGCAAACACCGCTAATATGACCGCCATGACCGTGCTCCAAATCAAGCAAATAAGATAACACACCTGAAAAGCTTTTCTGACGCGCTGCGTTTTTCCGGCGCCGCCATTACGGCCCGTAATCGCGCCGATACAAGCTGAAAGCGCATATAGAATGCCCACAGATAACATCTCGGCGCGGCCCGCCACGCCAAAGGCCGCGACCTCGGTTTCGGATAATGTTAAGCCCAGAATCGCAACGGCGGCAAAGCTTGCTACAGGCACAATGATATTAGTTCCCGCCGCCGGGAGGCCAACCGTTCCAATAATGCCCCAAGCGCGCTTTATTGAGCGCCATGTCATCTCCGCAAAGGAGATGGCTTTCCTGTGGAAAAATACAATGTAAAATCCAAACATGGCCGCAATGACGTTCCCCGTTAGCGTGGCCAATGCAGCGCCCTGGACTTCCAACCGCGGAAACGGCCCCCAGCCAAAAATTAAGAATGGGTCGAGAATAATGTTGATGACGGCCCCTAAAATCATAATGGAGCTTGGCAAGGCCGCCTCTCCCCCTGCTCGCAGGATATTATTACACATGGAGGCAACGGACACGATGACAAGGCCGGGAAGGGAAATCACAAGATAGCTGACAGCCATCTCTAAAACTTGAGGACTCGCCCCAACCATGCGCAGTAAAACAGGCGCGAAGAACATCATAAAAGAAACAAGAACGCTCATGACAGTCAACGCCAAAAGGATTGAAGCCGCTCCATGCCGCCGCGCCCGCTCCGTCTCGCCCTCTCCTATCGCGCGAGATACAGCCGACATTGTCCCTGCCCCGAGGCCAATATTTGCGCTATTGCCGATAAAAGTGAGCGGCCACGCGAAAGTCAAAGCAGCCAAGGCCATAATAGCGAGGTTAGGCCGCAATGGATCGGTCAAGCGGCCCAAATAAATAGTATCAACAATTCCTGTCGAAATCAGCGCTATTACGGCAATCGAAAAAGGCCCCAACATGCGCAGGACGTGTCCAGCGATGGAGCCTTCTAAGACATTTGTTTTTTGCTGTCGGGACAATAACTAGTCGTCGCGATGCGAGGGCGCGAAGGCCGCTAAGGTCGCCATTTGCACGATTTCAGACGCTGTTGCTCCAAGCGAGCAAATCTGAACAGGCTTTTCCAAACCTGTCAGGAAAGGCCCCAAGACCGTTGCGCCGCCAACAGCGTCTAGCATTTTCGTTGAAATCGAGGCTGAATGAATAGCTGGCATGACCAAGACATTTGCCGCCCCTGTTAGGCGAGAGAAAGGATAGGTCAATGTATGGAGAGGGTCGAGCGCTACATCAGCCGCCAAATCACCCTCATATTCAAAGTCAGTGTCACGTTCATCAAGGATCTCGACTGCGCGGCGGACTTTCTGCATGCGCTCTCCAACGGGGTTGCCAAATGTTGAATATGATAAAAAAGCCACGCGAGGTTCAAAGCCAAATTGCCGCGCGAAACCTGCGGTCGTTTCGGCAATATCGGCGAGGTCATCCGCATTAGGAAGTTCGGTTATATTCGTATCTGCGATAAATAATGTTCGCGCTTTATTGACGACAACTGACACGCCCATTGTGCGTTCATTTTCGACGTGGTTCAGCACAAGCCTGACATCGCGCAGCGCAATATCATAACTCCGCGTAACGCCGGTCACCACGCCGTCCGCGAGGCCGTGATGCAGCATAAGCGCGGAAAATACATTCCGGTCATTATTGACGAGGCGTTGCGCGTCGCGGCGCAGGAAGCCTTTGCGCTGCAGGCGGCCGTAAAGATATTCTGTAAACTCAGCGTTTCGGTCAAAAAGGCGCGCATTCAAAATTGTGAAATTCTCAGGTTTTTCGACGCCCAGAAGTTTCATATTATCATATATCGGCTTTTCGCGGCCAACCAGAATAGCCTTACCCAGGCCCCGCTGCTGATAGGCTTGAGCCGCGCGAATAACGGCAGGTTCTTCGCCTTCGGCAAAAACAATAGTCTTGGGGTTCTCTACCACTGAGCTCGTAATGCCTTGCAGAATAGCCGCTGTAGGGTCCTGACGCTGCGCCAGAGATTTTTTATAAGCCTCCATATCTTCAATAGGCTTACGCGCAACACCTGTATCCATCGCCGCTTTCGCGACATAAGGCGGAATTTCGGAGATTAGCCGAGGGTCGAATGGCGCGGGGATTATATATTCTGGACCATATTTCGGGCGCTTGCCATGATAAGCAGCTGCCACCTCTTCGGGAACATCTTGACGCGCTAAATCAGCGAGCGCGTGGGCGCAAGCTAGCTTCATTTCTTCATTCACATTACGCGCGCGCACATCCAGCGCGCCGCGAAAAATATAGGGAAACCCAAGCACGTTATTGACTTGGTTAGGATAATCAGAACGGCCCGTGGCAATAATCGCATCACTGCGAACCTCTTTGATCTCTTCAGGCGTAATTTCAGGATCGGGATTGGCCATCGCAAAGATGATCGGGTTTTTGGCCATGGATTTAATCATATCTTGATTGACGATACCCGCAACAGATAAGCCTAAAAACACATCTGCGCCAACCATGGCTTCTTCAAGTGTACGAAGTTTCGTATCCACCGCATGAGGCGATTTCCACTGATCCATATATTCCTTACGGCCTTGATAGACGACCCCTCGGCTATCTAAAACAATGGCGTTTTCGTCTTTCACGCCAAGGCTTTTGATAAGACCCAGAACAGATAAACCCGCGGCCCCTGCGCCAGATAAAACGACCTTCATATCTTCAAATTTACGGCCCGTGAGATGCGCCGCATTGATAAGGCCTGCCGTGGCAATAATCGCTGTGCCGTGTTGATCATCATGAAAAACAGGAATATCTAGCTTATCACGAAGTTCCTGCTCAATGATAAAGCATTCAGGCGAGCCTATATCTTCCAAATTTATGCCGCCAAAGGTGTTCCCAAAACGCTCTACGCAGGCAATAAATTTCTCGGCGTCTTCTTCCTCAACTTCGATATCAAAACTATCAATATCGGCGAAGCGTTTAAATAGGACGGATTTCCCTTCCATGACGGGCTTTGAAGCCATTGCGCCAAGATTACCGAGGCCTAAAATCGCAGTGCCATTGGAAATTACCGCCACCATATTGCCTTTGGAGGTATAATCATAAACCGTATCAGGATCAGCCGCGATAGCTTCCACAGGGACTGCCACGCCGGGCGAATAGGCCAATGACAAATCGCGCTGCGTCGCCATAGGTTTTGTCGGCAAAAGCGCCAATTTACCAGGCGTTGGCAAGGCATGGAAATCCAAGGCCTGTTGATCCGTAATATATGTCTTTTTCGGGGGGCGAACTTCAAGCTTAGCCACACGGCACTCCTAATTTTGAATCACCCATCTTTAACGGCTTAAATCGGGGCTTCATAGACCTAATGCCCCCGCACACAGAAAATTCATAATGCCGGGAACGCTCAATTTTTAACCACCGCCGCCCTACCGCGCATAAAAAAAGTGCAGAATTAGGCCCCAAACCAGCACCGCCATAAATCCCAGGGCGCAGGACTCGACTCTCGCGGGCGTCTCAAACATTAAACGCCCAAGCAATGCTTTGCGTGAATCATCCGCTCGCGATTGATAAATGGAGGAACAAATGAAAAAAATCGAAGCCATCATCAAGCCGTTCAAACTGGACGAAGTTAAAGAAGCCCTACAAGGCGTCGGCCTTCAGGGCATGACTGTCGTCGAAGCCAAAGGATTTGGCCGTCAAAAAGGCCATACGGAGCTTTACCGCGGCGCAGAATATGTCGTTGACTTCCTGCCCAAGCTAAAGCTTGAGCTTGTCGTTGCTGATGACCAAGTCGAAGGGGCTCTGGAAGCTATCCAAACAGCCGCAAAGACAGGCAAAATCGGCGACGGTAAAATCTTCGTCTCAGATGTCTCGCAAGCCATTCGTATCCGGACGGGCGAGTCCGGCGACGCCGCACTTTAACACTCACATAAAACTTAATGTCTCTCGGGAAAGGGCAGAATAATGTCAGATAAATCAACAGAACAACTTCTTAAAAAAATGAAAGATGAGGATATTAAATTCCTCGATCTTCGCTTCACTGACCCAAAAGGGAAAATGCAGCATGTCACCTTCCACAGCGACCTCGTTGACGAAGACCTCTTCAAAGACGGAACAATGTTTGACGGCTCCTCTATTGGCGGCTGGAAAGACATTAACGAGTCAGACATGGTTTTGCTGCCTGACGCAGCGACTGCCAAAATGGACCCGTTTTTTCAGCAAGACACACTCGCTGTATTCTGTGACATTTTAGAGCCAGATAATGGCGAAGCCTATAATCGTGACCCGCGCGGCACGGCTAAGGCGGCTGAGAACTATATGCGCTCTGCCAAAGTTGGCGACGATGTTTATTTCGGCCCAGAAGCAGAATTTTTCGTCTTTGACGATGTGCGCTGGGATACAAGCATGGAAAAAACAGGCTATTCTATTGATAGCTCAGAGCTTCCTTGCAACACAGGAACACAATATCAAGGCGGTAATATGGGTCACCGTCCTGGACCAAAAGGCGGCTACTTCCCTGTCCCGCCTGTTGATAGCCTGCAAGATATGCGCGGCGAAATGCTTTCCGTTATGGAAGAGCTTGGTCTACGCCCTGAAAAGCATCACCACGAAGTTGCCCCTGCGCAGCACGAGCTAGGTATGCAGTTTGATACGCTCCTTCAAATGGGCGACAACATGCAGCTTTATAAATATATCGTACATAATGTAGCTCACGCTTACGGCAAAACGGCGACATTTATGCCAAAGCCAATGTGGAATGATAATGGCACAGGCATGCATGTTCATATGTCGATTTGGAAAGACGGTAAGCCGACTTTCGCAGGCGACGAATATGCGGGCCTCTCCAAAAACTGCCTCCATTACATCGGCGGTATCATCAAACATTCCAAAGCCATCAACGCTTTCGCCAATGCCTCAACAAACTCTTATAAGCGTTTGGTCCCCGGCTTCGAAGCGCCTGTTATGCTCGCCTATTCAAGTCGTAACCGCTCTGCCTCTATCCGTATTCCATGGACAGCGTCGCGTAATGGTAAGCGCTTAGAGGTGCGTTATCCAGATCCAGCCGGTAACCCGTACCTCACATATACAGCCCTGCTCATGGCGGGTCTTGACGGTATCAAAAACAAAATCGATCCCGGCGATCCAATGGATATCGACCTCTATGAATTATCAGCTGAAGAAGCCAAAGACATTCCACAAGTCTGCGGTAGCCTCCGCGAAGCTCTCGAATCCCTCGACGGCGACCGTGACTTCCTAAAAGCCGGCGGCGTATTCGACGACGATCAAATCGACGCTTATATCGATCTAAAAATGGAAGAAGTGCACCGCGTAGCCATGCACCCACATCCTGTTGAATTTGATCTTTATTATAAATGCTAACATAAACAATGACCGCTCCGGCAAAGCCGGGGCTGTAGTGTCATTGTTTATGCCGAGGCATAGAACAAAATTAGAAAAGCCGCCCATTTGAGGCGGCTTTTTTTATAGGCTTTGCAAATGTCGGGCTTCACTGCGTTCAGACCGACCTACTGAACTACCTGTTACTCCTATACAAAACCCACATCTCCCCCATTGCCCTTCCCGCTCTTACCCCTTATCTTAGGCAACCGATTCAGAGCGCCACTATGCAAATTAAACGTCATTACACCACCGCCGGCGAAAGCCCTTATTCCTCTTTGGCCTTTGCCAAAGTCACCAGCGAGGTGCGTGATTTTAATGGTGAGGCTATATCTGAGGCGGTTGAATTTCAGGCGCCTGAGAATTGGTCACAAGTTGCCTGTGATATCCTTGCGCAGAAATATTTTCGGCGCGCGGGTGTGGCCTCAAACCTCAAATCTGTCAAAGAGGACGGCGTCCCGGACTGGCTGCGCCGCCACGTCCCTGATGATAGTAAACCAAAGAAGGGCAAAAAGCTTTTCAAATTAGGCGGCGAAACGGATGCGCGCCAAGTCTTTGACCGTATGGCGGGCTGCTGGACTTATTGGGGCTGGAAGGGCGGATATTTCAATGCTGAAAAAGACGCGCAAAATTTTTATGACGAAATGCGCTTCATGCTCGCCTCTCAAATCGCGGCGCCCAATTCCCCGCAATGGTTTAATACAGGTTTGCACTGGGCATACGGTATAGACGGGCCCGCCCAAGGTCATAGCTTTGTCGATTATCAAACTGGCGAAGTTCACGCCTCGACTGGCGCTTACGAGCATCCACAGCCTCATGCTTGCTTCATCCAATCTGCCAATGACGACCTTCTTGCCGAAGGCGGCATCATGGATCTGTGGGTTCGCGAAGCGCGGCTGTTTAAATATGGTTCAGGCACGGGATCTAATTTCTCTAACATTCGCGGAAGCGGTGAACCCCTCTCCGGCGGCGGCATGTCTTCAGGCTTGATGAGTTTCCTGAAAGTCGGCGACGTCTCTGCGGGCGCGATTAAATCTGGCGGCACCACCCGCCGCGCGGCCAAAATGGTAATTGTTGATATTGATCATCCCGATGTCGAAACATTTATCGATTGGAAAACGTCTGAAGAAATGAAAGTCGCAGCGCTCGTCGCGGGGTCCAAAGTCCTTAAGCGACGTCTTAATGCTATTTTGAAAGCTTGCATTAATTGCTCAGGCACCGAGGAAGAATGCTTTGACATGCAAGAAAATGCAGCCCTGCGCCGCGAGATTAAAGCGGCTCGCCGTGACGGCGTGCCAGACGGCGCGATACAGCGCACGCTACACCTTGCTCGACAGGGTATTGACGTTATTGAGGTTCCCGAACTCGACGCAGATTGGGACAGCGAAGCCTATTCGACCGTCTCGGGTCAAAACGCCAATAATACTGTCCGCGTCACAGACGCTTTCCTCGATGCCGTGAAAAATGACGAGACATGGGACCTTATCCGCCGCACGGATGGCGCGGTTGCCAAGAATGTCCGCGCGCGCGATCTTTGGCATAAAGTCGCAAAGGCCGCTTGGTCCTCTGCGGATCCAGGTGTGCAATATCACGACACGATTAATGCTTGGAATACCTGTTCGGAAAGCGGCCCGATTACGGCGTCTAACCCTTGTTCAGAATATATGTTCTTGGACGATACGGCCTGTAACCTCGCCTCGCTCAACCTGATTAAGTTCCGCACAGATGACAATCAATTCGACCTTAAAGCCTTTGAGCATGCCTCTCGCCTCTGGACAATTGTGCTCGAAATATCTGTCATGATGGCGCAATTCCCCTCCAAGGAAATCGCGAAGCGGTCTTATCAATTCCGCACGCTCGGCCTTGGCTATGCCAATTTAGGCGGGCTGCTCATGTCTTGCGGCATTGCTTATGACAGCACTGAGGGCCGCGCCGCCGCTGGCGCCATTACCGCAATGCTGACAGGCACCGCCTATGTGACCTCTGCTGAAATGGCGAAGACTATGGGGGCCTTCCCGCTTTATAAAGCAAACGCCGTTCCAATGATGCGCGTCATTCAAAATCATCGCCGCGCCGCAGAAGGCCGCGTCGCTTATGAAGGCCTCTCCTATCAGCCTATGCCGCTTAACCGTTCAGATAGCCCGTTTAGCGGCTTATGCCGCCGCGCTGTTGGCCTCTGGAGTAAAGCCCAAAAAATGGGAGCCGAGACAGGCTTTCGTAATGCGCAAGTCTCTGTCATTGCGCCGACAGGCACAATCGGGTTGCTCATGGATTGTGACACCACAGGGATTGAGCCTGATTTTGCTTTGGTGAAATTTAAAAAACTCGCAGGCGGCGGGCACTTTAAAATCATCAATAAATCTGTGCCCCGCGCCCTTACGGCGCTCGGCTATTCGGCCAAGCAGACAAAAGACATTATTAAATATGCTCTAGGGAATGGAACTCTAAAAGGCGCGGACGGTATCAATCATAACCGTTTGAAGGAAAGAGGGTTTAGCGCCCACGAAATCGGGCTCGTCGAATCCGCCCTGCCCGACGCCTTTGACATTCGCTATGTCTTTAGCCGCTGGACATTAGGCGATGAGTTTTGCCGCGATGGATTGGGCCTGACAGAAGAACAGTTAAATACAAATGGCTCTGATATCTTGCCGCTCCTCGGTTTCACGGCTGAAGACATCGACGCCGCCAATGTGTTTTGCTCAGGCGCGATGACGCTAGAGGGCGCGCCGCATTTGGCCGCAGAGCATCTACCTGTCTTTGATTGCGCGACCCCTTGCGGACGCATTGGAACGCGCGCCCTGAGTTCCGAATCGCATATCTTAATGATGGCGGCTGCCCAGCCCTTTATCTCAGGCGCGATTTCAAAGACCGTCAATATGCCCGCCAGCGCAACAATTGATGAATGCGCCGATATCTACGCCAAAGCCCACCGCTTAGGCCTCAAAGCCATCGCGCTTTACCGCGACGGGTCAAAACTCTCACAGCCGCTTAATTCCGCGGTCTTTAGTGATGCCGATTTGGACGAGCTTGAAGACGCTGTTGAAAAGCCATCCGCTAAACGCGCGGCAGCGGGCGCTGAACGTATTGTAGAGAAGATTATTGAGCGCGTGGTCGAAAAACCAATTGAGCGCGAACGCTTGCCGGATCGCCGCACGGGCTACATCCAAAAAGCCTCTGTCGGCGGACATAAGGTCTATCTCCATACGGGCGAATTTGAAGATGGCACGCTCGGTGAAATCTTTATCGATATGCACAAAGAAGGCGCGGCCTTTAGAAGTTTGATGAATAATTTTGCCATCGCGATTTCCATTGGCCTGCAATATGGCGTTCCGCTCGAAGAATTTGTCGAAGCTTATACTTTCACCAGATTCGAACCCAATGGCCCCGTGCAAGGTAATGACCGCATCAAATTTGCCAACTCTATCCTGGATTATATTTTCCGCGAGCTTGGCATTTCCTATCTTGGCTGGGATGACTTAGCCCATGTTGACCCCAATGACGGCGCTGGCGATCAGCTCGGCCTCGGCGCTGCTGAGCGTCACACTGGCGCTGAAGGGTCGGACGAGCAGCTGAATCTGCCAGGTTATTCCAAAGGCTTTAACCGCGCAGGAAGTAGTGATGATGACAATATCGTCCCCTTCGCCGCGCCCGCCACCGTTCCGAAGGCTGATAATGACGACCCGCTTGCGCTGGAAGTCGATGCAGAAGTCTTAGACGTAGATGTAGAGCTAACCGATGTTCAAAAATCAGGAACATCAGGAAAAATAGCCACCCCGCCATCTGCGTCGCAAAATGCGCGTTTCCAAGGCTATACAGGTGATCCCTGCCCTGAATGCGGTCACTTCACACTTATCCGCAATGGAACCTGCCAAAAATGCGATAGCTGCGGCACGACAACGGGCTGTTCTTAGGGAGCTGCGCTCTGATGCGGCGTTAAAGCGGGTGTTTTGCGCGGCTTACTTGGGACAGTTTTAACAGCACGATTACATTCGGGTAGTGTAAATAGGCTTTCAGTCGTTAAACTGACTAAATGAAAACAGCTCACAGCAGAGGCCGTCCGCCACACCAAGATACTCTGACTCCGTCTGAATGGAAAGTCGTGGAAGGGATAAGGCACGGGCTTACCAACCCACAAATTGCCGAAAAACAAGATGTAAGCCTTAATGCCATTAAATTTCATGTCGCGAATATACTGGTAAAATTAAGTCTCAAAAATCGCTCAGAGTTACGTATTTGGCAAGGCATCCGAGCCGATAGCAATCTTTCAAAAAAATCTAAAGGTGAAGCCCTCATGGACAGTATCAAAATTCAATCGTTAGGACAGGTAGCGCGGAATGTAACAGATGTAGAAAAAGCAACCGATTGGTTTCGTGACATTCTTGGTCTTGAACACCTTTATTCGTTTGGAGATTTGTCGTTTTTTAACTGTATGGGGACTCGGATATTTTTGAACAAAGGAAATCCGAAGACAAATTCTATTTTATATTTCGCTGTCGAAAACATCCACCAAGCCCATGTGGCCTTAATTTCGCGAAATGTCGACATTATCTCAGCTCCACATATGATTCACAAACATGATGATGGAACGGAAGAGTGGATGTCATTTTTCAATGACATGGATGGGCAACCATTGGGACTGATGTCCCGTTTAGTTACAGCTAAAAATCAGGAGGCGAACAATGCTTAAACTCACTTTTAGAATATTGCGTGTTTGGGTCTTTACTTTGTTTGCCTTCAGCGTGACTTTTATACCGACAGTGTGTGCAGCCCCCATTAGCGTAACCCAAATGACGTCTGCAGGGTTATCAGGAAAACCTATTCAACAAATTGCTATAACTACCAGCGACCTACCTAAAGCTATAATCTATTACCGAGATACGCTTGGTTTGCCTTTCCTGTTCGAAAGTAACGGAATGGCCTTTTTTGATATGGCAGGAATTCGCTTAATGATTGCCTATGATGCCGACCGCCCCACAAGCTCACCAACATCCATCATTTACTTCGAAGTTGATGATTTTAATGAAGCCGTAAAACGCCTCAGGAACGTCAAAGTGACTTTAGATGGCCCTGTAGAAACAGTCCAAAGCACTCCGGCCGGTGATCTAAAAATTCAACAGTTTCATGATTTTGATGGCAATGCTTTGGCTTTGATAGGCCTTGTCTCTATTTAGAAGAACTTGACATTATATCAGCGGTTTTCTTTGGGCGAAAGCCGCCTCTCATCTCTAAGGCTTAGATTGGGCGACTTTAATACGCTCGGGCGATTAGAATGCGTTATGACTGAAACAATGCGCCGATCAACTTACTAATAGCGGCCTCATAAACGTCTTTCTTGGCCGGGTTACTGATCGAGGATAATGCTGCACGATCAAAGGCTGCCGAGAGAATGTCGGACATCTCTTGGATTGGCATATCATTGGCTAACTCACCTTGAGACACGGCATGTTCTAGGCCTTGCTTAAGCTCTTGGCCACTTGTTAGCGAGTCAATTTCTGCCATTTCAGAGAGGCCAAGCACCGCCGGACCTTCCAGTAGCAGGAGCGCCGCACTTCCAGAACCAGATATCGCTTCAAAGTAGGCTTTAGAACCACGCGATATGGCGTCACGTGCCGAGCCTTCAATTTGACTATGACTCTCTATTTGATTTGCCACTTTTTCTGCTTCCGCTTTGATGACTGCGCGAAATAGCGCCTTCTTGTCAGGAAAGTGATGATAGAGAGCCCCTCTTGTTACGCCTGCCTTCTTTACAATCTCTGGGGTGGATGTGTCCGAGTATCCTCGAGAGGTAAATAGGTCTCGTGCCGTAGTTATGAGCTTAGCCCGCATCTCGTTTGAACGCGCTTTATTTGATTTTACTTGCATGCAATCAGCCTGTATGTATATATGAGTTTACATTCAGTATGTATGTAAATGTTTTATGAGAAGAAGTCTATGAAAAATACTCAATGTCTCGTTTGCAGGCAAATTTCATTCATCCCAAATTAGAAATTAGATAAGGAGCAAGAAATGCAATCCAAAACAAATTCAAAGATGCGAATATTAGGCCTAACACTTGCGTTAGGCTTAAATGCCCCCGCCACCTCTTTTGCAAACCAAGAGCAAGCCTCAGTAACGGCTTGCCGAACCGCAATAAGCGCCGCTGATAATGGCATTGTGAACAAAAGCGCTGAAGGAATTTCTCTTAAATTCAAGTCTATGAGAGGGGCTACGATTAAAAAAATTACATTTATTTCAAAAGCTAACAATCAAAGGAAAACGATCGTCTGTAAAGTCCGGCGAGGACACGTTCAGGAGTTAGTGGACGGAAACGGAACCTCCTTATTGAATAGCGCAAAAGCGCCTCTAACCAAAGTAAAAGTAAAGGCCGAAACCATGAATATTACCCAATATAATCCAGTGATTCAAACAGAGGATGTCAGAGGTACGGCCGATTTTTACACAAGCAACTTTGGCTTCATCTCAAAATATGACAGTGACTGGTATATTCACCTTCAATCTGAAAAGCACAAAGATGTAAACTTGGCCATTCTAAGATTTGATCATGAAACAGTTCCTAAAGTGGCCCGTGTTCCAACTAGTGGTCTAATCCTGAATTTTGAAGTTGCAGATGCAAAGTCCGAGTACAGTAAGGCGGTGTCCAACGATCTACCCATTCTATTGACACTTCGCGATGAACCTTGGGGGCAGCGTCACTTCATTACGGCTGATCCAAATGGCGTATTGATTGACATTATTAGGCCCATTCCCCCAAGTGCTGAGTTCTTGAAAAACTACTCGCCCGACGTTGTCCCGCAGTAAGAAAGAAGACCAGGTGGGGAATAGCTTTTCGCGAATATTCACGGCGCCCTATTTTAGGCTACGGATTCAATGGATCGCCGCAATATATTAAACCCGCAGGCGGTTTTGAGACACTCACCTTATGTCTTTTT
Organism: Hellea sp.; assembly: GCA_039977295.1. Classification (GTDB taxonomy): domain Bacteria; phylum Pseudomonadota; class Alphaproteobacteria; order Caulobacterales; family Maricaulaceae; genus Hellea. Next base: position 413,770 of record JBDWDN010000011.1, on the reverse strand, counting down.
GGGAGGCAAAAGTAGACTTTAGGAATTATCGAATCTCGGTCAATAGAGCGCAAAAGGCCCGGTTCCATGGCTATACAGGAGCCCCCTGCCCTGAATACGGTCACTTCACCCTTATTCGGAAGGGCACCTGCCAAAAATGCGATAGCTGCGGCACGACGACGGGCTGTTCTTAAGGAGCTGCACGCTGATTTAGGGTCAAAGCGGATGATGCCGAGGGGCTTACTTGGAGCGATTTTAAGACGCTCGATTATTCCTCCTTTTTGGCGAAAGCAGAACCATCCAAAAGATTTTGCAAACCTATTTTCTGATTAGTCCCATTCCATCAAATAAAAGGGCGTTACCATCTGAATTTGTCCAAAATCCTTTGAAATACCCCCAGGACGGATGATGCCATAGCTTAACAGTTATATCATTGGGCCAGACATCCTCGGGATTTGTTGAAGTATCGTCCCAAACTCCGTTATCCATATAGAAGAAGAAGTTCACCATAAGTGTAAAGCATAGAGCATCATCTAATTTTGCTGGAAAAGGTATGGGAGAATATGAGCTATCCAACTCTCCCCAAGTCCAATCCCCTTCATAAAGTAAGTTATGTTTATCATCGTAGTAAAAATGCCAGACACCCTGATTTTCACTGATCAATGTAGTAAAATCTTGGGAATTTGATTTTTCCACTCGTGGGTTTTCAATCATGTCTTGAACCCTAAACAAGCCACGTTCAGTGTTGTGATCCAGCTTTGCCGGGCTAAATGGGAATGGCAAAACGTCCCAAAAAGCCCCCAATTTATCATTAAGTTTTTTTATCCCTTCAGGCACGTCATCAGATATCGCTCTTGGGTTGGAAGGCTTGTCAGAAATCCCAGCCCAATTTTGAATGAAAGTAATAATCCGATCTAAATCGCTCACAATGTACCTTGTACTAATTCTAATAGAACCATATCGAGAACCAAACTTGTTTCAAGCCCATAGGTAATGCCCGATTTTATTAGAAAAGCGGAAATCACTGAGCGTCTTATTTTGGGCGCTTCAAGCCCCTAAGCTAATGTTCGCCTCCAAGCCGTTGCCAAACATCACCTTTCCCCGTCAAAAGCCCCACTGTCACTAAAATACCACGCCACTGCTATTCTTCGTTACATTACAGGGATTTTAATCGTCTATTCAGGTGGAAAACTGTATATGAAGCGAGATGATAAGGGACCATAGCATTAAAATAGCGCTCAGCGCGCTCGCTTTCGCGGCATTTTCTGCTTCCGCGCAGGCGCAATCTCCGATCCGTGTGGATGCGCGTATTCACTCTTCTTCTGGGTCTTGTTCGCAATGTGACCTGTCTAATAAGCGTATGAACGGCGTCGAACTCAAGAACGCTAATTTTTCAGGCTCTCTATTTAACAATTCAAATTTGTCGGGCGGCAATTTCGACGGCTCTAACCTAACAGGAACCCAATTTCGCAAAGCCTTGCTCTATAGTATTGAAGGTAAGAATGTGAATTTGAACGGCGCCAACCTGGAAGACGCGACCTTGACCGAGGCGAAGCTAGGCGAATCTGTATTTATTGGCGGCAATTTTCGGCGCGCCGACCTGACACGCGGGCAGTTCCAAAGCGGTGATTTTCGCAAAACCACATTTGAACGCGCGACTGCGACGGATGTGAATTTTCAAAATGCCAACTTCGCTGATGCCAAACTCGATCATATCAATCTGCACAAAGCGAATTTGGATGGCGGGCATTTCAACAAGGTCACATTCGGCAATGCAATATTGCTTGATGCGACGATGATGGCGACCGATCTGTCTGATGCTGACCTGTCCATGACCCAAGGCCTAAATCAAGAGCAACTTAATGCCGCTTGCGGTAACATGAATACAAAACTGCCTTACGGCCTGTCCGTTCCTTATTGCGAAGGAACGCAACTTGCTGAAGCGGATCATGACCATTCAGGGCTTGACCCTGCTATGGCCGAAGCCGCGAAAAAATTGGAACGCGCCATTAAAGATGTAGAAATCATCTTGAAAGCGACACCGACAAGTAATCGCCCGCTAAGGCGAAAGCTACAAAGCATCCATTCGGATTTAGTGAATTCAAAGCGGGTTATAGAGCGCTAAGTCAAATCATTAGAGCGCGTCCTCACCCCACCTTAGTGGGGTGAGGATGCAGAACTTTAGCCTCAGTCCTTGGGCGTAGGCGGCACCAATTTAAGGTGCAACTCTTTGAGCTGCTTATTATCAACTTCGGCAGGCGCGTTCATCATTAGATCTTGTGCTTGGCCGTTCATCGGGAAAAGAATAACATCGCGAATTGTGTTTGTTCCTGCGAGGAGCATGACAATACGGTCAACGCCTGGCGCAATACCGCCATGAGGCGGCGCGCCGAATTTAAAGGCGTTAATCATGCCCGCAAATTTGTCTTCGACAACTTCAGGGCCGTAACCTGCAATATCAAATGCCTTATACATTACGTCCGCTTTATGGTTTCGGATTGCACCTGAGGATAGCTCTACGCCGTTACAGACAATGTCATATTGGTAGGCGAGAATATCTAGTTGTTTCTCAACGGTATCGGCCTCTTGCAAGACGTCCATCGCCGTTTTGCCTTCAGGAGCTTGCGGCATTGAGAACGGGTTATGCGAGAAGTCGATTTTCTTATTGTCTTCGTCCCATTCATACATCGGATAATCGATGACCCAGCAAAATTTAAACACGCCTTCTGGAATGAGGTCGAGGTCAGCCGCAACTTTGTTACGCGCCGCGCCCGCGAGCTTATAGGCGTCGCCTGTTTTACCTGCAGAGAAGAAAATTCCGTCGCCTGCACCGAGGCCCATTTTTTCGAGCAGCGCTGTAAGATGCGCAGGCTCAAAGTTTTTAAGGACTGGGTCTTGAGAATCAACGCCGCCTCCCTCTGCTTCTTTCAAACGGGCATAGCCAAGACCTGGGGCTTGCATTTCTTTCTTGGCCCATTTGTCCATACTATCGAAGAATTTGCGCGACTTGTTAGCCGAAGCTTGGGGGGCTGGAATAGCGATAACCTTACCGCCGCCTTTTGTGATTTTAGCAAAAATACCGAAGCCAGTTTTCGCCTCATCTGTGAAGAATTCAGACACGTCAGTAAGCTCAAACGGAATACGCAAATCGGGTTTATCCGAACCGTATTTTTCCATCGATTCCTTATATGGAATACGCGGGAACGGCGTTTGCACTTCGCGGCCATCTGCGAACTCTTCAAAGACGCCGGCCATAACGGGCTCAATCGCTTGGAAGACGTCTTCTTGTGTCACAAAGCTCATCTCAACATCAAGCTGATAGAACTCACCGGGTGAGCGATCAGCACGCGCGTCTTCGTCGCGAAAACAAGGCGCGATTTGGAAATAACGGTCAAAGCCCGCTACCATTAAAAGCTGCTTAAATTGCTGCGGCGCTTGCGGCAGGGCGTAAAATTTACCGGGGTTCAGACGTGACGGCACGAGGAAGTCACGCGCGCCCTCAGGCGAGCTCGCCGTAAGGATTGGCGTTTGGAATTCTGTAAAGCCTTGGCCGATCATACGGCTACGGAGTGAGTTAATCACTTGGCCGCGCATGATGATATTTTTATGCAATGTCTCGCGGCGCAAATCGAGATAGCGGTGCTTAAGACGTATCTCTTCAGGGTAATCCTGCTCACCAAAGACGGGCAATGGCAGCGGCGCGGCGGCGCTTTCAATAATCGCTTCATCGGCGCGAAGCTCAACTTCGCCTGACGGGATTTCGGCATTCACAGCTTCGGCGTCGCGAGCCAATAATTCGCCTGTCACCGTAATGACGGATTCGCTGGAACAGCGCTTTAACTCTTCATAAAATGAAGCCGTTGGGTAAACGACAACTTGGCTGATACCGTAATGGTCGCGCAGGTCGATAAAAAGGGCGTTGGCGTGTTCACGTTTCCGGTGAACCCAGCCCGACAGACGAACGGTTTCCCCAACATGAGATTTGCGTAATTCGCCACAGGTGTGGCTGCGATATGCGTGCATGAGACTCTCCATCATTTCCGCCAATCGGATAAACTGTCCGGCGCGGTTTGAACACGTGTTATGTAAGGGGCGGGGATTAGCGGATGGGGCGTTTAAGTCAAGTGGGAGGTGAAGCTACATTGCGCTAGTTTTCGCGCGAATGAAGGAGGGGAATAAAAAAGACCGCCCACCGTGCCTGTGCAATTTGCGCTTCGCACACATTACACTGGGAGAGAGAAAACACAGTAGGCGGCCCAGTTGGTTGGAGAGGTCGTGTTAAAATTTAGCTCGCATGTGCATATTCTTGGAGAAGCTTGTCCTGCTTTGCCATTTCGATTTTGGTGCTGACATCGCTTTGGACGCGCAAATCATGCAGCGTTTTGACGAGGGTGACGAGTGAGCCTGAGAGGAAGATGATTCCCATCCCGACATAGCCCTTTGTGGCTAAATTAATTGGCATGAGAAAGAGCGACATACCGAGCATGGCATAGGCCACGCCGACGCATATATAGTTATAGGTAATCCAAGTTTGTGAATGTCCTAGCATAATAGTCTCCTTATTTGTGCTTAAGTTTAAGCCGTTTTGGCTTTCTTAGGTTTCGAGGTCTCCTGTCTGAGGCGCTCTAAAATATCATTGGCTTTCACTTTTCCAGAGTCGCCAAACCCTTCTTCTGAAAGTCGGTCCATGACCGTATCGCCGGAAAGATCCGCTTCGATTTCCTCAAGCGCTTCAATCGCGTCAACGGGATCAGGGCTACCCAGTAAACGTTTCAATACGGCCTCCCCTTCGGCAATGGCGCTATGGGCAGATATATCGCCTTTAATATGGCCAATGGCTTTACGTTCCGCCTCTATGGACTTCGCGGTGATAAGACCTTGGCGTAAGTCGATGAGTTGACGGTGCGTCTTTTCAATCGCAAGGCGCATGCGTTCGGCTTTTTCTTTGGAGCCCATTAAGCTGCGCTCTCGCACATTACGTTCATTCTCCAGCTGAGCCAAAAGCGCCGCTGCGTCATGCGCCAAGCCGTCCTTACCTGCTGTCAAAGCCTGACGCGTCCGCATCTCAAGATCCGCCATGCGTGTCTCAAGCACTTTCAAAGCTTTGGCTTCAGATTTTGACCGCGTAATAAGACTAGCAAGGCCGCGCTTGGCCATGGCATGACCAGCTTCTGCCTCGCGAATTTTTTGCTCAATTATGATAGCGGCATGCGCTGTTTCTAGCTCCTGCTCGGCTCGAGCTGCCCGTCCTAAAAATATCGTCCGTAGTGTTTTAAACATATAAACTCCTTTAATGAACAACGTTCATGAATTGAAAATGCATATTTATGAACGTTGTTCAAGACAAAAATGAACGTTGTTCATAAAATAAATATGTGCTAAGCGAAAACTCAGAAAAGATTCAATGGCTTAAACGGCTGAGGAATCCGCAATTTATTTTTGAAAAGGCCTCAAATGCTGCCCCATGAGATAGAAAATGAGGTCTCTGCACCGTCTTTCGAGAATGAGGTAAGCCAAGAAAATGATGCTTTGCCGATAACGCGAAAGGGCAAAACCGTCGGGCGCAAACGCTTTGAGCCAGAGATTCGCGAACACGTTATCAAAGCGGCTACCCGCGCCATTGAGTCCAAAGGACTTGAAGGGCTAAAGGCTCGCCCCATTGCGCAGCGCGCCGGCATATCGGTGGGATCGATCTATAATCTGTTCGGTGACCTCGATGAGCTCACCCGCATTATTAATGGGCGCACATATGACGCGCTTTATCAAATTGAACGCACGGCCCTCGAAGAGGCCCGCCGCGCAGGGAAATCTTCGCGGGCGCAGATGATGGATCTGGCCGCCGCCTATTTAGATTTCGTTGAAACCCATCAATCCATCTGGCTTGCTGCTTTATCCTTTAATCGCAGCCAGACCCAGCAGCCGCCGCAATGGTATCTGGATAAGGAACAAGCGCTCTTTCGCATCATCGAAGACGCCATCGCGACCTTCCCCGGCGCGCAAGACATTGAGACCCGCAAAAACAATGCCCGCGCGCTCTGGGCGTCTATCCACGGCATCGTAACAGTTGCCGTAGCCGATGGTTTCCTAATGCAGCCCATTGCTAATGTCTGGATGCAGATCCAGATTATCGTCAATGCAGTAGCAGGGTCTTTAGAGGCTGAGGGGTAAGAAGGCCCTGCCGCCCTTGCGGGCCTGACAGGGCTAGATTAACATCAACTCATGAAACGTATTTTGGTAATCTTTGCAGTTGTTCTGCTTGCGGCAGGGTTTTTCTTAAAAGACGAGTTACTTTCCAAGGGCGCCGCTCCACAAAAGCTGGGTAACCCACCGCAGATTTCAGAACGTCTTGCAAAGGCTGTAATCGAGCCCATCAGCTATCAAGCCTTTTTGGAGAATGCGGCCCAAGCGCGAATGGCGTTCACTGATGACGCAAGCGCAAAAGCTTCTCTATTCCAGTGGGTTCACAACGATATGTTCGAATATTGGGATGATACCCAGTGGGATTTTTATGGGATGTCTCGCATTGCTGGTGAAGGCGAAATTGCTTGCGGGTATTTTGTCACCACCCTTCTCAAAGACCTAGGCTTTGATATTGACCGCATCAGACTTGCAAAGGCTCGGTCTGGCGTCATGATTGAAGAGCTGACCCGCGATATCAAGAAAACGAATTCTCTCAACGCTATTCTTGACTATGTGAAAGCTCAGCCCGAAGGCTCAGTATTTATAATCGGTCTCGACTTCCATACGGGCTTTATTACATCTGCACCTGACGGAATTTACTTTTTACATTCTAACTATATTGGACGTGAAGGCGTCGTCAGAGAATATGCCATAAGTTCCGAAGCCTTACATGATAGCGGGTTTTACATGATAGGTAATCTTTCAACCCGCGCCGACATCATGGACCTTTGGCAAAAAAATGGATGACAATTTTATTGCTCTCATCGATTATTTGACAGATAATTCGAATAGGAGTTTCAGTAAACATGACCATTTTTAGACTCGCATTTCTTACCGCCATAATTTTTCTAATAGCGTGCAGTCCCAAGAAAAAATCCGCTCCGGTTATTACAGAAGAAACGATATCCGTAATAGATCAAGTGACAGCGTCGATCAAAGAAGACAAAGCTACGGTTATTGGCTTTTTTGTTAAACCCCAGCGTTCGACATCTTGCGAAAAAATGTATGTCGAAATATCCATTTTTGATACCCAAGCAAAGCTATGGAGACGAGCCGTTGAATTTGAGATCGTAAAAAATTCAAAACAAGCCATTGGCGGCCCGTCAATGGATGATCAGCTTTTCTTGGCAAGCCTGAACGTGCTGGAAGAGGTCGCCATAACGGGCATGGGGTGTCAGCCCTATCAAGAGAAAATGTCGAGAAATTATCAAATTTACGCAACCTTCAAACCAGAATATGGCAAAATCAACATTATCGGCTCAATTGAACAAAACATCTTAGCCAAAGGCGTGAATATCTATGATTTCAAAGCCAATACAGAGGCTGCAAAAACTCTCATCACAGCAGAAAATCCAGCCTTAGAGAATGATGTTGTTCCTGTAAATTTAAACGTTCAGCTGTGGAAAAAGTTCCAGGGAGCCGAATTGACACCTGCAGAAATCGTCGCAGATAAAATGGGCGCTAAGACCTTCATCCTCTATCAACTAGACTTACGAAACCGCGTAAAAAGTGTCGAGAATTTAAGTGAGGTATTTTTAAATGATGCGGCTAAGGGCACTTACAAGATGTCTGATACCATAAGAGCCCGCAAACTGAGCCTCGAATTATTAGATAGTCAGCGCGAAGATGTTTACCGTTTCTATGACATGTTAGCAGCAGGGACTTCGATAAGCCAAGCAGCGCTCTATACAGAACTCCTATCTACAAAGCGAGGTATCACCCTGGATTATGAGCTAGGAAGAATTTCAGGAACACGTCAATCTCTGGGTTTGGCCCAATATGACCAACGCATAAAAGAACTTGAAAATTCAAGACAGCTTAAAGGAATGAAGACCAAATCTCGGATAGCTGAAGTAAAAACACGCGGAGCTCTTCGCGCCGACGTCACTCAAACAGAGGAACAATATCTCAAGGTCATGTATCCTTTTTCCAAATTACGGTCTGTTAAATCACGGGAAAAACAAGTTGAGCTCACCAAAGCCTATCTTGACGCGCTTGAGACACTCGAAACTTTTGATGTTAAGCGCCATGTAGACCGCTCACAATTGTCGGAAATTAATGCCAATATTTACGTGCTTTCGCATAAGGAAATGATGGAAGCCAAACGGGATTACCTCATGGATTTAGCCCAGCGGGCCCATGAAGAAGATTTCCTTATGTCTAGAAACTATCATAGGTTCAAACAGAATTACGTCACCGCAAAAGAAGACATTGACCGTCTAAATGTTGTTCTATTTTCATCCTTTTAATCTATGTCTAATGCGTTAAAAATTAAGCAAGCTAGCACTCCGATCTATCTTTTTGACGGTCATTGCGTCTTATGCTCGCGCGCCGTGGCCTATGTCCTTCGGCATGAAAAATCGCCTGACATGCGCTTTGTCGCTATTTTGTCTGAAGAAGGGCGCATTCTGGCTGAGGCTAATGATATTGAGCCAGATGAGCCCGAGAGTTTTCTGATCATCAAGGATGGCAAAATCTTTAAGTCATCAGATGCCGTCATTGTTTTAGCGCAATATATTGGCGGCCTTCACAAACTCGCCAAGGCCGGGAATATATTGCCGCGTCCCTTCCGGGATTGGCTCTACGGGTTTATAGCCCGCAACCGCTATAAAATCTTTGGACGAAGCGAGCAGTGCTATGTGCCCTCCCCTGAAAATCGCGCCAGATTTGTGCTGACTTAGCGCAGCGACTCCTTTACAGAAATCGCATCTGGAGGGTTTATGTTAAGTTTATTCGAAATCGCGGCACTATTACTCGTGCTATCAGGGCTGCTATCCTGGGTAAATCATGCCTATTTGAAGCTGCCCCATACCATTGGCCTGTTAGTCATGGCGCTGCTGACCTCCTTTGTCATGATTGGGATGGAGGCATTGTTTCCCGCCCTGCAAGTCTATGAAACATTGACCGGCGCGATTGGCCAGATTGATTTTAACGAGACCTTGATGAAGGGTATGCTTGGCTTCCTTCTTTTCGCGGGCGCGCTGCATGTGGATATTGGTAAGCTGCGCGACGCGAAATGGGCCATTGGGTCTATGGCGACATTTGGCGTTGTCCTTTCAACATTTATCGTTGGCACAGGGTTTTACTTTCTCACGAAATTATTCGGGGTTCACATTCCCTATATCTGGGCCCTTGTTTTTGGCGCGCTAATCAGTCCAACAGATCCCGTTGCTGTGCTTTCTATTCTCAAAACCGTAAAAATGCCTAAGACCCTAGAGACTAAAATCGCGGGTGAGAGCCTGTTTAATGACGGCGTGGGTGTTGTTGTCTTTACGCTTATCGTCGCCATCGCGACCGGAGCTGCAGGCGGACATGCTATGCTCGAGCAATGGGATGTCGCTGGCCCTATCATGGCCAGCGCGAGCGGGGCACATGCCAGCGTAGGCGTTTTAGACGTCATTGAATTATTCCTCGTCGACGCTGTCGGCGGCGCCATCCTTGGCGCGATAGCGGGTTATATTGGCTATAAGATGATGGCCCGCATTGATGAGCATGCGATTGAGGTTTTAATCTCTCTTGCTCTGGTTGCTGGCACCTATGCCGTAGCGCAAAATATCAATATTCTCGGCCATCACTTGTCTGGCCCTATCGCCGTTGTTGTTGCGGGATTGATGATTGGCAATAAAGGCGCGGCTTTTGCTATGAGCGAACATACCAAAGAATATCTTTTTGGATTTTGGGAAATGATTGACGAGATTTTAAACTCGGTTCTATTTTTGCTCATCGGTTTGGAGATTCTTGTTCTGGGTCTCTCATCCGAGTTCCTCATTATCACGCTGATCGCTATTCCGCTTGTCTTGCTCGCGCGGCTTTGCGCCGTCTTTGTTCCCATGAAGGTCATTGGCACTTTTAAGAACTTTACCAAAGGCGCGATACCTGTCCTAACTTGGGGCGGCGTGCGCGGCGGTATCTCTGTGGCCCTTGCGCTGTCCTTGCCTGATAATGAGTATAAGCCGCTTATATTGACGGCAACTTATGGCATCGTGATATTCTCTATTATCGTGCAAGGCCTAACGGTGAAGAGAGTCGTTCAAAAATTCGTTGATCCAAAGCTGCTATAAAGCACTCTAAATTGTTATAAAATTACGCAGTTGTGAGTTGACCACGGCGATAAAAATGCTCATTTAGGGGCTGTGAAATCAAGATTTCCATATCACTGGCTTGTTGGCGCATTTATTTCGCTGTTTTTTGCCCTGCAAAGTTATAGCCTATCGCATGCTAGCGCTTATGGCGACGCGCCGCATGAACATGACGGTATTGCCTGCTCGGTAACTGTCATTTCAAGTGATCACACCGTAATTATTCCTGCGGCCCCTATCACGCCGACTATCGTCTCAGACGCCCCTGAAACATTTTATGTTGCTTTCACATCTGCGCGCTATGTCAGCTCGCAAAGCCGCGCGCCGCCGCCCCGTGGGCCGCCGACCTCAATTTAACAAACCACCCTCCCCCGCATTTTAATGCGAATATGGCTGCGCGCTTGGCGCTGGGGCCGACCTCATTTGTTAAATTGGACTATCATCATGAATACCACTATTTTGCGCAGCGTTTCTGTTGCCACACTTATTATCTCTGCCGCATCTGCCGCATCTGCTCAAGACAGCGTCAATATGGACGAAATCATTGTCACAGGCTCACCTTTGGTGCGCTCTGTTGACGAAGCCATTACGGGAGTCTCTATCTTGACGGGCGAAGAACTCTCTAACCGCCTTGCGGGAACAATCGGCGAAACGCTTAAATCGGAACCTGGCGTCTCGTCTACATTCTTTGGCGCTGGCGCCTCGCGGCCCATCATTCGCGGCCAAGGCGGCGACCGTGTACGCGTCTTAACTAACGGTATTGGCTCTATTGACGCCTCATCTGCCTCCCCTGACCATGCCGTTGCGGCCGAACCCGCTCAAGCTGAGCGCATCGAGGTTTTGCGCGGAGCGTCACTGCTGCGCTATGGCTCCTCTGGATCTGGCGGCATCATTAACGTCATTGATGGGCGTATCCCGAAAGCGCTGCCAGAAGACGGCATAGACGGCGCGGTGCGTATCGGCGCCAGCAGCGTTGATAATGGGCGCGAAGCTGCAGGGTCGATCGATTTTGGCGCAGGCAACCTTGTTTTCCATTTCGACGGCACAATTAAGGAAACTGATAATTACAAAATCCCTGGCTTTGCTGAAAGTGCCCGGCTCCGCGCTCTGGAAGAGGCGGAAGAAGAAGAACATCATGACGAGGATGAAGACCACGACGATCATGACGACGAACACGGTCATGAGGAAGAAGAGGAAGCCTTTGGCCGCCTTGAAAACTCACAAACCAAATCGACAGCTTTGACTGGCGGGGCCTCTTATATTGGCTCACGCGGTCACATCGGTTTTGCTTTTCATAAATTCGATTCTGATTACGGCATCCCAGGTGGCCACGGCCATGAGGAAGAAGGTCATGATGATGAAGACGAAGATCACGATGAAGAAGAGCACGGAGAGGAAGAAGGCGAAGAGCAAGTCACAATTGGGCTTGATCAAACCCGGCTTGACGTGAACGGAGCGCTTAATTTTGACGGCGCCATTGAAACCGTTCAGTTCTTCGGCGGTTATGCTGATTATAAGCATACCGAATTTGAAGCCCCCGGCGAAGTCGGCACCGTCTTTACCAATGAAGGCTATGAAGCCCGCCTCGAGGCGATCCAGCGCGAAAATAATGGCTGGACGGCGGCTTATGGTGTTCAGCTCCGCAAACGTGATTTTGCCGCTATTGGCGAAGAAGCCTTTGTTCCGCCAACGAAAACAACGCAGATTGGCCTCTATACTTTCCATGAGAAAGAGCTCGGAAATATCCACCTAGAAGGCGCGGCGCGCTATGAAAACACCTCACAAGAAAATAGCACGGCTAATCAAGACATCGATTTTGACCTCTTCAGCCTCTCCGTTGGCGGCGATGTGCATTTGTCGGACGTCGTTCGCTTAGGCGGCACAGTGTTCCGCACAGAACGGGCCCCGACGACAGAAGAGCTATTTTCAAATGGCCCGCATTTGGCAACCGAACAATTTGAGGTCGGTGACCCAACACTTGGCAAAGAAACGGCAACAGGCGTAGAAGCAGCCCTACGTTTTCGCGATAATGGCCGCTTCCTGACGGTCAATGCGTTTTACACGGATTACTCAGATTATATTTTTGAGACGGAAACGGGCGCTGAAGAAGACGGCCTCGACGTTTTCCAATTCAGGGGTGATGATGCGAGTTTCAAAGGATTTGAAGTTCAGGCGGGGTCCCCGATAGCCGAGATTGGTAACTTCACGCTAAAAGCCGACGCGCTAGCTGAATATGTTCGCGCAAAAACAGATAGTGGTAACCTTCCCCGCATTCCGCCCCTCTCGATTCTTACGGGCCTTGAAGCGGATAGCGAGCGCTTCAATTTCCGCGCAGAACTTGATTATGCAGCGAAGCAGAACAAGGTTGAGGCTCTGGAAATTCCAACGGATGACTATGCACTCGTCAATCTCTTTGCGACATGGCGCGCGCCTACTGGCGCGCAGGATGTCCGTCTCAGCGTTTCAGTTTTAAACCTGCTAGATGATGATGCACGTCAGCATACATCCTTCCTAAAAGATGTCGTGCCCTTACCGGGACGCAATATTCGCTTCTCAATCGCGTCTAGCTTTTAGAGCGACGCTTTAATGATATTTGCGGCGGCCAAACCGGAAAGGTATGCCCCTTCCACTCGGCCGCCGTGACACCAATCCCCGCAAGCGATAATATTTAACGCAGGATCATGTAGCGCGGGCTGCTGCGGGGACTCTGAGACAGAGGCATAGAGCCAGCGGTGCAAAATGCGGTGAACCGATTTGGTATAATCAATATCGCAAAGCTCATCGATCGCCGCTTCCAATACAGATTTTACCCAATTTTTATCAGCGTCAGCATGAGCATTGGACCACTCAGGCGCGGCGTGAACCATCAGCGTGGTCACAGCCTTATTGCGGCCAGGCTTTGAGCTGTTAGCAGCCATCCAAGAAACGGCACTATCATTCACGCGCAAGCTATCCCAGCCGAAGTCATGCACGCCTGCAAAACCCACCATAAGCGCAAAACAGGCATTCATCTTCGCCGCTTTTAAGGTCTCCATAGCGCTGAAATTATCCGGCAGTAAGTCCTCAGCTTGCGCGGAGGGCACAGCGCAAATGACATGATCAAACCCGCCTTGCTGAGTGCCGTCTTCAAAAAGTAAAGTCCAGCTACCGTCTATACGGCTTAGCTTGGACACTCTCGCGCCGAGCGTGATATCTAAACCCTGAGCTAGGGCTTTGGGCCAACTATTCATGCGCGGCAGTCCAACAAAACGGTCTCCGCCAGTATCAGCAACCATGTCAAAAACTTGCTGATAGAGAGCGCGTCCCTCCCACGGAGCCACATAGCCTTGCTCTATCGCTGACTCTATTGCGGCTTGAAACCGTGCATCACGCGCCGTAAAATATTGCGCGCCGTGATCAAATTCATAATCGCCTGCATATCGCGTCGACATCCTTCCGCCAACGCCGCGCGATTTATCAAATAACTTCACATCCGAAATAGTCTTAAGATTACGCGCCGCTGTCAGACCTGATAGTCCCGCGCCGATTATAGCAATTCGATGTTTCATATGACTGCTTTACGCCCATAAAATCGCCTTTTCCAGTGAATGAAGCTATAATATTGTAATTTTAATCGAAATCATGAGGTAAAGACCTATGCTCAGGACCTATTAATTTCGGACACGAAATATTTTCGAATTATCCCCGAACATTCATGATATTTTACTTTGTATTTGGCGAGCTATGTAATATGACAGCGCTGTCGGATAAATAAGGATAAGCCCGTGACAACTAAGATTGCGATTAATGGATTTGGACGTATTGGACGCAACGTTCTTCGCGCCCTAGAAGAGAGCGGACGCGACGACCTACAAGTCGTGGCTATCAATGATTTATCCTCGACCGATAATCTCGCTCACCTGCTTAAATACGATTCTATTCACGGCCGTTTTGGCGGAACCGTGTCCCATACAGATACCTCATTAAATATCGGCAAAGGCGACATTCAAGTTACCGCTATCCGTAATTTAGAGGATCAGAACTGGGCAGATAATGACGTTGATATCGTTATGGAATGCACCGGTATTTTCACGGCCCGCGACGCGGCGGCTAAGCACTTAACCGCTGGCGCAAAGCGCGTTTTGATCTCTGCGCCTGGAAACAATGCCGATAAAACAATCGTATACGGCGTCAATCATGACATCCTGACCAAAGATGACCACGTTGTTTCAAACGGATCTTGCACAACCAACGCCCTCGCCCCTGTCGCTAAAGTTTTAAATGATACATTCGGTATCGAAAACGGCTTCATGACAACCGTTCACGCCTATACGGGAGACCAGCCCACACTCGATACAATCCACCGTAAAGATTATAATCGCGGCCGCGCCGCAGCCCTCTCTATGATACCAACCTCAACAGGGGCCGCAAAAGCCATCGGTATCGTCATTCCCGAACTTGACGGGAAGCTTGACGGCAAAGCTATTCGCGTCCCGACCCCGAATGTGTCTGTCGTTGATCTGATGGTCAATGTTCGCAAATCGACCGATGCTGACGCTGTTAACGCCGCTTTTCGCAAGGCGGCCAATGGCCCGCTGAAAAATGTGCTACAAATTGTTGATGACGTCACAGTCTCAATTGACTTTAATCACGACCCGCATTCCTCTAGCCTGATGACAACCCAGACAGTTGTCATGGACAATAACCTCATTCGCATATTAAGCTGGTATGATAATGAATGGGGTTTCTCAAACCGCATGCTCGATACTGCCGCTGCAATGGCTAAATTCCTTTAGGTTCAGGAGAGACTCTCATCCCCCGCAAATCAACCGCCGCTGAGCTTTTAACGCGCCTGCAGGCCCAATTACGCGAACACCAAACCCGCAAAGACTCTGATCCGCAATCCAATGCGGTCAAGCTTCTTGCCTATGACATTTCCAAAGATGTTGAAGACCGCTCAGTTGCCTTTCGTGATATTGAAGCTCTCGTAAAATCCATCTCAGATAAAGCCGCGCTTGACCGCGCTCGCCGATTGCGCGAACGCGCCAATGTGCGCAGTCTACGCGCTATGGATAAAACCATTACGGATATTGCGGCGAAGGAAGCGGCAAAGGGGTTTAAGTCCTTCAAAGCTTGGGCCGAATTACCCGGCCTCGGTATCGTGCTAACGGCGCACCCAACGTTTTCGCTCTCGCGCGATATTCGAGATTGCTTGGGACGCATCGCTTCGGCGCAAGACGGTGATTTTAAGTCCGAAGTTAAAGAGTTAAAGACCTATCCTTATTTGCCTAAACGCGCTCCGACGCTGAAAGAAGAGCATGAGGACACGCAAGACGCGCTAGCCCGTATCCAAAGCGCGCTGAACGGGATCAATGCCAAAATACTCGACACAGCTCGCAAGAGCTTTCCTGAGAAATGGACGACGATTACGCCGCATTTGGTCGATGCCTATAGCTGGGTCGGCTATGATATTGATGGCCGCACAGATATTACGTGGGGCGATGCTTTGCGCCTCCGCCTTCAGGAGAAACGCGATCAGCTGCTACGCTATAAGCAAGCCGCGCTGAAAATCCAAAACAAAGGCAAGGTCGACGCCAAAGGCGAAGCCGCTCTTGACAAACTAATCGATAAATTATCCGACGCTCATGAAAGTGCTGAGCGCGATCTTATTTTATTTGAGAAAGATATCACAGATCCAGAGAACCTTGTCGCCGCTGCCAACAATCTGACGCGCAGCTCGACCCGCCGTTTCCTCAACCTTAAACCCGCCATGCCGCTAATCAAAAAAGCAATTATATGCAGCACATCTGACGCCGTTATCAAAGATTTGATTTGCCTGCGCGCGCAAATGGTTGCCTTTGGCCTCGGAACGGCGCGCATACATTTCCGCCTCAATAACCGCCATGTTGTGTCCGCGCTGAAAGCGACATTCGGAATGGATAATAAATCTTCGGATAATCGCACATTGCTAATGCGCGCCTCGAAGCTGACCAAGAACGTCAAACCGCAACCCGTCAACTTTGCCTCACTCGCGCTAGAAAAATCTACAGCGCATGAGAAGATGATCCTGACGGCGCAAATTCATAAATACATTGATGACGAAACGCCTATTCGCCTTTTGATTGCGGAATGCGAAGACAGCCTGACCCCGCTGGGCATGCTCTATCTCGCCCGTCGTTATGGCCTTGAAAAACACCTCGATATCTCTCCGCTCTTTGAAACAGCTGACGCCCTCAATAATGGCGGCCGTATCATAGGCAAAATGCTGAGTAATGACGTTTACCGTGAATATATCAAAACCCGCGGCGTTTTTGCTATTCAAACAGGCTTCTCTGATGCTGGACGTTTCATGGGCCAAATCCCTGCAACCCTCGCCATTGAACGCCTGCAATCTCATTTCGCCTCGCAAATGGATAAATACGGCATGAAAGATGTCGTCTCGCTTGTCTTTAACACCCACGGCGAAGGCCTTGGACGGGGCGGCCACCCTGGGACCGTCATCGACCGCGTCAACTATGTTATGAGTCCCTGGGCCGTGCGCCAATTTGAAAAGCGCGGATTAGCGCTTTGCCACGAAACAAGTTTCCAAGGCGGCGACGGATTTTTGTGGTTCCAAACAGACACCCTCGCCCGGGCGACTGTCGGCTCCCTTGTCGAAGCGCGCTATGCAGATATGTCCGAAGCTGAAGACGATGTATTCTACAAAGAAAATGATTTTTCGTGGGACGTCTTTCGCACCATCGCGTCCCAACAAGATAGCCTGTATAATGATCAAAATTATGTGACGCTTCTGGGCGGTTTTGGGCAGAATATGTTAATCCCGACGGGCTCACGGGCTGCAAAACGTGCTAAGTCAGGCAGCGATATGTTCGACCCGCGTCAGCTACGCGCAATTCCTCACAATGCGATTTTGCAGCAATTTGGTAGCCCCGCAAATATCTTTTACGGTGTAGGCCGCGCCGCCGCGATTGACCCCGAGAAATTCATTGCGCATTTCCAAAACTCCGCGCGCGCCAATTCTATATTCTCCCTCGTCATCCGCTCTATGGAGCGCTCCAACCTGTCCATTCTGACGGCCTATGGGCGCCTCTTTGATCCTGGCTTTTGGGTCAGCCGCGGGCTGTCCGGCAATGAGCCGCGCCTTGCTGATAAGAGCATGGTAGTGGCAGAAACGCTGACGGCTCTGCCATGGCGCTCACAAATCATGGACTTGGCTAATCGACTCCGTATGGATGTTTACGACTCTGTGAAATTCTTTGAAGTCTGTGACAATGGCGCGTGTTTTGATAATATTGAAACGCTTGAAATTTTGCATTCCCTGCGCCTCGCCGTTGTTATGAAAATGATGATCATCGCGACCGACTTGCCGGCTATTGGCGAAGAAAGAACATCGCAAATGAACGTCTTGCAAAAACTGCAAACCTTCCAAATCGACAGCATTTTATCCGATCTAGAAACGCGCTACCCCGCCACGCGCGCGGCGCTAGAATGGACGGAAAAACTACAAGAAAAAACCGATCGCCCCGTAGCTCCTTCGGGCGGCTTCCCGCACATATCAGAAACGATTATTAAGCCGCTGGAGCGCGCGCGTGATTTAACACGGCAGATTACGATAGCGATAACTCATCATTATGATGCATTTGGATAATCTTTTTATCTTCGATAAAAAATTATCCAAAAACATTTCACATAAAAAAATAAAAGCCTCAAAAAACACCCACTCTTAGGGTGTTCTTTTGAGACTTATAAAATGTGAAATGAAAAGGCGGCAAGCTGACATACAGTTAGCTAAAGCGCTATTAGTTGCAGTCCATCTAGGCAAGTGATTTTTCCAAGCCCCGCTTCGAATTCATCTATCGAAACCTCTTCGATCCCTCGAGCCTCTCCAACTTCACATTTTGGACAAGCATATATAAGTATAGGAGGTTTATAAGATGCACTGAATTTTTGAAAATTAGAACCCTTATAGTGATTGTAACGTTCTGCTCGTAAGAGATCGACAGGTTCTAAATCATCACGTTTAAGTAATTTCGAAATTCTTTCCTTAGCCTCATTTTGACCGGAATCATTAACCCATTCACTTCCTGTCATTTCAAACAACACAAGCTCGTCTATCACCCGACTTGTCAATGAGCCTAAGCCCATTGTAACCATGTCTGTGTCACCTGAAAAAACAAATGTGTAAGAAAACTCATAACAGCATTCGCAAAAAATTTTTGTTACACTTCCCTCAATTCTTCTAGTCATATCGTAGGGTAGGAGCGGAAAATTAAGATGTAAACCCTTAGCAGTTTCCTACATCACTTTGTGTCAATAAAATGTGAAATGAAAAGGCGGCACTCGAAAACTCTTATAACCACTATCTCCCTGTAGCCTCATTTTCGTTCGGTCTAAGATCTAAGAGCTTTAGGGAAAACTGGGTCCCCGCAGTCGCGGGGATGAACGGAATTTAAGGTCCCAGTTTAACGCCCCTAAATCCCAACAACCCTCTGCACAGCTCTCGGCAGCCAGCCCTGCATCTTGAGCGGCCCCTGGGTCATTACCAGACATATACAATCTTCGCCCTCATCAATATGCGGCGCGTGAGTTTCAGTCTCGTCTTCGATATGTAAATCGCCGCGCACAAATTGCCGTTCGCCCGTTTTATAACTGCCGGTCAAAATCAGCGTCCACTCCTCGCCATTGTGACTGTGCTGGGGCATTTTCATGCCGCCTTTCACCTTTAGCAAATATAAACGGTCTCCGTCTTTCGTATGACGATTCCCAAGAATATCGTGTACAGCAACACCCGGAACGAGTGACTTCCATTTCATGTCTTTGAGACCATGGCCGAGCATATGGCGCAGGCTCTTAGGCGCTAAACCTTGCGCGGGGTCGCATGGGGCGAGAGCCGCGCCCATACCCTGCTCTGGGAGGGCCGCCAGAACATTACCCATAAAGAGCGGCGATAGCGCCTCGGAGGCGCCGTCTTCGAGTAAAGAGGCTGCGACGCCCTCTTGGAAGGCAATGCGATCTGAGACTTGGTCTGAAATTTCGCTTTGGCAAGCGACCAGCATGTGTTTGGCAGGGCTTAATTTACCTGCAGCATAATCTGTGATGGCATTTTCGGACATAATTACATTTTGTGAAGTCTTAAGGGTCATTACATATGGCTCACATGTTTTGCCATATTCGCTTTGAGCGCTTGAATAGCGCTACGAATACGGGTTTTTACAGTGCCGAGCGGCAGACCTGTCTCGGCGGAAATTTCTTTGTGAGTTTTATACTCCATAAAGGCCATTCGAATGGCCATTTGTTGCGGCGGGGTCAGCCGCGCAATTTGCGTCTTCAAAATATCTGAATTTTGCTGCGCCATGAAATTATCCTCTGCGGAAGGCACTTCATCATCCGCAATGATTTTCATCAGCTCAGGATCGCGCACATCCATGCGACCATGTTTGCGTTGATGATCAATCCAGCGGTTGCGTGTCATCCGGTAAACCCATGTCGCGAAACTGGCTTTAACGGGATCAAAACTCGCAGCCTTTGTCCAAACCTTAATCATTACATCTTGAACAATGTCTTCGGCTGTGCCGTTACCGACGCCTCGCGCCATAAGCCAGCCTTTTAGCTTTGGCCCGTAAATTTCAAAAAGATCAGAGAGCGCTCTAGCATCTTGCTTGTGCGCGATAGCTGAAAGCCATTGAGCGTCACGCTTTGCAGCACTTATACTTTTGGGGGACGCTTTTCGTCCAGTATTGTAAGGTTTAACCCCGTCATTCGACATGATATTGATAATAACGGGTTCCATACCGAAAGCCATGAGCAATCCAAACTAAAACAATTATGCCGCAATTTAATGCGCGTTAGTTATTATACGGCGCAAAACGATATCTAGTTTTAATCAGGCTGTGAAAATTATGGCGTATAGACAGTATAGGTAATTTCAGCGCTTACGGTCCCAACCCCCATAGAGAAATCGTAATTATTCCCCGTAATACCCGCGCCGCGTAAATTATAGCGAGATTGAAAGCTGATGGCTTGTTGCATTATGGAACCATCTGTCCTGGCCGTACGGCGGCCGCCGTCAAACACTTTTACGGGTCCTGCTGCCATATCGTCCAAAGTAAAGAGCGTGCCATTCTGGCCTAATACGACGCCAGATGCCCCCAAGGCTGGATCTTGCGCTCGCTGCCCCCAAGCGTTAGCGCCGCCGCCGCCAGCTACCTGGTAGCGCAAACGGTAGCGAATATTCGTGTAATCAAGGCCTGCAAAATCCCCTGTTGCTTGAAAATCAGAGGCTTCGCCGTAAATATCAAAAGCCGCATTTGACGCGACATAGAATCGAGACGCCCGATTGCCGCCGCCCAACAGGTCAATATCCGTATCATCGTCCAGGCCAAACGCTGTATAACTATCATTCGCATCGAGGGTTTGATGCGGCGCGCTGCTTATGAAGGCACCGCCAAAAGTCGCGTCATTGACTTGAAATTCCCACCCCGAAGAGATTCCGCTTTGAATGGGGTTATAACTGCCAGTATTGTAATTGATTGTGTGCCCATCGACGCCAATAATATCATTTCCCGCCACGCCGGAAGCCAGATCATCAAGAAGATAGAAATCGTAAACGATAGGGGCCACGCCGCCATTTTCTTCAAAGTCATCCGCGCCGAAAACGATAACAATTGAGCTGGCTTTAAAATATGGCCGGTCAACGACCTCCGCAAATGCAGGCGCCGTCATGACCGAGCCCGCAAGCATAGATAAACACACAGCTTTCACGCTGTTTTCCTTAACTTGCCCACATACAAGTTTTGACGCATTTGATGTCAAAAACATGAATTCATTCCCAAAGTTCTCATACGATTTAACAGAGTAATTTAAAGGAACACCCAAGGTTTTGGGTTAAGGTTTGGTTAAATTTTGCGGCTGTGATATCTGATCTCTTTGTGTTATCTAAAGCGCGTGGCTCAAACGAAACCCCAACCCCAAATCGTCATAATTGGCGCTGGCATAGCTGGTCTAGCATTAGCGCATGGGCTTCATAAGCTAGGCTTTGAGACGACCCTCGTAGAACAATCAGATGAACTCTCAGAGATTGGCTCAGGCATATCAATATGGGAAAACGGCTTACAGGCCTTAGCGACCATCGGTCTACGTGAGGCCGTAGAGTCGCGTGGTCTCGCATGGCCCAATTATGAAATTCATCGCCCCAAGAAATCCATTATCGTTCGAGATAACACTATATTATCCCTAGGCGGAATGACCGCGCCATTAATGTTAAAACGAGGCGCCCTTTTTGGTGAATTGCGCGACGCGCTTCCGACTTCCATCAATATTATAACAGGGTTTAAGGTTCAAAGCATTTCCGAAGGTTCGTTAATTGCTACGGATGGACGAAGACTTACGGGCGACTTAATAATTGGTGCTGACGGATCTCATAGCATCGTCAGGCAGCAGTTAACTTCTCAAATGCCAAAGTTTCGTAAGCAAATTTGTTTTCGGGGTATTGCCTCAAATGTAACCGGTAAAGGGTGGAACCCCGCCGAGGTCTATGATGATCGCCGCCATAGATTTGGGTATTTTCGCCTGCCCGATAATCAAGTCTATTGGTTCGACATAGTTGATAGCGAGACCCCATATGATGAATTTTCTGCTCACCGCCGTGATATCGAAAACCTAAGCCCATTCATCGCGTCTCTCATTGAAAAGACACCTGCCGAAACTATTTTATGCCATCCCATCGAGGATATGCCTCCTGTCACGACATGGCATAGGGCTATTGCTTTAATCGGAGATGCCGCGCACCCCATGCAACCCTCCTTGGGTCAAGGCGCCTGTCTGGCGCTAGAAGACAGCGTTGTGCTGGCTGATAGCCTCGGACAGGAACGACAAGATTTTGGAAAAGCCATTCAGACATATCTATCCCTGCGAAAGAAAAGATGGAAATCCTATTACAGCTTGTGTGACCAACTGGGCACAGGCGCTCTGGATAAAGGGGTATGGGGCCGAAAGCTGGCCTTGATGCGGATGGTGCATACGCCTGAATGGAGTTTATCTTTATTTGGGCGCCATATTTTTGCGTTTAAGCAGCGTAATATTTCCTTCTAGTTTTTACCGCGGCCTACTTGACTCGTTTTCTCCTCCTTCCTATATTTCTGTTATGACAGAAATAACTAAAAATACAGACACAGCGAAATTAGACGACCTGCCCGAGGCGGTTCAGCGTTTCATTCTTCACTGGGGGGACATGGGAACTACCTGGGGAGTGAACCGCACTGTGGCTCAAATTCACGCGCTTCTCTTTATTATGGAAGCTCCGCTTAATGCTGAGCAGATTACGGACTGCCTTGGCGTTGCAAGGTCAAATGTATCTAACTCCCTCAAAGAATTACTCGGTTTTAAAACTATCCGCCGCGTACCTGTCGCAGGAGACCGGCGTGATTACTTCACAGCAGAAACCGACGTCTGGGAAGTGGCTAAACGCATTGCGGCGGTTCGCAAAGCCCGCGAGATCGATCCCGCGCTAGAGACCCTTACTTACTGCTTAAAAGTGGCTGAGGGCGATAAAGGTGTGAGTGCAGAGCAGCGTAAGCGCCTACAAGATATGGCTGACTTCACGGCGACAATGGACCGCTGGTATGGACAAATGCAGACCTTACCAACCTCAACACTTACAAAACTCATTGGAATGGGAGACCGCGTTGTTGGCTTCCTGAATATAGGCAGAAAGAAAAGTTAAGCTTTTGACATTACGGCTCCTTTAAGGGAGGGGAACATGGTTGAATTTAAGTTTGAACAACAAGGCTTTGAATATCACGAAGCCTTTAATGATAATAATCTGGGCGACATACGCTTTCGTAAAATTCTTGGCGCAAAAAAGTGGAGCGCCCTTCCCTCCGCCGTCCGCGCGCGGTTTAGCAAACGCGTCAAAGGCGGGCATAGCACAGTCTATAAAGGATATATTGCCTCTACAGAGGTAAACCGCGCAGGCCGCATATTTGCCAATTTACTCCGCGTCATCGGCGCGCCGCTCCCCCTCGGCCAGCATAATGAGAATGCGCCCGCCGTGGTCACAGTCACCGAAGATGCTGAGTATGAAGGTCAATATTGGAGCCGCCAATATGGTAGCGAACATGGCTTTCCGCAGATTATTCAAAGCAGCAAACAATTTAGCGGCCCAACAGGTCTCGAAGAGTATATTGGCTATGGCCTGGGAATGACACTCCGCCTCGCCGTAGAAGATGAGGCTCTCGCCTTTTATAGTGACCGTTATTTTCTCCGCCTCATGGGCCGCCGCATCGCCCTTCCCAAATGGCTAAGCGCCCTCGCCCTGCGCGTTGGCCATGCCGATCACGGCGAAGGCTGGTTCGAATTTAGCTTAGAGTTAAATCACCCTTGGTTTGGCAAACTTATGGATCAACGGGTGATGTTCCAAGACCCCCCAGGGTATTAACAAAAAGCGAAGTAACAGAAGAGAATTAGCAAAAGACCGCTAAAAGAAGGCCAAAAATGTACACGACCTTATGGATTATCATTGCGCTGCAAATATTCATGGGCGCCCTTGATACGCTCTTACATCATGAGTTTTTGGAAAAGCTGGCGTGGCGTAAAAGTCAGGCGAGCGAGTTAAAGCTTCACGCGCTTCGCAACCTATTTTACGCCGTCATCTTCTTAGGCCTTGGCACGCTTCAGCCCGGCGGCTTATGGGCTTTCGCCGTTATCATTTTACTGGGGTTTGAGTTTTTAATTACGCTGCGTGATTTCGCCGAAGAAGACATGACCCGGAAACTTCCTATCAGCGAACGTCTATTGCACACGATTATAACGGC
Source organism: Hellea sp. (assembly GCA_039977295.1). Classification (GTDB taxonomy): domain Bacteria; phylum Pseudomonadota; class Alphaproteobacteria; order Caulobacterales; family Maricaulaceae; genus Hellea. Next base: position 389,742 of record JBDWDN010000011.1, on the reverse strand, counting down.
TAATTACGGCATCGTTTTAGCGCTCCTCATTCCCGTTCTTTGGGGCTGGGCTCAAAACCCTACGGGTTTAGAATTTACATCATACGGAGTCTGGACCGGATTAATGGCGATAAGCGCAATAGCCGTTTTCATCTTGGCCATACGGGACTTTCACGCTTCAAACCGGTTAGGCAGACTTATCGAGCGAAAGCTAAGCGCCTTAATTCCCAAAGGCGATAAACCTCAAACAATTCTAATTACAGGCGGCACAGGCTTCATTGGCCGCCGCCTAATCCCTGCCCTACAAAGCGCTGGGCATAATGTCATTGTCATTACCCGAAATGCGGCCAAAGCCAATCTACCTGCCCCCATCACTTTGATTGAAAGTTTTGATCACATAGCCGCTCATCAACACATTGATATCGTGATTAATTTGGCAGGCGAGTCTTTAAGCAACGGGCTTTGGACCGCCAAAAAACGCAAAGCAATTCGGGATAGCCGTATCGGCCTTACGCAAGACTTGTTAGCAATGCTGACCCGCCTAGACCAAAAGCCTGACCTTCTGATCAATGGTAGCGCGATAGGCGTTTACGGGGTTCACCCTCAAGGCCCGCAGGACGAAGACAGCGAAATACAAATTGACGGCACATTCTCCCAGGAGCTGTGTCTGGACTGGGAGGCGCAGGCTTATAAAGCGCAAGGCCTGGGCCTGCGCGTTGCCTGTCTGCGCATTGGCATGGTTCTGGACCGAGACGGCGCGGCCTTGCAACAAATTCTTATTCCGACAGAACTTGGCGGCGGCGCAAAATTTGGCAATGGAAAGCAAATGATGAGCTGGATTTCTCGTGATGATCTTGTTGGAATGATTGGACACATAATTGCTAATCCAAGCCTGAGCGGCCCCATTAACGGTGTGAGCCCGCTCCCCATCACCAATGCCGCCTTCACCAAGGCCGTGGCCAGCGCGCTTTACCGCCCAAGCCTCGTCAGCATTCCAAAGTTAATCATGAACGCTCTGGGCGGGCTAGGCCGAGAAATCTTAATGGCAGATCACAGCATTCACCCCAAAGCCGCCCTAGAAAGCGGATATGCGTTCATGGATACTGATATTGATATATTCATGAAAGCGCATTTGCGGGGCGTGAAGACTGCTAAAGAGCATAGTTTAGACCTTTCAAAACCAGTATCTGATATGGCGGGCTAAATTAAGATGATGGAACCTGTAATTCGAGTGAACGCAGCGGGTGCCTGCCCCATTAAAGGGGGAGTCGCGTTAGACCCTATGAAAATCCTATGGTATGGCGGTATGATTGTAATCGCACTTGCCCTCACGGCATTTTATTTCACATGGTCAGCCTTGTTCGTCTTTCTGTCCCTTACTTATTTCACGCTCCTCATAGGACATAGTGTCGGCATGCACAGGATGATGATTCATCGAACTTTCAGATGCGCCAAACCGCTTGAACGTCTCCTCATTTATATCGGCGTTTTAGTTTCAATTGGCGGCCCAACATCAATCATAAAGATGCATGACACGCGTGACTGGGCGCAGAGGCAGAAAGATTGCCATGACTTTTTTTCCCACCGAAGGTCCTATTTTCGCGATGTGACGTGGCAGCTTTTCTATAAATTCAAATTCGAAAGCCCTCCCTATGTTACAATAGAGAAGCGTTTGTCCGATGATCCCTGGATTCAATTTTTCGATAAAACATGGCGTTTTCATCAAGTTATATTGGCGGGGATATTATTCGTGCTGGGCGGCCTTCCATGGGTTGTTTGGGGCGTTTGTCTTCGAGTTGCCGTCAGCACAATTGGCCATTGGTCAATTACATATATTTGTCATAATCCAGGCCCCGGAAAATGGTATGTTAAAGAAGCGGGCGTTCAAGCGTCGAATATCGACTTTGCGGGTTTTCTTACCCATGGCGAGTGCTGGCACAATAACCATCATGCTTTTCCTGAATCAGCGCGAATTGGTCTGGATAAAGGACAAACTGACCCCGCTTGGTGGGTCATTAACACGATGAGAAATCTTGGTTTAGCAACACATGTAAACTTACCGCGTGACGATAAGCGCCGTGAAGATTTAAGCTTACGGCAGGGGTAAAAAAATGAGAACCATTACTGACCGAGTTATCGACAATCCTGAGACTGATTGCGCTAATGGCACTGTCCGCTGGAGCCCGGTCAAATCACTGTGGTTTTCCGCTATGGCGTTAGGGTGGACTATTGGCGGAACAGCCTTCTTCTCATGGGGCGCTGTCGCGGTATTCTTTGGGCTCTGCGCAATTATTCTCTGTGGTGGCCACTCACTCGGCATGCACCGAAAGCTTATCCATGATAGTTTTGACTGTCCAAAATGGCTGGAACGTCTGGGTGTTTATCTTGGAACGCTTGTTGGGCTTGGCGGACCGTTTACCATGATGCGCACTCATGATATGCGTGATTGGGCACAGCGTCAGACTGAGTGTCACGATTTTTTCTCCCATGGTTCATCGATGCTGAAAGATTTTTGGTGGCAAGTGCATTGCAAGCTCCATTTAGACAATAGTCCTAGCTTTGCCTTCCCGCCTAAACTGACACAAGACAGCTTCATGATTTGGCTTCAACGCACAGCAATATTGCAGCAAATTCCGCTAGGGATAGCTCTGTTTTTCTGGGGTGGTTTGGGCTTTGTATTTTGGGGGCTTTGCGGCCGCGTCACAGCCTCAATTTTTGGACATTGGCTGGTGGGACACTTCGCCCATAATCAAGGGCATCAGGACTGGGTGGTCGACGGCGCTGCTGTTCAAGGCCATAATGTGCGCTGGCGCGGCCTCATCACCTGTGGGGAGTGTTGGCATAATAACCACCATGCCTTTCCCGAGAGCGCACAGCTTGGCGTCTATAAAGGACAGGCCGATCCAGGATGGTGGGTTTTGAGAGGGTTTGAAAAAATAGGCCTCGTCTCAAATCTAAAACGCCCGGAAGACTTAAGTCTGCGGGCGGAGCTTAGGCGTGTCTAAAAATATTACTTAAAGTTTTGCGGACGAATACTGTTTTGCACACTCTTCGCATCATAAACGCTAGGATCAGAGCTGCCGCTGCTTTTTAGAATAACTTCAATCGATTCTGTAACTTGAGAGCCCTGCATCGCGCGGGCAACATCATGGACGCCTATGCCTAGATTTACATTTGTTCGCGCCCCGCGCCCTCTGCCAAAACCATAACCTCCGCTGCCAATTCCAACGCCAATGCGGCTCGACACGGGTGCGCCGCCGCCATTACTGGACGTATTGCCACCCAGTACCTTAAAGTGGGTATAACCTTCCGCTATCGCGATCTCTGCGGCGCGGAGCAGCGCAAAGTCACGCGCCTCTCCCTCAGTTCGGCCCGTATAGGCAATCCGAAAACGATCCTTCTCAATTTGAGTGTTCTCGAACCCCATAGAGCGCCCGTCTGATGGTCCGTAGGCTGATGGCCCTGTCGCGCAGGCCGTTAACGCCAAAGCGGCCGTTACTGTCAAAATGACTCGTTTCATCGGAGCACTCCCTTAATAATCTATAAATTCATATAACATCTATTTATGAACACAAACTGGCTTTTACAGGTACATTACAGTGGTGTGAGGACTTGTTCATTTTGCGTTCACAGCGTATATAGCGCGCAATGTTTACGTATACCGACATATTAACGCCTCTCGCGCTTACCGTAATTATCGATCACAAAGTCCGTGATCCCGAAATGGCAGAGTTTTGTCGTCAAGCCGAGGGATTGATCGAACTATTCGAATTAGAGCCTCTATCAGAGACAGACCTTAGGTCATGGTATAAAGATCACCACTCAGATCTAGACGAAAAACTGTCTGGGAAGCGCAAGAACACACTGGTTTTACGGGCCTTAACCCGTTTTACTGAGCAGGTTCATATTGAGAACATCTATGAAGCGATGTTAGCCATCTCAATTAGCGACAAAGAATATGTCAAAGAAGAGTCAGAGCTTATTCGCTCCGCAGCCTCTATTTGGGGCTTCTCTCGTCCGCCCTTTAAAGTCAGTAGATGACGTTATGGCATTAAGCGGCGAAGGTTTTTTGGACTCCGACGAACTTTATAACGTCGTTTTAAAAATTTTAGCTGTCACTGTTTTGATAGACCACCGCGAAAGAGACCGCGAACTCGTTGAGTTCACCCACGCCGCTATGCTGCATAATCACCATTTGCGGCCTGGCGTCATGTTGTCCCGGACAATGATCAATGAGTGGTTTAAGGCGCATAAAACAGATCTCACAAAAAAGCTCAACGCCGACAAAGATAATAAGTTTAAGACAAAACTCCTGATCCAAATCAGAGATAAAGAACTACAACGGCGCCTTCTCAGTTCTATCTTCACCATCGCAGTGGCTGATTACGAACTTCATGACGAGGAAAGCAACTTTATCAACTCCTCCCTCGCCATATGGAAAACCCACATGCCAACGCCAGCAGAAATAGAGGCCATGGCTTAAGCCCCATCCTGGTGAATTGACTCATTACGATTCTACACTTAAAGTTTTGATATTCGTGGGACCTTAGTTCCGCGCAAACTGCAAGGGGCCGCAATGATCAATTTTTCTCGTTCTATAATTCTGTTTTCTTTTAGCTTGGCTATTGGCGGTAACGCCCTGGCCCAAACTCCGCCGGGATGCGAGTCAAGCGTTATGGTCCAGCCAGGTGACACGCTCTCAAAAATCGCCTCAAGACATTACGGCGATAGGTCAGATTACCGAAGAATATTCGACGCAACAAATGCGGCGGCGGCCGTTGATAGCGTTTATACCCGGATTGAAAATATCAACCGCATTAAGCCAGGCTGGACTCTTTGCCTGCCAGGAAGCGGCTCAGCTAGCATAGTCGTCCAGCCTTCTATTCCTTCGCAAGGTTCCCGTTCAACGGTTCCAGCAGATACGACGCGCATCACCTTCCTACAAATCAATGATGTTTATGAAATGACGCCCGTTGGCGGCGAAGGCGGCGTTGCGCGTCTGTCGACTTTGATGCAGCGCCTAGAGGCCAAAAACCCAAATACCTATTCAGTCTTATCAGGGGATATGTTTAGCCCATCGGCGCTCGGAACGGCAAAAGTCGACGGACAGCGTCTTGCCGGCAAACAAATGGTTGCCGCAATGAACGCCTTTGGATTGGACTTTGCGACATTTGGAAATCATGAATTTGATATCAAGGAAGATCAATTTCGCCAGCGCATGGAAGAAACTGAGACGCAGTGGTTTTCTTCAAATGTGTTTGAGGCCGACGGAACGTCTTTTCCGAATACGCCGCAAAATTTAATTTTCAGCGTCACCCATCCTAGCGGAAAGGACGTGACCGTTGGAATGTTTGGCGTCACGCTCGACAGCAACCCTGTCTCATATGTGTCCTATACAGACCCCTTCGAAGCTGCGGCCTCCCACATCTCAGCCTTGAAAGACCAAGTGGATATTCTTGTCGCTGTGACGCATCTGTCAATGGAACAAGATATGGACCTCGCGGCGCAATTTCCTGACATTGACTTAATCATTGGCGGACATGAGCATGAAAATGCTATTGAATGGCATGGCCCAACCCGAACGCCCATTACCAAGGCAGACGCAAATGCACGCACGGCTTATATTATTGATATGGATTTCAACCATAAGACCCAGCAGCTGGATATTAAGCCGCGCTTACAGCGGGTAACCTCTGATATTCCAGATGACCCGAAAACAGCTAAAGTCGTTGAGTTCTGGCGGGACAAAGCCTTTGAAGGATTTGAAAGCCAAGGATTTGAACCGTTAAAGAATGTTACCACTGTAACAGACCCCTTGGACGGCACCGAAGCCAGTGTTCGGACTCAGCCAACGCTACTCACGAAATTGATTGCTGAGAGTATGCTGCACGCCGCGCCCGGTACAAGCGCCGCTATGTTTAATGGCGGATCCATTCGCATTGACGACACAATCCTGCCCGGCCCCATCACAGAATATGACATCATTCGGATTATGCCTTTTGGCGGCTCGATAGAGTCTGTTGAGATGACGGGGGAGTTATTGATGAAAACGCTGGAACAAGGGCTCCAAAACTCCGGAATAGGCGGCTATCTGCAAACAGCTGGCGTCGAAAAATCAGGAAATCAGTGGGTCATTGACGGAAAACCGGTCACGGCTGATGGAAAATATAACATTGCCATCAATGACTTTCTCTTAACGGGCAAAGAACAAGACCTGGAATTTCTCAAAGATGATAATCCTGGCTTACGTAAATTAAAATCGCATGACGATTTACGAAAAGCCCTTATTGTTGAACTTAAGAAAGTTTACGTGTCCAATTGATAAGACGCTCACACGACAAGATGTCAAAAAAATTGGGCTCTAAAAGCCCAATTTTCAAAGATGTTTAGATAAAACCGTTTTAAGAATTTTGCATCGCTTCTGCGCGGCGCGACTCTTTTTTGCGCTCATGCTCTAATAAGTAACGTTTGCGAACGCGGATGCTTTCAGGTGTCACTTCGACAAGCTCATCATCATTGATAAACTCCAATGCATATTCAAGCGTGACCGGAATAGGCGTCGTCAAGACAACAGCTTCATCTGTTCCGCTGGCCCGAACATTTGTCAATTGCTTGCCTTTCAGCACGTTCACAACAAGATCGTTATCACGCGCATTAATGCCGACAATCATACCTTCATAAACTTCTTCTGCATGACCGATGAACATTTTACCGCGGTCTTGAAGATTCCAGATCGCAAAACCAGCGGCCTTGCCGTCACCCTTAGAGATTAGAACACCTTTTTGACGGCGGCCAATACCTGCTTTGGTGCGCGGCTTATAAGCGTCAAAATTGTGATAGAGCAAACCTGTTCCTGATGTCAGGGTTAGAAACTCGGAGCGGAAACCAATTAAGCCGCGTGTTGGAATTTCATAATCCAAGCGCACCCGTCCTTGCCCGTCGGGCACCATGTCTTTTAATTGGCCTTTACGCTCACCTAATTTCTCCATGATGGAACCTTGGTGATCGGATTCGACGTCGACTGTCAGAGCTTCGTAAGGTTCGCACAAAACGCCATCAATTTCCTTATTGATAACCTGCGGGCGTGAAATGGCCAATTCATAACCCTCACGGCGCATATTCTCAATCAGGATGGATAGGTGAAGCTCACCTCGGCCTGACACGCGGAATTTATCCGCTTCTTCAAGCTGCTCAACACGAAGGGCTACATTATGGATAAGCTCTTTTTGCAGACGGTCATTGATATTACGCGAAGTCACATATTTGCCTTCACGTCCCGCAAAGGGAGAGTCGTTAACTTGGAATGTCATAGAAATTGTCGGCTCGTCCACAGAAAGCGGCGGCAAAGCTTCAACATGAGATGGATTACAAATCGTGTCTGAAATTCCTAATTTATCAATACCTGTGAAACAGCAAATGTCTCCCGCGGAGACTTCATCCATTTCAACGCGTTCTAGCCCCATGAAACCATAGAGGAGAAGCACTTTGGCTTTTCGCTCTGTCCCATCAGGCTGAGCGACGATAACTTGTGAATTGCGCTTCATGACTCCGCGTACAACGCGGCCAATTCCGATGACGCCTGTATAACTGCTATAATCGAGCGCTGACACTTGCATTTGTAGCGCGCCTTCAGGATCCACATCAGGGACTGGCGCATGCTGAACAATCGCCTCAAAAAGCGGCGTCATATCTTCGCCAATATTTCCAACTTCATGGGATGCCCAACCATTTAGCGCAGACGCATAAACAACCGGGAAATCAAGCTGCTCATCTGTAGCACCAAGACGGTCAAAAAGATCAAATGTCTGGTCAACAGCCCAATCAGGACGCGCGCCAAGACGGTCAACTTTATTGACAACAACGATAGGCTTAAGGCCCTGTGCCAGAGCTTTCTTCGTCACAAAAGTTGTTTGCGGCATTGGGCCTTCAACAGCGTCGACCAATAAAACAACAGAGTCGACCATAGAAAGCACACGCTCCACTTCTCCGCCAAAGTCCGCGTGACCTGGTGTATCGACAATATTAATACGCCAATCAGTGCCCTCTTTTTGGTCTTTCCAGCGAATAGCTGTATTCTTGGCAAGGATTGTAATCCCGCGTTCTTTTTCGATGTCATTACTATCCATCACCCGCTCTTCACGCGCGCCCCGTTCATCAAGGGTGCCTGACTGACGAAGTAGCTTATCGACCAAGGTTGTTTTACCATGGTCAACGTGGGCAACAATCGCCACGTTACGGAGTGTTTGAATAGAGTCGGTCATAGCGAGAAAGCCTAGGTTTTACGTTTGTGCGTGGCACTAGCGGATAGACGCTAAAAGGCAAGGATTAGTTTCAGTGTGAACGGTTCTGAACATAGAGCGTAGGGTGGCTTAGCTCGCATTTTCTTTGAAAATGCGGGCGTAATCCACCGCGAACAGAACATAATAAAATGGTGGATTACGTCAGCGTTTACTCTCGTAAACGCAGCCTAATTCACCCTACTTCTTTCCATTTCGTTATAATTCTCTATTCTTATAATGAGGTGGAGCGTAAGAAAATGCGCCGAAGTCCAAAGATGGGATTGAACCTTAAGTAATGACTGACTTAACCCTTGTATTTACCTCCCCCCCCGCCACATATAGCCTTAAGAAAAGGACTCCCCATGCGCACTGAAACAGCTCCGACCGTGACCAAGCTCTCTGATTACACGCCGCCTAATTTTAAGATTGAAAGCGTTTATCTAGATTTTGATCTGGAACCGAAAAAGACTGTGGTGAAAAGCACGCTGAAAATTTCACGGGTGGCTGCTGGGCCGCTTATTTTAGACGGTGATGAAATTGCGCTTAAATCCGTTAAGCTTGATGGGCGCGACCTGAAACGCCGTGAGTATAAGCTTACCCAAACCCAGCTTATCATCGATGACCTGGCCGACAATTTCACGCTTGAGATTGAGAACACATGTAACCCTGCCGCCAATTCAACGCTGATGGGGCTTTATGTGTCTGGCGGACGGTTCTGTACGCAATGCGAAGCCGAAGGTTTTCGCCGCATTACCTTTTATCCTGACCGTCCCGATGTTCTCTCAGTTTTCACCGTCAAAATCACAGGCGATAAAACGCAATACCCTTACCTTCTCGCCAATGGAAATATGATCGAAAGCGGCGATATCGGAGAGACGCAGCATTTCGCCATTTGGGAAGACCCCTTCCCCAAGCCAGCTTATCTTTTCGCCCTTGTCGCGGGACAATTTGATATTTTGGAAGATAGCTTCACGACGATGAGCGGGCGGCATATTCCGCTGACGATCTATGTCGACCCTGGGGACGCACCGCGCGCCGAATACGCTATGGACAGCCTCATCCGATCGATGAAATGGGATGAAGATGCTTTTGGCCGCGAATATGACCTCGACCGTTTCATGATTGTCGCCGTGCGTGATTTCAATTTCGGCGCGATGGAAAATAAGGGACTAAACATTTTTAACTCTGCGCTCCTCTTAGCCGATGGCGAGAGCGCCACCGATATGAACTTTGAACGCATCGAGTCTGTTGTCGCGCATGAGTATTTTCACAATTGGACGGGAAACCGCATTACCTGCCGCGATTGGTTCCAGCTCTGCCTCAAGGAAGGCTTCACCGTTTTCCGCGATCAGGAGTTCTCAGCAGATCAACGCGGCGCAGCCGTGCAGCGTATTAAGGACGTCCGAGCCCTGCGCGGACGGCAATTCCCAGAAGATGCGGGCCCGCTCGCCCATCCCGTGCGGCCCAATCAGTTTGTCAAAATTGATAATTTCTACACGGCAACAATTTACGAAAAAGGCGCAGAACTCATCCGTATGCTCAAAACGATTTTAGGCGCAAAGGAATTCCGTAAAGGCTGTGATCATTACTTTAAAACGCTAGACGGAACGGCCGCAACAATTGAACAATTTCTCACGAGTTTTGAAGCAAGTTCAGGTCAAGACCTCTCTCAATTTATGCGCTGGTATGAACAGGCTGGAACGCCTCACATTCGGGTCACGCGCTCGCAGGGTACTGATAGTCAAGTTAACGCAGATGTCATTACCTTTGAGCAAAAGACGCCAGCGACGCCCGGACAGGCCATTAAAAAATCCGTGATATTGCCCATTAAATGGCAAGCCATTGGCGATGACGGCCCCCTCACTGAGCCTCAGATGACGGTCCTAACGGCAGACAAAACCAATATCTCATTACCGCTGCGCGGAAAGGATTATAGTCTGTCCGTTTTACAAGATTTTTCCGCTCCGGCCATTCTTCATAGCAATCAGAACTCCAAAGATGCGCTGCGCCTTATGGCGAACGACCCCAATGCGTTTAACCGCTGGGAAGCAGGGCAAGCCCTGGCCCGAAAGCTTATGGGCGATATGACAAAAGCCATTGAAAGCGGCCAGATGCCCAGACCAAATATGGCGCTTCGCGGATATGTTAGGGCTCTAAAAAGCACCTTATTAGATGTTAATTTTGACAATAACTTCAAAGCCTTAGCGCTAACAATCCCGTCAAATATGGATGTCATGCAAAGCCTGCCTCAAGCAGACCCTATTGCCGTAAATCTTGCGGGGAGTTGGCTCAACAGAGCGCTAGCAGATGAAGCGAAAGCTGATCTTATTCAGACCTATCACAGCTTGAAAGATGACGGCCCCTTTAGCCCTAATGCACAAGCTGCAGGTCGGCGTTCGTTGAAAAACCGCTGCTTAGCTTTACTCGCGTCGCGTCAAGATCCCGTCGCCGCGCCGCTCGCAATTTCGCAATTTAACACCGCCACTAATATGACGGATGAGCTCTCAGCTCTGATCACTTTAGATAAATTAGGCGGTCGCCGCATCGATCAATCCATGGAAGATTTTTATAATAAGTGGAAAGATAATCCGCTGGTTATCGACAAATGGTTCGCGGTTCAAGCTGGGCGCAAGCACCCTGAAGGCGTTGCCGCTATTCGTAAACTGACGCAGCATGATGCCTTTGACTCGCGCAATCCTAACCGCGCCCGGGCCCTCGTCGGCGGGTTCGCGATGAGCAATCCACACCTCTTTCACCATGTTAGCGGCGCAGGATATGATTTCTTCACAGAGCAAGTTTTGGACATGGATAGCCGCAACCCATCAGTTGCCGCGCGGTTGTTAGGCGTCTATGAAATTTGGCGCAAACTTGACGACCAGAGACAAGGCCAAATTAAAGAGCAATTGCGAAACGTTATCAATTCTAAGCCTTCAAAAAATGTCTTGGAGATTGCAACGAAAACGCTTGGATGATTTCTGGGATAATGATTATCCTTATCCCTTCGTTAAATTCTTCCTAAAGCTCACGGCACTAAGAATATCTTCACTTAGTTTTGCTATGGGGCGGCATGGTAGATATACGTACAGCCGATGGGTTTCGAACTCACATCTCTGAACAGCGCTATTCAGTGCTGCGTCAACCCATTGTCGATCTAAAAGACGGGCACATTCACCACTATGAATGGTTGGTGCGCTTTGACCATGAAGCCGAAACTGAGGGCGTGCTTCGACCCGCTGAATTATCCGGAGTTATCCGCGACCTTGACCTCTCTATGTTGGCTCAGGCCATACTCGTTTTAAATGAAGACCCAACGGGTATCGGTATCGCCATAAACCTCTCTGGCGCTTCGGTTGATAAAGCCGCTTTCAAAGGATCCGTCTTGGCTTGCTTAACCGCTCTCGAAGCTTCACCGACAAAGCTCATTCTTGAATTAACTGAAAGCTGGGACATGCATGACCTTGCGTTGGCCGAAAGCCTATTAACGGAGTTAAAAACCCGCGGTCATCCTGTGTGTTTGGATGATGTTGGCGCCGGAGCCGCGTCTATTCGCTATTTGCGCGCCCTGCCCGCAAACTGGCTTAAAATTGATGGCGGCTTCGTGGCCGCAGCGCTGAATTCAATGCGCGACCGCGCAATTCTTATCGCTCTTTTATCACTTCGAGAAGCCTTAGACGTTCGGTTTATTGCTGAGGGCGTCGAAACCGAGGAACTCAAGGATTTTGTGACAAGGTTGGGCTTCGATGCCGCCCAAGGCTACACAATCGGCAAACCAGAGGCCGAAACGCGGATTTAGCGGGTTTTTTTGCCATTTTTTCTGGAATTTAAATCGAAAATTAACCACGTTTTGTTCGACTTATAAAACGAAGCATTTTAGTCGTTTATATGTGATTCGATAAAGAATTAGAGGGACTACCGTGCGTACAGGTTCAGTTAATCAACACATCCCAGCTTATTCGCCTCAAAGCGCGACGCAAAATGCGCCGCTTCCAGGCCCTGTTCCTACCCCAGAGTCTCAACGCCCGCAGCAAAACGCTCCGCATGCAGCGTTTGAAATCATTCCGACCCGTCAATCAAATCGCCTCTCCAAACAATATGACGTCCTATCCAGAACAGTAGGGCAAGATTCAATTCGAAATCTACTGATAAGTTCCCTAGCCTTTTTTGCGCTGTTTTTGATTTTGGCGTCAACAAAGCTTTACAACGATCACACCCATTACAGAAAAAGTGAAACAGAAAATTATCAATCCGAAGTCAAAAGCAAAGCAAACAATGTTGCCCGGTCACTCGAAAGCGAGATTGCATGGATAGAGACCGCTCTCTCGCTCAAGGGAAGTCCATCTCAGATCATTAATTTCGTGTCCCGCGGACAACAAACCATTGGCGCGGCAATCATTGATGCCTCAGGAAATGTCGTTGCTGATACACCAAAAGCCGGTCCCTATCTGGCCCGCATAGATCGCAGGCAGATTGACAATGGCGGTCTTCGCATTACGTCCGACATCGCGGCCGATGGAACCATCAATCCTGTCATTATTCGCCGAATGTCGGACAGCTACCTTGTAGTCGCGCTTAAAGCTGGAACATTGGTCAATTCAAGCGATACCAATCTCTCTGTCATTCTTGCAGGTGGGCGCGTCGTTGATGGCCCCGCTGCTCTTGGTCAACAAGGCGCGACTCAATTTTACGGTATCACAAAAAACAAGCTCGATTCTATCGCGAAGTCGAATGAGGTCAGCCAAATATTTTCCCATAATAACGGAGATGCCAAAACGTGGCTTTCATCGGCTCGCGTCCCAGCTGGCGGCCCGAAATCTTACATTGCCGTTATTGAAACGCACCCGAGAGGTCTATCACCAGATCTCCTGAATAATATCCTTCTATTTACGCTGCTATTTGCAGGAACAGCTTGGCTCGTCTGGACTTTGTTGCGCAATATGATGCAGCAAATTCGAACATTGCGAGAGAAGAAAGCTGAAGACGAAGTTTCCCAACAACGCTACCGCGCCGCCATTGACGGCTCTCGCGGCGGTGTGTGGGAACTCGATTTGGTGAGCAATCAAGCCTATATCAGCCGTTCCCTCGCTAGCCTACTCGGGCTTCCCGCAAAAGAGCAAACGCTCTCCATGCCGCAATTCTTGGGATTATTTAACGCCGATGACCGAGAAAAGCTCCTATCATTCGTTCGCCGCGCCCATGTAAATGGTCAATTTGATATTGATGTCAGCGCAGCACACCTCCCTATTTCACTCGCCTGCCGCGGCCGCCCCTCAGTGCGCGGATCCGACCAAGCTAAAGTTGTTATCGGCATGGCCCTAGACGTCACGGAAATGCGCGGCGCGCAAGCACGGCTACAGTCAGCGGAAGCACGTCTCTTTGACGCGCTTAGGTCAATGAATGATAGCTTCGTCATCTGGGATCAACTTGACCGTCTTGTTTTATGGAATAATAAATTTGAAGAATTTTTCGGATTTCAACCTGGTAATTTACAGCAAGGGTTGGACTACGCGACCATTAATTACCACGCAAACAACACAATCAAAAACATCATACCTTTGGCGGATGGCATCGGCTCCGAAATTCACCTCAAAGATGGCCGCTGGATTCGCTACCTGGAGACGCAAACGGCTGATGGCGGGCGCGTTTCAATTGGAACAGAGGTTACGGCTATCCGTACGAGAGAACATCAACTCCAAACAAACCAAGATGCTCTGCAAAAGACAATCTCTGTTTTGAAAAAATCCCAGGTGCGTATCGTCGAATTGGCCGAAAATTATGAACAAGAGAAAATTCGTGCTGAGGAAGCCAACCAGTCTAAGTCGGAGTTTTTAGCAAATATGAGTCATGAATTGCGCACGCCTCTTAATGCGATTAACGGCTTTTCGGATATAATGAAAAAAGAACTATTTGGCCCCCTAGGGGATCCGCGTTATGCTGAATATGTGAATGATATCCTGTTTTCAGGGCAGCACCTTCTCTCGCTGATTAATGATATTCTAGACATGTCAAAAATTGAAGCTGGTAAGATGACACTAAACAGCGAAGCCATGCAGATGAATGACATGGTATCTCAAGTCATTCGTATTGTGCGTGGCCGCGCCGAAGAGAACCGTCTCAAATTAGTTTATGAAGAGGACATCGTTCCTGAGATCGAAGCCGACCCACGGGCCGTGAAACAAATTCTTTTGAACCTCGCCACCAACGCTATCAAGTTCACGCCAGAAGGCGGCGTTGTCACTATCGCCGTCGAGCCCAAATCTGCGGGACTTATTATTCGTGTTTCTGATACGGGGATTGGCATATCGCAAGAAGACATCGCACGTCTTGCGCAACCCTTTGAGCAAATTGATAGTCAGCATTCCCGCCAGCATGAAGGAACAGGGCTCGGCCTTGCACTGTCAAAATCCTTAGTAGAATTGCATGGCGGTAATTTCACAATAGAATCTGTGGTCGGCCAAGGCACCACCGTTATCTTTACGTTACCAAATCGTCCGCCAGAGGTAAAAGTTGTTCAGGGCAGTAACGAAGTCGGAAATGAAATTTCCCGCCTCGCCCAAGATATTGCAGATGTTCTGACCCAAGGGGAGATTGACCCCTTTACGCCGCCAGCCCCGACAGACGCGCCTCCGCCGCCAACAAACTTTGTTCCGCATGCCGCGCCGACACAGCCCTCGCCGCCGCAACACATTGCCCCTGCGCCGGAAAGAAAGAACCCGGCAGCGTAAAAGAGGCTCCGCTCAAAGGCGGCTCCTTTTGACCTATTTACTTTTTAAGCTTTTGCGGCGCGGCAGGACTAAGGCCGCTTTTAGGCCCGGAATTTCTTCCGTCACTCCAAGACCTGGGCTCATAATGAATTCGGCGCGGTGAAGGTCTGCAACGGCGTCAACCAAGGCCAAGCCAAGACCACTTCCGGGCAAGGTGCGGCTCTTATCCAATCTCACGAAACGCTCTTTAACCCGTTCGCGGTCTTCTGCAGGAATCCCAGGGCCATCATCTGTAATTGAAATTTCCGCGCGCCCCATTTTATTCTTCGTAAGGCATAAGTGAATTTTCCCGCCTTTGGGCGTATATTTAATCGCATTCTCTATGAGGTTGGACACTGCTTGAGATAAAAGCCCGCGGTCCGCCAAAACCATTATACCGCTTGAGATGTCGCTTGTGAATGACAGCCCAGCATCCTCGCAAGCTGGTTCATATAGCTCAGCTAAGTCATCTAGCATAGGCTTAGGGTCAACATCCGTCAGCAACTCACGGCGTTCACCCGCCTCAAGACGAGCGATACGGAGCACGCCGTCAAAAGTCTTTAACAATTCACTCGCATCTCCCGCAGCGGCAAAGAGTGTGTCGGCTTCGGGCGTATCCCCTAAGTCAATCGCAGCGCTCTCAAGGCGGGTACGCAGACGCGTTAAAGGCGTTCTAAGGTCATGGGCCACACTGTCCCCCGCGTAACGCATAGCCTTCATCAACCGGTCAATATGATCAAGCATCGCATTTAAATGCTCGGCGAGCATATCCATTTCATCTTCGGAGTAATT
Organism: Hellea sp.; assembly: GCA_039977295.1. Taxonomy (GTDB): domain Bacteria; phylum Pseudomonadota; class Alphaproteobacteria; order Caulobacterales; family Maricaulaceae; genus Hellea. The sequence goes on along the minus strand of JBDWDN010000011.1, from coordinate 373,952 downwards.
GCGCGGTGCTCGACGATCAAGATTTCCGGATCGCACATCATCAGCGAGTTTGTTAAAGGCCTCTACGCGGCGGGTAAAACGGCGGGACACAAACCAACTGGAAATAAGCCCCAGAAGCAAGGCCAGTATAGATGAGGTAAAAATAGCCGTCTGGACACGCTCACCTGTCCGGGTAATGGCCTCGACATCGCGCCCGACAACGATGCCCGCAACTGGTTGTTCATTTTGAAAAATGTTACCGGCAATGCCCCGTCCACGCCGATCACTTATCTCGGAATCTTCATTTCGGGGGTCGCTGTAAACGAATTTTAACTTAGTAAAGCTTCTGCCTTCCAGACCTGGTAAAAGGCTCTCTTCTTTTTCCGTCGTCTGAACCGTTTGTTCGCCGAGGTTACCGCTTACGGAACGTGATGTTTGCAGAATATACAGGCCTTCATAACTGGCCCCGCGCAAAAACACGGCGCGGCTAACGGAGTCCAATCCGCCCGTATTATAAATTTGTTGGTATTTGGGGTCACCGGAATCGGCCGAAGCCGTGAGAATTTCTTGAGCTCTGGCGACCTCGACGCGTTCGAAACCGCCCGTATCATATATCTGCTGCAATTCAGAAATTTCCGCTTCAATAGAGCGGTCGACGCGGTTGAGTTCAGCCGTAATCGTGGCGAAATAAACATATCCCAATGCCACAGCCAATGAAATTACAAACAAAAATGCGCCCAACAGAGATAATCTGAAAAGCGTATTTCTGGATAATTTTTTGATGGCCTCAATCATGGGCTTCGAGACTTAGTCTTCCCCGAAGGTTCTGACAAGACGAAGGTTTTGACAAAACCTAGACCTGTAAACGATAGCCAGCGCCGCGCACAGTGTGTAGCAATGGCTCATCAAAGTCTTTGTCGATCTTTCCGCGCAAGCGCGAGATATGAACATCAATAACATTGGTCTGGGGGTCAAAGTGATAGTCCCAGACTTTTTCGAGTAGCATCGTACGGGTCACAACACGGCCCGCATTACGCATGAGGCATTCCAGCAAGCGAAACTCGCGCGGTTGCAGTAAAACTTTTTGACCAGAACGCCGCACAGTTCGCGCCAACAAATCCATTTCTAAATCACCAACTTTTAGCTTCGTCACAGCCGCAGTAGGATCGGAGCGGCGACCAATCGCTTCAACGCGAGCAAGCAATTCGGTGAAGGAATAAGGTTTAGCGAGATAATCATCGCCGCCTGCCCGCAAGCCTTCGACGCGGTGGTCGACTTCGCCAAGCGCTGATAAAATAAGCACAGGTGTTGCATCGCCGTCTTCGCGCAAGTCGCCGAGTAGCTCCAAGCCGTCACGCTTAGGGAGCATTCGGTCAAGGATGAGCGCATCATAATCTGCCGCGCGGGCCATCTCGAGGCCGAGATCACCATCGGGGGCGAGATCAACAACGTGCCCCGCTTCCATCAAGCCCTTGCGAACATATTCCGCCGCGACTTCATCATCTTCTACTACTAATATTCTCATTCAAGTCTCCTAGAGATCCCCATCCCATTTTAATTTATTTATAGCGGCAAAACCATATAGGTTTCCCGCCCGTCTTTCAGGCGCACATTTAAGATAAGCCCGTCTTGATTGGCAATTCGCGCATTGAGTACAACAGATCTAAGAGAGCCGGTTTCTGCCATTGGCGTTCCGTCAGCCTCTAAAATAACCATTCCCGTCGTAAAGCCGCCTTGCTCGGCGCCGCTGCCAGGGGTGACCGATTCAACATAAATCCCGACTTGGTCAGCCCGCATTCCAATAGCGGAGCGAAACTCTGATGACAGATCAAGCACTTGAAGGCCCGTATCGATATTTACTTTTGGGCCTTTGCGCTTGGGCTCAGGAACGGGCAGACCCTGCGCAATAGCATTAGCCCGTTCAATTTGTTCCTTTTGCGGACGTTCACCAATCGAGACCTTTACCTCAAAGGTTTTCTCATCCCGCTCATAAATCATACGGGCAACATCGCCAGGCGCTAACCCGCCAATAGCGCGCGTCGCTTCAACAGAGTTGCGGACAGCTTTGCCATTAATATTCAAAATAATATCGTCAACTTGCAAACCATATTGCTCCGCAGGGCTTCCTGCTACGACATTATTGATGGTCGCGCCGGACTTATAAATTCCTGGACGGTTTTCCATTTCAAATGTGGCGGTACGAAGGCCCGCGCCTAAATAGCCGCGGCGAACTTCGCCGTCGACACGGATAGAGTCGATAATATCTTCGGCTGTGCTGTGCGGAATAACAAAGGCGATACCCACACTAGCGCCTGTTGGAGAATAGATAGCGGAATTAACGCCGACGACATCACCTTTGAGATTAAAAAGCGGTCCGCCTGAATTTCCGCGGTTAATGGTGGCGTCTGTTTGGATATAATCAACATAAGAACCACTATCCACACGCGAGCGGCCAATAGCCGAAATGACGCCGAGGCTGGTCGACTGGCCAATACCGAAAGGATTACCGATAGCAACAACCCAGTCACCAATGCGTTCTTTGGGCCCGTTGTGAAAGTTAACGTGAGGGAAAGACTTGTCAGCCTCTATGCGTAATAAGGCGAGGTCGGTTTCTTCATCTGTGCCAATAATGCTGGCCGGGAATCTTTCACCATTATTAAATTCGATCTCAATATTTGTGCCCCCATCTATGACGTGATAATTTGTGACAATTTCTTTTTCCGAAGAGATTATAAACCCCGAACCTTGACCCTCAGAAGTGGTTTCACCGTCTTCTGTCGTCACAATAATATTCACGACAGAAGGGCTGACCCGCGCCACGAGATCAGCAATGGACGGTAGTGAGCTTATCGGGGCCTGATATAGGTTTGCTGGGGCGCTACGCGTTGCGCCTTGCGGCACAGGCATCGTCATTACAGGTGCAGGCAATGTGGTCGGCACGGTTCTCTGCGGTAGCGGCGTGACCTCCATTTCTGGGGCTGCCATCTCTGGAGCCGACTGTAGTTGTTCTTGAGACATATCTGTTTGGGGCTGTTCAGCTTGGGGGCGTTCAGCTTGAGGACGTAAAGGTTGATAGATCTCAACCGCATATGTTTCTTCGCCTAAGTCATTTATCGCTGGAATTGTTTCTTGCGCGTAAGCGGGATGGCTGACAGCAGCAGCTATCAGGGCGGCAGTTCCAATAATGGTCTTTGTCTTATGAGACACATTTCACTCCAACGTCTAAGGCGGTTGTGACAAACCGCATATAACCTAATTCTGTCCAAAACATGACAAGACTGTCATAATTGAGCCTGTTATTGCGTTTTCGTGAAAATAAGTGTTCGATTCTCTTTCGGCATCACAATTCGGGCAGACTGAGTAAAGCCTGCTTCGCTAAAGATATGCTTAACATCCTCTAAATTTCGCACGCCCCATTGCGGGTTTCGGCTCTTTAAAGAGGCATCAAATTGAAGGTTAGACGCGGCAGTTTCGTTTTTTTCTATAAACGGCCCATAGAGGATGAACTTAGACCCCGTTTTCAAAATCTGAGCCGCGCCGCTCACAAGACCTAGAGCCGCGTCCCACGGCGCAATGTGAATCATATTCGCGCAATAGATCACGTCAAAATCTGTCAGAGCATTAACCCAATCTGGCTGCGTCGTATCGATCTCCAAAGACGGTAACATTCGCCCCGCGCAATCCTGCGCCCAATCATCCTGACTATCGCGGCTTTCAGCATTCGGATCAGAGGGTTGCCAGATAATGTCAGGCCGCAATTCGCACATAAAGGCTGCATGCTCGCCCGTCCCGGAGGCAATCTCAAGCACGCTGGCACCTGCCGGTATATGCTCGCTTATAACCTGGCTAATAGGCTCTTTATTGCGGCCTGCCGTGGGCGAGAAAAGTCTTGCCCCTGATTTTTCTCTATTTTCTAAATGGATAGGGTTTTTGGATGTCATATTAAAGGCGCCTCGGGAGCGTAAGAGCAACTTTTAGGCCGCCTAAATCGGACTTACCCAGCCTAACCGACCCTTTATAGGCTTTCGCCAAATCATCAACAATGGCGAGACCGAAGCCGCTGCCAGGCGTCGCTTCATCCAGCCTTGCGCCCCGTTTTAGCGCCTCTACATATTGGTCTTCTGCCATGCCTGGGCCGTCGTCAGACACAGTCACAATGAAACTCGTCTCGTCTTCCGGATCCACAAAACTACGAAGGGTCAATGCAGTCTTCGTCCATTTGCAGCTATTATCCATGAGGTTTCCAGCCATTTCCTCGAGGTCACGCTTTTCGCCTCGAAAGATTAACCCCTCCATCAGATCAATATCAAAGTCGATATTTTTGCGACCATATATCCGCGACAAGGTTCGCGCGAGAGCTTCGAGTGTATCGGTGACATCGGTCGACACGCCAATGGCTTGCCCGCGGGCTGCAGCGCGGGCTCTGCGAAGGTGATGATCCACTTGTTTCTTCATCGTTTCTGTTTGGCGTGATACGATATCTGACGGCGTCGTCTTGGAACCTTGCGCTTCGTTCTGCAGGACGGCCAGAGGCGTTTTCAAGGCATGTGCGAGGTTTCCAACATGGGTTCGCGCGCGTTCAACAACATCCTTATTATGCGTAATGAGGGAATTAAGCTCTGTTGCCAAAGGCTGAATTTCCGTTGGATAAACCCCGTCAACTTGCCCCGAGCGGCCTTCGCGGACATCAGCCACACGGTCGCGCAGATCAAAGAGGGGTTTCAAGCCAGACCGCACTTGCGTGACCACCGCCGTAATTAAACCTATCGAAATCAAAAGCATCAAGCCCAAAGCCGTCAGCGCAAAACTTAGAATAGAACGGCTGGCGGCCCGGCTATCGGCGGCAGCGACCATAACAACAGGTGTATTCATATTGGGCAGAACAACTTGACGGGCGACAAGGCGTAAGGGTTCATCATTATCAGGGCCGCTCGTACGCGCCCGAATTTCTTCGCCTTGCTGAGTTTGCAATTGGATAACAGCTGCGGGCGGGAGAACCAAAGTCGCCTCGAGCAAAGACCGAGACGCAGATATCGGCTCAATAATGCCGTCATCTTGTAAGAATCCAACCAACCAGTAACGCCCCGATAATGCGCGTTGATAGCGGGGGTCTAGTGGTTCTCGGGTTAAGGAGAGCGAGCCATCTTGGACTTCTGCTGTTGCGATCAACGCGGTTACCGCGCTGACCAAAGGATCATCAAAACTGCGATATGTGGTGTTACGGTAAAGCCAGGTCAGCGTCAGCGCCGTAACCAATAATAACGGCAAAGCCCACATAACCGCGCCGCGCACAAGGCGCAAAACGAGAGATTGGGTTTTGATAACGCCCTCTAAGTCGCCGCCTATTTGGCCTTCAGGCACTTATTTGGCTTTGGGCTTTTCTTTGGCCGCTTCACCCGGATTTGCCTCATCAGGGTCGGTCAGGCGGTAGCCTAATCCACGCACGGTCTCGATGCGGTCCGTTCCGATCTTACGGCGAAGACGCCCCACGAAAACTTCAATCGTATTGGAATCGCGGTCAAAGTCTTGATCGTAAATATGTTCGACAAGTTCTGTACGCGAAATCACGCGGCCCCGATGCGTCGCCATATAAGAGAGCAGACGAAATTCGTGCGAGGTCAATTTGATTGACATGCCGTTCACAAAAGCCCGCGCGGAGCGGTTATCGACAGAAAGCTCGCCAATATCAATTGTATCTGTAGTATGCCCCGCAGCGCGACGAAGTAGCGCCCGCAACCGCGCCATCAATTCTTCTGTATGGAAAGGTTTTGTCAGATAATCATCCGCGCCTGCATCAAAGCCGGCAACCTTTTCGCTCCATTGATCACGCGCTGTTAAGATCAAGACAGGGAACTTCTTACCATCGGCGCGCCATTTTTGTAGTACGCTAACGCCGTCAATAATAGGAAGACCCAGATCGAGGATAACCGCGTCGTAGGGTTCCGTATCCCCTAAATGATGACCTTCTTCGCCGTCATTGGCCACATCGACGGCATAGCCGACATCTTTCAAAGCTTCTTTAAGCTGGCGGGATAGATCCGCATCATCTTCAACAACTAATATTCTCATAGTGCCCTCTTTGGTAATTCCGGGGAGTCCAAGGCTACTATCTGACACGCCCTGTCGTCGCGTCAATCAAAACATCAACAACGCGGCCATCTTTGCGGATAACGCGAACACGATAAATATTGCCATTGCGGGAAATATCGACGACTTCGCCGCCGCCTGCACGCCGTTTAGCAATAGATTTCGCCTCAGACGCAGAAATTTTACGCTGCGCCCAACGCGGAACGTCATTTACAGCAGGACCAAAATTAGACTGAGGCGCGAAATGTGATTGCGCCGCATATGGATTTTTCTTTGATTTAACGGGCTTGGCATGCGCAGGCATAGCGGTAGCGCCTGCCAAAAGCAGTGCAGTCAAACCTAAAACGATATGTCTACGTGTTGTCATCATGCGCCATCTCTATAACCCTTCCCCTGAACATAATCTGAATATAGTCTACAGATTACGTTAAGAGCGTTTATTTCCTTAGAGAAGGTCTTTGCGGGGGTCAAAGTCTTTCGCTTCAGAAGAAGAGGCCCACTGGGTGAGGCTCGCGGCGTCGCTTTCAGCCAAGACCACTTCCAAAGTCACGATTAAGTCGCCTCCAGCGATTCCCTTGCCCTTAAGACGCATTTTCTGGCCTGTATTCGCCCCTGCGGGGATTTTAAGGCCCACCTCGCCGCCAGGCAAAGGCACGCTGACCGTTCCGCCCAATACGGCTTCTTTTAGAGAAATTGGGAGGGTTAAACGTAGTTTTTTACCATCTCGGGAGAAATTCTTATGCGGCTTTATGGAAATTTCAATCTTGGCGTCCCCCTTAGGGCCGCCATTTATGCCGGCTTTGCCTTTGCCTATCAACCGCAGAACCTGTCCCTCTTCAACGCCTTCGGGAACTTTGACTGTCAGGCCGCCCTTTAGTTTTTTCGTTCCGCCCGTGATGGCATCTACAAAAGGCAAGGTGACTTTATAGCGTATATCAGCGCCCTTTTGCGCAGGTTGACGGCGCTGCTGCATTCCGCCCTGTCCGCCCATATTCATGCCGAAAAGTGAGGAAAAAAGCTCGGCCATATCGTCTTGACCACCCATTTGCCCTTGCCGGCCGCGGCCTCTGGGGCCGCCGCCCATACCTCCCATACCGCCAAATCCAGTGCCAAAAGGACTGCGTCCGCCGCCAAATGGATTTTGCTGCTGCCCTGAACCATCAACCTGCCCGCTATCAAAGCGCGCCTTTAAGTCTTTATCGCTCAGTAAAGTATAGGCCGCAGAAATTTCCTTAAATTTCTCCGCCATTTCGGGTTTATCTTTATTGACGTCAGGGTGATATTTCTTGGCAAGACTACGATAAGCCTTACGAATATCAGCATCACTTGCCGTCTTGGATAAACCAAGTAATTTATAAGGATCTTTCGCCATGCTAGGGTCTACATTCGGTTTAGGAAATTATTAAGACGGAAACGCTTTTGTCTCGCTGATAGGAGAAAAGCGCAAGGATTTGCTTGCAATTTCGAGCATTTTCGACGACGCAGCGGGGCAAAAGCGTTCCGCCCCGAAGGGGTATGCCCAAATTGATCCATTTTCGCGTCAAAGAAACTCGCCATGCGGACGCATGCCTTCCTTTCTTTTCTTAAAACTGAATGAATTTGACTCATATCTTAATGAATTCCTAAACTGAGTGTAGACCCTGAGTATTTAAGGCGGATTTTAGTGGGTGCAAGGGGTTTGAGTACAAGAGTTTTCTTCGCTCTTGTTTCGAATGCACATTCCGCCGGAAAACACATAAAACTTTCCCCTCAACACAAGTCTTGTAATGAGGGGAATAGAGGCCGTTACAAAAGTTCAACGGGTTTGGTAGGCCTTAAGCCGCTGAGAATAAACTCTGTAGTTTTCCGCGATCACCCAATAACGCGCGCGCCAAGCCATAATTCTTCTTCAGCTCTTTACGCATAGTTTCGTCGCCTATGAGCGACGCGATTGTGATTGCGCCGCGATAAGCTTCCACGGCGTGGCCCAAAGCTTCGGTATCGTGATTAGCACGGCCTAGCTTTAACAGTGTATCACCAAGGGATTGCTGAACTTCGGCATTTTCGCGCGGTGTGTTTTCAATAGAATATAGTTCTTGAGCACTGCGCAGCGCGGTGACGGCTTGGATAAGGGGCTGTGTATCACCCGTCTGAGACGCGAGCAGAACCATTTGTTCCGCCAATTCTCGATTGAGTTTGGCGAGTTGATTATTGGTCTTTTTAAGACTTCGTTTTAGCTCAAGCTTATTCATCTTTAACATTTTCCGTTCCCACACAGTTAAGGCCAAAATGTGACAGTTTACAGTTAATGCGGCGTTAAATTTCATCTAAATCTGCGACAGAATCCTCTGCACGGCATGGGCGTAATCTGCCCCGCTCCGCACCCGAATAAGTGGCAACCCGACCGCGTCAAACATACCGTCTTTGAGCGTATCAGCGGCGTAAGCTTCCCCATTATGACTACTGCCATCCAACTCTATTGCAGCTTTTGGCACGCCTTGCACATCTGTTATCAGGTAATCGACATGGCGGGACTTTACGCGGCCTCGCAAATGCCACCGCATCTGTCCCGTCACTGCTTTCTTGACACGAACAATATCTTCCAGACGCACCTTACTATGCAGGTGATAGGCCGATGGGAGCGCGCGGCGTAAGCTCTGAAAAAAGGCGGCTTCTGAACGGTTAACAAAGAGGCTTTCAGCCCTCTCAAAAGCGCCATAGATTTTTGCATTAGATGGCGCCGTTTTGGGAGGCGTAAATCCCTTATCTCCAAAGCTTAGGACACATAAGAGAGCCAGGACCCCGATAATGAAAACAGTTTCAATCATGAAGTTCGATTAGAACATAAAGGGAACAATTGCAATTGCCCAATAACAGGCGGCCTTATTAGCTAGGCGTATTTTTTTTCTTGTGCTGGCACTAAGCCGCTAACGTCAGACAGTTTGACGAGATGATCATACCCCAAGATAAGATTAATATCCTTGCCGTTATCAGACATCGGAAGACGGATCCAAAACTGTGCAAGATGACTTCCGGTGGGTGTTCCAGGCCGCGTAACACCGGCAAATGGCCGTCTCTTATCGACAACCTGCCCTAAGATGCGGTCCCAATAGGCGCAGCGATCACCAAGCGGTAAGTCATCGACATATTGTCCCTGAATCTCGTCTTGGTAAAGATTCCAAAACCCTGTTCCAGCTAACCGGTATTTAAAACGGCGGGGCATGTCTTGTTGGGCGGGCTCAATATCCAACATTGATGTCATGCTGAGTTGGCTTACGATATCTTCGGGCAATATATCGTGACGTGACGGAAAGGTTCCGCCTTTACACTTACTGCGCCAATAATCGTAGAAGCGCTGTTGCTCCGGCAGTATAATTTGATGTCTGAGCGCATTGCCTGAAAGCATTTTGCGATCCCCTAAAGAAATTCGGCTGTGTTGAAGCAGAAAATCCCCTAGCCTCACATCATGTGTGAATCGCGTTGCCCTCAGCGGCAAGGACTTGTTAACCTTTTTTTAAGGTTAACTCTAAATTAACTACGTTTTTTGTTTCGGAGCCGATTCGACTATGAAGGCCGAAGCTATTAGGCGGCAAAGGCCATAATTTGAGGCTGTGACCCTGGCTGCGCTTAACGTATCTCTTATAATTTTAATATGATCTTACCCGAATGACCGCCAGATTGCATATAAGCCTGCGCGGCTTCGGCCTCTTCAAAGGCAAATACGCGGTCGAGAACGGGCTTGATGGTCCCGTTAAAGACTAACGGCCAGAACTGTTTTTCCACAGCGTCGCGGATCCCGCGTTTTTCATCAGCTGAGCGAGCCCGCAAGGTAGTTGCGTTAAGGGAGAGCCGCTTCATGAGGACAGGGGCAAAATTGACCTCCGCCGCAAAACCATTTTGATAAGCGATGTTAACGATACGCCCATTCAGCTTTGCGCAGTTAATGTTCTTCTGAATATAGTCTCCGCCGACCATGTCCAAGATAACATCAACGCCTCCACCTGCTTTCACGCGCGTTTCAAAATCTTCTTGCTTATAATTAATAGCGGCGTCAGCGCCAAGGCTTTGAGCAAGGTCACATTTTTTATCCGTACCCGCCGTCGCGTAAATTTTACCTGCGCCGAAATGCCTGGCCATTTGCAACGCCATAACGCCAATACCGCTTGTGCCGCCATGACAGAGAAAGTCCTCGCCTTTTTGAAGCCTTCCGCGGTCAAAAACATTCGCCCAGACGGTAAACAGACTTTCTGGGAAACAACAGGCCTGAACCATATCCATCTCATCTGGAATGAATAGAAGTGAACCAGCATCCACAGAGGCATATTCTGCGTAACCCCCTCCGGACAATAGGCCGCAAACGCGGTCTCCAACGCTCCAACGCGTAACATCCGAGCCGATTGACGCGATAGTGCCCGCAATCTCTAACCCCATAATATCGGAGGCCCCTGGCGGCGGCGGATATTTACCCATGCGCTGAATAAGGTCAGCGCGATTGAGCCCCGCCGCGGCAACTTTAACCAAGACGTCATTGCCATTTACCGCTGGAAGAGAAACGTTTCCAACTTTCAAAGCTTCATCAGCAGCGGCTAGAATAGCCTTCATAGTGTGAGGGATGGTCATATATGCTGCTTTCACTCATTGCCTGCGTCTACGCGGCGCTCGGAGCGCAGCCACCACCAACCGCGCAATCCGCTGAGCGCTAGGAGTCCTATAATCAAGTTCAGTATTGTTGATATTACAGCGGCCGTTGTTGGAGCAAGGCTGGTTGGAACTACACCTATCACCATAACGATGAGCCAGAGACCGACGCTTATCGGCAGAAGTCCAAATTTTCCGCTGCGAATTCTAAGGCCAGAAACAAGTAAAAATAAAGCGGTCAGGAGAGCAATGCCAGCCGCGAGCCATATCCTCAGCCCCGCAAATTGCAGTCCAAACATCAAGACAGACAACCCCAGCATAAAGACAGGCAAACCTGACATTTTCGCGGCGTAGTGAGCGCTTGCTTCATTCCTAACAGGTATCCAGAAGCCCCATTTTGGATTTACATCTTCGTCGCGCTTGGGGCCTGGCGTGCTCATCGCCTTCTATTCTTCCCGAGCCCAGTCTTCTTCGCCAATGCAGAGCGGCGCTTAGCGTAATTCGGGGCGACCATTGGATAATCACGCGGCAGACCCCATTTTTCGCGGTAGGCTTCGGGCGTCATATTATATTTCACGCGTAAATGCCGCTTGAGCGATTGGAAAGGCAATCCGTCTTCAAGACATATAAGAAGATCATCGGTCAGAGACTCTGCAATGGGCACGGCCGGTTCAGGGCGCGGCCCCGTATCAATTTCAGCCTCTGCTAAGGCAATGCCCTCAACGCTGGCATAGACGCTCTCAATCAGCTCTGGCAGGGCTTCGGCCTTCACGTCATTATGCGAGACATAGGCACTGACAATATCTGCTGCTATCTCTAACAGCGCAGATTTCTTAAGGCCTATATCGTCCTCACTCATCGCACGAAGTAGACAAAGATGAGCACGAGAATAAGCATACCCGCTGTAAGCGCCGCGGCCAGCCCGCTTGGCGCGGCTTCACTCATTGCGCCAGCCGGGCTAAACATCTGATAGAGACGCCTGCCTGTGCCTTTGATTGCATTATCTCGAATACGGGTGATAACTGCCCCCAGCCGCGTCCACATCGCGCCTATCCAGCGCATAATGCCGAGGCCAAGTTTTCGGTAGGTCCAATCAAAATCGAGAATTTCCGCGCGCTTCTCTGACGGGTATAGCCCGACTTTCTTAAGCAAACAGAAGGCCGAAATCGCCGCAAATAAGAGCTGTAGCTGGAAGACCACATGATCCACCGTGTAAGGCGTGTAACCGCTAGAATCATACGGCATGAGACTATAAAGCATTTGATAGCCGCCCCATGGGAAAGCAAGGAAGATACAGAGCGCCGAGGCGAGTCCCATAGCGACGAGCATATTCCACGGCGCTTCTTTCACGCGGCGTCCACTATCATGGCTAAAGAAGGTGAAGTACGGCACTTTAATTCCGGAATGTTCCATCACACCCGCAGAGGCGAAGAGGAGCATGGCCGCAATGACATAGAGCCCAGAATTATGATGCGCCTCATAAATAACCGAACTGATAATCATGGCCTTGGTGACGAAGGCTGCAAGCAGCGGAAACGCCGCAATGGAGCCCGCCCCGATAAGACAGAATACGGTCGTGAAAGGCATAGAGCGGAAAAGACCGCCAAGTTCTGACGCCTTTGCCGTGCCCACGCGGTACATGACCGCGCCGATTGACATGAACAGTAAGCTTTTAAAGATAACATGCACAAAGACCTGTCCCACAACGCCGTTCAAAGCGAGCTCTGTCCCGATACCGATCCCGCAAACCATAAAGCCCAATTGGTTATTCAACGAGAACGACAAAACGCGGCGAAGATCATTTTCAATGAGCGCAAAGAAGACAGGGAAACATGTCATGACGGCGCCGATGTAAATCAAAATATCCACGCCGACATACCCCCGCGCCAGCGCGTAAATTGCCATCTTGGTCGTAAAGGCCGAGAGGATAACTGTGCCCGTAATTGACGCTTTAGGATAAGCATCCTGCATCCACATATGTAGGAATGGGAAACCGCATTTAATGCCAATAGCAATTAGAATGAGCCAACCGCCAAGCGTCTCAAGGCCGATATGATTAAAGGTATAATCCCCGCCATTGGCGCTCGCGTGAATAATGGCCCCTGCCAGCAGGATGACGCCCGATAAGACATGCAGCGCCAAATAGCGAATACCCGCCGCATAAGCGCTTTCTCCGCCGCGCCAGATAAGGAAGACTGATGAGATAGCTGTCAGTTCCCAGAATAGGAATAATGTAAGTAGGTCACCCGCAAAAACGCCTGCAATTGCGGCGCCAGCATAAACCAAGGCGGAACTATCCGTAATGCGGCATTTCTCATGAAATCCAAATATACCGTTTAGCACGGCAATGAGGCAGAAGAGATAGCCCCAAACCATAGACAAGTTATCGATGCGAAGCGTCGTAAGCTCTAACCCGCCAATCGTCATTTTGCCGGCGATGACTTCTTGCGAGGTATAAATTTGGGTAATCATAACAGCGGCGAAAATTGGCGCGCCGATAATGAAAGCCTTCCGGAGCAAGGCGAAAGCATCGCCCTTGGGCACAAGCGCGCAAATCATGCCCGCCAGAACCATCCAGAGGCCTGGATTGATTTGGAAGAGATCAATCATGGTGATCTCCTATTGTATGTTCCGTGGAGACGTCAGGATCAGGCAAGCCGCCCTCTCCGTAATAATCCTCTGGCCGCGCGAGTAGAGCCGTAAGCGGCTTAGCGCATAAAACGATAAAACTATAGGACACGAAACCGATAATGGCCCACGAGCCTGGAACGACATCCCAAGGCGCCGGATGTTTTTGGTAGTAAACTATACCTAAAAAGGACGTAACTATCATACCTATAACCGGCAGCCAGATAAAATTATCAATGACTTTTTGATTGCCAAGCCAGAGAAAAGGCACAGCAAAAGGATGCGCGTTTTGGCGTTCTTCGAGCTCTTTTTCAGTTAGCGTGTCGCGTTGGTTTTCTTTTGGCATGACTAACCTCCGCTCGAAATAATGGGCTGGATGAAGTCCACGATATTACCCGCAAAGAAGAACAGGATGAAAGCGCCCAGAGCCGAGATAACCGGCGGGATAATCACCCAGCGATGTTTCTTACGCTCCTTGGCCAAAAGTGCATCTGCCTGCACGTCGGCGGAAGGTTTCATAAAGGCACGTATGGAAATCGGGAGAAGATAAATAATGTTCAAAATAGAGGAGACTATAAGCGCCGCCATCAAGATGCCTTTTCCGCTATCAAGCGCGCCTGCCATGAGGAAAAACTTCGGCCAAGAGCCGCCCATGGGAGGGATCCCGATAATAGAGATTGAGCCCACAAGAAATGCCCCGAAGACCCAAGGCATAGTGCGCCCCAAACCATCGAGCTTTGAAATCTCGGTGCGGTGCGCCACAGTATAAATCGCGCCTGCGCACATAAAGAGGGTGATTTTACCCCAGGCATGCATCACGATTTGCAGCGCGCCGCCTACTAAAGCGAGCGGCGTCGCAAGCATGGCGCCAAGCGTAATGTAAGAGAGCTGCGAGACCGTTGAATAAGCAAGACGCGCTTTGAGGTTATCTTGGCGCAGCGCAATAATCGAGGCGACAACGATGGAGATAGCCGCGACCCAAGACAGGAGTGTACTCATTGAGGTCTCCGCCATCACGGCTTCGCCAAAGATAAATATTGAAACCTTCAAGATTGAGAAGACGCCGGCTTTCACCACCGCTACGGCGTGAAGCAATGCAGAGACAGGCGTTGGCGCGACCATCGCATTGGGAAGCCAAGGATGGACGGGCATGAGTGCCGCCTTGCCAATACCAAAGGCAAAGAGGAAAAGCAGGATTGACGTCGCCAGCGTGCTTGTCCCCTCTGGGAAGACGCCGCCAACGGTAAACTCTGTTGTTCCCGCAATGACTTGCGTGCCAATAATGGCAGGCAATAATAACGCCAAGGAGGTGCCCATAAGGATAAGTGCGTAAATTGTGCCGCCGCGTTTGGCTTTGGCATCGCCCTTATGCGTAACCAATGGGAATGTCGAAATCGTAAGAGCTTCGTAGAAGATGAATAGCGTAATGAGGTTAGCCGAGGCGGCAATTCCCATCGCGCCGAAAATTGCGATGGCTACAAATGTATAAAACCGCGTTTGGTTCTTTTCTTTATTTCCGCGCATATAGCCAATGGTGAAAAGCGAATTCACAATCCATAGCGAGCTTGCAATGCCCGCGAAAATCGCGCCCAACGGCTCTAACTTCAGCCTTACATCGAAATTCCCCGCAAAGGTAAATAGATGCATTTCTGGCCTATCGCCTGCGGCAACCATAGAAATGAGACCAATAACATTGGCGAGCAAAAGCACGCCTGCAATGAGGGTAACAGTTTCTCGTATGTTTGGCTTTTTACCAACGAGCGGAATAATGACAGCCGCTATAAGAGGGATAATCAGCAATAGGGATAATGCAAGTTCAGCTGTGTAAGCCATTCTAACCCCCTGTTCCGAGAAGAAGCGCGGCAGCGCGTTCAGAAGCCATGACGAAGTTATCGCCAACGCCTAGAATGTTTGAGCCAATGGCAATGGACATTAGCGTTAAGACCCACATCGGAACCAACATCATCAAAGGCGCTTCGTTCTTTTTAGCGGGCTCTCCGTCAATAAGCGGCGGAGACCCGAAATAAGCGGCAAGCAGAATACGGCCAATATAGATAATTGCGAGAACAGAGGTGATGACAATGACCGCTACCGCCCACCACCAACCTTTATCAGCGGCGGCTATGGTTAAGTTTACCTTCGATACAAATCCAGCTGTGAAAGGGACGCCGATTAGCGACAAGCCAGAGATCATGAAAGCGCCCATTGTCCAAGGCATTGTCTTTGAAAGTCCGCTGAAATCCTCAATACGGGTAATGCCAAAACGGTACCAGAAAGCGCCCATGGCAAGGAATAGACCGCCCTTAATAATCGCATGATTTAGAAGGTGCAAATAGCCTGCGGCGAGACCAGCAGCCGTTGCAAGACCAATACCGAGCAGCATGTAGCCGACTTGGGCGACAGAAGAATAGGCCAATGTGCGGCGAGCATCGGTTTGGAAAATAGCCTGCAATGAGGCGAAAATCATACCGAACACGCCGACACCGATTAATATATATTTTAAGACAATGCCGACGTAATCAAAACTTGGATCAAAAACGGTGAAGGTAAAGCGGAGCAAGAGATACAGCGCGGCTTTGGTCGCCGTGGACGCCAAGAACACCGTAACTTTGGTCGGCGAATAAGCATAGGCGCCGGGAAGCCATGTATGGAGCGGGAACATGGCGAGCTTTAAACCTAGCCCGATAATAATGAATCCAAAGCCAACTTTTGCCACGCGAGAGCCGCCATCAAGATCAGCCAAGATACGCGACATGTCCGCCATATTTAGCGTGCCTGTTTCCATATACATAAAACCAAGGCCGATAACAAAAAATGTCGCGCCGATGGATCCCATAATCAAGTAATTATAAGCGGCGGCTAAGGCGCGGCGGTCACGCGCGGCGCCCATGGCGACAAGCGCATATGTCGAAATTGAACTCACCTCTAGGAAAACGAAAACGTTAAACGCATCGCCTGTGACAACCATACCCATGAGCCCCGCAAAACAGAGCAAGAAGGCCGCGTAAAACGGCGCGCGTTTCTTAGGTTCGACCTCGGCGATTGTCGCTGGCATAGCGTAAATCACTGTGACAACAGCCATGGCCGCGATGAGCAATAACACAGGCGCGCTAAGCGCATCTATGACAAGTGAAATACCGTGCGGCGGATCCCATCCGCCCATAGTATAAAGAGATGCGCCTTCGGAATAGACCTGCAAAAGCAATCCAAATGCCGTTGCCGTGCAAAGTAACGTGACAATAAGAGCCGCCCACCATGCAGGTTTACGGCTCGGCAAGATCGCTGTGATAGCGCCCATCAATAATGGCAACACAATAATAAAGGCTGGACCTTGCTCGAGCAGCCAAGCGGGGAAAAGAGACAAAATATCCATCAGTCTTCTATGCCCTCAAGATTATAGCGGTAATCCAGCGCGTTAATATCATCTTCCTCAATCGTTCCGTAGACCTCGCGGATACGCACGACGAGCGACAATCCAATAGCGAGGGTCGCAACGCCCACAACAATCGCCGTCAGAATAAGAACATGTGGAAGCGGGTTAGAATAGAGCACGTCAGAATGCCCCGCGCCATAAGCGGCGGCTTCTTTGGCGTTTCCAGCGGCGACTAAGACAGGTTCAAGCGAGGCGTGATCTTCCCCGTGGCTTTCAGACACGATGGGCGGTTGACCGCCTGCGACTTTACCAATTGTGATATAAAGCAAGAAAACAGATGTCTGGAATATCGAAAGACCAACAAGTTTCTTAATTAAATTGCGGCTGGCAAATACAACATAAAGTCCTGTCATCATAAGGATGATAACGATGCCATAATTATATTGTTCGAAAATTACAGAGAACATTACCAATCCTCTTCATCTGGCTCGGGCTGGCGAGAGCCAAAAGCGTAAAAAATTGCGATCATCACTGTCGCGACCGCGCAAAGCACGCCAAGCTCAATCGCGATAATGCCGTAATGCTGACCATGTGCCGCGTCATGCGCTAGCACGCCATAGCTAAGAAAATCACCGCCCAAAATCCAAGTTACAACACCCGTGCCGCCATAAAGCAAAACCCCCAATGTCATACCGATACGAATCCAACTCGGAGGAAAGGCTTTCTTGGCCGCCTCTAACCCGAAGATTAGCGCATATAAAATCACCGAGGCCGCGAGAATGACGCCAGCTTGGAATCCGCCGCCAGGTCCAAAATCGCCGTGGAACTGAACGTAAAAAGCAAAGAGCGCGATAAATGGAATCAGAAATTTACTGACGACGCGCAAGATAACATGAGGATCACGCATTATGATTTACCCCCAGCTTTAGGTTTGTTTTTTGATCCGGGTGGACGGCCACGGCGCTTAGGCGCAGTTGCCTTATCCTTCTTAGCCGAAGCCGTTCTAACGGTAGCTGTCTTGGCTTTGTTTTTAGACCCCGCAGGACGTCCCCGTTTCTTAGGAGCATCCGCCGCTTTCACTTTAGCTGAGGTTGTTTTAGCTTTCGCAGTCTTGACCGTAGAAACCTTGGCCGTAGCAGTCTTGGCCTTATTCTTTGACCCTGCAGGACGCCCGCGCCGTTTGGGCGCTTCGGTAACGACCTTCGTCTCAATGATGGGCCCTTTGAGAGGGGCCGGGGCAACTTCGGGCACGACGGGTTTAACACGCTCTTCTTCTCTGACGGGTCCCTTGAGAGGCGCAGACGGCTTCGGCTTTGGCGTTGGTCGAGGCTTGGGCTTAGGCGTTGCCGCGGATGGCGCTGACGGCGCCGAGACGCGCTGTCCATTTGGAGACGCCGTCCAGCGGCCAGCATTTCCGTTTAGCCCTAGAAGCAAAATCACCCCAAGCCCGGCCGCAAAAATAACGACAGCTTCACCGAAAGTATCATAGCCGCGATAGCTGGCCAAAACGGCCGTTACGACATTGGGAATATGAATCTCATCCGTGGTGCGCTCAATAAAGTCCATGCCAACACCCGCATTGGCTGGCGAATTTGGGTCTCCATAAGCGGGCATGTCGCCAATCGCATAAAACATGGCTAGACCCGCAACGATAACAACGAGCAGCGGCGCGACCTGCTTTGAAATAGGAACGGGGTTAGATTTGCGGTCTGCAAGCAACATAGCCGCAAGCATTAAGACGGTAGAGACCCCTGCCCCGACAGCGGCTTCGGTAAAGGCGACGTCAACCGCGTCAAGCGAGACGAACCAGGCCGCGCAGACCAAAGAGTAAACGCCTTGCAACATAACAATCGCAAAGAGGCTGCGCATCCGCACAATTGCAAAGGCCACCACAACGAGAATGGCCATAAGCGCCAAATCTAGAATCATGGTCGGCGGAACAAAGGATGACGCCATTATCATGAGCCGTCTCCGTCAACGGGCGGTGCAGAATATTTCCCGAGCCTCGGCTTCAAACCCGCTTTGTAAGCGGCATAGGCAATAGCATGCGTCGCCGTTGGGCTGGTCAAGAGTAAGAAAAAGGCCACGAGGAGTAATTTTAGGCTCATTTGGGTAAAGCCTGACTGAATGATGAGGCCCAGTAAAATGAGCTCAGCGCCCAAAGTATCTGTCATGCCCGCAGCGTGAAGACGGGTGTAGAAATCGGGCAACCTTAGAACGCCCAATGTCCCCGCTAAAACGAAAAACAGACCCGTAATAATTGAGATGCATGCGAGAAAAGCCCTGATCAAAGCTACCCACTCAATATTCAAAGAGACGCTGTGGTCGGCTGCGGAACCTGCCGCGAGGAGAAGCGAAATCATCACGCCTTATCCTCCAATTGTTCTTCAAGTAAAGGCACACCAAGATTCCGGTAATTGAAAAATTTGAGCACTGCGATCGTCGCAATGAAATTCATCAGCGCGTAGAGCAAAGCGATATCAACGCCGTCGGGACGATTAATAACAAAACAAAAAACGCATAGAAACAAAATCGTTTTTGTCCCGAATGAATTCACCGCAAGTAAGCGGTCGTAAAGTGTAGGTCCGCCAAGCAAGCGCCCGAGCATCATCACCATGCTGATGATGACAAAAAACGCAGCAGCGAGATTAAAATATCCGAGAAAATACTCCACCTAAGCGTCTCCCGTATTCACGCCAACGGCCCAAGCTGACTTTTTACCCATCAGTTTAAAGTCATCTGGATTGCTCATCTCTTCGAGCAAGGCGTGAACCAGAATATGATCTGGCTGCATATCCACACTAACGGTCCCGGGGGTAAGCGTAATAGAATTGGCGAACATGGTTTCGGCTATATCAACATCGCTATTGAGCGGGATTTTCACCATGGTCGGCGAGACCTCTAAATCGGGGCTCAGAACAGCTTTGAGGACTTGCACATTTGCTTTGATAATTTCGATAAATAGCCAAACATAATAGGAAAGTGTCAGCGGCGACGTCAAATAAGGGACGGTTTCCCCGTCAAGAATTCGCATACGCGCGCACATCCACAGGACAATAGCAATTGAGATAACCCCAAAGGCCAATATCATGGGGATGAAATAGCCAGAAAGCGTCAGCCAAGCTGCAATCATCGCAATAGTCAAAATAAATGCATAACGCATCGAAATAACAGCTCCACCACTTACGATTCTTATGATCGTTAAAAGGTGTTTAGCGGGGCATTACCTTGACCGAAAGCCAAATCGACCAAAAAGAGAGGTTTTTCTTGGAATTACTTGTGAATTATTGGCGGTGACCAAAGACAAGCGCGGCTGTAATGGCCGCTGCGCCATATTCTTCTTCGCGCGGAATGACGCCGTCTTTGATATGACGCAGAACATCGGCGTTTAACGAGGCGGTCAATGACCAATTCCAATATCGTAAAACCGTTTGCGCTTTATCCGTAGAAATGACGTCAAAAGCTTGCAAAACCCGCGCAAGGTCTGGATGAATTTCGCCGTCAACATCATGGACAGGGCGTTTGAGCGCGCGCCAGAGTTTTTCAACATAGTCACGGCCTAATCCAGGCGCCTTACAGAGAATAGCGATAGCTTCCCCAGATTTATCCGTCAGAATTTGCGCGCCCGTAGCAGGCTTGACGCCCGCAATATAAGAAATTTCTTCGGTGAGCTTACGGGTTAACCCCGTTGTCATGGCCGCATCAACGGCCTGCTCCAGCGTTTCATAGTCGCTTCGTTCTAAGGCTGCGCGGTTACGTTGGCGGCGTTCAATAAACTGCAGCGCTTTGCGCACGGCGGCATCAGACCAACCTTCCGCTGCAGCCTTGGGGAATAAATCCTCACAGCTTTCCTGCAAAACAGTTCGGGTCACAGCAAAACGGTGGAGTATTTTTTTGCGGTTTTCGGGTTCAGCCCACCAAAACATTGTCAGGCCATGTGACGGGCGCAGTTCGACGCGCTCGGCCAATAGCTTCACATAAGGCTGATGACTGCGTGATACCGTTAATATTCGCTGCAAGGCTGTCTCGGAAAAACTCGCCCCCTTATTTTTCAAAAGGGTTTCAACAACATCTTCTTCTAAGAATTGAACAATAGCATCAACAACAGAATCTGACACCTTTCGGCGCTTAGCGATGACTTTGCGGTGAGCCCCTGAAACCTTAGCTGAAATTTGAATGAGATCTGAATCTGTAAGACTATTGCTTTCTTCGAGCACATGCTGCGCGACCTGAATTTCGTCTTTGGCCAATATGACCAGTATCGTGCGCGGGGCCTCATTAAGCATGACAAGCCGCTTGGCCACAGATTTGCGAAGCGTCACATCCGCGTCGCGCAACAATTCAACCAAAACGTCACCCGCCATATGACGTTCTTGCGGCGTCAGGTGACTGGCAGGGATGCAGATAACATCGGATAATCGTTTCGCAAGTTGACGGCGAACCGTATGCTCGGGAGGCGTATCTCCCAAAGCGGCATTTGGCGATAATTCAAGTGCGTGTTGCGCTTGCATAGCGAAAATTCCTATAAAGTTAGCTAAAACCTAAACAAAGAGCGTTAACTAAGCGTGACTAAATTGCCGGCTTATAGGCGTCTAACGTCTCATCTGCCACGCGCTGCCAGCTATATCGCAATTTAGCCTCCGACTGTGCATGCTCGATAAATTTTCGGCGGCCTTCTGATGACCAACTCGCTACGGAGAGGATTTCATCCGCCCAAACTTTCCCGTTCCCCGCCGCAAGTGGTAAGCCTAAGCCGTGTTTACAGACTTCGGAAAGGCCCGTATGATCTGATGCCAGAACAACGCCTCCCGTCAAAGCGCCCTCAATAGCGACTAAACCAAAACCTTCTGGGGCTAGGCTCGGGACGACAATGCAAAGAGCGTCAGCATATTCTTTAGAAAGCTCTCGGGGCGTTAGCTGCCCTAGGAAAACAACGCGCGGGTGGCCCAAAGCTTCGCTTTCTTCTTCGTCCCATATCGTTCCTGCGACCCGTAACAAAATATCTTCAGGCAGTCTGGGCAAAACGTCATTGATGATAAAAGACACACCTTTGGACGTCATAATCCGCCCAGCATATAGCAGATTACGGGAGATATTTTGAGGCGGTTTAGAGGCGACCATGTCGGTTGCTAAGGGAATAAGCTGAACGTCTTTGAACCCTTTGCGGACGGCTAAGTCCGCTATCCATTGGGAATTAGCGAGCACAGTAACACGCGGCAAGCAAATAGCTCCCAACCGCATATAGGCTTTGTAAATTTTTGGTTTCACCCCAGAACGCGTCTCATAACTTAAATCAGACCCGTGAGCAGATATTACAATATGTGTTTTTGGGCGGCTCAGTTTTGCAACAAAGGCGAGCGGCCAGCTCGCCATATCCGAAACATGAACCGTATCAACTCTCGGTAAATATAAGAGCTTGAACATTATCCTAAGCCCGAAGATGGCGATTTTAAGGAGGCCAGGCGCGCTACCATCCGCATTGCCATACAGCGCATGTATGTCGAGATCTACACGGTCTTTAATATGCTCGGTAAGACGAAGGCAATAGGTCTCCATCCCGCCAATGGCCGGAGCCCATTTGCGCGTAATGAAACGAACTTTTAAGCGCCGCTCCATGTCAGAAATTCGTAAAGATCGGCTGTGTCGGCGCGGCCATGTCCGGGGCTTGGAGGGTGTTTCCCCACCGCAATTTAATGTCTTGTAGCTGGCCGCTCGCCGCTCTGTGCTGTCCGCGAGCTAGAAAAACAACATCGCCTGAAGCATAAGATATCCCATCTATGAGAACAGGGTAGTTGCTTTGTAACGTATATTTTCCAGGGACCAAGTTTTCGAATATACTGTCCTGAGGCGAAACGCTTAGGGCCTTCCCAGCAATCCATATTTGGCCCCAATGCGGAATAAAGTTCTCACGTAAAGACAGCTGATCGCGGGCCAGTAAAAGGCTAGACGCTTTGCTGGAATGCAAAGCTCGGCTTATTTCGGGAGAATTATCAATTAATACAGGGATGACTTTGGCCTTCATTGCTTTTGTCAAGACGGGGTCGTTTTTCGCTCTGTAGTTTTTGAGCCCCCAACTTGACATAAAAAACCCTGATTTGGCGTAGCTGGACATCATCGAACTTTTGTCGATGTAATTTACCGTCTCTGGAAAAATACGGTGGAGCTCTTTTAAGGTCACGTATTGACTATGATGAGTTTCATTCAAACGGAATTTATATTGCACGCCGATATTGATCACAATCATCAGTGCCAAAAGCCCTAACAAAATTGGCATTTTCTTCAGCCTCTCCGCGGCGTATCCCGCCCATAAGATCACAGTTGGGAAAACAAAAGCAAAGAAGTAGGGAAAGGCATTGCGATAAAATATCAAACTTAGTAGGGGTAAACCCATCGCTAAAATAGCGACAAGTCGTTTACTCCCGCTGGGCTCTTTTCTAATATCCAAGAGGATAAACAAAAAGCCGAGGAAAAGCATTAATGTTGATATTAATCCGAAAATAAAGTGCTGTTGAATTATCAAGGACCGCGGAAACCAACCGCTTTCCAGTAAGGTTGTTCTACCCGCATTCCCCAGCATATCTTTTGAGCCTACCACATCAGCGCTTGGCATAATGTTAAGCTGGACGAGATAACCCAGCGCAAACAACATGATCGAGACGCCTGCACACATACTCAACCGAAGGAATAAGGCCTTTTTATTTGCGGCGGTGGATAATCTCCAAAGCGCCAAGGCCGCGAATAAAGGGGCAAAGAAGATCACCTTGATGGTAACGAGCAATGCCAAAGCGAGCGCGGCAGAAAGAGCGGCCAAGTTTTTGTAATTCAAGGGCGTGGCAACGAATATATAAATTAGGCCAGTGACAAGGAAAGTCGCAATTGGATCTGCCCTAAAGCTTGTTCCGTGAATGAAGATAAACCCGAAGCCCAAATAACTCAGAACAGCAAATAGAGCAGAGCGGGTTGAGATAAACCTACAAGCTGTTTTGAATATGAAATAAAGCGTTCCAAGCTGCAGACCCCACATCACGACACGGGCGGCAATAATTTGGGTAACCTCATTGGGACTTATATATTTTAACCAGCCAAAAAAATGGACATGCGCTGTCTGTAATGGCTTTGACAAATCCCCGCGCTGATAATCGTAAACTAATGAGAGGAAGTAAAATTCATCCCAATTTATCTTCTGCACAAATTGTAGATGCAGCTGCATTACGAGAATGAGACTGATTGCGCACAAAATAAGGAGATTAAGGGCATTGGTCTTCTGGCGCTTTTGAATATTTTGCTGACTATCCATTTATTGGTTCAACTTATTCAGCCATTCAGTCTCTAATCCGTAATTATTCGCCCTCATCAAGTCACCGCATAACCTATCCATTTGCCTAGCTTGTTCAGGCGTCCAGTCTAACCAGCTCGGCAATGTTTTTTTTGACGAGTTTGCCGATGGCTTAGTTTTGAGTTTCTCCAGATCATAGCTATATTGGCGATGCTCAAAACGCGTCGTGAAATCCATCAATTTTTCCAGAGAATTTTCGTCAGCCCCCGTAAGAAATATATCCTCGAAACGGAAAACTCGCCCGTGATCGTCACTTTCAACAAAGTTCGAAATCAGGCCATAAGTAAGGTTCCAGTTCCAACATATTTTCTCAAAGTGAGTCATTTCGGCCCATTTTTGAGCCTGTATCGTATCCCCTATAACCGCGGGGGTTACGCGCGACTGGCCAAACCATTTTATCTGGTCTGATTTGCCGTAAAACCCGCCATAATTCATCCAAGACCTCACCCAATCGCGAGGGTCTCGAATAATAGCTAATATCTTTGCGTCTGGATAAGATTTGCGTAGCGGTCCCAATAAACCGTACCAAACATAATAAGACTCTACGATTAACGACGCCTCGATTGAACCATGGTAGCGGCGACGATGTTTATATATTTTGTCTATGATTTGGCTGTCCGAGAGCTCGCCAGAGAGGTATTTTTGGGCCAAGTTGCGGATACCCGTTTGCCGCAATAAGCGGCCAATAACCATGTGATAAATACCAAATCGCTTTATACGCTTTCGCGTCTTTGCTTGAAACCCAACGAGCAAATCTGGTTCATGTTCAGAGTAACAATCTTCGACCACATCAGATAGATAATCGCCAAAGAAAGTCGTACCCGTACGCCCACCTGAAACTATAAAAACTAGATCCTTGGTACTGTTTTCAAGCATCCGCATGTCCTGCGCCAGATTTAGCATAAAGATAAAGCGTAATCGGGCATAATGCCAGAAGCCCAGCTAAACGATTTATAAGCGCCGCCATAAACCCTAGGGCCGCAGACATACCCGCAACTTGCGCTAAAACTGCGGTCATGCCTTCATTAATACCGATTCCAGCCGGCACAATCATAACAGCAGAACCAATGACATTTGCGGCCGTCATAGTGCCCGCAGCTGAAAAACTAACAGCTGAGCCGAGAGCCAAAAGGCAAAAAATCAATCGCAATGTGACAAGGATTGTCGCTAAGACTTTCAGTAGAATTATTTGGAAAATTACAGCAAACTTCTTGTACCGCATCAAGCCTAACACGCTCCCCAAAAGTAAAGCCGCCACACCCCCAAAGGCCGTAAGCCCCCCAAGCGCATAAGAGTAGCTGGCCATCCAATAACCAGAATAAATAAGCGAGACGCCGAGCCAAATAATACCCACTGCAAATGTGGCCCGCGTGCCTTCAGTCAGCTCTGCGCCCTTAGTTTTAAGGGCCGCAATTCTTACGACTGCTCCCCCAGGGATCGGTAACATATTAGCGGCTGTGCCAAAGAGCGTCATCTTGAACGCAAAAGAAAAGCCTATTTTTTTATCAATTAGTCGCCCGGTCAGGATGAGCTCAATTGCGTTTAAAAGTAATGTGAGCGGCACGCCAAGGCACAAAACGACCAGAAACGGTTTAAGGGTAACTTGCGTAAAAATGTCTGGCGCAGACAAAAAGCAAGCTAGCAGACCTACCGCAAATATTGCGAGTGCTATTAAAAATGCAATATGACGCAGTCTATTCGATGCCTTTAAGCGCTCAACAATGCTTAAAAGGTGTTCGATGTTATACCATTTATGTGAATTCTGCTTTTGCTGGCCGATATTGGGCGACGAACTCATAATAGCGCACCAAGCTTAACCTGCATCACGTATGTCTATCACTGAATTGCCGTCAGTTAAGTTGCCCTGTGACTGTGCCGCAACCGCGTCTTCTAATACCCGCACCCGTTCCAAGCTCTGCTCTAATAGCTGGCGGTTACGCCCAATCAGATCTGCAATCAGCCCTAGCATCATCGCCACGACCCCTAATGTCAGTAATGTTCCCCCAAGAACCAGAGACTGTAGATGCCCGCTGCCTTGCCCAATGGCATAGAAGTAAAGGAAGCGCAGAATTGGTAAACTTCCTAATACTGCCAGACCGCCTCCAGCCAAAACGAAGACCCGCAGCGGGTTATACATGGCATAGGCTCGAAGGATCGTAATGGCTTGGTTGGTAATAAATTGAGGCACAGATTTGAATAGCCGCGAGGGACGTTCTACGGAATTTGTTCGAACGGGAACTGATGTCACGGAGAGGCGGTTACGCCCAGCCTGAATAAGCATTTCCGTTGTATAGGAAAAGCGGGACACGATATGAATGCGCTGAGCCGCGCTACGGCTAAAGGCCCGAAAGCCGCTGACCGCATCTGTCACCGTTGTCCGCGAGAGGCGCTGAACGACGTGACTACCAAAAACTTGTAGCTTACGTTTAAATTTTCCAAAATGCTGATTATTGGCGACTTGGCGATCCCCGATACAAATATCGGCTTCACCCGCCAGAACTGGCGCAACAATCGTCTCAATATCACGTGCGTCATATTGATTATCCGCGTCGGTATTGACGATTATGTCTGCACCTTCGGCCAGCGCCTTATTCAGTCCCGTTTTGAAGGCCGCCGCTAAGCCGCGATTAGTGCGGTGGCGAACGATATGATGCACCCCAAAACGGCGCGCCACGCCGCTCGTGTCATCTACGCTGCCATCATCAATGACGAGATATTCAATCTCATCTATGCCCTCAATGTTGCGCGGCAGCGCAATCAGCGTTTCGGGCAAAGATTCGGCTTCATTGTAACAGGGTATCTGAATGATTAGTTTCATGTCGGGCCATCACCATTTTTATTATTGTCCCATTTATAGCAAAATAGCGTTAAATAAGGGTGACTAGAGCCCTCCGCCGCGTGACAAGACCTTGCGGGGCCGAAAGACTAAGATTAGAAGCGCCGCCATGACAGCTACATTAAAAACACATCTTACCTCCCCAAAAACGCCTAAACGGCCCGTTGAAACGGTGCAGCTTGGTGTCACTCGCATCGATGACTATGCGTGGATGAAGGATGATAATTGGCAAGAGATGATGGCGGATCCTTCCACATTAAAGGCTGATATTCGCGCCCATTTGGAGACTGAAAACACCTATAGCGCAGGCATTATGGAGGACCTTGCTCCGTTAAAGAACGCTATATTCGAAGAAATGAAAGGACGCCTAAAATCTGACGCGTCTGGCGTCCCTTCACCCGATGGCGCCTTTGCCTATAATCATCGTTTCCGCAGCGGCGATCAGCATGGCCTCTATGAGCGCGTCGCAATTGACCCATCAACGAAGACACCGGCGGGGGAGCCGCAAACCATACTGGACGCCGAAGCTTTATCCAAAAATCATCCTGCCTATTTCGATCTCGGCGGCGTCGCGCATAGTGATGATCAAAACTGGCTCGCTTATTCTGTCGATGTGACCGGCGCAGAGAATTACGAAATTTTTGTCAAAACGATGGACGGGGAAGCCCGCTCAACAGGCGTCACCAAAAGCGCAGGGGGGCTGCAATGGGCCAAAGATAACGCCGCGATATTCTGGGTCGAGCGCGACGAAAATCAACGCCCTTATGCTGTCTTTGCTAAAAACATCCATGACGCCGCAGACAGCCCTCGCCTAATCTATAAGGAAACAGATCCAGGGTTTTTCGTCTCGGTCGCAGAAACTGATAGCGGCAACTTCATCCAGATTAATTCGCATAATCATACAACATCTGAGATTTGGGTGATCCCTGCGGACGCGCCGCATACCGCGCCAAGCTGCGTCTCCCCGCGCCAGGCGGGACTCGAATATAGTCTCCATGACCAAGGCGGATATTTCTACATCCTAACCAATGCTAATGACGCCACAGACTTTGCCATCATGCGCGCGCCTATAGGACATACCGCCTTTGATAATTGGGAAGACTATATCCCGCACGCCTCAGGAACCCTCATCATTGGCATTGAAACCTATGAGCATTTTCTTGTTCGTCTTATTCGCGAAAATGCCCTGCCCCGTATCATTATACGCGACATGAGAGACGGTAGCGAACATGACATTGCCTTTGATGAAGACGCTTACGGTCTCGGCCTCATGGGCGGATATGAATATTCAACGCCCTGGATGCGTTTTGCCTATTCCTCGCCGACTACGCCGCGCCAAACCTTTGACTATAATATGGACACGCGAGAACGCCGCCTGCGCCAGACGCAAGAAGTCCCCAGCGGGCATGAGCCTTCCGATTATAAATGCGAGCGTATCTTAGTGACCGCCCGCGACGGCGCCGAAGTTCCCGTAACTTTGCTTTATAAATCAGGCCTTACAAAAGACGGCTCCGCACCGCTCTTACTCTACGGCTATGGTTCTTACGGCATTACTATCCCGGCGGGCTTTCGCACGTCTATCCTATCACTCGTGGATAGGGGCTTCGTCTATGCTATCGCGCATATTCGCGGGGGCATGTCCAAGGGCTATCAATGGTATTTGGACGGCAAACTCGAAAAGAAAGAAAACACTTTTAATGATTTTATCGATGTTGGCCGTTCGCTTTGCGGCGATGGTTACAGCGCGCGAGGCCGCGTGGTCGCTCATGGCGGCTCGGCCGGCGGGTTGCTGGTCGGCGCGGCTCTCAACCAAGACCCTTCATTATTTGGCGGCGTCATTGCGGCGGTGCCTTTCGTTGATGTCCTTAACACCATGTCCGATGACACCCTTCCCCTCACCCCGCCTGAATGGCCCGAATGGGGTAACCCGCTTACCGATGAGCAGGCCTATAATAATATCGCGGCCTATTCCCCTTATGATAATGTGGCGAAAACAGAATATCCGCCAACGCTTATCACGGGCGGACTAACCGATCCACGCGTCACCTATTGGGAGCCTGCAAAATGGGCCGCAAAACTTCGCGACAATCAAACCGGCCCCGCCCCTATCCTGCTAAAGATAAATATGGAAGCAGGCCATCAAGGCGAAAGCGGACGCTATGATAGCTTAAAGGAAACGGCGCTAGAATTTGCCTTTGCGGTGGCGGTTGCCGGTTGAGGCTAGAGGGTGAGCGCTAAAATCATGCCAAAGTCGACGTGAGTATTCAAATATTTTGGCATTCCGACGTGGCGCGAAGCGACATCCGGAACCCATGCCTTGATATTTCGCCTAAATGAAGTTTTCCGATAGTCTCGATATTAAGGCATGGGTTCCGTCAACGCTTCGCGTTTTGTCGGAATGACGTTATCTTTAATCTAGCCCTACTCCGCCAATCCCTCTGCCAAGCGCACTAACTGAATAAATTCAGAGCGATATCCATTTTTATCCTCGCCTTTTGCGCCAGAGGCAAGTTCAATCGCATCCGCATAGCTAAAGTCTTCTAATGGCGTATCGCCGCGCAGTTTTTGCCCAACGGCTGCGACCGCCGTAGCAAAGCGCATATCATCACTCGCCCGATTCAAGCTTCGCTCTTGCGCTTTTCCGATAGGGAAAGTTCGTAAGGTGCTTGTATCTGACTTAGGTAATTTGTGACGAATTTTGACGAAGGCGAATTCATCTGACCCTGTAGTTTTTGATCTCACCTTATCCTCAATATAACGTAGAGGATCATTACTGATAGCGGGTGATCCCACAGGGGTCATCTCATAAATGGCTGTCACGCTATGGCCTGCGTTAATTTCGCCAGCGTCAACTTTATCATTATTAAAGTCCTCGCGTTTCAAAGCGCGGGTTTCGTAACCGATTAGGCGATATTCCGCGATGGTTTCTGGGTTAAATTCGACTTGTATTTTGACATCTTTGGCAATGGTAAGAAGCGCGCTGCCTGCCTCATTAGCTAAGACTTTATTGGCCTCAGCCAGGTTGTCGATATAGGCGGCTACGCCATTTCCGTTTTGCGCCAAGGCCTGCATTAATTGGTCATTATAATTGCCGCGTCCAAAGCCCAAGACGGAGAGGAAGATACCTGTTTCGCGCTTTTCCTCGATGAAGGTTTTCATCTCTTCATGGGAAGAAAAGCCAACATTAAAATCGCCATCCGTCGCAAGAATGACGCGGTTATTGCCGTCTTCGTCAAAGCTTTCTTGGGCTTTATTATAGGCTAATTCTAACCCTGCCGCGCCTGCGGTTGATCCGCCAGCTCTTAACCGGGTTAAGGCTTCATCTATTTTTTGCGTATCGCTCGCGGGCGTTGGTTCTAATACCGTACCTGCCCGGCCTGCATAGGTGACGATAGACACTGTATCGTCCTCATCTAGCGTCCCTAAAAGAAGTTTGAAACTGCTAATAAGGAGCGGGAGCTTATTGGCTTGGTTCATTGACCCTGAGGTATCGATTAGAAAAACAATATTGCTGCGAGGTCTTTCATCCATAGCCGGCACAAAGCCTTTAATGCCGATATGCATAAGTTTCGTATCTTTATTCCAAGGCGTAGGCGTCACGGTCACATTGGCTTTAAACGGCTCATCAGCAGAGCGCGGCGCGGCGTAATCATAAGGAAAATAATTAATCATTTCTTCAAGGCGGATTGAGCTACGCGGAGGCAATTGCCCGCGATTGATAGAGCTGCGGAAGAAGGAATAAGACGCCGTATCAACATCAATGGAAAAAGTTGAAACGGGAGTTTCTTCTACGGATGTCGTCAGGTTCGCCTGATAAATTTCAAATGCATCTCGGCTCGCAAATTCGCGAATGATCTCACCTGCATCATTGCGGAGATAGAAACGCTGAGGGCTCACCTCTGTTCTCACCGCGACTTCTTTCCGCGTGCCCGCGGGCACAATACGTTCCATAGTTGAAGCAGGCGTTCTGATAACTCTGCGAGTCACTTCTTTCGTCTCAGCGGGGATAACTTTTTCTACCGTTACGGCTGGCTTCACAGGTACCCGTGTTTTTCCATCTTTAATTTCATAAGGTATCACGCGCTCTACTGTAGATGCTGGAGATTTTATGACCCGGCGGGTTTCCGTTTTGGTAACAGAAGGAATAACGCGTTCTTGTGTACTGGCAGGAATTGCCACAGTGCCGTCAGCATTAAACACTGGCGGTATCGACACAAGCTCTGTTGAGGCTTCTTGAACGACGACAGCCTCTGTAACCGTTTCATATACGGGAGGCACGCTAACATATTCAACAGTATTTCCCGCGATCTCCCCATCAACCCACTCATACTCTGCAGGCGCTTTTTCATATTCCACAGATTGAGGCTTCACCACTACAGTTTCTGTTACGGTTTCATAAGTGGGCGGCGCCATGACAAGCTCAGTAGAGGCCTCTTTCGTGACAATCGTTTTCTGCTCAACCTTGTATTCAGCCGGAACTTCTTCGAGTGTATATCCGCCGACTTGCTCTGTTCGAATTGGTAATGATTGCGCGGCGCTATCACCAACACGGAAAGTTGGCCGTTCTGCCATTAAACGCGGGGCATCAGCTCGTTGACGTCTACCAGCTTGTGTCTTTACCTTAGCTTCTGCCGTCTGTGTTACCTCAGATCGACTATCCTGAGCTTGCCGGAAAAGGGCCTGCACATCTTTCTTCTCAGATTCTGCTTTAGCAGGGGTTTTTCGGACAGGATTAAGCAATTCACTAATAGAATTAATTCCGCCTTGCGCTTGTGGTGTAGGCTTTGCGGCTGGTGCAGCCATCTCTTCGGCATCCTTTGGCGCTTCGATTGGAGGCGGAGAAAAAGACGGTATTTTGCCTTGTAATTCTACGGCCTTATCTTGACCGACATCATCAACTCTCTTTACTCTATTGCCCGTCACAGTAATCGTGTCGCTTGCCCCCACTTCAGGCGCATCGACGACAGCGCCCGCCTCAACCTCAGCCATAATCGCTTCTGGCGCCGTCGGCATATCTTCAAAACGCGTGTTTGGGACATAAAGCGAGACCGCGAATAGCGCTGCGGCGCAGCTACCCATCATCATTGCTGATTTACCGTTAAAGCTAAAAATGTCTTTGAGCTTGCTCATTACGTCTCTCCCTAAGGTCTGCACATGCCGATCATGTGTGGTCTGACCTGTAGGACGCGGCGCAGCCTGCAATCCTTGGGTGGGAGTCGATATTTTTTCTTCAGGCGTATCTTTTTGCGCGGCCGCTTCGAATGCAAATTCGGCGTCAAAGGCCGCTATCGCGGCTTCCATACCGCTTTTACGCGAGGCTTTTGACGGGCTGATATTTTTCATGGCGGCTGCCAGCTTTTCTAATTCATCATCACTCATGCCAACGCCTCCTGTCCTATCCCATTATCTTTTGATGCGAGCGCTTTTAGCGCTTTTCGAATTTCACTCATGCGCCAGGCGACTGTACCCTCTGCTATGCCTAAAACTTCTGCGGCCTGGGCAAAATTCATCTCTTCGCTGAGGGTCAATACAGCGGTTTCTCGCAAATCATCCGAAAGCGTGCCGAGAGCCGTTTGAAGCCATGTCAGTCGTTTCTGGGTGTCTGACGCAGCGCCGCGCGACAGATTTTCCATCTCGGCATAGCCTTCGACGACACGGGCCTGGCTTGCCCTGCGCCGCAGAAAATCCTTAGACGCATTTAGCGCTATGCGGTGCAGCCAGCTAGTTAGCTTGGCACTGCCGCGCCACTGACGCAGTTTTGACGGCAGTGCCGCCCATATCTCTTGGGTGACATCTTCTGCGTCACTGGTATTGCGCAGGACACTATAAACGACCCGAAAGACACGGTCATAATGACGATTGAGCAATTCACGAAATGCCGCAGCCTCCCCCGAGGCTGCGCGCGCGGCGAGCTCTTCATCATTATCATTTGTTTTCATATTGCCTGTAAGACGTATCTCAATTGTCAATCCTTGGAAATATTTTATATTTTCTTGAAAATGAGTGGAAACATCTGGAATTACGCACGTTATCCCGTTTTTTTGCTACGATATTCTTTGTCATAAGCGGGTATAAACTGTTCACAATTCGTATCATTTAACTCGAATTCATCTGTCAAAAATACCGCATCATAGGCTCGCCTAATATCGAGATAGCACGTTTTCATAACGCGGTCGCGTTCGAATCCACAGCGTTTATCAAAGGTTTCTCGCTCTGCAATTATGAAAGATATCCATTTCTTTGCATCTCGGCTTTGCGGCGATGTCAGCGGGACGTTTTCAAACGCAGCTATCGTCGATTGGCGGGCCTGTGACTTTGGCGCGGCGGCTTTCTCAGCGGTAGTCATTTCGCAAGTTAATTTTTGCTGTCGCTGCACATCCTCGTATCGGCAGGTTGCGATGAGCATCCAAGCTTTCCCCGCATCATATCCGCGGTCAATGCCTCGCTTAAAAGCGGTTTCCGCCCGTTCGCAATAGCCTTCATTATATAGAGCTTCGCCAAGTTGCGCGTATAAATCGCCTGTTCCGCCCGTTTTAGTGGCTGCTTCTAGGATAGGTATAGCGCGTGCATATTCTCTGGCTTGGCGAAATAGTGATGAGAGCTGAACGAGTTTATCTGCCTCCCTGGGTATACGTCCTGCATTCATTTCCTTTTCCAGAATTTGCGCCGCCTGATAAGGCATATTGTAATAGGCGTAATACTGAATGACTTTCATTATGTCAGCTTCCTCACTGAGCGCGCCGCGGAGGTAGAGGAGTTTATTAACTTCGAAAGCATCTTGCTCTTGCCCGCTTTGAGACAAGAGTGACGCCCAGGCATCCCAAAGCTCTTTTTCCGCAGGCCAGCGTTCAATCATTTCTATGACGAGGTCGGCTTGACGTTCATTTTTCTCCAGCTTAGCATAAATGAAATTCATGAGGTCATAATGCTTACGCTCTTTTGGGTCGGCTGCGGCGAACCACTTTGACGCCCAAGGCAAAGCCCGAGCGGGCTCCTCCGCATTTACCCAAGCTTGTGTAAGCATATCAGTATATTGGGGTTTGAGCTGCCCGCCCCCATTTAGATAGGCTTCCAATCGTTCAGCCCCTTGCCGAAACTGGCCATTGGCAATCATTAGCTGGGCAATCTGTACCTGCATATCATCGATCTCTTTGGGGCGTAAACCGCCTGCCGCAATAGCGCGTTCAAAGCCTGAAATTGCGGGGCCATATTGATCGAGTTGATAATGGCTTGCGCCTTGCATTTGACCAATGATAGAGCGCTCATAGGGCGTGAGGTCAGGAATATCTTTCGCGTCTCCCAAAAGGGTTAAGGCGGCTTGAAATTCATTTGCCGTGATGAGGGATTGTGCTTTCAACACGACCTCGCCTGCCTTTGCAGAAAATTGCCGAGAGGCCGCATCATTTTCCTGAGCGAAGGCCATGGGCGCGGCCCCCGCTAAGAAGGCATAGGTCATTATTGCCAGAGCTGACGCTCTGGCCTTTCTCTTTAACTCTAGCATGACAACCTCCTATTCGGGGATGAGGTTGCCGCGCTCATCTTTGAGGCGGTAGGTAACGCGGTTCTCGACGCCCGTCATAGCCACGGGGCGGCCATTGACGATTTTTGGATTAAACTTCCAGCGCTGTACTGATTTTACGGTCGCCCGTTCAAATAGAGACTGCGTACAGTAGGTTGCTGTCACGTCATAAGGCGCGCCTTCCGCGCTAACATTAAAGCGAACCTTGCAATGGCCCGAACGCTCTGCGCGCGGCGGCATAATAGGCGAAATGCGGACAAGGGGTTGAACCTCCCGATCCGAAATCGTTATTACAAAATTCTCCTGATCAATTTCAGGCATATCGAAGTCGGGGATAGGGCTATCCAGATTCACAATACTAACGGTCGGCTGCGCCGTCGGTGTTCGTTCAATCTCAGGCGGTGGCGGCGGGGTCTCCACCCGTTTCACTTCCAGAACTCTATCTGTCCGCTTAATTACGGGCGGCTCCTCCACCTCTGGATTTATCTCAAACCCTAAATTCTCGACTTTATCCTGCGGCGTGAATTCCGTTTTTATCATCCCCGCCATGCCAAGCGTAATGACGGTTGTGACCCCGACGGCTAAAATGGCGCTCGGTGCTAATCTTTTAAATGACATAGTAATGTTCCTCCCATTATGTTTAAGTAATGATACTTTATAACATAACTATTCACTAAATGCAATACTATAACATTATTATTCTCACTCTCCCTCTTCTTCTCCTCTTGGGATTTTGAGACATAAAAAAACCTCGGTCAAAGCCGAGGTTTTCATTCACTATATGATCGATTTAGTTCTCGACGATTTTGACCCGGTATTTGCTGTCATAATCTGCTTTGAAAGCCATACATTTTTGGTCTTTTTCATCGATTTCGAACTTACCAACGAAAACTTCGTTATCATAAGCACCTTTGATAATCGCAAAGCAAAGCTCTTTCTCAACATTTGCTTCAAAGATACAGCGATTTTCGATGGCTTCACGTTCTGCGCGGATGAATGAAATCCACTTCTTAGCATCACGACCAGAGCGAGAGGAACTTGGGACTTGCTCAAAAGCATCGATGGCGCTTTGACGGGCCTTCGTAATTGGCGCGGCGTTTTTCTGTGCCTCAGTCATTTTGCAATTAATGCGGTCTTGCTTTTGTGTCTCTTCGTAACGGCATGTCGCGATCAGCATCCAAGATTTACCGGCGTCATAACCCTTATTGATAGCGCTCTTAAACGCCGTTTCAGCTTTGACACATTGGCCTTCATTATAAAGTGCTTCACCAAGGTCAGCAAATAATTTGGCCTGTCCGGAACTCGCCGCAGCACTTTCCAAGACAGGAATCGCGCGCTTATATTCGCGCGCCTGGCGGAAGAGAGAAGACAATTGAACCATTTTATCGGAAGAACGTGTGATACGTCCAGCATTCATCTCTTTTTCAAGAATTTGAGCGGCTTGAAATGGCATATCATAAAAAGAGTAATATTGAACAACCTTCATAAGGTCCTGGTCCGAACTTAACGCACCGCCTAAATAGAGCATCTTCGAGACCTCGAAAGCCTCCTGTTCACGGCCGCCATTGGCGAGCATTGAAGCCCAAGCGTCCCAGAGCGTCTTGTCTTCAGGCCATCTATTGATCATTTGCTTAACGATATCAGCCTGACGTCCCTGCATTCCCAAATTGTTGAACAAGAAATTCATTAAATCAAAGTGCTTACGCTCTTTGGGACTAGCATTATTGAACCATTTTTGAGCCCATGGCAGCGCCTTGGAATAGTTCTCAGACTGAACCCAAGCTTGCGTCAACATTTCAACATATTGCGGTTTTTGCTGCCCGCCGCTGTTCAAGTAATTTTCTAGGCTTTGCGCGCCTTGCGCATATTGACCATTGGCAATCATGAGCTGCGCGATATTCACGCGAAGACTATCAGACTCTTTTGGTAACAGACCACCCGCATTAATCGCATTCTGAAACGCGCTAATGGCCGGACCGTATTGATCCAGAGAGTAGTAACTAGACCCTTGCATTTGATAGATCATAGACCGCTCATAAGAGTTCAAATCAGGAAAGGTCAGAACGTTTGAGAGCTGTGAAACGGCAGCGCTGTGCTGATTTGCATTAATGAGCGTCAGAGCTTCGTTTACCGCTTCACCGGCTTTAGCTGAGAATTGACGTCCTTCGGCCGGCTTTTGATCCTGCGCGTAGGCCGTTGAACTTGGTAAAGCCATCGCCATAGCGCCAACCGATACGAGCGCTATAGCGGTCGCGCTTACAAGCTTTTTAAGTGAGGACTTTTTCTTGTAAAGAGTCATCAATGTCTCCAATTTATTCGGCACCTTACTAAGTATAAGACGCAATAGATTTTCTCAAAATGAACGGGCAGTATAGCCCAGTCATGAAAATTATTCTGGCATGAAAATTATTCCGGGATAAGCCGCCCGCGTTCGTCTGTAAGCTTGAAACTAATTTTGCTTTCAACCCCCTTACGCGCGACAGATCTGCCATCTACGATTTTTGGATTATATTTCCATTTCGTAACAGATTTAATCGTAGAGCGCTCAAAGAGGCTTTGCGTGCAATAAGTTGCAGTCACATTAAATGGCGCGCCCTCTGGGCTAACGTCAAAGCGAACTCTGCAATGACCGGACTTTTCAGCACGCGGCGGCATGATTGGCGGAATACGTACCAAAGGCTGCGCGTCGCGGTCAGAAACAGCGATTTTAAAGTTCTGCCGGTCAATTTTTGGAGCTTCAAATTCAGGAATAGCGCCTTCGAGCGAAGCAATCCGTTCTTTTGGTTTGGCCGCTTGCTGACGTTCAATCGTAGGCGGCGGCGGCGGCGTAATAACCTTTTTGACTTTTTGAATCTTGGTATCCCGTTTGATGACCTTAATATCTTCAACAGTCGGGTTGATCTCAAATGAGGCATTTGCCACTTTTTCTTGCGGCTTAAACTCAGCTGATATTAAAAATCTCATAAGTAGAAAAAGAACGAGAGTAGCAATAAAAGCAAAAAATGAACCTAAAACTAAACGAATAAGCATATCAAAAATTTCCTATTTTGTACCAACTCGGGTTGTAATGCCCAAATCCTGCATCATTTCCTGAACAGACATGACTATTCCCACTTCAGCATCTTTATCTGCATTAATAATAGCTTCAGCTTTAGGGCTCTCTGCCTGCATCGACATAATGACCGGACGGATTTCATCAACATCATAAGGACGTTTATCAATCCAAATTTCATTAGACGCGTTTACAGCAATCAAGATTGTTGGCTTCCAATCCGCCGCTGTCACCGCATCAGGTTTCGACGGGTCGATGCCTGGCGTTTTCACGAAAACAGATGTCACGATGAAGAAAATCAGGAGAATAAACACAACATCGAGCATCGGCGTCATGTTCAGTTCAGTACCTTCATCATCTATTTTTATTCTACTACGTCTTGCCATAGTGTTACCTTATCACATTTTAAAGCAGCATGCAAATGCCATTAACAGCGCGGATTAGCTCTAAGAGCCTGTTGTGCGCAGAATTTCGATTTTTGAAGCCAAACCCTTTACGTCGAGCTCATCTTTCAACTCCACTAACAAGCCATGGCGAGCCCCCTCGTCCAAACGAAGAATGACACTGGCACCCGGCTTATCCGCCAAGAGCCTTTCGACCCGTAGGGATACGCGATCACAAGTTGTTCCTTGCCCATCCACTGAACACTGATCACGTGCGTCTACATAAACCGTAATAGCGGGTGTTGATTTTGTTGGAATATCAGTATCCGGCGGAGGTGGTGGTTGAGTTAAATCGACCCCCCTCTCGTCAAGGAATGTAGCTGTCACGATAAAGAAAATCAGCATAATAAACACGATATCAAGCATCGGTGTCATATCAACTTCAGCTTCATCGCCACCTGAATTACGACGTCCTCGTCTCATAATCTTATCCTAACTGTAATTCGTCTGCAAAGCGGGCGGTTTCACGGATACTCCAGCGCGGAAGAGAATTGGAGAAAAACAAACCTGATAAAGCCGCTACCATCCCCGCCATAGTAGGAATAGTGGCTTGAAAAACTCCGCCAGCCATAAGGCGGGCGTTAGAGGAGCCTGACAAAGCCATGGCATCAAAAACGTTGATCATACCTGTTACGGTTCCAAGAAGCCCAAGGAGCGGCATGAGCGCCACTAAGGTTTTAATAGCAGCAACGCTAAATCCCCCAGTTTTCCCCTTTACTTGAGAAATCATTTCATCGCGTATGGCATGTGCACGCCAAGAACTTTTATCAGTTCTAGCATCCCATTCATTTTTAAGCCTAGTCTTTAGTGACTTATGAGCCATGGAATAATATGCAAAACGCTCAATAATGAATGTCCACATAAAGAATGTAAAGAAAGCAATAGGATACAAAACCCAACCCCCAACATCCATAAATTCTTGAAGCCCACTTGCAACATTTGTGGGTGAGCAGCCGGAGAGAACTACGGCTGCTGGTATAATTATTAAGTATCGCATCATTAAGATACCTTCCAAATCGTTCTTGTATTACACACCACGGCTTTCAACATGGCGCGCAACAATACCAGCTGATTGCTCCTCTAATGTTCCTTGAACAGAACGAGCAACAGATGAACACAAACTATGAAGGATAAGGAGCGGGATAGCCGCAATAAGACCCAACATCGTTGTCACAAGAGCTTCAGAAATACCACCAGCCATCAATTGCGGATCGCCCGTTCCGTAAATCATCATAGCCTGGAAAGTTCTAATCATACCTGTAACTGTTCCCAAAAGACCAAGTAGAGGGGCAATCCCCGCCAAAAGCTTTAAAAGGTTCAATCCAAACTCAAATTTAGGTGATTCACGTAAGATAGCTTCATCGAGCTTAAGTTCGACAGTATCAGCATCTTTATTTTTAGCGCCATCATAAGCCATCATAACTCGACCAAGAGCATTAGACTTGGACGGTTGAGCTTTACGCTTTTGTCCACCAATTGAAGACCAAGAAAGAACAAGTCTTATAAGATTGAAAACACCAAATAATATACCGAGCATTGCTACCCATAATATCACCAAGCCAATATTACCGCCGTGACCAGGCTTCCATTTAAATGGATTACCTAAACGCTCACCAGTTGTAGGAACTCGCTCAAAAGATTTTAGCAACTGACCCTGAGTTGGATCAACTGGGGCATATACCAAAGAGCCAGCCGATGCGGCTACAACACTTTCAGCCGCTTTGCGAATCGCACTTGTTGGCGGCTTTGGTAGCTTAGCAAGTAATATACCATTACTCTCTTCACTAGGTTTAGTATATCCCAAGAAGCTCGCTTTATCAGCTGTAAAAATAGAGAACGGACCAACACGGGTTACAGATTGCTCTGCACCGTCATTAACGTTGGCGACAGGTGCGGTGAAAGTTTTAACCTGACGCTGAGCTTTAATCTCTTGAAGCATTGTCTGCCAAATAGCATTGAGCTGATCTGAATCTGGAAGCGCCTTTGATTCAGCAACAGTTCCCAGAACTTGCGTCCGCTCAGGGTATTCGGCCGTAATCAATGAGCTATCCAAAATAGCTTTAAACTCACCCGCTTTCGAGCGGGCCAAACCAAACACTTCGCCAAAATCGCCTTGGGCTGCGCGAAGCTCACCTTCGAGCTGTGAAATCGTCCGGCCATTTGCATCAAATGTTGACTGCACGCTAGACGCCTTACGCTCTAATTGAGCCAATTCGCCTCGCGCTGTGCTTAGAAGACCAGCTTGCTGATCGCGGCGCTGACGAAACTTCGCCTCACGGTCACGGTTTTCGGCTTCTGTCTTAGCAGAATCAGAACGGACTTGTTGCAACAAGTCATTGATGGAGTTAATTTGCGCGCTCGCCGGTACGGCTGAGAGCAGAACAGCGGCGCCAACAAAGGCGGCTGTTGTTTTCGTAAAGAATTTCATTTTATTACTCATTATTTTACCTCGGCCTAATTTGATACTACTACGGGAGCGTATACGATCCCCGGAGCAGCCTCTTTTCTAGCAATTCTGATGGCCTGCCGAATAGAAACAGAATCAACACCGCTTAAAACATCCCAACTACGGGTCTCAAGATTGTAACGACCAATCTCGCTTTCATCTTTTGTCATATAGAC
Organism: Hellea sp.; assembly: GCA_039977295.1. Taxonomy (GTDB): domain Bacteria; phylum Pseudomonadota; class Alphaproteobacteria; order Caulobacterales; family Maricaulaceae; genus Hellea. The sequence continues at coordinate 333,460 of JBDWDN010000011.1, read as the reverse complement.
CAGAGAGACGCGACCATATCGCAGGAAGTTCACAATATTACCCGGCTTTGTCGGATGCGCCCCCTCATAGCTATCAATACCTTGTCCGAAGGAAACCTCGATCTTAAAAGCATTGAGCACTTGGCGATATTGTTCAGCTGGAGAAACCTCTGGATCTGCAAGCGTATTCTTCATGCGATCGACACGCGCGAGACGCTCTGTCAGATTAAAGGGCAAATCCGCTTTGATTGAGTCTTCGATTTCCGCTGCCATCGTAAGCATCATAGGCGACATGCCCTGCTTAATCTGCTCAACCGTCCCAAGTTGACGCCTCAAACTTGCAATCTCTGACTTCTGAGACTGCAGATAAATATCTTGCTGAGCAACAAAAAGGGCGATGTTATCGGATTGCTGCAAAACAGCACGATATTCACGGATCGCCGTATCAGCCTCGTCATCCAAGCGCTCAACACGCTGCTGCGAAGCTGAACTCGCCGATGTTGAGGCCTTGGCCGTATTAAGCGCGCTTTCAAGCTGCGCATATGCAGGGGTGGCCATCATAAGCCCCGCCGCAGTCGCAAGCATTAACCGCTTGGCAATTGAAGATTTTAACATGGTTTCCTTCCAAGTTTGCTTTTCGTTATTCATTAATTTCACTCCACTCTTTTAGCAGAACCGGAGCCGCCAGAACTCCCGGAGCAGATTGCCCACGAGCTATTCGAACAGCACGACGAATTTCAATTATGTCAGCAGATGACAGCTCGACCCAATCTTTGGCCTCCTTGTCATAGCGCCACGCCTCTGAACTATCAAACTCAAGATAGACGAGTGCAAGGCGGCCATAATGCAAATAAGCGCCGTCCATTAGCTCTCCCTTGAGATCAGAAACGGTTGCGCCATTCCCTGTTGGTTTGCCATCTTCGTCGTAACCCATTTTTTTCTTGTGGTCGCTCGTGAGGCCACAGGCTTTACTGCTCTCATCAGCCTCACAAGCCGCATAGCGTGTTCCAGGAGTTTTGGGATTATTTCCAGTATAGGCTGCTACGGTATTACCGTAACCGACTTCTATGCCGTATATATTGAGGGCCTTACGCATTTTCTCACCAGGCGTCGCTGCTGCATCAGCCAAGGATTCCCGAAAATCGTCAAGGCGAGCAAAGCGCTCGACAACTTTAAAAGGGTAATCTGAATTGATCTCATTTTCGATGGCCACGGCCATCTTTTCAAGAAGAGGCCCCACGGCCGCTGATGTTGCAGGAATACCCGCCATCTGCGCTTTAAGATTTGCGATCTTATTTTCTTGGGTTTTGATGTAAATTTCTTTTTGCGCGGTTTCGAGTTTTACATTCTCAATTTGCTGCAGAAGGGCTGCGTAATTATCTCCAGCGTCTGCATCTTGCGCAGTCACCTGCGAAGAAAGGGCAATAGTTAAAGCTAGCACAGCTGCGCCGCCAAAAATTACTTTACGGGCGATAGGGAAATTCACCAGTCACGTCCTCCAACTCAATTTATACTGATCTCTTTTGCCGAGATCTTATTTAGTTTTTTTTGCCGTTTACACAGGCTTGAAAAGTTAATCAATCATTACCAAGCAATTGACGCAAGTTATTTTTATTATTTTTTCCTGCGTCACGCTTATTTGTTATATTATATCAAATTCACATAAGCTTTGCAAGTGCCCTCGCGCATTCGCCTAGCTTAAAAGTAAGGAGGCTAGCAGTCTAAGGTGGTTGGGGCGGCTGGATTCGAACCAACGATCACGGGATCAAAACCCGATGCCTTACCGCTTGGCTACGCCCCAAAATCTTTAAGGAACCTTAGAATAGGGGCGCGTTCTATCCCCTCATTTTTATAATTGCAATGCGTTTTTACGCCCAAAAAGCCAAGAATATGAAAATTGTGGAAATTAACCATAAACTGCAATTACTTATCGTTTATCAACGAATTTACTTTCCTTTATTCGATAAATAGTGTGTAGTGGGTTTAAAGTTATTTGAAGGATTTCTCTATGCGCCAATTTTTTACAGTCGTTTTTGGAACTGTTGTCGGCATTTTTGCATTCTTTTTTGTTGTGATTGTATTATTTATGATCATTGGCGTGATTGGGGGCGCGATGTCCTCGATGAAGGCAAAAGATAGCTATGTGCTTTCATTAGATTTGCGCCAAGGCCTTCGAGATCATAGCGCAGGGGAGAGTGTTTTCGGCGGCTCTTCGGCCTCTGTGGTTGATACAGTTCGTGCATTAAGCAGCGCGAAAGACGATAATCTTGTTAAGGGGCTGTTTATTCGGGCCAATCAATTCGGCATGGCGCCCGCAAGTTCGGAAGAGATTCGCCTCGCGTTGAAGGATTTTAAGTCCAGCGGGAAGTTCGTCATCACCCATGCACAAGGTTTTGAAGGCACATCGATCATGCCATATCGCGCTGTTTCCGCCTCTGACGAGCTTTGGATGCAAGACACAACCGGTTTTGCAGTCGCAGGCATTCGTAGCGAATCAGAATTTTACGGCGGGGTTTTCGAAAAATTCGGGGCACAAGCACAGTTCGAACAGTTCTACGAATATAAAAATGCCGCCAATACCTATATGCAAAAAGGGTATACGGACGCCCACCGCGAGGCTGCGACGTCTTATCTGACATCATTATATGACGGAGCCGTCAACCAAATCGCAGAAGATCGCGGCGTCTCTGAAGACGCCATAAAAGGCATATTGATGTCAGCCCCTCACAGCGCAGAAGCCGCCTTAAGCGCTAAGATGGTCGACAAAATGGGTCATGTCGAAGAGGCCCGTGAATATGCCCGTAAGAAAGCCGGCGGCGATACGATTAAGTTTAAGTCGGTTAAAGCCTACGGAGCCGGCAATAACTTTAGCGGAGATACAATTGCCTTTATCGGCGGTCAGGGCCCTGTGGTAACAGGCTCGTCAGCGGATGGCAGCAATCCCTTTACAGGCGGCGGCGTAACGATGGGCGGCGATACACTCGCCAAAGCCTTCGATGACGCCGCAAAGGATAAACGCGTCAAAGCTATTGTGTTCCGCGTTAGTTCGCCAGGCGGCTCACCCTCCGCGTCAGATCAAATCCATGACGCCGTAGCTCGCGCCCAAGAAGCAGGAAAACCCGTCATTATATCTATGGGCGTCTACGCGGCCTCTGGCGGCTACTATGTTTCGGCCAATGCCGATAAAATCGTCGCCCTGCCCGCGACCATTACGGGCTCCATCGGCGTCTTAGGCGGAAAAATCGCGCTCGAAGATACATTTGCCAAAGTGGGTTATAATATTGAAGGCATTACCATTGGTGGCGATTTTGCTGGCGCTTATTCAGCAGATGAACCCTTTAATGAGAGTCAGCGTGAGGCTTATCACGGTCAGTTAGAGGACATCTATGAGGACTTTACCGGCCGCGTCGCTGAGGGCCGTAATATTCCTATTGATCGGGTTAAAGAAATTGCTAAGGGCCGTGTCTGGACGGGCACGCAAGCCAAAGAGATTGGACTTGTCGACGAATTAGGCGGCATAATGAAAGCCATAGACGTCGCCAAAGAAATCGCCGACATCGAGCCCGACGCTAAAATCCATCTCAAACGCTTCCCGCGGGCCAAAACCACCTCTGAGCAATTAGAAGAGCTCTTTGGCGGATCTGTGGAGATGAGCGAGAGCTTAGCCGCCATGAGCGAGGTCATGCAAATGCCGGAAGTTCAAGCCGCCATAAGGGCCCGCAACGCGGCAAAGATTGGCAATGAGCTTAAAGCCGATTTGGCTGAGATTAAGTAGCCGCTAAAGGCGAAGATTGGCCGCGCTACTATTGCGGCCGCCTTGGCCTCACCGATAAAATTACAAGAAGCGGGCCTCAGGGTCCGTTTTTTTTTGAGCTGAATTACAATATGAAACCTAGAGATTAATTCAGGTGACTCCATCTCGAGAAATTCTTAACGATCTCAGAGATCATTCGTTTCACGAGGCAGACCGCCCTCTACTTATCTTAAAGACTCTCGCCCGCTTCAAGAGCAGGTTTTGTAGCTTAGCACGGCGCTAAAGAGATAGAGCGGTTCGGCGTTAAATGGAAAAGCTGACTAGTGCGTGGTTTATCGCAAGCTCTCTAGCGGAACACTTTCCACGTCCTGAAGGCTGTAAGTTTTAGGTAGTTAAAACAAGGCCTAGTGCCGCGCTCGGCAGTAGCTTCGACGCATATCTGGTCGGCCCATTAGGCATGAACAGAAAATATCATCCCATAAAAAAAGCCCCGCCAAAGCGGAGCTTTCTATTATTAAACTCGTAATTGAGCTTAGAAGTTTTTCGTTACGTTGGCGAAGAATGTACGTCCGCCAATGTCATAACCGATACCGCCAAGGTTACCCAAGTCGTTATTGTTAGTCAGTGGTGGAGCTGTATCAAACACATTATTGACACCTACGCGAACTGTATAAGAGTCGCGCGAGAAGCCAAGTGATGCTGTGTGATTCCAGTAGCTCGCAAGATCATCAAACTGCGTACATGTTGGTGATGCAGCTGTTCCGGAGCCTTCTTCTTGAACACAACGGCTGAAGAAAGATGATACACGCTCGTTACGTTGAGCCTCAATATTATCTTCGATCATGCTGTCGAGGAAACGTGACTGCCATAGGAATGAGAAGTCTTTCCAACGCAATGTGTTTGTAAGCGTTAAACGCCACTCTGGATTACCATACTCGTTCAGCTGATCATTAACGTTGATACCATCAACGGTAAACTCTTCGATGTTCTGAGTGAGTGACTGTGTTGCACGTCCAACTAAAAGATAATCAAATGAGTCATCTACACCTGGGATTTCAAAATCGAAGCCAAATTCAGCATTATAGTCAATACCTTCAACAACTTGATCTCCCAAGTTTTGGTTCAAAGCTGATACGAATGAAATTTCACCGGTCGTATCATCTGCTGGATTAAGAGGGTCACGCGTCAAGAATTCACATGTTGGATCTGTCAACCCTACTGAGTTATAGCAACGGTTAACGATAGTCGTAGCCGTCAAAGAGTTAACTTCGTCTTCAATCGTGATTTCAAAATAGTTTGCAGAGAATTTAAAATCAAAATCATCAAACCATGGCTGGTCAAATGTAGCGCCAATCGAAATAGCTTTTGATGTTTCAGGACGCAATTCCGGGTTTGAACCACTGGCTACGCGTGTCGGCGCGCCGAAGAAGACTGGATTTGTGCCGCCCAAACCACGAATACCCAAGTTGAACGGGTTAGTTCCAGGAATAGCAAAGGGTCCACCACCATTGATACAGTTATCAAGAACGACTTGATCACGGAGTTCCAAAGTTGGATCATAGTTACGCGTATCTGGCGTTGTCGGGTCATTATCGAAATCGGTAAACGGAACCGTGATACCAGGTGTACGACATGGATCGTTAGGGTTACCGAAACCTGTTACATTACCACCAAATTGCTCACCTAAGTTAGGCGCGCGGAAGGATGTACCATAAGTCGCGGCAAAGCTTATCCAATCTGTCGGCGCATACTGGCCTTTGATGCTGTAAGTTTCAGCTGAACCAAAATTTGATTCATCTGTATAACGACCTGCAAGGTTTAAAGTAAGCTCTTCGATGCCTTTTTTACCTTTAACAAGAGGAACTTCAATTTCGCCGAAAAACTCTTTCAAGTTACGTGTACCATTTGAACCTGGATCATCAAAGAAGCCTTGGAAGTCACCTGCAAGGGACGTCCTGGTTATAATTTCGTCTTCGCGGAATTCAGCACCAAAGCCAGCAATAACAGTGCCACCCGTTGGAATGTCAAACAAATCACCCGACATATAACCTGCGATAGTCGATTGTTTAACAATCGTATCTGTCAAACGGTTCGGAAAGAAATACGCATTATCTAAAGGATCCTCAAAACGACCCGTAAAGATAAATGTTGGATCCAAGAAGTTTAGAGGACGACAATCGACTGTCTGACCGACGCCAGGAATACTGCGCGAAGCACAAGAGGCTTCACCCGTAACAGGGTCGATAGTCGTGTTCGCAAGTGTCTGCTCTAGGCGTGGGAAATACGGCACACCTGAAACGCTATCCTGTCCGCTTGAACGAGAATGGCTCCAATAAGCGTCATAAGCCCAATTTTTCAATCCAGCTTTTTCGAAGAAAGGCAAATCACCTTTCAATCCACCAATCAAGCGCGTTTGCGCAACATTCGTGTCATTTTGGAAACGGTTATTGAAATAAAGCGTTGGAGAAGCTCCTGGGAACGGGCTGAATGCGTAGCCATCTGCCAAACGAACGTTACCCTGACCAGACGTATCCGTATTTGTCTCGCGCGAACCATATGATGCTTCGAAGTAAGCTGTCATATTTCCGTAAAGGCCAGTATCATACTCACCTGTTGCATAAAGTGTCGTCCGGTTAAAATCTGGTGCAAATGCTGCGTTTAATTCTTCAGGGAAGAGGAGGAGACGCTGTCCATTGACATCGTCGGGCTGGATCAAACTAGCTGTAATTCCAATAGGGACAAAGTTTGCCGGCAGACCATCTACCGCTGCGCCCTGTTCATAGGCTAAGAAACCAAAAGGAGACCCACTAACAGCGCCCGCACCAAATGAACCTGTACAGCGATCAGGGTTATAAATAGTTCCTGAAACGCCCAATGTAACGGCACTACGGCATCCCCCGCCGTAAGGGGAGTAAAAATCAGATAACGCACTTTCGGCATATCCAGCTGTACGGCTATGTTCGATAGCCATTGTGAGGAAACCTTTGTCGTTTGACACACCTGTTGTGACAGAGAACACTTCTTGGTGCCCCGCATTTCCTGGCAATTCAGGAACAGTTGCATAGGCGTCTAGTTGAAGACCTTCAAACTCTCTCTTAAGTTCGTAGTTAACAACACCAGCAACCGCGTCAGAACCATAAACAGCTGACGCGCCGTCAAGAAGAACATCAACGCGCTCAATCATTGAGCCCGGGATCATGTTAAGGTCAGGCGCAGATGGCGCGCCGCGAACACCCGCAGGAGCAAGGCGGCGACCATTAACAAGAACGAGTGTACGTCCTGGGTTTAGGCCACGAAGCGACGCCGTAGCAGAACCTGGACCGTTTTCTGATAAGTTACCAGCTGATGTTGAAAGACCTGTTGTGATTTGCTGCCCTTGAACAACAGTTGTTTGGCCTAAAAGGTCAGCCGCATCAATCAAGCCCAAATCACGCGCGAATTCGCCATCAATGACTTGGAGTGGAGACGCTGATGAAAACTCATTACGACGCAAACGTGAACCGGTAACAACAATATCGCCGTCATCTTCAGCAAATTCGTCTTCGTCTTCTACGATTTGCTCTACGTCTGTCATGATTGGATCGACTTGCGCGTAGGCAGGTGCTGCGAAGCCTACGATTAGACCCCCAAGTATTGTCGACTGTAAAAGTCGTGATTTATCTAAAATGTTCATTTAGGAACCCCTTCGAACTGGTTTCAATGTCATGCTTACGGATTCATCCCGTATATGGGGTTGGGTTAAAAACTATTCATGTGAGAGTCTCAAGGGTTAATCTGAACAAAATTTAAGAAATTACGCGATTTATGGCTGAATGTTGCATTTTTGTCACCCTAACCACTCAAATACTGTCATTTTGCTGCATAAAGAGGTGCATTTGCAAAAAAGCGCTCTATGAGAGATTACAGAAGATAAAAGGAGCGACATAATGTATAGACTGAAACTTTTTACACTCGCGCTTGGCACCGTAGCCCTCACGCTTTCCGCCGCGCCTCAAGCTTGGGCGCAGATAGCTGGCCAACCCGATGAATTACAAGCCATTTATGCTTGCAAAACCATTGCCGACCCTCAGGAGCGATTAGCCTGTTATGACAATTCAGTCGGACTCTTCCAAGCGGCAGAGAAAAGCGGCGAAGTCGTCGCCGTAAGCAAGACGGCTATCGAAAACGTCGAACGCGATGCTTTCGGCTTTAATATTCCGTCATTACCGAGTCTAGGCCGTATATTTGGAGGCGGGAAAGACAAAGCTCCATCAGCGCCAAAAGAGAGCGATTTGACAGCGCCCGTTAAGCGCGCCGAAGCAACGCAAATAGTGAAACAACCGACACGACCTCCCGAGGTTATGAAGCGGCCGACGCCTAGCGAAGTCTCCGAGGTCACCCTACAAATTCGCAAGATGACAACATTTGGCTACAAGAAAACACGCTTCTTTATGACAAATGGTCAAGTCTGGGAGCAAATAGATGCCAACCGCATCAGGATTTCCAAATCACAAAAAGGAAAAACCCATACTGCCGTCATTTCCAAAGCCGCACTAGGAAGTTTTCTCCTGAAAATAAATGATAAAGGTTCGGACATTCGGGTTAAACGCGTGCGTTAACCTGCATCTCGCAAAATATTCAATCCATGCGAATAGGTCAAATTTTATGAGCATACCCTTTGTCCGGCAGTTTGAATTTGAATATGGGACGCTCTCTCAACTGAGCCCGCTCATTCAGCGCGTTATTGCCAATAATCCAGGGCCGTTCACTTACACAGGCACCGGTGTCTATATAATAGGCGATAAGAGCGTCGCCGTTATTGACCCTGGTCCCGATTTACCAGAGCACCGCGCTGCACTGGATAAAGCCTTAAAGGGCCGGCGCGTTACGCATGTGCTTTTAACGCATCATCATATTGACCACACCCCTCTCGCTGTGCCTCTGGCCCGTGATCATGACTGTAAGGTTTATGGCCACGGCCTTGAAACCCGCCCCGCTAGTGATAGCGAGGTTCAACTCGAAGCTGGCAATGATCTATCTTTTAAGCCTGATGTTGAAATTCGCGGCGGTGATATACTTAAAGGTGATGGCTGGACAATTGACGCCATTCACACCCCTGGCCACACCTCAAACCATATGTGTTTTGGACTACGAGAAGAAAACACGCTTTTTTCAGGAGATCACATTATGGCGTGGTCAACCAGTGTCGTATCGCCTCCGGATGGGCATATGGGGGATTATCTGAACAGTTTGGAGCGCATTAAGGCCCAAGGTTTTGACCGTATCTGGCCCACACATGGTCCTTGCATCGATGAGGTTGAGACCTTCGTTGGAGCCTATATTGATCACCGGCTCAAACGCGAGACTCAAATAATGGAAGCGCTTAAGGGCGGCCTATCGCGCATAATGCCAATTGTCGAAAAGCTATATGTTCATGTCGATAAGCGGCTCTACCCCGCAGCCGCGCATAGCGTGTTGTCACATCTTATCCATATGCGAGAAACTGGCCGCGTGACGGCCAATGATAAAGACGGATTAAGCTGCGAGTATCGTCCTGTAGTTTAAAGCTAAGCCTTACCCATTAATTTCAAGAACTTACGGATACGCGCTGCGTTGGCGCCGATGTCTGATCTGCCTACGCGGCTGATGGAACGAACGTCTAAAACCGTGCCGCCGCCTTCTGACGGGCGCACGCGAATGACGACATCATCTTTAAAGCCGTACCAGAAAGTCGTATCCGTGGCCTCGAGAACACCGCTATCTACATTTTCAGATTTAATATCCCAGCCCATTTGCTTAGCTGCGGCTTTAGCTTGGCCAAAAACAACATCAGGCGCATCCGAAAGAATAAGCGGGCGGATATCAGCATAAGCCTCAGTCTGTGATTGCAGAACAGACACCAAAGTTCCGTCAGGCTTATCCAGCTTACCGACATAATCGACCGTATTTACGCCCTCTACTTTATTACGCTCGGAAAGAATAGCATCCGTAAAGACGGGCACATTTTGAGTGTCTGTTGTAATGTCATGAATAACAGGAAGCCCCTCAGCCGTATTTTTCACTTTTCCCCCGTGCATCAGGCCCGCCGCGCCTATCAGCAAAGCTATGCCCGAAGCAAGATAGCCTTTTCGAGGTTGAATAATAACGGACAGTAAAAGCCCAACTAACCCCAAGAGCGCTAAAATCGGCAAGAGAATAGGCGCAAATTTAAAGTTCAAACCTAAACCGACTTTCCAGTCCCATAGGCCAAATTTAACCCCCAATGTTGAGACTAAAAAGAATAACGGCACTAGAATGGCAAAAACCAAAACAAGCTTATGATACCATCGCCGAAGTTTGCGGCGCTTTTCGCCTTTTGCGCTGTGCTCGGTTTTAATAATTTCAATCGACATGATCAGTCCTTGTGCAAATTAGCTCGCGGGTAATTGCGAGAGCCAATAGAGGACGCCGCCGCCAATAACCAGTAATATTACAAGCGTCGTTCCATTAAGAAACCCGCTATCGCCGCGCTCGCCCCAACTATCGGTACGGTTCTTATTCTGATCCATATTCATGCCGCGGCGGCCATGTTGCTCTACGTTTTTATGCGAGGCCCTGCGCTTGGTCTGTGCCTTTTTAAGATACTCAGCCGCAACCTTTGCGCCAGGCGATAAAGGACCTCCGCCAAGATCGTGTTCATGGTCCCAGGGTGAATTTTGGGACGAATGTTGGTTTCTCATGGCCATGCGTTCACGGCCGCGAGCTGTCGGGCCTTTTTCCGTATACCCCCTTATATTCGATGAGGAACCTTGCCCTTTGCTCGCCTGTATTTGTTCATTGAGCTGCCTCATCATCTCTTTGGCAGTTTTACCTTGCTCAGAGGACGCAACCTTATTGAAGGCACTGAAAACCTTAAAGGCAATAAAGGCAAATATGAGAAAAGGGATAATTTCCATAAAAAGACTATAGACTGAAAAGCTTCAAGAACAAAGTCTTAAGGATAGAGGCGCGCTTTTGACCAGCCGTCGCCTTCGCGCGCAAATATAATGCGGTCATGAAGGCGAAATGCGCCGTCTTGCCAGAACTCTATATATTCGGGATTTACGCGCCAGCCATACCAATGATCTGGACGCGGAACCTCCTCGCCCTCAAACCGCGACTCAACCTCCGCCGTTTTCGCCATTAGGGCCTCGCGGCCGCTTACGGGGCGAGATTGATCAGAGGCCCAAGCGCCAATCCGTGATCCGCGTGCGCGTGAGGCGAAATAAGCATCAGATTCCGCGGGACTGACAGGTTTAACCTGCCCGCGCACGCGGACTTGGCGCTTTTGGCTTTTCCAATGAAAACATAAGGCGGCTTTGTCCTGCCCGCGTAATTGCGCGCCCTTGGAACTCTGCGCATTTGTATAAAAAACAAAGCCCCGTTCATCGAGGCCCTTGAGAAGCACGATACGGACGTCGGGTAACCCTGCCCCGTCAACCGTCGCAAGTGACATAGCATGCGGATCGCTTGGCTCCGTTTCGCCCGCCTGAGATAGCCACGTCTCAAATAAAGCAATCGGTTCAGCGGCGCCTATCCAGCTTAAATCACGCTCAACATCACCCTTATACTCCGCGGCGCTTGGCGATTTAGGGATCACATTTTTTGTCATACCATACTCAAATAAAGGAAAATTAACCATGTCTTTCAGCAAGTTATTAACCCTATGCCGCTTAGAGTAAACAGATGTTAAGCATATTCTTAGCTTACGTTCAGACAAAAGATCAGGTTTGTGGGAACCTTTCGACATAGGGAGTGCTTAGAAATGACACGTCAACAAGCCTTATTAGCTCTAGGTCTTAACCTTTCAGCCCGCGAGGCCGATATCCGCGCCGCGTGGCGCAAGAAAGCGAAGTTCTTTCACCCCGACAGCCCATACGCGAATGTGAATGCTTTTTTTCAAGCCAAAGATGCCTATCAGACTCTCATCCCGCCAGCGCCCAAAGCCTTCCGCGTTCAAGCGAGAAGCCGCGCCTTTTAACGACTACCTTGGTAAAGACTTCGCTTGAGCGAATCTCTCGCTGTCGTGTAGGGTCATCTTATTAGATTCGACTCGCCCGAAAGCGCACCTCCTTATGGCAAAACTCTATTTCAGCTTTTCTGCCATGAATGCGGGTAAATCCGCGATCCTTCTGCAATCCGCCTATAATTATGAAGAACGCGGCATGCATACGATGCTTCTAAAGCCTAAACTAGATGATCGAGACCCCAAAGCCGATCACATTGTCTCGCGCATCGGCCTGAATGCCAGTGCCGACCTCTTTACAAACGTAACGGATTTAGAAAGCCATATTAAAGATTCACATACAGATAAACCGATTGACTGCGTTTTGCTCGATGAAGCCCAATTCTTGACCCCCGACCAAGTTTGGCAGCTAGCGCGAGTTTCAGATTACCACAAAATCCCGATTATGTGTTACGGGTTGCGCACTGATTTCAAAGGTGAGCTCTTCCCTGGCAGCGCAACACTTTTGGCTATCGCCGATGATGTCCGCGAAATTAGAACGCTGTGCTGGTGTGGCCGTAAAGCGACGATGACGCTGCGCTTTGATGCAAGCGGTGATGCTGTTACCGAAGGCGCTCAGGTTGAGGTCGGCGGGAATGAGAAATATATTAGTCTGTGCCGGAAGCATTGGTCTGAGAAAAAGAGTTCGAGAGAGGTTTAAATATTCCTCTTTTGAGTTTCTATATAACTCATCGCCTCACTCAATTTCTTCTGAACAAAGGCTGTATCAAATAAGTAATCTCCGCCCTCTGGCCTGAATCGTGCGAGGATTTCTTGAGTGTGCTCTAATACACCATCATCAAGATGTTCATCTAATAGCACCTCAATCGTGTTAGCCATCTCAATGGTTGGAGCATCGCTAACTAGAAAACTATGAATAGCATCTTTTAACTTTTGAGCCGCCTTATCCATACTTCCCCAGCTGCTCAATCAGCAGATCAAAGAACCCATCAGCATCAACCTTATAGGCCCACAAGCTATTTTTCGGTAAATCGGTTGCATACCAAAAATCAACAGCGGTATGGCCGCGTGTAAGCTCTGACTCCGTCTCGACCCGAATATTACAAGCCTTCAGATCAAAGAGTTCAGGCTTTAAAATATAAGCCATAGTGCAAGGATCATGTAATGGCGCGCCGTTACTTCCATATTTCTCGGCGTCATAACGGCCATAATATGTCAGCAGATTATAGGCGGTTTGGGCGACTTTATTATCCACCGCTTTAATGCGCCCTAGCACTGAGTCCGCCGAAAGGACTTGATGCGTGACGTCCAGCCCAAAGACGATACATTTACAGCCGCTGTCAAAAACAATTTGCGCGGCGTGCGGATCGACATAAATATTAAACTCAGCAGAGGGCGTGATATTACCGCCTTCCCGCAGCGCCCCGCCCATCAGAACGATGTCTTTTATTTTAGCAATAATGGCCGGCTGTTTTTGCAGGGCCGCAGCGATATTGGTAAGCGGGCCTGTTGGCACCAAGGTGATGGAGGCGTCATCCGCTGCCATCGCGGTCTCGATAATGAAATCCACCGCATGTTTGCCTTGCGCTTTTACGGCCGGTTCAAAAAGCTCCACGCCTTCTAACCCTTCACGGCTATGGACTTCTTCGGCGGTCACAAGCGGGAGTTTTAGCGGCTCAGCATGTCCTTCATAAACGGGAATATCCGAACGGCCTGTAATTTCACAAAGAAGGCGCGCATTGCGCGAAACCTTATCAAGGCCGACATTTCCCGCGACAACGGTAATGCCCAATATCTCATAATCATCTGTTGGCGGCAGCGCCAGAAACAGGTTGATGGCATCATCTTGGCCAGGGTCACAATCAATGATAAGTTTACGTGTCATGGGCTACCATAACGCAGTTTTATGAAATTAGAACTGTTGATTAGAGCTCATCTTTCAATTATGCGGCGCGGATGGAAAAATTATTTGTAAGCGCAGAAGAACTCTTAGCCGATTCCTTTGAATTAGGGCTTCGCATCTTTGAGAGCGGTTACCGCCCAAGCTATATCGTTGGCGTTTGGCGCGGGGGCACACCTGTCGGGATTGCCGTGCAAGAAGTCCTCGATTTGCTTGGCTGCAAGACCGATCATTTTGCCATTCGCACATCGTCCTATTACGGTATGGATAAGCAATCCAAAGAGGTCAAAGTGTTTGGCCTTCAGCATCTTGTCGATACGATTAATGTCGATGATAACTTGCTTATCATCGATGATATTTTTGATAGCGGACGCTCCGTTGACGCCATAATAAAAACACTGGTCGAGAAATGCCGCCGCAATACGCCAGACGACATTCGTGTCGCCACCGTCTATTATAAACCTACCCGAAATGCGACCGCCCGCATCCCTGATTTCTATCTGCATGAGACAGATGAATGGACTGTCTTCCCCCATGAAATGGACGGTTTAAGCGTGGAGGAAATCCGCAAAACAAAGCCGTTACCTGAGCGTATTTTCGGCCTATTACCTAAAGACTAAGCGAGCGCCTCATCCACTGCCGACCGGTTTGGCGTCGCTGCCTGCGTTCCAAGTTTCATTGTCGTTAAGGCCCCAACTGTGCAGGCAAATTGCAAAGCGCGCTCTGGTGATTGCCCTTCCATTAAAGCGACAGTCAAAGCCGCTGCGAAACTATCCCCTGCCCCTGTCGTATCCACGACAGTAACTTTGGGCGGCTCGGCGCGAGTCAAAACTTTTCCGTTTTGCATGAGAGACGCCCCTTTCGATCCAAGCGTAATGGCGAGAAGACCTTCATAGCCCTCCAGTTCATTTTCATAAGCTGCGTATTCCCCCTCATTCACAATAATAAGCGAGGCATGCGGCAAGAGCGGGCTCAATCCCTCAACCACAGGCGAGGCGTTGATGGCGACGAAGCCGTCAAAATCTTCAATAGCGGCTAGGATAGTTTCAACAGGAATTTCAAATTGCGTGATGAGGCCGTCTGAGGTGACTGGCGTTAGGTTTGTCGGTTTAAATTCATCATTCGCGCCCGACGCCACAGCGATTTGATTCTCGCCGTCATCCGCGACATTGATAAAGGCTAGCCCTGTATGACTGCCCTCAATTTTGACAAGTCCGCTTAAATCGACACCGCCCGCTTTCAGAAACTGTAAGGCTTGATCCGCGTAATCATCATGGCCCACAGCAGCGCGCAATTCCACCTCGGCGCCCAAGCGCTGCGCCGCCAAAGCCACATTCGCGCCTTTGCCGCCAGGCAGCGCCTGGAACGTTCCCTGCGCCACAGTTTCTCCTGCGCGCGGCAGTGTTTTAGTCTGGATAATCATATCGAGATTCACCGACCCCAGTGCGCATATTTTGATAGCCGTCATATTTTCCTCGCCAATTTGCATTATCTGTAATCTATGTGGACGGAATCTCAAAAGCCGTTTTAAATTCCGCACAATTATGTTAACGAGGCCGACCCGATAGTGAAAGATATATGATGATTACGATAGATCCGATAAGCTTTAATCTTTGGAAACAAGACAAAGCGGCCTTTGCCAAAGCTTTTGGCGACTCGTTTAAAGAGACGGGCTTTGCAATCATCTCAGATCATACAATTCCGCAGGCTATAATTGACGCCGCCGATGAGCGCTCCAAAGAATATTTCGCCTTAAATGATGATATTAAACGCAAATATGCAGATCCAGAGGATGGTTTTCAACGCGGCCACTCTCCGATGGGCACAGAGAATGCCAAGGGCAAGAAAGAGGCTGATCTCAAAGAGTTTTGGCATACGGGGCGCGAGCTTCCAACGGATTCGCCTTATCGCGACACAATGAAAGACACGCCAAGCGTATCAGAAATAGACGGATTTGATCAGAGCACACGCGGGCTTTACGAGGCCTTGGATGATTTTGGCGCTGAGCTCCTTCGCGCTGTCGCGATTTACCTTGGCCTGGAAGAAGATTGGTTTGATAGCCGTGTCAATGTCGGCAATTCTATACTGCGCC
Organism: Hellea sp.; assembly: GCA_039977295.1. Classification (GTDB taxonomy): domain Bacteria; phylum Pseudomonadota; class Alphaproteobacteria; order Caulobacterales; family Maricaulaceae; genus Hellea. The sequence goes on along the minus strand of JBDWDN010000011.1, from coordinate 317,772 downwards.
TGCTGCATTACCCGCCGCAGAAAACCCCTCCGCCCGAGGGCACAGAACGCGCGGGCGCGCATGAAGATATCAACCTCATCACGCTTTTGCTTGGCGCAGAAGAAGCTGGCCTGCAAGCTAAGCACCGTTCGGGAGAATGGCTGAATGTGAATGCCCCAGAAGGCGCGATTGTTGTTAATGTTGGAGATATGCTCCAGCGCATGACAGCAGGTATCTTACCCTCGACAACGCATCGGGTCTTAAATCCTGCACCTGAGCGGTCAAAGTTTCCGCGTTACTCCAAACCGTTCTTTTTGCATCTTAATAATGACGCGGTGATTAGCCCGCTGCAAAGCTGTCTTGATATGGGCGGCACAGCAGAGCCTGATATCACGGCTGGTGATTACTTGACCGAGCGGCTTATCGAAATTGGGCTTATAAAGGTTTAAACTTACCTAAAAGCTGCGTTAGAAACCGCTGACCAGTATCCCAGCGAGAGCAGCATTCATCAGGTTTGCGAGCGACGCCGCCGTGACGGCTTTGATGCCCATTTTTGCCATTTCCGACATACGGTCAGGAATAAGCGCCCCAAGCCCACCGAGCAAAATGGCGATGGAGCTGAAATTAGCAAAACCGCATAGCGCAAATGTCAGAATAACGACAGTGCGTTCCGAGAGCGTGTCCTGCACATTGACGAGGCTGATATAGGCGATGAATTCGTTGAGGACGATTTTCTCCCCAAAGATAGCCCCCGCTTGTTGAGCTTCGGCCCAGGGAACGTTGAGTGCCAACATGACAGGCGAAAAGATTATCCCAAGAATCGTTTGAATGGTGAGGTCTTCCATTCCGAAGAACCCGCCTGCCCAGCCGAGCAATCCATTACACAATGCTATCAGGGAGACAAAGGCGAGGAGCATCGCGCCGATATTCACCGCCAGCTTCATTCCGTTTTGCGCCCCGACCGCAGCGGCTAATATAACATTGGCATGCTCACGATCATCGGCGAGGTCAAAAACTTCATCAACCGGCTTGGCGGCGTCTTTTGGATCATCTGGCATAATGATTTTCGCCATTAAAAGACCCGCAGGCGCGGACATGAAACAGGCCGCGATAAGATATTCAGGACGAATGCCGAGCTGAATATAACCCGCTAACACCGTACCCGCGATAGAGGCCATGCCTGATACCATAATGGTGAAGAGCTCAGCACGTGAAATACTTGGCAGATAGGGTTTGAGACTGAGCGGCGCTTCGGTTTGCCCGACGAAGACATTCGCAATGACATTGAGAGATTCGACAGGACGTGTTCCCGTGAGCCACCTTACAGCGCGCCCGCCATAACGCACAACAAATTGCATAATCTTCATGTGATACATGACTTCCATCAGCGCCGCGAAGAAAATAACAACGGGCAGCACACGGACAAGGAAGCTAAAGCCAATATTATCCGCCGCCAAACCGCCAAAAATCATATCAATTCCGGCATTGGCATAGGACAGCAATGTCGTGACCTTATCTGACATTCCCGTCAGAACTTTTTGGCCAAACGGCACGTAAAGCACCAATACGGCGATTAAAACTTGTAAGGCAAAACACACCACTACCGTTCGAGGGCGAATGGCTTTCTTATTCTCGGACAGTAGCCACGCCACGAAAAGGATAAGGAAAACGCCAATAAGACCGAAAGCAGGATGATTCATAATTACGGCCTTAGTATATTTAAGCTCAAAGTGCCAAGCTCAATTGCGGGGCGTCGATATTTGGAAGCGCCGCAATGATGCGGTCAATGACATCGTCAACATGGGCAACATAGTCATCTTGGATGACAATGATGTCCGCATGCTCTGCAGAGGGCTGGATATATTTCTGGTGCGCCGGCTCTACGTCCTGCGCGAATTGGTGATGAACGAATTCTTCTGTACGGCCACGCTCCGCCACATCACGTGCTAAGCGGCGCTCGAAGCGGGTCTCATACGGGCAGCGCATATAGATTGAGACATCAGCCTGTTGCCGAACAATAGGATCATTGAGCAGTAAAAGCCCTTCTACAATCGTAAATGTTTTTGCGTCTAACGGCTCTGTCGCGCGAATACGTTGATGGGTTGTAAAATCATAATTTGGGAGCTGCACGGCCTCTCCGTCTTTCAGCGTTTGGATATTCTCCGCCAACAAAGCAAAATCCAAGGCTTCGGGCACATCGAAATTAGGCATTTCATCGCCTTCTGCCCGGTCGCGTATATCAAAGTAATAGTCATCTTGGCGAATAAGCATCGCCTCTGACGCCCCCAAGCGGTGCTGCAAGTGGCGCGCTAATGTTGTTTTACCAGAGCAGCTTCCCCCGGCGATAGCGATAATGACTGACATGCAAGCGCTTCTCTCAAATTTCGCCGAATTCTCATTGGGCCGCTTATCCGTAGCGAGTGATTCGGCGATTTGCGAGTCAAAATCCCCAAAACCTGTGAATTATGGGGTAGGTCATGCCTTAAACCCCTTAAAACTGTGGCATAGATGCAACGAATCAAAAAAAAAGTCTTAATTCACAGTTAATTACCTAACTAAACTGTCATAATTCCGTGATTGGAGTCATATAGGGGGCACGCGACATACGTCATCCCACCCTAACTCTCGCATCCAAAGAGGTTATAATGAATTCACAAATCACATCACTCGGTCTTCGGGCCATTCTGAGCACATCAGCTCTCGCCCTGACGATGGGCGTAACGACTGCAGCTTACGCACAAGTCACGACCTCATCTATGCGCGGCGAAATCCTTTCAAATTCCGGCGCGCCCGTAACTGACGCAACTATCATCATTACTCATGAACCAACCGGCACAGTCTCTACAGTTTCAACAAATTCAAGTGGTGTTTTTATGTCGCGCGGCCTTCGCGTCGGTGGCCCTTACACTGTTACAATTGGCGGTACGGGCATTCAAGGCACAACAGTTGAAGATATCTATCTGTCAGTTGACCAAACTTACCCTCTAGACTTAGCAGTCTCAACGTCTGACGAAGTTGTTGCAACTGGCCAAATCATTTCTTCAGCTGGCTTCAAAAACGAAGGTTTAGCGTCAAGCTTTGGCCTTGAAGCATTGAATGAGATTGCATCTATTGATCGCGACATTGCTGATGCTGCGGAGCAAGACCCATTCGTCTCGATTAATGTACAATCTGGTGGAGCGAAGGAACTCTCAATTGCTGGCGCGAATAACCGTTTTAACACGCTTACGATTGACGGTGTTGCTCTTAATGACCGTTTCGGACTAAATGCGAACGGTTACCCGACCCAACGTTCACCGATTTCATTTGATGCCATCGAGTCATTATCTGTTCTAACGGCACCATTTGATGTTGAATATAATGGCTTCACGGGCGGCACAATTAATGCTGTTACTAAATCTGGTTCTAACGAGTTACACGGCTCTGCGTTCTATTACACAACAGACGATTCACTTGCCGGTAACAAATCAAAAGATAGAGAGTTTGATCTATCTTTCAGCGAGAAAACTTATGGCGGAACACTGGGCGGACCAATTATCAAAGATAAACTGTTCTTCTTCGTCTCTTATGACAAATTTGAAGAATCCGCGACAACACAAACAGGGGTTTTAGGATCAAATGCCGTTAACGAAATTGGTGTCACCGCTGCTGATGCGGACCTCGTAAGATCGACGGTCCAGAATGTATGGGGTTTTGACGTTGGCGGCTTCGAAAAGTCTCCCGTCTCTGATGAAAAAATCTTAGCCAATATTGACTGGAACATTAATAATAATCATCGCGCCAAATTTACATATCTAAATACGACAGGTTCTGCGATACGGGAGCAAAATGGTAACAATTTCTTGGGGGACGCAGATGTAGCATTCTCATCCTCTTGGTATGAACGTTCTGAAACTGTAAATTCTTATATCGGTCATATCTTCTCTGATTGGACTGAAAACTTTTCTACGGAAATAAAGGTTGCCTACACGGATCAAAAAACAGGGCAAAACTCTCTTAATGGCGCTGAGTTTTTCTTGGGTGCTGTCGGTACTCCTGGCGTTGACGGTGTTTACGGCACTTCGGATGACCAAGACATCGCATTTGGTCCAGACCGTTTCCGCCATGGTAACTCATTAGATCAAGATTTTTTAACCATGAAGTTCAAAGGCGAATATTTTGCTGGCGACCATACCTTCAAATTTGGTTTTGAGCGTGAAGAAGTTAATGTGAACAACCTCTTTGCACAAAACTCAGAAGGTACATATTACTTCGATAGCATTGATGATTTGGCCAATGCACAAGCCAGTGGTCTGCTTTATAATAATGCCATCACAAATGATGAAAATGACCTTCGTGCTATCTGGGGATATAATTACAATTCCCTATACCTTCAGGATACGTGGGACGTCACAGGAAACCTGACATTCGATATTGGTGTTCGTTATGATTTCTATGAGTCAGAAGGCGATATTCGTGAGAATGCAAACTTTATCAACCGCTATGGTTTCTCCAATACGAATGACCTTCAAGGTAAAGGGGTTTTGCTCCCGCGTTTCTCATTTGATCTTGATGCCACTGACAATATTCGCGTTCGCGGCGGCGTTGGCCGCTTCTCCGGCGGAGCGCCAACAGTTTGGATATCAAACAGCTACTCTAACGATGGCGTTCTAAATGATGGCGCTAACGCATTTGGAGTCGTAAACGTACCAACAACACCTGACGCGGCGACCGGACAATACATCCCGCAAGCACAACTTGATGCACTTGCGAACACAGCGCCTGACGGCAGCGTCAACGCTTTGGATGATAGTTTTGGCATTCCGACTGTTTGGAAAATGAACCTTGGTGCATCAGTAAATACAAATTTCTTATTGGAGGATTTACTCCTTTCAGCAGACCTATTGTATAATATTCAAAAGAATACACCTTACTGGTACGATCTTCGCTGCGGTCAAGCTGTGAGCGCAGGTCCAGATGGACGTTCTGTCTATGATTGTGGAGGTGGACCCGAAGCAATTACTGTAGGAAGCGTAGATGAAGGCAATGCCTTCTTGATTGCATTCTCAGCTAGTAAGAACTGGGAAACAGCCTTTGGTGATATCGATGTTTTTGCCAGCTATACTTATGCAGACGTCAATGATTTCGGGGGCGGGACATCGTCTACTGCGACATCAAACTACTCTGATTCAGCGCGTTATGATTTACAGCGCCCGGACCTCAGCGTCGGCACTTCAAACTTTGAAGTAAAGAACAATTTCAAACTCCGTGTGAATTGGGAAAAAGAGTTCTTTAATGATCTTGCAACAAAAGTTTCGCTTTTCGGCACGCACCGTTCAGGTCAGCCTTACAGCTATACTTTCGAAGAAAACAATAATTGTGTCTTTGATGCAGGCGGCGGACGTTGTGCACGTGAAAGCCGCGTCGATGATGCTGGTCATCTCCTCTATGTACCGTCTGGACCGAATGATCCGGCCTTCTCTGCTGCCTCTTTTGGTGGCGATATCGCCGCTCAGCAAGAATTCTTCAACTACATCAATAGTTCAGAGTTGGCTCAATATGCTGGCGGTGTAACGCCACGTAATGGCGACACATCTAAATCTACAACAATATTTGATCTACGTCTTCAGCAGGAATTGCCGGGCCTTATGAAAGGTCACAAGACGAAGCTCTTTGTTGATTTTGAGAACATCGGAAACCTAATCGATAGTGATTGGGGACAGATTGAGCGAACACGGTATGAATATGAGCGTGGTGTAGTTGCAGCACAAATTGATCCAGCTACGAACCAATTCATCTACAATAATTTGCAGAGCGAAAGCCGGATCAATAATCTGGAAGTTCTTCAAAATTCACTCTGGCAAATTCAGCTTGGTGCGAAATACGAATTCTAAGCTAACCGCTTAATAACTAAATCCAAATGGAGGGCCTTGGCTCTCCATTTTTTTTTGCAAATAACTCTTACGCAAAAACATTGACATCGCCCCTTCATTTTTGATAGGACGTGGAAATTTTATTTGTCATTCGGACGGATAAGATATGACCGTACGAAAGGAAAAGACCATTTTAAACAAAATTGGCAATACGCCCCACTTTTTTGACCAACTCAGCAGTTGCGATAATATCCCCGAAGCCATTCAGACATTAGAGGCGCTTTATAGTGACGCCACAGATTACCTAAATAATGCCTTCGCCGCATTCGCAGATAAAGGCGAGTATCACGGTGACCGCACTGTAACCTATCCCTACTTGCTTTTGCATTTACGTAAGAGGAAACCCGACGGCGTTAAGCCTTACGGTTTTGTGAGCATTCGCGGCGCAGGCTGGTATGGCACCTCCATTACGCACCCCGAAATATTCAAAGACTATCTGACCGATCAACTAGGGCATATTGAGGCCGCCTATGAAGTTGATTATTATGTCGGCTATAGCGACGAAGTGATCCCCGTCGCCTTCGCCATTGACCCATCCTCTTTCGAAATGAACAAAGGCGCGGCTAAGGATATTGGCGATTATTTCCCGCTACCTGACCTTAAACACATTAATGACGATCTCGCAGACGGCGCATTTGAGCATCCCAATGACGCCCCCCTACCGCTTAGCCTCTTCCCAGCGCCGCGCACGGATTATTCACTGCAACGGCTTAAGCATTACACCGGTACGCAGCCCTCTCATTTCCAAAAATTCGTGATCTTCACGAACTACCAACGCTATGTAGATGAGTTCATTGAACACGCGAAAGAGGTTATTAAAACGGAAGAGTGCTACAGCTTCTCTAGCCCGGGCGTTGGCCTCATTACCAATCCAGAGGACTATAAACCCGACCCTAAATTTAAGCTCCCGCAAATGCCAGCCTATCACCTTATGTGTGATAATAATGAAGGCGTTACTATTATCAATATCGGCGTCGGCCCGTCTAACGCGAAAACAATTACGGACCATGTTGCTGTGCTGCGCTCCCATTGCTGGCTGATGCTGGGTCATTGCGGGGGGCTGCGCAATACGCAAACATTGGGCGACTTTGTCCTTGCTCATGCTTATCTGCGCGACGATCAAATCCTAGACGAAGTCTTACCTCCGACGATTCCGCTTCCAACAATTGCCGAAGTGCAAATCGCCCTTACTGAAGCGATTGGTGAGGTCATGGAATTGACAGGCAAAGAGATGAAACAGCATGTCCGCACCGGCACTGTTGTGACCACGGATGACCGAAATTGGGAAATGCGCTATGCCAGCCTGCGCACACGCCTCAACCAAGCGCGCGCCATTGCCATTGATATGGAAAGCGCGACCATCGCCGCCAATGGCTATCGCTACCGCGTCCCATACGGCACGCTCCTTTGCGTCTCCGACCGTCCGCTCCACGGCGAAATAAAACTCCCTGGCTCGGCCGAAGCGTTTTATCGCTCCCGCGTCGCGCAACACCTCAATATAGGCCTAGAAGCCATGTCTATATTAAAAGAAGCCGCACAATCAGGCACGCTGCATTCGAGGAAATTACGCAGTCTGGATGATCCGGTCTTTAGGTAAAGGCGCCGCGTCACGTCGCTCTATTTTTTAGTAATGTAAAAAATACTTTACATCGCTCATTTCCCCCACTATGTAAAACATAGTTTACACCGTGAAGGAGACGAGGCGTGACAAAAATTGAAGATATGAGTGAGCCTGAACGTCAGGCATGGATTACATTACTCGCGGATGGTACCGTATTTGCGTATTTCTGGTCAAAGACAACGATTGGTCTATCGCCTAAGCTTATCCATACGAACATAAGCGAATTTGGCGAAATCATTCTGGGTGTGGTCATTGTGACCGTCATTTTGCATGCGGTGATTGCCGCCATATTTGACATGCGTAAGCGCAAAGAACCTTATGAAAAAGATGAGCGTGACATTACCATCGAACGCAAAGGCGCGCATTGGGGTTACCGCCTCATGCAGTGGGGCGTTGGCGGCGTTATTGTAACCTTGTTGCTGCATAATCTGATTGGAGCAGACTACATCCCGCCCATTTCCATTCAGAAGCCCGCCGAAATTATATTTGCCCTTATGATTGTTAGCTACGTCGCCGACCTTGTAAAACAGGGCATTATGATTTGGGCGTATAGGGAATAGTCATGGGCGGTAAAAAAACGAGCATTACGAACCAGATTAAGCGCATTCGGCTCGCCCGCACGGAGTTAACTCAAGCGGGCCTCGCAGAACGTGTTGGCGCGACCCGACAAACCATCATCGCGATTGAAGCCCAGAAATATGCACCGTCGCTTGAGCTTGCGTTTCGTATCGCCCATGTGCTGGGCGAACCCGTGAATGAAGTTTTCCAATTTGATTCTAGCTTGTGGGATTAGGTCTCAAAGGGATGAACATTGACAATACCGCTTCTAAAATGCAAATTTTCGTAAGTAAAAATTCAAGAAACTGTATAGGAATTTTATGCGATTAATCACGAAATTTGTAGGAATTGCAGCGGGAGCCATTGCTTTAGGATCATGTGCGAGCACGTCGCCTAATATGACGGCAGAACAACGCGCGGAACGTGGCGCGGTCATGGTTATATTAAAAAACGTTGACAATAGGAAAATGTGGCTATCTGGAGCGGCGGCGAATAGTGATACTGGAGAGTTCAGGAAAGATATGAATGGTTTCTTTATGAATATTGGCAACCTCCCTTCGGGAATTCTACATATGGCGTTTTCGAACCAGATTAAAGATGTCGAGGAAAAAGCTCTTTCCGCAACCTTTAAAAATCTTCCCGCAGGCGAATACGGTTTCGTCAATATTTATGATGAAACCCGCTCTAATTGCTTTGATGAACGAACTAAAATTTTTGATGTTAAACCAGGGTATGTCAACTTAGTGACGTTACCAGCCTCCAAGGGTTTTTTAAAAAAAGGCTTCTTTAAATCTGAACCAGAAAACCCGCCTGTAAACTGGGATTATTCTTTAAACATGACTGAATCAGAATTACTACATCTCTATGAAACAGGATTAAAAGAGCACTTTAAAATCAATATGCCAGTTCGCATAAGCACTTTTAAGAATGCGAGCTTCGAAACTGACTCTAAACCTGCGGTCTCATATCTATGTCTAGTGTCGGAATTCAAATTCTCAACATTTTGATTACATAAAGCGCGGCGCGCTAACGCATGAGCAGTGAGTAAACCTCAAATAAAGCGTTGCCCCACTAGAAAACTTCCGACTAGCCCTTTTGCGCGTGCTCGTCTAAAGACACGCTCATGTCACATAATTCATTCGGTCACTTATTTAGGTTCACAACGTGGGGCGAGAGCCACGGCCCCGCTATTGGCTGTGTCCTCGATGGCTGCCCGCCGAAAATCGAGCTCAGCGAAGCCGATATCCAAACTTTTCTGGATAAACGCCGCCCAGGAACATCGCGTTTTGTCACGCAGCGCAATGAACCCGATCAAGTCAAAATTCTCTCGGGCGTTTTTGAAGGCCAAACCACCGGCACGCCCATTAGCTTGCTAATTGAGAATATCGATCAGCGCAGCAAAGACTATTCCGAGATTAAGTCACGCTACCGCCCGGGCCATGCCGACCTCACCTATGATGCCAAATACGGGATCCGCGATTATCGCGGCGGTGGGCGCAGCTCGGCCCGTGAAACGGCTAACCGCGTCGCGGCGGGCGCCATTGCCCGCAAAGTCCTCGGCGATAATATTAAAATCCAAGGCGCGGTTATTCAAATCGGCGAGAAAATTGTCGACGGCGACAATTGGGATTGGGATGAGGTTAATAATAACCCGTTCTGGTGCCCTGACGCCATCGCCGCCAAGGAATGGGAAGGTTATCTTGACGCTATACGCAAAGACGGGAACTCCGTCGGCGCTATTATAGAGGTTCGCGCCAGAGGAGTCCCCGCTGGCTGGGGCGCGCCTGTTTACGGCAAACTCGATAGCGATTTGGCTATGGGCTTGATGAGCATTAACGCGGCCAAAGGCGTAGAAATCGGCGCAGGCTTTGCGGCCGCCGGCTGGAACGGTACAGATAATGCTGATGAGATCCGTATGGAAGGCGACAATCCGCTCTTCCTCTCCAACCATTCAGGCGGCATATTAGGCGGTATATCAAATGGTGACGACATCGTCGCCCGCGTCGCCATCAAACCTACTTCCTCTATGCTAACGCCCGTTCAAAGCATTGATGCAGAGGGCAATGAGATCGACGTGCGAACAAAGGGGCGGCATGATCCCTGTGTAGGCATACGCGGCGTTCCTGTGGCAGAGGCGATGCTCGCCTGTGTGTTAGCGGATCATAAGCTGCGGCACCGCGGTCAGGTTGGATAGATATCTCGGATGTAGGGCGGATTAGTTTGCGTTTTGAAAAAATGCAGACGTAATCCGCCAGTGGCACAGCGCATTCAATCGCGGTGCATTACGTTAGCGTTTCCTCAGCGGTTTTTTTTTACAAAACGCAAAAGAAACATAGACTCCTGCACCCTTGTTTTACTCAATTATCTTATATGTAATTTGACAGCTGAGGCTCTTAATCCCCCCTAGTCATCTTACGATGAACCGTCTCGTAGCGTGAGCTCGCCTGCCAATGTTTCCACACCCTGAACAGTTGATTGGCGCGATTCATCACACGTTTCTTTGCGGCAAATGGGCTTGTGGAATCGCGTGCGGCGAGGCTATTTAATTTTGATGGGGCTAGCAAAAGTTCTCAGTCCTCAATCGCTCTGTAAAATGTAGATCTGCCAGCTCAGGATAAGCGAGAACAACCTATCTATAAAATATTTTTATTTTCTACCTTGAGTGCAATCCATATTTATGTTTACCTTTTGTTAAAAATTGGGGGATTGCAGTGTCTATCAAAATTAACATAAGTATTCTTAGCCTAAGATTCGTTTTAAATTTTGCGGCTTTACTGATGCTGCTGAACGTATCGGCCCGCGCTCAAGACGCAGAAGATGTGCGTCCCCATGAACCTACCACAAATGTTATATCTCTTAGCGCGGACATATTTGGTGACTCAATGGATATGTCATCGGGGGCAGCCTCGTTTTACACGGTTGATGTTTCTCTGCCTGGGAATTCAGGCCTCCCGGTTCAGTTTGGCCGTCGATATGATTCAGAAAACAAATGGATAGTTGACGCTCCGCGACTGGAAAATATCACATATTGTGACAGCCTCCGGCCCAGCCTTAGTTTGCCAGATGGCGCGGATGAGCAAGGTCTCGAAAGAGAGTGGTATACAAGAGGGGGATTGCAGTTACATGTTCCTAACCACTCCATAAAAACAATGATACGAAGCCATGTGACTGAAGATTACTGGAAACGAAGCTGTCTCACCCACCCAACTTTTCTCTACAACCTTGTAACAGCGCCCAATGGAGATAAATATTATTTCGATGTTGAGAATGGAGATCACTCGGCTGAGTTATATGGAGACCCAGCGAAACAAGAGCTTGGACTCGCGAAGCTTTATGCCTCAAAAATTGAAGACGTTCACGGCAATTGGGTCGAATACCAATACCTTAAAGACAATGACAATAACGTTCTGGGCGTAACCAGCATAATCGCTAATGATGGCAGAGAAATAACCGTCAGCTATAACAGTGATAATAAAGTCGATACTGTGACGACTACAGATACGGTAACGGCTTCTACTCGCACTTGGGCATATAGCTATTATCCAACGGGTGAAAAGGGCTTGAAACGCGTAACTCTTCCTGATGGAAACTACTGGGAATATTCTAACAATATGGAAGTCTTTCTAAGGAAAGACGTATTCAACCGTCAATTTGACGTTGGGGTTACCTTTCCAACCGTAACGGTCAGGCACCCTTTCGGGGCTGAAATGAAATATAAAGTTAGAGGCATTAGAAATGGTGAGTATCGTGAAACCTGCACGACTAATAATCCGCCGAACCCCTATAGCTATTCTTCATATGCCGTTATTGAGAAAAAGTTGGAATTAATTAATGAAACACGCATTTGGGGATATAACTACCAACAAGATAATGGGAGCTGCACCGGGAACATTGCTAGGACGAAAATCAGAAATTTAACGTTGCCGGACGGGTCGAAGAAAAAGCTCTACGTGAATAGAGAGCGAGGCAATAAAATCAAAGGCCGTATTGAAAAAGAGGAAACACTGAGTGCAACAAATCAAGTTATCAGAACAGTTGAAACAGAGTTCATTTTTGGCGTTGGCTCAGGTTTTGATACAAACGTCCAGGTAGAAAAAAGAACAATTACTCAAGACACAGACATTTACACAACGGAATATGAGTATGACTTCGACACGGCATCATCAACGTATTCCTATGGTCGTCCCCTTTCCGTTAAAACATCTAGTGATATAACTGGCTCAACGGCCGAACGAGAAACCGTCACGACTTATAAGCATGATACCACTAAATGGATATTAGGCCTTCCGGAAACGGTTGGGCTAAAAGAAGGTTCCACGACCCACCAAATATCAAGAATTGAATATGACGGTAACGGCCAAGTTAAGAAGAAATTTAGCTATGATCAGGTGAAGGATATAGCCGAGTACGGATATTATCCAAATGGAACGGTAAATTGGATTGAAGATGCAAAAGACCGCCGGACAACATTTGAAACCTATAAACGCGGTAAACCCACAAAAGTTACATCTGCCATCACAAACATTATTACTCATAGCGAGATCACTGACGATGGCTGGGTGAAAAGTCAAACAGACCCAAAAGGACGCAAAGTTGACTATGAATATGACTCGATGGGCCGCGTTACTTTAATCAAGCCCCCTACGTCATCTCTTCATCTTTCGCCCACCACTATTCTCAACGGCTCAACCCCAACTGTCGCTTTCATACAGGTTATAGATAAGGCGTATGACCGGACGTATAAATACTATGATGGCTTATTAAGGCCAGTCGTCACGCGCCGATTTGACCGCCTCAAAGGTATTTCAACCTATGTGACGACACAATATGATGGCGTTGGACGTGTCAAATTCAAGTCATTTCCATCTGCGACACTCAACACGACATCAGGCACGAGCTATACCTATGATGCTTTAGGCCGGATGGAGTCTTCGAAAGTTACCGTCGGTGACGGCGCTGAAACGAAGTATGATTATCTTTCCGGCAACCGCACGCAGGTCACAGACGGTGAAGGTAAAATTACGACAACCACTCGAAATGGGTATGGCGGCCCAGGGGGCGGCGAAGTTATAAAAATTCAACAGCCCGAAGGTGTTACAACAGGTATTGTTCGTAATATTTGGGATGAAATTGAGCAGGTCACGCAGTTCGGACTTTACAATACAACAGCTATAAGCCTTACGCAGAAATTCTATTATGATCCAATAACGCGCCGCCTTTGTCGCCATCATGTGCCAGAGTCTGGGAGCAAATTATATGCATATAATGATGCAGGCGAGTTAACCTCTTATTCTCGCGGCATGGCTGCTGGGACAGATTGCACGGCTACGCCGTCAGGGCCAACAAAAGTCACCTTAACTTATGACGCTATGGGACGTCTGGATATAACTGATTACGCAGACCCTGACACCCCAGACATTGACCGTCTTTATAACCAAAACAGTCAACTTACCCGTATTGATCGCGGGGACATTTCCAGCCCCGATTGGAACAGATGGGCATATAGCTATGATGCCCATAACCGCCTCGCGAGAGAAGCGTTAATCGTCCACGATGAGGATAGCGAATATGACATCGTCTTCGACATGGATTATTTTTATAACGCCCACGGATATTTAAGGGGTCGACGTCTTCCGGGGGGACGTCTCTTTTACATGTCCAATGACGGCCTTGGGCGTACTGAGAAGCTGTCTTATTCAACGCAGACTTATTTAGATAATATTACTTACCACCCTGATGGCTCGGTAGCAGGCCTAACCTATGGCAATGGGCTGGCCTTAACCCGCGGCCTGAACAGTCAATTACAACTCGATAGTCTTTTAGTGTCTGATGGTGTCACCACGGCCCTAGACCTCTCTTACACATATGACCTAAATGGACGTATTGATCTACAGACGGATGGTGTTGATAGCACCCGATCGCGAGATTACGGATATGATGACCTTGGCCGCTTAGAGTCAGTCACAAGCGCGTCCTTTGGGAATGCAAGTTATCTTTATGACCCCCTTGGAAACATCCGCCAAAAAACACTTCGCGGCGGAACGGTGACTATGGGTTACGACTTGACGGGGACTAACCGGACAGGCCGCCTGACCTCAGTGGTTGATACCCGCACAGCGCCGAATGGCGGAACAGGTAGCCGTAATTTGACCTATGATAGCCGCGGTAATGTTGAGGTCTTGGGTGGCCTCACCTTTGAATATGATATGGCCGACCAACCTGGCACTGTCTCGGGACAAAACGCCCAAGGCGAAGCTGTGGCCGCAGGTAGCCGCTATGCTTATGACGGCAACCACAAACGCTTCAAATCCGTGGTCAATGGCAAGACGATTTATAATGTCTATGACGTTACGGGCCGCCTGACCCATGTCGATGAATGGACCGACGGTAAGATGACGGATTATATGCATGCCGCAGGCATGACCATTGCTCGGATAGAGAATAATAAGTTCGCCTATCTGCACCCTGACCATCTGGGCAGCGCCCAATCTGGCACTAAGGGCCTTGGGTATCCGGCCGGCGAGGTTGGCGACGTGAAGTGGACAGAGAGCTACACGCCTTACGGCGAGGCTTTGGATGAAGATGCGGCCAATGATAATCAGGCCGGCTTTACGGGACATATTAAAGACAACTCTACGGGTTTGAACTATATGCAGGCGAGGTATTTTGATCCGGCTATTGGACGGTTTCTGAGCACTGACCCTGTGACGTTTCTAGATACGGGTGAGCCGGGTTATTTTAATAGGTTCGGTTATACGTTTAACGACCCAGTCAATAATATGGACTCTACCGGAAAGTATGTTGAGGGCGAAGTTATCGGGAATAATGTTACTTTAGTTCTACCAGTTCAGCAGGGAGGGTTTGCTAATTCGGGGCAAATGATACCCCGTATTGCTGGAGGGGCCCATCAATGGAGCGGAAAATACGGGAAATATAATGTTAAAATCGAAACGGTAATGAAAAGTGATACAATCGGCAGAACCAATACTGTTGTGGAAAAACTTGGGAGAGGGCGTGCATTTGTACAAGGTGACAGTGTGTATCTTTACGCAAACAGCGGAGGCGAAACGCCAAAGCATGAAGTTGGTCATCTTCTGGGCTTACCTGATAAATATGTTGATGTTGTAGAAAATGGAAAGGTCGTAGGGGCAGTCCCAAAACCAGGAACGGACGGAGCAACTAATTTAATGGGGCTTGGGAGTTCAATTACGGAGGCTGATATTACGGCAATAATTGAAAACCCTGATAATAATGTGATTAAGAGAACAAATGGATCTGAGTTCCCTCCTTTCAGCAATGAACTTTCGGGTCGTGAAAGAGAGGGGCAGGGAGGATGAAAAAAAGCCGTCTTCGAAAATATAAAATTTCAAAAGTAGCTTATTTTACGGCGGCAACTATAGCATCACTTTACTTGGTTAGCTGTCATAATAAAGCAGAGACTGTACGTCATTACCTTCCTAGTTGTTGTAATTATGTAAGTACAGGATTCTGTTTAAACGACATAGAGGTAGCTAGAATAGAAAGGTCTTCCGTAAAAGACTTTACCCTCACATCTCTATATAATGAAAATGGAGAATTCATGTTCTCTATATATGAAGGAGAGCATCCAAACTATAATCTGGAGGATATTTCGGAGTCAATTACTCAAGATGGATTAACAATCTTAAAGTTGAATGAGAATGAAGAACAAACTTTAATAAAGGTGTTAGACGGGAACCATCCAACTTATATTCACCTTCAGAATTTTTCAAAAAAGTATGAATACACTATTGACCCAAAAGACTCTAACCGGTGGTTTTTTTTTCGTAGTGAACCAGAATATAATCAATCTCCAGAATGTTCTTACGACTTATCAAGATACAAAAATTAGCGCTAAATAAATTATATATGAAGGTCAAAAATGGAGTGCCCGCGAGCTCCCTAAACCAACCCATCCCACAGTAACTTAGCCCCCACGACAAATATAAGCTCATATAAAATACGGTAAAATAATTGCTGGCCTATGCGCTTAATCAACCACACCCCTATCAGCACGCCTATGGACGCGAAGGGTATGAGGATGAGCGAGGTTGTGAGGCTGGATTTGTTAAATTGCCCCAGCATCGCATAGGGCACTAATTTTACGAAGTTCACGACGGTAAAGAAAATGACGGCTGTTCCTGTATAGAGGCGGTTTTCTAGTTTTGGGGTGTGGCATAGGCTTGAAAAGGCGGGCGACCTACACGGGCGAAGGTTCCGCCTTCAATCAGATTTCGTTTATAATTCGGCATGAAAAAGCTATAGATTGTAGGGTGGATTAGTTGGCGTTTCGAAAGAAACGCTGACGTAATCCACCGGTTTATCGTGCACCGCTAGATGGTGCATTACGTTAGCATTTCCAAAGGAAATGCAAACTAATGCACCCTACATATATTTCATCCCTAAGGCCGCTCTTTCTGTTTCAGCGGCTCAAATCCCTGTTTCCGCACAGTCTTATCATATGGATTATCGTCTGACTTCACGAAGAGCCTAATCGGCACGCCTTTCAAGTCAAAGTCTTCACGAAGGCCGTTGACCAAATAACGCTTATAGCTCTCAGGCAATTTTGTTGCGCGTGAACATTTGAGAACAAATGTCGGGGGACGTGTTTTTGTTTGGCTGATATATTTAGGCTTAATGCGGCGGCCATTTACGGCGGGGGGTGGATGGCGCTGTACTTTTTCGCGGAGCCAATCATTGAGTTCTGAGGTTTTGACTTTGGCCGACCAATCAATTTGAATACGTTCAATAGCCGGGAGTAAACGGTCGACACTTTTACCTGTCAGGCCAGAGAACATGATGACTTCGAGACCGCGTAATTGCGGCAATAATCTTGCGGTTTCGTCGCGCAGGAATTTTGACATCTCCGATTTATTCTCAACCAAATCCCACTTGGAGACGCCCAAAACTAAGGCGCGCCCTTCTCGCTCACAAAGCGAGGCGATTTGTAGATCTTGCTTATCAAATGGCGAGGTCGCGTCCATGAGCAGCACAACGACTTGGGCAAATTTAATGGCGCGCAGCGTATCTTGGACAGAAAGGGTTTCGAGCTTTTCCTGAACCTTCGCTTTTTTGCGCATACCCGCCGTATCGTGAAACTGAACGCGGCGGCCTTGCCACATATAATCAATGGTAATCGAATCCCGCGTCACGCCGGCTTCTGGGCCCACGAGCAAACGGTCTTCACCGATGAGCGTATTAATCAAAGTGGACTTACCGGCATTTGGGCGGCCAACAATGGCGATACGAACAGGGGATTCTTCGAAATCAATATTATCAGTCCGCACGCCCAAATCGACATCACGCAAAGCAAGTTCGACAACGTCATCCAAATCCACAAAGCCAATATTATGTTCAGCGGCGACCTCTACCGGATCGCCCATACCGAGGGAGTAACCCTCCGTCACGCCCGTATCAGAGGCCCTGCTCTCACATTTATTGGCGACCAAAATTGTTGGCTTACCCGTGCGGCGAACAAATTGCGCGAAGGTACGGTCAAGGGGCGTAACGCCTTCACGCGCGTCATAAACAAAAAGGCAAATGTCGGCTTCGAGCACAGCGGCCTCAGTTTGAGCGCGCATACGGGCTTCGAGCTTCTGGCCTTTGGCGTTTTCAAAACCAGCCGTATCCATCAGCACCATTTCGTGACCACGCAGTTTGGAGCGCACCTCCCGCACATCGCGAGTTACGCCAGGCGTGTCATTCACAATGGCAAGCTGTTTACCGGCAAGGCGGTTGAAAATTGTGGACTTCCCGACATTAGGACGACCAACAATAGCGATCTTTGCCGGACGCATTTCAGGCGCGGCCTCAAGCTCTTCGGGAGCCTCCTCCTCGAAATCTTCGAATTCGTCTGTCATTTTGCATCTGTCCTTACAGAACGGGGCTAGCGCTAACGCGCTTAACGGAAAGCAATCAACTTAGCGGAATCGGTCATAACATAGACCGTTTCATTTGCGATAATGGGCGAGACAAAAACCTCTTCCCCAACTTTAAATTCACTGATGATCGACCCATCATAAGGGCTCATCGTCACGGCTTTGCCTTGCGATGACATCACCATCAAACGCTCGCCAACCAAAATTGGGCCAGACCATGCAATACGCTTCTTTTTCTTCTTAGCATTCTTATGAGCTGGTAATTGCTTCGTCCAAATAACGGATCCGTCGAGCTTAGACATACAAACAACTTGGCCATCCGTCATAGCAGAATAAACAAAGTCACCTGCAACAAGCGGGAAACCAAGCGAGCCTGCGGGCTGCGTCCAAATACGTTGTCCTGTGCGCAGGTCAAAGGCAGATGTCACGCCAGATTGCGCAGACGCAATAACATAGCCATCAGCAATGACAGGGCCAGAGGCGATATCATTGAGCGACGCCAGCGGGGTTAGCTGTCCAGCAGAGGATAAAGCGTCCTGCCATAACACGCCGCCATTTTGAACACGCAAGGCTATTAACTCGCCAGAGGCAAAGCCTGAAATAACAGTCTCGCCGACGACAGCTGGGCTCGGCGCGGTAAGCATACGGGCGCTTTCAATAATGCCTTGATAGGTCCAGATGACTTCGCCAGTGTTCGCATTAAAGGCAAAAAGCTCATTATCGTCTGAGACCGCAAAAACGCGGCCGCCTGCGGATGTCGGGGCCGAGTGCATCGGCACGCGGGTGACCCGTGTCCAAATTTCCTCGCCGTTTTGCGCGTCTAAGGCTGAGACAACGCCAAGGCCAGAGGTGACAAATAATTTGCCATCTGCAACAGCGACGCCGCCGCCCACAGATTCTTTATCTGTACCCGAGCCGTCAAGGAAAGAGAGAGGATCGCGGACACGTTCAACAATACCGGTACGGCCAACGCGGGTTTTGGTGCGCTCAACAAGTGCGACTTTATAATCCCAAAGCTTTTCACCTGAATTAGCGTCCATAGCCGTCACGCGGTTTGAGCCGTCCATTGTATAAATACGTCCGCCCGCCACAACAGGCGGGGCCACGACGCGGCCCTTGCGAGCAGAGCCCTTACCCGTATCTTTGGACCAAAGCTTATCAAAATTACCTGTCGCGCCTGTATGCTGCACAACATGAGACGGATTACCGCCAACTTGCGGCCAGTCAGTATTGGCATAGACAGGCGGAAGCACAACTTGGTCAGGGGTGATAGTCTCTGACATTTTTAGGGTTTCGTTTAATTCCAATATTGAAATTCTATCTGTCTCGCCTGCAACGTCGCCTTGCGCCGCGCGAGCTTCTTCATCTGATTTATCAAATGGGTTGAGGGATCCAACAGCGTCGCCAATTCCGCCCAAGGTGGAACAACCGCTTAGTAGCAGTCCGGCCGTTAAAGACAAAGTCAGTTTTGTAAAATCAATTTTCATTTGGCGTCTCTGTAGCAGGTGTCTCTGTGGCAGGTATCTGGGTGGCAGGTGCCTGTGTTTCTCCGACAGTTTCGTCAGGCATGGCAGGCTCAGGCGCTTTGATGGCTGCAGCGGCGGTGGCCGTACGCATCAAGCTTAAATTTTGCTTTGCGCGTTCTTTAATCGGTGCTGGCACACCTGGAATAGACTCAAGATAGCCAAATTCTTTACGCGCTAGAATTTCGTCGCCCGATTTAAGCGCAGCAAACCCCATAAGCTCACGGGCTAAGAACTCGTAAGGCGCGTCTTTTTCCATAAGCGGCCCAATGCGATTGATGACGTCTGAATAGGCGCCCTCATTCGCGAGGATATAGGCAGCTTTTATCTGAGCAAGCTGCGCATGGCGCGCCGTCTCGAAGGTTGTTGCCGCGCGGTCTAGCAGGCGCACAGCCTCGGTACTGTCTCCGGCTTCGAGCTTCAATGTCGCGGCGCGAACCAAGGATAAACCTGCATAACCCGCAGGCGCCTTTTCCGCGATAGCCATAAATTCAGTAATAGACTGATCGACCTCACCTGCCGCAGCTTTGTCAGAAGCGTCAACATAGCTAGCAGAGGTCGCCCGCGCAGATTGGTCTTTGGTATATTTTTGATATTCCAAAAACCCTGTGCCGGCCACAATAGCTACAATAACGGCTAATATATACGGCCCGTAGCGCCGCAACAGACGATTATACTCGTCCTTGCGAAGTTCTTCTTCAACTTCATTAATAAAATCGACCACGGGGCCACCTTTAAAGACTTGTTTTAAACCGGGCTTTTAGACTCGGGACGGGACACCCGCCAAATTTGCGCGAACCTATCGCTCAAGCGGGTCTTTCGCAACCGTTAACGTCACTATGAAGAGACTGTAATTTTGGACGGAAAGTTGGTGTTTACGTTTGAAAATTACAACGTGCGTCCTCACCCCACGCAATGGGGGAGGATGCATTGTTTTTTTACTTTTTCGTGAATTTATAGGTATTGGCGTCGCCTGGGAAACTTCGGTCTTTGACCTGGTCGGCATAAGTCTTCGCGGCGTCTTCAATCAAGCCTTTCATGTCGCCAAATTTCTTGACGAATTTCGGGACTCGGTCAAATTGGCCCAGCATATCAGGAGTCACCAGAATTTGCCCGTCGCAGCCCGCAGAGGCTCCAATGCCAATGGTCGGAATAGACACAGCTTTGGTAACTTTATCGGCAATTTCAACGGACGTGCCTTCGACAACTACGGCAAAGGATCCTGCCTCAGCGGCGGCTATAGCATTTTCAACAATTTCGTCCGCCACTTGTTTTTTCCGCCCTCTTGCGCGGAAGCCGCCTAAGACGTTCATACTTTGCGGACGCAGGCCAACATGGCTCATCACAGGAATGCCGCGCTCAACCAGATAGCTAATCGTTTCAGCCGCGTAAGACCCGCTCTCAATTTTTACGGCCTGACAGCCCGTTTCCATCATTACGCGCGACGCGCTCCGAAACGCTGTTTCAGGACTGTCCTCGTAAGAGCCGAAAGGGAGGTCAACAACGACGAGGGCTCTCTGCGATCCGCGCATCACGGCTTGGCCATGCAGTATCATCATATCCAGCGTTACGCCGACAGTTGTCGTCAATCCATGCACGACCATGCCCACACTATCGCCGACCAAAATCAAATCGCAATGTTCGTCAAGAATAGCGGCTGTCGGCGCGTCATAAGCGGTTAAGCAAACAATGGGCTCCCCGCCCTTACGCGCCGTTATTTTCGGCGCGGTCATACGCGCAATGTGTGTTTGTGCAGACATAAAGCCGCTCCTTAATAGATATACTTATCACACAGCTTCATAAACTTGAACATCAGGCGCGCCCGCAAGACAAGCGCCGAGCGGAGCCTGCGCGGCGAGGAAATAATCTGTTTTCCCGTGAGCGTCCAAAGCCGCTTGGTCTGCGTATTTTTCCAAAAAGATATAGATGGATGCGTCTTTTGGAGATTTATAAAGCTCATACATCAGGCATCCTGCCTCATTCGCGTTGACTTGAGAGACAAGCGCTTTCGCTGCCTCTTCAAATTCTGCTTCTTTTCCGGGCGCTATTGTTAGTTTTGCTGTGACACCGATCATGGGGGCCTCCTTTATAAATCTGCTAATTGCTGCATTGGGAAATCAAAGACAGCTTTGGCTCCGCCGCGAAGGAAGTCAAGTTGGCTGGAAGCTTGCGGCATAATAGATAATGCATGATATCTGGCGAGACTTGCCATATTTTCCGTTAGCCCGTCGCCTGCCAAAGCGCCATTGGCGACAGCGCGAATGATATAGGCCCCTGAAATGACAGTGGCGACCAAATTGAGATAAGGCGTTGCGCCAGCTAGGGCGTCGCCTTCATCGGCATTGAGCATAATATCTGTTGCGGTTTTGACGGTTTCAATACCGTTTTTCAGGGCTAGGGAGCAGAGAGATAAATCGAGCTTTGAACTTTGCGACACGTCTAAAATCGCTTCCAAATCAGCGATAAGTGCGCGCATACCCTCCCCGCCATCGCGGCGGAGTTTCCGTCCGACAAGATCCATCGCTTGGATACCATTTGTGCCCTCATAGATAGGCGCAATACGGCTATCGCGGTAATGTTGCGCAGCGCCTGTTTCTTCGACAAAGCCCATACCCCCGTGGATTTGCACGCCAATAGAGCTCACTTCAACGCCTGTATCTGACCCATAAGACTTAGCGAGCGGGGTGAGCAGAGCTTCGCGGATATGGGCGGCTTTGCGAATGTCTTCATCCTGGGCGTGAACGGCTATATCCCCCGCCGCAGCCGTCGCCATACATATTGCGCGCGCGCCCAATAGGCGTGTTTTCATATCTATCAAATTACGGCGCACATCCGGATGCCCAATAATGGCCTCTTGCCCTGTAATCGTGCGGCCTTGAACCCGCTCATTCGCGTAATCTAGCGCGGCTTGATAAGCGCGTTCACCGATGGCCACGCCTTGAACACCTACAAATAACCTTGCTTCATTCATCATTGTGAACATACAAGACAGGCCGCGATTTTCTTCGCCAACTAACCAGCCCGTAGCGCCGTTAAATTCCATGACGCAGGTGGGCGACCCATGAATACCAAGCTTATGCTCAAGCCCGATAGGTTTGAACGCATTACGCTCGCCCATATTGCCCTCATCATCGACAAAGATTTTAGGGCAGATGAAGAGCGAGATACCTTTTGATCCCTCAGGCGCGTCTGGAAGACGCGCGAGGACAAGATGAATAATATTATCTGCCACGTCATGATCACCCCAGGTGATATAGATTTTTTGACCCGAAATAGCATATGTTCCGTCGCCATTATCTATGGCTTTTGTGCGCACAGGGCCGAGGTCTGAACCCGCTTGTGGCTCGGTCAAGCACATGGCGCCTGTCCACTCACCTGTCACCATTTTTGGTAGATATTTAGCTTTTAATTCATCACTTGCATGTGCGTGAATAGCCTTAGCCGCGCTTGAGGTCAGCATCGGGCAAAGGCCCAGCGCCATATTGGCCGCGTAAAACATTTCATCTGCGCCGGCTTTGACGAGTTGCGGAAGACCCATTCCGCCAATTTCCATAGGCGTCGCAAGAGACAACCATGCCGCTTCGACAAAATCCCGATAAGCCTCATTGAAGCCCGGCGAGGCAATCACATTGTCACCGTCTAATTGCGCTGGATTTTGGTCCCCCGCCCAATTGGTCGGTGCCCATTTATTCTCGGCAAAATCTGCTGCGCCTTGCAGAATATCCCCGATAAGTTCGCGGTTTACGTCTTGAAAGGCAGGAGCGTCCAAAATAGCATCCAAATCGACACTATGGTTGAGTAGAAATTGAATAGATTTAACAGGTGCAGAGAATGACATGATGTTCCTTGATATGATATGCCATTAATTGCATATGAACGCACCAAAGATAAAGGCACAATTTGCCACGGCCCTGTTTTGAATCAAACGCCATGCGGGCAAAAAAAAAGCCCGCTACGATGAGCGGGCTTTCATAGATTAATTAGGGTGGCTTATTTACCGCCCATCACTTTCCCAAGGATGAAAGTCAAAATAGATCCGCCAACACCGCCGGACACGATGCCGCCCAGAAGCGATCCAACATTAAGACCTGCACCATCAGCAGGAGAGGCAAATACACCCTCCAGGCCTGGAATCATTGGCGCAAGAGCCGCTAAGCCCGTACCGCCAACAATACCCGTCAGCATGCGTCCCATTGTTCCCATATTAGAATTCATCACTTTACCGGCGAGAAGACCACCGCCGCCGCCGCTTAAAAGACCAAGGCCTAAACTTACAATATCCATAATTTCCCCATTTCTCGGCTTATGCCGAATTTAATGTGAGATTTGCCTCTTGCAAACCTCTGAGCGCGAGTTTGACCCTATCTAATATGTGAATCAAGTGTTAAATACGGCAAACGCATCTGAGGAAAACTAAAACCATGAACGTTAAACATCTGATTTTACCTGTAATTTTATTGACGTCATGCGGCGGCGGCGGCGAATCCACTTCTGCGCCTGCGCCCACTCCGAGCCCAGAAACAGCGCCGATTGTGCAAACGGCAAGCACAATGACGCCCATGGAGCGCGGCGCTAAACTCTATAAACGCTGTAAGGCGTGTCATACATTAGAGGATGGCGGCAAGCATAAAGTTGGGCCAAATCTCTGGGCGATTTACGGCGCTACAGCAGGGTCAAAAGAAGGTTTTAATTACTCCAAAGTCATGGCGGCCTCAGATCTCATCTGGGACGATGCCTCGTTGAGCGGCTACATCCAAAAGCCCTCACAGTTCATGAAAGGTAATCGCATGAGCTTCGTCGGGATAAAAAAGCAAGAAGACCGAGACGCCCTATTGGTATATTTAAAGGCAGAGACCACGCCTAAGTAACCCGGGTTCTAAAAATCTAAGCTGTCGGAGAGATCGTGGCGACCACCTCAAAAACATTTGAAAAACTGGCCATTATGAGCAGTGAACGCGCAGAAGCTAAAGCTGCGCGTAAAATTCTCATTGCTAAATACGGTAATCACGACGCCGCCGATGCTGACGCTATTATTGCGTTGGGAGGCGATGGATTTATGCTGCGCACATTGCGCCGCAATATGACACTTGTGCGCCGAGGCCTGCCTGTCTACGGCATGAATAAAGGCACGATCGGGTTTTTGATGAATGAATATACTGAGGACGGTCTTTTGGAGCGTCTTAACGCCGCCGAAGCCGCAACTGTTAAACCTCTTAAGATGACAGCTAAGGGCGCAGGCGGCACGTTTGAAGAACTTGCCTTTAACGAAGTCTCCCTCTACCGCCAGACGCAGCAAGCGGCCCATATTAAGATTAGCGTGGACGGTAAGACCCGGCTTGAACGCCTTATTGCTGACGGGGTTATGCTCGCGACACCTGCGGGTTCGACTGCCTATAACCTCTCCGCGCATGGCCCTGTCGTGCCGCTTGGCGCGCATATTCTTGCCCTAACCCCGATAAGCGCCTTTAGGCCCAGGCGCTGGCGCGGCGCGCTCTTAAATGCCGACGCAACGGTAGAGTTTGAAGTTGCAGACCCAGAAAAACGCCCCGTTGCGGCCTCAGCAGATAACCTAGAAATGCGCAACATAACCCATGTCAAAGTCTCGCAAGATCACGAAACCTCCTTGACGCTTTTATTTGATAAGGAACATGGCCTCGGCGAAAAAATCCTCAGAGAGCAATTTGCGCCCTAAATAAATTTTACCCATTTAGCGCAATCTCTGAGAACCCGTCCAGTTTCTCTAAAAACCAGAGTTGATCCTCTTCGGGCAATTCAAATGGCAATGTTAAAACGCGCTCAACCATAAGCTCTTGAAAATGGAGGCGGTCATATTCAAGGCCGGAATGTTCTAAGTCGCGATAAATCATAACTGCAGCCCGAATAACCTGCACCATCTGTTCGTTTAACCCCGCGCGAACACAGAGGGCCTTAAGGCCAAATGGCCCGCCGTCATGAATCATCAAAACGGCTTTCTTCACGCTAACCCCTGACAATATGGCGAGACCTTGCTCTGCAAAACGCATCTGGCCTGAACATATAGCGCGGATCAGAAGCGAGGTCGTGAGGCGGCCTTCTGCATGAATGCTCGCTACCAGCCCTCTTAAATCTTTGGAGACCCAAGATTGATCAATGAAATCCAGTGTCGCGCGTTCTCTTGTGCGCGACGCTAATTGGACAGCCACTATGGGCGAAACACCGTGCCGCTTGGTGAGCCTAACGACCAATTCCTCGCTCACCAAAGTGATCATCTTCTCAACAATTTTTGGCGGAAGATCGCGGCGAGAAATCATGCTTTGGGCAATTAGATCATCATTATTATAGATATCGAGCATTTCGGACGCGGTGTATTCAGATATCAGCGCGCCGTCATTGGCCGCCACTTGGGCTACGGCGTGACTATCTCCAAAACGGATAATGGCGCGCGCGACATGATCACTTACGCTCACCCGTTTTGCGACGGCGATAATTTTTGCCGCCGCTTTTGACTTCAAAATTTCGACTAAGTCTTCATCTGTGAAAACAGGTGAATGGGTTAAAACAGGCACTGCGATACTCTCAATATCTCCAGCTAAGGTCATCGCGATATCATGGGGTAGTTTGGGCGAGTTCTTAAGCGTCACCGCCAAAGCCCTGCGCACCATATCTGCGCTATCCTTAGAAATATGCCTTAAAAGCTTATGCGCGAAGGCGCGCTCGGCGTCGCTCAAAATTTTTGACCTTATGTCACGGCACACACGTTGCGCTGCTATCGCCCGAATATCCGCATCGGGATGCCGAACAACATTTCTGACGTCTTCGGTTTTCAAAGTTTTAAGAGCAAGTTTTTCCATTCCGCATCTTTAGGCGGTTATGGTAAATAGTGTGTTAGGAAGGGCGGCGTTTCGGGACGCTATTTTTAGTTAAAAGGATATCGCACCTCAAACTTATGTTTCCCCGGGCGCTGCTGTAGCGCTAACAATCCATATCGAAGCTTGCATATCAATAGATCCGTCCGCGCTAGCTTTTTCTGACAGCCGCTCAATGAGAGCGGCGTGAACAGGTTCCATGTCTAAGTTTTGTTCTTTCATTATTCTAGAAAGCGGCCCCATTTCCATCATAAAACTGGCGACCTCGGCCGCATCGCGGCCAGGCAAACGAATATCTCCCGTCCAATCGGTAAGGCCTATATTATGCCACCCCGCCTTTGTTAGAATTTCCGTCACATAATTCGCGTCGGCAAAAGCAAACGGACCTGGCGCATGGGGCTTGGGCGGTGTTGGAGGATGATTTAAAAACGGCATTGCGGCTTCAAGCGGCGCGCGGGCCCACATGTTTTTCATGGGGGATTGCCAACAGGCAAAACTCATCCGGCCAGTATCTTTCACTTGCCGCCTAAGGTTTGCAAAAGCCGCAACTGGGTCCGCGAAAAACATAATACCAAACCGGGAAACAATAAGGTCTCGGTGTGTCTCCAGCGCAATTTTCGAAGCGTCAGATAGCGTAAAATTAACAGTA
This sequence comes from Hellea sp., assembly GCA_039977295.1. Taxonomy (GTDB): domain Bacteria; phylum Pseudomonadota; class Alphaproteobacteria; order Caulobacterales; family Maricaulaceae; genus Hellea. The sequence goes on along the minus strand of JBDWDN010000011.1, from coordinate 290,789 downwards.
TCGAGCGTCTTGGTGCGGTCCTTGGCTAAAGCTATGAGAAGTTTTGAGATATCTATTCCAAGAACGGACTTGGCCGTTTGTGACGCTAGAATAGATAAAGCGCCGCCGCCGCACCCAATATCCAATACATTATCATCGGGCGTAACATTCGCTGAAGAGAGAATCTGATTGGCGAAAGGGAGCAACATTGCATCTAATCGATCAGAAAACTCTACCCATCTCCGCCCGGCTTGACCGTTCCAATAATCTGACTGATCTTGATTATCCACGAGCGGCTCCTAATAAGCGATATCTATGTGTGACGGTGTCGCATAGAGAATTTCTTGAACTGCAGTATAAAACTAAGAAACAAAGAGCGTCCATGACTGAATTTATACTAACACATGAAGCCAATATTCGTCTGGGAGTGTTCATTTCCATTCTGCTTATCATGATGTCTGCAGAAGCACTTTTTCCGCGCAAGGCGCGTGTCATGCGGCGAACACGCCGTTGGACCTCGAATCTCTTGCTCATCATTATTGACGGTTTTTTCGTGCGCTTGCTTTTTCCAATCGTCGCCGTTGGCATCGCGGCCCTGTCTCTCCAAAAAGGTTGGGGGTTATTTAACATAATTGATTTGCCCATTTGGCTAGAAATTACACTCGCCATAATTCTGCTAGATGTGCTTATTTATTGGCAGCATGTTGCCTTCCATCACATTCCTTTCCTCTGGGCGCTGCACAAGGTTCACCATGCTGATCGCGATATTGACGTAACGACGGGCTCACGTTTTCATCCGCTCGAGATTGGCTTATCTATGGTTTACAAAATGGCTCTTGTTGCGCTTTTAGGCGCGCCAGTTTTAGCCGTAATCATTTTTGAGATTATTTTAAATGTATGCGCTATGTTCAACCATTCCAATGTTAAACTACCCCTTAAATTTGACCGTCTATTACGGCGTTTAATTGTAACCCCTGATATGCACCGTGTACATCACTCAATCATATCTTCGGAAACCAATAGTAATTTCGGCTTTAGCTTATCTCTATGGGACCACTTATTTGGGTCTTACACAGCGCAACCCGCCAAGGGCCATGACGACATGGTGATAGGATTACAAGAACATCAAACGCCAGGCCCAGCCTCACTGTCATGGTCATTGGCGCTCCCGTTTAAATCCGTAAAAAAGATTGAGAAATGGTTGTAACGAACGCCGCCGACCACTCCTAAAATGGATTAAGTGTGTAACCTTGTTGCTGCAGCAATGCATGGGCCGTCATCGCGGAGAGGGCCATTTCTACGCCCGGCAATAAATCCTCGTTAGAAATATCATAATATGCAGCTGTTTGGCCGCACAAAATAATCCGGACACCTTTATCTGTCAGAGCTTTAACGATGCCGGCATTTGCATTCTCAGAGCCTTCAAATTTCTTGCCGTAATAGCTTGCTTTTGTGAGGTCAAATGATCCTTTACTGTGAAAGACAATTGCGGCTTTCATATTCTTCTCAGGGACTCCCGCCTCAGCATGCATATTCATAAACCGCGCTATGGTATTGAGCGACCGGTTTATCTCCCCCGCATCGGCGCCTTTAGTGGCATCAAACAGGACTTTAAACTTCGCGCGCTTCGGTATTCTAAAATCACTGTCAACGGCCGCGACATTGCCAAATTCAGGGAAGACTGTTCCCGCGTGAAAATCGGTCTCGCCAGCACTCGCAGACATAGAGATACAGCTTGTCAAAATTGAGATTGCCGCAATTTTAATTAAAGGATGTGTCATAAATGTTCCTAATATTTTTATGTCTATGGTTGTGTCAAAGGCAAATTAGCTTTGTTCCAGTCTCGTAAACCGCCATCCATATGCGTGATATTGATGAAACCCAATTCCTCTAACGTTGATAAGGCCTTGGTGCTGCGCCCGCCGCTTCCGCAATGCACCACATAGTGCGTTTCCTTATCAAGCCTCGTGAGCCGCTCAGCAAAATCATCTGCATAGAAATCAGCGAAAACCGCCCCCTCAATATGACCCTTAGCGACTTCTTTAGGCGTTCTTATATCCAAGACAACACTCTCTGGTTTCTCCGCCAAGAGCGCGTGTGCGCCCAGTGCAGTGACATAATTCACTTGGAATTCAGACGCCGCTTGAGTGTTAGTTGAAGCAGCAACTGGCGCAATAGCGTCATTCGCATTTGAGGGCGCGCAAGACAGTTGACCCAAGCCAATGCTAACAATGCTAAGCGAGGCCATTAACCGCCGCGGCGAGGTCGTTACTTTTCTCATCATATACTCCATATTCCCGTTTTTCTTACACGGTAAAAACATCAACGCCTAGGGCAAGCCTTAAGACACAGGCGTAGCCACATATTGAAGGATAGAAAAAGAGAAAAATGGTACCGCTTCTCAGGTTTGAACTGAGGACCTCTGGTTCCACAAACCAGCGCTCTAACCAGCTGAGCTAAAGCGGCACTGACTGCATAACTGCAATGCGCGGAACCTCTATACGAAGCCCCGCGCATCATCAAGCCAAATATGACAGTTAAATGCGTTACGTCTGAATATTTTTAAACCCTTGCGAGCCCAATTTTTCCTGACGTTTGATATATTCGTGGATCGTGCGCGCACGATTAGCGGGCGCAGGATGTGTTGAGAGGAATTCAGGCTGCCGACTCGTGCTGTTCGCAGCCATTTTTTCCCATAATTTCTGGGCTTGATACGGATCATATCCAGCTTTGTGCATATAATTCACGCCGAGCAAATCCGACTCTGTTTCGTGTTTACGCGAATATGGCAAAGTCAAACCAATCATAGCGCCAAGTCCGAGCGCCTGAACGAGGTATTGTGTCTTCTGGCTGGCGCTGCGCATACATTGCTGACGTTGGGCGCCTTGGTATTTTTTACAGCCCTTACTTATTTGCGAGCCGCCAATGATGGAGCCGCCCATAACTGCCGCTTGTGACGCCATTTGCATGGAATAACGCTCACGCGCATGTTGTCCTGAGACGTGCCCGACTTCGTGGCCCATAATGCCTGCAATTTGGTCGTCATTATCCGTGAAGTCCATCATACCTTTATAGAAGCCTACACGGTTCCCCGGCAGGACGAAGGCATTTTTAGTATCTGAATCAAAAACAGCATAGTCCCATTTTTGGTCGCCGCGATTAGCCCCTCTAGAAATGCGGCTGCCGATATTGCGTAGCCGTCCTGTATATCTAGGGTCTGTAGAGGTCGGCGTTTTTGCCTTCATCTCTGCCCAAGACGCCGATGCCATCTGGTTCAGCTGCGCACTTCCAGGTGCTAGGCCCACAAATTGCTTACGCCCCGTCTCAGCATTCGTTGCGCAGCTGGTCAGAGCTGGCGCGGCTGTGATGACAGCGCCTGCCCCTAGGGCTTGCACAAGGTTGCGTCTTGCAATCATGTCTTTATCTTCGTGGGTATCAGTATTGCCGCAATGGTTCATACACATAATAAGTCTCCAGTTTTCAGGCCGTCCTCATGGCCCTTCACGTTAACTATAGCTTAAGCTTAACAAAAATACAGGCTTTTACTGTGTTTTTTGCGAGCCAATGCCATATAGCCCCCTTAAACTAAGATATTAGGGTGTGGTTCATGTTACAGGACTTAAGGCTCTCTAATCTGGAACATATGGACGTAGCTGGCGTTAAACCAGCAGGAGATTTTCATGAAAAAGTTCATCATTGGCCTCAGCATTTTAGTCATAGTCTTGATTATTGGCATCATCGCGCTTCCTTCCCTCATCCCATCCTCGGTTTACAAGGAAAAGATTGAGACGCAGCTTAGCCGTGAATTGGCCCGTGACGTCCGCGTTCAGGGCGAGGTGAAACTAAGTGTTTTCCCTGTCATCAAAGCCAATGCAGGCCGCGTGGAAATTGATAATCCTGACGGCTTTCAAGCCGAAAATTTTGCTGAAATGGACGCGATGAGTGCGCGCATCAAGCTCTTCCCGTTATTTTCCAAGCGCGTTGAAATTTCTTCATTCACCCTCAAAAATCCGTCTATCAATCTTGAAAAACTTGCCAGCGGGAAAACAAATTGGGCGTTTAAAGAAGACGCAACATCTGCGAAACCTGAATCTGGGCCCTTTAAGCGTGATGGGCGTTATGCGGAGATTGACCCTAATATTGGTCAGTTCACGCTTGAAAACGGAATGATCACTTATATTGACCGCCAAGGCGGCACGGATGTCGCGATAAGTGATGTGAATGTAGATTTCTCTCTCCCAAGCCTGAAAGAGCCTGTCGAAATCGACGGTTCGCTGAACTATAATGGAACGCCCGCTAAAATCGACTTAACGTTAAATTCCATACGCGCATTTCTGGATGGCAAAGAAGCGCCCGTTACCGTTAGCTTAGAAACAGACTTTGCGGATATCACGGCCAAAGGCCGTTTCCTCGCAGGGGCGGAAATCGCCTTCAATTTGGATGTGAACGGCGATGTGTCAAGCGTCTCAAAACTCGCCGCATTATCTCCCAAAGACGTGCCCTATTCCGAGATGATCGATAGCGCGAAACTGTCAGGCAATTATGCCTATGAAAACGCAGTTCTTACAGCCAAAGGGGCAGACATTTCTGCTGTGGGCGCGGATTTCACGGGAGCCTTTAAAGGCGACGCAACCCTGTCTGAAAAACCAGTCTTTGATGGCCAAATCAATCTGGATGCAAAAAACGTTGCCGCGCTCGCCAAACAGCTTGGTCAAGATATAAAAGGCGTCTCTTTGCTGGATACGGTGAAACTTAGCGCCGACCTTACGGGCCGCGATAAAGGTTTCTCCGCGAGCAACGTCAATGCCGCAATTAAAGGTCAAGGCCTTGAAGGCACCTTCACGGGCACGGGCGCTTATGGAGACACGCTCTCAGCGAATGGCGCTTTTTCGGCAGACATCGAATCGGTGTCCAATCTTGTGACCGCGCTGGACATGGACGCCGCGCAAGCCAAAGCCGTGCAAAAATTAAATGCGGCAGGCAATGTCTCGATAGTGGGCGACGTTATCAGCCTTACAAACATAAATGCAAAAACGGATGGCGGCGCTGTCAGCGGGAGTTATCAAGGCGGGGCGAAGCTGGGCGAAACGCCTGCCTTTGACGGAAGCTTTGACGTCGCTATAGCGTCGCTCTCTGAATTCGCAAAAATTACGGCCACGGATATTCCTTATGCTGACACTATCGGTAAGATCGCCGTAAATGGGACGGTATCTGGCGAGGGTCAGAACATCGCCCTGCCTCAGCTGACAGCCGCGCTAACCGGCGGAAAAATCAATGGCCGCTATGATGGACAAGCGACATGGAATGAAGGCGCCACGCTTGACGGCACGCTAAACATCGATATCCCCTCTTTGCGAGAGGTCGCTAAATCCACTGGGACGGAGCTTCCGCCCAGCACATCTTCAGGCGATATTTTCGGACCTTTTTCTGTAAATGGCGCCGTCAAGGGAACGCCCGATAACATTCAATTTACCGGCGCAAAACTCGCTTTGGATAAGATAAATGGACAAGGTGATTTTGCGGTCAATATGAAACCTGCCACGCCTTTCGTAACAGGCCTCATGGATTTAGACGGTCTTGATCTCTCGCCCTATATGGCGGCTTATAGCGCGCAAAATCCGACGGGCGAAATCCAGCCTTGGAGCACGGCCCCTATTAACACGGCGCCGCTACGCGCCGTAGATGGCGACTTCACCCTCAATACGCCCAATGTAAAGACAGATCGCCTGACAATGGGCCAATCTAAAATAACGGCAGAGCTTCGGGGCGGCGTTATGACGGCAAACATGCCTAACATTGCGCTTTACGGCGGATTAGGCCGCATGATTGCTGTCCTAGATGGGTCGCGCGCAGAGCCGCGTATTTCGCTTGATGTCGGCCTGAATGACCTAAACTCAAACAGTTTCCTGTCGTCTGTTGCGGGCTTTACCCAAGCGCAAGGCGAGCTTGGAAGCAGCTTTAAAATCAAGGGCCGCGGCGCCACTCAAGCCGCCATCATGAAGTCGCTAAACGGCGCAGGGGATTTCAAACTACTCAATGGCCAAGTAAGCGGCGTTGACCTCAGTTCTCTTTTGACAGGTCTAGACCAAGCCTTGACGAGCCGTACCTTGCCAGCCGGCATCGGTCCTAGCCATATCACGAAGTTTCAAGACTTGGCTGGCCTCGTAAAAATTGAAAACGGCGTCGCTTCGATTAATTCCTTCTCATTAAAAGGCCTCGGCGTCCTGGCAGAAGGCAGCGGCAAGATTGACCTTGGCAATCAAACAATCGATTTTGGATTACGCCCGCGCCTGACGGGTGAATCCGCCAGCAATATTGCGGCCTTCGGCATCCCCATAGAAGTCAAAGGCGGTTTTGGCGCGGTGAAAGTTGGCCTTGATACAGATATGCTCGGCCGAATTGCCGCGCAGCGGGCGCGCGCTGAGGCCAGTAACCTCATCAAAGACAGTGTCGGTGGAACAGCAGGTGATATCCTTGGCGGTCTTGTGAATGGTTCATCTCCATCGGGAACGACAGCCCCTAAAAACACAGACGAAGTCGTCGGTAACATATTGGGCGGGTTGCTAGGCAATAAAGAAACGCCTGCGGAAACGCCCGCAGGAACACCGCAAACGCAGCCGTCTGAAGCTAAGGACCCAAATGCAAAGGCACCTGATGCCAAAGAGCCAACGGTAGAGGACGCTTTGCTCAGTATTTTTGGTAGCAAGAAAAAGAAAAAGACTGAGGAATAGGTATTTTTACTAAATCTATCCTCACTTTTTCTAGGTAAAGGGTTATATTTTTGCATAATAGCTGATTTTACAAATGCTTTTTCCTGCCGAGCGGCTTATCAGGCCCCATGCCCCTTAATGATCCTATCATAGCCGAACAAACGCCCGCCGCCGATTTTACGATCGACCAAAAGTGGACCCGTTACAGCGCCGATGAACATGCCATCTGGAACACACTTTACGCTCAGCAAATTGACGTCTTAAAGGGCCGCGCCGTGCCAGAATTTTATGATGGCTTGGCGGCGCTCGATCTCAATATGGGCGGCATTCCCGATTTAGCCGTTTTGAATCCTAAACTCAAAGCCCTAACAGGCTGGGAAGTTGTGATGGTGCCGCATCTTGTCCCTGATGACGTGTTCTTTAATCATCTGGCGAATAAGCGCTTTCCTGCGGGCCGGTTCATTCGCGGGCGGGACCAGATGGATTACCTCGAAGAACCCGATGTCTTCCACGATATTTTTGGCCATGTTCCGCTTTTAGCTCAACCCGTTTTTGCCGATTACATGCAAGCTTACGGACAAGGCGGATTGCGCGCGCTGAAACATGACTGCCTGAAAAACCTCGCGCGGCTTTACTGGTACACCGTTGAATTTGGCCTTATGAGGACCAAAGACGGGATGCGCATTTACGGTGCCGGCATTGTGTCGTCTCGAACCGAATCTGTATTTGCCATTGATGATAATTCCCCCAATCGCCTACACTTTGATTTAGAGCGTGTGATGCACACCGATTACCGCATTGATGATTTCCAGCAGGCTTATTTCGCCATCAGTAGTTTTGAGGAACTCCTCGAAGCCACCTATGCTGATTTCGGCCCCTTATACGCAAAAATGAGCCGCCAGAAATACGTCTACAGTGTTACCGACATCCTAGAGACCGACCGCGTCTATACAAAGGGCACGCAAGATTACGCGAATAAAGGCGGACGTTCCCCATAACGCTAGGCATTAGCCCCTAAGTCCAGTTCTAAGACTTTGTTCATTATGTCGTGATTTGTCTTTTTAACGCAATGACCTTATATACGGCTTATGAATTTGAAACTCACAGCCGCGTTGTCCGTAAGCCTTGTTGCCTTTTCTGGAATCTTTTTAGGATCCAAAGCCCAGGCACAAACGCACGCTAACCCGGCCGTGAATGCCGCCCAATTTCTAGGCGCAGACTATATGGACAGCGCGCATCACCGCGTCGCTCCGCAAGCTATCTCTGATGGGTATTTGCTTCGCTACGAGATCGAGACGCCATATGAGCGCATGACGGTACTTGGGACAGAGCAAACCAAGATCCGCATTAGCGAAATTCAGGCAACGGAAACCCTACGCCAACGTTCGACAGGCGGCGAGATCCTAGGCTCTGCCAAAGACCGCACAACTAACCTCGTCGAGACCCCCTACCGTATCGGGAAGACGCTGGTGAACCGCGCCGGTGACATCAGCAATGTAGGCGACGCCGTTCTATTCGTGCCTGAACAAGTCGGCCAAGTCGCTGGAAACCTCCTTCACGGCGTCGGTGAATTGGCCGTCACAGGCGCGCGCATTACCTCTGGCGCGGCCGGCACGAAGTGCTCAGGTTTTGGATGCGTGGAAAAAGCGGGTAGTGATATCTGGTCGGGCGTTAATTCGCTTGCAGGAAAGCATAATGCGTCACGCCGCCTGCATGCAGAATTTGGCACTGATCCGCAAACAGAAAACAAGGCTTACCGCAAGCAAATCGACCGCCTCGCCTATGCCAATAGCTATACTGGCACGACGATTAAACTTGGCGCAGGTCAAGCGGGCATTGAATATCTCAGCCCTGCTTTTACGGGCGTTGGCTATGTCAATAATGCTGAATTTGTGGGTCAATATGAAGATGCGCACCGCCAAAAAAACCGCGAGAAGGATGCCTATCTCGCATGGGGTGCAGATCCGCAGGCCGTAGAAAGCCTGTATAAGAATAACGCCTTTACAAAACTGAATCGCAGACGCTTATTCAGAGCGCTTGACATAATTCCTGACAAAATATTTGCCATGCAGTTACTCCAAAATGCCGCCGGCGTTTCAGACCGCTCTTACGCGGAGAGCCATCTTGCCGTTTCAGATTACATCGCAGCCTTAAATGCAAGAGGCGATATTTCCGCGCATATAAGCAACGCCGTCGCGCCGCTCATAGTCTCCCGCGACGGAACGCTTATCCTTCCCGTCTACGCGGATTATCTGAGATCAACACCGCAACTCAACGGCGCCCTCCAAGACCTATCAAATCGCAGCCGGCAAAGCGCCTTGCATGTTTTGGGATATGCGGGGCCAGACGTAAAACAAAGCGCAAGGCGGCTTGGCGTTCAAGTGGTCGAGTGGCCAGGACGAAAACTTTAGCGAACGACCCTGTTGAGAGAGGGATCAATTTCTAATGTGTTCAAGACCACATTAAGGCGCTCTTCCATCGGTCCCTTTAGTAACACATAATCAATAGCGCGCTGCTTTAGAGCGCTTAGATACCACTGATGTTGACGCTCTCGAAATGCCGCGCCTTGTCGCGTTCCATCTTGCACAAATTCGAAATCGGGAGCGCAGAGAAAGGTCACATCGTAAGTTAGCTGAGAAAGTTTCTCTAATTCTGGATCGGTTTTACCAAACATCGAGTCCGAGTAAAAAAGCGTCGTCAGAGGGCTTGTATCGCAGAAAAGCCAATCCCGAGATGTTGGCAGAAGGCTTGCCTCGCGCTTGATCTGAGTTTGCGCAATATGGAGTAAGTCCTCAAAACTTAACTGACCCTTTTTCTGCTCCCAAATTTCGCGGCCATATTCCGGCGCGTATTGCGTGCCTAGCCGCGCGGCTAGCATTTCAGCCAAGCTAGACTTGCCCGTGGATTCGCCTCCGAGAAAGACGGCTTTTTTAATGAATGACCTAAAGACAACATCCGAAAGATAGCCTCGATTGTGAGCGGGGTTTTCTCTAATTTTTGTGCCGGAAATTGGAACAACGTCCCTCGCCTTATCGACGCATATATGTTTGGCGGGGGAGCGTTGATATTCAGAAACCGCCCGCGCAAACCCATCCCCATAATCTTCGCTCGTGAAGATAGCGTCGGCCGTTTCGCCCAAGACGCTATGACACAGCCAAGCGGTAAAATAACGATGTGTTTCCTCATCCGCGTCATCATGTGGGACGCATTTAAAGAGTGATGTGCCGCGGTCTAATAACCAGTTATCATCCACAACAAGACGTATCGTCTCGGGATAAAGCTCTTCCAGCCAATCCCTTCGTTTCTGGGTTTCACACCCCAAATATCCGGGCTTGGCATAGCTGATAATTACCAAACGCTCACAGGCTTTAAGAGCCGTTTCAATTAGATATTGGTGCCCTTTATGCAGCGGGCAAAACTTTCCAACAATTAATCCCGTTTTAAAAGACGTCACTGACAGCGGGCCCCATTTCAGATTTCCATTTTCTATAAGCAATAATCGCATGCACCCAATAGGCAGCATAGAGAACGGATGTCAGATATAATCCACGGCTTAAAAATAGCGGCACAGCAATGGTATTCACAAGGAGCCAAAAACCCCAATTTTCAATCTTGCGGTTCATCAATAGGATTTGCCCGATAACACTCCCGACAAGAAGCGCTGTGTCCCACCCCGGCGAATAAGCATCTGTAAATTCTTGAAGCAACATGGCGTAACCAGCCCCGACAACAAGGCCGGCAATAATAGCCATCAGTAACGTTTTTGATTTTGTTCGCGTAATGGGAAGGAGCTCTTTGTCGCGTCCCCCGCTCCATTGATACCAGCCTATCAGGCTGGTCACGACGAAGAAGCCTTGCAGCGTAACATCCGCGTAAAGTTTCGCGTCAAAAAACAAAAATCCAAATAGGGTGCAGCCTATAATGCCTGCCCACCATGTATGAACACTATTTCTGCCGGCCAGGAAAATGGCAATGGCCGTCATGACATTTGCAGAAATTTCTAGATAGCTCATTTAACTAGCTCTCGCATTGAAACGGATAAAACCTATTCCCGAGGCCCATAATTTTTGTTAGCGCGTCAAGCGCGGCAAAGCTCTCTTTCATAAGACTTGGATCATGCGTGTCTTCCGGGGCGAGGCTTTCTCGGTAGTGTTTATTTACCCAGGCTTTTAACGCCTCATATAATTCAGGTGAGAATTTATTGCCGGGATTAACCGCCGCCCACTCGGAGTCTGTAAGAGTGACCCGCAAACGTAAGCAAGCTGGCCCCCCGCCATTACGCATGGATTGACGCACATCTACATATCGCACTTCGCCAATGGGTCCGTTACTCGCGACAAGCTTATCGCAATAGGTCTTAGTCGCTAAATTTTCTTGCGTTTCCAGCGGCGCAATTAAGGTAAGCCGGTCAGCCCCAGGCATTTGAACAAGCATGGAATTAAAAAGATAGGCTTTGATCGCGTCAGCAATCGGCACCTCGGCAAGCGGGACCTGAACAAAATTTGGCGAGAAAAGCCCTGCTGCCGCCTCGGTTACAGCGGCTTGCATAGCAGCCGTATCTGCGAAGGCGAGTTCATGATAAAACAATGTTTGTAGCGCCCCCACACAGACAACATCATTATGAAACGCGCCAGCATCAATGGCCGCGTCAGATTGCAGGGCAAACACCGTGCGGGCGGGATCAAGTGCATGACTACGCGCTATGGCTTGGCTGGCTTGCAGTGTTTGGCGCGCGGGATAGCCGGGCCGGTGGGCGGCGTAACCATCGCGTCCATAGACGAAAAGCTCCACGCCTTGCGCGCCGCGATTATTACAGAGGCGGACATGATTAGCCGCGCCCTCATCGGCAAAAACAGAATGCTCAGCAAGGGCTGGATGAACGCTGGCGAAAGGAAAAGCTGTCTCCAATGCGCGCTGAGTTTGCGGGTGTTCAATAGAGCGGTGCAGCATGGTGGAAAGGTTAGCAGGTGTGAGATGGAGTTTACCGTCGCCGCTATCACTAGACGGGCTAACGGTTGCGGCATTTGCCGCCCACATTGAGCTGGCCGAGAGGCAATTCTTCATCAGGCGCGGCGCTTGCTGCCACGCCGCCTTAAATATCTGCTCATCTGTACCTTTAAATCCCGCGCGGCGAAGTGTAGGCAGGTGCGGACGTTGCTGCGGCGGCAGAATGCCTTGCCATAGCCCCGCCTCATGCATGGACTTCATCTTCTCCAGGCCTTGCAAAGCAGCAGCGCGGGGGCTGGCGATCAGGCCTGCATTAGAGGCAGACGCTAGATTTCCATCTGACAGTCCGCCATAATTATGGGTCGGCCCAATAAGCCCGTCAAAATTCGCTTCTTGCGCCATTACTTAAGGCCCTTCATCGGAAGATTTTCAGGCGTCTCAGCTATTTGGCTCGCCATTGGCCAAGCGCAAAAATCTGCGGCGTAATAAGCGCCAGGACTATGATTACCTGACGCGCCAGGGCCGCCAAATGGCAGGAAGCTAGCAGCGCCTGTCGTTGGGCGGTTAAAGTTTACGACACCTGCGCGAATCCGCAGACGAAAATCTTCCCATAATTTTGCATTGTCTGAGACAAGCCCCGCCGCGAGGCCAAATTTAGTATCATTGGCTGCTGCAATCGCGGCGTCCCAATCAGCAGCGCGCGTGACTTGCAAGACCGGTCCAAAAATTTCCTCATCAGGAACCTCGGTATTGGTGACATCATAAAATCCCGGCGTGACATAGGCCGCGCCTTTATCTGAAATCGACGCCGCTCGAATAGTTTTGCCGCCGAGTGCATTGGCGTGTTTCACAACATGACTGGCAATAGCGCCGCTGACCAATGGCCCCATGGTTGCGCCTTCGTCCCACGCCCCAACCGTAATGCGGTCGATAAAGCTAGCGACCGCGTCAATAGTGGCTTCGCCCTTAGCGTTATCTTCAACAATGAGGCGCCGCGCGCAGGTACAGCGCTGACCCGTTGTTATGAAAGCTGATTGCGCGATGATACTCGCGGCGGCCTCGGCGTCTGCTACGTCCCACACGATGAGCGGATTATTGCCGCCCATCTCAAGCGCCAAAACGATCTCCGGCCGGCCTCCAAATTTCTTATGGATAAGTGCGCCTGTGGTGGCCGACCCCGTAAAGAGCACGCCGTCAAGCAGGGGATGATCAAGTACGGCCGCGCCCGTCTCCCGCGCCCCCTGTACCATATTGATCACGCCTTCCGGAAATCCCGCTTGGGCATAAAGTTGCGTTAAAGCTTCACCGACCGCGGGCGTTTGCTCACTGGGCTTAAAGACGACTGTGTTGCCGGCAATAAGCGCAGGAAGGATTTGACCATTGGGTAGATGCGCTGGAAAATTATAAGGTCCAAGCACCGCCATAACGCCGTGGGCGCGATGCTGTAAGGCGGCATGACCAAAGGCCGTTTCCTTATTTAATTCCCCTGTGCGGTCTTCATAGGCCGCCAATGAGATATCAACTTTCGCCCCAAGAGCGCCGCCCTCACCTGTAGCGTCCCATAATTGTTTGCCTGTTTCTCTTGCAATTAATTCACCCATATCTTCCTTGGCTGCACTGGCCAGCTCTTTATAGCGGGCAACAATCGCCATGCGGTCTTTAAGAGGGGTGCGCGACCAGCCTTCAAAGGCGTCATGCGCAGCCTGAAAGGCCGCATCAACATCAGTCTCAATCGCCGCGCAGCCCGACCAGATTTCAGATCCATCGGACGGGTTGATTGAGTTAAATAAATCACCATGACCGCTCAGCCACTGGCCATTGATAAAGAGAGATTGCATCATCGTTTAATCCATATACGGGCGTCATCGCCCTCTGATAAGTTTAAGAGTTTCAATGTGTTACCGGGCAAAACAAGGGAGTCCGATTGAAACCCAGCCGATGTTAACACGCACCGAAAGTCAGTCAGAGAGTCGTTGCTAACCAACGCTTCTAAATTGAGTTTATCGCTCCCGCTCGCCGCGTGAACAGCCTCAAGGCGGCTATCCTTTATTGTGCGTATGTCGTCTCGTGGGACCTTTAATGATGGGCCCGCATCAAAGATGTCTATCGTCCCATCATAACGAAACCCTTCAGCCTCAAGATAACGCCTCGCCCCCGCGCCTGCAGGGTGAGTTTTACCAATAACCTCTCGCGCGGCATCGGGTAGCAATGAGACATAAATCGGATGTTTCGGCATCAGGTCTAGAATGAACTGATTATCTTTTTCAGCCGAAATTTTATCTGCTTCTTGGAAATCCATGCGAAAAAATTTCCGTCCGATGGCGTCCCAAAAAGGCGACGCCCCGCTGTTGCTCACATCACCCCGGAGCTCGGAAATAACCTGCTCTCCAAAGCGGGCGGTATCAGCGGCGATCAACATATAGCGGGCTTGTGAAATCAGGCGCCCCGCACCCTTATATTTAGCGTTTGAGCCGCGATACCCACCCTTAACAAATAGTGAGCCGACCTCGGTCGCGCCTGCATACTCATTCACAAGAACAAGAACTTCCATATCAAAACGCGAACCTGTGACAGAAGATTTTTGCGCTGTTTTTAAAACCCTAAAATTAAAGAACGGATCGTTTATTCCGACCTGCGCTTTGACCGCGCTCATCCCGACGACCTCGTGAGTATCACTGTCTTCGAGTATTAAAAGATAGACGTGATTGGGCGTTATAGCGCTTACGCCCTCAAAACTCTTTACCGATTTCTCAAGCCGGGCCGCCAAAGCCTCGCGGCCGACAGCCATCGACGTAAATCCTGGCCCCGCTAAATCTGCTAGAATGCAGATTGCGTCCAGATCACCCGATGCGGCGGGACGAACAACTAACATTTTGCGGCCAGTTTCTTGACGGCTACGGCATCAAATTCGCCGCTCGCAAGCTTCATCAAAATCACGGAGGACAGGCGCGCCCGTTCAACGAGGCTAGAAATTTTCATAAATTCACGGTCGGAATGAATATCACCTCCGCGCACGCCAAGCGTATCCACATTGGGGCAGCCCGAAGCCCATAAATTATTACCTTCACAAACTCCGCCGCTTGGCGCCCATTTTATCTCTTGTCCAAGTAGCCCGCCGGCTTGCTTAACCCAATCAAAGACTTGCGCATTCGCTGGTGCCATCGGTTTTGGCGGACGCGTAAAGCCGCCATGCATATGACCGTGAATACCATCTTTGAGATTGACTGCGGCGACCAAGGCATCGAGCTGGTCTTCAATCCACGCCATATCCTCTGTCTCTTTCATACGCACATTAAAGCGGCCAATAGCGAGTTCTGGCACGATGTTAACCGCTCCGCCGCCGTCTATTTTGGCAATATTAAACGTAACACCTTCGCGCTGACCGTTCAGCGCTTCCATCCCGCCAATAAATTGAGCCATAGCCGCAATAGCGTTACGCCCAATATGATGTTCCCGCCCCGCATGGGCCGCGCGGCCTTTAATAACCAAAGTGAAGTTACCGCTACCCTTACGCGCCCCTGCCATAGAGCCGTCTGCCAAAGCAGGTTCATATGTAAGCCCCACATGTGAGCGTTTGCCCAGCTGCGCTAAAATTACAGAGGAGCCTGGAGAGCCGATTTCTTCGTCGGGACTCATCAGAACTGAATAGCCGACATTAAGCGCATTTTCGCTGCGCTCCAATGTTTGCAATGCCGTTAGCATAACCATCAGCCCCGCCTTCATATCAGCCGTGCCGGGGCCATTTATGGTATCCTCATCCACACGAATAGGAGATTGAAAGTGAAAATCTTCTGGAAAAACAGTGTCATAATGCCCCGTTAAAACAAGCTGAATTGGCGCGTCAGGACGAACAGAAACTTGAAGCGCAGGCTCATAGGTAATGGATTGGAGCTCACCATTTTGAGCCACATGTTGCCCCTCAGGGAGAGACACTTCCGTGATGTCGCCAGGCAGCTCGGAAAACCGTTCTGAAAGCAGCCCCCTCATGGCAATAAGGCCCTGACGATTGTAACTGCCCGAATTTTGAGCAGACCAGTGCTCGCATGTTGCCAACATGTCAGCGAAACTATCATCCACGCCGTCAATCAAAGTGTTTTCGGAAGATGTTAGGGTAAGATGCGTCACATAGGCTCCAGAGTATTAGACCCTACCCCTAGCAGGCTTGGGCAGGAAAGAAAATTCTAAAGCCGAGTGATTTCAGGGCATAAAAAAACGGAGCCCTAAGGCTCCGTCTCTATTAGAATATAGCCCTTAGACTATTCGCAACCGTAGAAGTAGTTACCACATGTTTTCATGAAGTGAACAACCGTGCCATTCGCTGACTGGATGCGGAAGGCTTGTCGATCACGGTCATTACTCGGCAATATTGAGTAATTATAGTGATGCTGCTTACCAAGACCAAGAAGACCGGCTGTGCCAACTGGCAAAACGTCTTCTGAGAACATATAAGACTGAGCATCGGCAAAGCCATTTGAATAGCCCATAGATTTAAACAGATAGTTCAAATACGCCTTATCAGTCGCGCTAGAAGAATAGCGGGCTTGGAGCTTTTGATAGAATTGATCCGCAGACAAACCATGTGAGTCGCCAAATTCTGGTAATGTACCGAGACGGCTCAATTGCTTAGGCGTAGCGGATGTGTTGACATTAAAGATACCAACGCTTGATGATCCACATACGTTCAGGTTTGAACTGACGACTGTCTGGATAGTTGGGCAAGTGCTGCCTTCAACCATTACGCTTCCATCTGGACAATTAATGTACCTGACTTGCTCAACAATTGGGCAAGAACTTCCAGACACAACCACGCTTCCATCTGGACAGTCAACATAAGTGACTTGAGGCGGCGGTGGTGGAGGTGGAGGAGGCGGAGGCGGTGGTGGAGGCGGCGGTGGCGGCGGTGGAGGCGTCACAATTGCCTTATGTTTATGCCCAAATAGGTAACGGAAACCCGTCATCACAGAATGAGCCCCAACACCAGCAGCGGCAACGTTAATAGCGTTTTCGGTGCCAAAGTCTTGATTGCGGCGTACGCCATCAAAGTCAAGCTTACCCGAATCCATATAACGGTAATGCGTGTCCCATTTCAAATTGTCGGTAAGGTCGTAGCCAAGTCCTGCGAGAAGCTGATAGCCAAGAGCCGTGTCTGAATCTGATACGTAACAACTTTCAGGCTGAAATCCAGGGTTTGGCTGTGGATTAACATGAAGTGCACGCGCACCTGGACATGCAGGGTTAACGATTGCTGTCGGTCCTAAATAATCCTGAGCAGCAAGATCAACCTTACCCTGCACGATGCCGAGACCAGCACCGACATATGGCTCCCAACGACCGAAATTGTCAAAATCGTAAATGGCATTAATCATGCCCGTATTTGTCCGAAGTTTAGCAATCGTAGCAGGAATTTGGCTAATTGAACCAAAATCGGTCCAAAGCGTCGAACCGTCAAGTTCTAAGCGCCAATTATTACCCATATCGTAGCCTAGGCCAAGTGAGGCAGCAATGTTTCCCTCGCTTTGAAGGCCGTTGCCGTGCTGACCGCTAACGATTCCGCCCGTTAGATCCATATCAGAATGAATCCCGTAACCTGCGTTACCGCGTAAGTACCAACCTTCGTCATCATGAGCGGTGGCGGTTGTCGCCATCCCCAGACAGGCAATAGATGCCGTTGCTAAAAGTAGTTTAATTTTCATTGTGATCCCTCCCACAAGACTAAAATTTCCATCTCTAGTTTCGTTCCTACATCACATTTACAAAGTTTTACAAGTGAAAATAGGGATTCAACTGTTATTGGTGGTTATTGGCGTCCCTATTAAGGGCGAATACATAGGCGTTAATGGAGATAAATGAAGCAAATAAGCACAAAAAAAGCCCGGATAAATCCGGGCTTTCTTCAATTTTATAGGGTCGATTTAGTTGATAACACCAACTGAACCGAGAGAAATTAGAACCTCAGTACGACGGTTCAACTGTTCTTTAACGCCGTCACCTGTTGGTACGAAAGGCTCTGTTTCGCCTTTACCTTCAGATGTAATGCGTTCTCCGGCAATACCTTGACGAACCAACTCGTCACGCGCGTCTTTTGCGCGGCGCTTAGAAAGGTTCAAGTTATAAGAAGCTGCACCTGATGTATCTGTGTGACCAACAACACGGATGTTGTCGACGTTACAATATTGACCGATATCAAGGATACGGTTGATAGTGTTACGTGTTTCAGCAGACTGACCTTTGTCAAATTCATAATAGATGATCTCTTGACGGTAACCTTCACCGCAAAGCTCTGTCATCTGATTGCCAGACTCAGTTAATGGGCACTGAGCTTGATCATAAACCAATGATCCATCCCAACATGTATATGTTTGTGGCTGAACAGAACATTCAGACGCATCAAATACAAGTGTTCCGTCCCAACAAGAGACTGTTGGCTGCGGCGCTGGTGGACGTGCAGGACACTGACCAGCATTGAAGACCATAGAACCGTCCCAACATGCATAATCTGCAGTTGCGACTGGCGGCACATATTCGGGTGCTGCAACTTTCTGCTGACCGAAGAGGTAACGGAAGCCTGTCATTAGTGAGTGAGCGCCAACGCCAGAAGCGCCGACATTGATGATGTCTGATCCGCCAACAACTTGGTTTGTGCGAGCGCCAGTATAATCGAGCTTACCAGAATCTAGATAACGGTAATGCGTATCCCACTTAAGGTTAGGCGAAATGTCATAGCCAAGACCAGCAAGAAGCTGATAGCCAATAGCTGAGTCTTTACCGGAAACGTCACAGCTCTCAGACTGAATTTGTCCGCCAGGGTCACGATTGACAACAAGTGAACGTGTTCCTGGGCAAGCTGGGTTTGCGACAACTAGCGGCGCAAGAAAGTCATGCGCGGTGGCGTTTAGCTTACCTGATACAATACCAATACCAGCACCGACATATGGCTCCCAACGACCGAAATCGTCAAAATCATAAATAGCGTTAAGCATCGCTGTATTTGTACGAAGCTTAGCTGATGTCGAAGGAATCTGGCTAATTGAACCAAAGTCTGTAAATAGTGATGAACCGTCTAGTTCAAGACGCCAGCTATTACCAAAATCATAGCCAAGGCCCAAAGATGCCGCAACATTACCTTCGCTTTGAAGGCCATTACCGTGCTGACCACTGACGATGCCGCCTGTAAGGTCCATATCGGTGTGAGCGCCGTAACCAGCGTTACCACGCAAATACCAACCTTCAGTATCGTCTGCTGATGCGAGTGATGGCGCTGCCATCAAGGCAGCAGATGCTGCTGCAATAAGAAGCCGTGACTTCATTTCATTTCCTCCGTTATGGCAAAATGCCACATAATAATTTGGTGCGCTTGACGCGCGCTGACATAGCTGCCGACCACTCGGCACGCTAATGTTATTTCCCCGTTACAGGAATAACTTCGCTGTGGCTAGCCTTTCCAAGACTCTATTTACATAATTTTAAAGGGTTTTTTCGATTCCGTTGCTAAAATGCATCACCTTTGCCAGATTTTGGACATAGTTGACCAAAAAAACTGCGAAAACCTGAGGAATCAAATTGATTTTGAGAGAATGGTACGCCCGCACAGACTTGAACTGTGGACATCCTCATTAAAAGTGAGGCGCTCTACCAACTGAGCTACGGGCGCCCAATACAAGAAACCTTGTAAAAGGTGTGGGGTATCTAGGGGCGAGATTTCCTATCGTCAACCCTAAAATGCGTGGCAAAATGCAATATTATCAGCCTAGGGTCTGCTCTCACCTTAGGAATTGTTTAGACGGTGATGATTTTGTCCTCTGATTAGGAGAAAAGCGCAAGGAACTGCTTGCAATTTCGAGCATTTTCGACGCCAGCAGTGGTCAAAAGCGTCTCCGTCTTAATAATTCCCTTAGGTGAGGGCAGACCCTATCTATCATCCTTGCCAGTTTGCGCGGAAATTCTCCGCAAAGACGTCAAACTCACCCTTGGCAATAGCGCCGCGCATTCGAGCCATTAAATGCTGAAAATAAGCGATATTGTGCCAACTTAGAATCATCGCGCCTAAAAGTTCTCCAGATCGTATGAGGTGATGCACATAGGCTTTAGAGTAATCATTGCTGGCGGGGCAATCAATATCTGCGTCAATCGGGCTCTCATCTTCGGCATATTGCGCCTTCTTTATGTTATAGGGCCCCGTATCCGTCCAAACTTGACCATGACGACCCGACCGGGTTGGAATCACGCAATCAAACATATCAACGCCGCGGGCAACGGCTTCTACAAGATCAATCGGCTTGCCAACGCCCATTAAATAACGCGGGCGGTCTTCGGGCAGGTGCGGAACCGTAAAATCAAGCGTATGACACATAGCCTCATGCCCTTCCCCCACAGCCAGTCCGCCAATCGCAAAACCGCCATAGCCGCCAGCCGTGTCCTCACGCACACTCGCCTCAGCGCTCATCCTGCGTAGGTCTTCAAAGGTAGAGCCTTGGATGATCGCGAATAAGGTCTGATCTTCCCGCTCTCCAAAATAAGCGAGAGACCGCTTTCCCCAGCGCAGAGACAGCTCCATCGATTTTGCTGCAGCGTCATAGGGCGAAGGAAATTCGGTGCATTCATCTAGCTGCATGGAGATATCCGCGCCGAGCAAATCAGCTTGAATTTCAATAGAACGCTCAGGCGAAAGCATATGCTTTGATCCATCAAGGTGACTTTGAAATTCAACACCTTCTTCTGTCATCTTTCGCAATTTAGACAAAGACCAGACCTGAAACCCACCCGAATCCGTCAGGATAGGACCAGTCCATCCCCCAAATTTATGCAGTCCGCCCAGTCTCTTTACGCGTTCTGCCCCGGGACGAAGCATCAAGTGATAGGTATTGCCTAAAATAATGTCCGATCCTGCCTGCGCGACTTGCTCCATATATAAGCCCTTCACCGTGCCGGCTGTCCCAACGGGCATAAAGGCTGGCGTCCGGATATCGCCGCGCGGCGTTCGTAACACGCCCGTACGGGCTTTGCCCTCTCTGGCGTGAATATCGAAAGGAAATTTGGCCATAGTCTCGCTTACTTAAATTTATCCCTGGGTGTTTTTAGAGGCCCATAACAGGCTTGAATCGCCATAGCTATAAAAACGGTAATCGTTTTTTATCGCGTGAGCATATGCCGCTTGCATTGTGCCCAGCCCAGACAAGGCGCTGACGAGCATAAACAGTGTCGATTTGGGCAAATGGAAATTGGTCATGAGGCCGTCAATGATATGAAAATCAGAGCCCGGTGTTATAAATATCTGCGTATCCGCCGTTAGCGTTTTCACCTGGCCCTTAACGGCAGAAGATTCGAGCGCGCGCAGAGCCGTTGTCCCCACGGCGACAATACGGCGGCCCTCTGCTTTGGCTTGATTGATACGTGCTGCCGTATCAGGCGCGATGACATACCATTCACTGTGCATATGATGATCATCCGTATCGTCAGTTTTAATGGGGAGGAAGGTACCCGCGCCGACATGAAGCGTCAGGCGTTCAATTTGAACCCCGGTCTCCTGCAGCGCCGCAAAAACAGCAGGCGTGAAATGTAGCCCTGCCGTTGGCGCGGCGACGGAGCCCGCATCTTCTCCAGCATAAACTGTCTGATAGTCAGCCACGTCTTGGGCATCGGTTGGGCGTTTGCGCGCAATATAAGGCGGTAGCGGCGGCTGGCCTGTAGCTTCTATCGCCTCTGATAGAACCTCATCAGAGAGATTAAAGCGCAGCCCAACATCGCCGCCATCTTGTTTCCCAAAGACAGTGGCAGACAAATCTTTTGAGAAATGAACTATGTCTCCATCGCGCAGACGTTTGGCGGGACGCACAAAAGCGCGCCATTCATTCCCGGTAAGAGCGGTATGGAGATTGACATCAATCGTTACATCGCCCCCGCCGCCATGGGCGCGAGCGGGCCGTGTGGCCGTCAATGCCGCTCGCAAAACCTTCGTTTCATTGAGAACTAAGACATCACCCTTGCGCAAAAGCGAAGGCAGCTCTTTAACACTATGGTCTGTAAACTCCCCCTGCCTTGATACCTGTAACAGCTTTGCACTATCACGCGGCCGCGCGGGGCGAAGAGCGATGCTCTCCTCAGGGAGGTGGAAATCAAAGGCGCTGACTTTCATAGTGCAATCCGCATTGCATTTTTAAAATGCACAGCGCCTCTTGGGGGTAAGGCTAAGCGACAACCGCTTTTACAATTTTTCCGGGGTAACGCGGCGGCTCGCCTTTTGGCAGCGCATGAACAAGTTCCATACCGCTCTCAACTTCGCCCCAAACGGTATATTGTCCATCGAGGAAGCTTGCATCGTCTAAGCAGATAAAGAATTGGCTAGACGCCGAATTTGGATTTTGAGAACGCGCCATCGAGCAAACGCCTTCAAGATGCGGATGCCGAGAAAATTCGGCCGGCACTTGCTGATTCGCGCCGCCCATTCCAGTGCCGTCAGGGCACCCACCCTGCGCCATAAAGCCATCAATGACGCGGTGAAAAGTCAATCCGTCATAAAAGCCTTCGCCAGCAAGTTTCGTTATCTGCGCAACATGCTTCGGCGCCAAGTCAGGGCGAAGCAAAATTACAACATCGCCTGTTTTACCATCATTGGCATCAAGCGTAAGAGTCAGTTTTTCAGTCATTGGGGGGTTCCTTGAGTTTGGGGTCGTTAGTTTTGACGAGTCGGAATGCGAATATCGCAAATATCGGGGTAAGTCCCGTCAGATTTCTTTTGAGTCTTTAGATAATTTTTAAATGCCGGGCTATCAGTCTTAAGGACCTGAACCTTCACGCGCTCAGCCGCTGGCACATCCGCTGCAATTTGCACTTTCTTCATCACGTCTGGCACGAAATCAGGATTATCGCTCTTAGACCCGATTTTAATCTTGGTAAGATGTTCATGGCCCAAAACTGTATTGCCCCAGATTGAATATTGCGCGTCCAGATGCTGCGCAATATCACGCATTAAGAAAAACTGGCTATTGGCAGAATTTGGATCAGATGTCCGCGCCATAGAGGTAACGCCCTTACAATGCAGTCCAAAAGCGGCAACTTTCCCATCTTTGGTGAGCATCGCTTGTGAGGAGGGCTGCGTAGCAACTGGCAAAGTTTTGTAAAAACCAACGCCGACTTCTTTCCCTCCCTGATCACGCGCGCCGACCAATGTGACAGGCATTGATGCCGGGCGGCGGAAGGTAAATTCGCCGTTAATGTCAGGGAGTTCAGAATCGCCAGTGCCGTCCCCTTTTGGGTCGCCTGTCTGATTCATAAAGCCTTGGATAACACGGTGAAAGCTAATGTAATCATAAAAGCCCTGACGCGTTAGCGTCTTAATTTGCGTAACATGGAGGGGCGCAATTTCGGGATAAAGTTCCAGCACCACACGGCCATAATCCAAATCGATATAAAGCGTGTTTTCAGGGTCCAGCTCACGCCAAGCATCATCTGGCGCGTTAAATCCGGTCGTGACCGCAGCCGTTGCAGTAGTCGCGGTCGTGGCCGCTGCTGTGGGGCTCGCGTCAGCTTTGTCTTCGGCTGCGCAGGCCGTAGTGCTCAGCGCGACTGTGGCCAATAGCGCAATCATAGTCTTTTTCATCATGAATATTTATCCTTCAAGCGTTGCTCAACCTCAGGCGTCACGAATTGATCAACAGCCCCGCCTAGGCGAGCAATCTCTTTTACCAGGCGCGAGGCAATCGTTTGATATTGCGGGTCGGCCATCAGAAATACAGTCTCAATATCCGGGTTCAAGCGGTCATTCATTCCAGCCATTTGAAACTCATATTCGAAGTCCGAAACAGCCCTTAGACCGCGCACTATCATGCTCGCCCCAACGCTTTCAACAAAATGTATCAGTAAACCCTCGAAAGGTTTCACCTCTACCTCAATACGGTCCCGAAACGGCGCTACAACATGCTCAACCATTTCAACACGGTCTTCGAGGCTAAAGAGAGGGCCTTTACTATTATTGATGGCAACGCCAACCACCAGCTTATCGCACAGATTACTGGCCCGCTTCAAAATATCCAAATGCCCTAAGGTCATGGGGTCAAAAGTTCCAGGGTATAAGGCGGTGCGCTTGGTCATATGCCGCCTATAGCGTTAGCTGCTTACGAATCCAAACAGAAATCGTCCTAACCTGCGGAAGGAGTTAGTTCATAGAATGCAGCCAAACCTGATAGTTATCTGATCCAACTTTTTTTGCCACGGCCATAGCCGCCTCTTCCAACGATATTATTTTTTCGAGGCCGTTTTTTTGCAAATAGGCATAACCCTTAAAGAAACCTTCGAAATTTGCGGCTAGTTTGGTTTGTATGATTGCTTCTCCATCAAGATATTGTGACCAAACTGCTCCCGACTTCAACGAAATAAATATCCCGCCCATTTCACCGGAGGCAATTTTTAAATGCTCGCGAATATCTGTGTTGCTTGCGAGAACGTAGTCTAGAAAATCGCCCTTTCCATCGCCAAACATTGTTGTACCCAATTGCAAATTATCGAAATTACACAACAGCAACCATTTTCGAAAAACCAGTGGTAAGGTTTTTCCTAACTTTCGTTCCAAATTGTCGAGAATCCCCTCATCAAGATATGGTTCTTTATATGGCGGATTGGCGAGATTAGAAAAATCCCGAATGAAAGTTATTAGGTCTTGTGAACTCTCAAACATTCCACATCCGAATAAAAGCCAAATCCTTAACTTCTAGCTTTTGGCCTTTAATGTCACAATCTCTTCGGCCAATGTCGGATGAACCGCACAAGTCCGGTCGAAGTCAGCTTTGGTGAGGCCTGCTTTCACACAAATGCCCAAAGCCTGAATAATTTCGGGACTGTCATCCCCAACAATATGAATGCCAATAACGGTCTCTTTTTTGCCTTGGGTAATCAGCTTCATGAAACATTTTTCTTGTTTCTCAGCGAGCACATTTTTCATCGGACGGAAGGACGTCGTGTAAACGGTTATGTCCTTGCCAAACTTTTCGCGGGCTTCGGTTTCATTTAGACCGACAACACCAATAGGCGGCCGCGTAAAGACTGCGCTGGCAATGTCGTTGTGATCATAGGCGCTTGGATTATCGCCATAGAGCGTCTCGACAAAGGCCATGCCTTCGCGAATAGCGACAGGTGTCAAGTTCACGCGATCAGTGACATCACCGACGGCGTAAATGTTCTTGGCGGTTGTTTGAGAGTATTCATCAACAATAACAGCGCCGTTCTTGTCAACATCAACACCTGCATTTTCAAGACCAAGGCCCGGCGTGTGAGCTTTGCGGCCAGTCGCCATAAAGACCAAATCGGTACCAATTTTACTGCCGTCATCAAAACTCACGATATAGCCGCCTTTGGTCTGCTTAATTTCGGTGGGGGAGATGTTATAGCGCACATCGATGCCTTGGAGTTTCTGGTGTTCGCCCGCAAATTCGCGAACCTCGTCATCAAAGCCCTTCAGCAGCGCGTCGCCGCGATAAGCTTGCACCGTCTTCACGCCCATTCCTGCAAAAATCCCCGCAAATTCAGACGCGATATAACCGCCCCCAATAATCAAAATAGACTCAGGTAATTTATCAAGCAGGAAAGCGTCATCGGACATGATAGCATGCTGGGCGCCCTTGATGTTTGGCATCCATGGACGGCCGCCAACAGCGATTAGAATGTTTTTGGCGGTCACTTCCTTGCCGCTTGTCGTCAAGCGCACCGTATGGGCATCGACAAATTCTGCCCGCTCGGAATATAGCACTGCGCCGTTCCGATCTAGAATGCCAGAATAGATACCAGATAAACGGTTAACTTCTGTTTGAATGGAGTCGCGCAAAGCCGCCCAATCGAAACTCACATCACTTACCGACCACCCATATTTCTGAGCGGCCTTAATCGAGGCGCCATATTCCGCGCCATAAACAAGGTATTTCTTTGGCACGCATCCGCGTACAACACAGGTTCCGCCAGGCTTGCTTTCTTCAGCAACGGCAACTTTGACCCCCATTTGAGCCGCCATCCGCCCAGCCCGGACACCGCCGGACCCCGCGCCAATTACAAAAAGGTCGAAATCATATTTTGACATTATCTATCTCCTACGGCGTCGTTTTGTGCTTGCGTGCGGACTATCACTAGCCGCTCTTTTGCGAAGCTTGTTATCAATTTCTAGGCTAAGGTCATGCGCGACACGTCTAACCTCTGTCATGAAGCCTGGGAACAACGCGTCAATGTCCATATTTGGATTTTGTTTTAATTTTTTTATTTTCTGGGATAAGTCACCATGATTGTGATGCTCATGTAAAGTATTGGATAATTTCCGATGATAGGTTTCACTTAACCCAGTTACCTCATTAAAATAAACCTCTCGGGAATAGGGTTTATCAGAGCTACTATACCCATTTTCGGATGCTTCAGCTAAATAGGCATCCAGATTCATCAGTCTACAAACTTCATCAGCTTTTACAGATTTCCTGTAAGCCAAATATTGGATGACATAGCCAGCAATCATTACAAACCCGGCAACCACCATTAGCAGCAAAAGCATGTTGTTTTCTCTCTCTGGGACTACTCTCGCGCCAATTCCATCACCTTGGCATGATCTGTTTCTCCAATGATAATCACATCTGCGAGATCGATGAAGAGGCCGTGTTCCATAACCCCAGGAATTTGCGATAGGAGCTGCGCTGTGTCGGCGGGTTTAGGAATTTTACGGCAGCGGCTGTCGAGAATATAATGGCCGCCATCGGTGATAAGCGGGCCCGAGCCGTCTTTCTTTTGCCGCAGAACTGTTTGTGTATTTTCGCAGCCGCTTTTCATCAGCGCGGCATAAATTTGTTCGGCCGTTAGCGCCATCCCAAAAGGATCAACTTCGATTGGCAGTGCAAAATCTCCTAGCATTTGAACCATTTTGCTTTGATCGACAATCACCACCATACGGTCCGACGCATGGGCGATGATCTTCTCGCGCAATAGACAAGCTCCGCCGCCCTTAATCAGTGAGAATTGCGGGTCAACTTCGTCCGCACCGTCAATCGTTAATTGAATGCTCTCAACCTTGTCTGGTTCGACTAAGGGCACCCCGTTCTCGATAGCGACATCTGCTGTGCGCTGTGATGTTGGAATACCTTGAACCTTCAGCCCGCCTGCAATCCGCTCTCCTAGGCGCTCTAGAAATATTTCAGCCGTGGATCCAGAGCCGAGCCCCAAAGTCATTCCGTCTTCAACGAAATCCAGCGCTGCCATCGCCGCGTTTTCTTTTGCTTGTGACATTATTTTTTTGCTTTCCGTTTCGCCTGAGC
Organism: Hellea sp.; assembly: GCA_039977295.1. Lineage (GTDB taxonomy): Bacteria > Pseudomonadota > Alphaproteobacteria > Caulobacterales > Maricaulaceae > Hellea. Next base: position 263,878 of record JBDWDN010000011.1, on the reverse strand, counting down.
CGCATTATAACGCGCCGCCCAGCCCTCTTTATTCACTTGCTCAGAGCGCGCTACTGCGAGCGCACCGGCTGGGACGTCTTTGGTAATGACGCCGCCGCTTCCCAGATAAGCCCCTTCTCCGATTTTAACAGGGGCAACCAATGATGAATTTGTCCCGACAAAAGCACCGTCCCCGATCTCAGTTTTATGCTTGAAATAGCCATCATAATTACAAGTGATTGTTCCCGCGCCAATATTTGCGCCCTCGCCCACTTTGGCGTCACCAATATAAGAGAGATGATTAATTTTACTGCCCTTACCAATTTTAGCTTTTTTCGTTTCAACGAAATTACCAGCCTTGGTATTGGCCCCCATTTCTGTGCCAGGGCGCAATCGCGCAAAAGGCCCTATTTGAGCGCCTTCGCCAATTTTGGCCCCTTCAAGATGACAAAATGGGTGAATGACAGCATGTTTTGCAATGCTCACGCCCGGGCCAAAAACCACGTTCGCGCCAATTTCAGCGTCGGCAGATATCGCCGTATCCCAGGAAAAATAAACCGTATCCGGATCGCGCAATGTCACGCCCTTCGCCAGCATAGCGTCCCGCATTCCCATTTGGAAAGAGACCTCCGCCGTGGCCAAATCGAGCCGCGAATTTACGCCTAACACCTCACTCGCATCTGCCGTAATTGCCCGGGCCGTTTTTCCGTCGCCGCGAAGAATTTCAACAACGTCGGTTAGATAGTATTCACCCTTTACGTTTTTATTGCCCACGCGTTCTAACGCTGAAAACATATCTTGGGTCGACGCCGCCATCACGCCGCTATTGCAAAGCCCAATTTCAAGAATCTCGTTAGAGGCATCACGCGCCTCGACAATGGCAGTCAACTCGCCGTCCTCTGTGATCAGGCGTCCATAAAAGCCAGGTTCTTCAGGTTCAAAGCCTAAGACCGTTACATCAGCGCCTCTATCCAAGCTTTGAAACACACGCTCTAGCGTTTCTTTTCTAACGAAAGGCGTATCCGCATATAGCACCGCGACATCGCCCTCAAAACCTGACAAAGCGTCTTTGGTGCAAAGAACCGCGTGGCCTGTTCCCTGCTGAGGTTCTTGTAGCGCAATGTCTAAGCCCAACTCTTCGGCCGCGCGGCGAACATCAGCGTTCCCCTCGCCAACAACACAGACAATTTTATCCGCGCCAACCGATCGCGCTAAATCAGCCACCCATGACAACATAGAGCGTCCCCCTACGTGATGCAGGACTTTTGAACGGGATGATTTCATACGTGTAGACTTGCCGGCAGCAAGAATAACAGCGGCGCGGGGCGTGGCCATATGCGTTTCTCCTATCTGTCCCCACTGAACTTTAACGATTCGCAGGGTTGACGTTGGCATGCCATAAACCATGGTAACGATTAACGCACGATTCTATTTTGGTTATTTCATGGCGATTTTTGGAAATTTATCGGTTTGTTTCGACCTTGATGGAACGTTGATTGATACAGCGCCCGACCTCGTGCGCGTGCTCAATACTGTGATTGCGCAGGAGTCTCTCCCGAAAACGGATTTCGATGAGGCTAGAAAAGCCGTCGGCTTTGGCGCCCGCGCTCTGATCACAGGGGCATTGTCTCGCGCGGGACACATCGTGCCTGATGCCCGAATTGATGAGTTGCGAGAGCTGTTTCTAGACGTCTACGCCGAAAATATTTGTCAACTGAGCACGCCCTTCCCTGGCGTTGTAGATACGCTGAAAGCTTTAAAGCAAAGCGGCGCTGAGCTCTCAATTTGCACGAATAAACCTGGCTACCTCGCCAGACCTCTCATGGAAGAGCTAGGCCTATCGTCCCTTTTTGTTAGAACTGTCGGGAGCGATGACCTAGCCCGCAATAAACCCTATGCCGATCATATTTGGAAAGCAGTGGGTCACCGGGGTCATCACCGCAGGATTATAATGGTTGGAGATAGCCGTCCCGATGTTCTCGCCGCGCACAATGCCAAAGCCCCCTGCATTGTTATGACTTACGGCTATTCTACGATACCCGTTATCAAATTAGGCGCTGACCGTATCTTGCAAAACTTTCGTGATGTGCCCGCGGCGATAGCGGAGTTGATTGCATAAAAAAAACAGCGCCGGAGCGCTGTGAATTTTGATCAATAGACTTGGTCCTAAAAAAACGCGCTAAGGGTGTGCGTTTTTTGAAGCATTATGCTGAATTAGTATAATTCAAACTAAGCAAAATTTTCAGTAGAGCGCGTCGGTACCCCATTAATAAGGTTCGAACGAACATCTGTGCGCGCAGAGCGCATGGAGGCCAAAAACCCGCCATTGATGAGATTGACGCGTACGTCATGTCCGCGTTCCGCCCAATAGGCTTCGATTTGATCTTTAAGACGCTCAGCGCCTTCCTTAGTGCAATAATCGCCTTTCATGACAATCCTCTTTATAATTATGCGCCTAGCCGTCCCTGACTTGAGCGCGGTGAAACGAAGGTTTCCACCCGTGACTTGCAGATAGATATTTTGAAAGAAAATTTCAAGGAAAATAATTCGTTTTTCGAATAACTTTTTTGTAACACAGATGTGAGAGCCGCTTTCAGATTTCGTTCATGTTGAGCGTGCTATCCCCCGAAAATAACGTGGAAAACATGTAATTAACTGTTATAAACTGTAACATTTACTCTTTGCATGTTACCTTTATTGCAGTAGGGCTATCTCACCAAATTATTTGATAAACAAATATTTAATGAGATAACATGCCCGCAAATATCCACGACCGCATTAAATCACGCCGAAAAGCATTAGGCTTGTCGCAATATCTATTGGCCAAGGCTTGCGGCGTCGGGCAATCTACCGTTGCCAATTGGGAGCGCGGCGGACACATCCCGCGCCAAGCCTCAATACATAAAATCGCCGCAGCCTTAGAGACGGACGAGATTTGGCTCCTCAGCGGCGAGCGCGCCAATATGCGTGGCCCGTTAAACGCCTATATGAACCGCCCCATTCGCCACGTCGCTGTGTTTGATTGGCCGCAAAACGCCGCCGCCCTAAGGGCCGCCCTGCCTCGCACCTTCATTGCTATAACAGCAGACCAAGAAAGCATATTCGCTTTAGCTCTAGCGCAAGATCTCGAAAATTTCAGCGCCGGTACAGTTTTAGCCTTCACACGCGATTACGACCCGGCGCAGCCAGGTTTGTTTTTGGACATATCAGAGGCGGAATGCGGATTGTCAGACTCTCATTCTGCAAATTGTGACGCAAGGCTGATTTACTCATTTACGCCGCATTAGAGCAGTTATTCTTAAGTTGGACGCACCCTCAGTCTAAGTATTTCTCGTACCAATCAAGATAGCGATCATAGCGATCACGCACAAAGCTAGGCCGGCTAATGCCATGATGTTCGTTCGGATAGACAACAAGCTGGGTTGGCGTGCCAATACGTTTCAGAGCTTGATAAAGCTGTTCAGAGTTCTGTATCGGTACATTCCAGTCAACATGACCGCCGATCACTAATGTGGGCGTTGTTACCTTTCCGAGATCATTGAAGGGGTTCATGCGCTCCCACCCTTCTATATTCTCCCACGGCAATCCAAGCTCCGCTTCCCAATAATGTTGGTAAATATCATGACCATAATTGGCCCTGTGGTTCACCTCGCTCGCCCCGGAGACAGCCGCGGTATATCGAGTCGATTGGGTAATCATATAATTTGTCAATATGCCGCCATAGGACCATCCGCCAATCCCGATGCGGGACTCGTCAGCAATATCATTATCAATCAGATAATCCGTAATCGCCTCTATATCAGCAAAGTCTGGGGTTCCCCATTGCTGGTTCAAAGCATAGGAAAATGCCTCGCCATACCCTGATGATCCATGTGGATTTGGCAATACCGCTATATAGCCTTGGGCGGCATATAATTGCCCCCAATTATCAAAGCTTGAATCATGCTGACTAACGGGTCCGCCGTGAAAGTTAAAAATGACGGGATAACGTTCACCTTCTTCATAATCATGAGGGTAATATATGAAGCTTTCAACGTCCTCACCTTGCCACCCTTTGACTTTTAGCCGCTCTACGCGCGCAAGATTGAGGCCCCCCAATATCTCTTTATTCAGCTTCGTTAAACGCAGACTGCCGGAGCCCTTACGGGCATAGACATCATAAGGATCCTCATGGGACGAGCGTAAATAGGCAATCGTTTCGTTATTTGCGATGTCAAATTCACGCGTAACCGTATCAGGTGAGCTCTCCACTTTCCGAGCGCCCGTCTTAAGATCAACGTTAATAAGCAAACCGTCGCCCCCATCACGGGCCAAGGCATAAATTGATTTCCCGTCGGGCGCGAAGGCTGGCGCGTAAACGAACCGGTCGTAATCCTTCATCAGAATGCGAGCGCCCCCGCGTCCATCAGCCGCCGTAACCGCCAATTGGTCAACATCATACCAGAGTTTTTCGGGCTGAGTTGACGTGATATAAGCGATGGATTGTCCATCTGGAGACCACACCGGAGATGAGTCTGGGCCTGTATTATCGGTAACTTGAACAAGCGGCGTTGATTTAGAATGAGCCGCCGCGTCAACGGTCCAAATATCGCTATTATCGTTGGAATCTGGATCGCCTTCGCGTTTGGAAACAAAAGCGATTTTATCTCCATCTGGGCTCCAAACCGGGTTAGCGTCGTCATAGTCTCCGCTGGTAATTTGTATAGGGTCTTTTTCGCCATCGAAAAGATATAAATGCGTGCGCCGACGATCAAGGTAGCCGACATAATCACGTTTGAATTGCAACCGGTCAATCACCCACGGTTCGGCTTTATCCTCGCCCTTTTTGCTTCCGTCTTTATCTTTATCATCTGGGTCTGCATCTGGCTTAGCATCCTTTACGACTAAAACCATCTGATCGCCTGAGGGCGAATAGGCGAAAGAATTAACGCCTTGTTTCACAGAACTATGTTGCCGCGCTTCGCCCCCGCGTCGGTCCAAAAGCCAAATCTGTGCTTTGGCATCCTCATCCACACCTCTTACACCCAAAAAGGCCAAGTCTTTTCCGTCTGGGCTCCAACGCGGAGAGGAAGCGTTTCTATAGCTGGCCGTCATGGGGATAGGATCGCCCCCTTCTATGGAGCTTATCCAAATTTGCGAAAAAGACTTATCTTTGTCTTCGTCCATCCTCTTAACGACGTAAGCCACCCATAATCCATCTGGGCTAATCTTTACATCACTAACTGATTTCATCGACATTAAGCTATCAATCGTGAATGCAGATTCCGCAGGGCTAGTTTCATGCGCCGTGGCCGCCATGCTTATCACAGACATCATTAACCCGCCGCACGCCGCAATGCGCAAGATGTTTTGTTTTAGAAAAGGAAGAAATTCGTGAATGAATGCCATGTTTTTCGCCTCCGTTTTACAGAAAGCTTGGCAATTAATGCCTCATTTTGCAACCCGCTTCCCCTATGAAGGTAAACTGGGGTTGAAATATTTTTAAGACTCGGCAGGTTCGCTCATAGCTTCCATATTGGCATCGGCTTGACGTATCGCCGCCTCCAACCGTTCTTCTGCTGTTTGCAAATTCTTTTTGGGGTCTTGGTAAAAGGCCGTTAATTTCATGATTTGAAGGAAAGCTTTGTTCAAGAAACGGCCCCAAAATTTCATGGGGCGGTCAAAGTCAAAGAGCAGGATAACCCGCTCTTCATCCGTATCGTTCCAGACTTCATGCTCATATGTATCGTCAAAGACAAATATTTCGCCCTCTTTCCAAGCTGTGATGGTCTCGTCCACGCGAATGCGGCATTTCTCACGGTCTTTGGGAATGATGAGGCCGATATGCGATCGCAAAATACCCTTGGTGACGCCTTTATGCGCAGGGATATGATAGCCTGGCGCGAGGATCGAAAACATTGCCGTTTGCAAATTCGGGACGCCTTCGAGAATGTCCGAGGTCTTGGGCGCAAGAGCGGCATTTTTCTCAAGCCGCTCGCCAAAGCCAAAAATAACAAAGGTCTTCCAATTATTTTCCGTGGCAAGGCGGTATTGATCCGGCGATATATCTTGAAAGCCTGGAATAACGTCGCGAAACTTCAGAACCTCTTTTGCTTCTGCCTGAATAGTCTCCCAGTTATCAGTAAAGTCTTTGAGGAAAGGAAAATAGCTATTCTCAACTTTAGGCGTGTCTGGCACCGTAGATTGCTTGGACTGAAACTTAGCAATCCTGCGCACAAGTTTCTTGCCGGTCTTTTTAACAAACGCCCGGCGCGGGTTGGACAGGTTTTTTGGTTTTTCGACAGTCGAGGCCATGAGAACTCTTAGTTAGGTGTCAGCTGAGCTTACGTTCGGCTTCTATCATGTAATCGCGCGTGATTGGCAAGGCATTGACTGACTTTGACATTTGAATTTGGAAATTCATATTCTTGCTATAACGGAAGGAATATTCGCTAACGATAAGGTAAAACTCCCACATACGGCAGAAACGCTCATCAAACATTTCGGCGACCTGGTCGCGCTTGGCTTGGAAATTATCATCCCAATGCCGCAATGTTTCAGCATAATGGATTCGCAAAATTTCAATATCCGTCACCCAAAGGCCAGATTTTTCAATCTCGGCCAATGTTTCCGATAGCGCAGGTGAATAGCCGCCAGGGAAAATATATTTACGTATCCAGCGCGCTGTCGAGCCTGGACCGCCTTTACGGCCAATGGAATGAAGCAGCATACAGCCATCATCGGCCATTAAATCTGAAACCTTGGTGAAAAACTCTAGGAAATGCGGGACGCCGACTTGCTCGAACATACCGTAGGATACAATGCGGTCAAAGGGGCCATCTAAATCACGATAATCGCTAAGGACAAATTCGACTTTCCCTTCGAGCCCGCGTTCAGCTATCCGCGCCGTTGCCAAAGCATGCTGCTCTTTTGAGAGCGTCACGCCCGTTACATGGACGTCGAAATTCTCCGCAATATAAAGCGCGAGACCGCCCCAACCACAGCCAATATCTAGCACTGTATTGCCGGGCTGTAGGTTTAGTTTCGCGGCAACGTGAGCTTTTTTCGCACGCTGTGCCTCGGCAAGGGAAACATCTGGCGTCGCATGATAACCGCAGGAATATTGCATATCTTCATCAAGGAAGAGCTTATACATGTCATTGGAAATATCGTAATGATGGGCGACATTTTGCTTGGCTGTGATCAGCGTGTTGCTTTGATGAAAGCGTTTCACTTTTTTATAAAATTTACGCAAGCGTTTCTGGTGGCCCTGCCCTCTTAGATTAGAGGCATTGATAGAAAACAGCTTGAGAAATCCGCGAATGCCGCCCTCTTCGCAAATCAACGTGCCGTCCATATAGGCTTCACCCGCTTTGAGTTCAGGATTAAAAAATAGCGAGCGGTAAAGTTTTTTATCGGTGAGCCGAACCGTCGCCGATGGCTCTCCGCCAGGGCCATGCACATGCGGATTTCCATCAACATCTATGATCGTGAGTTGCCCGGTTTTAACAAAACGGCTCATCATCTTATTAAGTAGCTTCATCTGTGCTTAATCACCCTTTAAATTTTATTTGCAGATTCACTCAGCAAACTCAATCGTTAAACAGTTACGAAACGCTTTCTGGCCATATCGCTATTGCCAAATAATTCACGGCAAATTTCATAGTCTTCAGGCGTGTCGAGTTCAGCCCAGTTAGAGCCTTTGATATTCGTTGTGTCAATGCGTTGACCAGATTGAGCCAAACCATGAATGGCGGAGAGAAACCAGCTTTTTGTGCCCTCTTCCATTCTCATCAGGCGCTCAAGTTCGCGGCTGAAAATTTGCGGTCCGTCATTCATGAAACGCAGCATACCAATAGACTCGCCATTTGTTTGCTGCGGTAATAGAGTTTTTCCAATCGCCGTTAGGCGCGTTCCGTCCAGCGAGACTTTCATATCATCGCCGTCATAATGACCTTTTTGATCAATCGTAACCGTGATGTCTTTGGCGGGAGCGCTTAGCACCTTTTCAAGGAGCGGCGGGCTGAACAGCGTGTCGCCGTTAATCAGCAAGAAGTCTTGCTGCATACAGGCGCGTGCCATCCAGCAAGATGCCAGATTATCCGCGACTTGGAAAAAGGGGTTATAAAGTGTTTCGACCTGTGGACCTGCCTGCCGCGCGTCAATTTCTGTCTCTACCAAATGCGCGTTAAAACCTGTCACAACGGTCGCAGACTTAACGCCGCCGCGAAACAAAGTATCAAGCTGCATGCTCAACACGGATGTCAAGCCTACGGGCAATAGGCATTTCGGCATATCAGTGGTGAGCGGAAGTAACCGCGAACCCCGGCCCGCAGATAAAATAATAGCATGCATAAATTCAACCCTAATGTTTTCGCTATGAACCCCAATCCACGACCTCAAAACCTTCTTCTTCGGAGGCCTCGGTCAAGCTGCGATCAGCATTTACAGCGACACCTTTGTCACAAAACCTTAAAATATCAATATCGGAATAACTATCTGAATACATTGTGATAAGTGTGTGATTATGTTTCAGTTCTGGGGTTTGAGCAAAAAGCCGTTTTACACGCTCCAGTTTTTCAGCCCCATAACAGTTCTTAGACGCAAAGTCAGGCGCTAGTTTTCCGTCTTCCCACTTCATATCCGTCGCCACCCAGTGCTCAACATTTAGGCGTTTGGCGATAGGACGCACAATAAGATCAACGGCGGCGCTGGCAATAATGATGATATCTCCATTGGCACGGTGCCTCTCAAGCGCTTTGACTGCGCCGGGACGCAGACCATGTGTGACTTCGTTGTCGGCGAAGGCTTCCGCCAGCTCTTCCATATAGGGCCGAGACTTACCCACCATGCTCCACCGCATCATGGCTTGTTTCACGCGAATTCGGGGAAAGTGCCCCTGTTTATAACGCCATTGAGTCACGCCGGCTGAAATTGCTAAGGGTAGCCAAAGCCAAGGTTGGAGTTTCACATTTTTTACAACAAAGCGTCCCCAAGTTCCCTTTTTGGTCAATGTGTAATCTAAATCGAAAATTGCGATATCAGCCATTATGCATCCATCCAGCTTTGCAGAGGCTTACGCGCAAATGTGCCTATAATGACGGCGCCGATATTGAAGGCAATACACGCCCAAGTCCAAATTGCCACAGCGTAAAAGCCGAGGCGCCCTGCTTCAGGGATCCATGGCATCGCGCAAATCCCGATCATAAAGATAAATGTGTTGGGATTGCGCCGCGCCGTGATAAACCGCAAGGCCGAATTAATAGGTCGCCACACATGAATATGAAATCCGTGCTGCGCAATGAATATGCCCTCGATGATGCGGTCTACAACATAGCCAATTAGGACAGCCATTAGAGCCAAAGCCATAGGGTCGCCCATGATATTAGGCAAATCTAAGCTGCCCCCAAGACCCACAAACCACGCCCAATACCAAAAAGGTGGATGTATTAAATCTATGCCGTGATCGTAAATATTTCCCCACCAAGAATAGGTCATGGTCGTACGCGCTAATTTTCCATCAACAGTATCGAGAAAGGTCATCAACCATCCCGTCACAAACCCCAATGCCCACTGCCCCTGCCAGAAATAATACATCGCTGCGCAGGTCAGAAAAAGTCCAACCGTCGTCACCATATTGGGCGTTAAGCGCATCGCCGCGCAAGCGCGGGTGACGTAAAAGGCAGGCAGCGGCCAAAACCATTTCGTCACAAAATCCGTGATGCCCTTATAAGAGCTCGCAAATTGTCGGCGCTGAATATCAGCTATGGGCGTATTATTGACGTTCAGCGCATACGGCGGCTCTTTCTTACGCAGGGCTTTGTTGTAACCATCATCAAGCTCATCAGGGTAGACAGGCTGAATATCTGTCCCCGCGAGCGACGTTATATCTTGGCCAATGAGTGACCTAGCCGTCTCAAGGTCCGTCCCATTGACCCCTATAATTTTCTGATCTGCTATCAAAGCCGTTTTGCTCCGCCCCACAAAGGCTTTCGCAAGAGCGGAAGACAGCACATAAATAACGGATATATGCAGCGTCGTTTCAGAATTTGTATCTTGCGACACGCCCGCTTTCTTAAAAGCGCGCTGTTGCCATTGAGCTAGCGGCAAGCCCCAGAGCTTTAAGGCGCTCTCTCCGATAAGATTAAGCTTTGGCATAGCCGCTATAACGCCCACCGCCAATTCTCCGCTTTGCTCTCTTACCTTGTGCTTTAATGTGCGCTTAGCCAAAAAGACCAGAATGATGACAGCCGCAATATTGCTTAGGATTGCCGCCCATCCCGGCGCCATTTTGCCTATGGTAAAACTAAATATGAAAAAAGCTGCAATATAAACGATTACGCCGGTGCCGCGGGCATAGATAGCGCGCTCTGGCTTGTCGGCCGCATAGAGAACAGGATAAAGGGGCGCGGCGATGCCTGTTATGGCTGCCGCTAAAACCAAGAGCGATGTCAGCGGCGCGGCCTGTTCATAATCTGCAGAGAATATCCGGCCTAAGACGTCAGGCCCGGCCAGTTGAACCAAGGCCGCGATAACCAAACCAAAGCTGAGAAGTATCGCCGCTGTCCGCGTTACAAGGCGTAATATTTTATCCGCTTCGCCTAAGCTCACCATCTTAGCAAGTTCTGGATAGATCACCTGATCGAGTAATTTAAAGCCTTCAGAGAGGAGTTTTGCGACTTCCTCAGCAATACGGTAAATCGCGACCCAAGCAGATCCAAATATACCCATAACCATGAGCGCAGGTAGATGCAAAGTTGCAGCCGCCAGTGTCGAGTCGATATTTGACTTTATCATGAAGGGCCACAGTCCTTTTCGAGGACTGCGCAATGAAGATTTAGCGGAGAATACAGGTTTTAATAGATGGCGCCCTTTAAGCTCAAACATTGCGGCTAAGGGGAGAAAAAAGTAGGCGGCTAGGGATCCGAAGAACCAGGCCCATAAAAAACCCGTAAAGCCAGCCCCGCTAATAACGGCAATCAGAACGCCTAAAAACCGCGTGAGCGGCATAACGAGGCCGTGAAGCGCTAAGACATGAAATTTATCAAAAAGCCGAAAAACACCGACCCCGACCCCGCGCTGACGGAAAAGAATAAGGATACAGTAAAACGCGGCTAGCTTACGCAGCTCTGAAATGTCGAAGGTCTTTGCCCGCGCAAAAATATCGGGAAAGGCGTGGGTCAACCACACGATGAAAGAGAAAACAGCAACTGATATTAAAAACCCAAAAACGGCTGAAATTGCATCAATCTTGATGCCAAATTGCATTAAGCGCGACAAAGCCGTGGCGTCATTATTTTTCACATCATCCGTCCCAAAACGAATGAGGGATTGCCATGATTGAAAGGCCGTAACTTCAGAGAAGAACAGCATATAAGCGTGTAAAAAGAGAATGATGCCAAGTTCAGACGCCGTCAGGCTTTTGGCCGCAATCATGATGCTACCTAAACCCAGCACAACGGCGAGTCCTTTGGATCCCATCATCAAGCCCGTATTGGCGGCTATACGTTTACCCACCGTATGCTTGGAGTTCACAGCAAGATTAGGCGTCACGCATAGCTCCCGCTAAAATACGTTCTACCAGCTCTTTATCAGAGGGTTTATCGACATCAATCGCGGCTTCTGCAATCGGAATAAGGATCGGAGCCGTGGTGATGTTTAGCCGTCTTGCAACATAACCAAAAGCGTCTGTAAGGCTCAAACGTCCCAAAAGATATTTAAGCAGCAGCCCCCAAGCCACGGTTCGTGCAAGCTTGACGGGATTTTTTCGTAGATGCTGGGCCTGTTTCCAAAACTCTATGACCGCGAGGCCTTTTTCATTGGCGATATAAAACAGATTACAGCCTGAAACAGGTCTATCGGAGAAATTCCAATATGTGCGCTTCACATCTGGATAGGCAGGTTGAATGACAGATTTTTCGGCAAACCCCACACAAAAGTCAGCGCCAGATTTTTTCGCCTCAGTGATAAAGATATCGAGCATGTCTTGCGTTAAAAGCGGATGATCACATGTCGTTACGAGGCAGGGAAATGAAATCCCGTCCGTCAAAGCCGCATGGGCGCTTCCTGCGGGCCCGGGCGCGCTGGGCGATTGCGTGAGGCGCGCATCATATGCCGCGTCGAAGCCACTGACATGAAACGGCGTTTTAAGTCCTCCAGCCGACAAAGCGTCGAGGACATAGTCTATCATAGGTTTCCCATTAATCGGAATGATGGCTTTGCGGTCCACACCGGCGGCGGCGCAAAGCGGGTCAATGACGCCTTCGCGCTGCCCTGCCAAAATCAAGACAGAGACAGACTTTCCCAAATCAGACATTCCCAAATCAGACATTAAAGCGTTTTCTCATACATGCGATAAGTCTTGTAGGCTTTGGCGCTGGCTTGTTCACAAATTGAAATCATCCCGGGATTATCCTCCAATATCCAAGAGAGTTCGCAATGGGTGAAGCCTTTTTCGCGCGCCGCCTCAAAAACTGTTTCGCAAAGCTTGGCGACAATAGACAGCCCTGTGCGCGTATTATGATACTCTTTGCGCAGTCCCATAAGCGGAATACGCGCTTGTTTCACGCCGCTAATCTTCAAACGCCATAACAGCTTAGCCCAGCCAAATGGAAGTATGGAGCCTTTCAAATCACGGATAGCTTCATTCAGGTCGGGTATCATCCAAATATAGGCAATAGCCTCACCTTTATATTCACCGACCCACATGCCTTCTTTGAACATAATTGGCTTAATCTCTTTGGCCATATGTTCAATTTGGTGATCATCAAAGGGCACAAAACCCCAATTTTCTGACCAAGCATCATTAAAAACATCCATGACGATGTTGACATCATCCATAAATTTGGACGGACGCATCGGTCGAATAACAATATCTTTATTACGCTCAGCCGACTTTACCATCATTTGGGTCATTTTCGGCCGGGGGTAGCCAGCGTTTAGGTCAGCTTGGAAGGCAAACATATCGGTAGCTTTGGTAAAACCTTGTCCTTCAATCATGCTTTGATAAGCGGGCTGTCCGTGCGGCATCATCACGACGGGCGGCGTGTCAAATCCGTCAATCAAAAGGCCCGATTCTTCATTGGTGCTCCATTGCGTCGGCCCAATCATCTTATCAACCTTGCGGCTGCTCAGCCAAGCTTCAGCGGCCTCTAACAAGGCGGCTCCAATATTTGCCTCAGCAGCGCAATCAAAAAAGCCGAAAAAACCGTCATTAGCTTTGGCGTGAAGATTATGCGCGGGATTTATAAAGGCGGCAATTCGGCCAACATCTCGGCCCTCAATGACGGCTAAAAATAACTGCCTGTTCTCAAGGCTCGCGGCGCCAGGGTTTTTCGCGGGGTTTAAATGCGCGGCGCGCTCAAAACCAAGTTGTGGCCGCCAATTAACATCATCCGCATAGACAACATCTGGCACCGCCAGAAAACGGCGCACCATGGCCTTTCCTTCAACAGGCAATATTTCCAAAGATGTTGAGGGCACTCCGCCTCCGCGCTATTTGCGCTGCTTTTGCTAAGCTTTGGGCGTTACGTCAACCGATTAAGAGGTCAATCAATTAAGGGTCAACAAGATCCAAAGTAATATCCACGCCGTTCATAGGCACTTGGAATCCAGCCTCCGACCATTTCGGCAAACGCAAGCTCTCGATTTTCGGATTATTGGATACCCCATAAGGCTCTTTAGGCTTAAAATTCCAAGCCTTTCTGAGTTTCCGGTTACCATCTTCATCGTGATAGCCAACAACCGCATATTCACCTGGCGCAGGTAGATTGATACAGACTTTGATTGAACCGTCATCCGCGGGCACGCGAATGCGGCGCAACTTGCCAGACTTCTTCATGAAATTATGTTCGCCAAAAAGCTCAATTTTTACGAGACCTTCCTTAGACACATTTGTCACCGTTGTGCGGATTTGCAGCGCGCCAGGAACGCAAGTATCGGCTTTGTCAAAGTCATAAAGCTCCAAACCGCGTTCAAGCCCGATTTGTGATATTTGTCCTTCAGGCCCCGTTAGAGCGCCAGGCTCATACGCGTCATCACCCGCCATAGCAGGCGCGGCCATAAGCGCCGCACATGACAAAGTAGTCAGACATGCAAAAAATCTGCGTGTGAAGTTTGCTTTCACGGATAAGCCTCTATATTGCGGCCATTAATGTTTTGGCCATCCTTATGATTCCATATGGGTTTTTGGCCTTCTTAAGTAAAGGCGTTATCGCAGTCATATAACATATGGGCAGATTAAACCAATATCTTATGAAGAAAGCCGCCACCACGATTGGCGGATTAATTGTCTTTGCTTGCTGTGTGTTGCTGCTTGAGCGGCTATTACGTATTTTTCAGGTTGTAGAAACCTCGACCAACCCTGCAAGCGATACGTCGCAAATGATTGTGAACTTATTGCCCTATTATTTAGGGATTGCCGTTCCTTTGGCTCTTTTATTGGGCATTATCATAACAGTGGACCGTTTTAGCCGCTCTAGCGAACTGACAGCAGCCTTCGGTTCTGGTATTTCTTTATTTCATCTGACCAAACCGTTTCTTTTTATTGGTATATTTTTAGCGGTTCTTACAGTCTTTATCGAAGGCTATTTGCAACCCGTAGGCCGCTACAACTACCGAAAAGTAGAAAACTCCGTGAAGCAGCAATCCTTTACGGCGGCTTTGCGTGAAGGCACCTTTACCAGCGTTGGCGGACGAACCTTCTTTGCAGGGACAGATTTACCCGGCGCGGCTATGGGGCCAATTTTCATTTATGAAAAACTTACCGAAGACACAGATAAACCAAGCTTAAGAATAACAACAGCCAGTCAAGGCAAGTTAATTGTCCGCGAGGAAACAATGGAGCCCGTGCTTCAACTTGCTAAAGGACAAACATACGCTGTTCTGGGTGACGACATGAGGCAGCTTGACGGCGATCTAAGCTTCGCGAGCAGCTCCATTGCGCGGCCAGCCGAAGTTGTAACATACCGTATTCGTGGTGATGATGAGCGAGAGATGACATCTCGGGAACTCTTCTCAAATCGAAAAGGGGCAGACCCGCGCTTTAAAATTTCGCCGCAAGTCAATAATGCAACGCTTCATTTGCGAATCGCAAAAGCCGTTCTCTTACTTATATTGCCCTTCATTGCCGTGCCCTTTGGATTGAATTATGGTCGAAATCCCTCCTCCGCCGGGATTGCCATTGGCGTTGTCTTCCTTATTTCACTGCAAAAAGCGTTAGAGTTTGGCCAAAGCCTTGGCGCCGCAGGTAAGATACCGCCCTGGGCAGGCATTTGGCCTATCATTATAGCCGTAGCCCTCTTCGCTTTCTGGATTTTCCGCAAAAGCGCCTATAAAATGGGGCAACCCCCGCTAACAGCCGTTTCGCATTATATTACGCATTTCCAAGGAGAAATACGTAAGAAGATATCCTCCCTCAAACGTTTTGGGGCTGAGAAGGCATAATGCTGAAGTTTCTCTCATATCTCTCAAAGATGTTCATCAGCACATGGCTAATAACTGTCTTCGGTTTCTTACTCTTAATCGGACTCCTCGACAGCCTTGCAAATGCTAGCGACATCATGGAGGGCGGCGGATTTTTGGATACGTTCAAATATATGGGCCTGCGCGCGCCCGTTATTTTTGACCGCATATTTGTCTTTACAATTGTCGTTGCGATATTATTGACCTTCGTAAAACTTATTCGCCAGCATGAGCTTGTTGCCCTGCTTGGCTTTGGCATTTCGGTCCCCAAACAATTAATGCTCATGACGCCCATCGTTTTAGCGGCGGCTTTTAGTTCAATAACAATCATCGACTACAGTATCGCCCCTGCTGTGCGTGCCCTGCAAGCTTGGGGTATTGGCGAATATAAGATTAAAAATATCACAGCGGAAAACCCGCTTTGGCTTGAAGATAATGGCCGCATCATTAAAGCCTCTCGGCGCATTGATTATAATACCCTCGGCGATCTGGAACTCTATGAGCGCTCAGAAACAGGCGCCGTCGAAGAAGCTCTTTGGGCGGAACGCGCGACCTATGAAGGCGAAAACTGGACGCTAGAAGGCATCAAGGTTCTGACCATTAAGGGCTCAGATGGTGAGCCGCGCACAGCCAAAACAGAGCTTAACCCGCGCCTTTGGGAAACACGCCAAGACCCCAAATCAATCGCCCGCTTGGCCGCTGACCCGCGCGATTTATCCATGTCCGAAATGCGCAATTTTTCTAAGCGCGGAAATTCAGGTTCCAAACCTCGCTTTGCTTATACGTTCTGGCACGCGCACCGCGCCACCCGCCCCCTTGCCGCTTTTGTTTTGCTGCTCGTCTCTGTGCCGCTTATGCAAAGAACAGGACGCCAAGATACCGGCGATAAGGCGCTCATCATTGGCCTTGGCATGGGATTTTTGTTCCTGATTATTGACGGCGCCATGGCGACCTTTGCCGCCTCTGGTGCCATGCCCGTCGCGAGAGCCATTGCAACGCCCATTGTCTTATACGGGATTATTGGGTCTTGGTTGTGCCTGAAAGCAGAAAGCCTTTAGGGCATGAGCCCCAATAGCTTAAAATCGTGGTTCGTCTTTAACGCCGCCAGCGCCAAAGTCGCAAAAAAGGGCGCGCTCCTACCTAAAATCGCGCAGCAACATGACGCTATATTGCGCGATGTTGGAGATTTCTCAGATGTCGATAAATTAGTCGAAGAAGCGCTAGCAGCGAATGCCAATCACGTCGTCATTGAAGGCGGAGACGGCACGGTTCAGGGGATTCTCACCGAATTTTTACGTCACGAAAAAACCAAAAATCTGCCCATCTTTACATTGGTTCCCGGTGGCAACACAAATCAAGTCGCGCGCAATATCGGCCTGAAAGCCGCAACGCCGCAAGCCGTCGCAAAGGCGTTGAGCCAAGACCACAGCATAGCCCAGGCCCCTTTGCTGCGCATCAAAGATAAGACGGGGCGCAAATATTACGGATTTCTCTTTTCATCAGGCGCCCTCCCGCAAGTGACTGACTATACCAGAGACAAGCTGCATGACAGAGGCGTCGGCGGCTCAATGGCGGTCATTGGCGGCATCCTTAAAGGCGTCTCAGGCGATGACGCTATTATGCAGCCGACTAAGGTAAAACTCAATATAGACGCGGATGGGCCTCACAAATTACGCGGCCCTCATTTAGGCACGATTGTCACGACCTTGCCAGGCCTTATGCTCGGCCTTGATCCGTTTTGGGGAGACGGGAACCGGCCCTTACGCGTGACCTATGTGGCGGCGGAGTATCAGCACCTTATGCGTCATGTCGCCAGTCTTTGGCTTGGAAATAAAACGAAAAACCGTAGCCAGGACGGCATGTATAGCTGGACGGCCAACAGCCTGAAATATCGCTATAAAGGCCCATGCGTTTTGGACGGCGAATTGCTTGACCTCACCAAGGGCTTTAAAATACGCGCAACACAGCCTATTCGGTTTGCAACATGAGCGAGACTATCAAAGATATCTTGGGCGAAGAAAATGTGGTCCCCAATGCCCGCGTGACATCTGTCTGCGAGGCTATCGCGGCGCGCCATCCAGGACGGGTGCAGGCTTTTATGTATTACGGCTCATCGTTGAGAGATTTAGATGACGCCGAAAAAATGCTCGATTTCTATGTCGTCGTAGATAGCTACCGCAAGACCCATAAGAACCCCATCAGAGCAGGACTAAACAGGCTTATCCCGCCTGCTGTCTATTATTATGAGCAGGAAGACGAAAAGGGCGTTCTCAGCACTTGCAAATATTCCATTATATCTTTGGCTGAATTTCAAAAGCGCTGCGGCGCACATGCTTTGCTATCCATGGTCTGGGGACGTTTTTGCCAGCCCAGCGTCATGCTTTTCCCCAAAGACGAGGTCGTGGCAGAGCGCCTAATGGCTTCGCGCGAAAGCGCGGTCAAACATATGGCCGCCCAAATCGCGCCCCTTATGGACGCGCCCGTCACCTCAACCCAATTTTGGGCAAAAGGCTTTTATGAAAGTTACCGGACAGAACTTCGGCCCGAGAGCTCTGAAGGCCGCGCCGCAGAAATCGTCGCCCGTTACGCAGAGCGTTATAAGCGTTTAACGACGGCGCTTTACGGCGCGCCAGATAAGGACGGGTTTTATATCATGCCGGACCTGCCAGCTGGTCCCACCCAATCAAAATGGTTTTTCAGGCGCCTGCTCGGCAAGCCTATGACAGCCATTCGCGTTATTAACAGCGCGGCGACATTTGAGGGCGGATTAGACTATGTGCTGCGCAAACTTAAAAACCATTCAGGCGTCACGATTGACCCGACCCCGTTCCAGCGCAAACATCCCGTTATATGCTCGCCTGTTTTAGGATGGAAGCTGTGGCGCAAAGGCGCTTTTAATTAGGGTTTTGGCACTTATGAAGATCGCCCTCCTGATTCTCATTGCGGCCACCATTACCGCCTGTATTTCGGGCATATTTGGGATGGCGGGCGGTATGATATTTATGGGCGTCATTGCCTCTGTCATGGGGGTGTCCGAAGCAATGGTCGTTCACGGTCTTGTTCAAAGCGTTAGTAACTCTTCGCGCGCTTGGTTGCTGCGCCCTGATATTCGGTGGGATATTTTGGGTTATAAATTACTCGGCGCGCTTCCGGCCATCGCTTTGCTGGCTATGATCAGTTTCGTGCCTAATAAAGCGACCCTTTTTATTGTGCTTGGCGCTCTCCCCTTTATCCTCTGGCTTCCCAAAGGCGTATTTCAAGGCGACGCGGCTAAACCGCTTCATGCCGCCCTTTGCGGCGCCATGGTCATGGGACTAAACCTCTCCGCAGGTGTCGCTGGGCCTGCCCTTGATTTCTTCTACGTCAAAACCTCCCTCACCCGTAAAGAAATCGTGGCGACCAAAGCCGTGACGATGTTCGCCTCGCATATGGTCAAAATCGTTTACTTTGGTTTGCCGCTCATTGCGGCAACTGGCCTGTCGACATTGCCGCCGCTTTGGGTTCTAGCCGCCGCCGTGCCTTGTATTATTTTAGGAACCTATATTGGGACACGGATATTGCACCGACTGTCAGATATTCATTTCAAGAGTTACACGAAATATCTCGTCACCTTTATCGGCGTTATTTATCTGTGGCGAGGGGTAAGTTTGGCAGGGCTCTTATAGCGCGTTTATCGAAATAGGTATAAAGCCCGATACCGAGCACCGTTATGAGCGTACCAACGCCGTCAATAATCCCGAAGGGTTCGCCCAACACAAAGATTGCCAAAATAATGGTTGAAATCGGCGCGATCATTCCGACCGCTGATGTGGCTTGGGGCCCAACATTAGAGATAGCGAGATTAACCATAAAGGACGGCAAAAGCGTTGAGAAAAATGCCAGCGCTACGCCCAATATCCAAATGCGCGGGGGCAAGTTCAGAACGTCTGACACGTCCCCCATTACGACATTCTCTGTTACAAAATGCGTAAATATAACGAGCCCCGCCCCGAGCATCGCGCAGCAGGTAAAAACAGGACTTCCCAAACGCGAAATCATTGGCTTTGCAAAAAGCTGAAAAAAGGCGAATGCGGCGGCGCATAGCAATATCATCGCCGAGCCCAAGGGTACATTTATCCCGACAGCAATATCACCACTCAAAAAAATGAGCCCGATCCCTGCATAGGCAATGACCACAGCCAAAACTGCGCCCTTGGTCAATGCTTTGCCGAAAAACATCGCGCCAAAAATAAAGACAAATATCGGATAGGTAAAGAGCAAAAGCCGTTCCAGCTGCGCGGTAATATATTTCATACCTTCAATATCGAGCCACGCGCAGATATAATATCCGAGCACCCCTAACAGGGCCGCCAGAACCATATCGCGTTTTTGTAGCGGCGCTAATCCGCGTCTTCTCCTTTGGCGTAACGCCCACCAGAATATCGCTATGTAAAAAGGCGTCGAGAATCCCAGCCGCATCGCCATAATCGTGATGGCCTCCACCCCGTTAAGCGCCATGCCGTCAACAGGTTGGTAAATCAGTTTCACAAAAATCGACTTCATTGAGAAAAACACTGTGCCGAGCAGCGCAAAGACATAGCCCCAATTTTGCCCCCCAAACGCCGTAGGAGACCTCGCGCTCAATTGAGACGCTGCCGAGACTTCTCGTAAATTGGTTTTCATCTCGTTTTAGATCGCCTAGCTTTGAAGAAGGTTTTGAGCATTGCAGCTGACTCTTGGGCCAAAACGCCGCCTCTTACCTCAGGCCTATGATGGCAGGTGGCTTGCTCGAAAAACTTCACGCCGTTCTCGACGGCGCCGCCCTTTACATCATTGGCGCCGAAAACCACGCGCCCAATGCGGGCATTTGAAATCGCCCCCGCGCACATGGTGCAAGGTTCTAGTGTCACGTAAAGCGTCGTCCCGCTTAGGCGGTAATTATCCATCCCATAAGCTGCGTCGCGTATAGCGAGGATTTCTGCATGGGCCGTAGGGTCAACAATCCCGATAGGCGCATTGCCCGTGCGGGCAATGATATCACCGGCGCTGTTGACAATCACGGCGCCGACAGGCACTTCGCCGCGAGCAGAAGAGGCTTGCGCTTCACGGAGCGCCTCGCGCATATAGTGCTCATCATTCATATCCCCTCTTCACGCGGGGACAGCCCAAGGTCAAGTCAGGTTAGCTATGCAAAATAAAGCAGGCGAAATAATAGAAGGCGAACGCATCGCAAAATTCCTCGCAAGGTCGGGTGTAGCGTCTCGGCGCGAATCCGAGAAACTCATCGCAGAGGGCCGTATCCGCGTGAACGGTAAAGTGCTGACCACCCCGGCCTTTAAGGTGACGGATAAAGATGTTGTCCTATTTGACAATAACCCCATTGCCGAGAAAGAGCCGCCGCGGCTATGGCGCTATCATAAACCTGACGGCCTGGTCACATCCCATAAAGACGAGAAAAACCGCGAGACAGTATTTGATACGCTGCCAAAAGAGATGGGCCGCGTCATTTCTGTCGGGCGTTTGGACATTACCTCAGAAGGTCTGCTTTTGCTGACCAATGATGGGGGCCTTGCCCGCGCCCTTGAGCTCCCCAGCACAGCTTGGCAACGCAAATACCGCGTCCGTGCTTACGGCAAGGTTACGCAGCACGATTTAGACGGGCTGCAAGAGGGCATTAAAATTGACGGCATTCAAACGGGGCCAATTGAGGCCGAACTCGAACGCCAAAAAGGCGATAATGCTTGGATTGCGGTGACGCTGCGCGAAGGTAAGAACCGCGAAGTGCGCCGCGCGCTCGATACACTTGGCCTTCAGGTCAACCGCCTGATCCGCGTCTCCTACGGCCCTTTCCAATTAGGCAATTTAGGTAAGGGCGAAAGCGAAGAAGTCAAAACCCGTATCCTACGCGAACAGGTTGGGCATTTAATCGACATCCCTGTCATCAAGGCCAGGCCTCAAGGGCAGCGCATGGGCAAACCACAACGCGGAACTCATGCCAGCGCCAAACGCTTTGCCAAAGGCGGCGCAAAAGATGACGCTAAGCCTGAACCCAAGGGCCGCGGGAAATTCGCGCATAAAACAAGCGGCAAGACCAAATCTGGGGGGGGCGGCTATGGCGGCGGCTCCACAGCCGGTAAGAAGATGAATTTCAAGAGCGGTGGTAAGGGTAAGCCTAGCGGGAAACCAAATGGCAAAACCAGCGGGCGGCGAAAATGATAATGACGAAAATACCTGTCCTTCTCCTCGGGGAGAAGGTGCCCGAAGGGCGGATGAGGGGAAGTGATTTTATCTCAGTAACGCATTCGCTTCACTCATCTGCGTCCCCTCACCCCCGCTTCGCGGCCCCTCTCCCCAAGGAGAGGGGGACAACAGGGTGGAACGCCCCATGCGCATAGTCACAGGCAGACTTCGCGGCCGCAACATTACCGCGCCCGCTGGCAAAAACACGCGCCCCACATCCGATCAAACGCGCGAGTCTATCTTTAACATCCTGGCCCATGCTGACTGGGCCCCGTCCATGGAGGGCGCGATCGTCGCGGATATTTTCGCAGGCTCCGGCGCGCTGGGCCTTGAGGCTATCTCGCGCGGCGCGGAGTTTTGCCTCTTTGTAGAAACGGAGCCTAATGCTCGCGGCGCCATCCGTGAGAATATCGAGAAAATGGATCTCTTTGGCTGTACACGTATTCACCGTCATAACGCGACCAAACTCAAAATCGCGCCCGGTAATCTACGCGGTCCTTTCACCCATATATTCATGGACCCGCCCTATAATAAAAACATGTGGCGACCTGTTCTTGGGCGCCTTAAAGAATCAGGTCTCATTGCGGAAAACGGCGTTATCATTCTCGAAGAAAGCAAAGACGCCGAAATTGAGCCACGTGGCTTCGACATTCAAGCCGATAAAATTTGGGGCGGTACGCGAGTTCTGTTTCTTAAGCTTTCTTAACCTTCTCTACATCTATATTAAGATTACATACATCTGCACCCGTTAGAGTAGATGCATGTTACTGCGATGCTTAATTGCGGGGGTTGTGTTCTGGCTTATTTCGGGCCCACTCGCCTACGGGCAAATGTTAACCTCAGATCTGGAACTTAAGTTAGTCCCAAATGTCGGGGCCACCTGGCAGACTGTGGCGCTTGAAAATACATATTCAGATGCCATTGTCGTTTGCACATATAATCTCGCCAGCGATCTAAATCCCAGCGCAACAACACGCATTCAAAGCATTACCGCGACGAGTTTCCAGCTTCGAATACAACAATTTGAAAATAGCGCAGTAGTGACCCCGGGGGACGTGCATTGCGTCATTGCCGATGAAGGGGCGTATAATTCTGGCGGTCTTAAATAC
Organism: Hellea sp.; assembly: GCA_039977295.1. Lineage (GTDB taxonomy): Bacteria > Pseudomonadota > Alphaproteobacteria > Caulobacterales > Maricaulaceae > Hellea. The sequence goes on along the minus strand of JBDWDN010000011.1, from coordinate 241,130 downwards.
GAAGCGCGCAAAGTCCTCTCAACGGGGACCAGCGGCTTAGCTGTTGGCTGGGGCGTGGGCACGACTGAAAATGTCACAGGCGATATAACCCAAACATATGCCAACCCCCATGTCGTCGGGCAAGTAATGTCCTTTAACGACGTCAATGCCAGTGTATTTTGGAACTTTGATTGCGAGTCTCGCGGTAATGGCGCGTTCTTCTCTGGTCAAGCCGACGGCATATGTGTCGGCAAACATATCGGGCAAATCAATAATACACGGGCCGCTGAAACATTGGGTTATATTGTCCTTGAAGCCGGAACAGGCACTGTAAATGATATCAGTTTTGCAGCGGCGGTCGGGCCCGATACAGGCGGCGGCGTTGGTAACTCGCCGCCTTATAATTACACTGTCAGCGGCGATTTCGATATTGGCGTTCTCAGTAGTGCAGGCGAAGATGGCGGCCATGGCGGCTGGTCTATTTTATACGGCGCCGATCCATTATCCACGAATCAAATCAGTTGGGCCATTGAAGAAGAAACTGTCGCTGGCGACACTGGCCGCGGCCATACAACTGAAAATGTTGGCTATTGGGTATTTGACAATAATCAGGCCCCGACAATGGCAGCAGCTAAATCCGTCGAGATGTTCAGCGGCAATAGCAGCGCCTATGCTATCCCTGGCAGCGATGTCATTTATTCCATCACTGTCGAAAATACGGGAAGCGGCCCCGTCGATGCCAATACTATCATTATGATTGACGCCCTTCCCCCAGAGATTTCTTTTTATAATGACGACATAGATGATGGTGGTCCACATACGGATGCTATTGCCTTTATTGATAATGATAGCGGCCTAACATTTGACCCCGGTGTCGATGTCAGGTTTTCCAAAGCGATGACGGCGCCCACAAGTTTTTTAGCCTGCAATGACACAGCTAGCACCGGATATGACGATACTATTACCTTCATCTGCCTCGCCCCCAAAGGCGTAATGAGCGAAGGCACAATTACGCCGTCTAGTTTCACAATTCAATTTCGCGCAGCCGTTAAGTAAGCTGCCTTGCTCGTCACGCCTCTTTCCGTTACCTATTCCCAATGGGAAAGACATATACAGCACTGAACGATAAACTCATCAAATTCATCGAGGCGCAAAAAATGTTCTTTGTTGCGACCGCCCCGCTGACCGAAAATGGCCACGTCAATGTTTCGCCCAAAGGTTATGACAGTTTCAAAATCATTGACGAAACAACAGTTGCCTATCTGGACTATGGCGGCTCTGGGATAGAGACCCATGCCCATGTTGTCGAGAATGGCCGCATCACAATTATGTTCTGCGCCTATGAAGGCAAAGCCAATATTGTGCGCCTTTATGGTCAGGGTTCAGTCTGCGTCTTTCACGATGAAGGCTTTGCAGAGCAGCTTGCATGGTTTCCGGACTTTGACCGCGCCCGCGCTATTATCACGATAAAGCTGACCCGCGTCATGGATAGCTGCGGTTACGGTGTGCCCTTCTATGAGTTCCTTGGCGAGCGCGACCAACTTAAACGCTCACACACCTTTAAAAGCGTCGAAGACTGGCATGAATATCGCTATGATAGAAACCCCGAGAGCCTGGACGGATTGCCAGGATTGGTGAGACCAACAAAATAATGACGATCTCCAGCACTCCTCGAAGCCTCACGTCAACTTTATCTTTTCTTGCTTGCATAGGCTTCATCGCATGCGCCGCGCCGCAAGAGACGCTTTCGAATGACATTGGAAATTATCTCTCCACACCTGATGGGTACGAGCTCGTCTGGGCCGATGAATTTGATACTCAAGGCCTCCCTGATGCCGCTAAATGGGATTATGACACAAGCCGTAATAAAGACGGGTGGTGGAATGAAGAACGTCAATATTATGCGAAGAGCCGCTCGCAAAATGCGCGTACGGAAAATGGTTATCTTATTATAGAAGCCCGAAAAGACGGCGACCAACTTAGTTCCTTTCCTGATTATGGCGGTCAGGAATATAGCTCCGCGAGGCTTTTCACAAAGGGTAAAGCCTCATGGAAATATGGCTACTTTGAAATGCGGGCTAAGCTGCCCTGCGGGAGGGGTTTGTGGCCAGCTATATGGACGCTCCCAGAAGATCCGGGGCAATGGCCAGATAGCGGCGAAATCGACATTATGGAATATGTAGGACATGATTCCAAAACCTTTCACGCAACGGTTCATACCCGCGATTACAATCATATAATAAAGACGCAAATCGGAGACACCGTCACCATACCGACAGCCTGCAGTCGTTTTCACACCCATAGTCTGTTATGGACACCGAAGGCGATCACTGTGGCTTTGGATGGACGCCCCTATTTCCGCTATGAAAATGACGGAAAGGGACATGGAAGCTGGCCTTTTGACCAAGCGCATCACATCATTTTAAACATTGCTGTAGGCGGCACATGGGGCGGGCAAAAAGGCATAGACGCTAAAGCCTTTCCTGCTCAAATGGAGGTGGATTATGTGCGGGTTTATCAATCAAAATAAATAACTTCGGCGTTGCTAGCAGAAGCCTCAGAAAAGATCATGACCGCCAAAGACATCAAGGTCGACTTCAAAGGCTTCAACTTCGGCAGATGTGAAACTCGCAAATAAGGCCTCAAAGGCGCCATGCGCTTTGCGGTATCCCTTCTTAGCAGATTTATTATAAAATTGCGCGGCACGAACGCGGTCTAACGCATATCCATTTCCATGCTCATAAGCATGGCCCAATAGATAAAGACTCTTCATATGACCGCGCTTGGCTGAGGGTTGTAAATGCGCGAAAGCTTTATCATATTGCCCGTCCATATAGAGGTCTCGCCCGGGCCGATAATCTTTATCAGCGCCGTTGCTTAACATTCGGTAGCCGGCCCCCATAGAGAGGCGGCCCAGTAGCCAAGCGGGGAAACCGGCTAATATAGCGAATGTAACGAGACTGCCAAATGAGAACCCGCCTAAAATTACAAACCGAAACAGTCCATTGATGACCACCATTCCGGGAATAGCCATAACATAAAAGCGCCGAAACTTGCGGTGCCGCTCGGCGAAATAAAAGGCTGTTGCTATAGATAAGAGGACAATGAAAAAACGCTGCCACCCCGTAAGCGAAACATCCGCCCATTTTCGGTTAACCATAGAAAGACTCATTAAACCCAAAATAAAAGGCGCAAGAACAAGAACCAACCAAATGATAGGATTGCGGCGCATATAGCGAAGGTGAATTTTTATAAAACCAGGAATACGCAGCCCCACCAAAAGAGGTACATATCTGGTCGCAACCAATTTAATATTCTTTTTTGAAAAAGTGCTCACGAAGCGGTTTCATCGAGGTTTAATCGCATTTCCAATAAATGCGGCTCAAAGCCAACTTTTTCATAAGCTCTCACCGCAGAGCCGTTTTCCGGATAGACGGTCAGATGAATATCAGGGAGATTGTTTCTCCTCGCCCAATCAAATAGATGGTTCAAAATCAATTTATTGACCCCTCTCCCGCGATAAGCTGGCGCGACATAAAGAAAGCCAATAAAAGCATGATAATCAGGCACCACATACTCTAAAGATCGTTTTCGCTTAACATAGCCCGAAGCGAGGATCTCGCCGTCCGATTCAGCGACAGCAACCTCAGAATCATTAGAGAGAATCATCTCCCCTATATCGTAATAACTTATCGGATCGGCTTTTAGAGTTTTGTCATAAGGGCGTTCCGCCGTAACAATACCTTGTTCAAATGACTTTAGTATTGACAAGTCGGACATACGCGCTGTGCGAATATTAAGGCTCATCTATACTCTCCAATACGGCCTAATTTCGACTGTAACTCTGTGGGCAACCAAAAATTTAGTCAAGGCCGTCACATTCCTGAAATAGCAAAATTTATTGAATATCAATAAATGATTTGTGCTTATCGATAATTTATATTATCATTCTTACAAACAATGAGGAATTGGCCATGAAAAATCTTGAAAACGAGACCCCACAAAACTTAGCAAGAATCACGGGCTGGACTTTAATCGCCTCTATTGGTCTTGGCATTTTAAGCGCAATGCTTATCGCAAGCGGTATCGACGTCAATATGACGGCGGATATAGCGGGCACGGCGGAGAACATGCTCGGCGCTGAGACGCGGCTGCACGCTAAAGCCTATCTTGGCCTATTGGCATTTGCCCTCGAAGCGATGATCGGCGTGGGCCTCTATCTGCTGTTGCGCAAATTTGGCCCGCTCCTCGCGGGGTGGTCCTTATTCGTAAACCTCGCTGCGGCTACGCTTATGTTATTGGGGGCAGTTTTTTCGATGAACGCCGCTCATATCGGCGGCAATGACGCCTTTGCGGCTTTGACAGATGAGAGCGGACGCTTGATGCTTTCTGGCCTGCAAGCGACATCTGATTATACCAGCTTCCACTTAGCGCTCATCCTAACAACAGCGGCTAATGCAGGGATATTTTATCTCTTCTTAAAATCCGGGCTCATCCCAAAGCTCATTGCGGGATGGGGATTATTCGCGTCTATTTTTGTTGTCGCAATAGTCGTTGCCAGAGATTTCATCCCGGCGCTTGGACATGGCAGCATTACCGCCGCCTTTATGATTTCCAATTTAGTGGCCCTCATTTCGCTAGGGCTTTTTCTTGGCCTCAAAGGCGTTCGCGCGGTTTAATCTGGCCATTAAAAGGAGCCCTCTCATGGATTTCAGTCAAGCCCTGACGGGCGCCCATATTATCTCAGGCACGATTGCCGTCTTAGCGGGAGCCATCGCGCTCGGCGCGCGCAAGGGCGCTCCATTTCACGTCAATGCTGGGCGGATATTCGCGATCACAATGATAATCTCTTCGGGATTGGGCGCGGGGCTTGGGCTTTTAAAACTAGAAAGCCACTATATCACTTTCCACGCTGGCATCTTAGGGATCACATTGATTGCCAGTAGCTGGCTCACAATCCGCGCCCGCACCTCCCAGCTAAGTTTTCCATCCATAGGGATTGGAGCTATAAATTTTGCGAACGCGGCGGCGTTAATTGCGGCGGGCATATATGCCGCCTCCTTACCTGAATCCGTTTTATTAGGCTTCCACGCGGGTAATTACTTTTTCTTATCTGGCATGGCGGGTATAGCGGCGATTGGCGACATTAGCCTTCTCTTTCGTAAAACACTCACTAGAAAACATCGCCTTGCGCGGCACCTATGGCGCATGTGTTTAGGCTTTTTCATCGCCGCAGGATCTGCGTTTACGGGACCTGGGGCCTCTATATTTCCACAGTCGGTTCAGGATTCTGGGATATTGTCGGCGCCTGAGCTGATTATAATAAGCCTGATGTTGTTTTGGCTTGTTCGGACGCTTTACGGGAAGCCGACTCTACCGCCGCCCAAATAACCGTTCAATATCAGCCAACTTCAACTCCACATAAGTCGGCCTGCCGTGGTTACATTGCCCGCTATGCGGCGTATCTTCCATCTGGCGCAACAGCGCGTTCATCTCCGCCCCGTTAAGCCTACGCCCCGCCCGCACGGAACCGTGGCAGGCCATGGTTCCGCAAACGTGCTCGAACTTCTCTTTCAGGCTAAGCGCTTCGTCATATTCGCTGATATCGTCGGCGAGGTCTCTTAGAAGGCTTTGTATGTTCATCTCGCCGAGCAGGGCTGGCGTTTCGCGCACGGCGACCGCGCCTGTGCCGAAAGGCTCGATCACGAGGCCCATTTCGGCGAGCTCTTCGGCGCGCGCCAGCACGCGGGCGGCGTCTGTTTCGCCGAGGTCGACTATGTCGGGAATGAGGAGGGCTTGACGCTCTACGCCCTGCCCGCTCATCGCTGCCTTCATACGCTCATAGACGAGGCGTTCATGGGCGGCGTGTTGATCGACAATGACGATGCCATCGCGGGTTTGGGCGACGACGTAGGTTTCGTGAAGCTGCGCGCGCGCCGCGCCGAGCGGGTTAGCCGTCAGGTCTGGCGGAATTTCGCCTGTTTGCGGATTATAGGCTTCTCCCGTTTCTTCTACTCTTGCCGAGAAACCATAATCATTTGTCGTCATCCCATCTACAAGCGGCTGCAATGCAGGGTCATGCCGATAGGGCGCAGGCGCGCCGCCATAGGGACGGTTATAATTTTGCTGGAAGGCATATTGCGGCTGCTCGGTTTGTATTTTACCCAGCGCGTAATCACTGACCGTAGAGCTCGCGCGGTGACCGGCGGCGGCGAGGCTGTGGCGCAGCGCCGAGACGATGAGCCCGCGCACTAATCCCGGATTGCGAAAGCGCACTTCGGTCTTGGCGGGGTGGACATTTACGTCAACATGATCGCTGGGCAAATCAACATAGAGCGCGACAACAGGATGGCGGTCGCGCGCGAGGAAATCCTGATAGGCCCCGCGCACCGCGCCGTGAAGGAGTTTGTCCTTAACAGGGCGGCCATTCACAAAAAGGAATTGATGTTGCGAATTTCCGCGTGAATAGGTTGGCAAGCCTGCAAAGCCTGTCAGGACAATGCCTTCACGTTCCTTATCAATCTCAATCGCGTTTTGCCCAAAATCTGCGCCAAGGATAGAGGCAAGCCTCGCGAGGCGGCCCTCTTGATCATCTGTTTGCCGCGCGACTTTCAGCGTTGTCCGCGCCGCATTTCCAAGCGTCATACCGACGGCAGGGTTTGCCATAGCGAGGCGTTTGACAATATCAGAAATGGCGAGTGCTTCGCTGCGCTCTGATTTCAGGAATTTGAGGCGGGCGGGCGTCGCGTAGAATAAGTCCCGCACCTCGACGCGTGTGCCGTGCATGCCAACACGGGGCGCAGGTCTTGGGCTATGCTCCTTGCCGCCTTCCACGGATATTTCCCAGGCGCTATCATCGCTTTCGGTCTGGCTAGTAATCGTAAGGCGGGAAACAGAGCCAATAGACGGCAAGGCCTCACCGCGAAATCCCATAGTGCCGATATTGAGAAGGTCCCATTCGCCCACATCATTAGGCGAGAGCTTGGAGGTCGCGTGGCGTTCAATTGCGATTGGGAGCTCCTCGCGGCTCATCCCCTTCCCGTCATCGGTAATAGAGATCAGCGCCCGGCCGCCATCTTCATAACGGATTTCAACTTGCGTCGCGCCGGCATCAATCGCGTTCTCGACTAATTCTTTGATAACACTGGCGGGACGCTCCACAACTTCGCCCGCCGCAATGCGGTTGACCGTCTCACTCGGCAAGCGGCGAATCGATATCAAATTTGAAGACACAAAAAAACCTAACGACTGCAAGGTCGTTAGGCCATAACTCTATGCATTTGCTTTGTGGATACTAACATCCACAAGAACTTCCCGTTTCTGGCTACAATCCGGGCAGCTTCGCGCCTCCGGGGCGTTTCGTTATTTCGACTTCGCCGCCACCTGTCGCGGCTGTCATAGATTCCATACGCGACGCTTCAACTTCGGGATCCATCGGGCTTCCGTCTGGCGTGACAACGCGGCCATCTTTCCAGAAAAGAACCTGATCAGAGAAGCTTTTAGACTTCCGCTCAACAGAATTCACGCCGTCAATTTCGAGGCGAATTTCCTGATTAGCGCGGCCAACGCCTGCTTTGGACATCAAAACGACTTCGCCGCGTGTCGGCTCTGCCGCGTCAACGTCGCCAATAAGGGCGTCGCGGGCTGATTTCTGGCTGTAATTATTCTCAGCCGAGCTTGTGCCAATTTGCGGCGGGCGCAGATTATATTCCGGCGGAATGACAAGCGGCGCTTTTGTGAGGATATTAAACTCATTAGGCGCGTTTTTCTTTAGGCCCAGAGCTTTGGTCGTTTGCGTACAAGCCGATAGGCCCATCGCGGCGCAAGCTGTTGCCAGCATTATAGTCTTAAGTCTCATGTCGTGAGTCTCCAATTTTCCAAGACGTCTTAACCAAACTTTGCTGCCTCGCCAAGTGACGATATGTTTATTTATGCAGCGCCCCATATTATCCGTAGCGCCTAAATATACAAATGGGATAACAAGGCCTTAGCAAAGCTTCGATGTGGATAGTCTTGGGATTCGCTTCAGCTTTTAAAGCCTGTTTGGTGACGTTTTCTCTAAACTCCGTCCAGAAATGACCTCGACAGATGCATTTAGAATATCTGAACACTTGATATTTCGACAAATACTCAAGAATGGCAAATCAGGTTTAGGACAACAATCGGGGCAATGCGGCATCACGAAAATGCTTCTCTTGTCACTTGGGTTTGGTTATTGCTTCATAACCTCAAATCAAAACGTCCGCTTCAAACATTAAGCTTGTAACCTCAATGTCCAAAGACTCTCCCGCATAAGTTCCAAAATTTTCCAAGGGTTCCGCACTATTTACGCCCGCGAAATCATCAATTGTGAGATCGGTTATATCAACCCCCACTAAGGTAAGCGTGTTACCACTTCCAAAGTCGAATATGACATTATTACCGACTTGTGAGGCCAATGCCATAATTTGGGAGAAACTATAATTGGCGGCATCGCCATTATAAAAATCAATAACATCTCCGGACGCAGAACCTGCTTGAAAATCGAAAATGACATCAGCGCCCTCATTAGCTCCATAATAGAAAAGGTCATCCCCGGCACCGCCAAACAAGCTATCACTCCCTAGCCCAGCCCCACCCCACAAAATATCATCCCCGCCTAGACCAAATAGCGACTCTGATGAAGCTGCCGCTCCGAAAATTAAGTCGTTGTGATTTGATCCAAAAACTCTTTCAATGCTTACGAAGATATCGCCTGCGGCATCAAAAGTCCCTAATGTGGTGGAATCCAACCATAGGTTAACGCCTTCCGTAGAGGCGAGATAAGACACAGTATCGATACCGTCGCCGCCATCATGGCTATCTGCCCCGGCGCCGCCAAAGAAGAAATCGTTTCCGGCGCCGCCTGTCATGACATCATCCCCGTCTTGACCGAAGATTGTGTCTATGCCGTCGCCGCCATTGATGATGTCATTACCGTCGCCGCCCAAGAGGCGGTCATTACCGCCTGCGCCGTTGAGCGTATCGGCGCCGTCACCGCCGCTCAAGCGGTTGGCCAGATTATCACCGGTAATATCATCATCAAAGCTCGAGCCGACGACCCATTCAATGGAGCTGTAACTGTCACCTGCGGCCTCTCCGCCTGTGCCGCCTGTGGTTAGGTCAAGCGTTACGGCTGCGGCGGCCGTTGCGTAATGGGCCGTATCAATACCTGCTCCGCCATTGAGCAAATCTGCGCCCTCGCCGCCATAAAGCCTGTCATTACCGCCCGCGCCGTCTAGAGTATCATCGCCATCAAATCCGCGCAGATCATTCGTACCGCTTGATCCCGTCATCGCATCATTAAAATCTGAACCATAAACAGCTTCAATTCCGAAATAAGTGTCACCGGCGGCATCGCCAAGGGTTCCGCCCGTTGCCAAGTTTAGCGCGATAGCTGCGGTTGCCAGTCTATAATTAGCGACATCTGTGCCTACGCCGCCATTGAGCTGGTCTGCGCCTGCGGAACCATAAAGCGTATCATTGCCGTCTTGTCCGCGCTGCACATCATTACCCGCTCCGCCATAGATACGATCAATACCGCCGCCGCCATTAATGACGTCATTGCCGTCTTCGCCATAGAAGAACTCATTGGCGGATGAGCCTGTAATTGTGTCGTTGAAATTAGATCCGTAAAAACGCTCTATGGAAATATAACTGTCCCCAGCCGCATCTCCGAGTGTACCGCCCGCGACAACATCAAAAGCAACGCGCGAGTTCGCCGTGCGATAATCCGCTGCGTCGAGGCCAGCACCTCCATCCAGAACATCGGCGCCTGCACCGCCGATGAGCGTATCAGATCCCGCTTCGCCAAAGAGAGTATCATCACCGGCTAAGCCGTTGATAAAGTCATTACCCGCGAGGCCATAAATGATATCTGCTTGGTCCGTCGCGGTATAATTATCATTCCCTTCGGTTAGGCCAATGGCTGCGATATCCGCCGTCAAATAAACAACGCCATCAAATTCCAATTCTTCCACAGACGTTAATGTATCTGTACCTTCATTCCCACTGAGAGCCATAACCGTGACCGTTCCATCAGCCTGTTCTGTAATGCGGTAGTTCTCGAGCGAAGAAATATAGACAGCCCGATCAACTCCTTCGCCGCCATCTAGGATATCATCTCCGCTGACACCTGCAGGCGAAATTGATCCACCCGTCAATGTCATAATATCCGTTCCGGCGCGGTTCTGGATTGTGCCTTCATCAAAGACCCAATTCTCGAGCAAATCGGGATTAGACGCATCGGCTAATGAGAAGGCATTTGCAGCAATTTCCGCCTCACTACGGACGCTATCCCAAATTCGGATATCCCCGACTTGGCCAGAATATATTTGTGACGCCTGGAAGCCCCCACCCAGATTGTCCTGCTCTTGACCGATAATCAGATTGCCGCCTGTATCGATTGCGCCTTCGGCTATAAGAGGGCTTTCATATAACATTATCCCATCGACATAGAATTTAAATTGCGCACCTGAGAGGCCAAATACTTCATAGCTGACAGACACACGATGAAGTGCACCATCATTCAAAAATGTCGTGTCGATATTTGTCCCGTATAACGCCCCGTTTATCCGCAAATGCATTTCGCCGCTGGGGAATGTATGAATAATAAACTCATTATCAGGGCCGCCGCCTCCGCCCGGAATTGCGTAGGACAAGAAGAGGGTTGTGCCTTCATTTTCCTCGCTGGCCTGATAAAGGGCTTCGAATGTGAAGGCCGCTCCGCCAAAGCTATCTGCGGTTTCCACTTCCAAATGATCTGTGACGGAGCCGGAGTAAGAACCGTCAGCAAACCGATCCTGACCCCCGATATTCACGTTTGCAAAGCCGAAGTTAACGGCGCTGCCGCCATCCCCGATCAAGATGTCGTCGCCATCGCCGCCCAGCAATGTGTCATTCCCATTGCCGCCCTCGATCATATCGTTGCCAGCATTGCCTGAAATTTGGTTATCAGAATTGTTGCCAATGATGATATCGTCGCCAAATCCAGCCTCAATGTTCTCAATCCCCGAAAAGGTATCATTTGCAGTTTCAGATTGGGTTATGAAAGCCAGTGAGAAATCCACATCCGGTGTCAGGGGATCACCATCAACATCTTCGAGAAAGTCATCTTCAAATGCAAAATCCGTATCGCCCGGACTATTGGCATTTATCGGATCGCTTTCAAAGACCATTAAAGGTGTGATCATTTCGTTATTGGCCGCGCTGAACCGGGCTTCGGACGTTCCGGTATCAGCCCAAACCGGCACTTCAAATTCATAGGTTTCGTCAACCGTACCCATCACCATATCAATGATCGTCGCCCCTGTATTAAAGGAGTAATCAGAAATATCTACACCGAGCGAGCCATAGATTTGATCATTGCCGCGACCACCAATCAAGATATCATTATTAATGCCCCCGTTGATGAGGTCATCACCATCACCGCCGAACAACACATCATCACCGGCGCGGCCAAGAACGAAATCATCACCGCCGCCTGCACGCAATACGTTCGCGATGTCATCGGCTGCAATCGTGTCATCCAAATCGCCGCCATTGATATTTTCAATAGATATCAATTCATTGCGGCTGATAATCGTTGATGTTTGGTCTTGATAGACCAAGCCGCGATCCTGTGTTGGCGCTAGTGTTAAATCTACAACTACTTGTCCATAAAGACTACCATCAAATCCGAAGTCGGCTGTATCATTTCCTACGCCGCCGTGCAGAATATTGTTGCCAAGACCACCGTTTAAGACATCGTCGCCACCGCCGCCCGAACCCGTGATTCCAAATTCATCCAGCGGGTCATAATCGCCGTAAATGTAATCATCACCTTCATTACCAAAAATCGTATCATCGCCCAGAAGGCCAACCAGGCGGTCACCACCGTCTAATCCCCGCACAACATTGGCGACATCGCTGGCATACACATAGTCGTCTCCATATCCGGCATTTATATTTTCAATACTGATATATGTGTCGAGGTGTGAAAGAGGACTGTCGCTTGAAAGGCTTGAGTCGAAGAAAAATCCTGCACCAATGTCGATAAAAACAGGATCGAAATTTTGGTTTAATACCGGCAGTCCGTTTGCGTAGGTTACTGGCCTATTGCCTGAGCCAGCAAAGACGAGCACGGAGTAATCAACCAGATCAATCCCATCACCTCCGTTAAATACCTCTCTTGCATTACTACCATGGAAAATATCATTACCAATATCACCAATATATGTGTTGATAATCAATTCATCAAAGTTGAGGCCATTTCCGAAAAAGGTATCGTCACCGTCCTCTCCATAGGCCATGATGCCGAGGTCGCCGGACGCAACAATGATATCGTTTCCGGTACCACCCCAAATTGTTGTCATGGAAGCACCGTCATTGCGGTTTACAATGATATCATTGCCGCCACCCGCATAATAAGTAACACCGCTTTCCTGAATTATGAAATCATCAAAATCTGTCAGAACCCATTCCTCAACGTCGTAGACGCCGATAATCGCCCGGAAGCCGAGACTTCCGGTAAAATTGGCACCGCCCACTCGCGTGTCTATCCCATAAGCACTTGCCGAAAAATCGACACTATCATAACCCTCCTCTCCGAGGATAATCAGCGTAGCATCTTGAAAAACGTCCTCGGTTTGTGTGTAGATGAATGAGTCATCGCCTGTGCCCCCCGTGAAAGTCTCGGTATAAAGTCCTGGCAAGTAAAAGATATCATCACCGCCGCCACCGAAATGGGTCGTCGCTTGGCCGGCGGTCATCGCCCCGTAAAAAGTATCTGTGTTGTCGGTTCCCCAAACATGACCCCGGTAACCGTCACCATTGAGAACTGTGTCCGTCCCGAGCAATACATTGTTGACATCATAACGTTCGACGATGCCTGTATCAGATGAGAATATTATATGATGGGGTAGTCCATTTGTTGCCGGGTCGGCGAAAAAATTGATTTCAATGAGGACATCCGATAAAGATGACCAGACTTCAGCTGCCCCATAATATACCGTACCGCCACCTGCGCCGACATCGATGATGTTATCCCCGGCGCCCGGTGCGATATAATCATAACCATCTCCTCCATTAAGAATATCGTCGCCTTGATCGCCAAATATATAATCCTGATCATCACCGCCATTGATCTGATCATCGCCTTCCAAACCGCGCAAACGATCCCGGCCTGAGCCGCCCAGAAATACATTGTCGGTTGCGTCGCCGAAAATATAGTCATCGAAATCGCTACCGATAACCTGTTCTACACTGTCCACATAATGTGTGAGTGTTCCCGGCGGCACTAAATTTGGAAAACTCATATCGGTTGGGTCGGTTCTGAATAATGATACGCGAACGGCCGCTGACTGGCCGGCAAATGTGACCGTATCAAAACCGGTTCCGCCGATTAATGTGTCGGCACCGCTATCTGCTGATAAAACGTCATCGCCTGCTTCGCCGCGCAGAACATCATTACCGCCGCCGCCCTGCAAGAAATCGTTACCATCACCACCATCAATGATTTCATCAGCAGCTGATCCGATGACAAAATCTCGCCCTGCCGAAGGGGTGTAGCTATCTGTACTCAAGTCGTAAAAGTTATTGAGGTCCGTTAAGGTCAACTCAACATCATTAAAGATGAAGACTTCAGTATTGATTATTGTATTTGTACCGTCATCTTGAGCCCCCGCTTCCGGCTGCGCATGAATGATTTGAATTGTATTCGCATCAATACGGATAATCCGGTACTCACTTAATTTACCAGAAAACACCACGGCATCATTTGTCCCATCGCCGCCATCAACGGAATCGTCCCCCGCACCTGGAGTTAAGACATCGTCGCCCGGTCCTCCGACAAGCGCATTGTCAAGAGTGTTGCCAGAGATTAAATCATTACCGTCGCCGCCAATGGGCTCTGTCCCGCCATTGGTTTCGTCGATTTGAATAAAGATCGCTTCATCGCCAGTACCAATTCCAAATGCATCATTAAGAATAGCGTCCAAGTCAATTTCGAGCCCATCGAGATTGCCCGTCAACCCGCTAACTAATCCAAGGTCCAAATCTGCAAATATATCCGTAAGAGGTGTTTCGAGGTCACCTATAATATTGAAGTCAGGGAATAGTCCCAAAAGCTGCGCTTTAATTTTGTTAAATAGAGCAGTGACCCCAAGGGCCTCCAAGATGGGGTTGAGAATAGGGGCGACCACTTTATCGAAGATAAAGTCGATGGCATCAAGGGCCCACTCAATAGGTTTGAGCGCCTTTGTCAGTATCTCCATGGGAGCTCTCAAAAACCCGATTGAATTAGATATGCCGGAAATTTGGGCTTCGACACCACGGGCAAGATTTAGAAGCCCGGTTATACCTCCAAAGCTAGCACTCACATCGCCGACCAAGCCATCAAATGACGTTAAGTCTATATCATATGCCGCATATAGCGTGCTTGGACTCAAAAGCGCGTTTTGGATACCCATTTCGATGTCACTAGAATGAGCGACGATTAATGAATAGACGGCGTCGGCCGTATCAACTGTATCGCGTGCATCTCCAATCTCATCGGATAATAAAGTTAAGCGATCTTCGACGCCCTCCAGGGTTAAGATCGTATCGTCGGCCTTGGTTTTCCAACCATTATCTTCTATTTTATCGTCAATATCTTTGGCTTCTTTTTCGAGCTTGCGGACTTCGACGGCCAAATCTTTGAAAACATCACGCAATCCATTGGCAATGACTTTCAAGGCGGGAACTTTAGCCACCAATTTCATTGCATTTGCTAGCCCTTCGAGGGTTTTTTCCACCCCGTCTGCAGCTTTCTCGATTTTCTCAAAGGTATCCAGTGCATCGCGAATAATCTCTGCCGTTTCCCGCGCTTGTTCGACTTTACCCCTAACAATCAAGACATTGCTTTGAGCCTCTCCGAGAAATCCGCTAAATTCTCCAAGAGGAGAACTGCTTTGCATCATCAATAGTTCTGGCGGCTCAATTGTAGCTGATATCTCGGACAATGGAGAGGACCGCGTAATATCAAGAATATAGGCGCTGCCCTCGGATGGTGCTGAAACCTCAAAAACATAGCTGTCATCCGCAAAGGCCATTATAGGCGTCGCAAAAGAAACGGATATATCGTCCGGTGATTGCGGGATTAATGCAGTTTCACTATCGAAGCGACCAAGACCATCTTCCAAATTGGAATCGAGTTGAGATTTAAAATACATATTGCGCTCCACAGACATAGACGACCACATCGCAACATTTGGATGCAGTAATTGCCATCTCGTGAGGGATTTGTAGTTTTAGGCTCAGAAAAAATAAACGGTGTGATTACACTGTTTTATCAATCCTATTCAAAATAAAAATTGATTGTGTTAGTGGGGTTATGTGATGGCTCGTGTTATCACATCACAGGAGCGCGCTAACTATGATTTTCGCTTTCAAGCAATCCATCGCGAAAAGACTTTGCAATAAGTTCCGCGGTGGAATGAACACCAAGTTTCCTCATGAGCTTGGTTCGGTGCCCATCGACCGTGCTGACACTGATGTTAAGGCGGTCGGAAATTTTGGCATTACTCTCTCCGCGGACGACCGCAAAAAGCACTTGGCGCTCTCTTCGCGTCAATTGGACACCGGTATCCTCTTGAATAAGCGTCATGACGTCTTCAGGGATTTTACGTTTACCCTCACAAATCTCTACCAAGTCTTTAACCCAGCCATCTGTATGTCCGGATTTCATAAAAATACCTTCTGCACCGGCATCGTAAACGTGGCGCAAAAGTTTTTTGCCAGTCATACCCGTCAAAACAGCAATTTTTGTCTCAGGACTCCAGCGTCTAACTTCTTCAATCGCTTCTATCCCTGTGGCCTGCGGCATAGCGATGTCGAGAATGATGAGGTCAGGTTTTTTGGCTTTAACAAGCGCAACAGCACTCAATCCGTCGTTCGCCTCACCCACTATAGTAAAACGTTGCGACGTTTCAACAATTTGCTTTATGCGATCTCTCACCAACATATGATCGTCGGCTATGATGACTGAATATGTTTCCAAGATAATACCACCCCGCTATATGTGGCTCAAAGTAGCGCTTTTTATCAAAAATGGTATAGTTTTATTATTTGCGCAGCTTTATTTTTTTGGAGCAATGGCGCACGCCCAATTGGCTGAAAATACCAAGACGTCGGTTATAGAGCTCAAGGCAAATTCGGGCGCAGGTTGGGTAAATGACTCCGTCAGCTTTTATCTGGAAACTGATCAGCCAATAGAGCCTGATGAGATTATCACGCCGCCCTTTTCCAATAAATTCAAGCGTCTCAATACCCAAATGCCTGAATTTGGCTATTTTGACAAAGGCATCTGGTTAAGAATTTCGGTGAGTAACCAAACGTCAGAGCCACTGTCTCAATTATTAATCATGCATGCGAATTTTATGCCCGAGATGGATGTCTATTTCGTCACAGATAGCTCTCAAAATCATATTCTGCATCAAAATCGTCAGTCTGGATTCAAGTCCAGACCGATTAAATATCACCAACTTGTCGCACCCTTCACAATATCCGCATACGATAGAGGTGATATTTATATCCGATATAAATCGGAAGGAATAACGTCATTGCCGGTTTCCCTCGAAACGCCGGTCAGCTTTGCCGAGACCACAAATAAACGCGTGACTATCGATTTTATCTTTTATGGAATTATGGCGATGTTTATACTGGCCAGCTTGTTAGGTAGGATATTTTGGCGAAATCCAACATTTATCACTTATGCGTTTTATGCCGCTTCCGTTCTCTTTTATATCTTTCAACGTGATGGCTATAGTTTTCAGTATCTATGGCCTGGCGCGCCGGTTTGGAATAATTTTTCATCACTTCCCATAGGAGCATCCACTGTTATTTTTGCAGCATTTTTCACGCGGACATACCTCGACTCTAACCGATTGCACCACAATATAGATAAGTTTTTAATTGGGATTGTTATCATACAACTCTCCGTGATTGGTTCCGCGTGGATTATTGGTGGATCGGAGGCCAAACAATTAGCCGTCATGACAACCACTTTCAGCATCTTAATCCTCTTTAGTATTGGCGTGACGGCCTATTTGAATTACGGTCGTCGTGCTCTGTTTTTTGTGATTGGGTGGTTTGGAATCCTTTTCGCATCTGTAACAATGACTCTTGTTCACTGGTCACCACTCGATTTTTTAAGATCAGAATCACTCGATTTAATGCGCATGGCATTTGTGTTTGATGCATTTATGCTGGGCTTGGCCAGCGTTGTCAGCGTCGTTGAAATTCAGAAAGACCGCGAAAAGCTAGTGTCCGAGCAAATGGACGCCCTTAGTACAAATCTCGATCTGCACACGAGGTTAGGGCGGCTTGAGCAAAAATATAATTTCATGCAAAATTTCGCCGAACGGGCCAGCCAAAGAGTCGTCGATACCAAACATGATTTACGTCAGCCGCTTTTCGCTTTGCGGTCAGCCCTTAGTGAGTTTTCGGAGACGGGCAAATCTGCAAAGAGCCGCGATGAAATCGAAGAATCTCTGACCTATATAGAAGGCATGGTCGAAACCGTGTTAGAGGAGGCCTTGGAACAAGGCGAAGTCCCCGCCCCGCGCGAGGAAGACGGCGCCGAACGCGTGGAGGTCGATAAGCTTTTTGCATCGCTTTTGACAATGTTCAGAAATGACGCAGAGAAAAACGCCGTGACGTTAAAAGCGCTACCATGCGGGCAATCCATATATGCGCCCCCCTTCCCCGTTCTACGCATCTTATCCAACTTCATCCAAAACGCCATCCGCTACGCGCCAGGCGCGCGCATAACAATTAGTGCCAAACGGCAAGGTGATCACCTCTCATTAGAAGTCCACGACACCGGCCCTGGAATGGATGCGGCCGAGCTAGCCGCAGTCAAAGTAAGATATCAACGCGGTGAAGTCGCCGATGATGAAGGTGCCGATAAAGGCCTCGGTCTTGGGCTTTCTATCGTCGAAAAACTGGTCAAAGAAAATCATCTTGAGTGGACGATTACGAGTAATAAGCACCGCGGCACAGTTGCCAAGCTACGAGTCCCCACAGCCGAGTAAAAGCAACCAAACCTAATTTAAATTATTCATATACGCTATCGTCTATTGATACTGTGATTTCACCAACCCAGCTTTCGAGAGCTTTGCACGCAAGGGGGCCTTTTTTATAGGACACATGAAGGTCTATATTAGCCTTCCACCTTCCTCTACAGATAGTATATAAGCGTTCAACTTAGACTTTAATGCCCCGCCAAGTGACAAGACTTCTATTCCAAAAACTCTGCAGTTAAACTCGGCCTATGTCTCGACCGTAATCGTCCAGCATTTACGCCCATTTTGGGTTAGCTTTATATCCACATCCAAAAAGCGGCGGATAATATCGATATTAGTTCGGGTGTGCTGCGTGATGTCCATAGTGGTGAACACACCGCCGCCAAGCAGCGCCATTGGCAATAATAATTGATCTGCGAGATGTTCGCCCACAGCCGTCTGAGCCCCGTTACTGGCATCTCTGGCTTGGAGATATTTTTGTGCCTCTTGGACAACGCCTTTTGCGACGCCTTCTGCCCGCACGCCGTGGCGGCCAAGACCGACAAAGACTTCGGTGACATTTTCATGCTCCAAGAAAAGTGACACTACATTACCTGGCCCCGGCCCTTCAGCGTGAACAATTTCGCCTTGCTCTGGTTTTAAATTCAAAGCTTTCAAGATCGTTTTGAGTTCGCGGTTAGCAATATCGCGTTTTAAATTTGCAACGACCGCCACAATTTTTTCGCTATTGCGTTCGCCGCGTTCAATCAATTCAAGCCGCTCGGACGCGCCGTTAGGTTTAACCGATAAAGTAATCGCGCCGCCGCCCGCAGGATAAAAGCCGTAAGCGTTCAGCTCTGCTGAGGCACGGCCGCCCATCTTGCGAAATTGCGGCAAGAAAGCGTGTTCTAAAAAATCAAATGTCGGCGCCCAAAGGTTATGCGTGCCGCCAGAAATTTTAACAGTGGAGGCTTTATCGGCAAAGCCCAGAATTGGCAAAAGAGTTTGCGCAACAAGGTTCGTCGCGCCAGCCGAGCCAATCGCGAAGTCATACTCGCCGCCTTTAATTTTACCCGGGTAAAACGCAATCTCCGAAGACCCAAGCTCCGCCCCTTCCATGCGCGCATCGCAAATCTCAGCCGCCGCCTTGAAGGCGGTGAGGTGCTGGCGAAACAGGCCCGGCTTTTTACGGCGGCCGCGCACGCTTTCAATACGCACAGGTTTTCCTGTAATAGCGGACAGGGAGAGAGAGGTCCGCAGAACCTGTCCGCCGCCTTCACCTTCACTGCCGTCAATTATGATTTCGTTGTTAGTCATATATTTCAGCTTTCATCAGCTCACCAAATTTGGGCGAGAGTGTTAGTAATCGCGCCATATTCATGGCATCATCTTTTCCGCTATGCGCGCGTCCTTCAAATTTCGATCCTACATATTTGATTGCTCGGCTCAATCCCATGCGTTTAGCCCCGACCGCTTTTGCGAATAGGTTTTTGATATTAAAGTGCGGCAAATTTAAATGTAGTCCCGTTACGCCGTGTCGGTTACAATCGAGGTCAAATTGTCCTTTATCGTAATTCCCCCAACTGGCCCAAGCTAGGACGTTACTGTGACCTGATAACCAAGTTTTATAATCACCTATAGCCACGCTAAAAATATCTGCACTATCAACCGTTTCCTGCTGTATGCCTGTTAGCTTTGTGCAAAACGGTGTCAGTTCCCGCGTCACAACAGGTCTGATGTAAAGCTGGAGGTCATCCAAAATTTCAAAATCGGCAAGGCTAACTAAGCTAGCCCCAATTTCGATAATTTCCATATCGCTACGGCTAATTGTGTTGTCTTCACTGCATGTCGCTTCTAGGTCGACAATTAGGAGTTTATCTGTTTTCATGCTTCCACTCATCATTTTAGGACGGCGCCAAGGGACGTGCGCAGAACTTGTCCGCATCCGCCGTCGCTGTCGTTAATTTTGATTTCTTTTTGGGTCATTTTGAGTTTCTTTTTTAAGTACTGGCTTAATTTTTCTCATTATATATTCGTCAATTGAGTCAACCCACTTTTCTTTGTTTTGGGCTAACCATTGAACGCACCGTTGACGCTTTTCTGAATTTTCAAAATTATCGTCGTAGAGTTTTATAGCGAAAATTGGCCCCATTAATTTTGCTCGTTCTATTTTCAAATCGTTTTTCTCGAGAAAGTTCTCGAGGACTTCAAGGTCAGCACCGGCTATTATCAAGTCTTCATCCTGGTCCATGAAGTATAATGCAGGGTCCGCATACCAAATCTCCAAAAGTTCTTCGTCAATCTCGGGCATGCTGTAACCTGCTGATGCTAAATCTGTTCCTCCACATTGGGTGCAGGGAGCGCGATTTGGAGAGTGGTCGAACGCGGCCTCAATTTTAGTGCGATCAATACTATTGCCGTGCCCACAATTCTTGCAGGTCCAATTATATTGATAGATATCAGCCATATTTCATCTTTATCCAAATGAAGGCGCGGCGTAAAACGCCGCGCCATTATCCTATTCGTGAATGAGTAAACGCTCCCCCGGAGCGTTTACTCATTCACCCTTTAACACAAACAACTTGACGCAATGTATGCATGATCTCGACGAGATCTTTTTGCGCTTCCATTACCTTATCAATAGGTTTGTAGGCCGCTGGTGTTTCGTCAAGGACTGCCGCGTCTTTACGGCATTCAACGTCTTTGACGGCCTCCAGATGCTCTTCCATCGAAATGCGTTTCTTGGCTTCAGTCCGAGACATCACGCGCCCTGCCCCGTGGGAGCATGAACAGAATGAATCCTCATTACCAAGACCGCGCACGATGTAAGAGCGGGTTCCCATAGAGCCGGGAATAATACCCATATCACCTTTGCGGGCACGTACAGCGCCTTTGCGGGTGACAAAAATATCCTCGCCGAAGTGGTTTTCGCGGCTGACATAGTTGTGGTGGCAATTCACCGCCTCAACTTCGGCCTCGAACGGCACAGGCAATACGGCGCGGGCCGCTGCGATGACATTTTGCATCATCACAGTTCGGTTTGCGAAAGCAAAATCCTGCGCCCATTCTACGGCTTCAACATAATCGGTGAAGTGATCTGTGCCTTCTGGGAAGTAAGCCAAATCCTTATCTGGGATGTTGATAAACCATTTTTCCATGTCTTTCTTGGCGAGCTCAATAAAGTAGCGGCCAATACGGTTCCCAACGCCTCGAGAGCCAGAATGAAGCATGAACCAGACGCGGTCTTCTTCGTCCAAACAGACTTCGATAAAGTGGTTACCCGTTCCCAATGTCCCCAAATGTTTGAGGTTATTAGAATTACGGATCACTTTATGCTTGCCTGTAATGACGTCAAAACGGTCAACCAATCCAGACCAAGCGGCCTCGGATGTTTTAGGGGCTTGCCCCCATGATCCTTTATCCCGTCCTCGCCCAGAGGTTCGGCCATGCGGCACAGCGCGTTCAATGGCGCTACGCAAATGACCAAGGCTATCTGGCAAATCAGTGGCTTTCAGGCTCGTCCGGCACGCCATCATTCCGCAGCCAATATCCACGCCAACAGCGGCAGGGATAATTGCATTCTTCGTTGGAATGACAGAACCAACCGTCGCGCCAATACCGATATGCACATCTGGCATTACCGCCACATGCTTAAAGATAAAAGGCATCTGCGCGGCGCGCAAAAGCTGACGACGTGCGCCGTCCTCAACAGGGACACCGCGTGTCCACATTTTAACGGGCATTCCGCCCTCTTCAATCATGACATCGTAACCATGTTCAGTTTGATGTTCCATTTTCTTCTCCATTCGCGTTACCATAACGCATTAATTGGCGAAGACAGAAGGATTTTAACCTCCCACTGACTCCATCGCCAGGGCCCTCCACAGGACTATCTTCATTTGCGACTCATTGAGCCATTAATTGGTCGGGGCAGCAGGATTTGAACCTGCGGCATCTCGGCTCCAAACCGAGAACTCTGACCGGACTGAGCTACACCCCGTAATTTATTTGGCACTAACTAGGGGACTTGAACCCACTATCTCAGGAGCCACAATCCCGCGTTCTAGCCAGTTGAACTAAGTTAGCATTCTATATCTTTGGTAGCCGACCTAGGAGTCGAACCTGGAACAACCTGATTCTAAGTCAGGCACCTCTACCAATTGGGCTAGTCGGCCATATGGCGCACCACGCAGGGCTCGAACCTGCAACCCTCGGCTTCGTAGGCCGCCGCTCCTCCAATTGAGCTTCTGGTGCACTGGTTGATCCCCCAGGATTCGAACCTGGATTTCCAGACCCAAAAACTGGCGTCCTACCATTAGACTAGGGATCAAGCATTCTCGGTGACAAGTAATAGCCAAGACAAACCCGGTAGGACTCGAACCTACAAACCGGCCAATCCCCCGGCGGAGCATTTAAGTTTGGACGCTGTAGTCCTGACAGCATTCACCGAAAATTACGTGAGGCGACAAGGGTGTCACGAAACAATTATCATGCTCTACCCCTGAGCTACTAAGACAGTCCGGTTACCCAGCGCTCCCTTAGGCGAGATTCGAACTCGCGACCTTGATATCCATGTAGTTCCGTAGGCATTCGCCAATTCGATCATAATTAAAAGCTTCAAACACAAAGTGGCGACAAGGTATCTGTGAAACATTCGTGCTCTACCAGACTGAGCTACTCTCGCTACCTGACAAAACCAGATGGCAAGAGGCGGGATTCGAACCCGCGACAACGACGTTGGAATGTAGTTCCACAAGCATTCGCCGAATGCATTTGTATAAAGCCATGACGACAAGCTTTTTAGAGATGTTTCTTCCGCCACATCATTACTGATGGAAGGGCTTGAACCTTCACCTCGAGTTTCCTCGAAACCATTTTTCCAAATGGCTGCGTCTACCAATGTAATCTCTAGGGCATTCGTCATGTTAATGAAGATTGAAAGCAACTGCGACAAGAGACGCCGAGACGGTTTTACATGTTCAGATGTAGTCTCGAGCCGCATTCGCAGTTACTTTTAGTCTCCAAGACCTAAGCCTTAATTTATACTCCTTAATTCTAATGTTTCGATTTCGCCCACCCAGTGGTCGGAACCTGTATTTCCATTTGCAAACCGTCCGATTACATCAAAAACACGGTCGGAAAATCCGCCAATATTCAAGATGTCTTCGCGCGATACCGCTTGGGTTGTTGTGTTTGGCGTGATGTCAATACACACCATCCGCGCTTTGGGATTGCGGGTTTTAAGCCGTTCCCATTCGCCCATCATCGCCGTCGAACGTCCCGCTTGCACGCCGGCCCAGCTTTCATTGTCTGATACGATGATCAGCAAATCGACTTTGGCCTTGCGCCGGTTCAAGTGAACCAAAGGCGCCGCGCAATTTGTTCCGCCTCCGCCTATGGCCGAGAGTTTCCCAGTATTGGTCAAGACATCGTCCTTTGCATTCAGCTTAACATCGGCAATGCAGACCTCGAAAGGCAGCACCGTCGCCGCGTCGCTATTGCGCAAGACAACTGACGCCATGAGGCCCGCAACATCAATGCAGCGAACTGCTGATGTTGAGCCCGCACGGTATCCCGATACAGACCAGCTCATTGACCCCGACACATCTGGACAGACAACAACATTGCCATCAAAGCTCGGCACGTTCTCTAGCGAAATCTCAAGCGCTTCTTTCAAAGCCTGCGTAATTTCACGCGGCAGATCCGATTTCTGGCTCGCCATATAGGCCGCCATAATTTGATACGGGAACACTTTA
The DNA here is from genome assembly GCA_039977295.1 of Hellea sp. Lineage (GTDB taxonomy): Bacteria > Pseudomonadota > Alphaproteobacteria > Caulobacterales > Maricaulaceae > Hellea. The sequence continues at coordinate 217,357 of JBDWDN010000011.1, read as the reverse complement.
GCTCTGCGAATAGCGTCAACATCTGTTAATCGCTTCGCAATAGCCTTCACAGCGCTGCGACGCTCAAAAACACCGTGACGCGCAAATGTGTTCAAGTTCATACGGACCATATGCCACCCGCCGCGCTCAGAAATCTGAGTCCAGTGATCGGAATTGAGATTCAACGCCGTTAGCATCTGAAACGGAACATCTGGTACAACTATCGCGCCTCCCGAAGAGATATCAGCTTTAAAGGCTTCAAAATCTTTGATGGATTGCGGCAGTTTTGAAAAGTCGTGCTCGCGTCCGATTAAGTATGCAAACAATGCTTCGCGGTCAGCCGTTAAGGGCTTTGGATGAACCATCTTGATGACATCAGCCAGCGAAGGGTCGTTCCCTACACAGGCATTAATCAACTGCTTATCCGACGCTTTTAAGAGCCAGTTTTGAACCAAACGCTTAGGCGCGGTGCCCAGAGATTTTCGTCCAACAACGCCGGAGCGCATGATTTGGACGAAGTTTCGGAGCATTTTACCATTATCAATGACTTCGTGAAAAACAGGCGCAACAAGATCAGAACGCATTTCGCCCTTACTGTTAGGCACTGTCAAACATGCGAGCAACAAGGCCGGCATATCTTTCATAAAGCCGCTCTTTCGAGCATAGATAGCTGTTTTCGCAATGAAGGCTGGATCGAGCTCTCGCGTCAAATCCAGAACGTCAGTGAGCTGATCTTGCGCAGACGCATAGAACGTACCGTTCAAACACCCTGTAACCGCAAGCTGCGCCAATTTCTGACGCGGGCTCAGTTCAAAAGCTGTCCCGCCAGCGCCGTTTAACACGGTCGCCGCTGGGAGTAATTTTCCTCGCATAGATGCAAACATAGATTTATTCGCCATCTTAACCTCCATTGTCTTTCATTTTAATCTCTAGATAGCTGCCCTGTCCCCAATGACAGGGCAGCCGTTTGATAAACCGTTGAACGCAAGCACCTATTTGCCTGCTGTTATTTTCCGTCTTTCAACACTGATGAAATTGGAGATAAGACTGCGTGGTGAAAAATGTTATTTTTAAGAAAAATGATAACGTGCTGTTTTTACTCATAATTTTATAGTTTACGACGTGAATTCACAGGAAACCGCTCCTGCAGTTCGCATTATTACTATAAAATTTTATAGTAATTTATAAAATAATAGCGCATATATATTGGATGGGATGGGCAACACATTATATCGAATCGCTTAAATCTGGACAAAGCGTTCAGTTTCGACCGCGCGGACACTCAATGACGGGCATAATTAAATCGGGACAGCTATGCACCGTAGAGCCTTGCGTGATAGAAACTCTCGAAGTGGGAGATGTTGTGCTCTGCAAGGTTCGAGGCAACCAATACCTTCATCTCATAAAAGCTAAAAAAGGCAAACAGCTGCAAATTGGAAATAATCGCGGCGGCATTAATGGTTGGATTACGGGCAGTAATATTTACGGCAAATTAGTAAGCATTGCAGATTAATCATGAAGCATAATGTTGCCATAGGATTTCTTGGAATCAACTTAGATAATGGTAAAGGAATAGGCCGTTGGGAGCGCTGGCGCCCGACTGTTGACCTCTGCCGTCAGGATGATTTTGTCATTCACCGCTTTGAACTGCTTGTAGATCCAAAATACCTCAAAATTGCCGAGCAGGTTACAGCGGATATTGCGCTCATCTCGCCTGAAACGCGCGTCATTATCAATGAATTGGAAATCGACAACCCATGGGACCTCGAAGAAGTCTATGAGGCGCTGTTCGATTTCACAGATCTTTACCGCTTTGATACCGAGTCTGAGGATTACCTTCTGCACATCACGACCGGCACCCACGTCTCGCAGATTTGTCTCTTCCTCTTGAATGAGGCTCGATATTTACCTGGAAAGATTCTTCAGCTCTCTCCGCCACGCCGTAGCGAACAAGGCGGCCCGGGTCATGTCTCTGTCATTGATCTAGACCTCTCGAAATATGACCGCTTAGCCGACCGCTTTGAAACAGAGCGCGAGAATGACACGTCTTTTCTGAAATCTGGCATCTCAACCCGCAATAAGGCTTTTAATGCCATGATTGACGAGATCGAGCAGGTCGCCATTCGCACGACGAACCCCGTCTTGATTTCTGGGCCCACGGGCGCAGGCAAGTCTCATTTGGCCCGCCGTATCTACGAGCTTAAAAAGCGGCGTCACCAAATGGTAGGCAGTTTTGTCGAGATTAACTGCGCGACGCTACGCGGCGATACAGCGATGTCCACATTATTTGGCCATAAGCGCGGGGCTTACGCTGGCGCCATCAAAGACAGGGCCGGCCTTCTTCGTAAAGCGCATAAGGGCCTTATTTTCTTAGATGAAATCGAGTCTCTTGGGCTCGACGAACAAGCGATGATTTTGGGAGCTCTTGAGGATCACAGTTTTTACCCTGTGGGCGGCGATCAAGAAGTTAAAAGCGGCTTTCAATTGATTGCGGGCACAACAACAGACCTGACGCAGCTCGTGGCTGAGGGCCGATTTCGAGAAGACCTTCTCGCGCGTATCAATATGTGGAGCTATACGCTGCCAGGCCTAAAAGATCGCCGCGAGGATATTGAGCCTAATCTAAGCTTTGAGCTCTCAAAGTTTAGCTCTCGCAACAACCGTAAAATGACCTTTAACAAAGAAGCCCGCGACGCTTACCTCACATATGCCCTCTCCGCTGAGGCCAAATGGGCGGCTAATTTCAGAGATCTCGCCGCATCTGTAACGCGCCTCTGTACATTTGCAGAGGGGTCAAGAATTCAGCTTTCCAGTGTTGAACGTGAAATTGAACGGCTCAGGACAGGTTGGCGACTTTCTAGCAGCGACCCAGATGACGACATTTTACTGTCTGCTTTATCGCAGTCACAGATTGCCCAAATAGACCTGTTTGATCGCCCTAGCCTCGCCAATGTTATCTCTGTTTGCAAAGCGTCGGATAATTTGAGCGATGCAGGCCGCAAGCTCTACGCTGTGTCGCGCGAGGCGCGAAAGACAAAAAACGATGCTGATCGACTGAAGAAATATTTAGCTAAATTTGACCTAAGCTGGGACGACATCCAGTAAATCCCTCAATTAAGAAGGACTTAGGTGTCGACCTTGGCGGGGTCTTTATCTGGCTTAATAAAGAAGCTCGCGAGCAACAGGCCAATCACGCCGCAGGTTATCGCGCTGTCAGCGATGTTAAAGGCCCAGTGAAAGCCTATTTCGCCAAAGTCGATAAAATCCGTAACCGCGCCAAATAAGAAGCGGTCAATACCGTTACCGATGGCCCCGCTAATAATCAGGGCAATAGAGAGTTTGGTCAGGCGGTCTTTGCTTTGCGTTAGAGCGTAAACCAGCACACCACTCATAATAAAGGCAAATGCGGTTAGGAGCCACCGCTTCATCGGGCTATCGCCTTGCAGCAACCCCCAACTAATGCCAGGGTTACACACCAGCGAGATATCCATAGGGCCCGGAATTTTATGGGTTTTATTGGGCCGCAAATTCTCCTCGCAAATATTCATGGGCACATCAAAGGACTGAATCACGGCAAATTTCGTCCATTGATCCAGCAAAATGAGGACAACAGGTATAAGTATGGCATATATAAGGAGCGTCTTTTTCATGGGCCACGAGGTGCCATGAGACGCGTGATTTGGCAAGCCTGTTCATGACAGCACAAAAAGCACTGTAATCCTTCCTAAAACTAACAATTCTTTCATTGGCGCGGCGTGATTTTATGGTTACAACGATTGAGATTCTATGGGCCGAAATGGCTCCAATTACCTATGGGTTATTCCTATGACGACTATTACGTCTACACTCCGCGCCTCAAAGCTCCTTTTGGGCTCCGTTAGCGGGGCTGCCATGTTACTAGCTTTTACGCCTTCGGCTTTGGCTCAAACTGTCGTCAATGATGCGCGCACAGCGCCCGTCGAGACAGACGGAGAAGACGTAACAATTGAAAGCACAGGGTCTGTGACTTTGGAAAATGCGGGCCCGGCTGTTGTGCTCAACTCAGACAATACGCTGACCAATGCAGGCAGCATCACAATTAATGATGTCGATAATGCAACGGGCGTGAGCCTTGAAGGCGGCGCAAGTCGCAGTTTTATTAATAGCGGCAGCATTTCGATAAGAGAAGATTTCACGCCATCAGATACAGATGGCGATAACCTCGTCGATGGTCCTTTTGCACAAGGGTCTGGACGCACAGGTATTTTAATCTCAGGCGCTTCCCCATTCGAAGGTAATATTGAACTCGCGACATCATCAGCCATCGATGTAGAGGGCAATGACAGCTTCGGTATCAACCTCACTAATACGGCCATGGCTCAAAACGGATTGACGGGCAATCTCTCGCAAGGCGGCGTAATAAATGTCACGGGTGACAATGCGACCGGCGTGAATATCGGATCTGGAATAAGCGGCGACTTCGCCCAAAATGGCAATATCAATATTCGCGGCGAAGGCGGACAAGCTGTGAATATTGATGCTGATATTCAGGGCGGCTTCGTAAACTCCGGAGCGATCGCAAATACGGGGTACAGATTTACAACCCGTCCTGGCTTAGCTAACTCAACCACTGGCGCATTGGGGCGCGATACGCTACGTGCGGATTCCTTGCTACAGGCGGGCTCGGCAATATCAGTGAACGGAGATATTGGACGCGGGATCTATTTAGATGACAATATTGACGACGTTTTAGACGAAGATGGTAATCAGACATTTGACGATGACGGCAACGTAATTCAAAGATTAGGGACGATCAGCTCGATCGTTCAAAACGGCTCGGCTCCCGCTATCCTCATTAACGGCGAAGGTACACCTGTCGCGATTGGACGGGTCTCTCCTATTACCGACCCAGATGCAGACGGCTTTGACGCTGACCTTCAATATGCTTTTGTCAATCAAGGCACAGTTCAAGCTAACGGCCTTTACGATGACATTGATGCCACGACATTTTCTGTCTCTGACGCGACCCTTACAGGCGGAATAAACAATACGGGTACGATGTCAGCCACGGCTTTTGTTGCGCCAATTGAAGTTCCGGACCGAGATGCCCCAGCTGACGATCCACGTTTCTTGACTGAAGGTGATGGAAATGCCCGCGTCATCGTCCTTGGATCGAATGCTATTGCCGAGCGCATTAATAATTCAGGTCTAATATTGGCGTCGTCATCAGAAGCCGCAGACATTGCTTTTGCGAATCCTGACAGCATACCGCTGCCGCGCAGTGTTCTCGCAACAGCCATCGATATTGAGGCTTCAGCACAGCTCAGCAGCCTTACGAATAGCGGGGCTATCACCGCTGTTTTGGTTGGACGTGAGGGGACGGCCTACGCCATTCGAGATCAATCAGGCACTTTAATCAGCCTCTCCAATACAGGATCTATTGGCGCTCTGGGATCTTCATCTGACCCGACCGGAAACTCTGGAACGAATTTCACACTTGTCGCTTTGGATGCCTCGCAAAATGTGGACGGGTTCACATTTGTTCAAAACCGCGCCGAAGACACAAATATGGATGATGATATTACGCCCGCCGACCCCAATATCCTCGGAGATATTCGTCTGGGTAGCGGCGATGACAGCATCACGATTACAGCTGGTAACATTATAGGCGGTGTCGATTTTGGCGGCGGTAATGACGCCTTAACGCTTTCTGGCAGTTCTACGGTAAGAGGCGCTCTTGCAAACCAAGGCGGCCTCGACATTTCTGTGGCTGAGGGAAGTACATTAGCACTAACCGCGGCGGGTACAATCCCCGCCACCAGCGTAGCCTTTGATGGCACATCAACCTATAGCCCCGTTTTGGACGGGTCGAACGGCATAGCGTCTACATTAATGGCAAGTGGTGACATCGGATTTGAAGCAGGCGCTACCATAGCGCCGACCCTGACAAATGTGGTCGGTATTGACCGTACAGAGTTTCTAATCGCCCAAGCTGGCGGCACTTTAACTGTCGCGGATTTAGCGACCTTGGCGTCAGCAGAGTCTCCTTATCTCTTCAACACGAATTATACGGTTGAAGGCAATGACCTTGTCATCACGCTAGATCTTCGCAATGCAAGTGAGCTCGGTCTCGACCAAGTTCAAAGCTTGGCTTATACGCCAGCTGTTCAGGCCCTGCGTAACAATACAGAACTCGGCGATGCTTTTGCCAACATAACAAGCCAAAGCGACTTTAATGCGGCCTATAACCAAATCCTCCCGGAGTTTTCTGCGGCTGCTCGTCAATTCGTTATTGCGAATGTAGACGGCGCGACAGGCGCGGTGGCTAACCATCTCGATTCGGTTCGCCGCTCGCCAGATAAACCCGGCGGCGCGTGGTTACAAGAATTTGCTTACTTTGCTGATAGAGATCTTGCAGGATTATCAGAGCAATATCGGGGCGCAGGCTTTGGTTTCTCCGCTGGCCTTGATACGGCTATCGGCCCATTCCATGCAGTCGGCGTGAATCTCGGATTTGCCTCAACAGAAATCGAGGATGTTGTCGGCATTGATGAACCCCTCGATGTCGTTACCGTCCAAGGCGGCGCATATGCAGGCTGGGCGAGCGGCAAGCTCAGTGTCGACGCCTATGCGGGCGGCGGTTATAATGATTTTGAACAAAATCGCCGCGTACGCATCAATACATTCTCTGGCGACGCCCAAGGCGATTGGTCAGGCACACATCTTAACGGCTCTATCCGCGCAGGATATGATTTGGAACTTAATGACAAATTCTGGTTCCGCCCAACTGTGAGTGTTGATTATCTTCGCCTCTCCGAAAAAGCCTATACAGAGACAGGTGATAGCGGCCTTGCGCTCAGCGTTGATAAACGCGTCTCCACAACAGGGTCTGCCACAGCGATGTTTAACTTTGGCGCGAAATTCCAAGGCAAACGCACATGGATCCGTCCGTCTATCCGCGCAGGTTATCGTCAAGAGTTCTTGAAGGATCCCGTCAATACAAGCTTCCGCTTTACGGGACTTTTGGGCGAAGACGGCCAGGCCTTTAATTCAGAGACGGCCATGCTCCAATCTCTACTCTTCCCAGATAGTGGATTTGTGGTTGGCTTTAGTGTTGCCGCAGGATCAGCTTATTCCTCTATCGGCTTTGACTTTGACAGTGACATTCGTGACGGCTTTATCCGTCATACAGGCCGCGTTGTGGTTCGCCTGTTATTCTAGACGACGCTACTTGCGAAAAACTATTAGCCAGTCCCTATTTGTCGGGGCTGGGTGAGGATTATGGACTACCCCATAAGGCCAGCGCGCGAGACGCGCTAGATGAGATCAACACCCTAAACCCTTCGGATGCTGGTACCCCTGGAAAACTTCTAGAACTCAAGCAACGTTTTGCTCTGGGGTGGAGCGCCTTATCCTTAGGCCCGTCGCCTGATTTCAAATCACTTGGCGCCCTGCAAAGCCAATTTGCGGCCAGCTCTATTGATATGGCCTTGCGCGCGGCTTGGCACATAGAAGGTAAATCTCTCAAGCTGAAACCCCAACCGGATAATATTCCCGGGCTCTTTATATTGGGACTGGGGAAACTTGGCGGATTGGATTTGAATTTCAGCTCCGACGTAGACCTAATCGCTTATTATGATCCTGAAACCCTGCCCGTTTCGAAAAATATGGGGCAGAGCTATGTTATTAACAAAGTCCTCAAGACCATGGGGCAGATTTTAAAACCTCGAAACGGCGTTGATTTTATCTGGCGCGTAGATTGGCGGCTGCGGCCCGAAAGCTCCGCGAGTCAGCTCTCTATGTCCATAAATATGGCGCAAGATTTTTACTTCTTTCGCGCTTTACCGTGGCACCGTTTGGCTTTGATGAAAGCGCGGGTCATCGCAGGCGATATTGAAACGGGCCAAGCCTTTTTGCAAAATGTGACGCCTTTTATTTGGCGGCAAAATTTAGACTTTCGCGCTCTGGATGAGCTCGCTCATCTCAAATCCCGCATCAATCTAGAGCACCCTGCCCTGCGCCAGCAGCGCGCCGCGCCCCAGCCCATTACGCCGGGCGCTGCTGGTTTTAATGTTAAACTGGGTAGCGGCGGCATTCGTGAAATAGAATTTATTGCCAATGCGCAGCAGCTTGTCTGGGGCGGTAAACAATATGAGCTTCGCACCCCCAACACCCTAGAAGCGCTGGAAGAATTAGCCGCATCTGGCCATATGCCTAAAGACCTGAGTCAACGTTTGTCGCAAAGCTATATCACCCTACGCCAGTTAGAAAATGCCATTCAAATGCTAGGCAATGAACAGACGCATATTGTGCCGGCATCAGAACATTCCCAGCAAAGCCTCTTGACCCTATTAGGCGAAACAAACTGGGAGAGCTTTTGCGAACCTATTGAATCCATAAGGCGGTTTGTGAATGCGGAGTTCGGTAAAATATTTGATGTCGAGGAGGCGTCTTCTTCTACATCCGATAGTTTTGAAGCTAATCTAGACGCGCTAGAGCCCGCCGCAAAAGATATCGCGCAAAATTGGCTCAATGGTTTCTTTCCGCGGTCTAATAATACGGAGCAGTTTCAGTCTCTGGGACAGGGGCTTTTGGAAGGTATATTTAGCTCCTCTGTTTCGTCAAATGGGGCCATCATAAGGGTCAATCAGTTCTTCAAGGCCTTATCGCGCTCAGAACAATATCTGCATCTTTTATCACGCAATCAGAAACTGCTCGACGCGCTTATTCCGCCCCTGCTGTATTCGCCGCATATGACGGTTCTGCTGGAGCAATCCCCCCATATCATAGATGTGTTTCTATCGCCGCAAGATGCAATGGATACGGGGTTTGTTTTCCAATCTCACGATTACGAAACACGGCTTGAGCGGCTCAGGCGTTTTGTGAATGAGAACCTCTTTATGCATTATCATGCCTTTATGCATGAAGGCGGAACGGCCTCCATTTTACAGGAAAAGCTAACCTGCCTTGCGGATATGACGATAGAGGCGGCCCTAAAAATCGTTGCGGATGATTTGAGCTTAGAGACTTTGCCGGTGACGGTGTTAGGCCTTGGAAAGATGGGAACGTCACGCATGGCGCCGCTATCAGATATTGATTTAGTCTTTATTTTTGACGATGACGCCGACACGGATATGACACACAAAGCCGTTAGGCGCTTGCGCACGGCTTTAACAGCTAAGCTTTCAGAAGGCATCGCCTATGAGCTGGATATGCGCCTGCGGCCATCAGGCCGGTCTGGCCCTGCAGCGGTCAAGCTCTCCAGCTTTCGCGGCCATCATGAAACCCGCGCTCATAATTGGGAACATATAGCCTTAGCCCACTCCCGTATTGTGGCAGGCGATAAACAGCTCGGCGCTAAAACCATAGCCGTTCGCGACGAGGTTCTAGCGACGCCGCGTGATAAGGCCCAATTTCTATCCGACGCAAAAGCGATGTGGACATTGATAGAACGTCAGCGCGTCGATGATACGCCCCCAACCCATTTCAATTCCAAACTTCGCCCCGGCGGCTTGATGCAGGCAGAATATACAGAAAACTGCTATCGCCTGTTAGGCCGAAACGCCGATAATTTAAAAGACAGCATCGTGTTCTGGTCAAATTTACAGCTATGGGAGCGTTTACTGGGCCTTACGGGTCAGCCTTTAACCGATACGCCAAGCTTTTACACGCCGCAACTGCTCGCCCAGTTCGGCGCTAAGAGCCTGAAAGATATTACCGCCTTACAAGCCCAGCATGCCAAAGCCGTCCTAAAGGCTTATGACACTCTGCTTCGTAATATTACCTTACCCCCACATTACGAATCTGCGCGTATTCTGTGGACGGATAGATAAAACCCTTGCTCCCGCGCGTGGATGATTCATATTGGCGACTGATTCACTTTTTAACCCACACAGACCATAATAATGACAGATAATTACGATGCTAGTTCGATTGAGGTTCTTGAAGGCCTTGAACCTGTGCGCCTGCGTCCCGGCATGTATATTGGCGGCACGGATGATCGCGCCCTGCATCACTTATTTGCCGAAGTTATTGATAACTCAATGGACGAAGCTGTGGCAGGCCATGCCAGCCGTATTGAGGTTGAGCTATCTAAAGATGGCATCCTCTCAGTTGCGGATAATGGCCGCGGCATTCCCGTAGGCCCGCATCCGAAATTTCCGAAAAAATCCGCACTGGAAGTTATCCTGACCGAGCTTCACTCTGGCGGTAAATTTAAAGAAGGCGCTTATGAGACCTCAGGCGGTCTTCACGGTGTTGGCGTCTCTGTGGTCAATGCGCTCTCTGATTTTCTAGAAGTCGAAGTCGCCAAGAATAAAAACCTTTACAAGATGGAGTTCTCTAAAGGTAAACCCAAAGGCAAAATAAAAGACCTTGGCCCGATTAATAATCGCCGCGGCACAAAGGTCAGTTTTCATCCTGATCCTGAAATCTTTGGCCCCAAAGCGAAATTCAAAGCGGCGCGCCTTTTCCGCATGGCCCGCGCCAAAGCCTATCTTCAGCCCGGCGTCGAAATTCGCTGGAAATGTGATCCGTCACTTGTCAAAGAGCTTGATAAGATTCCCTCCGAAGCCGTCTTTCATTTTCCAGCAGGCCTCGCCGATTTCCTATCTGAAGAGCTTGGCACCAAAGCTACGATTACCTCTGAAATATTTGCAGGCCGCACGAAAAAAGAAACAGGCCATGGCCGCGTTGAATGGGCGATTTCTTGGTCCCCAGAAGGTTACGGCGAAGCTGACAGCTTTGTGCGCTCCTATTGTAATACGGTTCCAACAGCGGGGGGCGGCACACATGAAGCCGGCATGCGCGCGGCCATTACCAAAGGCCTTCGCGCCTATGCCGATATTGCGGGCATGGGAAAGAAAGTCAGCCACGTCACGCCTGATGATGTGATGTTTGGCGCGGGCGCCCTCGTGTCTTGCTTTATTAAAAATCCCGAATTCCAAGGCCAGACCAAAGACCGCCTCTCCAATACCGAAGCCGCGCGCATGGTTGAGAATGCCGTGCGCGACCCTTTTGATCACTGGCTTGCTAGCTCGCCCAAAGACGCAACCAAGCTTCTCGAATGGGCGATTGAACGCGCGGATGAACGGGTTAAGCGCCGCAAGGCCCGTGACGTGCGCCGCAAGACGGCAACAAAGAAACTCCGCCTGCCGGGTAAGCTCGCCGATTGTTCGCGCAAGGGATCCAAAGACACTGAAATCTTTATCGTCGAGGGCGACTCTGCGGGTGGCTCTGCCAAGCAAGCTCGTTCGCGCGAAACGCAAGCTATCCTGCCGCTCAAAGGTAAAATTCTAAACGTCGAATCTGCGACCATGGCAAAAATCCAAGCTAATAATGAAATTAGCGACCTTTGCACCGCGCTAGGTGTTGGCCTTGGCAAAAAGTTTGAGCTCGATGATTTGCGCTATGAACGCGTCGTCATCATGACCGATGCCGATGTGGACGGGGCGCATATTGCAGCACTACTCATTACATTTTTCTACCGCTACACACCGGGGCTGATTGAGGCCGGACGCCTCTATATGGCCATGCCGCCGCTCTATAAAATGACGCAAAAAAACAAAACGGTTTACGCCATTGATGACGCTCACCGCGAAGAGATTATGCAAACTATCTTTAAGGGCCCTGCCAAGGTCGACATAGGGCGCTTTAAAGGACTGGGCGAAATGAACCCAGCGCAGCTAAAGGTCACCACAATGGATCCTAAAACGCGGCAGCTCGCCCGCATTACAATCGACCACGAAGAAATCAGCACAACAGAAAGCCTCGTCGTAACCCTTATGGGTAAACGCGCAGACCTACGCTTTGAATTTATCCAAGAGCACGCGCAATTCGTTGAGGATGTCGCGGTTTAAGGGTTACTCTGAACACAGGTCTTTCTTTACCCCGCCCCTATCCTCTCCCGTCATTGCCGCGCTTGACGCGGCAATCCATTAGGTAAACTATCCTCTATCGTCAAACTTACGGTATAGATCACCCGATCGGGTCGGGTGATGACGAACTAGGTGGAGGAGGGGTTAACGCAAGCCCTGAACGGCCGGCACCTTACAATCTATCACCCATATATCATAAACAGAGTGGTCTAGGGCGCTGATGGCGGGGTTGCTGGCGAGCATCCAGCCTGAGAAGAGCCGTTCTTTCACGCCGTCTTGGCCTTTTCCGTCACGCTTTAAATCATCGATTTGTAAGAAAGCATAGGTTTCCGGGACGTCTTCTGGCGGCTTCTTTTCACAATGTTTGACCGCGACTGTAAGCGATCCATATTCAAGTTCATCACCAATTTTGACAGTATAGTCTTGGGTCGTTGCTGTCACTTTATCAAGCGTGCGCAGAATAACCGCATTGCCCTTCAGGTTCTCTGCCATCGCCGTACCGTAAAAGGCAGGCGTCATAACAGCCGAAACAAGTAGGGCTTTGAGCGCTTTAGGCATCGGGGCTCCAAGCCTCGTAATCTGAGGCAATTTTATCGCGCTGGCCGCCGCGGTCGAGCGACCCCTTTGGTTTATAGGCGTGAACGGTGCCCGTTAAGTTCGGGCGATGCTCTTTTTCCCATGAATGATCTGAATAGGTATCATCTGTCGGAATTTCTTCATGGGTATAGTTGAGCCATCCCTGCCATTCCGGCGGAATACGGGACGCGTCAGCATAACCGGTATAGGTCACCCAGCGGCGCAGGCGGCCATCATACGCATCAGATTTTTGCTCAAAATAAGTATTGCCGTAAGCGTCAGAGCCTACTTTCGCGCCTTTACGGCGAATTTGCAGATTAGTGCCGAAAGTCGACCCGTTCCACCAAGTAAATATACGTTTGATAAATAACATTACCACAGCCTCAAAATGTGAGCCGCTTATGCCGCGACTCATCGCTCTCGTAAAGTAGGGATGTGACCAAATTTAGGCGCAAGCAGTGATCAATAGGGCTTGATAGGGCAGCCCTCGCCCCATATCTGTTATCCATGCCCATTGCTCACCTAACCCGCTCCGTATTCCGTCTTACAGGCGAGGGCGTTACGCCGTGGCTGGATGGCCTCATCAGTAACAGCCTGTCTGGCCCGATGACATTTGCGGCCTTGCTAACGCCTCAGGGTAAAATCATTGCGGATTTCTTTGTGACACAACAGGATGACGCGCTGCTTATCGACACGCCCGCGAAGTTCTCAGCGGCGCTTTTTAAGCGTTTGCGCATGTATAAGCTCCGCGCGCCGATAGAGATTACTGATATTACCGAGACCCATAATGTCTATGCGATCTGGAATGGTGAGGGCGAAGAAGGTCACGCTGACCCCCGTCATGTATCACTGGGGCGGCGATTAATAACGGCAGATTATCTGGACGGGGCAGACGACTATAATACCCACCGCCTCTCCCTTGGCGTTGTGGATAGCGAATGGGATTTTGAAACAATCACGACATTCCCCGCCGATGCTAATATGGACCTTATGAACGGCGTTGATTTTAAAAAAGGGTGCTTTGTCGGTCAAGAAGTCGTCTCCCGAATGAAACGGATGACGACAGTTAAAAAACGCATGCGAGGGATTGTTTTAAATGGCCCAGCTGTGTCTGGGGATAAAATTATGGCCGGCGAAAGAGTGATTGGCGAGGTCCTTCACGTTCATGAGCAAATGGGTATTGGCCTGATAAGGCTAAACCGCATGACCGAGGCCACCGAAGCTATAACAATCAATGCCGCTATCATAACCGTAATGGACGCCCCGAATGGCGTGTGATTAAGCACAAAAAAAACCCCACAAGCGGAACTTGCGGGGCTCTAGGGTTTACCCCAGTCTAATTACAGACGATTACTGCATGCATTTTTGCATTTCCATCGCCTGTTCAGGCTTCATTTTTGTAACAGCCGCTTGTACTTTCGCCTGATCACCGAGCTCCGTGACCTTTAGGCCAATGGATTTATAAAAATCGACAAAACAGCCGCACTGAGCCTCAGTCATAGAAATCTCGCAAGATTTCATGAAGTCCGCTTTAGAATAGCCCGTGACCTTTGCGGTCTTGGCGGCTTTTTCAACAGCTTTCGTTGTTACAGTTTTTTCGGTTGTCGCGCTATCGGTATCACCCGTCTTAGCCTTACAGCCTGTCATTGCCAAAGTTCCGACAGCCAAGGCTGTCATAAGCATTAAGTTTTTCATATTTTTGTCCCTCTTTAATTATGATAAAGGTATCTTACCTAAATCTGATGGTTAATATATCGGTAAGAAAGTTGAAATTAAGGCGGGCTTCAAGGCAATATTATGATGAATTCTTGTGAGATACGCCGCAATGACCCCGCCGCTCTTCCCCGCTTTGCGGCCCTAAACGCGCAGTGGATTGAAGACCTCCATCACTTAGAAGAGAGCGATAAGTTGATGATCGCTCATCCTGAAATTTACACCCAAAATGGCAATCATGTTTTCTCTGCCCATATTGGCGGCGAAGTTGCGGGGGCTGTCGCCCTCAAAAAACATGATGATGGGCGATATGAGCTGACCAAGATGGCCGTCGATTCAAAATTTCGCGGCCATGGTATCGGGCAGCAACTCATGACGGCGATCGAGGACTATGCTAAAAAGGAGATGGGGTTAGATTACCTCTTCCTTTTGTCCAATACGCGAAACGAGGCCGCTCTGCGCCTTTACGCCCGAAATGGCTGGACGGTAAATCACGAAGGCCCCCACCCAGTGTATCAACGCGCGAATATCGGCATGGAAAAGCATCTTTGAAACTCTCCCTTGATAACCGCGTTTTCATACCCGTCGAGAACAGCGATAATGGTGTGGTCAACGGCAAAACACGTTTTCATTTCTGGCAAGAAGGTATGGTATTTTACGCTGATTACTTCGGCGGCGATGTCCGCGAGGGTCATATTATTGGGCAGTTCACGGATGAGACAGAGGATGAGACTTGGGCCGGGAATATGCTCTATCATTGCCTGACAACAGATAAAGCCTTGAAAGCAGGTAAAGCTCGCGCCGTATTCTCTGTGGTGGATGATGGCCGTATCGCCTTTAATCTGGACTGGGAATGGATCACTGGCGATCATTCATGGGGACATTCCCGCTATGAAGAACTCATAGAAAAAGGACTTATAAAATGACCTATGACATTATACCTGACCTTCCTCGCTGCGGCTGGGTTCCGCCGACTGACCCGCTTTATACCCATTATCATGATACGGAATGGGGACGCCCCATTTGGGACAGCAAAGCGCTTTTTTCGAAACTCATCCAAGACGGCCAACAAGCCGGATTGTCGTGGATTACAATCTTGCGTAAACGCGAAGAAATGCTGCGGGCCTATGATGGTTTTGATCCCGATAAGCTTATTCATTACACGGATAAAGACCGCGAGAGGTTACTCTCTAATGCAGGCATTATCCGCTCTAAGTTAAAAGTGAATGCGACCATCAGCAACGCGCAGATTTTTGTGAAAATGCGCGACGAAGAAAACATAGATTTTAGCGAATATCTTTGGAACTTTGTCGGCGGGTCGCCCGTTCAAAATAAATGGAAAGATTTCAAAGACGCCCCCGTCGACAGCCCTGCCTCCATCGCCATGTCCAAAGACATGAAGAAACGCGGCTTCAAATTCGTTGGCCCGGTTATCCTTTATGCCTTCATGCAAGCGGTCGGCATGATCAATGATCACGCGGTCGGATGCCATGCCTATGAACCGTGCAAAAAGCTAAGCCAATAGTGTATCAGGACACGCTTATTCGTGCCATAAGGTCAGTATGAAAAAACTTGCGTCTCTAATGTTAATCTCATGCTTCGCGCTTTCGAGCTGCGCAAGCCTTGTTAATAATGACATTTTTACCGACTCTAAGCCCAATCCCAATGACGCCTATGAAGACTCAAACAAAACAGATGAGCTTCGAAAATGTGTGCGGAAAAAGAAAAAAGACCCCCAAAATCCAGATTGCTTTTTGAAGAATAGATAAGCGCTACTCAAATTTCATAGTTCTCATCGGTGATAGCAAAGAAAGCAGGTTTTGGATTTCCGTCTCTGTCAAAAAGGAGCGGGTAGTTAAACCGTTCAATAGGCGCGGAGTTTAGCCAGCTATCACTATCAATAACGCCCCATGTGGTAACCGACTCAACACTAGGACGAGCTCTGAACCCATTAAATAGATCGCGCATTTTCTGCGCTTGAGAGGCGAGTATATTTGCGGGAGCTGTTGGCCCTACATCAGCTTCGCAATTTGACTGCTCCGTCCAGCAAGAGCCAGGATTTGTATAAATGTCAAAATCAAGTTCTGTCACATGATTTATGAGACCCATAAATTGATCATCAACATCGTCAATGGCCTGGAGGGCTTGTGCTGTTGATGTGTCAGGCCGAATATGCATTTGATGACCAACGCCGTCGATGGGCACGCCGCGCGCCTGTAGCCGCCGAACAATATCCAGCAGCCATCCGCGTTTGAGGGCGTTTTCAGTATTGTAATCATTTATGAATAGCAGGGCGTTTGGATCTGCTGCGCGTGCCGCCAGAAAAGCCCAATCGACATAATCTGCATTCCCCACCGCCTCGAACCATTCTGTGCGGCGGTCAGGCCCAACCCCATTACTGCCATTATAAATATCCGTGGATGTCACTTCATTAACAACATCCCAAATGGTAATACGGTCCCTAAAATGTTCCACAACGGTCGTGATATAAGTTTCAAGACGCGCGCGAATTTGAGCATTCGTCCCTTCGAGGAAATAGGCAGGCGTCGCCTCGTGCCACAGTAAAGCGTGACCCCTTACCTGCATGCCATTGGCAATCGCCCAATCGACCATTCTATCGGCATCATCGAAGTTAAACTGACCTTCGACTGGCGCAATGAAGTCGGGCTTTAATTCAAACTCTGGCGTCATGCCGCTAAATTGCGCTTGCGCGATTCTGGGGGAGATATCACCACTATCAATCTGAAATCCTTTTACCGCGGCGCCCATAATAAAATCATTCCGGAAAGTATCGCGCAGCAATCCTTCGGCAGGATCTGTCGACGCCGGAGGCGGTGGCGGAGGTGGCGGAGGTGGAGGGGGCGGCGGGGGAGGAGGAGGAACGACGGCGACAGGGGGCGACGAGGCGGTAGTCCCACCGCCTCCGCCGCAGGCAGATAAAAGCCATGCGCTGGCCCCGCCCAGTAATTTCAAACGATCTCTAGCTGAAAATTCTACCATAATTATTACCCACCTCTTTCAATGCCCACAACACTCTTGAAATTTGACATGGCTTTATAGTTAACTCCCTAAAATTCGTCATAGAAACGTGGTAAATATTAGTTTAACGATAGACACTAAAGCAGCCTCCAGAGAGCTCACAAGGGAATCCGCATGAAAGCCGTTATCAGTTCGACAGGTCTTTGGACCCCCAAAGACTCCATCTCAAATGAAGAGCTCGTTGAGAGTTTCAACGCTTATGCCGATAAGTGGAACACCGAAAACGCCGCAGAGATTGAGGCTGGGACGAAATCCGAGCTGACACATTCCAACGCCGCATTTATTGAAAAAGCCTCTGGCGTAAAATCGCGCTATGCCATCTCTAAAGCGCCGATTTTAGACCCCAATATTATGGCGCCGCGCATTCCGGCCCGCCCCGATAGCGAGCCGTCTATATTAGCGGAGATAGCCGCAAATGCCGCCAAAAACGCGTTAGAAAAAGCGGGCCGCAAACCCGAAGATGTCGGCGCCGTTATCGTAGCCTGCTCTAATCTACAGCGCGGCTATCCCGCCGTCGCCGTCGAAGTCCAATCCATTCTCGGCACGTCTGGCTTTGCTTTTGATATGAATGTCGCCTGTTCATCGGCGACTTTCGGTATTGAAACAGCCCGCGGATTAATCGTTGGGGGCCAAGCTAAATCTGTTCTTGTTGTAAATCCTGAAATTTGCACGGCGCATTTGAATTTTAAAGACCGCGACGCACATTTTATTTTTGGTGATGTCGCCACGGCAATTTTGTTAGAATCTGATGATATTGCGCCCGCCGCGCATTGGGAGATAATTGGATCTAAATTGGTCACGCAATTTTCCAATAATATCCGCAACAATTTTGGTTTCCTAAACCACACAGCCCCAGAAGATGATGGTTTGAAAGGTGAGCGCGGCAAGAAAGGCTTAACAGATAAGCTATTCGTTCAAAATGGACGCAGCGTCTTTAAAGAAGTTGTGCCTATGGTCGCTAAAATGATAACCGCAGAATGCGAAGCCAACGGCCTTGACCCCCATGATCTTAAACGCATGTGGCTGCACCAAGCTAACCTCTCTATGAACCACCTCATCGCTAAAAAAGTGCTAGGTAAAGAAGTGGACCTTGAGAAAGCGCCTGTTGTTTTGGATGAATATGCCAATACAAGCTCAGCAGGTTCTATCATCGCATTCCATAAATATAGCGATGATTTCAAGGATGGAGACACAGGCTTAATATGTAGCTTCGGCGCGGGTTATTCTGCGGGTGCGGTATTCTTGCGCAAAGTCGCCTGAGCTTATGATTAGGTGGATTCGCCAATGGTGGATGAACCGCCGTTTGGCCAAGGCTCGCGCCGCCCTAAAAATTGAGGTTGAGACAGATGAAAGCGGCTATGTAAGCCTTCCAGTTTTAGACCCCTATAGCCGCAATTATCGTCCCGTGCGCGGAGAAGTTCTACATGGCTACCAAGTCTTAAAAGGGTCTGAGCTATACATCACCAATAAAGCTTTCGCTGTGCAGGGAGATATAAACTTCCGAAAAGGCTGGAAGAGTATTGGCGACATCCAATTTTTATTAAATGGCTATCAACTCTATCCGCGCAATGGTCACGCTCGGTTTTTTCCTTGGAAAAAATTTGAGCCTGAAGTTGCAGTTTTAGTTGATGTCATGTTGGCTGGAGCGGATCTGTAATGACAAAAACCCCACCTCGCGCTTGGCAGCGTATGCTCTCTGGCCGCCGCCTCGATTTGCTCGACCCCTCTCCTTTTGACGTCGAAATCGAAGACATTGCGCGCGGCCTTGCCCGTGTCGCGAGGTGGAATGGGCAGACCTCAGGTGATCATGCTTTTAGCGTCGCAGAACACAGCGTTGTTGTCGAATACCTCTTCACCACACTGAACCCCACCTCGTCTCGTGAAGACCGACTGACCGCCCTGCTCCATGACGCGGCAGAATATGTCATTGGAGATATGATAAGCCCATTCAAAGCCGCGCTCGGCATTGATTACAAAGCCTTCGAAGCGCGACTGGAGGAAGCTATACATTTACGCTATGGACTCCCGCCCAAAATGGCCCCTGCGCTTAAGAAAAAAATCAAACAATGTGATCTCTATTGTGCCTGGTTTGAAGCCACACAAATCGCGGGCTTTGACCCCGTAGAAGCCGATAAATTTTTCATCCCGCCGCCGCGCGACATAAAAATCGCGATCGATCCATTCCCTGTGGTGCTAGCCGAAAAAGCCTTCCTTGACCGCTTTGCGGAGTTGAACTTGGACTGAGAATGCTTTGCTAAAATCAGTAGCGTTCCCCGCATGTCCTCCCTATATAGTAATCGACTAACCACTCGGAGGAATATGCGCATGGGTAAGGAACTCATCAATTGGGAAAATGGCCGCTGGATTGGCCAAACCCTCGAAGTTGAGAACGGTGTTTGCGCCGTCCCTGACGTGCCGGCCAAAGAGCTTCCTTATACAGATGAAGTGAAGGCCGCGACAGATCATCTCTATGATGAAGTGTCCGATTTTATCCCGAAGTTTGAATGGCCCGCCTATGCGCCGCTCGTACATGCGATTAACACCCTCAAAAAAGAGAAAAACGCCGTCATCCTTGCCCATAACTATATGACGCCTGATATCTTCGGCCTTGTCGGCGATTATGTCGGCGACAGCCTCGGTCTCGCCATTGAAGCTACCAAAACCGACGCCGATATGATTATCCAAGGCGGCGTCCATTTCATGGCGGAAACCTCGAAAATCCTATGCCCTGAAAAACGTGTTTTCATTCCGTCCATGCGCGCAGGCTGTTCACTTGCCTCCTCCATTACGGGAGACGATATTAATCTGATTAAGCAGCGCTATCCCGGGATTCCTGTGGTGACTTATGTGAACACCTCTGCGGACGTCAAGGCTGAGAGTGACATATGTTGCACCTCCTCCAATGCCGTTGCCATCGTTGAGCATATTTGTGCCGAATGGGGCGTGGACCAGGTGATTATGTTACCTGATGAATTCCTCGCCAAGAACGTCGCTAAGCAAACGAAGATAAATGTCATAGCTTGGCATGGGCGCTGTGAGGTTCATGCGCGTTTCTCAGCCCAGGATGTGCGCGATATGCGCGCCGCTCATCCCGGCGTCACCGTATTAGCCCATCCTGAATGCCCGCCTGAAGTCGTGGCTGAATCTGATTTTACAGGGTCGACCAAAGCCATGAGCGACTATGTTTCCGATAATAACCCAAAGAACGTTATACTGCTGACGGAATGTTCCATGTCTGACAATGTCGCTATGGCAAACCCCGAGACGGATTTTGTACGCCCCTGTAACCTCTGCCCGCATATGAAACGCATCACGCTTGAAAATATCTATGAGTGCCTGCGTAATGAGACGAATGAGGTTTTAGTCCCCGAAGCAGAACGCAAACGCGCCCACAAAGCTGTCATGGATATGATAAATGTGAAATTTGACGCGGTAAAAGGACATTTTAATCCGAACCTGCCAGAGGTGGAAGTGAAGGTGATTTAGTGCGTTTTTTGTTGAAAACAAAATGCGCACGCAAGGCACAAAAAACGCGAAACCTTATCGCGTTCTTTTAGTGCCGCCACATGAGTAATAAGAAAATAATGACCGAAACATCCAACCAGCCGCGCCAATTTACCTTTCCGCAACGAAAGATGACCTAATGTCCGTAGGCTCCCTCGAAACAAAACGTCTCCCCGCCGGCGCTGTTCTCGTTGTTGGCGCAGGCCTCGCTGGGCTTTACCTCGCGCTCAAACTTGCACCGCGCCCTGTTTATGTTCTCACCTCTCGGCGCTCCTCCGTCGGGTCGGCTTCGGCTTGGGCACAAGGCGGCATTGCGGCCGCGCTGTCCCCTGATGATACAGCTGCCTCACATGCCAAAGACACCATTGCAGCAGGCGACGGGCTTGTTGATCCTGAAATTGCTCATATCCTAGCGGCTGAAGGGCCCGGCCGCGTACGTGACTTAGATGCGCTTGGCGTCCCATTTGACCGCAACGATAAGGGCGAGCTTTACCTCTCCCTGGAAGCCGCGCATTCTCTGCCGCGCGTGGCTCGCGTTAAAGGCGATACAGCCGGCGCTGAAATCATCAAAGTTATGGTCAAGCGCGCTCAAGAAGCTGAACATGTTACAGGCCTCATTGGCTGGCGGGCGGAGAGCCTTTTGACGGATGGTCACGGCGCTGTCGCAGGCGCATTGGCCCGAAATGATGAAGGCGCGCTGCTTGGAATCGAAGCCGATATTACTGTCATGGCAACGGGCGGCGTGGGCGGTTTATTTGCCGTCACCACCAACCCCCGAACAGCGCGCGGTGACGCGCTTGGTATGGCGGCTGTTGTCGGCGCAAAAATGCGCGATATGGAGTTTGTTCAGTTCCACCCTACGGCCATAGATATTGGCCGTGACCCTGCCCCGCTCGCCACCGAAGCCCTACGCGGCGACGGCGCGGTTTTAACCAATGCTAAAGGCGTGCGTTTCATGCCCCGTTATCATGAACAGGGCGAACTCGCCCCGCGTGATGATGTGGCCCGCGCAATTTTCGCAGAAATAGAAGCAGGCCGTCAGCCCTATCTGGATTGCCGCAAAGCCGTCGGAAGTCACTTCCCAGAAGAATTCCCTACGGTCTTTGAAAGCTGTATGAGCGCAGGCATAGACCCGCGCACCCAGCTCATCCCCATCGCCCCCGCTGTGCATTACCATATGGGCGGCATTGCAACGGATAGCTTTGGACAAAGTAACCTTGAAGGACTGTTAGCTGTCGGGGAATGCTCCGCTGTCGGTGTTCACGGGGCCAACCGCCTCGCCAGTAACTCACTGCTCGAAGCGACCGTCTTTGGCGGACGCGCCGCAGATTATATTAATAGCCGTGAGTGGAGCGAGAAACGTGCCGGCACGATTCGCCAGCAACCTTGGCTCGCAATGGGCCCAGAGGTTAGCCAATCTCTGCGTAACGCCATGACGGCCAAATGCGGAGTCCGGCGCAGCGCGAAACGCCTCAACCAATTGCTCGGCCATATAGAAGACCTTATCGAGCAAGTCGGACGCGCTAACCCGCTTATGGCGTCTAAAATGATTGCCGCCTCTGCGCTCGCCCGCGAAGAATCTCGCGGGGGGCATTACCGCGACGATTTCCCAAAGCCGAAAGACGACGCTGTGTCGAGTTACATCACATTTGATATGCTAGATTAAGGAGATTATCCTTCTATCTTTAAAGTTCTACGGAGCTAGATTAAATAACTATATTTGAGGTGTGATAGCGCCATGACAGAGTTTCTAGCACAAATAGACTGGCGGGCATTCCTAATTGCAATGATCATCATCGAATTAACGCCCGGCCCCAATATGGGCTGGCTGGCTGCGTTATCTGCCCAATATGGGAAACGCGTTGGAATTATGGCTGTGGCTGGCGTCACCTTGGGTCTGGCCATTCAAATTGTTGCCGCCGCTGCAGGTCTGTCGGCTTTGATCTCTAACTTCCCAGTTATCTATCATTCTATCCGTTGGGCAGGCGTGTTTTTCATGCTATGGTTAGCCTGGGAGGCCTTTTCAGACACCGGCTCTCCAACCTCAGCCACCGGCTTATCGAAAAAAGGCTTTAAGAGAGGCTTAATTGCGAACTTACTTAATCCGAAAGCCCTTGTATTTTACGTTGTCGTCATTGGACAATTCGCAAGTCCTGATCTTGGCCCTCTTTGGTGGCAAATCCTGCTTCTCGGCGGATTGCATCTGAGCATCGCAATTGCGGTTCATATTTTAATTGTAATTTTGGGGGCGAAGTTAGGCGATGTATTGGAGCAATGGCGCACATCCCTCTCTGCCCGATTATTCTTTTCACTCAGTCTCGTTGCCATTGCTACCTGGATTGCAATCTCAACAGGCTGATAACTCGGCGTAATTTGATAGTATCTATAGCCCGCCATTTTCCTATTTTAAATCACGTTCGAACCCGTTAGACCCGCCTTATGACAAAGCTTCCCCCACTTCCCCCCACAGTTATTGAACCTATGGTGCGCCGCGCGCTAGATGAGGACTTTGGCAATAGCGGTGACCTCACGGCTAACTTGCTAGTTCCCGCCTCAGCTAAAGGAAAGCTGATGATGCGCGCACGAGAAGCTGGCGTGATTGCAGGCATGCAAGCCGCGCAAATGACTTATGCTATGGTCGACTCCCGCGTAAAGTTCACCGTCAAAAAAGGCGATGGCTCCAAAGTTAAAAAAGGCGATATCATCGCAACCATCGAAGGGCCAACCCGGGCGCTTTTATCGGCTGAGCGCGTGGCGCTGAATTTTCTGGGCCGTATGTCAGGCGTCGCAACGCTGACCTCTCAATATGTCGCCCTTGTTAAAGGCAAAAAAGGTCATTCAGGAAATGTGCGTATTGCGGCGACTCGTAAAACGACGCCGGGCCTACGCGCTGTTGAGAAGCAAGCCGTTTTGGCCGGCGGAGGGTTTACCCACCGCGAAAGCTTAGCGGCCGCGATCATGATTAAGGATAACCATATCGCGCTTGCGGGCGGCGTCGATAAAGCGTTGAAAGCTATTGCTAAAAATGCAGATCATATGACGCGGGTGAGCGTTGAGGTTGATACGCTGGCGCAATTGAAGAAAGTCTTGAAATACGCCCCTGATGTTATTTTACTCGATAATATGGGCGTAGATAAACTCGTCAAAGCGGTTGCTATTGTCGATGCGTTTGACGGCCCCCGCCCGACGCTAGAAGCCTCAGGCGGCGTTAATTTAGACACGGCCGCTGGCCTCGCGCAAACAGGTATCGACGTGATTTCAATTGGCGCCCTTACCCATAGCGCGCCTAATTTCGACATTGGAATGGACGCTGAGTGACCGTAATCGATACTGTGTATCGATTACAACGAAGCGCGGTCATCGCTAGCGATGAACGGCACTAACCCAGCGATTTCACGTTCTATCGCACCCAAGTAGTCTCAAAAATTACCCTAAGCCGACATCCGCGAAACGGCTAATTGAAGACGCTTTATATCCGTAACAATAGCCTGCCGATTGATCCGCATATTAAACCACAGCTTCAGGGCAATTTGAGCCGAGTTAAGTAATATAGCAAAAACCCCGAACAGGATTAATTCGCGTGTTGTCTGCACATGAAACAGTTTCCACAAGCAGAAAAGCAATCCTACGCCAAAGGCAATGATGCCCATCCAAGTCATTATATACATTCCTCTGCCGGGACCTTTCAGGCTGCCCCAAACCTCACTGTAGAATTCTTTCTCTTGCAGGTTTTCAGTTAGAAAACGCTCATCTTCAGCGCTTAATAGCTCTTTTAGTGTTTTATCAAAGTCACTCATTTTCGTCTCCTTTTGACGTTGTTTCGTAAAGTAATTTAAGATGCTGACGGGCCGTAAATAGGCGCGATTTTACGGTCCCGAGAGGCAAGCCCATCGCGGCGGCCAGTTCCGCGCCCGTCAATCCTTCGACATAAAACAGCGTGAGTAATAGCCGCTCTGTATCAGGTAATTTCGCTAAGCCTTGACGTATGCTCATGGTTTCCGCGCTGTGCCCGACAGCTTCGGTGCTTAGCTCCGCGGCAAATTTGGTCTTTAAATGTCTATCTTTGATATTTGACTTAATATGATCGGCGCAGCGGCGGCGCACAATCGTATAGGCCCAGTTAGAAAACATTTCGGGGTCATTTAAACGGTGGATATTTTTTGCCATCGCCAATGCGGCGTCTTGCATGACATCCTTAGCCATTTCTGGATGACCTATCTGCCGATAGGCAAACCGCAGTAAAGGTGCGTGCCACCGCTTATAAAGACCTTCAAAAGCGCGGCGGTCCCCCTCACGCGCTTTTGCGGCCTGAAAACTATCCAGCGCCCTTGAAACTTGCTTATGTGATATGTCTCTTGCCACTTACTGCCTTAAACTGACTTACATTTATATAGTCAGTAAAAGAGGCGAAAAGGTTCATCATTTTTTTTGAGGATGTTCACCGCTTATCCTTCTATCTCAAAATCTAGAATATCCCCGGGTTTGCAGTTCAAATACTCACAAATTCGGGCAAGGGTCTCAAAGCGTACGCCTTTGACCTTTCCTGATTTAAGTTGCGATAGATTTGCTTCTGTTATCCCGACATAGGCAGCGAGTTCTTTGGACTTCACCTTTCTGCGGGCGAGCATGATGTCCAGTGTCACAACGACTTCGCCTTTCGCAATATCGTCAAATTTTGAATTTTCAACCATTAGATAATCTGCTTATTATCAGCGTCAATTTTTCGGGCTTCATCCATCGCGCCTGAAAGCAAAAGCAAGACAAACCCTACGAGTAAAGCCACTAAATTGGGATCCAAAAGAAACCACTCAATCTCTTCACGCAATTCAGAGTCTAAATTCTTTGTAAGAAGCCAAGGCATGAAATTTTCCGAGAGCATTAGGCCAACATAAAATATGATGAGGCCATACCCTAAATGTTTCAATGTGCGCGCAACGCCAGCCTCAAAAAAACCGCTTCTATAAGCTGTCTTCAAAAACCTATTTGCTGCGATTGCAATAAGAACCATCGCTCCAAAGGCTAAGCCAGTGCATATCATACCGCCAATGATTTGTAACGCGCTCAGCGGCTCTTGAGAGACAACATCAACAAGATCATAGACGGTTTCTGTGTCGCCCAGCCATGCCAAACTCCAGATGACCGCATATAACAGACCATAAATTATTGCTGTGACCAATGCTGTTATGCGAAGGGGTCCCGCAAATCGCCAAATTCCTGTCTTCTTTACCATTATTATTTCCTCAAAAGAACAATTTATTACTGTTTTATAATAATTTTTAGCCTTGTTAGAGTAATTTCTTACCCTTAATGGGAAAATTAAGCAAGCTTGGGGACGGGTTTGTAACTGAAACGGTCAACCCAGAAAGGATAAGACCATGACTTCTATTAAAACCAATACACGCAACATCAGCGTCCTCCTCATTTCAGGCGCAGCTCTAACCCTTACAGCCTGCGCCTCAGGCGGCGCGGCTTACCGGCCAATCGTGGACGGACCGCAAGACGCAAAATATTCAGCGGACCTTGGCGAATGCCGCCAAGTCGCTGAATCCCGCGATTATCTCAATAGTGATACGCGCACTTCAGCTCTTATCGGAGCTGGTTTTGGCGGACTTATCGGACTTGCCGAAGCTGATGAAGCCAATATCGAAGATTTCGTTGGCGGCGCTATCGTCGGTGCCCTCTTTGGCGGCGGCGACCGCGCATTAGAGACACGCGGCGAGCGCAAACACATTGTCCTAAATTGCATGGCAGGCCGTGGCCATCGTGTGGTCGGGTAACGCCTGTCAATAATGCCTAACTATAAGGAGGCCGAAATGAAATTACAGCTTAGTAAAATAGTATTATCCGCTATTTCCGTCACTGCAGTCCTTGGTCTGGCGAGCTGCGAAACAGCCGCTATTTTGGTCCTTAACAGCACAGAGAAAACGACTCTCTCTGTGCAAGACGATAAGCTTTATGTGATGAACCTTCTTAATTCCAAAACCTTTGGGCAAATGCAAAAAACTATCGCCGCCAACCCTCAAGTGGACACACTCGTCTTTACGGCCATGCCCGGCTCGATTGATGATGAGGTCACATTTGAGATGGGGCGTTGGCTACGCGCCAAAAAACTGAATACCCATCTGACGGCTCAGTCAGTTATTGCCTCGGGGGCAGTTGACCTTTTCTTGTCTGGCGTCAACCGCACCATGGAGAACGGAGCAAAACTCGGCGTTCACAGCTGGTCAGATGGGTTCAAGGAAGCTGCGGAGTTTCCACAGCATTCTCCAGAGCATATGTTAAACCGCGATTATATTGTAGATATGGGCGTTCCTGATGCTTTTTACTGGTTCACGATTTATGAAGCCCCTGCAGACGCCATTCACTGGATGAGCCAAAGTGAAATTTTAAAACATGGCTTGATTACTGCGCCAATAATATCAGGCGATACATCAAGCGATATTCCCTTCAAGGACTTTGAAAAACAACGTTTAGATATATTAGAGAACTAAGCATATGACACCGCAGCGCCGCCCTAATCTCTGTCTAAAAATTAACCGTCTCAATGAAAGTATCATTTCCAGGACTGACTAACCGCACTTTAGCTTGCCGGGCTGTCCAATCAATATCCATGACGCCGTAATTGACGTCAAATTGCATAGTCGTTGTGCGGTAAGGCCCGTCTTCGATTCGGGTTTCTCCACTTTGGGCGCGCCATTTACTGGCGGGAAGATTCAAAGATGAAGAGGTGAATTCATTGAGTGTGTAAGGGACAACACCCTCACGCTTATAAAACGCCCCCGCATGCCGGTCGCCAGATAACAGCACAACGTCATTCGCGCCAGATTCCTTAATCATTGTGTAGAGCTTTTCACGCTCAGCTGGCATTGTCCGCCAGGCTTCCCAGCCATGACCATCAGCAATGACTTGAATAGTGCTGACAAGCAGACGCAAGTCAGCAGGTTTTTTTAGCTCACCTTGGAGCCAGTTCCACTGCGCGTCACCCAGCATTGTTCCTGCGCCAGATTCGAGCGGCACGTAACGTTCCTTGCCGGGTTCATTGCGCTTATCTGTCGCCTGTAAATAGGTGCGGAAACTGCGCGTATCGAGCAATATAATCTGAACGCGTTTACCCGCTTCACCAATAATTTGAGACGTGTAAACCCCGTCGCGTTTACGGCGCACATCATTTTGCGGCACAGCCCAAGCATCAAGGAAAATCTCCTTAGCTTGGTCTTTGAAAAGATAATCCGCGCCGCCATCATTAGCCCCGTAATCATGATCATCCCAAATTGGCATGACCGGGACTTGGGCGCGGAAATTGGCGAAGGGCGTGCTTGAGGCAAGCTCATTATATGCGCTACGCATTTTCGGCATAGTGGGGTCAGAGAATAGCGGCGAGCTTTTATAGGCGTCACCATAAACATTATCACCCATAAAGATGAAAGCATCGGGATTCTCCGCCGCAACGGTCGTCCAAATCGACTGATCTTCTTTCTCAGAGAGGCAGGACCCGAAAGCGATGCGGGTGAGCGTCTTAGGCAATGCCTTGGACGGCATAGGCGTAACGCGCTCAGCAGATTTGCTCGGCGGCGTTATTGACTTTGAGGTTGTTGTCTTGGACGCGCTGGCCGCTGTTGCCGCGCAGCCCGCTAATCCGATAGTGCCAATCGAAAGCGCTACCGCCAGCGCAAGTGTTGAGGGGAAATTCGCCATTAAAGCACCTTACTATCTGTTCGTTAGGCACACAGTTTGACATAAATATAGATCGGCTTCCATGCCTATATGATATTTGTGATGTGGATGAAAAGGATGAACCAGGCCCAAACTTATCCTTATGTCGGCGGCGCTACGTTGACGCTAGCGCTCTTAACGGGACGTTCACGGAACTTGAATTTGTAGAACTTATGATAGCCAATATTTTTCGTCGCGCGCAAATTACCAGACCATATCGGGTTAATAGCCACTGTGTGATAATGGGTAGAATTATCTGTGAAAGGTTTGACGCCGCCTGTGATCATCAGCGTAGACACATTCTGCGCTATGGCCCAATGCTTACCGCGAGGCTCTTTTAGTGTTGACCCGTCACATGCGAAACTGAACTGACATCCTGTCGTGCGCTCGGCCCCTTGGTAAACCACGCCGCAAATTGTATTGGGGTAATGCTTGGACTTTACGCGGTTCTGCACGACTTCTGCCACAGCTTTTTGGCCAGATTTGGTCTCTGAACGGGCTTCGTAATAGACAGCTTCCGCGAGGCAGCGCTGCTCTTGGGATTTGAACTTAGCCGTAACAAAGGTTTGCGCGGGGATAGCCATGAGATCATTGGTCATCACGACATCACGCATAAGCGCATTGGCTATATTTTTATCCGTGTGAAACGCGGCCAATGCCTCAGCATGTCCAGAAATTTTTACAGTTGAGAGATCAACGCCCTGAAACGCTTCGGCCCGCGCTTGCCAAACAGCTGATTCGCGCTGGCTTGCGGCTTTGTCAGCAATAGCTGGAAACGCCCATGCTGCGCCCGCTACGGCACTTAACGTGACCGCCCAACCTGCAAATATATAACGTTTTGGCCGCATATAATTTACCATAGTGGCGGGGTCTAAACTTTCCGCCTTGTTCTTACAACTCGTCATGCCACGTCCCATGAAAGAATCATGCCGACTGTTGCCCTAGTGCAACAGACTGCCAGATTCATGGTTAATCAGTCATTAATTTTCTGAAACGTAATGATGTCTCAGCACAGCTTTTGCGCGAAAACCGCGCTTTCGGGGACGTATATAGGCACAAAAATTAGAAAACCCACCCTAATGGGCAGGATTTCTACAGAATCGGGCAATTTCTATCCTTTAGCGGTGCAGGAGAGGATTATGCTGTTTTTGCGCTGATTGCCGCTTGAGCCGCTGATAATTTTGCAATGGGCACCCGGTAAGGCGAGCAGGACACGTAATCAAGTCCCGCATTATGACAGAAGGTTATAGAGGCCGGATCGCCGCCATGTTCCCCGCAGATACCCAATTTGATGTTAGGGCGAGCCGCGCGGCCGCGTTCAACCGCAATCTTGATAAGATCGCCAACGCCGTCTTGGTCTAATGTGACAAAGGGGTCTTTTTCCATGATGCCTGCCGCGACATAATCGGGCAAGAAACGCCCAGCATCATCGCGCGAAAGACCAAAGGTGGTTTGGGTTAAATCATTGGTACCAAAGCTAAAGAACTTTGCATGCTCGGCGATGTCGCCAGCACGGAGCGCCGCGCGCGGCAGCTCAATCATTGTGCCGATTACATAATGCACCCCGCCAACGTCTTCCGCCACACGGATGATATCGTCGCGCAAAATTTCAAGCTCTTTGGCAGATGAGACCAACGGAATCATAATTTCCGCTATTGGCTTACGGCCTGTTTCTTTTTCCACAATAATTTCCGCTTCGAAAATCGCGCGGGCCTGCATCTCATATATTTCCGGATATGAAATCCCAAGGCGGCAACCCCGATGGCCTAGCATAGGATTAGATTCTGCTAATTCCCGCGCGCGCGCCATCAACTCTTTCGCTGGCACGTTCAATGTCTCTGCGACCGTCTGAATATCTTCTTCCGTATGCGGGAGGAACTCATGCAAGGGTGGATCGAGCAAGCGGATTGTGCAAGGGCGATCCTTCATGATGCGGAAAATAGCGGCAAAGTCTTCGCGCTGAACGGGAAGGATCTTCGCGAGCGCATCTCTGCGCCCCTCTTTATCCGTTGCCAATATCATTTCGCGGAAATGAGCGAGGCGATCCGCTTCGAAGAACATATGTTCTGTGCGGCAAAGACCAATGCCTTCGGCTCCAAAATCTTTCGCCGTTTGGACATCAAGCGGTGTTTCAGCATTGGTCCGAATACCCAGCGTGCGGGCCCCATCTGCCCACTCCATAATCTTAGAGAAATCACCCGATAGTTCAGGCTGCACCATATCTACGGCGCCCATAAAGACCTGCCCGCTCGCGCCGTCCACGGTGACGATGTCGCCTTTTTTGATAATACGGCCCGCAACGGAGAATTGCTGCGCGTCCATATCAATACGGATATTACCTGCGCCTGAGACACAAGGCTTACCCATGCCGCGCGCGACAACAGCGGCGTGAGAGGTCATGCCGCCCCGCGCTGTTACAATCGCTTCGGCGGCGTGCATGCCGTGAATATCCTCAGGGGAGGTTTCTGTGCGCACCAAAATAACTTTGTGGCCTGCTTTTTTAAGGTCTTCGGCTTCATCAGAACTAAAGACGACTTCACCTATTGCCGCGCCTGGAGACGCCGGTAGGCCCATTGCAATCACGTCACGCGGCGCATCAGGATTAAGCGTTGGGTGGAGCAACTGATCAAGCGAGATCGGTTCAATCCGCATGAGCGCTTCATCATGTGTAATCTGTCCAGCCTCGGCCATATCCACAGCGATTTTAAGCGCTGCGCGAGCGGTGCGTTTGCCCGTTCGGGTTTGCAGCATCCATAGTTTGCCCTGCTCAACGGTAAATTCAATGTCTTGCATATCGCGGTAATGCGCTTCGAGTTTCTCAAATGTTGCGGCAAGTTCCGCGTAAACAGCAGGCAGAGCCTCTTCCATGGAAGGTTCTTCATCCCCCATTTCAAGACGCGCTTTTTTCGTCAGAGTTTGCGGCGTCCGAATACCCGCCACGACATCTTCGCCTTGGGCATTGATCAGAAATTCACCGTAATAAGTATTCTCGCCCGTGGACGGGTCGCGCGTAAAGGCGACGCCGGTTGCAGAGGTTTCGCCCATATTGCCAAAGACCATAGCTTGAATATTGACGGCTGTGCCCCAAGCGGCGGGGATATCGTTTAGGCGGCGATAGACGACGGCGCGGTTATTCATCCAGCTGCCAAAGACGGCGTCAATCGCGCCTTGAAGCTGCTCGCGCGGATCTTGCGGGAAGTCTTTACCAAGCTCGCGCCGTATAGCGGCTTTATATTTCTCAATGACGGCGTCCCAATCATTGGCCGTCATTTCTGTATCTAGCGCATAGCCTTCATCGTCTTTATGGCGTTCTAGAATGTCTTCAAATGTATGGTGATGCACGCCCAATACGACGTCAGAATACATTGTAATAAAGCGGCGATAGCTATCGAGCGCAAAGCGGCGATCACCCGATAATTTAGCAAGGCCTTCGACAGTCGTGTCATTTAGGCCAAGGTTCAGAACAGTATCCATCATGCCCGGCATTGAGGCCCGCGCGCCAGAGCGCACAGAGACGAGAAGCGGGTTTGTATCACTGCCAAAGACTTTGCCCGTCAGTTTCTCGATATGGGCGAGGCCAGCTTCAGTTTGCGGGTCTAAATCGTCTGGGTATTTTTCGCCATTATCATAATAGCTGGTGCAAACTTCGGCCGTCATTGTAAAGCCAGGCGGCACGGGCAGTCCCAGCGAGGCCATTTCAGCCAGGTTCGCGCCCTTCCCACCCAAAAGGTTCTTCATGGATGTATCGCCCTCTGCAGAGCCACCACCGAAATTATAAACCCATTTTGTCATCGCGTTACCGATCCCACTTTATGTCTCTCCTTCTCCTTGGGGAGAAGGTGTCCGAAGGACGGATGAGGGGAAATGTCTATATCCCTCACCGCATTCGCTTCGCTCATTTGCGTTCCCTCTCCCCAAGGAGAGGAAAGAAAGAAAACTAACCACTAATCAACTCAAAATCAGCAATCTGCCGCGCCGTATCACGTATCATGCCTAAAAGTCTAAGGTTGTTTGCACGCTCCGTCTCATCCTCGGCAACGACCATGACATTTTCAAAAAACGCATCAATAGGCCCGCGCAATTCGGAAAGCGCTGTCATGGCGGTAGAATAGGACTCTGAGGCCAAAGCGGCGTCAATCTCGGGTTTCGCTTTCGAAAGCGATTGTTGTAAATCGCGCGCCTCACTCTGCGACAATGTGCCAATCTCGCCAGAAGGCAAATCGCCCTTCTTGGCTTCAGCTTTCAAAATATTCGCCGCGCGCTTATAGCCCGCAAGGAGGTTCTCGCCCTCAGATGTGCCAAGGAAGGATTGCAGGGCTTCAACGCGGTTGACGATAGCGACAAGATCGTCTTCACCAAGTGCGAATACGGCGTCGATGAGGTCATGGCGAATACCTTTCTCGCGGAGGTAAACTTTGAGGCGATCAATGATAAAGGCGAGGAGATCTTCGGATTTAGGAACTACCGCTTCATCAAATATTCGACCAGAGCCAATTTTGGAGAGAATGTTTCTTGCGTAATCATCGACCGTAAGGTCTGCTAAAGGAGGTATTACTTTTTCTAAACTCACAGAGTCTGATTTCAGAGCTGAAGCTTGTGCTCCGATTTGCATTCTTGCAAATGGAACAAAGTGAAACATCACTAAGTCGCCCAACTTCAAACGGACATTATTTTCCAAAATAATCCGCACCAAACCAAGAGCTGCGCGTCTTAGCGCAAAGGGGTCTTTGGAGCCTGTGGGTTTTTCATCAATCGCCCAGAAGCCGACAAGAGTGTCCATTTTGTCTGCCAGTGCAACAGTCACGGCGACAGGGTTTGTCGGCACGCTATCACTTGGCCCTTGGGGTTTGTAATGCTCTTCAATGGCGACGGCGATGCTCTCAACCTCATCGCTTTGCTCAGCGCGATACATTTGGGCGCCAATCTGTCCTTGTAAGCTTGTAAACTCGACCACCATATTCGTGACCAAATCACATTTCGCGAGCTTGGCCGCCTGCTTTGCAGCCTCCGCATCTGCGCCAAGTTTCGGCGCAAGTTCATAGGCAAGCGCGGCAACGCGTTCAGCTTTATCTTTAATAGACCCAAGCTTCTTGTGAAAGACAACTGTGTCGAGCTTTTCGTAATACTCAATCAGCTGCTTCTTCGCATCTTCACTCTGGAAAAACTGCGCGTCAGCAAGGCGAGCAGAGAGGACTTTGGAGTTGCCCTTGGCGATTTCAATGCCCCCATCAGGCGCGTCCTGATTAGCGACAACAATAAAGTTTGGCGCAAGTTTACCCGTTTTGGGGTCCCGCACAGCGAAATATTTTTGATGGGTGCGCATAGAGAGACGAATGACTTCGCCTGGCAATTCAAGAAATGACGGGTCCATATCGCCAAGAATAACGACAGGCCATTCGGCTAGTCCTGCGACCTCATTTAAGAGCCCTTCATCTTCGACAAGTTCCAATCCCTTGGCGACGCAGGCTTTACGGGCATCTTCAAGGATTTTGGCTTTACGCTCACAAGAGCAGACCATGACATGACCTTTGCCTTCAAGCTGTTTGCGGTAATCGTCAAAGCCCTTAACCGTGAACGGTCCCTTGCCGTGGCGGCGGTGACCCTCTGTTGTGTTGCCTGTGGCAACGCCGCCAACCTCAAACTCAACGACCTTGCCATCCAACAAACAAACCATGCTCTGTAATGGCCGTACCCAGCGGAAATTAGAACGGCCTGACTTCATTGATTTCGGCCAAGGAAAGTTATTCATAATGGCAGGAATTAGATCAGCAATAATAGCTGAACTCTCTTCGCCAGACTTCTCTATCACAGCGACATAAAACTCACCCTTTTTAGGGTCGGTGCGGATTTGCGCCTCTGAGATATCAGAAATACCTGCGCCGCGCATAAAGCCCGCCAAAGCCTGTTCAGGAGAGCCAACACGCGGCCCCTTACGTTCTTCGGAAATATCAGGAGAACGCAAAGGAATATCAGCCGTGAAAACAAGACGCCTCGGCCCCGTATAACAATGCTCTTTTTCAACGGTCAGCCCTGCTTTTTTCAAGCCATCGACCAGAGCCTTAGATAAGTCCTCACCCGCCCGCACTTGCATACGCGCCGGAATTTCTTCGCAGAAGATTTCAAAAAGGAATTCAGCCATGATTAGCTCCACGCCTTTTCTGTCATCGTCTCTTCCACCTTCACATGCGCATCAGCACAACCTTTAGCAAGATCACGGACACGCTTAATATATTCTTGTCTTTGCGTCGGAGACACCACGCCCCGCGCATCCAGCAAATTAAATAAATGCGACGCCTTTAGCGCATGCTCATAGGCAGGCAAAGGCAAAGGATTATCAAGCGCTAGCAAGGCCATGCATTCTTGCTCTGCCATTTCGAATTTCTTGAGCGTATTCTCTGTATTGGAATGCTCAAAATTATAGGTCGATTGCTGCACTTCATTTTGATGGAACACATCACCGTAAAGCACTTCGGGGGTTCCGTTTGCTTCATTCGCCTCGGTAAAAACGAGATCATAAACATTATCGACATTTTGCACATACATGGCGAGGCGCTCGAGCCCATAAGTTAGCTCACCAGACACCATATCAAGCTCTAACCCGCCGACTTGTTGAAAATACGTATATTGACTGACTTCCATACCGTCACACCAAACTTCCCAGCCTAGACCCCAAGCGCCGACAGTCGGGTTTTCCCAGTCATCTTCGACAAAGCGAATATCGTGGAGATCACGATCAACACCGATTGCGTCCAGAGACCCGAGATAAAGGTCTTGGAAGTTTTTTGGGTTGGGCTTCATGATGACTTGGAACTGATAATAATGTTGCAAGCGATTGGGATTCTCGCCGTAACGACCATCTGCGGGGCGGCGGGAGGGCTGCACATAAGCCACATTCCACGGTTTTGGCCCGAGTGAGCGCAATACGGTTGCGGGGTGGAGCGTGCCGGCGCCAACCTCGGTATCAAAGGGCTGTAAAATTACGCAACCTTGCGCCGCCCAATAATTCTGAAGCGTCAGAATGAGCCCTTGGAATGAAAGCGGTTTTGTATCGTTTTTTGCCATTGTTTTTTCCGAGAAACGCGGACCTGTTCAATTTCCGCCGAACCTATAAGGAAAGCGCAGGATATCAAGCCTTTCCTTGCGGGATTTCAGCTAATTTCGATCTACTAAACAGGTTACTCTGTCACCCTCGCGCAGGCGAGGGTCTAACCTCATATACGGCACTTGTAGTTAGATCCTCGCGGTCGCGAGGATGACAAAAACTAGATCACGGTTCTGCGGGATAACGAAAATCGTGCTATCCTTTAGCAATCTCATCACCCAAGCCCGCCGCTATCAAAGCCTCACGCGCCGCCTGCGCATCGTCATCAATGACCATGAGGCGGCGCGGAATAGTGGCTGTATATCCATCCATAATAGAGCTGTTAAAGTCGAACCTAAAATGTTCAATCCCCGCATCCTTTAAGATCGCTTCTGCAAAGCTATGGGTCGCTGGATTCATTGTTCTTATTACGCAGATCATAGAAAACTCCGTTTGCTACAATATTAGGTGTGGTCACATTGGCCTGATAACAAGGCGAGGAACGACTAACTCACGTAAATGTCATACCCTAAGGATAATAAATCTCATCGCCCAAACCCGCCGCATCAAGGGCTTCCCGCGCGTCGGGCCCATCTTCATCAATAACCATTAGGCGGCGCGGCATGATGCCAATAGAGCCTTCGACAATGCTTACATTCTGATCCATCACGAAAAAGGGGATATCCGCCTCTTTCAACACTGCTTGCGCGAAATTTAGCGTGGCGGGGTTCACAGTTTTCAAAATTGCAATCATGTTATGCCTTTATAGAGGCCCTGCGACAGCAAAAGCCCTTGTGACGACGGCCTAGCCGCACTAGGTTAAAGCTGCAACAACGTTATGACCCTTGAAGGGGCCAAAAGGAATGGTGACTGCGTGAACGCTCCGGCGCAAATTCTTAAAGACACCCATGCCAGTCCGGCTGAACGGCTCTGGGCCTTAGCCGCTGACGATATGGCATCTGTGGATGCCCTTATCCTAGACCGCATGCAAAGCCCTGTCGGTCTTATCCCTAATTTGGCGCAACATTTAGTCGGCGCTGGCGGAAAACGGCTTCGCCCTCTCCTTACTGTCGCGACGTCCCTCATGTGTGGCTATACGGGCGACGCCCATCATAAACTCGCCGCCTCTGTCGAATTTATTCACTCTGCCACACTACTTCACGATGATGTTGTCGATGAGAGCGAGCTGCGCCGCGGCAAAAAACCCGCAAATCTTATTTGGGGCAATAGCGCTTCTATTTTGGTTGGCGACTTTCTCTTTGCGCGCGCCTTTAACCTGATGGTCGAAACGGGCTCTATGGAAGCCCTAGGTATTTTATCCAACGCTTCTTCGGTCATTGCCGAAGGCGAAGTGCAGCAACTCGCCGCGCTCCGTGATGTAAAGATGAGCGAAGAATCTTACATGCAGGTTATATCTGCAAAGACAGCTGCGCTCTTTGCTGCGGCAACCGAAGTCGCCCCTGTTATCGCGGGTCGCCCTGCCGCTGAACGAGACGCTCTGCGCGATTACGGATTAAAGCTCGGCCTATCTTTCCAACTGGTTGATGACGCGCTGGATTATGGCGGCTTTGAAAGCGCCTTAGGCAAGTCTGTCGGCGACGATTTCCGTGAAGGTAAAATGACTTTGCCTGTTATTCGCGCCGTAGAAGCCGCCAATACAAGCGAGGCAGATTTCTGGCACCGAGTCATCGTTGACCGAGACCAAACAGACGTCGATTTTGAAACCGCCATCTCCCTGCTGCGCAAAACAGGCGCGCTGGACAGCACAATGGATTTAGCGCGCCAATATGCAAGAGAAGCGCGGGAAGCGCTAAGCATATTTGAGGCAAGCCCTTGGCGCGAGACGCTTGAGGATTTAGCAGATTACGTCGTTGAGCGGATTAATTAGTTTCAGTTTCTGGGTACAATTCCCTTATCTTGTTTTGAGCGAATACGGCCAGTAAAGGCCAATAGAATAGCGCCACACACCATCCGATTCCCCCTTTCAGCATTCTTGCAATTCCCCACAGCATAGCAAATAGCATAATAAAAAAAACGAGGAAGATTATACTGGCAACTGTTTCTAATAAAGAATAAATCGGTTTAGAAACCTCAGCACTATCTATATATGCACTCATGACCATAGTTGTAGGAAGTAATGTAACTAAAAGCACCTTAGGCCAGTCAAAAATTCGTGAATTCCAAAGCTGCAAATTTTCGGTCCTTCCTGCCAAATGTTTATACGTGGCATGCGGCCAAAACAACTGAAACCATATCAACACTAAACTAGCAAAATATCCTGCAACCAAACCACTCAAGCTAGTAATATGGTTTTCAGTGACGACCAAAATTGATCCACAAAAAATGCTGACCACCCAAAAAAATATAAAAAGCAACCAAGGATTTATGAAAACAATTTTCCTCATATCTAATCTTATAGCACTTGGTCCCGGAATTGCGTAGCAATATCCGGGATCTTCTGCGTCTACGATTGCACTTTTATTGAGGGAGATCCCCGATATATCCGACCGCATATTTGGGGAACACGACGGGAGGGTAGGTGAGTTCGCTAATTACCTAGCCGCCGCTCAACGACGACTTTAATCGCGCCTGCTGCCATCGCCAATAATAGCAATCCCCAGAGCGATCCTATCATTCCGCTGAAAACGGCGAAGATGGCAATGTTGGCACATATGAGACCCGCGCCTGCATATAGCAAAGACACTTTCGCATGGCTCCAACCTGATCGTATCAGCCTTTGATAGAGGTGCGAACTATGGGCTTTGAGTAAGTTTTCTTTGCGCTTTAGGCGGCTGATTAAGGTCATGAAAACATCTGCTAAGAACGGCAGCAACAAGATAGGCCCAACATAGAGCAACCGGAAATTTGGAGCTTCTTTGACCAGCATCAGCGAGGCTATGGCAAAGATAAATCCCGCTAATAGCGAGCCTACATCCCCGCAAAATATTTGCGATTTTGTCCTAAAATTATAGGGCAGAAAACCGAGTAAGCCGAATGTTAAGCCGCCCGCCAAAATCGCAGATGTTGTAGCTCCGACCGTCATGGCGAGCATCGTCAAAGCCGCGCTGGCAATGAGCATGAAGCTGCCCATAAATCCATTGGCACCGTCCATGAAATTCACGCCGTTGACACATACGAATATCCAGAGCACGGCCCCTGTAAGGCCAATGGCGTAGGGTAATGCAATCTCATACCCCCCCATGGGCAAAGCGGCGGGCG
Source organism: Hellea sp. (assembly GCA_039977295.1). Taxonomy (GTDB): domain Bacteria; phylum Pseudomonadota; class Alphaproteobacteria; order Caulobacterales; family Maricaulaceae; genus Hellea. The sequence goes on along the minus strand of JBDWDN010000011.1, from coordinate 178,678 downwards.
GGCCTATTAGCCTGACGGCAAGCATGGAAAGGCCAATAATCAAAGCAAATTTAATCGCTGTGCGGCCCTCAAACACATCGTCGAATAATCCAAGAGCTGCAAAACCGAAGGCGAGCATCAATAGATAGGGCAATTCGGGACCGAGGCCTAATTGCGGGTAAAACAGCCCTGCCCCCAAACACATCATTCCAAGCGCTGCTGTCAAACCCAGGCCTCCAGAGGTCGGAGTAGCCGTGCTGTGGTTAGAACGGCTATTGGGGATATCCCCAACGCCCGCCGCATTCATAAAGCCGCCAATTGCAAGACTAACCGCAAAGGCCATCGCGCCGAGGTGCAGAATAGGCATTAAATGCGGGAGCATTTATGTATCGCCCAAAAAAACCGCTTTGCACCACCAGTCAGGGGCTTGAGCTTGGATTGCGGCCTCGGCCTTGCGCAGAGCACGGCCGCTTTCAAATATACCAAAACAGGTCGCGCCCGACCCTGACATGCGCGCGAGCTGGCATCCATTTTGCGAAGCGAGCGTCCTCAGCACATCCCCAATCACGGGCGCCTGGGCGATAGCGATGGGCTCTAAATCATTTCGGCCATCCAGCGCGCGTAACAGTAAATCCCCGCTTGTTTTCATTGGGCGCGGCGTTTCGCGAATATTTTTGGCTGCGTCAAAAGCCTTAAATATTGACGCCGTAGAAACGGCTATACCGGGATTGACGAGTAAAGCCTGTAATTGACCCATATCAGAGAGGGGCGTCACATCCTCTCCAATCCCCGTCATATGGGCTGTTTCAGAGCGCAAGCAAACAGGAACATCGGCGCCGAGCGAAACAGCCATGTGCAAATCATGGGCGCCGCACATACGCAATATTGCCGCTGCATTGGCACTCCCTCCGCCTATCCCAGCGGAAACGGGAAGGCGTTTTTCGAGCCTTACATTTTGGGGCCCCGCATTGGCAGCCATAAGCGCGCGCAATATCAAATTATCGTCATTTGCGGTCAGGCCTTCTCCGTAGGGGCCGCCAATGGAGAGTGTTGTTTCCTCCGCGCTAAACATTTCAAGCTCATCGCCAAAATCGGCGAAGACGACGAGACTATCTAGCGGATGGTAGCCGAAAAAGGGGTCAGAGGGATCTTTGATGGTTTGCCCGACATGGAGCGTGAGATTAACCTTCGCTCTTGCTAGCTGTTTATGCGCTAGAGGTTCATGTGTTGGGGCAGTTATGGTGCGGCCTTAATGGACTTTTGAACAGCGTCGAATTGACCTCTTAGTTTCAGGCCAATATTGGCGCGCTCTTCATCGGTTGGTTCATATTCAAGGGCGCGTTCCCATTGATAGCCCGCTTCGCGAAAACGGCCTAACTTCCAATAAACATCGCCCAAATGATCAATAATTGTGGCCGAGCTTGGAGAAAGTTCTACAGCATCTTCAAGTTTTGTTTTTGCCTGTTCATATTGACCAAGCTTGTAATGAGCCCACCCCAAACTATCGACAATCGCGCCGCTATTGGGTTCAATCTCGATCGCCTTTCGGATCATTTCAAAAGCTTCGGCAAGGTTTTCCCCGCGGTCAACCCACGTATAGCCAAGATAATTTAGCGCGTCTGCATTATCAGGATCAATGGCAAGCACGCGCTTGAAATCGGCCTCGGCTTTATCCCATTGTTTTTCGCGCTCATATGATATGCCGCGAAAATAAAGCGGCTGCGTATTCGCTTTTAGATCCTCTTCAGACATGCTGTCCACCAAGGCTTCATAAATCGGTAGCGCTTCGGCGTAATTCTCGCGGATAAGACGGGCGCGGCCCAAAGCTTCGCGCGTGATGAGCGACGGATGCTTTGCGTTTACGTCCTCTAAAACCTTCAGCGCCTTTTCATCATCCTCATTTGAGAAATGCACATTCGCCTCTGCTAGTTTCGCAGAGACGATATAATGTGATGTTTCTGGAACGCCCTTATAAAGATCCATGGCTTCTGCCGAGCGTTCAGTATTATCGAGCAAATCCCCGAGCCATAAAACGCCTTTATCATTGCGCGGATCAAGGCTTAGCGCGAGACGTAAAAAGACTTCGCCGGCATCACGCGCGCGGTTAGCCACAAAGAACCCATAGGCCGGTTCTGTCAAAGCCCGAGCCGCTTCTTGCGTTGGGTTCAGCAGGCCGCCCAAATCTTCGCCATTTTTTAATGCCGCAATATATGCCGCAATGGGACCTGTTTCGAAAACACCATTTTGCTCGGAGAAGGCTTCAAGCTCTTTAAGCGCTTCTTCAGTCTCTCCGATGGAATGGAGAAAACGGGCTTTGGCCAGCCGCGTTTCAATGGCGGATTGACCGCTTTCTTCGGCCAATGTGAAGGCGGCCTTAGCCTCTTCAATATTGCCCTTCATTGCTTCTGCTTTGGCAATTTGGAGGTCAGCTAGGTTCTGGAAATAAGCGCCGCCGCCGACGGATTTAAACGTCTCGCGCGCTTTTTCCATATCATTGGCCGCGACATAGCTCCAACCTTCCATCAACCCCATAGCGATACCCATCGTCAAATCGCCTGTTTCTGGATTGAAAAGCTCTTGCGCCTGCTCATGGCGGCCTTGTTTGAAAGCTTTCTCGCCCAGCAGCATAAGCGCCATAGGTTCTTTGGCGTCTTTTTGATTTACTTCAATCGCGAGCGTGCGCGCCAAATTTATATCGCCCGCTGTCAGGGCAGATGTCATGGCGCGGCGGCCCAGCGCTATATCATTTTCGGCGCGCGCAAAGGCGCGGGAGTAATAATCCGAACGGGCATCTGAATCTTCGAGGTAATTCGCGTAGCTACCCGCAAGGTATTCGCCAAAGAGCTTACCTTCGGTGGAGGGTTCATCCCCTGCATAGCCTGCCGTACCCGCCGTTTGGCAGGCCGTTAATACCACAGCCGCGCAGACCGTTATTAAGAAACGAAGTTTCATCAAGATCTTTCTATATGACAGGCTATATGATCTTTGAAATGACCATTTCGCCGAAGACATATTATTCTGTATTGAAGTGTCTTATTACATATTTGGATAGTTAGGGCCACCGCCGCCTTCAGGCACGGTCCACACGATATTTTTACTCGGGTCTTTAATATCGCATGTTTTACAGTGAACGCAATTTTGTGCATTGATTTGGAAACGCGGGTTGGAGCCATCATCATCACGTAGAACTTCGTAAACACCAGCAGGGCAATAACGCTGCGCAGGTTCATCAAATTTCGGCAGGTTAATATTTATCGGCACAGAGCTGTCGATAAGCTTCAAATGGCTGGGCTGTTCTTCGCCGTGATTTGTCGCTGAGAAAGACACATTCGTTAGGCGGTCAAAGGATAGGATGCCGTCAGGTTTCGGGTAATCAATTGGCTTATATTTTGACTCAAGGCCGGTAGATTGCGCGTCATCTTTTTTGTGCCCCAATGTAGCTGTGCGGCCTTTCGAGAATATCTTTCCAATATTCATCACCGCGCCGACAATATTGAACTTTGCAAGTGTCGCTGACCACATATCCATACCGCCAAGCGCCATCCCGCCAAGAAGCGGGCCGAAGCGGGCATTGAGCGGCGCGACATTACGCACAGGACGTAAGTCTCGACCCACAGGGCCGCTGCGAAGGGCTGCGTCATAAGCCGTAAGCTCATCAGAGGATCTACCTGCTTTTAGCGCTGCATGCGCCGCTTCCGCCGCGTCAATGCCTGAATGCATGGCATTATGATTACCCTTGATACGCGGTAGGTTTACAAGACCTGCGCTACAGCCAAGCAACGCGCCGCCTGGGAAGCAAACCTTTGGCACGGATTGAATACCGCCTTTGGTCACGACGCGCGCGCCATAAGCGACGCGTTTCCCGCCTTCAAGAACCTTAGCAATATCAGGATGGTGTTTCCAGCGCTGCATCTCAGCGTAAGGATAAAGATGCGGATTTTTGTAATTTAGATCAACAATGTAACCGAGGAAGACTTGGTTATTTTCAGCATGATATAAGAATGAACCGCCGCCCGCTTTCCAACCCAGTGGCCAGCCCGCGGTATGAACAACAGCGCCTTCATTATGGTTCTCAGGCTTAACGTCCCAAATCTCTTTCATGCCAAGACCGAATTTTTGCGGCTCCGTGCCTTCATCCAGATTATATTTAGCGATCGCGATTTTAGAGAGTGAGCCGCGCGCGCCTTCGGACAGGAATACATATTTGCCGTGAAGCTCCATACCAGGCTCATAGCCTTCGCCTTTAGACCCATCTTTGGAAAAACCAAATTCTCCAGCAACCACGCCTTTAACAGAACCGTCTGCATTATATACAAGCTCTGAACAGGACATGCCTGGAAAGACTTCCACGCCGAGAGCTTCGGCTTGTTCTGCCATCCAGCGGCAGGTATTTGCCATAGACACAATGTAATTGCCGTGATTATGCATCAATGGCGGCATGAGAAGGCTTGGAACGCCAATAGAACCGGCAGGCCCAAGAAGCAGAAGTTTATCCGACGTAACTTCGGTTTTGACAGGCGCGCCTTTCTCTTTCCAATCGGGCATAAGTCGCGACAGACCACTCGGGTCAAGAACCGCGCCTGAGAGGATATGCGCGCCGACTTCGGAGCCCTTCTCTAAGACAACAACATTACACTCAGCATCAAGCTGTTTTAGACGTATCGCGGCTGATAAACCCGCAGGTCCCGCCCCGACGATAACCACGTCATATTCCATACTTTCGCGTTCAGGCGTAGTTATACCGTTTTCACTCATTTCTAGGACTCGCATTCTCTTTTAATTTTCCGTAGTGATTATACAGATTTACGCAGCTTCACAAGCATTCGCTTTGCCGCATCCAGTAACATGAGGACTGATTATTTCCAGAACGCTAAATATCGCTATTTTGACGGCTGACCCGTCCAATTATTCCAACCAACGTATGATGGAAGCTGGACACGCCGCTGGACATGATATCTATCCTTTGCCAACGTTGGACCAGATAATATCTGTCCACAGCGAGGGTTATATTAAAGGCCTGCATCCGATGCCCGATGCCGTTATTCCTCGGATTGGGGTCGCTTTATCAAGCTTTGGACAAATATTAATCACTGCTTTTGAAAACTCTGGGATCCCTACAACAACCTCGTCATTTGGCCTTGCCCATTCCCGTGACAAATTCCGAGCCGGCCAGTATTTGGGAAATCATGGCATTCACGTCCCTAAAACGCTTTCTTTTGCCAGCCCTCGAAACATTGACGTGGCGATACGGGCTGTTGGCGGCTATCCCTTTATCTTGAAAAAACTCCAGGGCACACAAGGCGAAGCAGTTTTCCTCATAAATGATGTCGATAAGGCCCATAGAAAACTCGGAAAATATATCCGCAAGCGTAAACCATTCCTCATCCAGCAATATATCAAAGAGTCCAAGGGCTCCGACCTGAGATGTTTCGTCATAGGCGGTAAAGTTATTGCAGCGATGAAACGCACCGCCGCCAATGACGATTTCCGCGCTAATATTCATGCGGGCGGCGTAGGGCAGGCTGTAAAACTAAGCCCTGAGGAGCATGACATGGCCGTTAAAGCGGCAAAACTGCTAAAGCTCCCTATTGCAGGCGTTGATATCCTGCAAAGTGACAATGGCCCACTGCTCCTCGAAGTCAATTCATCCCCTGGACTGCAAGGCATTGAAAAAGCGACAGGTAAGGATATCGCTGGCGAGATTATTCACTATATAGACCATATGGTGAATGAACATGGATAAGGCGCTAAAGTCAGTCCTCGAATGGTGGGACGCTGCAGGCGTGGACGTACCTGATGTCACCTTGGCTGCGCCCAAACGCAAAGCCCCAGCGCATAAAACCGGGCGCCAGCTGCCTCCTAAAAAAACCGCTCGGCCCGCCCCGCAAGCTGCAGCTCAGACCCCAATCATCACTATAGATGCGGCGCCTATTGCCGCCAAAGCCAAAACACTCGCTGACTTAAAATCCGCTATGGATAAATTTGATGCGGGGCCATTATCCGATCACGCCCGCCAATGCGTCTTTGCCCGCGGCAATCCCGAGGCAGATGTGATGGTCATTGGCGAAGCGCCGGGCCGCGATGAGGATATTGCTGGGAAACCCTTTATCGGCCCCGCGGGGCAATTGCTCGATAAAATGCTCGCGTCAATTGGCCTGGCCGAAGACACGGCCTATCTTACCAATGTGGTAAATTGGCGCCTACCAAAAAACCGAAACCCCACGGATGAAGATATCGCCATTTGCCGTCCTTTTCTTACTCGCCACATTGAACTGGCCGCTCCCAAAGTGATTTTACTCGTAGGCGGCGTTTCCATGTCGGCCATGACAGGACTCTCTGGCATCATGAAGAACCGTGGACAGTGGCAGACACTCACCATCGCAGGGAAAGACATCCCCGCATTGCCTATTTATCATCCCGCATTTTTATTAAGGCAACCGACATTGAAGAAGGATGCTTGGCGGGACTTATTGGCGCTTCGGGAACGCCTAGAAACTCTCTGATTGGCGCCTTGTAAAGTCGGTGTTATCCACACAAGACATCAGAGAGGGCATCAGAAAAAGATTTATATTGGAGATCTAGTTCAACGTTTTCGCCGTTAATGTGAGCAACTCTAATTGCTGCCTCATGAGGTCATATTTTGTACGTATTCTTTGAAAGCCAGCTTGCTCATATTCAAGCCGAATTTCGACTAAATCACGTAACGTTTTAGCACCAGCTTCTTTCTCAATCTCAGCCGCTTCGAATTGAAGACGCGTTTGCTCTTCAACGTCTTGGCGACTCATCAATTGAGACTCCAAAGATAGAATACGTCTATACCCGATACTGACATCTTTACGTAATTGACGCTCCGCGTCTAAGACGCGTCCGCGCGCAACAGCATGCCGCGCTGAGGCGCGTTGATTTCTGGCTCCGATAGCATTCCCAGAGTAAAGCGGAATAGAGATATCAACACCCACTCTATCTCTAAATGCAAATTGATCAAACCCGCCAATAGAAGAATATGACCCTGTTGCCACAACGTCAATAACAGGTAAACGGCTGCGCTTTTCGCGTTTGCGTATAGCCTCTAAACTCTCAGCACGTTTTCCGAGGGCAGAAATATTAGGATTCTTATTCAAAGCGATTTGCGCCGCAGTTTCTGGGTTTTGAAGTTGAGCAAAACGCTGTTTTAAGACACCTTGCGTTGCGCTTGGATTACAGAGCAATGCATTAGTTCCTGTATCTATTTGAATCTGGGTGACAGCCTGTTCTTTGCGAAACTGAAGCTCGAGCACGAAAGCATCTGCATCCGCCAATTGAGACGCCACTGACGCGCGTTCCGTCCGAGTTGCAGCCCCGCGGCTGAGTAAACTATCCACGGCGAATAATTGCTGTGAAAAATAATCACGGCGGCGTTTAGTAAGCTCAACTTGTTCCTCGGCTTCGACTAATTCAAGATAAGAAAACCCGGTTCGTTGCGCGGCAAGTAACTGAGCTTGCCGTGTATCTTGGAGACTAGCTTCAAGGCCTAACGTTGCGGCTCGGCGAGCATATTTGGAATCCCCAAAGTCAAAAACACGTTGCGAAGCTCGCACGCCTATCTGATTGGAGATATTGCTATCGACCACGCCTGTATCTCCGAAACCAGACCGTCCAAATGCGGAGATTTGTGGCCTAAATAGCGACTTTGCATCTTTAATTTCGGCATCCGCTTCGGATTGTTGGGCCTTGGCAATTATAACGCTAGGGTCGCGCTGGGCTGATAACTTTAAAACATCATCAAAGCGCAAACAACTTTGCGTCGAAGATGTGATGGGCGCAGTATTTTGTGCCGCTGCTGGCGCCGCTATTAGGCTTGCGAGCACACAGGCGCTACTAACTATTTTAATTGAATTTAGCATGATACATTACTCTCACTTTATGTATTTAAGACGTCCGAAGACCACGGAAGAGAGACTCTCCCAAAGGTTCCAAAAGATATTCCAGCATCGTCCGGCTTTTGCCTGAATAAATGAACGCATCGACGGGCATACCTGGAATGATATCGACATTCGTTGTCTTTGCGATTTCAGAGGCTGGCACGCGAATGCGAGCTTCGTAATAGCTAACAGAAGTCACGGGATCTGTTTTCAGATCTGCACTTACATCAATGATTTCACCTTCAAGACGCGGCGCCTGCCATCCTTTATAGGACGAGAATTGGGTGCGCACGACTTGACCTTCAAAAATGGAGGATCTGTCCGTCGCGGCGATTTGGACAGAGGCCGTGACTTCCCCGATATTAGGAACAATTTCCATAAGAGTTTCGCCAGAGCGCACAACGCCGCCAATCGTTGAAAACGCCATGTTTAAAACTTCACCAGAAACAGGTGCAAAAATGACTGACCTATCAAGGATATCTTGAGCCGCATTTAACCGCTCTTCAGCCGCGAGAAGTTCTGCGCTTGTTGAAAGGAGGTTTGCAGCATTTTCTTGTGCGACGCGAGCCCGTGTTTGAGTTATTTGAGCTTTATAATCGAGTTCAGACGCTTTGGCATCATCCCCTTGGCTTTGCAGCCGCGCAATATCACCTTGCAAGGTTGCCACAAGTCTCTCCGAGGAGGTAACTTGATCGCGCCTTGCTAATTGCTGCGAGAACATATCTTGGATAACATCAAGCTCACCTATCGCTGATTTTAAAGCCTTCTCGGCTATTCGAATTTGGTTTTCCCGAGACATTTGCATCTGCTTTGCCGCTGATATACGCGCTGATAAGACAGCTATATCTGCGGAGAGTGAATTACGCTGTTGATGGAATAAATCCGTCTCGCGTTGAATGATATCAGCACGTTCGCTGTCCCCTAAATCAAGATCATCCAAAGCGATAAAGGACGGTTTTGCTGTGGTTGTTTGCAAAGCTTTGAGGCGAGCTACTGATGCGGCCAAGGCACCATATTCTTGCACAACTTGATCTCGATTAGAGAGTGAAGCTGTTTTCTTCAAGATAACTAGCACATCACCTTCCTGAACAAGCTGTCCTTCGCGAACATTAATTTCACTGACAATACCACCTTCAAGATGCTGGACGAGTTGTCGGTTATCTTCGACAACTATTTGTCCGCTTGCGGCTACGCCTTCTTCGAGCGGTGCTACGCCGCCCCAAATCATAAAGCCGCCAAAACCAAGGACACAAAGCACCCCCATTTTCCAAACAATTTTATCCTTCATCGGCTTATAAGTTACTTTGCTTAAGGTCATGCGTTCGCTCCTACTGTCCGTAGCTGTTGAGCTGGTGCATTCGCAGCTTTCGGCTTTGAGGCTTGTATATATTGCTTAGTATCAGCCGTTAGGATGCCGCCTTCACGGACAACGATAACAGACTGCGTTGCTGAAATAAATTTAGGGTCATGCGTTGCCGTCAAAACAATCGCGCCAGAGCGAGCAACCTTATTTAAGTTGCTGATAGCCAGATAGACAGCAGCCGGGTCAAGGTTAGCTGTCGGCTCATCGAGTAATATCATGACAGGGTTCCCGAATAGAGCACGGGCTAGTCCAATGAGTTGCCGTTGCCCGGCTGAGAGCGACCCAATGCCTGCTATGCCGACGGGTGTCTCATAACCTTGCGGTAGACTTAAAATCATATCGTGAGCACCCGCTTTTTGTGCGGCCTCAATAACCTCTGTCGTCTCGCACTTTGCCATACGAGCGATGTTTTCCCCTACAGTTCCAGGAAGCAGTTCTACATCTTGTGGGACGTATCCGACATATTGGCCACGGTCTTCGCTGGCCCATGCATGAAGTTCACGCCCACCGAGAACCACTGAGCCAGAATGTGGAGTCCACGCTCCTGCAATAGTTTGCAGAAGCGTGGTTTTCCCACATCCATTTGAGCCAAGAATGGCAATCATTTGTCCGCCAGTCGCTTCAAAGCCAAAGGGACGAATAAGGGCTTCGCGGCTTCCGGGCACTGCGATTGACAGCCGCTCCAATTTTAAGTGAGATTCTGGGCGTGGAAGGGGTGTAAAACTTGCTTTGGGCTCGTCGTTGCTAATAGCGGCTTGAATCTGATTCCAAGCTGAACGCGCACTGGCAATCCCGCGCCAACTTCCGACAATTTGATCAATGGGTCCGAGGGCACGGCCTAATATAATAGACCCTGCAACAATCGCTCCTGGTGAAATTTGTTGCGTTATGGCCAAAGCTCCACCTGCGCCCAAAATAAGAATTTGCAACATTTGACGACCAGCTTTGGTGACGGAAGAAAACCCTGTTTCCTTCGCGCCTGCCTTGAGGTTCAAGTCGCGCGCTGTTTCTTTGGTATCGCGCCATTTAGCTAGAGCATTATGTGTAAGGCCCATGGCGACAATGGCAGAGCGCTGACGGCTGAGACCGCTGGCCAGATTAAACGCCTCGGAATTAACAGCGGACGCCGTTTCATTTGTACGACGGGCTGACATTTCAGCAAAGATGGCGACGCCTAATAGAAGCAAACCACCGCCTAAACCCAAGGCGCCAATAATGGGGTGGATCATAAACATCACGAGCAAAAAGAACGGCGCGAAAGGCAGGTCAAAAAACGGAAGAACTGTTTGGTTTTGGAAGAATCCTCTGATGCGTGACAATACGCGTAAGTCATTAGGCAGACGTCCGCCTGCATCATGTGTTTTATCAAATTCTGCAAAAACACGTTCAGATAGCTTCTCTTCAAGCTCCTCCGAGGCCAATGAACAAATACGACGACGGCCTGTTTCAGCGGCTGCGTAAATTGCCAATAAGAAAATAGAAATTAGGGTAATCCAAATAAGCGTATCTTTCGATCCAGATGTGAGGATACGGTCATAGACTTGCAGCATATAAAGCGGCGAGACGAGTAGCAAAATATTACTCACCAAACTAAAGCCCAAAATTGGTAAAAAATAGCCCGGCAATTCACGGCCCATGGCAAAAAACCAACTTGCGAGTCCTCTTTTTTGAGGGGGTTTGTTTTGTATTTCATGTGCCATAAATTTCTCTCTTTGCAGTGCCCGCCCCATTTAGCGGTCTACATAATTAGGTCGTGCGGGAGAGGGCGACGGTTCAATAAAAGACGAAAAAAATCAGCCCCGCAATTGAATGCGGAACTGACTGACTTGGCGCACGTTTTCAACAAGAGAGACTGTTAAGAGCGCGCGCCTGCTCGAGATACAAATGGGGGCTAAGCGACCTCGAACATATCGGGAATAAATCCGGCATAACCGTCTTCATCAAATCCAATATTGTTAGAAAACTCAGCTGCAAAATCAAATTCAACGACGATTTCAGGAACTTCAAAGATAGGAGCGTCTTCAACCTCAGCGGATTTCAAAGCCGACGATTCTTGTACCGATTCAGCGGCCGTTGTAATTGGCGCGCCATTTTGACCAATCACTGTTTCAATGGAAATCAAAGTATCAACTTCTACAACTTCATCGAACACATTTCCATCGCCTGAATCAGCCTCTTCAGAAAGGGCTAAGCCAGTAACGTCACCGCCCGCATCAACAATGATGTCTTGTAAGACTGGACCGTTTTGACCCGCTGGCGCATTATGGAGATGGATTGCTGAAAGCGCGCCGTTCCCCAATGTGATAAGCTCAGATGTAGAGATACCTGAGATATCTACGCTAGAGCTGTAAGTCGCATTTCCGTCGGCATCCACAGTGATTGTGACTTGCCCAGTGCCTGTTGCATCTGATTCAGAAGCATTCATTGGCTCTTGAGCCCCGTCCAAACTGCCATCCAGAACGATAGTACGTACACCGTCGACGAGCTCATCGGATGAGACCGTCAGTTGTCCGCGGATTTCACCGCTATTAAACTCTGAAGTGTGAACGTTGAAATATAAATTTCCGTCTAAAGCAGATTGAACAAATGTAGCGTCGTTAGAGACGTCTGCATCTGTGACTTCAACAGAGAAACCAAGTTCACGTGTCGCAGTTCCGTTACCATCAGCATCTAGCTCAACAATAACAGGAACAGAAGAGCTGGTGTAATCAACGGTGTCGTTACCTTCGCCGCCATTATAGGTGTCTTCGCCGCCTGTCCAAGTGATGGTATCATCACCTGCACCTGCTTCGATAACGTTGACGCCACCATCGCCGCGAATAGTATCATCCTGCGCTGAACCTATAACGTTTTCGATGTTCGCCAATGTCTCATGCACAGCGCCGTAGGTAGCTGTTCCCGCACCAAGATTGACTGTGACGCCAACACCGATGTCAGAATGATCTGCGGTATCTATACCGCGGCCGCCGTCAAGATTGTCCTGACCAGAGCCGCCGCGAAGGACGTCATCACCTGACCCACCGATCAGTACATCATTACCAGATCCACCAATCAACAAATCATTACCGGTACCGCCATCAATCGTATCATTACCAGCTCCGCCATCAAGTATGTCGTTTGAGGTTATGTCAGCACGATCAATAAGAATACGAAGCAGCTGACCGGAACCGCCATTAGCTGTAAAGTCACCCCCCGCAACAGTCGTTACTGTACCAGCAGCTGTTGTGCCGCTAAAGATATTCACAGGTGATCCATCGGGGTTACCTTCAGAGCCGTTAAAGCCTTGGTGAACCGTAACAACTCCGTTCTCCGTCACGCCAGTATTTGGACCTGTTTGGTTCAAGAAGGCTGCATCAAGCTCGGTGTTTACTTCCGTTCCTGCGTCAAGGACATCTGTCCCGAAGCGCAGGATTTCAATGGGCCCTAGGAAACTTCCATCCGAACTAAAGATCGGATCTGTCAACGGATTACCTGGTGACGCAAGAAAAGCATCATTGGAGGGAATCACCATTGTAGCCCATGTAAAGAAGCCTTGTCCGACATCATCGGGGTTTACAGAAATCGTGAACATCCCTGTTTCGCCTGGATCAATTGGTGGAGGACCTTGCTCACGCCCCGCGATAACGCCTTGGACGCCAGCTGCACCAGTTTGCGCCGCGAACTCAGAAGCAAGAACCGCTATGTTCCCATCTTCAGCCAAGCGTTCTAGCCCTTCTGAAACAGCGCCGCCGCGGTCATAAAGATCGAAGTTAGCACCATCATGGAAGCCGAAGAAGACAGGGGTCAAGAATGTCCCGCCCTCACCTAATGTATTGGTAACAGATATTGTGATAACGTCATCGTCACCATATGAATCGCCTGTCAGCACATCATCGCCCGCGCCGCCAATAAGGACGTTATCGCCATCATCACCGATAAGAACGTCATCTTGAGCTGTACCCGTTACATTCTCAATTGAAGTCAGTGTTTCAGAGACCATACCATATTCAGCGGTACCTTCTTCAAGGTTAACTGTAACGCCAATACCAATGTCAGAATGATCCGCTGTGTCGATACCTTCCCCGCCGTCAAGGCTGTCTTGGCCTCCGCCGCCAGCAAGCGTATCGTTTCCAGAGCCACCAATGAGTTCATCATTACCAGCACCACCAGACAGTTGGTCATCACCGGCTCCACCAGACAATGTGTTATCATTGCTGTCACCTGTTAGGGTGTCATTTCCCGTAAAGCCTTCGAGGTTTTCGAAGTTAGAGAAACTCTCTTCGATGATCACACCGCTTGGCGTAACATAGGATGCAGTACCCGTTGCTAGGTTCGCATCGACATTCACGCCGATACCTTCGAAAGAGTTCGTATCGTTACCTTCGCCGCCATCCAGGACATCTGTTCCGCCGCCGCCTGCGATAAGGTCATCGCCTGCGCCACCTGAGAGTATGTCGTTGCCGCTTCCACCAAATAGGGTGTCATTACCTGCGCCGCCATCAACAGATTGATTCCCAGCCGCTGGGTTTAGGACATCGCCATTGTCGGAAAGAACAACGTTTTCAATACTGATCAATTGATCAACTTCTGTGACTTCAGCGACAACATCAGTTTCAACAAGAACGCTGAAATCTGTCGTTGTTCCTCTTGCATCGACGATAACGTCTTGTAGGACGCCACCATTTGAGCCCGCTGGCGCGTTATGAAGATGGATAGCTGACAGAGCGCCATCACCGAGCGTGATCAAGTCATCAACATTGATGCCTTCAATCGCAAGATCAGAAGAGTAAGTCGCATTGCCGTCTGTATCGATAATAATAGTTACAGTTGCTGAACCCGTTGCATTTGAATTAGAGGCTTCCATTGGCTCTTGGTCTGCATCGAGAGACGCAGAAAGAACCAAGGTGCGAACACCATCCACAGTTTCGTCAGAGACAACTGTGTCCAGTTGGCCACGAATTTCGCCGCCTGGGAAGTCAGCCGTATGTACGTTGAAGTATAAATTACCTGCATCAGCTGCTGCGATAAAGGCTACATCATCAGTGACTTCAGCCATATCCACTGTCGTTGTGAAACCTGAATTGCCTTCGACATCACCGCCTGCATCAACGATAACGTCTTGTAAGACTGGACCGTTTGCACCTGCTGGCGCATTGTGGAGATGGATCGCTGAAAGCGCGCCATTACCCAATGTAATTAGCTCTGATGGTGATATACCTGAGATATCAACAGTTGAGCTATAAGTCGCATTTCCGTCGGCATCGACAGTAATTGTGACTTGGCCTGTACCTGTTGCATCTGAGTCAGAAGCATTCATTGGCTCTTGAGCTGAATCTAAAGCGCCGTCTAGAACGATTGTTCGCACACCGTCGACTGTTTCGTCAGAAGACACAGTTAACTGTCCGCGGATTTCGCCGCCATTGAACTCTTCCGTATGGACGTTGAAGTAGAGGTTACCCGCTTCAGCCGCTGCAACAAAGGCCATATCATCGGCAACTTCTGCACTCCTCACTTCAACGGAGAAACCAACATCACGTGTCACAGTGCCGTTTCCGTTCTCGTCAAGGTCAACGGTTATAGGAACAGAACTTGTTGTATAGTCAGCTGTGTCGAAACCTTCGCCGCCATCAAGAATGTCGTTACCCCCAGACCAGATAAGTGTATCATCGCCAGCTGCGCCTTCAAGCCTGTTTTCGCCGGCATCACCGCGAAGGGAGTCATCATTATCTGACCCGAGAAGGTTCTCAAAGTTTGTGAATGTCTCCTCGACCATGCCGTAAGACGCTGTTCCTCCCCCCAAATTAGCCGTGACGCCAAGACCAATACCTTGGAAAGAGTTTGTATCTATACCTTCGCCGCCATCGAGAATATCAACTCCGCCGCCACCAGCAAGGACGTCGTTACCGGCACCACCAGTAAGCGTGTCAGCACCGCCGCCGCCAATAAGAGTGTCGTTTCCGTCAGCACCGTCTAGAATGTTAGCATTCATGTCACCTGTAAGAATGTCATTTCCTGACCCACCCGTGAGGTTCTCAAAGTTCGTGAATGTTTCATTGACCATCCCATAGCTGGCTGTTTGATCAACGAGGGACGCTGTAACATCAGCGCCAATTCCAACAAATGAGTTTGTGTCATTACCTTCCCCGCCGTCGAGGACGTCTACGCCGCCGCCGCCAGCGATAACATCGTCACCATCACCGCCGGAAATAACATTCGCTGCTGCGCCTGTAGCAGTTAAAACGTCGTCTTGAGCTGTACCTGTGAGGTTTTCAATGCCTGTAAAGCTCTCAGTAACTTGACCATAGTCAGCTGTCCCTGTTCCGTCAGCGTTAACCGTCGCCGTTACGCCTGCGCCAATATCAGAGAAGTCATTAGTATCAATTCCATCACCACCTTCAATGACATCAGTGCCGCCGCCGCCAAGAAGTGTATCATCTCCTGCGCCGCCGCGAAGTGTGTCATTGCCAGAACTACCTGAAAGCGTGTCATTACCAGCCAAGCCGTCAATTGTGTCATCACCTGCTAGGCCGTCAATTGTATCCGCATTTGCAGAACCCTCAATAATGTCATTACCTGCCGTTGGAACATTTGGGTCAATAACAACGGGCGGAGGAGCAACAACTGCATCATCACCGCCGCTCGAGATAAGAGCTATCCCGATGGCCGCAGCCGCAATTGCGCCAACAATCAGAAAGCCATTGCCATCTGTAAATTCAGTTAAAGCATCTGGCGTTAGCAGAAATTGTCCAGCTTTCTCAACAAAAGAATCCGAACCAAGCTTAACGACTTCGCCATTTTCAAGAACGATTTCTAAGGATCCATCTTCAAGACGGCGTGTTGAAACGACATTATTTAATGAAGCAACATCAACCATTTGAGCTTCAGCATCTGCAGCAGACGCCTCGGTTGATAATGCGGCAGCTCCAATAGCAGCGGCAAGAGCCGCCTTGGCTGCCATTCTTTTCTTTTTTGAATTTTGTGTATCGATTGTGTTAGCCATGGGGTCTCTCCAGTTAAGCTTATAAATTAAGTAGGTGACTGACCCGAGCATTTGGGAGGGAGGAAGGGCGCCCGGATCAGCCGTTACTTAATTCTGTCGCGCGGGATGGAGGTTTGGTTCAAAAATAATTAATTATAATATTTTGCATAAAAAAACCCGGTTAAACCGGGCTGAAAATGGGATGTGATAAAAAATGAAAGCCTATTGGCTACATCCGTTATTAGCTTGAATAAGGCCTACTCCATAAACACTGTCAGGTCCTGCAGCGCCAAGGTCAATGGCATCAACGGATAAAAGAGTCCGAATATTTTTTACTGATTTAATAGCGGCATAGCGCGGGTCCGACGCAATTTTCGCCACAACGAAAGGAGTTGCTATAGACGTTCCTGAAACATACCGGCCGGTTTCGGCATCTCCAACAAAAACTTCAACACCAGGCGCTGCCACGTCAACATGTTGGCCTTGGACAGCTTTATGATAAATATGAGCATCACTATCCACAGCCGTAGCCGCAATCACATCTTCCAAAGCTGCTGGATAAAGAGGTGATGACCCTGCGCCTTCATTCCCAACAGCAGCCACGATAATAATGCCTTTGTCCGCAGCCCTTTGAATACCGCGATCCAGTGTCCGGTTATAGGGTCCCGCTAAACTTATATTCACAACACGAACATCCGACCGCGCCATCCAATCAAGCGCTTTCAAGATAGATTCCACGCCTGAATAATGGATGCCATCTTTGTCTTCACTAACAACAGACGCATTAAAGAGACTTGTATTTTTTAAGCGGCCATTTCCAACCAAAATTTCAGCGATAGCTGTGCCGTGTCTTCGCGCTTCGGCCGCTTGCTTTCCTGCCATAAATCTGCGTGATTTTATCGCCACAGAACTATCGACAACCAAAGCGTTAGTATCAACACCGCCATCAATAATTCCTATATTAAAGAGAGCTTCACATCCATCTTTTGGCCATTCGATTAATGAGTTCGCGTATCTTCGAGGTTTTATGGACGCCATCAAAGGACTATTATTTTCAGCCGATTGTAAAACATATTTATGGTTAGCTTCAACCGTGGAAAGAGGCTGCAATTGTTCAAGCTCTGCACTTGCCACATGGGGGTCAATTCCAGGGGGACAATCAAAAGTTAAAAGGTAAAGATCTAAACCCTCTAAAACCTCTTTGCGTTTGAGCTCATACCCCCAACGCGCAGCTTTTTGTTCAAGGTCAGCCGCTATATCTACAGAATTTACAACGGCGATAACTTCTGAGCGATTAATAAGTTCGGTCTGTCTTCGCTCGACTAAATTTTCCCGCGGGCGTTCCAGATTATAGGTTTCACAGCCCGTCAGTAAAGCACTTGCCATTAAAAACGAAATTTTGAGTTTTAAGCGCATTAAACGTAATCCTTGTCTATATAGTTTTGTCGTGGGCGAGACGCAAAAGGTTCAATTTAGAACGAAAATTCCGTTGTCAAAAACAAGGCCTTATTGTCACTGGAGAAAGTGCTGGCCTGATAATCTGCATACTCCAAAGCTAATCCTACTTTGTTTATTCTAGCTTTAAGTGAGAGGTTTACTTCACGGCCATAATCTCGGCCATCTGTGTCCGCTTGAAACCAATGGTGCCTTACAAAGGACTTTATATCCGTCAATGGACCGAGCGAGCCAAAATTATATTGCAGTAGAACTGAATAATCTCTTACGCCATCAGGAGGTGTTTGAAGGAATTGATCTGCAAACCCTTGAAAGCTGTGAAGTGACGCCAGCGGTGTTTGTAAACTAATACCATTATCACTCCCAAGTTTTTCAGCTCTTACTTTTAAAGTAAACTCTGCTGGCTTGAGTGAGAGCTCAGCCAGGCCGTAATCGGTAGAATAATTATTGGGGTTATCAGAGTAATCACTTTGTCTCGCATAAGATCCTTGCCAAACGAAACTAATAGGATCGCTATCGTGACGGCCAATAACCCTTATTCCTGTCGTTTGCGAAGAGCGAATATGACGAAGAGGGCCTGATGGTCCGGTCTCTAATTCTGTAGCGTAATGAAAAGCGGAGACGCGGCCAATAACCGTCGCCAAATTATAATTGAGAAAAAATGAATCACCCTTAAATACGCCCCCCACATTATCAGGGCCCAGCGGACGATGAACTTTGTTAAAATAACCAATATCCAAAATACCCGGCCCTATAGCCGTGGTTTCAAACCTTAAAGCATCGATAGTTTGATCATTTTGACGAAATGGAAAGGCTCCAATAAAGCGCCAATCATCCAAAGCTAATTTTTGGCGCCCCGCAGTTATGCGTGTTTTAGGTATTATTTCGCTAATGACTTGAAGACGATTTAAGGCAACGCCTTCAGGGTCAGGAACAACTGGAAAGAAAGGTCGATTTCCCGTTCCGTCATTATAATCATCAACTATGGCTTGGGCGCCCTCAATTTCGATAAGGACTGATGTCTTTTCAAATAAATCAACTTCTAAACCGCCGCGAAAACGCATCGTCAAAACTTCCGCATCTTCAACAAAGTCATCACGGATTAAACTCTGATAACGCAGACGTATATCCCCTGAAAACCTAGGGGCGACGGAGACTTTCGGATCATCTTGCGCAAAAGTCGACGTACCAAATAGGCTGCTCATTAGCGCCAATCCAATAGTTAAATATCGGCCACTCCCTAACATGATATCTACACATTACTCACAAGCTGTAACTGTATCGATAATATCTCTATTCGTTTTGAAGACATCAGCGCCCTTCATGCAAGCAATTTCAGATTTAAATTGAATGTCATAAAGCCCGAGAGAACTCGGCCCAGCAATAATGGCGGCATCAACGGATCGTAAGGTTTCTGCCAACTGGCCTTCAGTAACATTCGGGTTGAAACCAAGCTTAATAGTATATGCTTGGACCGGCGATTCTGAGGCCGTTCTATATTGAGCGGCATCATTCCCTCTAAAAGCTATTGATCCCAAGACACCCGCTTGCCCAATGGCCGCAACCGCTAGTATAGCTGCCGCATATCGCCAAAATTTAGGTTTTGAAGTGGCTTCTCCTAAAACGGGTTCCTCTTGGCGCATCCCTTTGGATAATCTGGCCCAACCAAGCTCCCCTGGCTCGAACCTGTCTTCATCTGGCTTAAGCGCGGATTTTAAGTTCTTTTGAAACGCTATATCTGCTGCTATTGTAGGGTTTTTTGCCGCAAAGGTCTCTACTTCGCGGCGCTCAGGACCTGATAATTCTCCACGTAAATAAGCGGGAATCATCAAAGACACTTTATCCTCAAAACTTGTCATAATTCAGCCATCTAATTTCAAACTCTTCAAAAGCCGCTTTAAAGTAAGGGGCCTAATAAATACGTCGTCTCGGAGTTACCTTTGGTTCAATTTTATTGCAAATAAATGCATCACTGTTATTTGACCTTAGCTAAGTCTCTCATCAAAAGTTTTTTTGCGTGAAGAATACGTGTTTTAACGGTTCCAATTGGGCATCCTTCGATTTTAGAAATTTCGCCGTAAGACAAATCTTCATAAAAGGCTAAATGTATCATTCTTCGATGTGTTTCACTCAAATTCATGACACACGCCTTAAGTGCGGCCGCATCCTGCGACATCTCGAGAACGTCCATTGGCCCTGGAAGATCATCAACAACCTCAGGCACTTCATCCGTATAAGACATACGTGATGATTTTCGATTTCTATCTATAGATTTATTTCGGGCGATTGAAAAAATCCAAGACTTTAATAAAGATCGGCCTTGGAAACGGTCTGCTCGCCGCCAAACCTCCAGCATCGTCTCGTGCACGATATCAGACGCTTCATGAGGATCCGCCAACCAATTTTTAACAAAACTAAAGAGAGGCCCAGAGTAAAGCTCATAAACATGCTTCATTGCTGCGTGGTCTCCAGCGGCAATCTTATGAACCAAAGATAAGTCTGCATCACGAAGGGCTGCCTTCTTATCTGTCTTACCGCCAGCAATGACTCTAAGAACTTTGGAAATATTCTTTTTTGTCTCTGGACGCGAATGCATATCTAAAAAGGCCAACTTCGTCTCTCCTAAAGTAAACCCAAAATAAAAGTATTTTGTGAGAGGCTCTTAGTCACGACAATCAAAATTAGCGAAACAACACATGTTCACATAAGCGTGAGGAACACTTTCTTCTGAAGAAGGTGTCAAATCCTACAAAGTTAATGCTCGTTCATTGATGATGAACAGATATTCCAACACCAGTCATCCCATTTACGTTCTAACAGCCTGCTCCACATGCAAACAAGGTCTTGCCCCCTTCAGCCCTTATCTATAGACCGCGCGGCTTATATACCGCTTTTGAAAGTTCCCCGTGATCCGCTCTACACTCTCTGCATTTGCCGACCGAATTTCCATTCCTGCCCGCCGCAATGAAGGGCCTATGAAGTTTGGCTTTAACCGCTCTAAAGTCGAAATATTGGCAGGATTGACGGTGGCGCTTGCGCTTGTCCCCGAAGCTATCGCTTTTGCGTTTGTCGCAGGCGTTGAACCTCTTGTCGGCCTTTACGCGGCTTTTATTGTGGGTCTCATTACGGCTTTGATAGGCGGACGCCCGGGCATGATTTCCGGCGCGACTGGCGCGCTTGCTGTTGTCATGGTCGCTCTTGTCGCGGATCACGGCGTTGAGTATCTTTTCGCGACCGTTGTCTTAATGGGCGTGATGCAAATTATGGCGGGCGTCTTTAAACTCGGTAAATTTATTCGTCTTGTGCCCCATCCCGTGATGCTTGGTTTCGTCAACGGCCTCGCCATTGTTATCGGCATGGCGCAACTTAGCCAGTTTCAATCGGAGCCGCCCATTCGTATTCCCGGTGAGCATTACGGCCCCTTCCACATCCTAGAAGGCACTTGGCTGACCGGTGCGCCGCTGATGTTAATGGTGGGTCTTGTTGTTTTGACAATGTTTTTGATATGGGCCGCGCCCAAAGTCACCAAAGCCATCCCAGCGCCTCTTTTAGGTATTGGCCTCGTCACAGGTTTGGTGCTGGTGCTTAAGCTTGATGTTCAGACCGTTGGTGATTTGGCGTCGATTAAAGGCGGCTTGCCGAGCTTTCATGTTCCGAGCGTGCCGTTTAATCTAGAAACGCTCGAGATTGTCTTTCCATATGCTTTGATCCTTGCCGCGATTGGATTGATCGAAAGTCTGCTCACCCTTAACCTCGTCGGCGAAATTAAGGAAGAGCGCGGCGGGGCGTCACAAGAATGTATCGCGCAAGGCGTGGCCAATACTGTAACCGGTTTCTTTGCCGGTATGGGCGGCTGCGCCATGATTGGCCAATCGATGATTAACGTAAAGTCAGGCGGACGCACACGTCTTTCAGGCATTTCAGCGGCTGTTTTCCTGCTTGGCTTTATCTTATTCGCCTCTGGCCTGATCGAACAAATACCATTGGCCGCGCTTGTCGGCGTCATGTTCATGGTCGTTATCGGAACCTTTGCGTGGCAATCCTTGACCATTATGCGCCGTATTCCGCTGATTGACGCTTTCGTCATTATCCTCGTTACAGTTGTCACCGTTTGGCATGACCTTGCCGTAGCCGTCATTGTCGGCGTCATCGTCTCTGCCCTCGCCTACGCCTGGAACGCGGCGCGGCGCATTGATGCCCATACTGAGATAGAAGACGGCGCCAAAGTATACAAAATCGAAGGCCCATTATTCTTTGGCTCTATTGAAGGCTTCAACGAGCTTTTCACTATCAAAGATGACCCAGATACTGTGATTGTAGATTTTAATGATAGCCGCGTTGTTGACCAATCCGCGCTGCAAGCCATTGAGGCCCTCGCCGACAAATACACTCAGGCCGGCAAAGCTATCCGCCTGCGCCACTTAACACGCGACTGCCATTCCCTTCTAAACCGCGCTGGGCAGCTTATGATAGATTCAGATGATGACCCTGAATATGAACTCGCCGTGGATTACAGCGTCAAGACAGGACGATTGGGAAGCGGGCACTAAAATCACTAAGTCTTGATGAACGCCTAATTGAAGGGCCGTTATTTTTGAGCTACCGTTCTCCGAAACAGGAGAACACCATGTGCGATGACATTACAGAACTTGAAAACCAAGGCTTTTATGAAAAGTTAGTGACGCGGCGTGACTTTAACCTCATGGCGGGCGGAGCGGCTATTTCCGTAGCTTTTGCAGGTTGCGCGCCTGGCGAAGCCTCAGTAGGGGTTACAGAAGCAGACGTCACCATTGAAACACCAGACGGAATCGCCGACGCATATTTCGCACATCCAAGCACGGGCGAGCATGCGGCTGTTCTAATCTGGCCTGATATTGTCGGTCTTCGTCCTGCCTTTAAGATGATGGCGAAACGCCTTGCCAATGACGGCTATGCCGCGCTTGTCGTCAATCCTTATTACCGTCAGGTCAAAGGCACCCTTGTTGAAGTTGGGCAAACATTCCGAGACCCAGGCGTCAGAGAGAAAATTATTCCTTATGCGCGGGCTCTATCCCAAGACACAAACCGCATAGATGCGCGCGCCTTCGTGGACTGGCTAGACGCGCAAGCCTCCGTTGATACCTCCCGCAAGATTGGCACAACGGGCTATTGTATGGGCGGACCTATGACAATGATTACGGCGCATGAACGCGCGGACCGTATCGGCGCAGGCGGAAGTTTCCATGGCGGCGGACTTGCAACGGATAAAGACAATAGTCCGCATCTTCTTATCCCTGAAATGAATGCTGATTACCTTATCGCGGTGGCGGAAAATGACGACAAGCGGGATCCTATGAATAAAACAATATTAAAAGACGCCTTTGTATCAGCCGGCCGCGCGGCTGAGATAGAAGTTTATGAAGGCACACAACACGGATGGTGCCCACCAGATTCTGCCGTTTATGATGAGGGACAAGCGAATAAAGCTTGGGCGCGGACATTAGTATTGTTTGGGAAAGCCCTAGCATAAAATATTTCTAGTGCTCTTTGTTGTTAAGGGCATAAGCTGCTTAAATAATCAAATCGTAGCCAATCAATTTTATAATAACCAGACCCGTCACAATTAACGACCAAAAAACAACAGTCATATCTATTTGCACACACATAAATGCGCTTTTAATTCCAGGTCTTATCAGTAAAAACATACCTATGAATGAATAACCGAATAGAACTGAAAAAAGAATGTGTGACGAATCTAAAGAAAAGAAAAACAGAAATAGCAGAAAGATAGCAACTATAGTGTAGGGCAAAATCACCCACATATCTTCGAAATATTGATTTATAATATCTACGAAGATTTTCTTCATCATTTCTTCTAGTCCAAATTTTTGTCTTTATTTTTTCTTGCTTCATTTTTGAGGCGCTCAAGTTCGAGTCTGCGTTTGCGGCGCTCATCTTCGAATTTGCGTTTTTGCTTGGAAGAATAGACCCAAAGCGCGAAGAAAACTGCTGCCAAACCGATAACAACAAGAATAGACGTTTGGTCGTTCATAATAGTCTCTTAAAATGCCGCCGAAAAATTCCGGCGGCCTTTGCTGTTAGAGCGTATAATATATATACGCGTCAAATTCGAACGAGGATTAATCGCCAACTTTGAATGTGATTTTCACGTTCACGCGAAATTTGTCAATTTTACCGTCTTTGATTGTTGTCTTCATATTCTTGATATTTGCAGATTGAATATTATTGACAGTTTTGGCGGTGCGATCGACAGCGTTCTGTATAGCGTCTTCAAAAGATTTTGTGCTTTCAGACATCACTTCGATTGATTTCATTATTGCCATTATAGTCTCCAGTTAAGTTGCGGGTTTTGACCCTTAGACTTAATATAGACTACTCTGTGCGTGTTATCCACCCGCCGCCCAGTGTTCTTGCAGCTTTTTCATCTGCCGCGTAAAATACGCAGGCTTGACCAGGCGAGATACCTTCATCCGCCTCACTAAGCTCTACGATAACATCATCTCCTGCCATACGAAATGTTGCAGGAACAGGCGGACGCGTAGATCGCACTTTGATTTTTACAGGCTTGCCATCCAAATCAGAGCCGAAATCACCTTCGCCTATCCAATTTATATCGGTAAGCCAGATTTTATCGCGCCTAAGCGCCTCTCGCGGCCCCACAATGACGTGATTAGTATCAGCCTCGATACGAACCACAAAAAGCGGATCCGCGCCTGAGCCGTCAGGCAGGCCTAAACCGCGGCGCTGCCCTATGGTATAATACATAATCCCTCGGTGGCGTCCCAATACGCGCCCATCCATATGGATAATGTCGCCCGCGACCGCTGCGTCAGGGCGAATCTTTTCTATCACATCAGTATATTTTCCCGTGGGGACAAAACAAATATCTTGGCTATCGGGCTTGCTGGCAACATTTAGCCCCAGTTCAACCGCGAGCTTGCGCGTCTCGGACTTTTCCATGCCGCCCAATGGAAAGCGTAGGAAGTCAAGCTGCGCGCGCGTTGTCGCAAATAGGAAATAGCTTTGGTCTTTCCCGTAATCATGCGCGCGGTGAAGCTCAGCCCCGCCTTTGCCCATAACACGTTTGATATAATGGCCCGTCGCCATACAATCAGCGCCAAGGTCTTTGGCCACAGTCAAGAGGTCTTTGAACTTTACGGTCTGGTTACAGCGCACACACGGAATAGGCGTAGAGCCTTTGAGATAAGTATCTGCAAAGTCTTCAATCACTTGCTCACGAAAGTTGCTTTCATAGTCCAAAACATAATGCGGGAAGTCCATCATCTCAGCGACGCGCTTAGCATCATAGATATCTTGACCTGCGCAACAGGCTTTGGCCTTTTTGATCGCTGCGCCGTGATCATAAAGCTGCAAGGTGACGCCAATAACGTCATAGCCTTCTCGAGCGAGCATAGCCGCGCAGACAGAACTATCGACGCCGCCGCTCATCGCGACAACAACGCGCGTCTCTGATTCAGGCTTAGGAAAGCCTAGAGAATTAACATGATTTGCAACTGTTGCGGGCATTTTACGGTATTGCTTGAACTTTCAAGTTTAAGGTTTGTATGAATTTCACATTCATTTGAGGCCCATATAGGGAGGCTTATGTCCCAAGTCGATACGAGTCTTGCAGACGGCGCTGATAAAAGACTCAATAGAATCAATTATATAGGCTTTCTGTAAACCTTTATTAACGATAATCTCGATTCCGTTAACCTTCGTAAACATCTGTTTTTATTAGCTTTTTTAGGGCAACCTTAAACTATTTTTAACGTCCGATGACTATACCTCATATCACCCAAAAAAATAACAAAAGAGGCGGCGCAAATGTCAGACCGAAAAATAAAAAGAGAGAATGTGGTGATTGGTCCTGAAGGGACTCCGTTAACATTGGCTGATTTGCCCAAAGCGGATACTGTCCGTTGGGTTATTCGCCGTAAAGCCGAAGTTGTGGCGGCCGTACGCGGCGGCTTGCTGACGCTCGAAGGGGCGTGCGACCGCTATGGTCTATCCTCTGAAGAGTTTTTGGCGTGGCAACGCTCTATTGAGAGCCACGGTATTTCAGGACTACGGACGACGCGTGTTCAGCAATACCGTTAATTGCGAATTTGATTTAAGAAAAAACCGTTCCCCAGTGAACGGTTTTTTTTATGCGCTATAAACAGGCATTTCGCTGAGCTGTGCTAGCTTTCCTAACCGGTAGGTCACGCGTTCAGACAGAAGCGCCGCTTTGGACGGATCAACCGTTAACTGCAAAGCGCCGTTCGTGACACTTAGCCTAAAGTCTTTGAGTAAATCCGCTGAACGGCCAGTCGCAACGATTGCGAGCCGCATTGCGGCGCCATAAGTGCGCGCACAAAGCCGCGCCTCCTCGGTCAATAGCGCCTCAACGGCCGCCCTATTCTTTGGGAGAGATTTTCCTGTGTAAGATGAGAATAATATGAGCGCCAGATAAGCCCGCTCTTGATGGGACAATCCGGCGATTGGGGCATATAGCACGTCATCAAAAACAAGATCAGCTCTATAATCAGGATGCAGCCCCTTCCCAATGCCTGCGAGGTGGCAGGCGGCTCTCTGTAACCTTTGCTCATTTTCACGCTCAAAGAAGGCTGGGAAATGCGCGGCTGCTTGCCGCAAAAAGCCGTAAAGAGGCTGCGCAAAGTGAACTGCCTGCAGGTTACCCCGCGCGAGGTCACGGCAGCCATCCATTAAGCCATCGCGCGCGCGCAGCTGCGGATCCATCGCGTCATAGACTAGGCCTTCACGCAGACCTGTGGTCGAGATAACGACCACGCTGGGCGCCATCCGCTCTATAATCATGTTCAAGATATATCCGCTATAGGGCAAAGTCTCCGCGCGGCGGTTGTTTATCCCGGGCCAAGCCAATATCTCTTCACGCCCTTCGCAATAAGCCCACACTGCGAGCTCTTGTGCCTCCTCAGCGCTCAGCCGGTAAGCCTGCAATGTCCGCATGGGGTAATTATGACGCTTTTGATGAACCCCCGCGAGGTTACGCCAAGCGCCGCCAATAAGATGCAAGGCTTGTCCTTGAAACTTACCAAAATCCAGCTGCGCGAGTTTTGTCTCTATTTTAGCTTTAATCGCTTTATTCGTGAAATTCTCCGCTTTTGCGGGCTCGCTTCCCAATACTTCAAAGGGCCCGAGCTTAAAGCTTACCCCCTCAGCGGCTTCGGCGGCGTGAACATGGACGAATTCGAGACTGGCCCCGCCCAAATCTGCCGCAAGGCCTTCTGCCCGGGGGTCGGCAGCCAGCATGCCCATGGCCGTCAAGCGCGCTTCTTCTTTGCCGCTGATAGGGCTTATATCGAGGCCTATTTCGTCTTTAACCCGCCTAATGAAGGCAGGCGCATCCTTAGCAGCGCGTAGAGCCGCCGTAGCGCCGATTAAGAGCTTGCCCAAGCCTTGCGCCTCGGCAATGGCTTTAAAGCGCCTCAGACTGTCAAAAGTCAGCTTTTTGCCGGTTTCGGACAAATTGCCTGTATCTCGCAGTTCACGGCCCAAACCTGCCAATATTTTTTCATTATAAACGGCTGTAAAATGCGCGCCGAAATACTCATAGATTACGAAACGCACTGAGTTAGACCCAATATCCAAAACACCAATTCGGGTATTTTTCAAGGGCGTATCAATTGGCATTTGCGGCCTTATCAACACCCGAGTCTGGCGCGTTCTGATCGGCGTCAGCCGTGTCAATCGTCATAGTTTCCGCAGCTTTATCAATAATAGCGTCTCGCGCCTTACGTTTAGTCACATTGAGATCTTTGGGGGCGCTGACTCTTAAAGACTTGCCCCGACCTGAAAGGGACGGATTTCGCATGAAATA
This sequence comes from Hellea sp., assembly GCA_039977295.1. Lineage (GTDB taxonomy): Bacteria > Pseudomonadota > Alphaproteobacteria > Caulobacterales > Maricaulaceae > Hellea. Next base: position 151,178 of record JBDWDN010000011.1, on the reverse strand, counting down.
TTCATGGGCCGAGAAAGGTTTATCTCCAAGCTCGCGCCGAATATATTTTCCTGTCAGTAATAAATCCCAGCTATTGGTATTATCATTCAAATTCGCCACCATGATCTGGTCCATAATTTGAGTCCGAACGGTGATGGCCTCTACGGGAATCAGCGTCTCTACACGGCGGTTAAGATTGCGGGGCATCCAGTCTGCACTGGAGAAGAAAATCTTAGCGTCACTATTTGGCAAGGCGTCGCCATTCCCAAAACAAACGATGCGTGAATGCTCGAGGAAACGCCCAATGATCGATTTAACGCGAATATTCTCAGATAGGCCTTCTACACCTGGACGCAGGCAGCAAATCCCGCGCACAATCATGTCAATTTGCACACCCGCTTGCGAGGCCTCATAAAGTTTATCAATAATCTTTCCATCAACAAGCGCGTTGAGCTTAATCCAAATTGACCCCTGCCCGCCCGACTGCGCAATATCAATCTCATTTTGAATAAGCTCCATCAGGCTATCACGCAGCATCATCGGCGCGATTATCAGCTTCTCTAGGTCGCGCGGCGCGGAATAGCTGGTGACGTAATTAAACAGTTTCCCGACGTCGCGGCCCATGGCAGGATCTGCTGTAAACAAAGCCAAATCTGTATAAATCTTCGCATTTTGGGCATGGTAATTCCCAGTTCCCAAATGCGTGTAAGTCTTGAGGCCTTGGGCTTCATTGCGCAAAACTAATGAGACTTTAGCGTGGGTTTTATAGTCGATAAATCCGTAAACCACATGGGCACCTGCCCGCTCTAAATCCCGCGCCCAGCGCAGATTTGTTTCTTCATCAAAACGGGCTTTAAGTTCAACCAAGGCCGTCACCGTTTTTCCGCGCTCAGCCGCTTCAATTAAGGCTTTGACAATCGGGCTATCATCGGAGGTACGGTAAAGCGTTTGCTTAATCGCGACGACATCTGGGTCGAGCGCGGCTTGCTCTAGAAACTGCACAACGACATCAAATTCCTCATAAGGATGATGCACAAGAATATCTTTGGCCGCAATCGCGGCAAAACAATCGCCGTCAAATTCTCTGATACGCTCTGGAAAACGCGCTTGGAATGGCGGGAAGAGCAAGTCTGGGCGGGTTTTCCCGACAAGTTCAGAGAGGTCGGTCATACCCAATAAAGTGTCTGTTTCATGGATATCTTCATCCCAGCACTCAAAACTTTCAATCAGGAAATTTTTGAGATCGGCTCCGATATCAGCATTTATCTCTAGGCGGATAACACGTCCGCGGCGGCGCTTTTTCAAAAGGAATTCAAAATGCCGAACCAAGTCTTCGGCTTCCTCATCTACGGCTATATCGCTATCGCGCGTGATACGGAAAACGCCCTGCCCAGTGACAGTAAAATCCGGAAAAAGAGCGGGCGCGAAATGTTCCAGCACATCTTCGATGCGCACAAAATCGCGCTGTTTTTTACCCAATACAATAAAGCGCGGCACATGGGCCGGCACAGGAATAAGAGCATAGATGGGTTCTTTACGCCCCTCGCGCTTAAGCCCCAGCACCATACCAAAGCCCAAATTGGGAATATGGGGGAATGGATGAGCAGGATCGACAGCCATAGGCGTTAATAATGGCAAAATAGAACGGGCATAATTCAGCGCCAACTCTTCGCGTTCTGACCCTGACAGTTCGGCCACAGCGCGGACATTCACATTCTCCTTTGCGAGTGCCTTATGCAAATTACGCCAACATTGACCTTGGGCTTTGGTAATTTTTCGCACGCGTTTGGCAATTTTCTCAAGCTGGCGTCTGGGCGTATAACCGTCAAAGCTTGGCTCGCTCATGCCGGCCAGAACTTGGGTGCGCAGACCTGCCACGCGCACCATATAAAACTCATCAAGGTTAGAGGCAGAAATCGACATAAACCTTACGCGCTCTAGCAAGGGCACATTTGGGTTCTGAGCTTCCTCTAAAACACGGCTATTGAAAAACAGCCATGAGAGTTCCCGATTGAAATAACGCTTATCACTATCGGGTTTCATAGAAGGCCAGACTTCATAATGGTGGATTCTCCGCTCAGATGGGTTTCAGCTCGATTGGCAATTGGGTTATGTAATTAACAATGGATAACCGCTTTTCCTCACAAACATATGACAGAGCGAAGCGCTGCTCGCAATGAGAGATGATTCTTAAAGGGCGCGCCGTTTTAAGCGGCTGAGGCCGTACGCGCTTCGGTCAGGATTGTATAAAGGCTTTCGGCGTTAGGCGCGGCGCGCAGGCGTTGACGCATCTCTTGACGGCGCAGGGCTCGAGACACTTTAGCTAAAGCCCTTAAATGCGCTCCCCCGGCATCGCTTGGCGCAATCAGAAGGGTCACCAAGTCAACAGGGCGTTCGTCAATCGCGTCATAATCCAGAGGCGTTTCTAAGCGCGCAAAAACGGCGTGAACTTTATCTATCCCATCAATACGGGCATGCGGCAAGGCTACGCCCGTACCAACGCCCGTAGAGCCAAGACGCTCGCGCTCCATGGCGGCAACAACGATATCCCGGCACGCAACGTTAGCCGCCTTTAGAGCGTCTAACTCCAAAAGCTTAGACGCCATCTCTTGAAAGAGCTGTTTCTTACTACTGACATGCAAGTCACATAGCACGCCATTGGCGTGAAATAGAGTATCCGAGTCCATGCTATACTTCGTTTTTAAGAGCGCGATGCAGCGGCTAAGCCCCTGCATATTTAAAATTCGCCGCTCCCTTAACCTTAAAGTGAGAGAGGGTCAACGGCGCGGGGCACACAGTTTGTTGAACAATTTGCGCTAAGTCTCGGCAGCCGGGTTAATCCAGCCAATATTGCCATCAGAGCGTTTAAATACGACATTCAACCCACCATGCTTAGCATTATTAAAAACCACAACACCTGTATCGGCGAGGCCAAGCTCCAGCGCGGCCATGCCAGGTGTTAGTGTTCTTATTGTGCTCGTTTTTTCAGAGATAATCATCGGCTCATCTTTTCCGCCTGAGACCAAATCCTCATCATCATCTTCGCTAACCGGATTTTCGAGAACAAACATAGCCGCATTCTTAGCTTTTGCTTGCTGACTATGATCTTTCAGACGGCGTTTATAGCGGCGCAGACGTTTCTCAACATGCTCAAGCGCTTCGTCGCTCGCCGCGTAAGCATCTGCTGCCCGGCCTTGACCCTCCATTGAGGCGCCAGATGGGAGATGAATTGAGCAAACGGTTTTGAAACCAGAGCCTTCCTTTGCAACCGAAACTTGGGCTTCGCCCTCTCGGTGTATATACTTATCCATCATCTCGTCCAATCGGCCTGAAATGCGCTCACGAAGCGCGGGTGAAACATCAATTCCTTTGGAGACAATCTGAATTTGCATGGAAGTCCTTTCTAGTGTTTAGACCTTCACCTTAGCACGAAAGAACCTACCCTGTCGTGACAAATCACAAATAATTTTTCCCCAGTCAAACCTCTGACGACCCTATGTTTTAAAAGATTTGCATCTTTTTGTCTTCTCATGCGTAATCAGACTATGACATCAGATAGCAACGACCTCGCCCGCCAATGGCTAAATATCATAACAGCTCCCGCCATGTGGATACTCTCCACCCTCCCCCAGATTATGGATTGGGGCCGTTCAGCTAAAGAGTTTTCTGACGCCAATAATAGTTTGTTGGTCCCTTACGGCATTGCATTCTCAATATGGTTTCCAATTTTTATCGGCTGTATTGGCTATGCCATTCTACAAGGATTAAAAGCTAATCGCGGGCGAGAGATATTTCGTAAAACGGGTTGGTGGACAGGCGTAGGTTTTGCCGGTGTTTGTGGATGGGCCCTTTTATCGGGCTGGGGCAGCCCGATGATGGCGCGGTGGGGCACGGCCTTAATTTTCATTCCCACAGTTCTGTGTTTGGTCAAAGCCATGCTACGTCTCACGCGCGGCAGGCACGCCTTAGACACAGCAGAGAGGTTTTGGGTCTGGGGGCCGATTAGTCTTATCGCAGGCTGGACGTCCATTGCAATGTTCTTAAATTGGACGCCTATTGTGGCTGATAATATGCCTGCCGCGATGTCTGTGATCACGTCGAATATTGTGATGCTCGCGCTAGCATTAATCTGGGCAATATTTGTTACGCGGCGTAGCGGCGGCAATATCGTTTATGTGTTTCCAATCGCATGGGGATTAGCGTGGCTGGCTTTTAAATCATTCACGCAAACCCCAATAATAGGCGTTATTGGCATAACAACGATAATAGGAATAGCTATGTTGCTTATTGCGACTTTTCTGTCACGCAAAAACCGTTAGCTAAATGTGTCGGCATCGTTTCCGAGAGGGTCAGACCCAAATCGGTTTGGTCCGCTGGTGCCCTTTAATAACATAAAGACCATAACGATTAAACCTCCGACATAGGGTATCAAAGTTAAAAGCAGCATCCATCCCGACTTATCCTGATCATGAAAACGCCTAATTTGCACAGCAATCATCGGAAGAATGCCAGCAAGGACAAAAATCCCAATAGGTAGCATTGCCAAAACATTTGGCTCTCCAGATGAGCCTGAAGACAATCCGATTGGAATAGCCAATACGATAAAAGCGATAATGTAAAAAAGCTGAACCCACCAATATTCCGCGCGCGACGAACGCCCTTCGAAATCAGTGTAGCGCCGGTAGAACATTTTTACGGCGTCAATAAAACCAATCATAATTCTCTCCCCATTAGTTTCGAGAAGAATGACCCAAACTAGGATTGGAAACAAGCCTCTTTTTCTCGCATTTTATTCGCAAACCGAAGACGTCAAATTATTAACATGCATCTTGGTCCAGGACACATCTTTGCAAGGAAAACAAATATGTGCACGGCCTTAAATATTGGTGTCGCTTTGATCATTATCCCATTAAAAAACCCGGCAACAATGAAGCCTCCGGGTCAATTTATTAATTATATAAATAAGGCCTAATTAAAGGTATTGCCCGTTCCGCCTAATGGGTCAGGACCAAAACGGTTTGGACCGTCTGTACCTTTAATGATCGCAAGATAAAGATTATAAAGCGGGATCAACTGGAACCATCCTGATTTATCACTATCATGCATACGGCGCGCCCCTAAAGCAATAAAAGGTACAATTACTGCGAGAAGAAAAATCAAGGATAGCAGACCACCTATAGTCTCCCCAATAATTCTTGATATAAAAGACAAGGCAACTATCACAATGATGTAAAATAGATAAAACCACCAAAATTCGGATCTGGAGGCCCGCCCTTTAAAATTAGCATAATTCTGAAAAGCAGATTTAACTGCGTCTACAAAGCTTGTCATAATAGTTCCCCGTTATTAATGGGGACTACATTAGCTAAAAAGACCAGAATAACAAGTATTTAAAAAATTTGCAGGCCAAGGCAATAGCGTGCCTTTAATTCCCTACGCCAAACGCCTCTCGTTAATCTTCAGCCCTTAAACATTTAAGGCCTGTATATTGTCAATTCTTCACTCAGATTTTCGGTCAAAAACATGCCGTGCAGCCGTGATATCTAGCTAAGATAAAGTGACAGCTTGGCGTCAAAATTACGCCTAATCGAAAACGGAAGCGCCCGTGTCATATTTCGTACTTCGGCCATAAACATTATCGCCTGGGTAACTGTCTTTGCACAGAAAGACTAGTATCGTTATTCCGTAAACAATGACACCAATGAGAAACAGAATTCCGAAAATGCCGGTGATAACGGTATCCAGTCCGCCATTGGCTGATGCCGCGCCTAGCACAACCAAAATGATGCCAAATGCGATGAACCCTAAAATCCCTCCGCCGATCCACCACCCAGATCGTCCTGTGTCATGCAGCCTTCGCCACCCCGCAGAAAGCGAAGGTATAAAAAAAGCAAGTGTCGTAATTGTGCCCACTGGCCCTTGATCTGAATTCGCCCAGCCCATCATCGCCCCATCGATGATCCCCGCAAAAATTCCGGCAATTATCGTAAATAGATAAAACCACCAATATTCAGAGCGCTGCGCGCGGCCGTGAAATGTAAAATATTTGCGAAGGCAGGTTTTGACGGCGTCCATAAAACCCATGCCTATGCCCCTCCGCCAAAACGCTCCGTCCAATCCGCGACGTCTGTATCTTCGACCTTTGTGAACAGCACGTCAGGCGCGCCGATCTCAAGGCCGGTCGGCAGCGCGTCGATAAGGGCGGCGATATCATCTTTACCGCCAAATTTCCACGTGCGATTACCCGCAGGAATATTCATCACGGCGAGAATTTTATCTGCGGCATCCGGAATAATCGGCTGCGCGAGTATCCCAAACAGCGCCACAAGGTTGAGCCCAACGCGCACACCGACAGCGGCTTGATCCACATCTGTCTTATAATGTGTCCACGGCGCGGCTTGGGTCAGATATTCATTACCGGCCGCCCAAATTGCCCGTTTCTCCGCCATAGCTTTGCGAAATTCTCGCGCGTCGTAATAGGCCAGCATTTGCGGAATACGTGTCTGTAATTCCGCTATAAGCCACGCTTCGGCCTCACCTGGCTCGCCGCCTTCAGGGACCTTGCCGTCAAATTTACCTGCACAATATTTCGTAATGCGGTTAACGAAATTGCCCAGCACATTCGCCAAATCAGAATTGACTGAGCCTTGAAACTCTTCCCAGGTAAAAGCCGCGTCAGAGCCCTCGGGCGCATTCGCGATTAAGTGCCAACGCCAGTAATCAGATGGCGCAATATCCAAAGCTTGATCCATAAAAACCCCGCGTTTTTCAGAGGTCGAGAATTTTCCGCCATACCAGGTCACCCAGTTAAAGGCTTTGAGCTGATCGACAAGTTTCCACGGCTCGCCCGAACCTATAATGGTCGTCGGGAAAGAGAGCGTATGGAAAGCGACATTATCTTTGCCCATGAACTGAACATATTGAACGTCATCCGCGCCTTTATCGGTGCGCCACCACGATTCCCATTCTGTCTTATTTTCGACGGCCCAGTCCTGCGTCGCGGCAATATATTCAATCGGCGCGTCAAACCACACATAGAAGACTTTGCCGTCGAAGCCGTCGCGGATACTGCCATCTTTATTCGTAACGGGAATGCCCCATTTCAAATCACGCGTTATCGAGCGGTCGCGCAAGCCTTCGTCCAGCCATTTTAGCGCAATGGAGGTCGCGAGGGGCGGCCAGCCCTGCGCCGCATTCACCCATTTGCGAAGATCATCAGACAGAACAGATTGCTTGAGATAGAGATGGTTCGTGTCGCGCACTTCAACATCTTTGGAGCCCGACACAGCCGAATATGGCTCTATCAGATCAATAGGGTCCAGCAGCTTTCCGCAATTATCACATTGATCGCCGCGCGCTTTTTCAAAATCACAATTGGGGCATGTGCCTTCGACATAGCGGTCAGGCAGGAAGCGCCCATCCGCATTGGAATAAACTTGCTGCGAAACCCGCTCCTCGATCAGGCCTTTCTCTTCAAGGACATGGGCGAAATGCTGCGTGAGCGCATGGTTACTCGGCGCGGAGGACCGCCCAAAATAATCATAAGACAGTTTAAACTGCGCGCCTGCCGCCTTTTGCGCCTCATGCATCGCCTCGCAATAAGCCTCGACCTCAATACCTGCCGCTTGCGCCGCGAGCTCTGCGGGCGTGCCGTGCTCATCTGTTGCGCAAATATAGAGCACCTCATGCCCCATCAGGCGCATAGCGCGCGCATAAACATCAGCGGGCAGCATAGAACCCGCAAGATTTCCAAGATGTTTGACACCGTTAATATAGGGCAGAGCAGAGGTAATAAGAATTTTAGACATAATGTGCGTTCTAGCGCTCGCTTAACATCGCGCAAGGGTTGATTGCGGCCAAGGCGGTTTTTTGCTATGCTGTTTCAGAGCCAAAAATGGCCAAAAACAAAAAGGGGAGGCAATTATGCCCAAAATATTTGGAACGAATCTACTTGGAATACTCGCAGCAGGGATAGTCTTTTGGCTATTAGGATGGATTTGGTACGGTATGGTATTTTCAGAGATGTGGCACGCATTGACGGAAATTCCTAAACCTACGGAAGAGGTCATGGATCCTAAAATCATGATCGGCGGAATTCTCGCCTCCATCGCTATGGCGCTTGGCCTCGCCTATATATTACAGCACTCTAGCGCCTCGCGCCTTGGCACTTGCGCTAAAATTAGCGCCATCGTATCGCTGCTGATAGGCATGCCTCTCATGGCCATGGACAATCTTTATCAAGGCGAGCCGCTTAAGCTTTTGGCGCTTGATTACAGTTATGTTTTGGTTGGTTTTGCCGTCATGGGTGTCATCCTATCCTTTTTCCGCGGCAAAGATGCCATAGAGATCGGCGAGGGTTAAAGCTCTGAAAAAGCATTGGTAAAACAATGACCTTTGGGGCGGCCGGCGCCGTCCCATACCGCCTGAAAACTCAAGGCCTTTAAAGCGCGGCTTGACTGAGCTTGGAAAAAACTGTCAGTAAAACGGTATTATAAGCGCCATGAAAAAAGATAGCGCACCACAAACCAAACCGCATGCGCACATATCCTAAAATCACGCCCACAACAAATTGCGGAAGAATGATAAGCGGTAGCAATAGCCCCATCTCCCCGCCCTCATAATTGGCCAAATGCATCAGGCCAAAGCCCAGAGAGCTGCCCCAAAAGGCAAAAGGAAATATCCGCTGTAGCGCCTGATCCAAAACGCCCTCCTCTTGCCGCGCCTTTAAGTAGCGAGACATATAGAGTGAGGCGCTACCAATGACGGCGATAGCGCCCGCATAACGAATGCCGGAGGTCACATCATCTGTCCCCATCAATATCAATAGGGCCAGCCCGACTAGCAATAAAGGCGCAACCAAGAAAACACCCCAGCGTTTCCCAAGCCAAGACCGAAATAAAAGCTCCTCTATCAAAGGCGCGATTATGGCCGCTAAAATGATAAAATTCGGACGGCTCGCCATATCGGCGAATTCTTCTGAGGGCTCCGGCAGTGTCACGCCTGTCGCGGCAAATAGAGCGCCCATGAAGATCCCGAGGATCGGCAACATCAAAAACGTAAAGCCCAAGAGCTTTAAAAGCGCCAAAACGGTGTCAGGCGTAAAAGCGTCGCGGCGGGCGATCGGGTGAGGTTTGCGCAAATATCGCGTCATGTCTTTCAAAACGGCCATACCCCCCCATAGCAGGCTATATCTCCCTGCCAAGAGGCCTTTATGGCTGCCAAAACACGAGACGCCTTTACAAGCTGATATTTTTTACAAAAGACGCATTTTCCGACTTGCAACTCAGCGCGCGCGCCGCTAAAGCACGCCACGCTAATCAGCAATTAAGAGTGCCCCTATAGCTCAGCTGGTAGAGCACCTGATTTGTAATCAGGGGGTCCGCGGTTCGAGTCCGTGTGGGGGCACCATTTACCATTAACAATGACCGCGTGAGCGAAGCGAATGCTGTAGTGTCATTGTTAATGCGAGGCACAGAGCAAGACTTACTTTTTTAACGGACCAAAATCGTGATGGTGCCGAATGACACCTCATTCGGTTGTCCAAGGAACAAAAATCGTAATGGTGCCGAGCACTCCTGTGCTAGGATGTTAATGACTTAACGGGATCATCGCTGTGCGGTTTTTGAATTTCAAAATCTGGAAGCACTTGGTGACACAAATCTAGCCTGTGGATAAGTCAGTGACCGATGCGCCTTTAAGTCCAAGAGCTTAAATCAACGCATCCATATCAAAGACATCGACCAGGTCTGCTTCTGCCGCGAAGACATCCATATCACCCAATGGCTCAGCCATTATGCTTGCTGTGAAGGTAAAGTTACTCTCGCCAAGGTCAGCGATATTCTGCCCCACGATGGTAAGCGTATTACCACTGCCAAAATTAAAGATAGTATTCGCCCCTGCATCTGTGGCAACGCTTAACAGCTCCGCAAAGCTGTCAAAGGCGTGGTCTGTGAAGATGATATCTATCACTTCATTGTTTGTAAAACCTTGAATAACATCAGCCGCGTCTTGGTCAGTATTATAAGCAAAGCTATCAACCCCTGCGCCACCGTTAAGGCTGTCATTGCCCAGGCCGCCTGTCAGGAAGTCATTCCCGCCATTGCCAATGAGAATGTCATCAGCGTCCGAACCTGTTAGGATGTCATCTTGGCCTGAGCCGAAGATACGTTCGATGTTAGTGTATGTATCGCCAGCTGCATCGCCGCCCGTACCGCCAGTTTGCATATTGACCGTTACGCCTGTTGAGGACGCTAAATAGGAGACTGTATCCGTTCCTGTGCCGCCATCATGACTATCAGCGCCCTCATCACCAAAGAAGAAGTCATTACCGGCTCCGCCTATCATGATATCATCACCGGATTGGCCAAAGATTGTATCTACGCCGTCGCCGCCATTGATGGTGTCATTCCCCTCGCCGCCGAGCAGACGGTCGTTCCCGCCTTCGCCGTTTAGCGTGTCATTGCCGTCTCTACCTTCGAGGCGGTTGTTCGCGGCGTCGCCTGTAATACTATCATCAAATCCTGAGCCAAAGACCCATTCGATAGAGGTGAGGCTGTCACCTACCGCTTCGCCCGTAGTGCCGCCAGATGTGAGGTCCAGCGCCACGCCTGCGGTTGCCAGTGTATAATTGACGGTATCTGTGCCCGTGCCGCCGTCAAAGCTATCCGCCCCGTCGCCGCCAAAGAAGCGGTCATTCCCGCCAAGGCCAAACAGCGCATCATTACCGTCACCGCCGCGAAGTTCGTTCACGCTATTATTGCCTGTGAGGCTGTCATCGAAATCAGAGCCATATACGGCTTCGATACCGAAATACGTATCACCGGCCGCATCTCCGCCCGTGCCGCCTGTCAGCATATTCACGATAACCGCAGCGCTTGCGAGGGAGTAATTAGCGACATCAAAACCTGTCCCGCCATTAAGCTGGTCATTGCCCGCTGAGCCATAAAGCGTATCATTGCCCTCTTGCCCGCGTTGAATATCATTACCATCGCCCCCGTAAACACGATCAATACCGCCGCCAGCATTAATCGTGTCATTACCCTCTTCGCCATAGAAAAACTCATTGGCGTCAGAGCCTGTGACCGTATCGTTGAAGTTAGAGAGGTAGTAGCGCTCGATGCCAGAGAAGGCATCACCATCCGCGTCCCCAACAGTACCGCCCATGACAACGTCAAAGGCTATGCGAGAGCTCGCGGCGCGGTAATCCGCAGAGTCAAAACCTTCACCGCCATCTAGAATATCCGCACCAGCTCCGCCAATAAGTGTGTCTGCGCCTTCGCCGCCAAACACAAGATCATTACCGCTGCCTGCGTTAATGATATCGTTACCGGCAAGGCCGTAAATGAGGTCATCCAGAGTTGTTGCAATCAAATTATCATTCGCGGCTGTCCCATTAAGCTCAGAATAATGATTTAAGTCAAAACCAATTGTAAATTGATAGTTGCCAAAGGATTGCTCCGCAAAAGATGAAATTTCAAAAAGTGCTGTGGACCCATCAGCTATAAACGAAGCTTGACCAGCGGTGCTAGCATCTAAATTCACGGTCGTTAACGGAGAGCCATCCGCATTAAGAAATGTGACAACAGCATTGTCTAGATCGTTAGCGCCGCCTACAGTAGCAAAGTTAACTGCATATGTGGCATTATCAATTAAACCCGTTACATTAAAGACATCCAGGTCATCTGCGACTTCAAGTTCACCGCTAAAGACTGCGTCAGTTGTTACGGCCTCGGCATTTAAATAATCCGATCCATAGTCATCCGGCGTGATATCCGTAAAAGCGAAATCATAGGCACCGATGTAATCGGTGGATACATTAGGATTTGGGCTGCTCGTATTGTGCGCGATCAGTATCGAAATATCTACAGCCGAACCGGAAACATAATCACTTAATGAAAAGTCATCTACGAATGACTCGAAACTATGGATCAAAGCATTCGTGTCACGATCAACGATGCTCACGACAATTCCATTTGCTTGGTCTACGCCCATAGGAGGGGAGTTAATCCATTGATAGCTATGGCCGCCCGTTAATGTAATGTGGAACGTATCAACATCACCGAATGTTTCCAGATTTCCAGAAGCTGACGTCATCAGGTCAATTGCCACCGGAATTGTGTGATCATCAGTAATAGGGGAAACGGTTATCTCATAATATCCAGTGTCTCCGAAATCCCGTACCAGGAGATAGAGCGGTTCACTATTGTCTGTAATATCTACGTATAGAGTTGTTGCGTTAGTCCCAAATTCAAACTGTCTCGCCAGTTTCAAACCCGAGCTGTTAAATAATTCGAGGAACCCACCCAACATGGTGTCGGCGCCCCCAACATTTGAAGCAGGGGTCAGGGTTATTGCCACTGGCCCCGTAACCCCATTTAATAAAAATACATCTTCGTCGCTACCGGATGACAGAATACCTTGCACAGTGGTTGTGTTATCCAGAACAAAGAGATCATTAAAAGTATCAGGAATATCATCTATAATGGCGTATTCTACTTCGTAATCAAAATCATTCTGCTGACTACTATTGAAAACCAGTAAATCATATGTGCCAGTAGTTTGAACTAGGAAATTAAGCTCTTGCCCGTCACCTGGCAAATTACCAACGAAAATAGGTGATAGAGCATTATTTGTTCCGGATTCATATAAAACAGCCTCCGTACTTCCGAACTCATTTCCAATTTCCCTCGTGATAATCCTTATGGTTTGACCAGCATTTGCGGTCAGCTGAAATCCATCACCATTGCTATTCATATTATGTGTATAGAATTGGTTCTCACCGAGATATTCAATTTGCTGGGCTAAGGTCCCTTCAAAACTTGCTCCTGAAAATGACGGCGGTGTCGGTATTAACTGTCCATCATCAATCACTGAAATTACAGCATGCCCGGTCGAACCCAGTAATGCGGAGACATCAAGGTCAACATTTGTGGTTTCATAAAGATATAATTGGAAATTCAAACTCTGACTCGATGTACGGGAATCTTCCGCTAATAAGGTACCCACTCCATTGAATATATCCAAATCAATATTTGTCAGAGGTCCACCATTTACGGAAGAAGGTGCGATAGATATGGTGTAACGGTGGCCGAAATTACCTGCAAAAGAAAATACATCATGGTCAGTCCCGCTCCCAATTAGTAAATCTGTAGGCGTATTAAATGCGATAGAGGTCGGCACATTATCAGGATGGTCATCAATAGGCGGTGTCGCCCCCATATCTTCATAGCTTATTGAATAATCCCCAACGCTACTATTGGCCGAAGAAATTTCTAAGGTATATCGCTGACTAGCCGTCGGTGATAAATCGTAAGTGGCTAAGCCATTAATCGGCGCAATGATATCGACTGTAAGCCCATTTTCATCTAGGATTAACATACGAAAATCATCCAGCGCGCCATTTTCATTATCAAAGCCTGAGGCGAAAAATCTGTACGTGTTTCCGGCAACAGCGACGTTGGTTTCGAAATAATCGACATCGCCGACTTCGTATAAATCCGTGACTAATGGATATCGATCATCACTCAGGCTTCCTGGGTCCGTCTCAGTAAATGGATCGCTCGGACCAGGAGGTAAGGGTGGTGGCGGCGACATTCCACTTTGATTTAACGCGATATCTAATGTCACATCAGCGGAAGCACCATTGATGCCAGGTGCAGATACGACTAAATACAATGTTTGAGCAGTATCAATATCATATAAAATTCGGTCTGTTGTCGTATTGGTAAAGTCTAAAGTAAAGCGATCTAATTCTTCGGCATCGGACGCTTCAAACACAAAATCACTATCAATATCTGAGATTAGGATCACCTCAGATGTTGCACCTCCCCACCATGTTGCATCAATGACTAACTCACCAATTTCCAGAATTTCCAGACGTAAAACGGAATATTGACCAGACAGGTTTGTTAAACTGCGTCCAACAGCGTCTCCTAATGCCAATGCTGAGAGTTCAGAAAAGTCGGTTAATGTCAGATTTCCATCGGGATAATCAGACAATTCATTGGATATTCCATTCCCACCTCCACCACCATCGGGTAACGCCCTAAGAGTATCGGCAACTTCGTCCAAATCTTGGTTTGAAATTTCTAGGGCATCAATAATAAGTCTATAATCACCGATACTACCTGACCAAGATGTGACCAAAAAATTAAACGATGTATCTTCATGGGCTAAAATAGAATAGTGATTAATGTCACCGACATTTGTTTCATTTAATATTTCAACTGTTGATGGGAAAGGTCCTGTCGGTAGTAAGAATAAATCCTCAGCTGGAGTTTGGTATGGTCTATCAGCATAGGTATCGATGAACAAACCACGTTCTAGAAGGAAAAAATTATAGATGACCCCACCTTCCAAATCGACGCTAAATTTATCCGTGTCGAAGCCCGTTTGAAGAGCGCCGAATACGTTAACATACTCTTCTGAGTTATTGTTATCATGCGTGCTGACATCTGCCTCTAATCTATGAAAAATTTCTACGGATTCACTTCGCGAGATACTATAATTCATCGCGCTCTCATTATCGCTATAACTATGTTCCCGAATAAAGATTAAGGGATCAACTGAAGTAACTACTTCTGAAGAGTTATTTAGTGCAGTTGTATAACCGCCAATATTTGAGTCCGTTGAGAGACGGTGAGCATTGGGCAGAAGCCATTGATTGTCAGCCGTAATATACATTTGGAAATGTAAATGAGGGTGAAACTCGTCATCACCACTTTTGCCCAGAAAACCCGCACTTTCACCCGCATTCACCAAATTCGATGAAACACTGTCATCCCCGGTAAAAGTCGTAGGAAACTGCAAGTGCTCATAGATTGAGTATATTGCAGTGCCTTGCTCATACAGAGCATGATCATAAAAACCAGACATGTCATGGCGAACAATTGTATAATTCCCATAACCGCCGTTAGCGGTGCCTGAATAAGCTAAACCCGACCCTGAAAAATATACTTGCTCGCCTAAATCACCACCTCCAAAGAGATTGAAATCAAGCCCTTGATGAAATAAATTTTGCCCGTTGCGTTCAAAATTATAATTGTGATCAAAAAAGAACCAGGCATCATTTTTCTCCAAAACGAATGGATTTGGACCATCGAAATCAACTATCTCCGCAACAATATCGAAGTCTGAAGGCAGCGGCAATGTTCCCCGCCTAAGATTCATCCAATCCATGAGGACCGGCATTTGAAAACCATAATTTAAGGGCATATTGCGCTCCGTAGAATTAAATTCTCCCAGAACGTGTCTTCTGGGAGAGATTCATATCACACTTTCTGGGCGTGCACAATTACCGAACGCACTCATTTCGAGTTTTTAATCTAATACCTTAAATTAAAGCCTCAAAGTCAGACAGATCAGAAAGACTTTCATGCACCTCCTCAAACAGCTCTGCCATTGGTGGCTCTGGTGTTTCGAAAGCAAAGTCATCAGCATCCAAGCGCGATATATCAAGGTCAATAAGCGCCAATTTGATAACGCTTCCAAAATCCATTCGCTTCATCCGCATTATAACGCTTTGATAGACTTAAATTAGTGAATCCATATAGAACAAAGCAACCTCTATAAGAGGGTCCTCAATATTGAAAACAAAGTTACTTTCACTAAGATCCGCTAAGTTCTGCCCGACAACTGTGAGTGTGTTTCCACCACCAAAGTCAAAAATTACATTCCCACCTGAATCCGTTCCCATGGCTTGAAGCTCGGTAAATGTATCAAAATTCGCATCACCACCGATGAAATAAATAACCTCATTAGAATTTGAAAAATCATTGATAACGTCGTTATCACCATTTGTAGTATTATATCCAAAGCTATCAATTCCAGCCCCGCCAAAAAGACTGTCATTGCCAAGGCCGCCTTCGAGATAATCGTGACCGCCGTTACCCAAAATCGTATTAGCCTCATTTGACCCTACAATATGGTCTTCATGGCTCGATCCGAAAACGCGTTCGATTGACGAGTATGTATCTCCGCTCGCCTCACCCGAAAATCCCCCAGACTGTAGATTGACCCCAACACCACTAGAGGACGCCAGGTAAGAGATGGTGTCAAAATCAAGTCCGCCATGGATTACATCGCCACCATCAGAACCGAAGAAAAAGTCATTCCCACCTGCACCAATTAGGGTATCGTTACCGCTCTGCCCATAGATTGTATCAACGCCGTTACCACCGTTGATCGTGTCATTACCATCCCCACCCATAAGCCGGTCATTACCATCCCCACCAATAAGAGTATCATTCCCGCTGCGTCCTTCAAGACGATTATTCTTGGCATCGCCAGTAATAATGTCATCAAAGCTAGACCCCCAAACCCACTCAACAGAGCTATAACTATCACCAGCAGCATCGCCAACTGAACCCAGTGTCACGAGGTTTACAGTCACGCGCGAACTCGCGTCTGTATAGACGGCGATATCGATACCAAGTCCGCCATTAAGTGCATCCGCTCCGGCGCCTCCAAAGAGGCGGTCATTCCCGCCACCGCCATTGAGAATATCATCACCATCCCAACCCCGCAGCTCATTAGCAGAACTATTACCCGCTAAGATATCGCCAAAATCAGAACCATAAACGGCTTCCACACCAAAATATGTATCACCAGCAGCATCGCCAAATGTGCCTCCTGAGCCAAGATTTAAAACCACGCGCGATGTAGAGGTCCTATAAGTAGCGATATCAAACCCTGCTCCGCCATTTAATTGATCGTTACCCATCGATCCAAAGAGCAAATCATTTCCATCTTGGCCACGCTGCACATCATTTCCGTCACCGCCATAAATACGGTCAATACCGCCACCGCCATTAATTTGGTCATTGCCACCACCGCCATAGAAAAACTCATTCGCAGAAGAACCTGTGATAATATCACTTAGGTCCGAGAGATAGTAACGCTCGATGCCGCTAAATGTATCGCCAAGCGCATCACCCAATGTACCACCTGAATCAACATTAAATCGGACGGACGATGTTGCGCTACGGTAGTCTACTGAGTCAAAGCCTATACCACCAATTAGCATATCAGCTCCAGCGCCGCCTGTCAGGCGGTCTGCACCTGCGCCGCCATTGAGACTGTCATCGCCGCCTAGACCGTAAAGAATATCGTTCCCCGCAAGACCATTTATAACATCATTATCGTTGGTGCCTGCGAGCGTATCATTTCCAGTCGTGCCGTTTATATCTCCGCTATTGTTCAGTTCAATCGTGAGAACTATTGGCGATGAGACATTGTTATTCTCATTGGTCTCATTGTTGGGAACACCGTCATTATCGGCAACCACAAAAAGATAATAAATACCAGCATCATAGGAAAAAATCGCATTTAACAGTTCTGATTCTGCATCTCGCTCATTTGCGTTAACGATCACGCTGTCTTCTTCTAAAAGTATGGCATTCGCAAAATTGGGCGTTGTTGAGATATATAGACCCGTATTCGTCCTCCCTGCATCAAAGCCATTATTCTCAACCACATCATAAAATATGGTTGCATCCATCCCCTGTGTAATAGTTGAATTCAGCAGAGTCACATTTTCGATAGTTAGATCGGGCCGCATGTCAGCTTCAGCTGGAAGGTTATTCCAAGCAAAGACGCCATCCGAAAACTCAAACTCTTCGACAGCATAAAATGTGTCATTACCCTCGCCTGATATCATTATTCCATCAATTTGGCCCGTATTTGAAAATGTATAATCAGAGGATGCACCGCTAAAGACGACACGGTCTGTTCCACCGCCGCCCCGAATAATGTTATCTGCAAAGGTCAACTCAACGATATCATCGCCGTCGCTGAGCGTCACATTTTCAATACTGATTAAGCTGTCATTTTCAGAGCTTGCGCCAGACGCTCTCGCCACGCCAACATTACTGTCCAGATTTATATCCCAATCAATGCCGATACGGTCCGTGAAATCGACAGTATCGAGGCCAGTACCACCTTCAAAAAGGTCCGACCCTGCACCCCCAATAAAGGTGTCATTGCCACCATTCCCAGACAAATAATTTCCGATCGCATTTCCGGTAAAGCTATCGTCGCCACTTCCCCCCACCGCATTTTCAATGACTGTTCCATTTGCAATAGTAAAGCCACCGTGAATGCCGTCCACATGAGACACATAGCCACCACCGCCATCCTCATATTCTAGCGTTGCTGCGCGAAGGTCAAAGACGGCATCTCTACTTCCAGAATAATTAAATACATCCGCTCCACCATTATCAAAAATTGTCCGGTAATGTGTTCCAACTTGGTTGGACCCTGAAAGCGTGTAAGTTGAGGCACCCACTCCGGTGGACGTATTGGCTCCATAGGCCGCTTGAAGAACAGCAACATCCAGAGTTCCGAAGGTTCCTTGATCTCCATAATTAGTAGAATTCGTAGGGCCATACGGGGCAGAATCCCACCCTTCAACATATCCCATTGCGGTGAACACACCCTGATTTAATTGAAAATCACCTGTGTCATCTTCGTCATCAACACCATTCATTATCGTAGAGTCCCCGCCACTATCATGGGGGTGGGCAAGGCCCAATCCATGCCCAATTTCATGGACAAGTGTTCGATAACTAAAGCCCCCAATCTCTAATCCTCCACTACCATCAGTATCCCAAGAGTTCACACTTCTATCAAAAATACCGAACCCAGGGTCAGAACCAGCGCCCGGGGCAAGCATAAGAGCTGAGCCAGGTAGGTTAAGGTTATCAGTGAGGGCAAATACAAAATTCGCACTGTCTTCGTCGGCGGCTGTCACGAAGTTTACGTTAATGTAAGATTCCATCTCCTCAAGAACAGCGACAAGTTGTGTGATTTCATATTCCGACCAACTAACTGTCTCAAAGTCATATTCGGTTCCGCTCAGTGTTATTTGCTTAGTGCCCTCGGGGAATAAAAAAATACTGATATCAAGCGTACCGGTGCTCCCCGCACCATCTAGATAAGTGCCCCAATCAAGAGCATCCGTAGGACGCCCGCCCGTCATGGCAAACGTATTGATAATCTCACCACCAAAGAGGGAGCTGTAATCTCGTAGTGTCGCACCCCAATAACTATTGTCTTGGGTAAATTTGCCAAAATCAAGTATCAGACCCTCATGGTCATAGACTGTATCAAGGTAAGAAAAATTGATTGTTGCGACACTGATTTCTAGCATATCAAAATATTTCATTTCAGCTCCCTATTCAATCTGAACATGTCAGAAAAATGGTTTAAGTACGCAACTTCACAACGCAATAATCGGAATTTGGCGGAAGAGTTCTTAAGGCAAAACCACCATAATCCAACCGAGAATCGGCAACGGGAATACCCGCTACAGCCTTCGAATGATGCCCTATATATATTGCATCACTATAGGGTGTATTCACACGGAAAGCAATTTTTATTCTATGAAACTTCAGTACATGAGGTTTCGTTCTCGAATTTGATCACGTTGAGGGAATGAACTGGGACTCATGGTAAAAGTAAATTTTACTCTTAGTAACCAAATTTTTATGTAGCACATTTCGTATAACAAATTGTGTAACATTTCTTCTTCGAAAATATTGTAAGTTGCTGTTTTTAATGTATTTCTATTCTCGTATTGACACCGTGTGGGCACCATTTTCCTAACATAGATTCAATAACTTAGATGTATTCTGAATACTTCAGTCTAGCCGCTCGAAATATTTGGAAGCAATTTGGAAGCAACTTAAAAAGCGCAACTCATCTGACCTGCGCCCCAACTTCCTACCATTTTCTGGTAGCGTCATTTGATTGTTTGATCCTGCCCCATATTCACCCCCACTCAGAGGTGGAGTTTTTCGGCGGCATCACTTTGGCGGGCTGGGTTCGCCAGAGTGATTTATGAGCGTTATCGGGGGCTTATTCCCGATTGAACTATGTGGTCTTACCTCATTATAGTCTTTTCGCCAAGCCTCCAGTTTTTCGTGGGTATCCGGCAGGCTCATAAACCAATGTGTGTTCAGGCATTCTGCTCGCAGGCTCCCGTTAAAACTTTCAATGAAGGCGTTATCTGTGGGCATACCAGGACGAGAGAAGTCAAGAATGACATCATTCTGGCAAGCGCACAGGTCGAGGGTTTTACTGATAAATTCCGGGCCGTTATCAACCAGTATGCTTTTGGGATAGCCGTGCTTGCGGCAGGCCGGTTCAAGTGAGTTCACAACGTCTTCTCCCTTATATGACAGCCGTGGATCAACAATAGGAACAAAGCGCGAGAAGATGCATGGGCAAGGCATTGAACCAAAACGATATCATCCCAACGCCAATATTATGCCGACAGATGAGCTAAATGAGCGTATGTCAGCTATAGAACGAACATGGCTTGCTTAAAATCAATGCCAAGCCATCAAGCCTATATTGATGAGCACTGCAAAACTGGCACTTAGAGCGCATCAGGCATAAAAAAAGGAAGGCTAAATGCCTTCCTTTATAATTTTTAGAGCTATGCTTACGCTTAGAATTTGTAACGTGCACCAAATTTAATACGGCGGTCACCAACAAAACTTGTCCGTCCAAAACGTTGGCCATCAGCATCGATTTGTTGCTCAGCATTCGCTTTTTCATTCGTGATGTTCGCAACTTGTAAACGCACTTGGAAATTATCGTTAAAGTCATATTTCGCTGACCCATCCAGATAACCAGTAGCCTGTTGAAAAATGGGGTTACCCGTTACGAAATCACGGTATGAGCCGAGATATTCAGAACGCCAGTTATAAGCTAAACGCATTTCAAGCTTCTCGTCCTGATATATACCAATGATATTCGTGGAATGCTCTGACAAGCCGAGGAAATTCGTTACGCCATAGCGGTAAATACGCTCAAAGTTCGCACTCGGGTCGCCATCTGTGAGAGTTGCCACCGGCGCATTAGTTGATGCATCGATATAGGTATAGTTGGCTTGTAATCCGAGGTTACCAAATAGGCCTGGTAGATTGTCATAGAATTGCAAATAAGCAACTTCTAAACCTTTGATTTTCGCTTCATCTTGGTTGAGATCACCATTAAAGACGATTGGAACTTGGGTGCCGTCAAGGGTAACGACATCACGAGTTTCCGATGCATAGACGATGTTATTACTAATATCTTTATGGAAAAGCGACAATGAAATTGTATTATCGTCACCAAAGTAATGCTCAAATGACAGGTCCAAATTCGTTGATTCAATTGGTTTCAAATTTGGGTTACCGCCATAAAGATTAATTGTGTTGAGCTGAATATCAGTAACACGCTGATCTTGTGGAACCGTTGGGTCATCCGTGGTCACAAACCGGAAAGCGCCGACTGCAACTTGATTACCGCGGAGTTGATCGATACGTGGACGCGTTATCGCTTTACTTGCTGCGAAACGAATAAGTGTTTCATCACTTACATTCCACTTAACGTTCAATGAAGGTAGCCATGCATCGTCACTTGAAAGCTTTACATCAGTATTCAGCGTATCAGCTTGATTAAGGTATGCGACTGCTTCTGGGCTGAAATCGCTTGGGTTTTGACCTGGAGCCGAGTTTTCAACAACGTTGATATATTCAACTCCGCTGGTACCTGACACATCGGCAGATGTATATCGGAGACCGATATTACCTTCCAGAGACATGCCATTTTCAAATTCATTCCCAAAATCGAGACGACCGTAGAAATTTGTTACTTTTTCTGTGGCATTCCCAATTGAGCCTCGGTCTGCATAGTTCACAACACCACCCTCACGAAGAGGACGCCAATCCCCAAACTGAGTTCCGCTGGTCCCAATAGACGTTTCCGATGCGAGAGCCGCGACCCAAGCATCGTAATCTTGGAGCAAATCACGGTTCGCGAAGACGACAGAGGTCTGGCCTCCGCGAACAACGCCGCCCCGGAAGAAGTTAGCAAAATCTACAACTTCGCCGCCAGTACCATCTCCAAACTCGGAGTAAGGCAGATAGCCACCAGCCCATGGCGCAGCAACGGCTGCCCAGTTCAGGCCTGCTGAGCGATTGACCTGGTCACGATCGGCGTAACGTGCGCCAAACTTAACACCATCAAACCAACCGTCATTATCGAATTCATATTCGATATCAGCGCGAAGCGCATACATTTCGCCATCATTTTCCTGGAATTCATCCGCAGAAAATAAGAGATTCGCATTAGTTGGATCCGACAAAACACCATTTGTGGGTGCGCCGCCACCCTCACGTCGGTTCGGGTTATTCGTAAAGGTTGGCTGAAGTGCAATATACGGGTCATCTAGATCCGCATTTATCTCGAAATCGGAGAAGAAACGTGTTCCGCCCCAAAGACGCTCGCGCGAGAAATCAGCCGTGGTCCTGTGACCATCAAGATGTACGTAGAGTTGATCGGTTGGACGCCATTTGATGTTTAAACTAATATCGTCTGTCTTAGACTTATCGACTTGGTTAATACCAAGATTTGTGAACGGAGCACCCGCTGCACCTGTCCAATCACGAAGATTGTTTGAAATCACGCCAGATTCGTAAAGACCTGTCACCGACTGGGTCATTTCGCATGTTGGGTTCGCAGGTGTCGGATCATTACCGCCCTGACATTGCGGCAAACCCGTAGATGTAAATGGTGATGTCGTAAGACCAGCAACCTCGAACTGATTCCAGCTTTCCCCATCAGGGAAAAACTCTAGCGTCCGTTCATCACT
This sequence comes from Hellea sp., assembly GCA_039977295.1. GTDB lineage: Bacteria > Pseudomonadota > Alphaproteobacteria > Caulobacterales > Maricaulaceae > Hellea. The sequence goes on along the minus strand of JBDWDN010000011.1, from coordinate 128,560 downwards.
ATCCGTATCATTCTCGATGAGATGGTATTTCGCTGTCACCTGTAAATCGCCAGAAGCATCACGCCACTGGCCTGCGACGTAATAACTATCGCGTTGACGGTTAACTTCGTTTGTACGGAGTTGAAAGCCGCCTGGGAGCGCAATTGTTTCTGTTCCCGTGCCGAACGGTACGACTTGACCAATTTGGAAACCGTGAAGTTCAGATTTCAGTTCAGATGAAGAGAACGATCCCAAAAGACCAAATTCGCCACCACCCGTTTCCCAACGGTTACCTAAAATTACACTGACATCAGGTGCTATTTCTTTACGAAGGTCAGTATAAGTCGCATCAACAGAGACCTGAGCGAGTAAGCCTTCTTGATCGAATGGCTCTAATGTGCGCAGGTTAATCGTGCCGCCAATACCGCCTTCGATAAGGTCGGCAGACGTATTCTTATAAACGTCAACAGCGCCAATAAGTTCTGGTGGAACAGTTCCGAAATCAAGTGAACGTCCGCCATTGGCAGAAAATGTGTCGCGTCCATTAAATTCAGAGCGTACAAGTGTCAGTCCGCGAATAAGGTTGCCGCCGCCTTCAGGAGATGGGAAGTCGCCGCCATTACTGTTTTGAACATCAAAACGCTGGGCTACGACACCCGGAATACGTGATAGCGCTTCGGCAACTGAGAGATCAGGAAGCGAGCCAACATCTGAGGCCGTAATAGAATCAATGGCGGTATCAGCATTACGCTTTAAATCACTCGCCGTTTTCAGCGACCGACGAATACCGGTGGAAACAATTTCATCATCATCTACAGCTGTATCTGCTGCGCTATCTTGCGCATAAGCCATTTGTATCATCCCTAAACTGGCAACTAACGCCGTTGTACTCATGAGGGACAACTTACTAACCCAGTCTAATTTGGTATTTGATTTCGATATCACTTAATTCTCTCCCTGTAGCCCATTGGGCAAAATGTTTGCCCATTCAGGCTTACTTCATACTAACGTTCGTTATTTAATAACGCTCAGATTTTAAATTGGAAACTTCCAAAGTCTTCAGTTTTAAATCTTACTTTGACAACGATGTCAACAATTATGACAAGGTTGTCATTTATATCTGCGTTCCCGTGAACTTAAGCCTTAAAGAAGCTTGTAATATTATATGCCATTTACATAAATAGTTACTACCAAGCCCCTAGATTAAGGTAAAAATATGCGGTAGCGGTGAAGCTGAATAGCCACAAGCGGAGGAGCAATTATGAAAATTGAAAAAATCTGCATCCTTGGCGGCGGAACAGCTGGTTGGATGACCGCGGCTGGATTATCAAATAAATTCAAAGACTTAGGAGTGTCCATAAAGCTCATTGAATCAGATCAAATTGGAACTGTCGGCGTCGGTGAAGCCACCCTCCCTCACATCCGCTTTTTCAACAATGCCCTTGGAATTGATGAACGAGAGTTTATGCGGGCAACACGCGCCACCTTCAAATTAGGTATAGAATTTTGCGACTGGGGACAGTTGGGTGATAGCTACATTCACCCCTTTGGTGACTACGGAGAACCTATTGACGGAATCGACTACCATCATTTTTGGCTTAGACTGTTGCAAAAAGGTCACGGCTCTCGTTTGTCCGATCATTCCTTTCCGGTCCTAGCCGCAGAATCAGGTAAATTCCAACACCCCGGCAAAGACAACTCTAAAATTGGATCCAATTTCGGATATGCCTACCAATTCGATTCAGGCCTTTATTCAAAATTACTCCGTAAATACTCCGAAGAGAGAGGCGTCGTCCGCATAGAGGGCAAAGCCGTAGATTCGAAGCTGGATTCACAGAGTCGGCATGTAAATTCTGTCACTCTTGAAAATGGTCAGGTGATAAAGGCAGACTTATTCATAGACTGCTCTGGCTTTCGCGGTGTTCTCATAGAACAGGTGCTAGAAACAGGTTATGATGATTGGAGCGAATGGCTGCCCTGCAATCGGGCTGTAGCCGTGCAGTGCGAAGCTAGCGGCCCTAGCCTGCCCTACACACGCGCCACCGCCAGAGCCGCAGGTTGGCAATGGCGCATTCCCCTTCAGCACCGCACGGGTAACGGCTATGTCTATTGGAACAAGTATATTTCCGATGATGAAGCCGCGCACCAACTAATGAGCACCCTGGAAGGCCCAGCCCTAACGGAGCCTAAGCAGCTTTATTTCAAAACTGGGAAAAGAAAACAGCTCTGGAATAAGAACGTCATTGCAATTGGTCTCTCAGGCGGCTTTCTTGAGCCACTGGAATCAACCTCCATACATTTAATCCAAGACGGCATCACGGCTCTGCTAGAGCTTTTCCCTGACAAGTCCTTTCAGACCTCCGACGCAGCGGAATATAATCGGCGTATGGATTTAAACTTTGACCGCGTCCGCGATTTCCTTCTTCTTCATTATGCCGCCACGCAGCGGGACGATAGCGAGATGTGGCGTTACTTCCGAAACATGACCTTGCCAGACAGCTTGCAGGAAAAAATCGCAGCTTGGACACAACGAGGTTACCTACAACGCTATGAACAAGGTGTTTTTCTCCCGCCCAGCTGGGTGGCCGTTATGGCAGGGCAGAATTTAAGGCCAGAATCTTATGACCCACGCGCCGACCGGCTAACATTTGATGACGTGTTCGCTAAGCTTGAAGCCGTCAAAAATGAAAGCAAAGCCGCCATTTTAAACACAGCTAGCCACGCAGATTATCTGGTCCAGTTCGGGGCGATTTCAGATGTTACCCTCTGAAACCGAAGTAGATTCTAGATGAGCCATCCACCCTTACAGAAAATATTGATCTGCGGCGGCGGTCTCGCGAGCTACATGTGCGCCGTGGCGCTTTCGCGTGTTATGCCGCCTAATATTGGGATTACGCTTATTGAAACGCCTCATGCCGATAAGACTGATGTTTTCTTTGGGACTGTCACATCTCCCACCAGTTATAATTTCTTGCTGAACAACGGCATCACAGAACCTGAATTATTCCCCGCGACGAATACCGCATTTTCATTAGGCACTCGCTATGTGAACTGGGGGAAGAAGAATCTAAGTTGGACACAAAGTTTCCATTTGCCGCTCCCGCTTTTTAACGGAGTTGAGTTGCATCATTATTTAAACCGTCAACACTCACCTTCTGCAACGCCTTATAGTCTCGAGGCGTATATTATGTCTGTGCAAGCCGCCAATGAAGGCGGTTTTGCGCATCCGCCAGAAGAACGTAAAACGCCATTAGCCGATATGGAATATGGCTATCAATTCTTGCCGCAGCAATGGTCCCGAGTATTTGCTGATAATATTGCCTCGTCCCCCGTGAGCTGCATAGACGGCAGTATCAAAACTATCGGTCGTGAGGGCGAGAATATTCAGTCTGTCACTTTGAATGATGGGCGCGTGATTGAGGCTGATTTCATCATCGATTGCCTCGGCGCAGACTCCGCGCTGCCTTCAACCTCGAATACGCGCACGAGTGAACGCCGTTTACGCGCTGTCACCTCATTTAATGTCACGGAAAGATTGGGTGAGCCCCTCCGCAATCTAACGGCTAAAGATTATGGGTGGCAGGCAGACACGCCTCTTCAAGACGGGCAACATAGAATAACCGTTTACGACCCCGCAAATGAGACAGACGCGCTTAAAGATCACGGGACGCCCGATAGCGAGCCCATTGAAGCGCTTATAGGCAAAACAAGTTCGCCTTGGACTGGAAATTGCCTGAAGCTAGGGCATGGGGCAGCTATCCTTGAACCTCTGACGCCCGCCCCTATTCTTTTGCTACAGCGAGATATTGACCGGCTCATAGAACTCATCCCCGTAAGCACAGATATGGCGGTAGAGCGGCGAGAATATAATCGGCGCTTCACGGCGGATTATGAGCACGCCGAATTATTCCAAGACACTTTACTTAAGACAATAGAAACGCCCAATGAACCTTATTGGGCAAGCGCTGAAACTGACCCTATCAGCGAAAAACTCGCCAACAAAATTACCCAATTTGAAAGCCGCGGTATTGGTGTTCAATATGATTTTGAACCTTTTGAAAAACACGACTGGATCATGCTGCATTTTGGCATGGGACGCAGACCCGTCCGTTATGATCCCTTGGCTGACCGCATAGCCGTGCCTCAAATGGAGCAAACGCTAGATCGTATGCGAAATTCTATTGCCATGATGGCAAGAAAGGTTCCTCCGCATAATCATTATATGACCCGCCTGCTCAATTATCTGAAAGACCAAGATGGCTAATACACATCAAAACAGAATAAAGACCATTGTTATCGTCGGGGGTGGTTCTGCCGGCTGGATGACGGCCGCAGCGCTCTCAAGTTTACTCACACCTGAAACAGTGAGCATAACGCTGGTCGAATCTGATCAAATTGGCACCGTCGGCGTCGGCGAAGCGACTATTCCGGACATGTTAAATTTTAATGCTATGCTGGGAATTAATGAGGCTGAATTTCTAAAAGCCACAAACGGTACATTTAAACTCGGTATTGAGTTCAACGATTGGGGCCGCAAGGGAGAATCCTACATACATCCTTTTGGAAATATTGGTGTCGACATGCAGGGTATCGATTTCCACCAATACTGGCTTCATGCCAAAGCCGGCGGCAACCCCGCGCCATTACAAAATTACAGCATGTGCTCGGTCGCAGCTTCCCATAACAAATTCACCTTACCCGATCCCAATCCTCGCTCCGTGCTCTCCCATATGCGTTATGCCTATCACATCGACGCCACGCTTTACGCGAAATATTTGCGCGGTTATGCAGAAAAAAATGGCATCACCCGCGTTGAAGGAAAAGTGGAGGATGTTGAGCTTAATTCTGAGACAGGTGAAATTCATAAACTAACCTTAGAGAATGGCGATACGATTCCGGGTGATTTTTTCTTCGATTGCACGGGCTTTCGAGCTTTATTGACAGAGAAAACCTTAGGCGTGCCCTTCACTGATTGGAGCCATTGGCTGCCTTGCGATAGCGCGTTAACCGTCGCGAGCGAACGCGTTGGAGCTCTGCTTCCATACACCAAAGCCACCGCTAAAACGGCTGGTTGGCAATGGCGTATTCCGACGCAACACCGCACAGGCAATGGCCACATTTATTCCAGTAAATTCATGGGCGATGAAGAAGCGAAAAATATTCTTAAGGAAGGTCTTGATAGCAAGGCCTTAGGCGAGCCGCGTAAAATCAGCTTCAAGACGGGTTGCCGCGCAACTTTATGGAATAAAAACTGTATCGCTATTGGCCTGTCTGCCGGCTTCTTAGAGCCCCTTGAATCAACCTCACTTTTTTTGATTCAAATGGGAATAACCCGCTTTATTAGCCTGTTCCCGACTGCTGATGTTTCCGAGGCTGTTCGGAATGAATATAACGCACAAATGCTGAAAGAATTTCACCAAGTCCGGGATTTTATCATCTTGCACTATGTTGCCACCCAGCGTGATGACAGTGCATTTTGGAATTATTGCCGAACAATGAGTATTCCCGATAGTTTGACTCGAAAGATTGATTTGTTTAGCGAAGCGGGCCGCGTCTTTAGATATGATGGCGAACTCTTCTCAAAGCCGAGCTGGATTGCCGTCTGCCTCGGACAAAATATTATGCCCAAAGCTAATGACCCTATTGTCTCGTCTCTGCCCTATGAGCAGGTCCAACACAGTTTGGATTCAATGCGCAGCGCTATGAACCAAGCCGCACAAAAAATGCCGCCTCATGAAGACTTTCTCAAACAATACGGAGCGGCCGTTTAGATGAGCGACATGAAAATAAAGAATATTATCATTGTCGGCGGCGGCACCGCAGGATGGATGGTGGCAGCAGGATTATCCCGCCTGATCAATGATGAAGACATAGGCCTCACATTAATTGAGTCCGAGGCCATCGGGACTATCGGGGTCGGCGAAGCAACGATCCCCCACATTACTTATTATAACCGCCTCTTAGGGCTCGATGAAAATGAGTTTGTAAGAAAGACCAATGCGACATTTAAATTGGGTATAGAATTTGTAAATTGGGGTAAATTGGGCGAGCGTTATATTCATCCCTTTGGCGATTATGGCACCCCGATGGACGGCATTCGCTTTCATCATTACTGGCATAGATATCACAAAATGGGCAAAGCGCCCTCCATTGATGATTATTGCTTGCAAATATTGGCCGCAAGAGATGGTAAATTTCAACGTCCAGATTTGAGCGTTAAAAACTCCCCCCTAAATTCTATTGTTTATGCCTTTCAATTTGATGCCTCACTCTATGCTAAATTTATGCGTGAGTTTTCTGAAAAACGCGGCGTAAAACGCGTCGAAGGAAAAATCACAGATGTCACCCAAAACTCTGAAACGGGTCATGTGGAAAAGGTCTCTCTCGAAAACGGCGAAAGCCATGCCGGAGATTTATTTATCGACTGCTCAGGTTTTCGCGGCCTCTTAATTGAGCAAACATTAAAGTCAGGCTATACAGATTGGAGCGCTATGTTGCCCTGCAACCGCGCTGTGGCCAGAGCGAGCCAATCTACTACGTCGCCGCTGCCCTATACGCGAGCAACCGCTAAGGATGCTGGCTGGCAATGGCGTATTCCGCTGCAATCTCGTGTGGGAAATGGCCATGTCTATTGCTCTGATTATATGAGTGATGATGAGGCCCTCCAAAGCTTGAATGCAGACATAGATGGCGCGCCAATTTCCGAACCAAATTTCTTACGGTTTAAGACTGGTATTCGCACAAAACCTTGGAACAAGAATGTTGTGTCTCTTGGTTTAGCAGCGGGTTTTTTAGAACCTCTAGAATCCACCTCTATCCATCTCATCCAAACGGCCGTTGCTCGGCTTATGGCGAGTTTTCCTGATAAGAATTTCGCACAGTCCAATATCGATTATTTTAATTCAAGAACCTTGCTGGAATATCAGCAAGTGCGGGATTTCCTAATATTGCATTATTATGCGACGGAACGTGAAGATACGCCTTTTTGGCGATATTGTAAAAATATGGATATCCCAGAAACGTTGAAAACCCGTATCGCTCTATACAAAGATAATGCACGTCTTTACCGTCACGACTCTGAAATTTTTGGCGAAACCAGTTGGCTTGCTGTCATGCATGGGCAGGGTATTGCGCCAAAGAGTTATCATCCAATGGCAAATTCAATATCATCAGACCTACTTGAAGAACGGATGTCTCAATTGAGCAAAGTTACTCAGGCTTGCCTTAAATCTATGCCAATGCATCAAGATTTCATTGATGAGTTTTGCAAATCTGACCTAACGGGACAATAAAATACTAAGTCTCATTTTTACAATAATTGAAATTTTACAAGAAATACTCTATAATAATAACAGACGGTAAATAGACGAAAGGCCATCAAGATGAAACGCAAAGCCCTCATCCTTCTCTCAGTAGGACTTATTTTTGCAGGTAGTGCCGCCGCGCAAGACGAAAAATCTAATGACGAAGTCGTCTCCAAAGGTACAATCCAAACAGACCCTGCTATGTCAGCCTTCCGCGCCGGAGACTATGCGACAGCTGAGATAGAATTTGAAAGAAATGCGTTTTGCGCCTTGCGTGCCACACGGAACTTCCAATCAGGCGTGGAACGCGCGCGTGACAGCTCTATAACAGCAAATGTTGCCGCAGATGCCGTTGGCGCGCCCCAAGTCTCTGGCGGTCAAGGCGGCGTTACAATCACGGAAGCTACGCCTTCGCTAGCGCCTCAGTTCAATTCTTCTTCGTTTAAAAATAAAGACTCTGAAACAAAACGTACATGTGAAGATCGCGGCTTTCAACTCTACATGAAGGGTCTTTCACAACTCAAACTTGGCAAAACAGCCGAGGCAAAAGAATCCCTCGCGCGTGCAGCTAATATGCGTAAAAATCTATATGATGCACATTTCAGATTGAGTTTGCTGGAATACCAGGACGGCAATATCGACAAAGCTAACAAGCAATTCAAAAAGCTTCAAAAATTAGAGCCGCGTTACAAAAAAGGTGACGCGAATAAAGAAATAAAAGCTCAAATCAAATATCTTAGAACCCTTTTAGGTTAAGAATAGTCTTCACTCAGCTTACTGCCACGCAAAATTGACAGCGCTGTCTTTTTTGCATTATACTCCCAGAAAAACACATAAGGGGAATCTATCAATGTTTAAACGCGCCATCTTATCCATCACGTCTGCGGCATTTATGAGTCTATTGGCGACCACAGCTGTTCATGCACAAGACGAGTTTGAGCAAGCGCTCAAGGCTTTGGATGCACAATTGCCTGGCACGTTGATTAATAACCCCTACGATATTAAGTGGAAGACAGAGGGGTCTGATAAAAGAGATAAAGTTGTTGAATCCGAAGGCGCGCCCGGCGGAATGGCCTATCAAGTTGCTGTTAAAAAGAGAAAACCAAAGCCTTGGGACACAGCGACGCGCATTCCTATGACGACGTCCATTGCAAAAGATGACGTTATATTGCTTTCATTCTGGGCCCGAGCCGCAAAACCCCAAAAAGGAAAAGACAAAGGCGACATTAGCGTAGCCATACAGCGTAATATTGAACCTTATGATGCTATTTTCGAAGAACGAGTCGCCCTAGAAAAAGAATGGAAGCTCTATAACCTCGCAGGAAAAGCAAACCGCGACTACGCCGCCGACAAGACCAATTTGAACTTCAACCTTGCACGCGCAAAACAAACACTTGAATTCGGGCAATTCTATATCATGAACCTAGGCCCGAATGGTGACGCCAGCAAATATATGGGCAAGTAGCTAAAGAGCCTCTTGAAAAGCTTCATTTATAAAATAGAGGCACCCTAATATAAAGTGCCTCTCTACTGCTTTTAGTTCAAGCAAACAGCCTGCCCTTCATTGGCAACAAGTTTGACGTCAGATAAGCTAAATGACACCTTGTCACTTGTTTCAATAGCGAAAGGCGCAGACACATATTCCATTGCAGACCCTTCCGTGAAGCAAGAGAGTTTTACTGCCACTTCTGTCCATTCACCCACTTTCGCGCCAGACAAAACCTTATCTAGTGGCTGCACAGGATCGCATCCATTTCCGCAATCCAACATAAGCGAAACTTTTGCTGTTGCCGCGCCAGTTTCAGCGCGGATACGCATATGAATAGCCATATCGCCTGTATTTTGGCGTGTTAAATCAACGGGCGTACCACGCACTTCAAAACGGCCTTTACCTGTCCCGTTAAAGCTTAGCGTACGAATGTTTTCCTGCACGCCGTCATCGGCAGAGACAATTGACACAACACCGCCGGGCGAAGTAGCTTTCGTTGTCTTAACCGTTTTCTTACCTGATGGATCACCAATAATAAGTGTCCAAGGGAAGACTGCCTTGCCGGCTTTGAAAAAATCACTGTCATTCTTCGCAGAAAGCTCAATACCAGCCTCCTCAGGTAGCGCCGCAACCTTCCCAGGTTTGGCGTAAGATAAGCCGTAACCATAAGCAAAGAGCGGATCGTAATTTTCATCGTCGTAATTTAGCGGCGTCTGTATCGCGGTGCGTGGCCATGAGTAAGGTAACTTACCTTTAAAATCATAAGCAATTTTGCCGTCTTTATCGGTAAATAAGACGTCTGTCGCATAACCGCCTTCAGAGCCTGGAAGCCACGCGGCAACGAAAGCATCAGACGCATTAATTTCGCGATTCATCCAAAGCGGACGGCCAGAAAGGAAGACTGCAACCGTTGGAATACCGGCAGCTTTATATTTCTGAAGTAAAGCTAAATCACTGTCATCACCCGGTTTATAAGCCAGATTATCAATATCGCCTTTGAATTCAGCATAAGGCTCCTCGCCAAAGACTACAATCGCGACGGTTGGATTACCCATGTAAATGCCCTCTGCATCAGGCTGCACAACCTTCCCGCCGCCCGCTTTTACGTGGCGACTGATACCGTCCAAGAATGAGGTTCCGCCTGGGAAATCAGAGTTTTTATTACCCGTGCCCTGCCACGATAAGGTCCAGCCGCCAGATTGTTTGCCGATATTATCAGCGCCGTCACCAGCAACCAAAACTGTCGCGTTAGGGTTAATTGGCAAAACACCATTATTCTTAATCAAGACTTGGCTTTCGCGAACGGCTTGACGCGCCACAGCTTTAGATGCGGGATCTCGCAAAACAGAGTAATCTGCTGCGCCGGGACGTGATGAAGGTTTGCCCGCATCAAGAAGCCCTGAACGTATTTTTACACGTAGGATACGGCGAACCGCATCATCAAGGCGGGCGAGATCAAGCTCTCCGCTTTCAGCTTGCGCCAATGTATTATCAAAAAGGCCTCGCCAGCTATCGGGGGCCATATACATATCCAGCCCAGCATGAAGCGCAGCCGCGCAGTTTTCGTTCGTACAATCATCCAATTGACCGTGTGCATTCCAGTCTCCGACAACAAAGCCATCAAAGCCCATTCGTCCCTTGAGAACATCAGTAATCAAGCCCTCATGACCGTGGAGCTTCGTGCCCTGCCAGCTAGAAAAAGACACCATGACGGATTGCGCGCCCGCCTTGAGAGCGACAGGGTAACCTGCCCCGTGAATATCGCGCAATTGCTCTTCTGTATCAAGATTATCACCTTGGTCGCGACCTTGGTTCGTCCCGCCATCACCTAGAAAGTGTTTTGCGGTCGCAATGACTTTATCACCCCTGAGCCAAGTCTCTGAACCAGGCTCACCCTGAATGCCGAGTATCAATTCTCCCGCATATGACGCCGTTACTTCAGGGTTTTCAGAATAACCTTCATAGGTTCGCCCCCAACGGTCATCGCGAACGACTGCGATGGTCGGCGCAAAAGTCCATTCTTGCGCCCCGACGCGAATCTCTTTCGCGGTTATAGCGCCGATTTCGCCCAAAAGTTTGGGATTACGAGTCGCGCCCAGTCCGATGTTGTGTGGAAAGACCGTTGCGCCCGGTACGTTGTTGTGCCCGTGGACCGCATCTGTTCCCCATATCAGTGGGATAAACGGGACGCCCTCACCATAAGCTTCTTTTGAAGCTGCATAAAATTCATCCGCAAGTTCTACCCACGCCGAAGCCGGCGAGCGATTATCACCATTAGGCGCAGAGTTACCGCCATTCAAAACGGACCCCAGCGGGTAAGTTTTCAAATCTTCTGGTGTCAGCGAACCGATATCGCCCTGAATAACTTGGCCAACCTTGTGGCGCAGTTCCATCTTTGACATCAACTCTGTAATGCGCGCCTCAATTGCCGCATCCAGTCCGACAGGGCTCTCAACTTTAGGCCAGACAGACACGTCAACAGATCCTGGAACACGTGGTTTTTCAGTCGCCTTCGAGGCTGTATTTTCGCCAGAGCTTTCACTCACGCACCCGATAAACGCAAAAGCAAGACCGCATATCGCGACTGTCTTAAAAAGATCAAGTTTTACCATAGAAAATTCTCCGAAAAACAGGTCTGAATTAGGATATTGCTGACATGTAACGTCCCGTATTCACTTTTTTGTAGTAACAAATACGAAAGAGACAACGTTGTCAATTATTGATTTAAGAAACGCTTTTCATAGGAGCTGTCGACGCGCGTTCCACAAGCTCATGAAGAAGCTCTACATCTTCTAACAGGCCATCTTTGTGAATAATTTTTTGCGCCAATATATCGATGGCCTTCTCTGCCATAACAGAAACCGCTTGCCGAATTGTTGTAAGACCAGGGTGAACAATTTTAGCAATGGGCGAATCATCAAACCCTGCAATTGATAACTGGTCCGGTACAGAAATTCCGTATTTATAAGCGACTGCCAGAGTTGCTGCAGCCATATCATCATTAGACGCGAATATAGCTGTAGGTCGGTCCGGCTGCGCAAGTAATTTCTCAGCAGCAACCAATCCTGAAACGTAGGAAAATTCACCCTCAACAATCAGGTTATGATCAATCTCTATTCCAGAGTTATCCATGGCATCTTTATATCCAACAACTCTGCGGCGCGAGACGTCATAGCCCGAATGCCCTTTTATAAACCCTATACGCTTATGACCGAGGTCGATTAGGTGTTGCGTCATATCCCTTGCAGCGGCGCGATCATCAATACCAATCTTATGACCTTCGTTACTGACCTGCTCGGCACAGATTCGCACATATGGAATGTTCTGATTATTCAAATAATCCAAAACCCATTGGGAATTGGATAGAGGCGGAGCCAATACAGCACCGACAATATCCTCTTGGGACAGCAAACCCTCAATCGTATCTTTATTTAAGAGATTTTCGACCTTGAGATTATACCCCATCCTCTTGCAGCCCATTATTGCCCCTAAACGCATGGCCTCTACAAAGCTACGGCTGGGGTTATCGCCTAAGAGAGCCACTGTGGGCAACGTCTTAGCGCGCAAGTTTCGCGCCGAAGAATTAGGTTGGTAATTTAACTCTGTAGCAACATTCAGGACATTTTCACGCGTTTTCTCACGCACACCAGCTTCCCCGTTCAACACGCGTGAAACAGTTTTAAATGAAACCCCAGCTTTTTTTGCTACGTCAATAATCGTCGTCATATATATATCACCTAAGGCGCCTATAGACAGTTTTCAAGCAATGAGAGCAATATAGTTATATTTTTTTGACAAGGTTGTCATTTCTCCTTAGCAGATACTTAAAACTTCAGGGGATGAATATAATGCTGCTCTTAATACTAATCTCTCCGCTATCCCTATGTCAGGATGGCAAGAGCATCTTGAAAACAATATAACTCAATTAGTGAAATAAGCGGATTTTATTTAGATGACACAGCACAATATCACAATTCTGGCCGGAGACATTGGTGGCACCAATGCGCGATTTGCGTGCCTAAAGCCCACAACACAAGGTGGATGGACAGTGTGTAATTTTGTTAAATTGCAAGGTTCAGATTATTCTACTTTTTATGAAGCTCTTGATTTCTACATGGACAGCTTAGACGTTCGCCCGCGTCAAGCCGCATTCTCTGCAGCCGGCCCTGTCAAAGCGGGATATGTAAATGTAACCAATTCAGCTTGGGAAATTTCCGCAGATAGGACGATTGAACGTTTTGGGTTGGAAGTATGTGAATTATACAATGATTTCGCAGGCATGACACGGTCTATTCCTGAACTAAGCGATCCTGATTTCGAGGTTATTCGCTCAGGAAAAGCTTTAACCGACGCACCAATACTGGTTGCTGGTCCAGGCACGGGCTTTGGCGTAGGACATTTAGTCCCGACACAAATTGGCTACCACGTCATATCAACCGAAGGCGGCTTTCAATCCTATAGTCCACAAACACAGCATGAAATGGAATTACTCAAGATCTTGCAACGCGACCATGAATTCGTCTCATTGGAACTCGTTAGTTCAGGGAGGGGACTTCCAATTATTCATAAAGCGATATGCGAAATGCATGGTAAAACTTATATATCACTTCATCCCGATAAAATCCGAGAATTAGCGGATATCGGAGATTCGATATGCAGTGATATATGCTCAATCAGAGCGGCAGCCACTATGGGCGCTATAGGTGATCTAGCCTTATCTGGTGGCACACGCGGCGGCATTATACTTGCGGGCGGTGTGAGTGAACGCATGATTAAACATTACAAAACGCCAGACGCGATGCATCGGTTTCTAAACCGCGCGCAACGATCAGACTATATCGCAGAAATTCCAATCAAGTTGCTAAAGTCCCCTTTGGCGCCACTGATCGGCGCGGCGGCTCTCCTGAAAGATCACATTGGGGAATAAGCAATTTCATAAGTGCAATGTATTTTAAGGCACCTCAGTCCCAAGGCTCGCTGTATATATTTCAAACCAAGTCTCCCGGTCCATTGAAACGCGGAATGCGTCTCCCAAAGATTTGATTCTTTGAATTTTGTTAGTGCCTATTACTGGTAAAGTTTCTGACGGGTGCGCTAATAACCAAGCAATAGCGACTGCGGCAATATCAACACCATCTCGGCAAGCAATTTTGTTTAGAGCTATTCTCAGCGCACTCTCTTGATTGGTAAAAAGTGCGCCGCCGCTCAAGGGAGACCAGGCCATAGGATGCACCCCTAATTGCTGCAGGTGAGCGATATCGCCATTTACAAAAGATTGAGTTTCCATAACGCTAAGTTCAATCTGATTAGTCACCAGCGGATTAGACATAGCTGATTGTAGTAAGTTCCAATCAAATGGTTTGAAGTTAGAAACACCAAGCGCCCTAACTTTGCCTGAAGCTACAAGCTCATCAAGAGCTGCGCCGGTTTCCAAATGATTCATAAATGGATCTGGCCTATGAATAAGAAGCAAGTCAACTTGCTCAATTCCCATTAGCCGTAGCGATGTTTCGACGCTCGAGACAATGTGCTGACGCCCGGTATCATAATGCTTGATATGCCTATCTGCATATCGCCCAACAGGCGCAATAATCCCGCATTTAGTAATAATTTCAATCGAGTCCCGAAGCGATGGCGCTTGTTTGAGGCATGTTCCCAAAAGTTCCTCTGCGCCATAACCTCCATAGATGTCAGCTTGATCGATTGTTGTAATACCTTGCCCAAGACAAGCTTCTAATTTTGCTTGAATATGGCGAGGTGATGTATCCTGACCATCGCATAGGCGCCACATGCCGTAAATAAGTCTGGAAACGTCCAGTTCTTTTGAAAGTTCAACTCTTGGTGTCTTAGTCATTTGAAACCCATCCGCCGGATATACCCGAACCAACGACAATGGCGTCAAAGTCAGGCATTTAGATAACGCCTTCTTTCATAAGCTTCGCTGCATGATCTGCCGCACGGGCCGAAAACGCCATATAAGAAATTGAAGGGTTTTGACATCCACCTGACGTCATGAAGGAGCCATCAGTAATGAACAAGTTTGGAACATCCCAGCTTTGGTTCCATTCATTCAGCACAGATGTTTTAGGATCGCGGCCCATTCGAGCTGTTCCCATTTCATGAATACCACGGCCCGGCTTGGACATGTTTTCCGCCGTAATATCGTCAGGATTATCCGTGTGATAAATCGTCATGCCCGCAGCTTCAAGCATTGCACGAGTGTCGCGCGTCGCGTGCTTCATCAAATTAACTTCATTCTCGCGATGTTTTTGATCAATCACAGGAACAGGCAAGCCCCACTCATCGGTCTTATTAGCATGCAAAGTCACTTTATTGCGCTCATCTGGAAGAATTTCACAAAAGGCTACGATACCAATACTCCAAGGGCCTGGCTCACGTTGAGCGGCTTTATAACCTTCACCGACGCCAGCTTTGCCAACGCTTCCACGCCAATTATTTCTATATATACGGCCCTGATACCCATACCCTCGAACGCTGTCATTACTCTCTTCAGTATGGTTGCGGAAACGCGGAATATAGAACCCGTTTGGTCGCTTGCCGAAGTGATATTTGTCTTCAAATCCTGGCATAATCGCAGAGGCGCCAGCACCCGCAACATGGTCCATCAAATTCTTACCAACTTGACCTGAGCTATTCGCCAGTCCGTTAGGCGCACCTTCTTGGGCCGAATTTAATAAAATAGTTGTCGTCGCAATCGTAGAGGCATTTAAGAAAATGACTCTTGCGGACAGTGTTTTGGTTTTTTTGGTATTAACGTTGACGGTTTGCACACCTGTAGCGCGTTTTGTTTTCGGGTCATAATCAACCTTTAAAACTGCCGTATCCGTAATCATCGTCATATTGCCGGTATTCTTTGCTGCAGGAAGTGTAGCGACGTTAGAGTTAAAATAGGCGCCGAATGAACACCCTCGATAACAAAGGTCACGCGCCTGACACTGTCCGCGCCCTAAGGCGATCTGTTCAGGTGTTGGTTTTGTTAAATTAGCAACACGTCCCGGAATAACTTTTCGCGTTGGGAATGCGGCTTCAACTTTTTTCTTAAACTCTAATTCCGCGCAGCTAAACTCATGTGGTGGCTGAAAGACACCATCAGGTAGAATATCGATATTTTCGGTCGACCCACTAATCCCCGCAAAGTATTCAACCTTGTCATACCACGGCGCAATGTCTTTGTAGCGCACAGGCCAATCAACCCCATGGCCGTCTTTTTTGTTTGCTTCAAAATCTATTTCACTCATGCGGTAAGACTGCCGTCCCCACATCATGGAGCGCCCGCCGGTATGATAGCCACGAAACCAATCATACTCTGTCCCAGGGGCGGTTTCGTATGGATGCTTATTGTCATCAACCCAATATTGCTTTGTGTTTTGATTAAAGGCGTAAACACTATGTTGGATGGGATGACGGGCTTTATCCTCAGCCGTTATCATATCCAGATGTGGAGTATCCCAAGGATCCACCATATCCGTATAGTCTTTTTCAACTGTGATTTGACGTCCCCGTTCAATCACGGCGACCTTAAAACCCTTCTCACACAACTCTTTGGCGACCCAGCCGCCAGACATGCCAGAACCAACAACAATTACATCAAAATCAGCCATATCTAAGTCGCCCATGTCCGGCCGATTTCGGAGAACGGCACGCAGCCCTTCCACTCACCAGGTACGGCCTCATAAATTAGTTCTTCAGTCGCGCCCGGCTCGCTCATGTAATAGGCAGTAGCAACGGTGGATTTGAAATTACGATAGAAATCATCTTTGACCTTACCGCCAAACACATCTGCATCATACTTCGCAAGGAGCGACTCACGCTGCTTCTCAGATTGATCAGCAAAGACCTGCCCGCCAACAATTTTGAAATGCTTATCCAACATAGCTAATCCAGTGCGCGTATATTTACGAAAATTATCATCACCCCATTCAGAGGCTAACCCTTGAATAGCCGCAGGCACTCCTGCTTCAACGGCCCCTGCTGTATCGGTCTTAGGAATTATGGTCTGTGCTAAAGCTGCAACCAACGCCATCTCAGCCGCATTTAAGAACTTACCTTCAGACGCATATTTCAGGCTAGCAGACGCAGCAGGTTTTGCCTCGCCGCTTTCCGTTTTACCCGTACAGGCGGCCAGAGCACTGGCAGCTGAAATTGCAAGAAGTGATTTAAGCGCATCGCGGCGCTGCATCATTAGCTTATCCATGAGAGACTCCAGAAGTGAATTTTTTGCGGAAAGCGAAAAGCAATCCAAATGCGACAATCAAGAAGAGTGGGAAATAGACGAGTTTCGTAAGCGCCCCTCGACCCGCAGCGATTTCGATGTCATCGCCTGTGACGCCGCTTGCTGTTGCCACTTCGCGCGCACCATCAATCCAACTCCCAATAACAGGGTTCCAGAATGTTAAGGCAAACATACCTGCCGCGCCTAGGAGGGACATCCCTAAGGCACCAGAATTTGGAATATATTCACTGACGAAACCAACCATGGTTGGCCAGAAATAACAGACACCAATCGCGAAGATGATGGCAGCAAGATAAATAAGTCCGCCGCTCGCGATACTCATCAAATATAGGCCAAGACTGGTCACAATGGCCGACATCAACAAGACGCCAACGGGGTTCAAAGCATGTATGACAGGCCCCGCAAAGAAACGTCCCACAGCCATTAATCCGGTCACCATTGCAAGGATTACCATAGAATGGACGCCCGTACTTCCAAGAATACGCTCAACCCATTGCTGTGTCCCTAACTCTGATGTCGTCGTAAGTGTCATCAATCCCATCATGATAAACAGCAGAACAATGTCACGCATGCCATTGCCTCGTTTAATCAAGAGCCAAGCCAAAAGAGCGAAGACAAGAATCAATACACTGATCTTTCCAAACGAACTTTGGAAGAAAGCGAAATTCGCTTGGAGGTCGGCGGGAACAAGATCCGCCATGGCTAGCAAAGCTAAGAGCGCCATCACCACAAGGAGCCCCAAAAGTTCAAATACTTTTACAGGATCAACTTCTATCTTCTTCGGAAACACCGTTGTAAAGACCATCCAACCGTAAATGATCGTTGGGATAATCATAATGCCAATCTGAGACTGCCATCCGAGATTCATCTTCGTCATGAAAAATGAAATGACTGCGCCAATCACGATTCCGCCTGGGAACCAGACATGAAACTTGTTGAGCATCGTTGTTTTGTTATCCTCGTACATATCTGCAATCATGGGATTACATGCCGCTTCGACCGAACCATTTGCAAAGCCAATGAAGAATGTAGATATTAGAAGTCCGACAAAACCACCGGCTGTCATCGTCAACACTAGGCCCAATAAATGCCCTGCGAAAGCGAGTATCATAATCAAGCGCGGGCCTAGTTTGTTATAAAGATAGCCCAGAAGAACCATTGCGAGCGGAAAGCCCAGAAATGCCATCGCATTCACAAACCCCAACTGCGTATCGGATAAGGCAAATTCTTCACTGAGTTGCCCTAAAATACCTGCGCGAATAGCAAACGTCATCGCCGTTACGATAAGAGATATACAACTCAATAAAAACAGTCGGTTAGGCTTGATGCCTTCATTCATTGCGAGTGTTGTTGATGCCATGGTTTTCCCCTATTTCGCTTAGCTTAAGCCGAGCATTTTTCTATTTGTTTGTGTATCTGCTGCGCCGCCCGCAAAATCGTCAAAGGCTTTGTCGGTGACACGGATGATGTGGTCATTGACGAATTGTGCACCTTCGCGCGCGCCATCTTCATTATGCTTCAACGCGCATTCCCATTCAACAACCGCCCAGCCGTCAAAGTCATAGGCTGAAAGTTTGGAAAAAATGCCTTTAAAGTCAATTTGACCATCGCCGAGTGAACGGAAGCGGCCCGGACGGTCAACCCAGCCTTGATAGCCGCCATAAACACCAGACTTGCCGTTAGGACGGAACTCTGCGTCTTTAACGTGGAACATTTTTATGCGGTCATGATAGTGATCGATAAAGGCTAAATAATCGAGTTGCTGCAAGATGAAATGGCTCGGATCATAGAGAATGTTACAGCGGCTATGGTTATCAACTTCTTCGAGGAAGCGTTCAAACGTCACGCCGTCATGCAAATCTTCGCCAGGATGAATTTCGTAGCAGACATTGACGCCGCATTCGTCGTAATAATCGAGGATAGGCCGCCAACGTTTAGCAAGTTCTTTAAAACCCTCTTCTACTAACCCCGAAGGACGCTGAGGCCATGGATACATAAAGGGCCAAACCAATGCACCGGGGAAACTGACACTGTTTGTAAGGCCCATACGCTCTGAGGCTTTCGCCGCAAACTTAACTTGTTCAACCGCCCAGCGCTGACGGTCATCGGGCTTGCCGTGAAGGTGCTCTGGCGCAAAGGCATCAAAAGCTGTGTCATAAGCAGGATGAACCGCTACAAGTTGCCCTTGGATATGGGTGGACAGTTCCGTGACCTCCACGCCCCACTCTTTACATTTGCCAATATATTCATCGCAATAGTCTTGGCTTTCAGCCGCCTGCTTTAAGTCAATACAGGCAGGATTGTCCGACGGAATTTGTACGCCTTTATAACCCGCATCCGCCATCCATTTACACGCATTTTCAAGCGTATCGAACGGCGCGTCGCCCATAAATTGAGCTAAGAAAATAGCGGGTCCTTTTATCGTTTTCACTGCTTAATCTCCGTCCAAGCTGAATCGTTTTCACTGCTCTCCAGCAGGGCTTCAATAAAGGCCATGCCGCGCACTGCCGCATTGATGCCCGACGCCACACCGCCCTCGGTGCGCATCGCTTGCCCAAACTCTTTGTAACAATTGGCAAAGGCCTCAATATAGCCCTCAGGGTGGCCGGGCGGCGTTCTGAACCAGCCTTGTGCGCCCTCGGAAAGATAGCCTTGCGCGGACCGTAAAAGCTCTGTCGGCCTATCAGCATAAGTCCGTTTGAGTGTGTTGGGCTCTTCCTGATGCCATTCAAGACCGCCTGTCTCGCCGTAAACACGAATAGACAATCCATTCTCTACGCCAACGCAGACTTGAGAGGCTGACAAAGTCCCTTTCACGCCATCTTCCATTCGGAATAGCGCGGAGCCATCATCATCAAGACGGCGCCCATAAACAAATATTGAAAGGTCAGCCGCAACATGCGTCATACGTTTGCCCGTCATAAATTCCGCGAGATTGTGCGCGTGGGTGCCGATATCACCCATACAGCCTGACCCACCGGACTTAGAGGGATCCGTACGCCATTCGGCTTGCTTGTTATCTACCTCAGTTGCGAGCCACCCTTGGATATATTCGACAAAGACTTTGCGAACTTTTCCAATGCCTCCGCTTTCAATAATACTCCGCGCTTCACCGACCAGCGGATAGCCGAGATAGGTATGGGTTAACCCATATGCGAGGCTATTATTATTCTCAACGATTTTACGGAGCTCCAAAGCTTCTTTTAGATTCAATGTCGCGGGTTTGTCAGACAGGACACTAAAGCCAGCTTCCAACGCGGCTTTGGCGACAGGGAAATGCACATGGTTCGGTGTTACAATTGCGACGAATTCCATACGTTCGTCTGCAGGCAGAGCGGCTTCAGACCGCATCATGTCATTAAAGTCAGTGTAAGACCGCGAAGGCGTTACACCCAACGCCTCACCAGTAATGCGGCAGTTTTCAGGATTGCGGGAAAATGCGCCGCAGACAAGTTCAATCTCGCCGTCGAGACGTGCGGCAAGGCGATGAACATCGCCAATAAAAGCACCTTGGCCACCTCCAACCATGCCCATACGTATCGATTTTAACTTTGCAGACTCACCTGTCTGTGTCACTTAATTCCCCTCTGACAACTGTACTGCTTTATTGTCGTGAATAGTGTCCATGTAAATAGAAGAAATGACATCGTTGTCATTTTCATTATAAAAGGGTTAAGGTTAGCAAATGTCAAGACCCGAAATCTCTCTAGCTAGCCATGAAATATATTTATGTTCGTCTCTCTATATCAATTCTGAGTATGTCAGTAAGTAATTCATTTAATAAAACGCTCATTCAATAATCAATTCACCTCAAGCATTTTAACATCGTAATTTCACTGAAGATCAAACAATACGACTAAGGCCCCTTTTATGTTTTTTGAATCTTATACACGCAATAAACTCACACTTGTTGTCGTTATTTGCACTGGTTTTTTGGCAACGTCATGCTCAAATAAGACATCCCCTATTGCTAAAAGTGACTTAACATCAATCTCTAAAGCCAATGCGGTATATTGCCAAGAAGGCTCGACGAATGCAAAACTGGACTTAACTAAGGTTACACTCAAACGCCAGCCAGACATTCCTTTAAACTACGTTGGCTTTAACAATATTGAAGGGCCAGTATGGCACGATGGTGCTTTATACTACTCCAATATGGGCTCACATCAGCCCGATCAAAATGGCTTTGAGTTAAGCAATCAAACCACGATATGGCGCTGGATCGAGGGTGAAACGCCTGAAATTTGGATGAATGACACTGTGGCTGGCACTAATGGGTTAGCGCTAGATAGCAAAGGCAACTTAGTAGCCGGACGCCAACTAGACGGCTCACTTTCATACATTGATTGGCAATCTAAACAAGTAACGCCAATCGTGACCACTTACTTAAACAAACGGTTTAATTCTCCAAATGACCTAACGATTAGTCACGACGATACTATCTATTTCACTGATCCAAATTGGAATGTCCCATCAAATATTAAGTCAACTGATGTTCAAGGAGGCGGCCAAGAAGGGTCAATTGAACAAGGCCAACGTATTTACCGGGTTGGTGTTAACGGTATGGTCAATGCCACGGCCGTTACAGAACTTGTACCAGCACTTCGCGATAAGCCAAACGGCATTATATTATCCCTTGATCAACAACAGTTGATTGTTGGTGGATTACGAGGACTTTGGGCGTTTGACTTAAACGCTGGCGAGGTATCAAACCCACAACAATTATTGAATACGCCAATAGACGGATTGGGCAAAGACTGCAGTGGTAATATTTATGTAACCACCACGCGTGAATTACCTACAAGAACGGATGGTCAAGTGGTTGTGGTATTAGACAAAAGTTATAAAGAAGTGGGGATGTTAAACGTATCAGGGATTCACATCGTGACTAACGTCGCTTTTGGTGGTGATGATGGAAAAACAATATTTGTAACAGGTTTAACTGCGCCAATGGATGAGGGTAAACCGCGCCAATGCGGTGGTTCACCTTGCTTAAAAGCCGGAATTTATACTGCAAAATTGAATGTACAAGGCTTTCCTTATTAAAAAGGAAGAAGGCCTTAGTCACCTTTATACAAAGCACCGCTTTGGGCTATTCTTGAGGCATAAGTAGCCGTCCGGCATTGGAAATTATGCCCAGCCCTTCACCTACCTCAGGACTATAGGTCAGCGACAAATCGCAACGAGTTTCGTTCTCGTGGTCTATCTGCCAGCTTTTCTCCCAGCCATTGCCATGAATAGGAAAAATATTATCTGACTAATTTTTTCGAATGTGTTGAGTCTGACCCTGAAATGACGATGAATTATGCCCTCATGACCATGAAGCCTTGATCCATGTCAGCTAGAATAAAGACACCATTACGGTTTTCGCGCCAACTTCAAACCAGCCTGCACATTGCGAACCCAAGCAGTTTGGAGCCCTTTTAACCAACCATGTCCTCGAGTTCCATACCCTTGGTTTCTTTTACCGCCATCTTAACAAAGAATATCGAGATGAAAGCAAAAGCCGAATAGATAAAGAATGAGACTGAAAGCCCAAGATTAGCCAGCATCCAAGGGAATGTAATGGTCACGGCAAAGTTAGCGAGCCATTGTGCCAAACCTGCGACAGCCAGAGCAGAACCTCGAATTTGGTTCGGGAACATTTCGCCAAGCAAGACCCACATGACGGGTCCCCATGTCATATTAAAGAAGAAGACATAAGCCATCGCCGCATAAAGCGCGGTCTTACCCATTGCAGGGTCAAGAACGAGATTTCCGTCAACAAGGTTACCTGTGCCAAAAGCCCAAGCCACGACGGCGAGCATAATCGCCATACCAACGGAACCAATTAACAAGAAGGGTTTACGGCCAAATTTGTCGATAAGAAACACTGTGAGTAATGTCGCGAAAATAGACATCACGCCCATAAAGACGTTCTGTTTCAAGGCGTCGGCTTCAGTAAAGCCAGCGGCTTCCCACATCACAGCGCCGTAATAGAAGATAACATTAATGCCGACGAGCTGCTGAAAAACAGCGAGGCCAATGCCTACCCAAACAATCGGACGAAGCTTGCCGCCCATAAAAATATCAGACAAACGGGGCTTATGATCCGACGCGAGTGAAGCTTTAATTTCATTTACTTTCCGCTCAGCGACAGTGCCGCCGAAGAGTTTGGTCAGTGTTTTACGCGCACCGGCCTCATCATCCTTAACCATAGAAAACCGCGGGCTCTTCGGTATCAAAAAGAGGAGTAGGAAAAAAAGCGCTGCGGGGGCAATCTCCACCCAGAACATCCAGCGCCATGTTTCCGTACCGCGAAACTCTGCCGTTGCGCCGCCTGAGACATTAGCGAGGTAATAGTTCGAGAAAAATGCCACTGTAAGGCCAACGACAATCGCGATTTGCTGCAATGAGGCAAGCCCCCCGCGCATACGCGCAGGAGCGATTTCAGAGATATAAGCTGGTGCCATAACTGAGGCTGCGCCTACTGCAAGGCCGCCTAGAATACGGAAGAAAATAAAGCTACCTGAGCTTCCTGCAATGCCTGAGCCCCAAGCTGAAATCAGAAAAAACACCGCCGCGAGCATCAACATATTGCGGCGTCCAAAACGATCTGAAAGCCAGCCGGCTGAAAAAGCGCCCGCTGCACAACCGAGCAGCATAGAGGCAACATTTAACCCGCTTGCAAAGTTAGTAGCACCGAACGCCGCGTCCAAACCTTTGACGGTGCCGTTAATAACGCCACTATCAAACCCAAACAGAAATCCACCCAAAGTCGCGACGAGGCAAATCAGGACGATAAAGCCCATATTCCCCGTCTCGCTAGCTGCCGTAGTATTATCTGACATCAAACTGTCCCCTCAAATTTTTGCAGATTTTTATCTGCTTTGCTTAATTTACCAATCTCGTATTACGACAACGTTGTCAACACAAACTTCTTATCTCGTTTTGTATGGCTTAGTTGACGATTGGCGCTCTAATATTTTGTGCTGCAATATCACATTCTTCAAAGGGGCTTCGCTAAGTGAAATTCGTTCCACCAAAATGTGCACCGCTGCCCAGCCATATCTTACGCAGACTATTTCATAGTCGTCAGCCTAGCAATAAGGCCAAACGTTTAATGTCATTAGACCGCAATGTCCTCGCCGCAGGATTGACGCGGAAATCGAGCGCCTTAGCAGCGGCCAGCACTTTTTTGTTATTTTCTTCACGCAGGTGAGCTTCGCCGCTCAGCACGCAAACTACCACCTTAAAAGCCCCCGCTTCGCGCGAAGCATCAATAATTGTCGACATAAGCCCCTCTCCTTACCTAAACTTAGCATATTTTATTTTCGTTTGACAACGTTGTCACTTAATTCTAACTCGAATAAACACACCAAGCCACAATAAGCTTGGAGCCACTAATTTTATCTTGGGGTTCTTATGTCTATTCGTCATCTCTTCACATCTGTAGCTACCGCTTCATTACTCTTGGGTTGCAGCGCCACTGAACCCTCTGCACCAGAAGCAGCGGCGCAAACCGCTCTGGAAATGCTCAAACCCTCTTCAAACCCTAAGGTCGAAGCGATGCTTGCCGATATGACGCTGGATGAAAAACTCGCACAGATTAGCTGTATTTGGTTTGATAAAGCCAAAGTGCTTGAGCAGGATGGCTCATTTAATCCCGAAAAGATGAAAGAGAACTTCCCGCACGGCATTGGTTGCTGGGCGCGTCCACAAGACACATTCGGTATGGAAGAACAAGGGGAGGAACGTGACCCCAATGACGCGTCCGTTGTGCGACGCCTGTCGGCCCGCACACCCTCAGAGACTGTTACGCTCAATAATGCCGTGCAAAAATGGCATATTGAAGAGACACGCCTTGGCATTCCAACACTTTTCCACGAAGAAGGCCTGCATGGCTTCCAAGGCCGTTATGCTACTGCCTTCCCGCAATCCATCGCTTTGGCCGCGACTTTTGATACGGATTTAGTCGAAGATGTTTATTCTGTTACCGCCCGCGAAATTCGCGTGCGCGGCGCGCATCATGTTCTCTCCCCGGTTGTCGATATCGCGCTCGACCCGCGTTGGGGCCGCATTGAAGAGACATATGGCGAAGACCCTTACCTCGTCTCGCGCATGGGCGTTGCCGCGATAACTGGCTTCCAAGGTAAAGGATTCCCGATTGCTGATGACAAAGTCCTGACAACGTTAAAGCACATGACGGGTCACGGCCAGCCAGAAGGCGGCCAGAATGTTGGGCCTAGCCAACTCTCCGAACGCGTCTTGCGCGAAACATTCTTCCCGCCATTTGAAGCGGCCGTGAAAGAAGCGGGCGCAGCGTCTGTTATGGCCTCTTACAACGAAATTGACGGTATCCCGTCCCACGCTAACCCATGGCTGCTCAATGATATTTTGCGCGGCGAATGGGGATTTGACGGTGTTGTTGTCGCGGATTACTTCGCGATTAACGAGCTTAATGGTCGCCATAAGATTGTAAACGACATTGGCGAAGCAGGCGCACTCTCCCTTAAATCTGGCGTTGACCTTGAGCTTCCTGACGGGATTGCTTTCTATGCCTTAAAAGAAAAAATTGAAGCAGGCGAGTATGATGTAAAGTATGTCGATCAAGCTGTGCGCCGTGTTTTGGAAATGAAACTCCGAAGCAACGTTTTTGAAACGCCTTATTCTGACGGCGCAAAAGCCGATGCTCTAACGGGCAATCAAGAAGCCCGTGACGTGGCTTTAGAAGCTGCAAAAAAAGCTGCGGTTCTATTGAAAAATGATAACAATATCCTACCGCTTGACGCCTCCAAATATAACAAGATTGCCGTCATCGGCCCTAATGCAGCCATCACTGTATTGGGCGGCTATTCGGACGAGCCTCGCCAAACCGTTTCAATCCTCGATGGCCTGAAAGCCAAATTAGGCGAAGATAAAATTGTCCATGCCCAAGGCGTAACCCTAACGGATAATCGCTCTTGGTGGGATGATGAAGTGAATCTCGCTGACCGCGATCAAAACCTCTCTGATATTTATAAGGCTGTTGCCATCGCGAAAGATGCGGACTTAATTATCCTCGCCATTGGCGGTGACGAGTCGACGTCCCGCGAAGCTTGGTCAGAAACACATCCCGGCGACCGCGATAACATTACCCTCGTCGGTGAACAAAAAGAGCTTATCGACGCTTTAGCGGAAACGGGTAAGCCACTGGTTTCAGTTATTATTTCTGGACGCCCTATCGCATTAACCAATGTCGAAGATAAATTAGATGCCATTCTTTATGGATGGATTTTGGGTCAAGAAACTGGAACGGCTGTTGCAGACTTATTGATGGGTGACGCTAATCCTTCAGGCAAAATGCCCGTTTCTATCCCGCGCTCGGTCGGGCAAATTCCAGCCTTCTATAACCACAAGCCTACAGCGCGGCGAGGTTATGCCTTTGTTGATCAAACTCCGCTTTATGTCTTTGGTGAAGGCATGAGCTACACAACATTTGAGATGTCAGAGCCGACGCTTTCAACAGAAACAATCGCAACTGATGGAACAGCCAATGTCTCGGTAACGGTCACAAATACGGGTAAGTTAGCAGGCGATGAAATCGTGCAAATGTATTTACGTGATAAGATCAGCTCAGTCACACGCCCTGTCAAAGAGCTCAAAGGCTTCAAACGTGTTTCACTGGAACCCGGCGCGTCTGAAACGGTCACTCTGCCGATAACAACAGAAGCACTACAGTTCTACAATCGCAAGATGAAACGCGTTGTCGAAGCCGGCGAATTTGACATTATGGTTGGCAACAGCTCCGCCAATGTCAAAACTGTTACGCTGACGGTTGAGTAATGTATCTCGGTCTTGATATCGGCACCTCTGGCGTCAAAGCTGTCTTGGTTGACGACACCCAAAGCATCGTCGATCAGGCAACCGCCCCCCTCACCGTTAATCGCCCGCAAGCCTTATGGTCAGAGCAAAACCCGCAAGACTGGTGGGACGCAACCACATCTGCTGTAAAACAGCTTGATGCGTTTAAACGCTCTGGTGTGAAAGCCATTGGCCTATCAGGGCAAATGCACGGCGCAACCTGTTTGGATGAAAGCGACAAGGTCATTCGTCCTGCTATTCTCTGGAATGATGGGCGTAGCGGCGCGGAATGCCTCAGCATGATGGCTAAAATGCCGAGCCTGACTCGTATCACGGGCAACCTCGCTATGCCGGGATTCACTGCGCCTAAGCTCGAATGGATGCGCACTTATGAGGCTGAGAATTTCGCGAAAGTCGCGAAAGTTCTGCTGCCCAAAGATTATGTCCGCCTCCTCATGACGGGCGATTGTGCCTCCGACATGTCCGACAGCGCAGGCACGCTCTGGATGGATGTTGCGAAGCGGGAATGGTCCGATAACGTTTTGGCGCTCACCGGCCTCAGCCGTAATCATATGCCAAAGCTCTTTGAAGGCTCAGAGGCGACAGGAACCTTGCGCAAAGACATCGCTACCGATTGGGGTATTCCCCCTGTGCCTGTTGCCGCAGGCGGCGGAGACAATGCGGCAGGCGCCGTTGGCTCTGGCACAACATCACATGGCGACGGCTTCATCTCGCTCGGCACTTCAGGCGTGACATTCCTCGCGGACGATAGTTACCGTCCCAACCCCGAAGGCGCTGTGCATACATTCTGTCACGCACTACCCGGACTTTGGCATCAAATGAGCGTGACGCTCTCTGCCGCAAGCGCGGTTGATTTCGTCGCCAAGATGACAGGTTTTGAAACGCCTGCTGACCTATACACTGCAGCCGAAGACGCGAACCAACCCGGCAACGGGGCCTATTTCCTCCCTTACCTCTCGGGTGAACGTACGCCGCATAATAACCCCAACGCCACCGGCGCATTTTTCGGTCTGACCCATGAAGATAACCGCACAACCCTCGCCCAATCCGCGCTTGAAGGCGTGGCTTTTGCGCTCGCAGATGGCATTGACGCCCTGCGCGAGACGGGCGCAGAGATAAAAGCGCTCTCCGTTATTGGCGGCGGAGCGCGCTCTCATTATTGGGGCAAGATACTTGCAGCCAGCTTTGATGTGCCACTACATTATCGCGGCGGCGCGGCTGTCGGTCCCGCTTTTGGCGCGGCACGATTAGCGCGGCTTTGCGTAACAGGTGAAGACATCACTGAGGTTTGCCATCCTCCCGCGATTGAACACACCATCACACCTAACGCCGACCTACGCGAGCATTACGCGGCGCGGCGTCAGACATTCCAGAAATTATATAAATCTACCAAGGAGCTAACCCAATGAGTGGCTATTTCGACCATATCGACCCTATCAAATTTGAAGGCCAAGACAGTGATAACCCGCTCGCTTTTAAATATTATGACGCCAAGAAAAAAGTTCTGGGTAAGACCATTGAAGAGCATCTACGCGTTGCAGTCTGTTACTGGCATAATTTCTGTTGGGATGGGCATGACATCTTTGGTGCAGGCACATTTGGCCGTCCATGGCTACAAGGCGCAAATGACCAAGCAGCTGCAGAGGCCAAACTTGATGCAGCGTTCAGTTTTTTTGAAAAGCTAGGCCAACCCTTCTTTTGCTTTCACGATGTCGACATCATGGCCGAAGCCACGACACCAAAAGAGCATGTCGAAAATTTGGCGGCTATCGTTGATAAAATAGAAGCCAAGATGGATGCAGGCACAACGAAGCTCCTTTGGGGTACGGCCAATATGTTTTCCCACCCTCGCTTTATGGCCGGCGCATCAACCAATCCGAACCCAGATGTGGTGGCTTTTGCAGCTTTGCAAGTAAAGCACGCGATGGAGGCGACGCACCGCCTTGGCGGCGCTGGTTATGTCTTTTGGGGTGGCCGCGAAGGCTATGACACAATCTTGAATACAAATGTGGGCCAAGAAATGAACCAACTTGGACGATTCCTAAATATGGCCGTCGAGCATAAATATAAAATCGGCTTCAAAGGCGACCTCTGGATTGAGCCCAAACCGCATGAGCCAACCAAACATCAATATGATCGCGATGTCGGTACAGTTTACGGCTTCCTCAAAGAACATGGGCTAGAGAATGAGATTGGCGTCAATATCGAGCCCAACCACGCGACACTTGCTGGGAACGCCTTTGAGCATGAGATTGAAATGGCCAATGCCTTTGGCATTTTTGGCTCAATCGACTTTAACCGCGGCGACCCACAAAATGGCTGGGATACAGATCAGTTCCCGAATGACCTCCGCGAAAACACATTAGCCCTTTATTACATTCTCAAAGGCGGCGGCTTTAGAAATGGCGGCGCAAACTTTGATGCCAAAGTTCGCCGTCAATCTAGTGATAGCGAAGACCTGTTCTATGCGCATATTGGCGGCATGGACCTACTCGCACGCGCATTGATGAACGCTGCAGCAATGATTGAAGACGACAAGCTTCAAGCCTTCAAGAGTGACCGATATGCTGGATGGGATAAGGGCATGGGCAAGCAAATGATGGATGGCAAGGTGACGCTTGATAACATGGCCAGGCACTGTCTTGATGGAAACACCTCGCCTGAGCCTAGCTCGGGCCGACAGGAATATCTCGAAAATATAGTGACTCAATTTGTGAAATAAGGCTATTTTTATATATGGCAGCCCTGTCAATACAGTGGTTTTTTGGAGGTTCAGGTGGATATTTCTGCACGGTTACGGCTTAAACTATTAGCGGGCGGGGCTTTAGTAGCGCTTGGCGCGTGTGGTGGTAACAACGGGCCTTCGCCAACGCCGACAGCTATTGTGCCTCCTCCTCCTCCTCCTCCTCCTCCTCCTCCTGTTGCGGCAAACGGAGTGCTAAAGGGCCGCTTCAAAGACAATTTCCTGGTTGGCGCGGCCATTGGCACAGCCCAAATTGCCACCGGCTCTGCTGACGCGGATATTCTCTCCAGTCAATTCTCCTCTATCACGGCTGAAAATGTGATGAAGCCAGAGGCGCTTTCGTCTCAAGAAGGTGTTTACACTTTTGCAGACGCAGATGCATTGGTAACATTCGCTGAAAGCAATGGCATTACGGTGCGTGGACATTCTCTGCTGTGGCACCGCGCGACCCCAGACTACTTCTTCGAAGGCACACCTGCAGAGGTCAAAACACGCCTTCAAAAATATGTCACGGATGTGGTCACCCATTTCAAAGGCAGAGTTTATGCGTGGGATGTGGTCAATGAAGTTATCACCGATGATGGATCTGCCCCGACGGCGCCATACCGCGACAGTAATTGGTATAAAGCCGCTGGGAACAGCAAAGATTATATTGACTGGGCCTTTGAAGCGGCCAGCGCCGCTGACCCTGATGTGCTGCTCTTTCTAAACGATTATAACACGGAACTACCTGGAAAGAGGAGCCGTGTTTTGGCAGTTGTCAAAGACCTTACAGAACGCGGCATCCCGATTGACGGCGTGGGACATCAGCATCATCTGCAAATGAGCAGCAATGTCGGCGAAGCGTTAAAAGCCATCGACGATGTTGACGCCATGTTCACCGGCCTAATCAACCACATTACCGAGTTGGATATCTCCGTCTATTCGGACCCGGGTGAGTGTTTTGAATCCAGCACGAATTGCGCCGTGAGTTACGGCAATACTGTTCCCGAGAGCGTTATTAAAGACCAAGCCCAAAAGTACCGCGATTTATTTAACGGCTTCGCTTCTCGGCCATCTGTTAAGTCTGTATCGCTATGGGGCCTTACTGATGATGCGTCATGGCTCAATAACTACCCTTTAAAACGGCCTAATTATCCGCTGTTATACGACGGAGATCGTAACATAAAGCGTGCCTTTGAAGCCGTAAGCGACCCCGAATTTGTAATTTAATTTGGATTCCAGCGAACCTCAAATGCGATGGAGCAATGCGAAAAAAATTGTTGAGCATTCTCGAGACAGATGGGCTTTTATTAGGTTTCTTATTGCTAAACTTGAAAATCAGTGCTAGAGATGACAACGTTGTCATATTTGGCACTGGAGATTAGAAATTGTCTACAAATAGAAGATCGTTTTTAGCTGGAGCAGGAAATGCCTTGGTTCTCGCAGCATGTGCGAGTGTTTCAAATATATCGGATCTGGATCAAGGTAAGTCTGCATTTATCCCAGTTCCAACACAATCTCCCCGCTTGCCTACAACATCACTTTCAGGTTTAGCAAAGTCTAAAGGCTTGCGCTTCGGAACGGCCATTGGGTCAAAGCCCTTTAAAGATGCAAATTACATGAAAATAATTGCGGCGGAATGTGACACGCTGGTGGCAGAGAATGAGCATAAACTTTACTCGATATTGGGCGCGCCGGGCCCTTATCAATTCTCTCGCGGTGATGAGCTTGTCGCTTGGGGTGAAGCTAACGAAATGGATTTCCGCGGGCATGTGTTGTTGTGGAACCAAATGGAATTCACGCCAGGCTGGGTTTCAGAGAAACAGTTTTCTGGTAGCCAAGACATGGAAGCCTTCCTTGCCTTATATATTCAAAACCTTACACAGCATTACGGAAAACAAATCTACTCTTGGGATGTCGTAAATGAGACGATTGATCCGCAAACAGGAAAGATGCGTGACACTGTATTTGTGGAACATGCGGGTGAACAGATCGTTGATTTTGCATTCTACAAGGCTAAGGAATTCGCACCTCATGCAGAGCTGGTATATAATGATTACATGATCTGGGAGTCAGGCAATGAAAAACACCGATACGGCGTATTGAAGCTATTAGAGGGCTTCCGAAAGCGCGGAACGCCCATCGACACATTTGGCATCCAAGGTCATCTCGGGACAATGGTCCGGGACTCTAAATCTGGATATCCCGATCCTCAAGCCAAAGAGTGGCGCGCATTTATCGACGAAATCGTTGGTATGGATTATAAACTGATCGTCAGTGAGTTTGATGTCAATGATACGGGCTTAAATCCAGATCCGACTATTCGCGACCAAGAGGTCGCATCCTACGGAAAAGCCTTTTTAGACCTAATGCTAAGTTATACGGAAACCAAAGATATTTTGGCATGGGGCATGTGCGACCGTCATACATGGTTGCAAACGTGGTGGCCTCGCAAGGACGGCGTCATCAAGCGCCCCACACTTTACGATATTAATTATCAACCTAAGCCATTGCGTGAAGCTATTGCGGCATCATTCCGCGCAGCCCCCGCCCGTTCTTGATGATGTCGAAGGACTTTAGGTCTTCACAAAATCTTTCTGAAATCAATCCTCACGAGTAATTAAATAGGTGTCTTACCATGAAATTTTTTATTGATAGTGCTGACTTGGTTGCAATCGCAGAACTAGCCGACATTGGTCTTGTGGATGGCGTCACGACGAACCCTTCAATAATCGCTAAATCAGGTCGCGATTTTAAAAATGTGATCGCAGAAATTTGCAAGCTAACACCGGGACATGTTTCGGCAGAAGTTGTTGCCTCAGATGCGCAAGGTATGATTGAAGAAGGTGAAACTTTACGCAAGATATCAGACAATGTCTGCGTAAAGCTGCCCCTCACTCTTGAAGGGCTAAAGGCCTGTAAAACACTGTCTGATAAAGATGTCCCAACGAATGTTACGTTGTGTTTTTCTGCGAACCAAGCTCTTCTCGCGGCAAAATGTGGTGCAACCTACATTTCGCCATTTATTGGCCGATTAGATGATTTGACCTTAAATGGTATCGATCTAATTGAAGAGATCAGAACCGTTTACGACAATTATGGATATGAGACTGAAATTCTTGCTGCCTCAATCCGTAATGTAAATCACGTCAAAGAATGTGCTTTAATTGGAGCGGATGTGATTACATCGCCCCCCGCTGTTATTAAGTCTCTCGCAAATCATGCTTTGACAGATAACGGTCTCGCTGCGTTCATGAGAGATTGGGAAGCAACGGGGCAATCGATTATATAGCGAAACGTTTCTCATAAATATGTCGCCTAATTTTCACGACTGGATAAGCCAATGGGGATGGCTGATGTGGCCACCGTTTTGTTTTCTCAATTTCTGAAATTTGATCCCTCAAATCCAGAATGGCCTGATCGCGACAGGTTTATCTTGTCAGCCGGACACGGCTCAATGTTGTTATATAGTTTGCTGCATCTTACGGGCTATCAAGATGTAACCCTCGAGCAATTGAAAAATTTTCGGCAACTTGGGTCTATAACAGCCGGGCATCCAGAATATGGTCACACCTCTGGCGTTGAAACGACTACAGGACCCTTAGGACAAGGTATTGCTAACGCCGTCGGGTTTGCAATTGCAGAGCGTCATTTAAATGTTCAATTTGGCGATGAACTGGTTGACCATTATACCTACGTAATTGCAGGTGACGGTTGTTTAATGGAAGGCATAAGCCAAGAAGCGATTTCTCTTGCGGGACATTTGAGACTCAATAAACTAATTGTGCTTTGGGATGACAATAATATCACAATTGATGGTGCTGTCTCTCTGTCAGACTCTACAGATCAATCAGCAAGATTTGCGGCAAGTGGATGGAAAGTCCTCAAAATTGACGGGCATAATAGGGTCGAGATTGCAGATGCTCTACGCCAATCGCAACAATCAGACCGACCTACCCTTATCGCTTGTAAAACGACAATCGGTAAAGGTTCTCCGAATAAAAGCGGCACGAATAAAGTACAGGGCTCACCGCTTGGGGAAGATGAGATTGCTACAACCAAGACAAATTTAAAATGGAATTTTCAGCCATTTGATGTGCCTAGAAGTGTCTACGATCTTTGGGCGCAACCCGCGCAGCGTGGCAAGAAATTCCGAGAAAATTGGTTGAAATGTCTCAATGGGTCTGATCAAAAGGAAACTTTTAATCGTGTGTTCTCTGGTGATTTAGGCCCAGATTGGAAATCAGAAAAAAAACGGGCCAAGGACAGTGATGCTCCCCTTACTTTATGGACACTTTGTAAATTCATTTTATTGCGATCTCTCTTCCACCAGGTAACAACATCCTATTGTTAGCGACCCTGCGTTTTAAATTGTAGAATAATTTGACATAATCGAATGCGTCCCGGTGGGCCTCTTTGCGGGTTTAGAAAGTTTTTCTTCGGATAGGTTCTGTTTTATGAAGATTGAAAAGGCTCTCTATCACAGCATTTGTCGTAGCAATTTCTTGACGTAAATTTGCACAAAATTTCGCAAGATCTCCATTTAAAGTCTCACGATTCAAAGCATTGAGCATTTATTTTATAGCAATATTTCTCAGAGTCTAAAAAACAGTGATCCTAACTTCAATGTGGAGCGCTTTCTTTTCTAATGAAATTCTGAAGAATGTTAAATTACAGGCACCCTCATTGCCTCCAATTAAACATGCCATAAATCTTCATGTTGCTTTTGAGTTTGACTGTATCCGACGCCTTTTCCGGTTTTGAAAAGATGGTCATAATAATCCAGATCCAGGTGATGGGCTTGCAGCCATATGCCGGGCACGAACATTGCGTCTACATGTGCCGGGAAACGGCCGTGCGTGTCGTATATCCAGTTACAAACGTCTTTGCAGACAATCTCGACTTGTTTGTTATAATGCGGGACTTCTTCAAGGTATCTTTTGCCGCCGTCCGCCTTGAAAATCGTCTCAAAGTAATCCGTGTCTTTATACGCGCCCTTCTCGCCATATTTCAATTCAAGCAGCGCATCAACAGCGGCGTCCATATTACTATGATAGGGCGGGCAGAGACCTTCGATTATGCCGGTAAGGCCAACCGGGTTAGCACGCGCTTTCCTTATGGCGCCCAGCCAAGTTGCTGGGTTTTTCAACCTTCTTTTGGGAAGCTCATAGCGAAACCCTAATCCTAGCCCGTCAACTTCCGGGTTGTCGGCATATTGAGGATGATTTCCAAGTAAAAATGGTGGCCCGAAGGAGGCATGGATCCATCCGCCCAAGCCCATGGCTTGAGTGGTTAAAAAGAGGTTTTGCATGAGCATGCCAACTTCCATGTCGGCGCGAAATGTTCCTAATAAACCCAAAGGCACCATGATATCCTTATTCAGATATCCGGACTTCACATGTTTTTTAACGCCCGCTAAACGATAGAAATATTTATCATCCAGGAAAGCCGGTTTATGGCCTTCTGGTTGGGTGAGTAAATACATCATGCCGTTAATGTATTGAGGTGTTGTATCAAGGACAGGCACAATAATTGTTGTCCCAGGCTTATTTGACATGAAGCGGTTTGAGTCGAGATAATATGGAAATTTGCGCGGATACTCCAAACGTTCGTCGGAGATTTTTTGTTTACTGGCGCGCGCGCGCTCAATCAAATTTGAAGGACTAAAATCGATATTTTCGACATCAAGGTTCTTTTTGAGGTAATAGGTCCCTTCGTCATTTATCAAGAAAAAATGAGTAGCCTGAACGTTGTCAGGGCTGCCAGCAGAGCGCCCGGGCATATAGACATTCGGTGTTCCCATTATATCTTCGCCCGAATGATCCTGAAACGGACGATCTGGGAATGTATATCCTGTAACCCCAGTCATAGCGATCAATAACGCCTCTTCCAATTCACCCAATGGTTCTGGTTTTGACGTGGGTTTATAACTGAGGCTCCCAGCGCCAATCTCATCAAGGCCTTTTGCAATACGTCTGGTTCGACGATTAAAAATGGAATCGAAAAGCGGGTATTTCAGGGCGGCATCAAAGCCTTTATTTTCTGTCATGATAACCTCGGAATTGTTGCCGGTGTCGATTTTCTCAAAACTATAAAATAGACAATAATGCCCGTCATGAGGACGATAGAAACAAGAACTCCAAATGAGAAGACGCTGCCTGTTCGTCTGAGAACGGTGAAAAGGAAGGCAACAATAATAGCAAGCATTAACAATGCGTGTTGAAACCGAATACCCCTGTTCATAAGTCCGACGGTGAACAGTAGAATAATATTGAGTATCCACCACACCGTCAGAATCATATTTAAAATTCCAATTACATCCCCTTGCCCGTCAATACTTTCGCGGATGCCGCCAAAGTAAACAAAGATTGTCAAATAGGCATGAAAGAGAAATAGGAAAAAACTAAATAACCACAAAACATTAGACGTATAGGCTATGCGAGGGCCGATTGTTCTAAATAAATAGGTTAGAACAGCGGGAATGACCATCAATATACAAGCAAATATGGTGTATTTAATTCGGCCCAAAAGAGGGTCTTCTGACAGTTCAGGAACCCATAACGCCATTAACAGTAAGATTCCAAAATATATAAAACAATTAAACCAAATAGGGCTTCTGTTCAGGAGTGTTGTTTTCATATTGTCTTCCCTTAAAGAGTTTTCAGATAGGCAAGCAAAGCTTTCAGTTCAGCGGGATCACGATCTGGGTCATCATAGGACCACGGGTAATCGTGCCCTTTATTAGAATTGCCGCGCAAGCTAGTATCAAATTCGAAATAAACAAATTCATTTGGTTCGGCCGGGGATATGAACCCAACATTTTCAGGGTCATATGCATTCCTACCGCGGTAGAACTTGGTACGACGTGGCTGTAAGTTAATTAACTCAGCGAGGGTCATAACGCTGGCGTTATGAAGATAAGGAGCCCTTAAATAAGCCGTTTCTATAGGCGCGGCAACATAACCCCTTTTTTCAACCTCGTTTGGCGCGCGTAAGTTTTCAGGAGCCATAGGAAATGGGTGTGGCTCTTGGAAGAGCTCAACCAATTTAGCGGTAATACGTTCGTAATGGCGAAACACCACCCTTTCCGGATCCGTCCCAATTTCTTCCAGCGGAATTATTTCCCCGTGCCGCGCTCCGTTCACCCACCCCAGGCCGTCGCTTGTGCGATGGCCGTGACAACTATTACAGCTTGTCATGTATAATTGACGGCCTCTTTCAACGAGGTCTGGGTCCGATAATGCCGCCTGGGCAGGAAAGAGTTTTGCATAGGGTGGTCCTTGCAAGGTTTCGGTGAACTTACTGGCTTCTTTCACAGTGTTGGCTATTTCCGGGATTTTCAAGTTTTGAACCGTTGCCCCGGCGGCGAAGGCCGCGGTCGCGCTTCTTAAATCTATATCATTGATACTGCCATCGACTTGAGCCCACCTTCGGTTCTTCTGCAAATAAATGGTTGAGATTTTCGTATACACGGCCATCTTCTCACCTGGCCTGTTTAACGCACTTCTGACGATGGTTCTGAAGGGGAAGGTACGCGTGGGGCCTGCGGCAACAATGCTTGGATCTCTTGATTTGCCATGGCCGAAGGGTTCGTCAAAGCGCGGCAACCCCGCGCCAATTGATTTACGTATTCCGTTTAACCAGAGCCGCGTCATAAGTTTTTCTGAGAGGGTGTATTTCCGACCGTGTTTTTCATGGTAGGCCCCTTCCAGCGTCTCTAATGTCAACTTTTCTTCGTCAAGAATCGAGGCCTGAAAAGCGTCAAGCCACGAAAATAGGTTTAAAGAGCGATTACCGGGGCCAATAATGAAATGTGTTTCATTGGTCCCAACGGGCTGAATTTCAGTGGAATGACAAAGAGCGCAGGTTAAGGCAACAAACGGCACTGGTGAGGGTGCGCCCGATTTCGGACGCCTGTTACTGAGAGTAAATCCGACAGGCAACGCTTCGTTTTTCGGGTCGCGAATAAAGCCGAATTGATCAATCCAGTCGCCCGCCTCAACGCCTGCAGGTTGAAAGTTTTCTGGAAACATATCAGGCAAGACGTCAAGAACGACCAACGGCATGACCTCTGTTCCAATCGCCCCCTTAAGGAAGGCCTCTTCGCCTTTTAGATTAGCAGATTTCACCCAGTTTTGACTAACTTTGAAATAGACAAAAGTCAGAACCAAGAGCAACGCAATTAGGATTGCAGCCAAAGCCCTGATCTTGCGCAACACGGCAAAATACTTATCAACATTTACTTGCATACACCCTCTCGCAATTAATCGCGGTTTAACACTTTCCACGGTTGGAAAATATTATCCAAACCAATAAATGCTGGCGTTAAGGCCGGATAATGCCGACGCATAACGGATTTCATGTCATTGTCCTGAACCCAAGCTATGCCTTCCGGCGTGTACATATCAGGCGTGTAATCAGAAGTAAAAAACCGGTCACTTTTAAGACGTCTCGACGCCATCAAAATAAAGATACGGAATGCCGTATCGCTGAATCCAAACCCTTGCGGCGGCGTCTCGGCAAACATACCGACCATAGTATCGACTTTATCGATATCATTATCATAAAGCTCAGACAAAATTTGTGCATATTCCGGGTTTGCAGAAAGGCCAGCGAATGAGTTTATGCGCGGCAATCGGAGCATTTCTCTAAAATCATTATAGCGCGGAATATTTCGTTCCCGGGCTCTAACAATGTCGCGTACCGCAAGATCTTGTAACTCTCCATCGAACCTGACATTCGGACGCAGTACATTAGGGAAGTTTTTCAAGGAAATGGCGCCCGGATAAGCAACACCAAAGGAATAATTGAGATCCTCCATAGAGTACTTTTTATATTTTTCGCGCAATTTGGCGCCTATTATATCTCGAAGACCAACGGTTTCGGTGGTTTTGGCTTTGATATTATGGAGTTGCACTTCATCAGGAATGAGCGGGTGCAAAAAATACACAATAGAAAACTCTTCCGTCAATGCATAAGGGGCGGTGTGGTGATCCGGAACAGATCCCAAAATACCGCTAATTGCTTCGCTATCACTGAAACGTCCTAATTGATCTGTAATTTTTTTGCCTAGTAAACCCCACCAGTTCGCATCCATCGAAACCTGAAGCGCGGGATGGCCCAATATCGCAGGTGTCCATTCAACCGTATGAATTTTCGCGAGGAGCGCCGAAACAATCAAGCGCGCTTTTTGAAATATGCGGTCATCATTCCATGTCGGGTATTCCCGTGTGAGCTTGTCGCAAATCGCATTATGCTCAAGCGTAAACAAAGTATGGAGCAGGCTGAGGCCAAGCCAGTAATTGTCGTTGAACCCGGTGGCATCAACGCCTTCTAGCGGAGCCTTCTGCGCTGGAAGCACTTCATTATCTCTAATTTTTGCGGTTTTCAGCTTTCCGTCTTTCCCCGTCCGGAGTTTCATCTGCGTTTCCAGATCTGACCCATAGAGCTGGGATCCATCCCACCAATGACTGATCTCATTATGATAAACAGGAATATGCTTATTTCCGTATTTCAAGGTATCGCTGTTTTGGGTTTTAGGAATAAGCATCGGATTTTCCGGCCATTCTCCTCCGTCCGTAGGCACTTTAATCAGATCTTCGTCTTTCGCTTCAGACAGGTTAATTTTCTTATGATCTACCCATCCGTGGATCATAAATTGGATCCACGCAGCAGCCATGAGGTTTAAGGTCGTTGCGGGCTTAAACGTATCACGGGACAGTATTCGTTCAGCAACATCATAAGGGTTGGGATCTAATAAACCATATTTGGCATCAAGGTGCGGCTCCACATCATCAAGCGGCGTATTGCGTCCAAACCGAGCACCCGCTGCGCCCATGAACGGGCAATTTAGGTCATTGAATTTTCCCTCCGGATGCCGGCCTTCCATTTCATCTGATTTCAGAACCGGGTCCGGTTGCCGCGATGCCGGCCACTCCCTTGGTTCTTCGGTGTCAAACAGGTTAAACTTCCGCAGGTCATTTCGGAAGACTTCGAGGTTTAAGGACCCAATAAGCTTGGGTAACTTATGCCAGGAAATGATGGGTTTTGTTATTGCAAAAATGACGTTAACCAAAGGACGATAGATCCGCATACCAAGGCTTACAGGCGGGATATATTTACTGCGATGCGACCGCAACGCAGCGCTATTCTCATATACAAATTTGCGGGCGCGGTTGAGGCTCCCAAGCGGTCTGAAATCGTCGGCTGTAATCCATGGGTTGAATTCTAGACGGCCCACATCTCTTTCCATCAACTGCGCATCCATGCTTTCCAATTCTTGTTTTGGAATTTTCAATTCTGCTATGACTTCGAACGGGGAGTTTTTTTCTTTCCATTCAACGCCTCCGTTTTCAATTGGCGTTGTTTTCTCGGACGCGAACCTCTGCACTACCAATTCATATATGATATCACCTTCTGCCAAACGCTGTACCAAATCAGTTCGTAAGTAATTAGCACTCGCGTCCTTTGGTGCCTTGGAAATAGTTTCGCCTTTCGGGCGCAGAGCGTAACGGACGGCGACCAAATCATTGATTGCAAAGGCGGATCGGCTCCAAAAGCTCTCTTCCGCAAGGCTGGCGACTTTTCGCCCTGTACCCTTAACAATATTGCGCATCATTCGAAACAATTCGAACGGTCCCTGGGTCAGTAACAACGTCAGTAAAGCCTTAATCTTATTGCCGGAGAAGGCGAGAGCAAATTCCATAAATTGCTTGGCATCACGAGCATGTGAGACAGGGTAATTCGTCATCAATAAATCGTAACAGGTCTCATCGTCATCATCTGTTTCGACGCGAACCGCGAACCCTCGCAAATCCCGTTTATCATCAGCCTGAATTGTTCCTGACGCATTTGAAATTCTTATGCTTGCAGAGAAATTGGCCCCAGGTTGAAACAATCCATTCTGGAGTTCCGTAGGAATTTCCCTAGCGACTGTGAACTGGGCATTGTTAACGCCTATCTGCTGTTTAGCATGCTGCGCGCGCCTATGTTCCAAATCTCTGGCTGTTTTTCTATTCTTCTCTTGAACTTTGTGGATTTTTCGGAAAAAGGTTTTAATCGAAGAAATTTCGTTGATCTTACTCCCGTCAACATACTCTTCTTTCCATTGTGTT
Organism: Hellea sp.; assembly: GCA_039977295.1. GTDB lineage: Bacteria > Pseudomonadota > Alphaproteobacteria > Caulobacterales > Maricaulaceae > Hellea. Next base: position 87,852 of record JBDWDN010000011.1, on the reverse strand, counting down.
CCCCGCATATCCCACCCCTAATTTACTTAACACTAGGGAGGTTATATGAATACACTCCCGCCCCACACACTAGTTATGTCCGCCCCACAAACTAGTTATGTAATGTAACCCGATGCATGCTTAGCACGAAATTAACCTTTTCGACAAGTTTTTCGAGCAAAATTTTAATTGGCACACAAAATCCCCGAACTATTCCTTCAAAACACTTATTGAAATCCAACCCCAAGCCCTTCGACTTAAGCACTAGGTTAAAACCTGAACACCCCAAGACAACAGGAGGTCGTCTCGCAAAGTTTTATAATTTTGCATCACCAATTCCGTTTCTTCGGATTCAAATTTTTCTTTCTTTAAGTTGTCTATAATTCGTGATATTCGAACGCCCTGATTGCTGGCCCACTTTATTTTATGCATGTTGGTCATCATTTCAGATCTATCAATTTTTGTATTGTCTTTAAGAACTATTTTCCCAAATCTAGTTGTTTCAGGCACGCCCTTTCGATGCAGGGCGATCACCTCCCAATGTTTATTAAATACTGGCGATCCTGAACTGCCTTTTTTAGTATCACCATCATAATAACAATACTGATCTTTTTCGCTCTTGTTACTTAGAGCAACTAAATTTGAGTTATGAAACACCACCTGCTTTCGGTGCCCTCCGGCGTGCTGAATAATATTGACGGGCTCTCCAATAATGATTTTCCCTTCCCGTTCAAAAAGCGGGATGTGCATGTATTTCTCCAGCGCTACACCCTTCCGGCTCTTGGGTTTAACGGCTACGATCGCGACGTCATTTTCTTTATTTGAATAGAAAAACCGGTCGGGATCAAAATCATATTCAGCCTTGCCCAACCGCTCGCCGACATCATTATCTTCAAATCCCATTAACAGCGAACTGGTGTTAGTATCTGATTTTATTTTGAAGTTATGCCAGTTGGTCATCATCAAGTTGTGGCCGATAAGAAATCCAGTTCCTTTCCGAAGCTGACCGACATTCACCAACCCAATCGATTTCGAAACAGCCATCCCAATTTCCAACGTCTCAATTGACAAAAGGTCATTTGATTCATTGATAATGCTCTCAAGTGTAATATCGGGATCAGTTTCAATAGGTGACGTGTCATCATCAATATCGTCTGGGAGCGCCGCATCGTCCAATTGAGGTGCTATTTCGGTGTCTGGCAAAGATGGATCAATATCGTCCCCAACAGCCTCCGCATCATCCGGGGTCATCACGCGATAGATGGAGTAATTTCGATTTAGCGACCCTTCCATTCGTTCTTTTTCTCGGTCATAAAATTTTTGCACCCGCTCTGGAGAATCAACCTGTTTTCTGGACGCGCCCGATATTACTTTTTTCGCCCGTTTCACAAGTTTTCGTTTTCCTTTGAAGTCCTTAATGACCTCAAGCAACATTTCATACTCTTCTTTGGAGTAATCTTCACTCATACCAGCCCCCTTGCAAAACCACTGCATTCATGCAGTATATATCTCCATTTATCTAGTAAAGAGTGAGTTATGGAAAAAATAACCTACCGCGAATACAGAGAATTATTAGAAAATCCCGAGACGAGTGATGAAACACTCGAGAAATATGTGATACTCGCAAGAGGCGAATCCGGCTTCGAGCTGAGTGTATTTCCAAACCCCGAAACTGTTGATGTCTCCGATGTTCAGTGGGAATTAGAGAATGCTTTATCCATAGGAAATGACATTTCGCGATGGCGGCGACAGCAGAAATTTAAAAAGCGCATTAAGCAAGGCGAACAACTCCCTATTATTGTCTCTGAAGGTGATAGTTGGTTTCAATTTCCGATTATCATTAAAGATGTCGTTGACCACTTGAAGCAAGACTATCTTATATATTCTGTTGGTGCCGCAGGAGATACTGCGCAAAATATGGTTTTTGGAGATATAGACTCTAAACGAACCGAGTACATGCAGGCCATCTCCAAATTAAGAGACGACAATCTGACCGTGGACGGATTAATGTTTTCCGCCGCAGGAAATGATATAATTGGGACGAATAAGGAAACCGGAAAGTCCTCTCTATTTGATATTTTGAAGCCCTTTAACGGCGATGCAAACGACATAGTGGGGCACATTAATTTTTCAATTTTCGTTAATAAACTGAATTTCTTGCAGACCGCCTATTTGAAGGTCATTTCCACAATTCGTTCAGATCCAACCATATCCAATATTCCAATTTTTGTTCATGGGTATGACTATGTTTTTCCACACCCTTGGGAGAATGACGAGCGCAATCCAAAGTACGCCGCCAAAAATGAATGGCTTGGCGACCCATTGGATGAGCGCGGCATCATGGATATGCAGTTACGCCGCAACATCATCAAATTCCTGTTGGACCATCTGCACGATATGCTGAATTCACTCGCCCAAGATTCCAACCAAACTAACGTTTGGGTCATTGATTGCCGTGGGGTTATGGATGATCTCACTGATTGGAATGATGAAATTCATGGTACGAGTTCTGGGTTTGAAAAAATCGCTGGAGAATTTAGAAATGTAATGGACGCGGTCTTGAAACCATAAACTGATGCGGCCCAAGTTTTTTAGGTTTCTTGCCATCTCATTTTTCTGTCACCTCAAAGCAACAAGTGACAACGTCCTACTAGTAATTCGATGAAAGAGAACCCATCTTGAGAAACTCAATACGATTTTGGAAGCTTTCCTCCTGATAAGTTCAATTTTGAACAGATTGAAGAAGCTTTAGGTAACAGCATTTTCATAGCAGTTCTCGCCATCTATGATTGGTAAATTACCAATCCTGGTCGGAATACACAATGACCTTGCCCTTAGGGCTACGCCGTAAAACTGCAATTGGGAGTGCATTTGTTACGATTAATATTTACACTCATAAATCAGTCGACCAGCTTAATAAAGGTCAACTACAACCGCAAAATAAGGCCCACCCTTATGTGTTTGGATGCACGTAATATCAGTAACTCAAACGGTGATAGAGGCATCTTCACTAAAGCGCCGTTGCAGCTGGTTACCTGAATGGCAAAAAATATCACGCTTAGTGAATATCCCACCAAAAAAACAATCTCATTCCAATCTTCTCCACGAAGATAACAGGAACCAATTTCGGCTTTTGACAAAAGGACAAATAGCAAATCAGCGTTTAAAGATCATAGCGTCATTGCTGAAAATGGGTAGGGCACCTCGTTATGTTGAGTGACTGAGATATTTAGGCTCGTAATCCTTAGCGTTACCAAGCCTTGCACTCTCTCAGGCTTACCGCTTAAATAAGCCCATGAAAATATCTAGGCGCGACACTCTTTTCTCAATATTAGCGGCGGGCGGAGCCGCGGGATTGGGCGGATGCGCTAGCCTCAAAGATAGCAGAGCTGACCTTAAGCCTCTTGGCGGTAGGGGGCTTATTGTCGTCCGAGACGGAGAGACGGTTTTAAATCGCGTGGAGGGTTATGCTTCGGGGCTGGATAAATCCGAGACTGCGCCCCGCCGCCGATTCACATTAGGTTCCCCTTTTAGAGCGGCGTCTATGTCAAAAGTAGTTGTCGCGCTAACGGCTAGGGCTATGTCGAAGGCCGGCATTCTTAACCTTGAGGATGATGTTAGCTCCGCTCTGGGGCTTAAACTTCGTCATCCCCAATACCCTGCCGAGATGATTACGCTCGAAAAATTACTCTCTCACCAATCTGGAATTTCCGACCCTGATGTTTATTGGACAGTGCCCGTAGGTGATATCCGAAGTCTATTATCGGATGACATGTTTAAAGGCGGACGGCCCGGCCTTTGGTTTGAATATGCCAATATTAATTACGGCATAGCGGCCACTGTCATGGAAGCGCGGTCCGGCCTCAGGCTCGATCAGCTTACGCGAAAATATGTATTGGGTCCCCTTGGCTTAGATGCAGGGTTTAATTGGGCAGGGGTGAGCGCGGCCAAACGCCAATTGGGTGCTACGCTATACCGCGAAATAGACGGCGAGATGCGCATACAAACCGATGGTCCCAAGGCCTTAGCGTCAACAGGGCCCGTGCTTTATGGGGATGACCCCGATTTTGTTTTTGACGCCTATACCCCCGGCACAAACGGGACGCTTCTCTCGCCGCAAGGCGGGCTGCGGGCGAGCCTGTCAGACCTCCTCATCATAGCAAAAGCTATTGGCGACGCGCCAGATTTACACAAAGCCACCTGGCGTTATGACGGGCAAAACGGGGCGGGAGGTGACGGTCATTTCGTTAGTTTCGGCCCTGGCCTCTATGTGTATCCCCCTGATCTATCCCCTATCCCAGGACAGTTAATGGTAGGTCATCACGGCGAAGCCTACGGGCTTTACGGGGGATTATGGCACCTCCCCCAGATCAATGCCCAGATTGTCCACGCCGTAACCGCAACCCCAAGCCCGCCCAAGCCCTATGACACACGGCTTCCGGCCATGGCGCCCGAAAGCCGGTATCTTTTGGACGAGGCAGTTAAAGTTCTTAAGCTTGGATAGAGTGCTGGGATAGAGCTCTGAGGTGAGGCCCTCTATCTGTTTCGCGTGATCTCAATCGCTTCTTTTGCAAGCTGCGTAATCGCGGCGAAGTCGCCCTTTGCGATGGCATCAGCGGGTGTAAGCCAAGAGCCTCCACAGGCCAGAACGGCGGGCACGGCTAGATAGTCATTTATGGTCGCGGGGTTAACGCCGCCTGTTGGCATAAAGCGCACATCCCGAAAAACCGATGATAAAGCTTTGAGTATTTTAGGGCCGCCGACCAGGCTGGCGGGGAATAATTTTACGGTCCTTAGGCCTAGATTCCAAGCTTGCTGAAGCTCTGTCGCCGTTGAGATACCGGGCAGAATTGGGATGCCAGCCTCATTTGCGACAGCAACAGAGGCCGGATCAAGACCTGGCGAGACGATGAAGCTCGCGCCGCGCCTGATAACCTCTTTGGACTGATCTGCGCTGAGGACTGTGCCTGCGCCGACATGGGCCTCCGGAAACTCTTTGGCAATAGCTTCGAGGCAATCAAGCGCGGCATCTGTGCGCAGGACAACTTCGAGCACATTCAGGCCGCCTTCAAGAAGCGCCTCTGAAATTTTCAGAGCCGTTTTGGGATTATCAGATTGAACAAGCGGAACAACCCGGTTGCTTTCCAGTGATTTAATGAGTTTATCAGTCACTTAGTTTCCTTTTAGAATCTCTTGGCCGGCAAGCCACCGCGGTAAATCTTGGGCATCCCTATTGCCATCACCCGCAGCTATCAAGACCTTAAGTCCAATCACCAGAAATTTTGTAGCGTAACGCTATAATTTTGCAGGGTCTCGCTATAATTTAGCGATCAAAAAACGCCTTCACAGTATCCTGCGCAACATTTTGTAAAAAGAGCGCGGTATCGGGATCAATGGCGCCGTAATAGTCATAGCTATTCCCAACCGGGGACACGCCGTAAAGAGACGCATAGACGGTCGCAGCGGCCAAATAAGTGCCTGCAAGGCTGGGGTGGGATCCATCAAAGGATTTGTGAAGCTGCATATTTGGCCGGCGGCGATACGCCTCCTCAAAGGCAAGACCCACCGGAATGACGAGGGCGTCATTATCATTTGCGGCGGCGATATAAAGAGACGCAATATCTTCAATCATATCGGGCCGGAAACGTGCATGCGGTTTAACATAGGCGGGGGTCATATAGAGTATGGTTTCGCCGCCTGAGGCCTCAATTTTCTTGGAATACTCCGCTATGGTTTGCGTGAACTGACGGCGTCTTTTATCTGATAAGGGCGCCGCGCTGCCGCCTTGAAGAATAACGGCCTCAAATGGCTTATCCACGCGCAGGCTCTCTGGCTTAAGCAAATGATCAATATTGTGATCAAATATTGCGGCTCCGCCAATTGTTGCTGATTTATATTTTAGCGTTGAGCCCTCATGCACGCCTCCGGCCTCGACCAGTCTGCGCAGGTGATTATGAACGCTATCTCCATAATAGAGGTAACTATTACCGACAAAAAGCAAATGGGTTGGGCTGTGTTTGCGAAGGCGTTTTACGTTTGGCTGAAGATGGCCGGAATAATTAAATTCTGTATCAGGGCCCTGCTCCGCAAGGTTTGGGGTGGCCGCGCAAGCGCTCAGAAAGCTGGCCATGAAAAAGGCAGTGACGATAAGTTTCATAGGGCTTCCTATCCAAATACGAGCGGGACAACTTTAAGCGCAACCGCTGATAAGACTAAAACGCCCAGTAAATTCAGGACTAATCCGGCCCGCATCATCCGCGGTATGGAAACCTTACCAGAGCTAAACACAATCGCATTTGGAGGCGTAGCGACAGGCAGCATAAAGGCGCAACTCGCGGCAAGCGTCACAGGAATAACAAAGACCAATGGATCATATCCCGTCTTAACCGCAATGGCGGCCATGACCGGCAAAATGGTCGCCGTCGTCGCCAGATTACTGGTCATCTCTGTCAGGAAGATAACTAATAAGACTGAGGCCAGAATTAAGACAGCTAAGTGAATGGAGACAAGCGGCGCAAGCTGCTCGCCTAGCCAAAGCGTGAGGCCAGAGGCTGTCATGCCTGCGGCCAAGGCTAAACCGCCGCCAAAAAGTATTAAGACGCCCCATGGCAATGCCTTCATAGTCTCCCATGTCATAAGGGCCTCTCCGTCTTTACCCGACGGAATAATAAAAGCGGCCAAAGCCGCAGCCATAGCAATTGTTGTATCCGTAATCCCTGTGATACCCGTCGCGCTCATGAAAGGTTTGCGCATCAACCAACCCGCGACGAGTATTAAAAATAAAACTCCAATGCGGCGCTCTGCCTTGGACATGGGCCCTAAATCCTTGCTGAGATTATTGATATAGTCACGCGCCTCTGGCGTGGCCTTAAAATTTACGGGATATAAGAATTTGGTCAAGGCAAGCCATGTTAGCGGCAACATGATTGCAGCAATGGGCAGACCGACCAGCATCCAACGCGCGAAATCAATTTCAACGCCATATGTATCCGCCATGAAACCCGCCATAAAGGCATTGGGCGGCGTCCCGACAAGTGTCGCCATGCCGCCCAAAGTCGCCCCATAAGCAAGGCCCAAAAGCATCGATGTCTCAAAGTTCCTAAGCTCGGTCTTACTCAGTTTTTTCATTGTATCGCGAATAACCAGCGTCACGGAGGCCGCAATTGGCAGCAACATCAGCGTCGTAGAGGTGTTTGAAATCCACATAGAGATCAGCGCCGCTGACAACATAAATCCGCCCACCAGAGAGCTCCCATTTAAACCTGCCCTTCGAAATACTTTTAACGCCGCGCGCACATGTAGCCCCGAGCGCTCAATCGCCAACGCAATCACAAATCCGCCCAAGAATAAAAAGATAATAGGATGGCCATATTTTGCGGCTGTTTCCGTCATGGGGGTGACGTTAAAGATCGGAAAAAGAATGAGCGGCAGAAACGCAGTTGCCGCCACAGGGATCGCCTCAGTCGCCCACCAAATCGCCATCCAAAGGGCAAAGGCAGCCGTGGCTGTTCCGGCCATGGGCAAGCCGTCAGGACGAAACATGAAAAACACAATGGCCGCAAGGAACGGTCCTGCAGCTAATCCTATGTTTTGAACCCTACTCCGTGCGTTATCGGGCACGTCTAAAGCCGTCATTCTCTGTTAGAATTTCTTCCGAACTTCGACGCTTAGCTGACGCCCGCGCGCGCTGTGCAGTTCTCCAAAGAAACCATAGCTTTCGTCAGATATGGGCGGATTCGTATCGAAGATATTGTTAAGCCCAACCTTAAACCGCGTTCCGTCAAGCGCGCCTTTATTATCAAAGGTATAGCTGACGGAGGTGTTAAGGGTAAACCAATCACCGCCCCGGAACAAAGCGCCCGTATCGTTTTGCGTTGCGCTGGGGTCATTCCATTCGCCGACATAACGGCCAAACAAGCCGAATCTGAAGGGCCCGTTTCTTAAGTTCATAGATCCAGAGAGACGCCATTCAGGACGGCCGTCGCGCTCAAGTAATTCACCAAAACCTTCGGCTGAAAGCGTTGCCACATCGCCTGCAGAAAGCTGCGGAATACCGGATAATACCGTTTCAAGATCAGCTAATGGCGCGCCGGAAGCTCCAGGCGATTGGTTAAAGCTAATCAGTTTTGCCGCATTAACCTGAAACTTCAAATCGCCAATGGGCGTCTCGCCAATATCATAGATGAAACTTACATCGATACCCTTGGAAACGCGGCTATCAAGATTTTGATAGGGGTTCAGGATTTGGACAATATCTCCCGCCGGATTAATTCCAGTGCCCGCGTAAAGCTCTAACTGCCCGGCGTCCGGAGCGTCGCGGATGACATTGGGATTGGAGCTCCCATCCAGCCGCTGCAAGAGATCAAGATATAAGGCGTTTTGATTGCCGAGGATGCCAACAATGCCGTCCTGACGCACACGCCAAAAGTCTGCGGTAAATGTCAGTCCAGGAAAGTAATCCTCTGATCCAACAACAAAACCTAAATTAATGCTCTCTGTTTTCTCCGGCTCCAAACCTGGGCCGCCAACACGGAAATCGATAATGCCTCTGGAGCCGCAATCACTTACTTCATCCTCGTCGCCTTTAATAATTTCGGCAACACATTCCACGGCCGGGATTTCACTATTGGAGCGCGTGGTCCCTTGGTCATTGACCTGCACGAGGTTAGGCGCCCGAAAGCCTTGAGACCAAGCGCCACGAAGGATGAGACCGTCAAAGGGTAGCCATGAGGCTGCAACACGGGGCACAAAGGTCTCTCCGGCGTCAGAGAAACTCTCAAACCGGCCTGCAAGCTGAACATTGAGCTCTTTTACACCTGGAACATCCATATCTTCAGAGACTAGCGGGACTAAGGCCTCAACATGGGCTGAGTAAACTTCGCGGTTACCGCTAGTGTCTGGGGATGGGCTTGAGCCAACCACATCACTGCCAAAAGTGTTCCCGTTCACAGCGTTGGTAAACGTGAATGTGCCGTCAAGGCGTGGGTCGCGATCATCTATAAATGTTTCGCGGCGGAACTCGATACCCGCAGCAATGCCGACGTCGCCAGCCGGCATCGTAAATAAATCAGGTCTTGACACCTTAAAATCAGCCAAGGCCAATGAGGTTTCGCCGTCGCGGTTCACGTCAATTCTGACGTCTTCTAGCGTTTGCGTATTGCTCGGTGAACAATCGATGGTATTGGCGCCCGCAATTTCAGCACCAAAGCATCCGCCATTAAACGGATTATAAGCCGAAGGATCATTGCGGTTAATCGCGTCTTGAATAGCTGTGCCAGAAATACGGTTTCGGGTTAAATCATTGGTGCGCGCGCGTGAATAAACAAGTCCCGTATCAAAGTCCCATTTTCCCATTTCGCCGCGAAGGCCTGTTACAAGCCTGAATGTATTCTTGGTCACAGTGCCGAGCCTTGGGCCGACATCAACAAAACGGTAATCTTCGAGGAGCAAGTCACGCCCTGCATCGCTAACGCCGCTTCCAAGGCCATTGGTAATCCGGTTCGGGTTCGGGGCGCCATTAAGAAGCGTGGTCGCGCCAAGCGGATTGTAATAGGCTTGCGCCTGAATACCGAGAGGCACCGCGCTGAGCATTGTATTTTGCTCACGGCGGCGGCTGGATTCTGATCGGTAATACGACCCTTCAAAATAAAATTCGGCATCTGCATTTAGCTCATGGTTGAACATAGCTTGAAACTGCAGACGGTCTTTTTCGGAGTATAAATCCCGGACAGCCCCAAGGTCATAGCGCAAATCGCGGTCAATCGTCCCGCCATTATCCGCGCAAAGGCCATTACCTAAATCAAGGAAGCGGCCATCGCTTGGCTGATTGGCATCGCCAAAGAAGCTACAGGGCTGAAGATGGAAATCATCATCGCGCAGAACAGTCGTGCGTGAAGATGTTGCGCTTGAGCCTTGGATATCAAAAGCGCCGAAAGGTGAATTGATTGACCGGTTGTCAAATTGTGTATCCCCTTCAAAGTCGGTGCCCTCAAGGAAGGGACGCAAATCGGAACTAGCTGAATAGCCCCTGATGGATGTAGGGGCGCCGTTTTCATGAAAGTAATAACCAAATAATGACAAGTTGCTGCGGTCATCATTAAAATCAAAGCCATAGCCGCCGCGCACGCTAGCACTGTAGAGATCAGTGCCTGTCGAATTTCTGAAATTGCCTTGGACAAAGCCGCCATCGAGATTGTCTTTAAGCTTGGTATTTATAACGCCGGCAACCGCGTCAGCGCCGTAAAGCGCAGAGGCCCCATCTCGCAAAACTTCAACGCGTTTAATGCCGCCGGGATTAATTGTATTCGTGTCAGGGGAGACAACGGGCACAAAAAGCTCGGTTTGGAATCCTGGGTTAAGCACCATCCGGCGGCCATTTATCAGCAGCAAGGTGTTACCTGTGCCTAATCCGCGAAGATTGATCGACGCGATATCGCCGCGCGCGCCGTTAACGCCGCCCGATGTGCTTTGTTCATTAAATGCCACCTGACCTGCCTGCGGAATAGACCGAAAGAGCTCATCGCCAGAGGCCGCATCTACCGTTTCAATGGCTTCGAGGTCCATAACGGTTACAGGAAGGACATCGTCAATCTTAGCGCCTTGGATAAAGGTGCCCGTCGTAACAACCTCATCTGAGCTGTCAGGCGCCGTTTGCGCTTGCGCCGACGTTGCCATCATTAAAGCGATGGTAGATGAAAATAAAAGCGAATTCCGAATATGAGAGCGCATGCTTAAGTCCCCTGATGCTATTTTTATTGAAATTACCCTAGCCTTTAGCCTTAGACAGTCAATAAAAAACCGTGCTCCCCAAATGGGACTAAGTCCAATCTGTTTCGAATATTTGCAAAAAACACCTCAAGGCTACACACCTTAGAATGTTGTAAAACGCATTTAACGGCGCCGCCATTGCAGCTTCTTAATGAAAGTCGCGGCTTGGAAATAATTTATTGGCTTGCTGCCTTGGATGACGGGCTCCGCCTGCATTGTAATAGCCGGAAATATTACGCTGCCTTGGCAGAACGGGGCGACCTTTAGCTAGCGCGAGACGATTGCCAGAAGAGTCTTTACTAGGGATAGGGCGCTTCGCTTCATCGGCATTATCCCGGGTCGGATCAATCATATCGCCTGCCACCTCAGAGTCGCCTAATGTATCGAGCAGATAGGACATATCTGTAATGCGACTCGCGATAATATGCGTGACAATGCCTTCGCGTTGCAGCCTGCCGCTTATTTTAAGCAGCCGCCCTGTCATCACTGTGCCGCGCGCTTTTTCAAACATTTTCGGCCAGACGACGATATTCGATGTGGCGGTTTGGTCTTCTAATGTCAGGAATATAACGCCGCTGGCTGTGCCCGGACGTTGACGCGTTATGACAAGGCCGCACACATCAACCCAAGACCCATCAGGCGTATCGCGTAGCTGTGATGCCCTGATTGTGTGCCCAATACTGTCTTGCAAAAGGCTGATGGGATGTTCGCGCAGGGTCAAACGCGTGCCAATGTAATCCTCAAAAACCTGCTCTGCAATTTGCAAGGGGGGAAGATCAACATGAAACTCAGGCAATCCCTCCCCCGCCCCTTCAAATAGAGGCAATGGCGTCTTCCCGCCTAATCCTTTAACCTGCCAGAGGGCTTCGCGCCGCCCCACCCCATGCGAGGCAAAAGCATCGGCCTGAGCGAGCTTGGACAATGCGCGGCGATTAAGCCCTGCCCTGCGCCAGACAGCGTCAATAGACCGAAACCCATTACCGCGCGCCGCGGCAAGCCATAATCCGTCTTCTTCCTTAAAGCCTTTAATTTGGCGAAACCCTAAACGCACCGCAAGACGCCCATCACCTGAAGGCTCAAGCGCATTATCCCAATAGCTGCGCTCCACACAGATCGGGCGCACCTCCACATCATGACGCCGCGCATCGCCGACAATTTGGGCAGGCGCGTAAAACCCCATGGGCTGAGAGTTAAGCAGAGCCGTGGCAAAAATTTCAGGGTGATGGCATTTAAGCCAAGCCGAGGCATAGACTAGCAGCGCGAAGCTTGCCGCATGGCTCTCAGGGAAACCATAGCCTGAAAACCCTTCAAGCTGGCGAAAGACGGCTTCGGCAAAGTCTTGGTCATAACCGCCTTCAAGACAGCCGCCGATAAATTGGTCTTTAAATTTTTGTATTTGCCCTGGCCCGCGAGCCGTCCCGAGTGCGCGGCGCAATTGATCCGCTTCGCCCGCACTAAACCCCGCCGCAACAACAGCGATTTGCATGGCTTGCTCTTGGAATAAGGGAACGCCAAGTGTTTTCCCTAAAACGGGAATAAGATCATCGGACGGATAAATAACAGGCTCTTCGCCGCGCCGGCGTTTTAAATAAGGATGCACCATATCGCCTTGGATGGGGCCCGGACGGATAATGGCCACTTCGATAACCAGATCATAAAAAACGCGCGGCCGCATACGCGGCAAAAAATTCATCTGCGCGCGGGATTCGACTTGGAACAGGCCGAGCGTATCGGCGATACACAGCATGTCATAAACCTTAGGGTCATCCTGCGGCAGTGTCGCCAGCGTATATTGCTCGCCTTTCCAATCGGACAGCATATCAAAGGCCTTGCGTAAGCAGGACAACATGCCCAGCGCCAGCACATCAATTTTAAGCATGCCGATGGCGTCAATATCGTCCTTATCCCATTCAATGATTGTGCGGTCGGCCATGGCCGCATTTTCAACAGGACACATTTCATCAAGCCGCCCCGCCGTTATGACAAAGCCGCCGACATGCTGAGACAGATGACGGGGGAAGCCTTGGATTTGCGCCGTGAGCTCAATGGTCTGCATCATGCGGCGATCATTGGGATTTAGCCCCGCACTGGTGATATGCTCCGCGCTGATACCCTCCTTGGAATAATGCCCCCAGACTTTGGACGATAGGGCCGCGACGGCGTCCTCAGACAGGCCCATAGCTTTGCCAACCTCGCGAATAGCGGCGCGGCTTCGGAAATGAATGACAGTTGAGCATATCCCCGCGCGGTGACGGCCAAAACGCTGATAAATATGCTGTATGACCTCCTCGCGCCGCTCATGTTCAAAATCAACATCAATATCGGGCGGCTCTCCGCGCACTTCGGAAATAAATCGCTCAAAGACCATGGAAATCGTCTCAGGCGAGGCTTCGGTAATCCCAAGAGAAAAGCAAATGACAGAGTTAGCCGCAGAGCCGCGCCCTTGGCAGAGGATACCTTTGGCGCGCGCGAAACGGACGATGTCGTAAACAGTCAGAAAATAGCGCGCATAATTAAGCTGGGCGATGAGGTTTAGCTCTTTCTCCACCATGGCCCTTACACGCAAAGAGACGCCGTCAGGATAGCGCCATATCAGGCCTTCCTCTGTGAGCCGGCGCAAGCGCGTATCTGGATCCTCACCATCCAGCACTTCGTCAGGATATTCATAGCTCAGCTCATCAAGGGAAAACTGGCAGTGCTGCGCGATGAGCGCCGTGTTATTTACCGCTTGGGGATAGTCCTTATAAAGACGGCGCATTTCAAATTCAGATTTCAGGCGAAGCTCTGCATTGGGCTGCGCCAGACGGCCAAGCTTATCGATAGTTGTCTTCTCTCTGATACAGGACAATATATCAGCCAGGCGGCGGCGAGAGCCGTGATGCATGAGGGGCTGTCCAATCGCGGCCAATTCCGCGCCGCATGAGCTGGCCAGCTTCGCGCGGGCTTTGAAATTAATAGCGTCATAGCCGTCATATTTTGGCGATAGGCCCAGATAGACATCATCGCCAAATTTTCCGCGCAAAGCTTTTAACGCGGCTCTCACTTTAATCTCGCCCGAGACGATAAGAACGCTCCCACCGCACCATATAAGCAGATCGCTCAGGGTCAGATCACATTGCCCCTTAACCGTGCGGCGCTTGCCTTCGGTCAAAAGACGGCATATTTTTCCATAAGCCTCACGCGTTTTTGGATAAGCTAAAACATCGGGGCCGTCCGTTAATTGCAAGCGCACGCCAACGACATAGCGCAAGCCAAGCTCTTTGGCCGCTTTATGGCCGCGCACAATACCTGCAAAGCTATTAACGTCAGTGATAGAAAGCGCTGATAGGCCTAACTCTACAGCGCGCTCTACGAATTCAAAGGCATGCGACGCCCCTTTTAGAAAGGTAAAATTGCTCGTGGCTGAGAGCTCCGCATAACTCACAAGAACCCCCTCATAAGAACCTGCCTGTAACAAACCAATTGGGCTGCTGCTGCGCAGGATAGGTCATCAGCCACAGACGATCCCCGGTTTCGGTTTCCACGGCCCAATAATCTTTCAGCGAGTCAAAACCGTCCTGCCACCATTCAGAAGCAAGCCGTTCAGGGCCTAGCGCGGTAACCGTTACATATCGCGCCTTACGCCATTCAAAGGCTTTGGGGGGACGCCCGGGGATAAGCGTCGAGAGACGTTCGGGGCGAAAGAGACGCAGGGGTCTTTTTCTTTGCGTGTCTATCTGGCTTTGACTGTCTGTGGGGTTGGGGCTGTCTGGGGCGTTTGGGCGGCCTATGTGAGGCCGGCTTTGTTTCCATAACAACACCTCTTGGCTATCTGCGGCTTCAATCGTTGTGAACTCGGCTTCGGGTAGGTGGCTGTCGCGCGGCGCAAACCGCCTGACGCGGTCAAAGCCAAGGCGGTTACCCAATGTCGTTATGACTTGCGCGAGATCTTCCGCTGCCGCCTCGGCCTCTCCGCCCATAATGCCCGTAAGCTTAGCGGGGCGCTCACGTATCGGCTCAAGCGTATCAGCAACCAGGCGAAACCAATCTGCGCCAAATTTTATGGTAAGCTGATCCAAAGGGCGTTCAAATTGCCGTTTGACCTTGCCTGCATCAAAACAAGGGCGCGCAAAGCCAATAGAAATGACGTGATCGCCCGTATCCACGCAGCGCACCGTCAGGTGGAATTGCCGCGCGCCTATCATATCTTTCTCAAGCCGCGTGCAGATAGAGTCTGTCAATCGGCGCAATACTTCGGCGAGGTCATCCTTGAGCCCAATAGGGTCAGGCAAATTCATTCGCGCGGCATAGACGGGATCAGCGGCCATAGGCGATACAGGATCAGGCGCTTGTCCCAAAGCCTTGGACAAAGCCTTGGTTAGCTCTAATCCAAAGCGCCGCGCTAGCTCGCCGGATTTAATGGCGTAAAGCTGCCCAATCGTTTTCAGGCCCACACGGCGAAGGTCAGCAGAGATTTTTGGCTCAATATTTAAAGCTTCAACAGGCAGGTTTTGTAAATCGTTTTTCGCCTTAGACGGTTTTGAAATCGCTATTGGAACGCTCGCGCCCGTTAAATACCGCGCAAGCGCCCAAGCCGCGCCCTTTGTATCTGCCGCGCCTATACGGGCTGTGATATGCATATCTGCAAATTGCTGCACGGCCTGCTCAGCCATAGCCTGTTCCCCGCCAAAGAGATGCGCGCAGCCTGTCACGTCCAGCATCAAGCCGTCTGGCTTATCCAAAGCGATCCAAGGCGATAGGCTATCCGCCCATCGGCGCAGAGCGCGCAGCAGCATCTCTTCACGCGCGAGGTCGCTTTTTTCTGTCATAAGCTGGGGGCAAACCGCGCGCGCATCAGGCACAGACATGCCGGGCCTTAGGCCCGCACTTAAAGCTAAAGGCGAGAGATGGGTCAGGCGTGACGCATTTTTAATCTCCGCCGTGATCGCAAAAATATCGCCTATGCGAGGATCGCCAAGACGCACCCGCCGATCAAGCGGCAGTTGCGGCAACCATATGGACATCACGCGTCGCGCCATGGCGTCCCCCTCTGATCTTTGGGCATTTAACGACCCATCGCCCAATATTGCCTGATTTATTTTTGGTCAGCTCCCACATCCATTTGTCGCAGTCATTGGCAGGATTGGCATTGGCTGCATTAACATTAGCCACGTTAAGATTAGGAAGTGCTTGGCAGTGCCAGCGCGTTTGCGCCGCAGAGCTTTGCGCGCTCCGCTCAATCAAAATAAGCCCAAGACCGCCGCCTTGTTCTGCCGCAAGCTGCAAACGCCGCGACTCAATCAGGTCCGGCCCTATCGCTAATTGAATAACGGTCAGCCCCGCCCCTTTGGAGCGCAGCACTTGCTCGGCGGCCCAAAGCACCTCTTTGCGGCTACTGCCTTCGGTCAGGAGGACACGCGCGGGATCAAAAAACTCACATAAAGCCATAGGCGTCAAAGTCCCGACAGCTCTCGCGCGGCCTATCCAGACGATAGAGCCAGACGTCTTTGCCGCGACCATAACGGCAAAGCTATCCGCCGCCGCGCCCGTCACTTCGTGCACCCGCCCGCGCTTTAAAGACAGCTCTGCCGTCAGCCTTAAAGGCTCATATCTAACACCTGGATTTTCCATATGTTCTTATTTTGTTCTATTTTCAAAGAGAGAGTCAAGTGAAAAGGAATTCACGCGTGAATTTTGCTGTGGATGAGCTGTCAGGGATTCAGGATTTGGGGATTCATGATTTACGGCCAAGGTTTAATCTGCCAAACAAATGAACACGAAGAGGCATGGGAAATAAAAGGGTATATGAATATGGAAAATGATTTATATTTTGGCGGCCGAAAAACAGGCCGCGCTCAATTCTTGCGCAGAGTCAAATGCCTCGCCACTATTCTTAAAAACCATGGCGTCGGCGAAGATGATGCCATAGGCGTGCTTTTAAGAAATGATACATTTTACATGGAGGTCGCCGAAGCTTGCCGCTATGTCGGCGCGTATTATGTCACCCTGAATTGGCACGCGGCTCCTGCTGAGATCATAGACATTCTTGAGGATTCAAAATCCAAACTTGTCATTGGACATAGCGACCTAACCGCCACCCTCACAGCGGACGCGGATATGAGCATCCCCATATTAGCTGTGCCAACGCCTGCGGAAATAGTAGAGGCTTACGGCGTCCAATCCGAAATAGCCGCTGGGCAAATCCACTTAAATGATCTTATAGAAACGGCGGAGCTCTTTGAAGCGACCCCTGCAAGAGCGCGGGGCATGCTCGCCTATACTTCCGGCAGCACAGGACGTCCAAAGGGCATTCGCCGCGCCGTGGATCTCACAAGGCCTGACCCATACATGATGTATAAAAGCTTAGCGTCACTCCTGCTGCAGCTCACGCCAGGTGACCGTTTCTATACTGCCGCCCCATTATATCACAGCGCGCCAAATGCCTTATCCGCGATGTGCGTCGCCGCAGACTATGCCGCCCTTTATATCTCGCCAAAATTTGATCCGGAAGGTTTCCTTGCCGACATTGAGCGTTACGGCATTACCCATTGTTATCTGGTGCCAACAATGATGGTGCGCATGTTAAAACTGCCAGAAGACGTACGAAATAAATATGATGTCTCTACTTTGCGGTTTGGCATCTCAACAGGCTCCGCCTGGCCGCGCGATGTCAAGCAAGCCATGATAGACTGGTTTGGGCCAATTTTTTACGAGACTTATGGCGCTAGCGAAATTGGTTTTATGACCCTAATTTCTTCCGAAGAAGCCCAGCACAAACCTGGCTCCGTTGGCAAAGTCTTAGAGGGCGGCTCCATCAAAATCATCGATGATGACGGCCAAGAATTACCCGTTGGCACGGCCGGCACAATCTATGTTGATCTGCCGCAATTTGGCGATTTTACCTATTCCAATACAGATGGCGATTTAAGGGGGCAGCGTTACGGCAGCCACGCGACTGTCGGCGATATTGGCTATCTGGATGCTGATGATTATCTTTATATTAGCGACCGTAAGAAAGACATGATCATCTCTGGCGGAGCCAATATCTTTCCGGCTGAAATTGAGGCGTCTTTAATTAAAATGCCAGAGGTGTTTGATTGCGCCGTCTTTGGCGCCCCTCACCCGGAATTTGGCGAAATGGTCATAGCCGCCGTGCAATGCGCCGATGGTAAAAGCCTTACGCTAGGCGATGTGCAAAATTTTCTCTCTGATAAGATCGCGCGATTTAAGACGCCGCGAAAATTAGATATTCATGATCAGCTTCCCAGAGAAGATAGCGGCAAGATATTTAAACAGCGCCTAAGAGCGCCTTATTGGGACAAAACAGGCCGCAAAATCTAAAGAGATGATAGCTCTATAGCTTAGGCCCGCGCGTCATCCAGACAGCCCTTTTCAAGGCGCTTTAAATCCCTATACACATATAAAATGAAAGACAGTGATATGGGTAAAGTAGCGCCGCAAGAGACACCGGCGATTGATGAGGTTGCGGCCAAGGCCATACAGCGAAGCCGGGATCTAATTGCCCGTGACCCGCAGCTTAAATCTATTAAGCCAAATCTCTCTGTCTATGAACGCGCCGCAAATCCTGACTTAAGCTGTGAACAATCCATTGATTTAATTCTGTCGGCTTATGGCCCGCGCTCCGCCCTTGGCGTCCGGGCTCATAAAGCGGTTCAAGACCCCCACTCGAAACGTATTGTGCGCGACTATCAGAGCGCCTTTCAATATAAAACGTTTGGCGAGCTTAGGCATGAGCTTCGCGCTATCGCAAATGCTTGGCGACATATCCCGTCACTGTCATTAAGCCCTGATGAGTTTCTCATTATTATCGGCTTTGCCAGTGCAGAGTTTTGCGCGCTGGATACTGCGGCCGCCTATGGACAAGCGGTCAGTGTTCCTATGCAAAGCGCTACTGCGGGGGGTGATTTAAATGATATCTTCGAACGCATAGAGCCGTCTTGTTTGGCCGTTACTTATCAGGACCTACCCTCTGCCGTCGATTTAGCCAGTAACCATGACAGTCTACGCTCTCTCATTGTTTTTAATATTGATCTCAGTGTTGATGATGAGCGCGAAGCCTTTGAGGCAGCAAGCCAAACACTCGCAGCAAAGAATGTTCGCGTCGTAAGTTATGAACAGCTCATAGATTTGGGCAAAGAATATGATTTCGAGTTCCTGCCGCCCCACAAAGACGGCGATGACCGTCTGGCTTTGATTGCGCATTCCTCAGGCTCTACGGGCGTGCCTAAAGGCGCCATGATAAGCGCCGCGTCTATCAAAGCTTATTGGCGCGGAACCCAAGAAAAATTCCCCATGCTGACGGTCATATTTTCGCCGCTTAATCACCTATTGGGCCGCGCAACACTCTATCAAGTTCTTGGCAGAGGCAGCACCGCCTACTTCACGCTGGCGCCAGATATGTCCACCTTATTTGAAGACATCCGTATCGCCCGTCCCACAGCCTTAAATTTCTTCCCGCGCGTTCTAGACATGGTCTATCAGCATTATCAAAATGAGGTTGTGAAAGCCGTTGCCAGCGGAGAGACCGCTGAGGCCGCCAAAACCAAAATCATGGACCAGATGAGATACAGCTTTCTAGGTGACCGTTTTACCTCTGGCATGACGGCCGCCGCGCCGACGTCCAAAGCCGTTATGGATTTTATGGCGGAGTGCTTTGGCGTTCGCCTCAGAGATATTTACGGCAGCACCGAAGCGGGCGCAGGCAGCGTAAGCATTAACGGCGTTATCAACCGAAACACTGTACTAGATTATAAAATAAGAGATGTGCCCGAGCTTGGATATTACGTGAGCGATAAGCCTTATCCGCGCGGCGAATTATGTTTTAAAGGCCGCAACCAAATTAAAGGCTTTTTCAAAGACGCCAAGGCCACAAGCGAGCTTTTGACCGATGACGGCTTTATTATCACCGGCGATATTATTGAGCTTCGCGAGGAAGATAGTTTCGTCATTATTGACCGCCGCAAGGATGTTCTAAAACTCTCCCAAGGTGAATATGTGGCCGTCGGTCCGCTCGGCGCCGTCTTTGAAGGCGGCAGTCCTTTTATCAAGCAAATTTATATTTACGGGAATTCGCACAGATCTTATTTGGTCGCCGTCATTGTGCCTGATTTGGACGCCGTAAAATCGTCATTGGGGCGCGCCCCTAGCGAGGTCGATATTCGCAATGTTCTGCGCGGCGCTATTCAAGATGTCGCGAAAATGCAGGACCTTAAATCCTTTGAAGCGCCGCGTGACTTCATTGTCGAAACAGAGCCTTTCACACAAGAAAACGGATTACTCTCAAGCGTGAGGAAGAAACTGCGCCCTGCCATAAAGCACCAATATGGCGAGGCTCTCGAAGCTTTATATGACGCCCATGAAAAAGGCAGAGATGAAGATATTAAGCGCCTCAAAAACCCCGATTTTGATGTGAGCATTGAAGACGCTTTAAAGCAAATCGTTACCATTCATTTAGGCCTCGATGACGGCATCACCATCGCAGATGATCAAAATTTTGGCGAGCTTGGCGGCGACTCCTTAGGGGCTGTGAACTTCTCCCTACTGGTAGAAGATGTTTTTGGAATTACCTTCCCCGCAGATAAAATTCTCGATTCAACTGCCAGCATTCAGTCGTGGGCGAAAGATATAGAGCGCTTAAAATCCTCTGGCGAAAGCTGGGCCAGCTTTGCTTCTATTCACGGTGCGGGAAGCCAAGCCGTAGAGGCCAAGGACTTGGCTCTCCCAGCCTTCATTTCCCAAGACATATTAAACCGCACCAAAGACCTAGCCGCCCCAAGCTCAACACCCAAAACTGTCTTGCTAACGGGCGCAACGGGGTTTTTGGGACGGCATGTTTGCCTGACATGGCTAAGCGCCCTCACAGACCCAGGCGCAAAACTCATCTGCCTCGTAAGGGCTAAAACGGATGCCGAGGCCAAAAAACGCCTCGAAGCTATTTTCGATGCCTCCGCGCCAGAGATGAAAGACGCTTTTTATGCGCTTTCCAAAGATAAGCTCTCAGTTCTAGCGGCCGATATTGCCATGCCGAGTTTTGGTCTTGAGCCTGAGGCTTTTGCAAAATTAGCTAAAGACGTTGACCGCATTTGCCATGTCGGCGCGCTTGTAAATCACCGCCTCTCTTATGAGCATCTATTTGCGCCAAATGTATCAGGCACAGCGGAGATTATAAAACTTGCACTGAGCCAAAAACTGAAACCAATTGATTTTGTCTCCACCGTAAGCGTGTTGCCCCTGCTTGATCGATCCGATCCTAACAAGGAAACTGCGAAGCTCGAAGCCACCCTTCCGCTCTCGGACGCCTACGCCTTTGGATATGCCGCGAGTAAATGGGCGGCGGAAATTTTGCTTCGTAAGGCCTCAAAATCACTCGACCTCCCCGTCAATATTTTGCGCGGAAACATGATGCTGGCGCACCAAAATTATAGCGGCGCAATTAATCCGTCTGATATGTTCACGCGGCTTATATTCAGTCTTATCGCCACGGGTATTGCGCCTTCGTCTTTTTACAAAGCCGGAGCCGTGAATTATGACGGCCTACCTGTTGATCTTGTCGCCAATAGCGTTGTGAATGTCAGGCGGTCTGGCGACCAGGGGACGCATGTTTTCAATATTCACAACTATAATTCTGGCGCTAGTTTTTCACTAAACGCCATCACGGACTGGATAAAAGAGGCTGGATTTAAGTTAGAAGACATCGAAGATTATGATGATTGGTATCAAGCCTTTTCACAGCGCCTTCACGCCCTGCCCGAAGTTGATAAACAAAAATCTGCCATAGACCTTCTTCAAGCCTTCAAGAACCCTCAACGTTCGGAGCGAGATATATCTTATGCCCACTTCCAAGACTTATTGGCTAAGATGGATGCAGACCTCCCTGAGCTAGGTAGGGCCTATATCTCAAAGGTTCTAAGCGACATGTCCGCTATAAGGCTTTTAAAAGACTGAGTGCCCAGGGTTAGCGCCTAAAATCGATCAAAGACTGCTCATATCAATGACAAAACGGTATCTCACATCGGAGGCCATAACCCGTTCCCAGGCCGTGTTGATTTGTTCCATATTGATCATCTCTATATCTGAGACGATGTTATTAGCGGCGCAAAAATCGAGCATCTCTTGCGTCTCTTTAATCCCGCCAATCATTGAACCAACTAACCGTTTACGCCCGCCGATCAATGAGCCTGTATGAAGCCCCCCAACGGGGTCGATTGACCCGACCATCACCATCGTTCCGTTACGGCGCAGCAAAGACAGATAACTATCCAAACCATGCGAAACGGGAACAGTGTTAAGGATGAAGTCAAACCTATTGCGCCCGGACTTCATGGCGTCTCGGTCCGTCGTGATCAGCGTGTCCGCCCCCAGCGCTTTGGCGTCCGCTTCCTTGCCGGGGCTGCGAGATAAAACTGTGACTTCGGCGCCCAAAGCGACCGCAAACTTAACACCCAAATGCCCAAGCCCGCCGAGACCCGCAACAGCGACTTTATCGCCTTTACCAATATTAAAATGATTGAGCGGCGAGAAGCTTGTAATGCCCGCACAGAGAAGCGGCGGCACGGCCTTTATGTCCAAATTTTCGGGAATACGCAGAACAAATTCTTCGCGAACCGTAATCTCAGCCGCATAGCCGCCATAGGTTCCGCCGCCTAATTTTTTATCAGGACTATTATAAGTCATGACGGGGCGGCGCACACAATATTGCTCCTCATGGTCGGTGCAGGGCTCACAAGACTGACAAGAATCGACCATACAGCCGACGCCGACAATATCGCCGATTTTAAACTTAGAAACGCCCGCGCCCGCCTCGACCACTCGGCCCACAATTTCATGGCCCGGCACGACAGGATAAATCGCATTGCCCCAGTCATTATGCGCCGTATGAATATCGCTGTGACAGACGCCGCAATAGTCAATATCAATTCTGACATCACCCGCTTCCATCGGGCGGCGCTCGATTGACATGGGTTCTAAAAGGGCATCGGCAGCGCTTGAGCCATAAGCTTTAACAGGCATAATAATCTCTTTCTAAAAACTCTGCCGTTTCATGACACGAAATATCAGGGGGTGGTAGGGGCGATTAGGCCCGCCCTTCATTTCTTTTCTCAGCCTCGGCCCAGTCTTTGCGCAAGCTTCCCGCAGCTTTCAAAAAGAATAGCGCGCCTATGAGGTAGCCTAAGCAAATAACAGATAAGGCGTAACGCGTCGCCAGTAACTCACCCCCGCCCGAGAGGGAGAAGAGATCAATAAGGCCGCCCGCCAGAGAAGGCCCTAAACCGAGCCCGATCATGTTCAAAATGAAAAAGAACAGGGCCGTCGACATGGCGCGCATATGGACAGGCGCAAGGGTCTGGGCAATCGCAAAGCTAGGCCCCAGATACATACCGACAAAAATTAGCCTAACGCCATAAATTCCTAGATAAGACGGGACATTACCAATCCAGAGCGCAAACACGCCCGCAGGAAGCCCAACACAAAGCGCTAAGACGGGTATCCAGCCATAGGCGCGAACGTCTTTCTTACCCCATTTATCCGCAAACATACCGCCCAAAAATGTGCCGCCCGCATATCCAATACCGTTAATAACGCCAAGCCAGATCACAAGCGTTCGAAAGTTAAACTCTGGATCCAAAAGACGCAGAAATGTTGTCTGAAAACCGCTTAGCGCATAGGAGGCCAGCGACGCAAAGGCGATGCCCAAACACATATACCACCAAGACGGTATCGACAGGAGCATCGTAAGGTTATCGCCAAACGCGCCGCGTTCAATAACCCCGCCCGCCTTAGCTTCCTGCGCCCCGCGAACAGGTTCGCGAATGACGATTTTGACAAAGACAGCCAGCGCAATACCGGTAACGCCGAGGATAATAAAAATCCGCCGCCAATCCACGCTATCAGGATTAGCTCCCAAAAGGCTCGCCGTGACAAAATAAGCCGCCATAATACCCAGCGGCACGCCCATGCCATATATACCGAGCGCGCCCGCGCGTTTCTCTTTGGGGTAAAGGTCTGAAATAATAGAATGAGACGGAGGAGACCCACCCGCCTCACCAATACCAACCCCCATACGCGCCAAAAATATCTGCGTATAATTCTGCGCCATCCCCGTCAGCGCGGTAAACAGACTCCAGACCCCAACAGCTATGGCAATAATGTTTGACCGGTTCATTCGATCCGCAAAATAGGCAATAGGAATGCCGACAACTGAGTAAAAAAAAGCAAAAGCGAACCCGATAAGGAGGCCCATCTGGGTGGAGTTAATGCCGAGGTCAGCTTTGATGAAAGGGGCAAGGATGCCGACGATTTGGCGGTCGATGAAATTGAAACCGTAGACGATTGTGAGGACAATCAGTGCGAATTTACGGTAGCCCGTGTTGGATTCTTGCACGTTATAGTCCCTGTGTTTTTTTCCAGTTAATCAGAGGCGGGGTGTGAAAGATAGGGGTATCATAATGACGAGTTGATGGTTTGAGAAAGGAACTTTGCATAATTGAGGCATTAATTAGCATAGTAACGAGAGGTCTTCTGCGATTTTTTCGGTCGAAATAAGTCTCTTAAGCTGTCATCACCAAACCCATCACAATCTCATAAAATTTCAATTCAAACGATCGATGACAATTACTCGTTAAGAAGACACACAAGAATTAATCAGTCTAGATACCACTTGATTACATAGTTTGAGACAAACAGAAATTAAAACCGTTATAATTTTCCTCTATCGGGGGGCTGTTGGTTAGGAATTTTACGGTATCAGCAACCGTATCTGTAATACACATCATTTTCTGATATTTTGTGTTAGATGAAATGGATCTCAGCAATGGTAATATTGGCTTTTCATGATTCCAATATGAATTTCCGTAAAAAACCATGGGGCTGATATAATTAGATGCCAGATAATGATTATTCGATGTTTTTTGGAGTATTTCTTGCAGAGTTCCGGCGCTGCCCTTGAAAAATATAGTTCCAGCTAAAGATTTTTCTATTAAGGCACTTTCTCGAGTATCATTGAAAAAAAACTTAGCAATTTTTGTGGCAAAAGGTGTCGGCGCATGACCATAACGCCATGTAGGGATCCCTATGCTATTAAAGTGACTTTTCTCTTGTCTAATATCCTGAGCTATGTCGTAAGCACGGTCAAACCATGATGGTTCATGTGCGAATTTAGTAACTTTTAAATAATTTACAACGTCCAATATTTTAGTTTCATTTTCATGCGCTAAGGCAACTCCTAAATGGGCTGCTTCCATTGCACCCGGTCCACCGCCGCTTATTACCAAAAAACCCTTTCGCGCCAATTCGCCTGCAAGTAATACAATTTCCAAATAAGTGCTTTCATCCCTAGACAGTTCATGCCCCCCCATAATGGCAACAACTTTTAATTTACCGAACTTCGCTATTTCGCCACACAGCGCTCGAGAAATAAAATAATCGTGGAGTCTACCTTGTAGGGAGATAAAATTGTTCAAGGAATTTACGCCATCATTTGAATACCAATAATGGTAAATTTCGGCATCTAGCGTAGAAGAATATCGTCTACTCTTGTCATTGTGAAAACCTTCAAATAACGCTTGAGGCGTATAGAGAGTCTCTTTTGCTATCTCGAATGGTATATCCGGCGCGCTTGACAATATTGAACAACCATTTTCTATTAGTCTTTTGAGCATAGAACCTGGAAACTCACAATTAATCAAAATACTGTTCTTAATCGCGCTTAACGACACTTCATTACTGCAATCATTTAGATTTATTCCGTTAATTAATGCGCCATTTACCAAACGGGTTCTGACCAAAAAGTCTTCAAAACCGTCTATATGGTCGAAGTATGGGGGGAACGAATCAATCCGCATATGTAACTTTTTTTGCGATTAGCTCGAACGTGTTTACCGAATTTCCATTCATTGACATCGATTTTTCTTTCTCAAGTTTTATTAGTGAAAGGTTACCTAAAATTTTTTGAATTTCATCTGTAGAATGATGTCTAGCGATGAATTTTCCAAACTCAGTGCCATCAGAAGCCCAAAACTGACCATACGGCAAACCTATATTCTTAGCCACTTCATATCGCTCAGCATATACAATAGGACTTAACAAAAAGTCCCTTACGTAAAGTAGAGCAGAATCTCTAAGTAATCGTCTGGATTTGTTAAGCATTGCATTCCATGAGGCGTTATCCGATATGCAAGTCAAGACCCGCACTAGAATAACCACGTCATATAATTTGTCTTTGAAATCATGTTCTAGGAAATCACCATGGACGAACTCTAATTCACTTTCCAGGGTGCTTTCTTGGGCTAGTGCTTTTGCTGTTTCTATAGCGTTGGCGTTTATATCAATACCGACTACAGACGAGCTAATTTGGGCTAATTTGATTGCATTGTGTCCCTTACCACAGCCAATCACCAAAACATCGGTGTCGCTAGATACATACTCAGTTAGAGCATTTAAGGACCAATAACCTGAGACTGGATTGTAATCTATCCCGCGCCAAGTTTCGTATACTTTCTCATCAATAATAATATAATCTCATCAAGTCAGTTTGTTATAATTTTCAAATCAATTCTAAGATACAACTTTTATCAATGATAAGAATTCTCTTAATCGTTCGCTATGTGGGTTGCGAATTATATCCGGTTTCCCTTGTTCATAAATAATTCCATCTTCGAGAAAAACAATGTGATCACTGCTATTCATCGCAAATTTCAAAAGGTGTGTTACCAATAATATTCCCATACCATCGGAGCTAGCTTCCTTTAAAGTATTTAGAACTATTCCGATATGTTCAATATCTAACGCTGAAGTTACCTCATCCAAAAGCAGGTAACTTGGCTCAAGGGCAAGCGCTCTTATGATTGCAGCACGTTGTCTTTGTCCAAGGGAAGTCTCATTTGGAAACCTGTCTATGGCATCCTGAAGAGATAACTCCTCGATTAACTTTTCAGCTCGAGACTTCCTTCGTTCGATCTCATAATCTTTCATTGCCTTAGACTGCAACTGCAACGGTAAAAATATGTTTTGCCTTAATGTTAGGTGGGGCCATAAAAATAACTGCTGAAATACGACATTTAATTTTGGCCAAGGAGGGGCGTTTCTGATTCTAGTGTCGTTTGGAAAAACATATACTTGGTCATCAACTTTGATTGTCCCAGTGTCTGGAGGGGCGAGCATCGAGAGGCATTTCAAAAAGGTTGTTTTGCCGCCACCGCTAGGTCCAATTATTGAAGTAATTTTGCCTGGTTGTATTGATAAACTTATGTTGGAAATAATCTTTTTTCCATTAAAGCTTTTGTTCAATTTCTCTACGTGAATCATTCTGTTTATTTCTCTGAAATATCACGGGTGTATTTTGCCCTGAACCATAAAGCCAATCCGTGCATCGGCAGGCAAATTATCAAGAATATTATTCCAAGAGCACTATAAACCTCAACGGGCTTATAAATTTCAGAGTTAATTCTCTGCGCTATTCTGAAAACTTCATCCACGGAAATGAGGCTCGCAAATAAAGTCGATTGAAGCATTACAATTTGAATGGTTAGCAAATTGGGCATCACTTGACGCCATATAATAGGCAATTGGATATGACGAAGAGTTTCTAAGCGTCCAAATCCGGACACATATGCGGCTTCGAGATATTGTTTCGGAAAGTCCTCTAAAACTGACCGCATTAAGTCAGCAATCAAAAATGCGTTAACTATCGATAAGGCGACAACTGTCGTGATAAATGGGTTTACAACTATTTTAAACAAATATTGTGCTGGGTAGTGAAGCCAAAACAGAAACACTAATACCGGGATACCGGATAATATGAATGATAAGAACCTAGTAGGGAGCCCAACGATTCTTTTCCATCGATTGCTTGCAGTCCCTAAAATCGTGCCTAACGCAATGCCAATTATCCAAATATATACACTCAGTAAAAGTGTAATTTTGATGCCATATAGAAATTCCGCCCTGTGTTTTACAAGAATATCAAGAATATCCATACGGCTGGCCTTTTATTATAATATGGCTTTATTGGGCACGATAAGGGTTCGCAACTTTATAAAAAGTATCTCCTCCTTCATACTTCGCAAGCAACTCATCAATATAACCACTATTCAACAGATCCTCGAATGCGACATCGAGCATGTGCTTGAACTGAGTTTCATTTTTTTTAAACATGTAACAATTACCTAGCACTCTAATTGGCTTCTGCAGTGCGAGATTGGTAAATTCTCGATCAGGATTATTTTTTGCATATTGTTGCGCAAAATAGGGTTCCGCAAACAACACATCGGCTTGGCCATTAGCTACTTCAAGAAACTTCTGAGAAATATCGGAGAGTTGCGTCAATGATACTCGCTGAGCTTTAGGAAATTGAGTGCGCGCTATCAAATCAGCTGTTTCTCCATCAATAGTTGCTATTCGAAAGCCCTCGGAGTTAATTGGCGTCCAGTCGGCTGGAGTAATACCGGCAAATTTGGGGTCCCCTGATTTTACGTAGACTCCTATCCCACTATAATACAAAGGGCGGGACATGTTGGTGAGCTTGCCACGTGTCGGGTTGGCCCAAACTGGTGACCCAACAATATCGTATCGGTCAGAATTTAGACCTTCTATTTGCGCGCCCCATCCGACTTCTTCCGTCCATTCAACTTTCAGCCCCAGATTACTTGCAGCTTGCTCCAAAGCCTCAACAAAAATCCCTGACATTTCACCGCTGACAGTGTCTTTCATAGCTGCAGGAGGGTAGGTGATATATGCTGCTCGAATAACTCCAGTTTCCAAAACTCGATTATAAACTGTTTGACTCGTGACTTCGTCCCCGCTTGTGCTAGTGACTGGTTTACAAGACACGGCAAGAAATGATACCCATATTGTAATAATGAAAACACCTAAAATCTGTAAGGCTCTTGGGAATTTCGTCATGGCACTCTCCTAAATACTTACTCCTTAATACCACATAATTATTTAAAAGTAAGGCAAAACAAGCATGTTACATCCCTTTAACTTATCCGGCGCTCAGGAGATCTTGGATAGCAATTCCTCAATCTCAGTATAAGCCTCTATGGCTTGCGTTAAGGAAATTTCTTCGTTCTTAGGTAAATAGACATTAGCCACAAAATTTTTACTTGCTGGTAAATCTAGTGATGACTGTTTCGAATGAAAGATACTACTCTCTGAGGATAGCGCGTTTTTCCACCATTGCGCTTTACCTGAAATTACAAGCGAGGATTGTTTAGAATAGGATGTTGTTGCCGCCGACCAACCGATAGAAGTCAACACTCTTTCAAGTTCTTCTCCTATAATGCCACCCGAATTTGCATAGGAAATCAGATAACTTTGCAAGAGGATGAATAGACTCGATAATTGTTCTAATACCTGTGAGTCAGGCTTTAGTAATTCAGGTAACGCAACAGAATTTGGCGAAGAGTTAATAAAGTTGAGAAATTCTTCCAGCTCATATGTACTGACACTATCTTTTTTGATTGGTCTTTGAAGGAAGTTTTTCCTTCGGTAATCTGACCCACCCGTATAATAGTATATATTATTTGCTTCCAAATTTGAAGCCTCCCATATTTCTTTATCTATAAAATGGACTAGCGCCAGGTCAATTGCTTTTTGTTTAATTGCGACTTTCTCCTCTTTATCAAGATGGTGAAGTTCTTTATTGTTCAACTTCCGAAAACCATGCTGACCTAAAAAAAAGTTTTCCCGCTGGCTATTTGAGAGCAATAGCAGTAACTCCCTGCCTCGCGTTAATGATTTATCTGTAATTACGATTTTCATGGATGCCTCAGAAGCTATCACGAGAGTTTATCGAAATAAATTCAAGGAAGCATTTACTTGTCTCAGAACCATGGGGACGAAGGTTAACCGTCATTACAGGGAAAATTCCTACTCTGGTTCTTCCGAAACAATCTACGACATGTTTCAAAGCGTTAGTAAACTCTCCCCCCTCATCAAAAGGTGTTTCATACTTTAGATACCTTAAAAGGCTCCTCCTACCCCCACGTTTCAATTCAGAAAGACCAAAATTAAGTTCAATTCGAATTCCACTGTCAATCAAGGTTACACTATTTACCGCATCTTGATTAGGTCTATCATCCAGAACACGTATTGTTGTGAAAAGTCCTTTTCTTCCTATCTTGTGTATATCTGTTCCAATTAATGAGTTAACGCTCTCGTAAGCCTGTTTCGGAGTTTGACCATCTGTAATGGCTGAGTTTAGAATTGGGTTTTCTTCCCATTTAAACTCTCCAAGCCAACGATTGTTCGGGGCCGTAGCAATTGCAAGCAAAATAATTATTGCTCCCAATGTTAGCTCTTTGCTTCCGTTCATAGAAGCGACAGTTTCTTTGTTTTCGTGTTTATAGCCAAGATGCGCTGCCGAATCATTTCCAACGACTGATTTCAATGCTTCATGCGAGAAAAATGAAAACCAATTTCGTTCTCTCAGACTACTATAAGGAGGCAAGAACCATTCAGTAGTTTTATCGTTTTTTAAAAATGCGTTTTCCCAGTAGTTCAGTAATTCAGTCCTATATTCAGTTAGGTCAGAGGGGATATTATGTGTTATAGTGGATTTTTCATCTAAAAAATATCGTTCTGACCCTTTTGGCCACAATCTTTTTATTGAGGCGGGCTTAGAGGATTCACGTAATTTTTCCCAGTTTTCCAAACCAACTTTTATAAGATTTTCGGCAAAACCCTCAGATTCTTCCCAACGCACAGCGTCACAAGCTTCACTCGAATTAATAAATACTTGTGCATTTTTATAACTTATAGATGCCGAGTAAGCTTGAACAAAAATTGTATTCTGTGTGTCTTGGCATTCTTGGATTTTCTTATTTAAGAGTTCATAAATCTCCGAAGGAACCTCATTGCCCAACAACCTATCAATGAACACTAAAGTGTTATTGATGTAGTTTGAGATGAAATTTACTGACTTTCGGGGGTCAGACGTTACTTTATAATCTTTAAAACCCTCAAGTAAGCTTTCTATCGGAGGGGCTGGACTATTGGGGTCATAATCACTGTCATGCCTCAACCAGATTACATCAATATTATCGATATCCAGCTGCATCTCTACACTTGTCA
This sequence comes from Hellea sp., assembly GCA_039977295.1. Classification (GTDB taxonomy): domain Bacteria; phylum Pseudomonadota; class Alphaproteobacteria; order Caulobacterales; family Maricaulaceae; genus Hellea. Next base: position 57,036 of record JBDWDN010000011.1, on the reverse strand, counting down.
ACTTGATAGCGTTTATTAGTTCGTCGACCCTACTGGCCGTATCTTCAATTATCACGATGTTGAAATCATGCATTGTCTACGACCTCGTAGTAAATCCAGTCATAACTATCTCCATGCTCACGAATCGGGATAGATAGTGAAGTGACATATTGTCTTGCAAGAATATTTGCACCATTTTCTAGTAATGACCCTCCTAGGTGATCAAGACACACTTTAATTACACCATCAGTCTTAGTTTCAAAAAGACCTCCTTTTTGATCTTCGCTATCAAGTGATTTACTAGCTCTTATTATAGAAACTCTCTTTTTTGATAATTCGTTGGAAATCGATATTCGTAATTCATCTTGACCACTTCCTGTAGCTTCTGCTTTTATTATTTTTGCTTTTATTAAAATTTTAAACCCGGTTTCTGCATGATACATTGCGTTGCTGACGATGGCCATTAACAAACGGGTAAATGTGATTATAGAACCCATACTTTTTTGCAATTTAATGTCTTCTTCAGCTTCCGATAAACCAACTTTCGGTCCTAAAATTTGACTTTTTAAGACAATGGCATAACCACTTTTGTTTTGACTGTATTCGACAGTGGCTTGACCCATCAGTTGCAGTTTATAAAAAGTTGAATTCTTCAACACTTGGCTCATTGATCTTGCTTTAGGTATTCCCGTAGACCACTTCCTAACGGCAGCAATTTTTTTGGCTCTGGGTTCGAGCGCATGGATTAACTCTCTTAGACTCACATAAGATTCATTTATTCCCCAGTCCGCGATGGAAAAACTACCCCAAATGTTTAGTAGCTCTCCTATAGAGTCTAGCGCTTCAGGCTCGGTTACGAGTCGTGTGGTCGATAAGAAATCACGGGCTTCATCATCGATTTCGTTCTTGAATTCAAATGGGTTGTCAGGCCACGTAAGAACTTCCGAAAAAGCCACAGTAACTTTTTTGGCTAGGTCAGTTTGTACTTTACTGATTTCATGACTAAATGCATCGGTTAAATGCTCGGTGTTTTCTCCGCCTGCGCTAGCTGCATATTCTACCCCTCTAAGCGCAATATACATTGATCTCACCCAAGACGAAATAACCTCCAAGCATACAGGGTTAATTTTTTTTGAACATAGGATCATTGCTGTTCCTAAATATGGAGTTTCATGGAAATTTTTACCAATTACCATGTGTCTAATGGGCGAAAACACAGGAATTGAATACCAAGATTCATAATTCATTCTTTTTGATGTGCTAAGCAATGTATTCCTCAACGCACTAGAATACTCGCGAATATGGCCTTCAACCGCCCCAATTCTTCCAGCAAATTCTAAATTTTCGAATGCAGTGGTTTTATTCAGCCTAGCCCTAAATAAGTTTAATCTTTTTTCGACTGCCTCTTCGGTGATTGTTTTACCTGCATCAAAACATCCAGCCAGCCAGAAATCATACTGCAATAATGCGACATGTTTTATAAAAATGTTCTCAGCCTCGCCAAAACTTTTCGATGTTCCCCATAATCTGGGCCATTTCGCACTCTCACTATTTTCCGCACTTTGCTCAGCTTCAAAAATCAGTTTTCGAATGTTTTTTGATAAAAAAAGCACTTCCTCTTTTGGGGCACCGATTTGAAGCATTCTGGAGTTTTCGTACCTATCTTGATCATAGTTAAAGCTTCCTCTCTCACTGATTTCAACACCTAAAGTCTGCACTTGAAAAGATCTCCGATCAACATCAAACCAACGATGTGTACTTGGCGGTTTTTCAATCATAGTCTGCTTTACAGATTCGGAATGGTGTATGCCCGCAGATCGTCTCAGGAGCAGATTAAACCATTCCACATTAAAATCACTTGTATCAAAGTTCTCAATTTGCCCTCTTTTAACATATCTGCCAGTACCGTGTGTGATATTCTTTTGCTTGAGTAATTTTGCGAGTTCCGGCTCTGCTTTAGAATGAGTAACCCAGCGCTTATTAGAGGTCATCTTCCGTTGATACCCTGGCCAAAAGTACAGTTTAAAACTGTCGTCATCCGCCTCAAACCAAGAGATAAGTGCCTTGGTGATTGATTCAGCCATTAACCCCAGAACATCATTCAATATATTTCTAATGTCATTTTCAATTAAATTGTTGGATTTTCGTTTTTCCAAATCCCGAAGGATTTTTTCCGCAGTTATAGCCTCTTCATCCAACAGAATGCGGCGTACTCTATTAGCCTTAAAGTGCAAATTTCCTTGATTTATAACTGCCACAATTTATTATCTCATCTTATCTATGAAGAGAGGGGCAATCATGTCTCCCAAATCACCGACTTCGTAAAGCTTGTTATTTTTGGCATAAAATTTTTCATTTAGGATGCCGGACATGTAGCCTATGTTTAAGATTATAGGTTTACCGATAAGTTTGGCGAATGCATTTACAGCTCGCACTCCTTGCTCTGTCGCATGAGCTGAGTATACAATGGCACGCTCAAAATCGAATTGACTTAACACAGCAATCAATGTTGACCCAGAAGCAATAGCCCCATCCGTGATAACTAGCCGGGAAACAACACGAGTTGTTGGCAGTTTAGATACTCCCACTATGATTCCGCCATTATGAGTCGCTCTTTTTGCATGAGGTCGTGAGGACCGGCTGGGAGGTAGCATATCAAGTAATTCTGCCAGAATAGCACCTTCGCGTTCAATACCAATGAAATGAACATCATCATCAAAAGTATAGTTTGATCCATTCCTTAGTAAAATGGAGTAAATAGCTATAAGTGAATTTAAGAATTCTTCTCGTTGCTTATCTTCGATGAGATCTTGGGGCAAATTTGCTATCTTTTTCAATACCTTTGCATGTGGTTGAATTAGTTCTTGATTGCCAATAATAGCATTAGGTGTTTGAGAATGAACTGTAGGCTTATGAAGAGATTCCAAAGCTTCTTTATTTAGCTCCATTGCACCATCAAAATTTAGACCATATTGTTTTTCAAACACAGCTAACACGGTCGCTACTTCATTCGGAAATGGTTTTGATATGTAGTTCTTAAGTTTCATAACGCCCTGTTAGAATATTAATTCGACACATGAAATGTGCAAACTATTCAGCGGAAAGTCAAGCTGAAGGTTGTAAGGTCAAAGTTTTCAGGCACAAGTTATGGGTTGTTAAAATTGAACTTTTGAGTTTTGTGAATTGAGAGAGACCCTGTAAGGTATTTAGGGATTGTATGATGATTCACCGCTAGGCTTAATAATGATAAAGTACATTTTAATCGCTCATTCAGAAAATAGTCTATCTGCATTAAGGGCAAGTCTTGGTGATTCGTTAGATAAGCAGAAAGTTGAAGAAAATGTATTGTCTATCAATTTTTCTGACTTTGAATGCTCCTCCGACTTAGGATTAAGTGCTTATAATGAAGTTTCGACACTAATTGGATCCAAATTGAAGTCCATTCAAACTGAATCCTATCAGACATCAGTCATAGTTGATTATGTCAATCCATCGCAATTGAATCCTGTTAATGCTAGTAGCCCTTTTGATAGCTTCATTGCCTCTATGATCCTAAGCTTCCCTGAATTATCTTGGTATTTTGCGACTATTCACGGAAACCGCAAGGATACTTTTGAAGAGATATATCTTCATCATTCGCTTGGCGCATTTTCTTCAAAAAATCGATTGGACAACATTTTCGATGCATCAGGGCTGAGTGGCTTTATTCGTGATAAAATTAGTAAGTCAACGAATGTTCAATTTGTAAGACGTGTCAATTTAGCGGCTGCCATAGATGATGAGAAAGGGATCGCATATAAACATGCTTATGCAGCGTATCGATTTGGGTATCGTGCGAATACTATTTTTACACTTGGAGTGTTTCGACAGGAGTTTCAAAAAGATGTTAGCCATGGTTACGATGTTTTGCTTGAGGATGTTTCACTTAAGTTTGGGGACATGTCACGAGGAGAGGAAATCGATAATTTTGAAAAGCGCGCTAAAGAATTTAAATCTTTGAATTCCAAAAATTCAAAAATAGAATCTTCCAAGCTAAGAGCAATTATCACATCTGGATTCGCAGATAGAAACAGTAAAGTTTTTAAAGATAACAAGACACATATTGGACAGAAAACAGAATTTGGAAAAGTAGGGGATGTCGTTTTTAAACCGACCGGTGGAATGTATGATCTCGAAAGAAGACTAAAACTCTCTACTTACCTAGATGAAAATGCAATCCACACTAATCATGAAACAGACCTTGGTAACCATGGCGTTCCTGGTAAAATTCAATCAATATGTGATTTTCTTATTCGGCGTGCCGATACTCTAAAAGAGACTGCTCATAATTTTAGCGATTATGTGTTAGGATCAGTGTGGAGTACTAATGCGCTTGAGTTAACTGACTTAAAATCACCATCGTCAGCCGTTGAAGCCTTAACTTTAAAGCACTGCTTTGAATTAGCCTTCGATTGCCAGTATTCTGGAAAATACAATATTGAAATTGCTTCACGAATGAAGGAAATCGAACAAAAAACTAAAGAAATTTCTATGTGGGTAACCCCAACCCAAAAACATTCAACGAGCTTGAACGCCAGCATGAGAATTTTCAGTAATCTACTAAATATAGTTCGTGACAACTCACTATTTGATGAAGAAATACTCATTTTAAATAAAATTCGACAAACAAGACTTAAGGCTTGGTTCTTAAAACCAGTAACTCTTCATGAAAGCATTGGTATTCCAGTCATAAAGCGAATAGTTTACGTCATTGGGCTTCCAATAAAGGGGCTATTTGCTCTGCCTGCTATTTATGTAAACTTCTTGTTATCTTCGGTGTTTTTCTTCGGTTTTGCTTTGTTCGCTTGGTGCATTGGTTTAGCATTCGGCTATCAGTGGGCGTACAAGGAACCGCTAAGTTCCTTTTTCAGTGTATCACTTCCAGAAGCAATTATTACTTTTTTTGGCTCCAATGGGCCAGTCATTCATGATGATCTGCATTGTTCCCCAGTCCGTGTTGCTTGGGTGAACAGCATTGCTATCTGTTCAGGTATTTTTCATATTGGAATATTTATATCCTATTTGTTCACGCTTGTTTCACGTCGATAGCTGGATTGTATTTTTGTTTAGCGGAGTTGGAGATTGAATTTGTGATCAAATGGATTGAGCAAAAGTTTGAATTTGAATCATTTGAAACGTCTTGGACAACAGAAATACTGGCAGGCGTAAGCTTGTTTATGAGTCTTTCTTACATTTTTATAGTCAACCCTTCTATTCTATCTCAAACTGGCATTCCCGCTGGAGCTGTTTTCTTCGCCACTGTCGTTGCCTCTGGCCTTGCTACTTTCGCCATGGGAGCTTTTTCTAAACTACCGTTCGCACTTGCCCCAGGCTTGGAATCTAACAGCTTCTTTGCTTTTGTTGTTGTGGCTTCATTGGGGTTCAATTGGCAACAAGCTCTTGGTCTAGTATTTTGGTCTGGTTTCTTGTGCCTTTTTATGACGATTATCCCGGCTCGGAAAAAGATTATTGATGCCATACCCGAAGGACTTAAAATTGGCATTGCAACAACCGTCGGAGTATTCGTTGTAGTTGTTGGGCTTGTTGTTGCTGATTTGTTACAGTTTAAAAATGGACTGCCGCATTCAGTCGGAAACTTAGGTTCGCCTAAAACTTTAATTCTTACTACAGGTTTTTTCGTGGCATTATTTTTAGGTTTAAAGAGGTTTAAGTTCACGGGTGGTATGCTTGTTTCAATAATTGTCTGCTCAATTCTTGCTAGGATGCTTGGTATCAACACCACGACACCAAATATAACGTCATCCGATTTTTTCTCGGCTGTAGGTAAATTGGATTTATTTGGAGTTTTTAAAGATCCCCGTGCATGGACCGTATTGTTAGTTTTTTTCATGATTGATTTTTATGGAAGTATTGGGAAATTCATTGGGCTTACGCGTCAGACAAATTTGCAATCGAATGGTAAAGTGAAAAATATGGAGAAAGCACTTTATGTTGATGGGTGCGGTACAATGCTGGGAGCAACACTCGGCACTTCAACTGTGATTACATATGTAGAAAGTGCAGTGGCAATTGGACAAGGTGGTAGAACAGGGGTTGTTGCAATTGTTTGCGGACTTCTTATGTTGGCAAGCCTTGTCTTTTTACCACTAGTAGGATTGGTTCCTGTAGTGGCAGCAAGTGGAGTTTTATTATATGTGGGGTGGTTGTTGCTTCCTAAAGGGGAAATAGCTTCTGTATTTATAGGAAACTCAAAAACCGAATCTAGCTTAGATAAATTCGACCTCCTGATAATACTGATTATGGCTGCAACTGCGGTAATTACTTTCAGCTTGGACAAATCTTTGTTGTTAGGTTTCGGGGCTTATTCTCTAAAGCAAATTTTTAAGTCACATTCACTTAATAGATATTTAGGTCTCTCAACTGCGCTCCTGTTTGTTGCAATGGCATTTCAGTACTTTGGTTTTTAAAGAATGCTTAACTAAAATTTAGAGCCTGGAATTCACGACGAATTCCTTATATTGAGAACTTAAAGACCTGCAATCCTTCGATAGCTTAGTAGAGCAACAGGTATAAAAGGTGAACCATATTGATGCGCACCTAGCTTTTGAACGTGCGGATGACCTTGAATGCGAACTTAGCCCTTTGAAACCAAAATCAAATCTCAAAGCCCAAAGGAATGGTAGTGAGAGTGAGACTTGAACTCACGACCTCACGATTATGAGTCGTGCGCTCTAACCAGCTGAGCTACCCCACCACATCCTCGGAAGGTGCGCCGTTTAGGCCAAAATTTTGCTTCTGACAAGTGGGAAAAAGGCTTAAAAACATCATTTTCGCATTGCGCCCCAGGGCTTCACCTCAGCGCTTATGTGGCTTGTCTTTTTATGGCTATCACTTAAGAACACAACTCGCCCCTTAATCGAACCTGCATATTTAAGGCTTTGCATGCTGATTACGACTATACTTTCTGTTCTTGCATGGATGAGCTTGTCACTGACAGCCATGTCGCGGCTTAAATCGAGCTATGCGGCTGGCCTTATGTTTACGGCTTGCGCGATAATCCTGGTCCTTTTTCTGGGTATGATTTTGGGGCATCTTAGCCTGACATATTACGCCGTCATTATTGGGGCTTTTGTGCAAGCTATGATGCGCGGCTGGAGCCTGAGCACGCTTAAGGCCGGGTTTTCGCGCAAGACTGACTACTTTAAGAGCCTCAAATCCTCTTATGCATTGCTCTACCTCTTGGCCTTGGCCACGATTGTAGTCTTCACCCGTAAAATCTTTCCAGACTTCGCTTTTTTTGGATGGGATGAGTTTTCCCATTGGGCGCGATATACGAAAATCCTCGTCAATACATCTGTCGCCCCCGTCAATGACCCCGCCGTACTATTCCCGGCTTATCCGCCAGGGATTAATCTTTGGCACTATTTCATCTGCGGCCCGGGAGGTTATGCGGAATGGAAAGTTATCTTTGCGCAGCTACTCCTCGTCACATCTGTCATCGCCTTTATAAGTACGAATTTTGACAAACTAAAAGGCCTCGGCGCGCTTATTGTCTTTATCTTTGGCGTGATGCTCTATCATGCCTTTGGTACAAGCCTTTATGAGATTTATACGGATTGTGTCTTGGGCCTAATGTTCGGCGCGGCCCTCATTACCGCTCGCCACCTAAGCCTGTATGGGACAGCGCTGCCGAGAAGCATCGCCTTTGGGTGTCTCCTCGCCACTTTATCGCTCATCAAACCGATCACGCTCCTATTTACACTGACCGCTTGCGGGTTGTTTTTAACCCTACGGCTCACGCTCATTTTGATGCAAAAGCTAAAGAAAAAACCGGCTAATGAAAACTCCGCGGAAGAGCGTAAAATTCGCTTCGGAAGATCGCTTATACAAACCGCTCAGTTCTTAGCCGCGGGTTTCTCGACCGTGTTTATTTGGAAAGGTTATTTATCCTTCAAATCCGTGTCGGACCAGCTCGCTGAGAGTAAAGAGATGAAATTTAGCGATATTTATGAATTTCTATTTACCCGCGATACCAAAGACACACAGATCGCTTGGCAAGAATTAAGCGATCGTATCGGGTTTGAACGCGTTTCAAATTTCGGCGAAAAACAGTTTAGATTTGACTATGGCTTTTTCAATGACGCAACGCCGATTTATCACGGCGCGGTTATTATATTATTGGTCGCGATAGGAGCGTTCATTTTACGAGCCATCATAAATTATAAGAAAGCTATCACCACCGCTGTAGAAGGCCTCTTCATGACGGTCACTTTCTTTCTCTATCTATTAGTCGTCGTCTTCACCATTCGGCATTATTTTCAGCCTTGGGATATCGCGCAGCTTGCCTCTTTGGAACGCTATTTGAGCAGCTTTCTAATCGGAACGCTGATGTTAGGATTTGCGGTGCTCGCCTCGGACGCATCTAATCTTAGATTTCCCAAATTTGATAAGCTTCGCGCTCTTGCGCTTCCTTTTTGTTGGGCAGGAACATCCCTTATTCTTCTTTATGTGGCGCCGATTTCATTCGATCGCGTTTTTGGGAAACCGCTTACTGAGCGAACGGTGCCATCTGTTTACCCCTGGGCGAATGAATATGACGAGCTGGTTGAAATCAGGGAGCAAGTAAAAATTCTCAGCGGCATTGTGAAAGCGAATGCAGAGCCTGAGGACAAAGTCTATGTCATCGCACAAAATGAGACCGGCTACACCCTCTATATGTCGGGACATGAGCTAACGCCGCTGGCCACTAATCCTAATTGCTTTTCGGTCGGCGAAAAATATTCAGAGGCCGATAATTGGACATGTGACTGGATGAACTTTCCCATCGTTCTTCAAGAATATGATTATCTCATTCTGCGCAGAGCGGATGAAGAATTTTGGACCCAATATGGTGAGTTCTTTGCGCCTGCCGCGCGCGGCTATCGATCTGGCGTCTTCAAAGTCGATAGTAGCGGCGAAGCCGTCAGCCTTGAAACAATTTACCTCTCTGATGAAGGACGCGGCGTAGACTCGCCTATGTAAAGCCTCAAAATAGACTCGCTATTGAAACGTTCAGTTAGGGTCAAATCCTAGCTTAAAAACATAAATAGAGGATCTTCCAAGGCGCGCTTCATATCTTGCATCATTTTCGCGGCGTCATAGCCGTCTATGACGCGGTGATCGCAGGAGACTGAGAAGTTCATGACAAGGCGCTCGATAATTTCACCCTCTTCTAGGAACAGCTTTTTACGGATTTTATTGGGGCCAAAGATTGCGACTTCGGGGCGGTTGATGACGGGTGTTGTGACAATGCCGCCCAATGGCCCTAGGGACGTCAGCGTCGTGGTCGCGCCTGTCAGGTCATCAGTGCCGAGCTTATTGGTGCGCGCACCCTCAGCGAGACGCGTAATCTCTTCTGCGAGCTGCCAGATAGACAGCGCCTGAGCCTTTTTGATAACGGGCACGATAAGGCCGTTATCTGTTTGCGCGGCTATGCCAAGGTTGAGGTCCGAGAATTGCGAGACATATCCGGCTTCGTCCAGATAGCGGGCGTTAAATTGCGGCCAGTCCCCAAGCGTGACCGCGAGGGCGCGTATCATAAATGGCAATACCGTTAGCTTTGGTTTGTCTTCGCCTCTCTTCTCATTGGCGCGCTTGCGCAACGCCTCAAGCGCGGTGACGTCAATTTCATCTACATAAGTAAAATGTGGGATATTGCGTTTTGACTCTTGCATGCGCTGGGCGATGACGCGGCGCAGACCAATGACTTTGATACGGGTTTCGCCTTCTTCTTGAGCAAAGCTTTTCTCTAGCAAAGCCAAATCAGCATGGGTAATTTCGCCCTCTTTACCTGTGGCTTTGGCAAGGAACATATCCAGGCCCTTTTCCTTGGCCTCAAAGCGCACCGCAGGAGAGGCAAGAACCTTACCGCTTACGGGTTTTGAGGGGGTGGATTTTACAGGACTAGGCGGCGGCGTGCTACTCGGATTGGGCTTGGCAGGAACAATAGCGGTGGAAAGCGGCGTCACCTCTGCAGGCGCAGTATTCCCTTCGCCCTCAACATCAAAAACAACCAGATCAGCGCCAACGGCAAGCATCTCGCCTTCTTCGCAAGCAACTGTCCTAATAATCCCCGCAACGGGAGCGGTTAATTCGATCGTAGCCTTATCGGTCATAGCGTCCGCTATGGGCGCGTCTTCCTCGACCTCATCGCCCACGGCCACGTGCCAGGCCGTAATTTCAGCTTCAACAACGCCCTCCCCAATATCGGGAAGTTTATAGGCATAAGTTGATGAGCCCGCTGGCTTTGCTTCGGCCTGAACAGCCGGGGCGGTTTCTGCCGCGTTATCTTCTTCGGTGTCTTCTTCGGTTTCAAAGATAACGAGGTCAGCGCCGACCGCGAGCATATCGCCCTCTTCGCAGGCCACCATCTTAATCACGCCAGAAACAGGCGCTGTGAGCTCTATCGTGGCTTTATCCGTCATAGCGTCTGCTATGGGCGCGTCTTCTTCTACGCTATCGCCCAAGGCGACGTGCCAGGCCGTGATTTCAGCCTCGACGACGCCTTCGCCAATATCGGGAAGTTTATATCTATAGTCACCCATTAAATATCACCCATGACTTTGCGAATGCCATTTATAACGCGTTTCGGCCCCGGGAAATAGGCCCATTCTTGGGCATGCGGGTATGGCGTATCCCAGCCGGTCACGCGCACAATAGGCGCTTCGAGTGAGAAGAAACAGGCTTCGGCGACTTGCGCGGAAAGCTCTGCGCCAAAGCCAGAGGTGCGGGTCGCTTCATGCAGAATGAGGCAGCGCCCCGTCTTTTTCACGGACTCGGAAATGGCCTCGATATCTAGAGGCAGAAGAGATCGCAGATCCAGAATATCTGCATTCACGCCAGCCGCTTTGGCTGCGGCTTCGGCGACCCAAACCATGGTGCCATAAGCGAGTATCGTCAGGTCAGAGCCTTCATTAATTTTACGCACTTTTCCAAAGGGCACTTTGTAATGGCCTTCGGGAACTTCGCCCAATTCATGCTTAGCCCAACTGACAGAGGGCGTATGCGGATCGCCGTAAAACGGGCCGTTATAGAGACGTTTGGGTTCTAAGAATAAAACAGGGTCATTATCCTCAATCGCCGTAATGAGCATACCCTTGGCGTCATAAGGATTGGACGGAATAACCGTTTTCAGCCCCGCAATATGCGTAAATAGAGCTTCTGGGCTTTGGCTGTGAGTCGTCCCGCCATAAATACCGCCTCCAACGGGCGTACGGATCGTCAGCGGCGCTGAAAACTCCCCATTGGAGCGGTAGCGTAGACGCGCGGCTTCGGAGGCTATTTGGTCATATCCAGGATAGATATAATCAGCAAATTGGATTTCCGCGACGGGGCGCAGACCATTGGCGGCCATGCCAATGGCGATACCGACAATACCCCCTTCAGAAATCGGCGTATCAAAACAACGGTGCAGCCCATGCTTTTCTTGAAGGCCAGCCGTAGCGCGAAAGACGCCGCCAAAATAACCAACATCTTCGCCGAAAACTAAGACATCAGAATCCTCGGTCATCTTCACATCCATGGCATCGCGGATGGCTTCGATCATATTCATTTGTTTTGTTACAGGATTGGCCATTAGAGCTCTTCCTTAAAAGCTTCGATTTGCGCTTCTAAATGGTTGGGCAGCTCCTCATAGACTTGTTCGAACATCGTAAAATCATTGACGTTGGTCGCGCTTGACAATGTGCCCATTTTTTCAGCTTCTTTATAAATCTGGCGTATCTCAACCTTGCAGTCTTCTTCTTGCGCGGCGTGACGGCCCTCGTCCCATTCCCCTATTTTTATAAGGTGTGTTTTTAACCGCTCAATCGGATCGCCAAAGGGCCAAACTTCGGGTTCATTTTCTGGGCGATATTTTGTGGGGTCATCCGAGGTCGAGTGGCCTTCTTTGCGGTAGGTGAAATGTTCAATCAGCGTCGCGCCGCCGCCTTTACGCGCGCGCTCTGCTGCCCATTGCGTTGCCGCGTAAACAGCGAGGAAATCATTCCCGTCCACGCGCAATGTCGCAAGACCAAAGCCGCAGCCACGAGCCGCAAATGTCTCGCCCTCGCCCGCGGCAATGCCCTGGAAGGATGAAATCGCCCATTGATTATTGACCACATTCAAAATGACCGGCGCGCGGTAAGTCGAGGCAAAATTTAGAGCATAATGAAAGTCGCCCTCGGCTGTCGCGCCTTCACCTGTGAAAGCGCTCGCAATGCCGTCACTATCTTTATAAGCCTCAGCCATGCCCCAGCCGACAGCTTGGATCATTTGCGTTCCAAGATTGCCTGAGACTGAAAAGAAGCCAAAATCACGGAATGAATAAAGCACGGGAATAGACTTACCCTGCAAACGGTCACCCGCATTAGACAAGCATTGGCACATCATCTCTTTGATGGACGCGCCGCGATTAATCAGAATGCCTTGCTGCCGGTATGTTGGAAAGGTCATATCGTCTATGCGCAAGGCCATGGCGTGGGCAACAGAAACGGCCTCCTCTCCGCGTGACTTCATGTAAAAGCTCATTTTACCTTGGCGCTGCATGGTAAACATACGGTCATCCATGGCGCGGGTTAGCATCATGTCGCGCAGGCCCTTACGTTTCATATCAGCGGTCAATTCAGGCACCCAGTCCCCGACGACGTCGCCGTTAAACCGCATGACCCGGATGAGGCTCGTGGCATGCTCAACCGTCTCGTGATCATCACAGAGTGGATCAGGACGGGGCGGCGTGTGATTTGCCGGCACAGCAATATGTGAATAGTCAGGCGTATCGCCTGGCCGGAAAGGCGGCTCAGGGACATAAAGACGGGATTGATTAGACTTTTTCGTCATGCTGGCATCCGTTCTGGCAATTATTTAGCATCTTTTATCGTATATATGTGGAAATTTATAATATTATGTATTGAATTTCTCTTAAATGCACAATAATTTGCCGCAAGAAACACAGTAGGAGGCGAAACATGCCTGAACAGATTGACGGCATTGATGCCAAGATTTTACACCTCATACAGCGCAACGCTGCGCTGTCCGTCGCGGACATAGCGGATAAAGTTGGCCTGTCTTCCTCGCCCTGCTGGCGGCGCATTAAACGCATGGAAGAAATCGGCATAATTAAGCAGCGCGTGACGATATTAGACCGCACGAAACTTGGCCTCGATTTCGAAGTCTTCGTCGCCGTAAAATTGGCCCTGCCCAACCGGACGAATATGGAAAAATTCGAAAAAGCCGTCGCTCGCATGCCCGAAATCGTCCAATGCGCTTCTGTCACCGGCGCCGTAGATTTCATGCTTCGCGTTGTCACGAAGGATATGCATTCTTATGAGGACTTCCTGCGGGAGGTTTTGCTCTCGATTGACCTTATCTCAGATGTGCAGTCCCGCATTGTGCTGCGTCAGACTAAGGAAAGCTACGCTATCCCGCTCAATCTCATCAGCAGCGCCGTTCCGAGGCTTTAAATCAAGACGTTAAGCTTTGTCCTCAAAAACGTCCTCAATCGCCAGATTAAATAATCGCGCAATTTTAAAAGCCAGCGGCAGTGACGGATCATAACGTCCTGTCTCAATCGCATTGACGCTTTGCCGGGAAATTTCAAGCTGCTCTCCCAGCGCGGCTTGAGACCACCCTTTTTCCGCACGTAAGTCTTTTAATCGATTTTCCATCTTAGACGCACCGCCTATATCTTATGGCGGAGACACCTCCGAAGGATAAAAAGAAGACTGGAAACGCAAAGAAGACTGGAAGTCGCGGCATACTGTCATTGAACAGCTCAACCAGTCCCCACCCGCCGCTCAAAGCGAGCAAAACGAACAGCCCCGCCATCATTGATTGGGTCAGCTCATGACGCGCGACTTCGTCTGTATCTTTAAGGAACTGCCAAACAGCCCTAAGCATAAGACAGATAAATACCGCCGGCAAAAGGGAAATCAGAATACCGGCAATGGACCCATCTGGCACTTTGTCATGTATAAAGGTAATTCCAAATACGCTGCCGAGATATCCCAAAGACGATCCGATTACCGTGAAAAAATATCGTTTAGTGGCTAGTTTAGGCTGCATGTTCGTCTCCTTTGACGCGTAAAGTAAGCCTTACATAGACAAGGACGCTTTACATGTCAAGCACCCTTTACAAAACAATCTAAATCATCTTGGCGGTTGATATTGGTAAAGCTTGAACCACCCTCCCAAAGGACCGCCCTGGCGCCAATAAGGTCAGCCAGTTTATTGAGTGAAATCGACTCTGATAGCTCAGTCATTTCCCATAACGCAGACAGATCATCCATTCGCCACCACCCATAGGTCGGATGACGACCATTTTCATCCACCGCTATCGTTGAGCAGGTTTTAGAATAGAGAGAGGCGGTTAAATCCTGCGGAAGGTTTGGGCCATCGATGGCCGCGGTAAAGAACCCCTCAATGCCTCGCCCTTCTTGGCTTTTCCATATCGAATATACACCGCCCACGGGGCCCCCTGGAGCATTCTGAGCATCAGGAACCACCGTTAAGTCCAAGCTATAATCATGCGTGCCTGAGAGAAGAATTTCGGTGGATTGAGGCCCAAGGCGCTCACAGATGATATCGATAAGCCGCTCACCTCTAATGAGAATCTCGCCTTTATCTTGGCCGCCAAAGCGGCGCGCTTTGCCGCCTGCTAAGATAGCGACGATTGAAGGAGATGGGAGGGGTTGGGAAAGTGGGCTCATGGTGTGTGTTATGGAGACATAAGACAATTTGCACTACCCAAAATATGAGACTTAGCACCATCCAAAATCGCTAGCGATTTTGGCGCTTCGCTATAATCAATCCCCCGGATTGATTATGGTCGCTGCGCGAGTGGAAGACTGAACCTGACCCGACAAGGACTCGCATGCGGCTGCTTCGTTCCCGACCTGACCGGGTTAACAAGAGTGCCGTCCAAGCCAGCCTTCCGAGCGGGTAGATAGGGAAAACACTTAGTCAATGCAAGTGCCACAATCATTGTTTTTACAATCGAGCCGCCATCATGGGTAAAACGTTGCAACATTTATGCATAGCCATACCGTCAAAATGTACAATTGACCGCATATCATTCTTGGTTACGATTAGGCGATTGGAGAAATACTTATGGTTTCCAAGACCAAAAAGAACCGCGCCAATGCTCGATTTGAGGGCGGTCATTTTATTGCGTCAGTCCCCGTCCCAGATAAACGCATGACAGAAGATTACCGCTGGTATCACGGCATTGGCGCCATCAAAACAATTGCGAATAACCCGCTGGAGAGTTTTAATGAGGCGCAATTTGAGAACCCCGTCACGCAGTATAACCTTCTCTTCAATAATTTTTCAGTCATAAATGACCCGGCCATCATTAAGCATTGCTTTGTCGATAACCGCCATAATTATAAGTTCAGCGCTATACGTCAGCGCGTTCTGCGCGCTGTCATCGGCGACGGCCTCATCTCAGCCGAAGGCGCTAAGTGGACACATGCTCGCCGCGCTATGTCGCCAATGTTTACGCCGCGTAATGTGAAGAGTTTTGCGCAGGTCATGAAATCCACGACTGAACGCGAGATGCCAAACTTTCTTGAGAAAGCTGGCCCTCTTAAAATAGCTCAGCCCATGGCCGCCCTCACCTATCTGGTATTATCAGACGCGCTATTTTCTGGCGAAATAGACCGCGACCAGCAGGAGATATTAAACGATGTGTCAACCGCGCTTACTTATGTGGGACGGCCCGATCCGCTTGACCTCCTCAATGCTCCCGACTGGCTTCCGAGGCTTAGCCGTTTGCGCGGGCTTAAAGCCGTAAAGCATTTACGCGAAATGATTGGCGAGCTAACGCAGTCGCGCAAAATGCGGCGCGACGCCGGCGAAGAGCTGCCCGATGACTTCCTCTCGCGTCTATTGCTTGTGGGCGATGAAAACACAGCCCCCTTTAGCGATATTGATATTGAAGACCACGTGCTGGCCTTCATCGGCGCAGGGCATGAAACCACCGCCCGCGCCCTGTCATGGCTTTTTTATCTATTGTCCAATGATACGGTTAGCCGCGACAGACTCGAAGCAGAAGTCGATGGTCTCGATATAGATAAGCTATCGCCAGAAACATGGGGCGAGCACCTGCCCTTCACACTGGCCTGTTTCGAGGAAACAATGCGCCTATTTCCGCCTGCCCCTTTTATAGCTCGCGAAGCCATCAATGAAGATATTCACGGCGATATTACAATTTCGGCCAAAAGCGTGTTATTTCTAAATACCTGGCAGTTACACCGTCATAAAACCCTTTGGGATAAGCCAGAGGCTTTCATCCCAGAGCGTTTCCTAGGCGAGGCGCGTGATAAAATTGGGCGGTTTCAGTATCTTCCCTTTGGCGTGGGTGAACGGGTTTGTATCGGGCAACGTTTTGCGATGCAGGAGGCCGTGATCCTTATTGCGCTTCTCGCAAGAAACTACCGATTTGAATATTGCGGAGATGACGTGCCTTGGCCGAAACTGCGCATCACAATTCAGCCGGAGAACGGCATGCCAATGCGGATTACAAAACGAAGTTAAGTGCCCCTAGGCAAGACCATTTCAAGGCTATAGAGACCGCTCATGACAGATAATTTTATAATGCCCTTTGCTGGCGGCACGCTTGACCATGTAGAAACGCAGCGCTCAGCGGACGAATTGCAAGCCTTTGTCGCGCGGCCTAATGCGCGCTGTATTTGCTTTCATAAAGGCGCGCCTGCCTTGGAGCGCGAAGGCGGCCTAAAACGTATTCACCCATCCGAGCTCATCGGGCGAAACCTGATCGACCCTGGCCCCATATTCTTAGGGCTAGAGGGCGACGTCCCTTTCTTTGCGGCGTCCGTCCAGAACCCCACAGACATCACAGATGAAGATCTTTTCATCGAGCTTCGCACAGCGACTCGGATGTTAAGCCCGGTAGAAATGGCGCTTGCGGGCCGCGCCAAATCTTTGCTCGATTGGCATTTTAATCACCGCTTTTGCGCAAAATGCGGCCAAATCAGTCAGCCGCAAGAAGGCGGTATCAAACGCAAATGTCCAAGCTGCGAGACCGAACATTTTCCGCGCGTCAATCCGGTTGTCATCATGCTGATTCTTTCGGGCGATAAAGTTTTATTAGGACGGGGCGCAGGCTGGCCCGAAGGCGCGATGTCTGCCCTCGCTGGATTTATCTCGCCGGGCGAATCTATGGAAGAAGCCGTGGCCCGCGAGACCTTTGAAGAAGTTGGTCTTTTGATTAAAAACCCGCGTTATATTTTCAGCCAGCCTTGGCCTTGGCCAAGCCAGCTCATGATGGGTGTTATCTGCGAGGCCAAAAGCGAAGAGCTCACCATCAACAAAGCTGAGCTTGAAGACGCGCAGTGGTTTACAAAAGACGAAGTCCGGTCAGTCTATGCTAAGACAGGCGAGGCCTTCTTACGCCTGCCGCGCTTTACGATAGCGCATCACCTATTGCGGCATTGGCTGGAAAACGAAGATTAGGCTTTTCAGTCCGTGAAGCTAAACAGGCTTACCGAAAATTGCATGTCCAATTTTGCACAGACCGTAAGTCAGATGCTTACGGCGCAATATTAAAATAACAGCGCATGACAGCCAGACGACACAGGCCATTATAAACAGCCCTGCACCATCATTATTAGGATCAATACCTAGCGGCGTGAAAAGGTGAAAGCTAATAGCCCCCGTCATCACAGCCAGTCCTAAGGCCGCTCCGAAAGCTTGCAAACGGTGGAAGCGCGATAAGCAGCCAAGTAATAAAGCCGCTGACGCCAGTAATTCAGCCCCGCCAATCACATATTGTGAAAACAGTCCCGTTTGCGCAAAAAGGCCTTCAGCCCCCAAGCTGGCAGCCCATTCATTTAGCCGCCCGAATATTTCTTGCGTATTTGGATGGTTCGTGAATTTATAGCGCAAACTATCTAGGAATACCGCGCTACATATTAGCGCCAATATTATCGGTAAAAACCTCTTAATTTTGCTCATCTCTTGTCCCCAGGTTAAAGCTTAGTCTTTTAATATGTCAGGCCAATTGCCTTCAGCGGATGTTATGTAGCCTGAAATGTCCTTATCCCAGCGGCGTTTAATACGCGCATTGAAATTTAAGTAAAGTTTTCCGTCTTCAACATGCCAATGGTCAGGAGACCCTTTGGCCAATTTATCTTGCGCCACGGCCCAGGCGCAATATCCGCCATATTGCGGCATGAAGGCTTCGGGGTTGGTTTTGAACAGGTCCAAATTACCGCGCGTCGCAAAGCGCCATTCGGCCCCCGCATAATCAAAGGAAAGGTCTTTCTTTCCAATTTGAGGTTTACCGGAGAAGAAGCTCACGGTGTCATAACCGCCAACAGCCAGGTTATTTTTCCAGGAGGTATATATTGCATCGGCGGCCATAACGGGCGCGGCTGAACCAGCCGTAAGGACCAAAGCCAATGTTATCATGATTGTTTTCATATGGCTTTATAAGGGCTGCGCCGTCAAATAGCTAATCAAGAGCTGCTAACCCTTTTGTGACCGACTTGTTCTGTTTCGTGAAACATGGGCTGGATAGGTGCCAAGCATTGTAACTGATTCTGTGAAAAATTTGAGCTCTTCCAGCGCGTGGATCATATTCTCATCATCAGGATGGCCCTCGACATCCGCGTAGAATTGGGCCGCTTGGAAGGAACCACCGACCATATAGCTTTCAAGCTTGGTCATGTTAATGCCATTGGTCGCAAACCCGCCTAAGGCTTTATAGAGCGCGGAAGGAACGGATCGAACCTTAAAAACAAAACTGGTAACGACAGGGCCGTTATCTTTGGGAATATTGAGGGGTTGATCCGCTAAGATTAAGAACCGCGTCGTATTGTGAGCCGCGTCTTCAATATCACCTGCCAATATATTAAGACCGTAAGTTTCTCCTGCCAGGGTTGAGGCTATCGCGGCGACTGATGGATCCCCAAGCTCTGCCACGGCCTGCGCGGCGCCCGCCGTATCAACATCATTTACAGCCCGAATATTCATAGAGGCTAATCGCTTACGGACTTGGCCGAGCGCCATAGGATGTGATCGCGCTGTCTTTATATCGCTAAGAACCGCCCCAGGAACGGCAAGAAGCTGGTGATGCACAGCCAAATATTGCTCGCCAATAATATAAAGCCCGCCTTCGGGCAAAAGATGGTAAATATCAGAGACGCGGCCCGCCACGGTATTTTCAACAGGAATCATGGCAAGTTTGGCCGTGCGCGCTGTGACGGCCCGGAAAGCATCCGCAAAACTCGCGCACGGTCTGGGCGTCATATTCGGATAGCCATCTTGGCACGCCAAATGTGAAAAAGCGCCAGGTTCCCCCTGATAGACGATAACGTCGGTCATAGCTGTGTCAGTCCCTTTTCATTGATGTCAGGACTTAAAGCCTTTGCGACGGTTCGCCGCAAGATGTTTTCAGTTTGCTTTTATCAGATATGTTTATAAAAGACGCGAAATGATACGTGAATTAAAGACTCGCGATCGAGACGACTAAAGGACGACGTCATGGACGAGCTAGGTTTTAACAAAATTGCTGGCGCTGTATTAGCGACAGCTCTAGGTATTATGGTATTGCGCGCCGCGCCGCATCGTTTCATGCACTCTGAAATGCCCGAAACACCTGCCTATAGAGTGGGTCCTGCTGAAGTTATTGATGATGGCATGGTCGAAGAACTGCCTTTCCCGCAAGCTGATTGGGTTGCGGCAATGGATGCCGAGCGCGGCGTCAAGGTCTTTAAGAAATGCGCCTCCTGTCATAACGCTGATAATGGCGGCGCTAATTCGACAGGTCCAAATTTATGGAATGTTGTGGGATCGACAGCCGGAACGCATGCCGAATTTAAGTATTCCGGCGCTATGGCAAGCTCTGGCTTGACGTGGACTTATGAAGATCTTGACGGGTTTTTGGCTAAGCCGACTAAATATCTTTCTGGCACAAATATGAACTTTGTCGGACTTAAAAAAGAAGCAGACCGCGCGGCGGTTATTGAATTGCTGCGCCTTGCCGCTGACGCGCCAATGGATCGTCCCGAAGCTGTTGTGGCTGAAGCCGCTATTCCTGATGCAGCCCCAGTTATTGAAGAGCCTGCCGTCGATCCGACTGACCCCGTAAGAGAAGAATAAGATTATAGCCGCTTTATAGCGGTCATTGGCCCGCCGCCATTTTCTAGTATACGCGTAACGGCATCTCGCAGAGGCTCAATCGCGACGCACATGTGATGCGCGTTAGCATGAAGCAGGCGTCCTGATGTCTGCATGATGCCGACATGGCCTTTCCAGAAAATCAAGTCACCGCGTTTTAATCCGCGCTGACTAATGGCCAGGTCATAACCCAACCCTGCTTCCATCATATCCGCGTCGCGCGGCGCGTCTCTTCCGGTAGCGCGCATTGACGACAGCACTAAACCTGAACAGTCTAAGCCGTCACTACTGAGGCCGCCCCAGACATAAGGCAGTCCTAGATGAGATTCGGCAATCTCAACAAAATCCGCGATTGCGGGTAGGCCTGACACTTTTCGCAAATGACGACGATGAACATAGCCTCCCGCGCCAATTTGCAGAAAATCCTTATGCCGCCCTTGTCCCTTAATATGCGAGCCCATTGGCAAGGACTGTACAACATGACTTTTGATATCAGGCTCAACAAACATTGGAGCCTTGAGCGCTGTTACAATGTGGCTCGCGCGCGTTTTAACATCGCCCAAAAACCGTGAAGGGACGTAGCCCACATAGCCCTTTTGTTTAGAGCCCTTAATAGGCGATTTCGCCTGCCCCCAAACCCACCCCTTTTTTGTTTCATAAACATCGAAATGATGCCCATAGAGTAATTGCGTTTCTAAACCTGAACGGCGAGCCGCTTTTCGGTGGAGCGGCGCAATTGGAACAATAACGGTTTGTGTTGAGAGGAGCGGACCTTTGACGCGCGAAATATTTATACGAGGGTCGTCATGATGTGCGGCCGCAGGCACCTAAGCCGCCGCGCGCGCAACGTCATCAAGTTTAATCTCGGACTGAATAATATCCGCAAAACGCTGCAAATATAATATTCCGCCTGAGGTGCGCGTCACAATAACTGAGCGTTTATCAGAGGGATCGGGCGCCCGCGCGACAAAACCATATTTCGTCAGCGTATCAAGCCCTCTGGAAATAACAGCTTTGGTGACGTTCAGTTTCCCAGCGAGGGACTTAACGGTATGACTTGAGTTTTCCAAATAAACAGACATCAGAATAGCCAATTGACGTGTAGATAGATCTGGACCGTTAGAGATAACAGTTTCAATCGTAACGCGGTGCCAAAGAGATAAAGCATCACTGCGTTTCGAGCGGGATATGGCGCCTAATACTGACATTCTCTTGGCTTAATCCCCTTAAAACAAATCACTTACTCATCTTGATTCGCATAGCTGGGATTCCTTGGTCAAGGGTCAAATCTTGGCCTCAGCTTTGCATAAGTCTAAGTGATTCAAATACAAGCAAATTTTTAAGGATTTTCGTTTAGTCTGGACGCTAACTTAAGACTCGCAAGGCTGGCATGAAACGCGCAGACACGGATAAATGGGCTCAAATGCCCCTCATACGCCTCAATGCTGTGCGAACCATTATCGTGCTTATCATCGCGATTGGCTATGCGTCGACCATGTCTCCTTTGTCAGGGAAATATGAAGTTTTGCGCCATTTGGGCTATGATCCTAGCTGGTTCGGTCTCCAAATATTGTTCTGTTTATCTGGATATTTAGCCGTGCGAAGCCTTACGCGGCATGGCTCGTCCCTGCGCTATCTCACATCACGTCTTCTTAGAAACGGCCCCTTATTGGTGGCCTATACATTGGCGGCTGTTGCCATAATTTATCCCATATTTTGCAAAACTGACGCATCAATGGCGCAGGAAGTCACCAAATTAACGCGTTACTTTTTCCTGACGGTTCTGTGTATTGATCCAGGCGCGAGACTGCCGGGGATCTTGGATGACGCCAAATATATGTGCCTCATTCAAGGGGCCATTTGGACCTTTCGCTGGGGGGCGCTAGCCCATATCGCTATGGCGATTGGATGGCGATTAAACATTTTAAAATCAAAACATGTCCTCTTAGCATTGGCTCTATTCTCAACGGGCTTTTATGGCGTGGCAGGATATTTGGCTGCAAAAAATGGATTAGAATCCTCCTTCCCTGCCTTTGCTGGCATTCGCTTAGGTTACGCATTTTTGGCGGGCGCAGCGCTTTATGGTTGGCAGGATAAATTACCTAAAACGGCTCTTGGAAAAGGGAGCTTGCTTGTGGCGCTGATATCGCTCGCAGCATTGCAGTATGCTTATCTTCCTTGGACGCCCGGAGTTGAAATAGCCGGAACATTATTCTGGACCTATTTGGCCATCGTTATCATTCAAACGCCTATGCGTATGACAGCGTGGATGAATAATTGGCCCAATATTGTTCTTGGCCTTTACCTCGGCAATTGGGCGGTCTCTCAGACATTAATTCTTATGTATCCAAAGCTACATGGTTGGCCGCTTATCGGCGTCTCCCTTATCGTGACAACGCTAATTGCCGCCGCAACACACGGTGCAATTTCAGGTCATATTAACCGCTGGGCGGCAAAGGCTCTACGCAGAGAAGTCACCATTTAACCCGCCAGATTTGAGCCAATGGTAAAGCCCCCGCAGCGCAAACATGTCGCCGCCTTTCGGATGACCAGGATAAGAGGTCGGACACCACCCATAGACATCAAAATGCATCCAAGGACGGTCTTTAACAAAGCGCTCTAGGAACAACGCCGCCGTAACGGACCCCGCAAAGCCGCCGCCAGAGTTTTTCATATCTGCAATGGGCGAGCTTAACATCGCATTATAGGACTGCCAAAGCGGCATATGCCAAATGGGATCATGTTGACGTTTTGATTGCGCTAATACATCAGCAACGGGCAATGCGCGGTTACAAAAGAAAGGCGGCAAAATAGGGCCAAGAGCAACGCGCGCTGCGCCCGTCAGCGTCGCAAAATCCATCATCAATACGGGTTCAGATTCAGCGGCCTTGGTCAAAGCATCCCCCAAAACCAAACGCCCTTCGGCATCTGTATTATCGATCTCGACTGTTAAACCCGCCCGCGATGTCAAAATATCACCAGGTCGGTAAGCTCCTGCCGAAATAGCATTCTCTGCAATCGACACAAGGCAATGCAAACGGATCGGCAGATTATTGGCCATAATCATCTTCGCGAGCGCTAAGGCATGGGCGGCGCCGCCCATATCTTTCTTCATAATACGCGCGCCCGCCGCGCTTTTAATGTTCAGCCCGCCCGTATCAAAGGTAATGCCTTTGCCGATGATTGCTAAACGCGGATGAGCGCTATCCCCCCATTCAAATTCAACCAATCGCGGCGCTTCATGCGCGGCCCGGCCTACGGCATGGATCATGGGGAGATTATCTTTAAGCAAATCATCGCCAATGGTAACCGTTACCTGCGCGCCATATTCAGCCGCTAAATCCTGGGCGGCTTTATGAAGCGCCGCTGGGCCCATATCGCCCGCTGGCGTGTTGATCAGGTCACGGCATAAATGGGTCGCGTCCACGAGTGAACGCGTTTCATTGAGGCGGTCTTCACTTTCTACAACTAATGTCGGAAATTGCGTTTCATTTGGCAGATAGGTCTCAAATTTATAAGCTCCAACACCCCAGCCCACATCAGCCAAGACAGGGTTCCAATCCTCGGGCAATCCTGCAAAACGGTAAAAGCCGGCCGGTAATGAGCCAGACAAACCTCCTGCCCGCATCGCGCCCAGTTCATCTTTTTCTTTCCTCCCTGCGCCGTAAAGAACATATTCAATGGTCCCATCGGCCCCCGGCAACCGCAGCTTTTGTCCAGCCTCGCCTGCAAATTGGCGCGCATCCGCGAAATTTTTCTGAGCCTCTGATAATGCAGCTTTCACAGCCTCCCAGCCATCAGGACGTAAGATATAGATATCTGTTATCGCCGCACTGGCTGTTACATCGTCTCTTATCATAAAAATAGCTGACATTGGGGCTCCGCGCTCTGAATTTGCTAACGTCTCGTTAACTGTATGTGTTTACGTTTGTTAACGAAATCTTATCACGGCGCAACCGTGTGTTTTGATCTTGTGTTTTTTGCGGAGCCGTTATGCCTTTGAAAGCCTATTTACGCTTGACGATATTGGGAACAGTGTCAGCTATTGTCTTATCGGGCTGCGCAATCGCGCCAGGTTACTCTGATTCCGAACAAGAAATGACGGAAACACTGCAAGGCTCTAACTTCCAGCCAGCCACCCGCACGATGCGTGACAATATCGAAACTCAAGAGCTCTTTGCACAAGCTGCATTCTGGTCTCGCGAATATGAGCTTAATCCTGGTGATCTCGAGAGCGCGATAAAGCTCTCTTCCGCTGTGCGTAAACTAGGCAATCCGCAGCGCGCCATTGAAATCGCGCAGACAACCCGCGCGCTTTACCCGCGTGACCCTTATTTAACAGCAGAATTTGCAGCGGGCTTGATTGCAGCTGAACGCGGACAAGAAGCCATGCAGCCCCTTGATGAGGCTCTGCGCACAGCACCGGGCTATGCGCGGCTTTGGTCTTTGAAAGGCGCAGCTCTTGATCAACAAGAAAATTATGATCTCGCGCGTAAGCATTATGCAAAGGCTCTACAAATCACGCCGCATGATCCTAATGTCATGGCAAATGTCGGTTTAAGCTATGCCTTGTCGGGCGACCCTGTCACGGCAGAGGGTTGGCTGCGCCGCGCTGTGGCTGTCCCTGGCGCGAGCCAGTCCGTCCGTCAAAACTTGGCCCTCATCTTACGGCTGCAGGGCAAGACAGAAGATGCAAAACGTTATGCAGGACGAAAGGCGTCCCCTAGCCTGCGCCCCGCCCCCCAGGCGCAACGCGCCCAGCAGGCTAACCCTTATAATTCAGGCATTGGCGCTTACGAGACCCAAACACAGGCGCCGCCGCAAGGTTACAAGCCGCAGCAAGCCTATCAACCGCGCGCTTCAGCGCCAAGTCAGCGAACGCTCTCGGGTATTCCAAGCTCAGAACGCGGCCCTAAAACGCAAAAACAAACCTATAACGCTGGGCAATATCCGAGCCGCTCCATGAACGCAAACTCAGCAATGACTGCCAATATGTCGACGCGAAGAAGCTCGCCCATGACCGCGTCCGACGCAGCCCGCCTAGCCGCGCAGCAATCTAAACGCGGTAAGGTGACGATGCCTATGGGGCAAGACTCCGCACCAACACTCGAGCAACGTTCCGTGTTGGAGCAAATCTCTCGCGGGCTTGGTCCCAAAGCGAGCGGCCCGCAAATGGCAGGCCCAGCCCCCGCGCCGCAGCAAGCCTATAATGGCCCCTATCAACAGGGTGCGCCTCAAGGCTACGCGCCCCAAGCTCAAAACTATGCCCCACAAAGCTACGCTCCACAAAATTCTGAGCAAAGACGCGCGCCAAATAGACGCCGCAGATAATCATCTAACATAAAAAAAGCCGCTGAAATTATCAGCGGCTTTTTTGTATCTGACTTTTTAAGCTTCAAACTGACTTAACTCAAGGCTCCCATGAGACGCATTGAGGCCGGTGTTAAGATCACGATAAACAAAACCGGCAGGAAGAATAAGATCATTGGAACCGTTAGCTTGGCCGGCAAAGAGGCCGCTTTCTTCTCAGCTGCCATGACGCGCATTTGGCGATTTTCGTTAGCCATTGTCCGCAGCGTATCTCCTAGTGGCGTACCATAACGTTCTGCCTGAATAAGGGCGGTCGCCACGGAGCGCATGCCAATATGATTATTGCGGCGGGCGAAATTTTCATAGGCCAAACGCCGGCTTGACAAGAATGAGAGCTCTGCTGTTGTAAGCGAAAACTCTTCCGCGAGTTCAACTGAGTTTTCAGCCATTTCGGTAGAGACTTTTGCAAAAGCAAGTTCAACTGACATACCTGATTCCACACAAATCAATAGGAGGTCGAGCGCGTCAGGGAACACAGGAACAATGGATGCCAAACGCTTTCCAGCGGCGTTTTTGACGAAAATAGCTGGCAGATAATATCCAAATAAGGTGAGACCAACAGTCATGGCGATGCGTTGCAGCATTTGCCATCCAGCAACATTCAAACCAACAAACAAAATCAGGCCTAAAATCAAACCTGCGATAGGTAAAACCAATCTGAAAATGTAAAATGTATAAACGGGTTTTTGACCCCGCATTCCGCCCTGAGCCAATTTGTCTTTAAGATCAGAAGCTTCTAAAAGCTTATCAAGACTAAACCGATCAACCAGGTCTTTGATAAATCCCTTGCTTTCCGAGCGCAGGCCAGCTTGTTTATTTAATTGCTCCAAACGATTTACGCGCATGCCTTCTCGGGCATTGGCAACGGAGTCCATACGTTTCTTTAGCTTATCGCCTTCAAGCAAAGGGCTAACAATTGTATAAACTGTTGCGACAACAAGCAAAGCTACGACGAGGTAAGCCGCATTTTGGAACATTGCGATTGATTCTGCACCCATTATGGCCTCCTCCTAGGGTCTGTTGACCGATATAATTGAGTTTAAACGGAGACGGTTTTGTCCCGCTGTTAGGAGAAAAGCGCAAGTAACTGCTAGCAATTTCGAGCATTTTCGACGACTCAGCGGGTCAAAAGCGTCCCGCCCCGCAGGGGTATGACCAAATTCATCCATTTTCGCGTCAAGAAAATTTGCCTTGCGGACGCAAAGCTTCACTTTCTTTCCTAAAACTGAATGAATTTTGTTCATATTTAAATCTCAATAATATCGGTCAACAGACCCTAAAACTTAAAGTTAATCATTTTACGCATCATCAACGTCCCCAGAACCATCATACCAGCGCCAATCATCAGGTTTCGATGACCTGTCGGTGTGGTGTAAAGCTCAACCATGTAGTCCGGTGAAATGACAGTTACCAAGCCGCCAACCGCAATCGGCAAGATGCCGATAATAATCGCGGACATTTTCGCCTCAGCTGAAAGGGCCTTAATCTTTTCGCGTAGTAATTTCCGGCCCCGTAAAACAGACGCAAGGTTAGCCAAGCTTTCCCCTAAATTACCGCCTGTTGTTTTTTGAATGTTCAAAACAGTCGAAAAGAAATTAACTTCGGAAATTGGCATACGTTCATACATTTGTTCCAAGCATACCTCGATCGGGATACCAATAGATTCGCCTTCCACGACACGCCTAAATTCAGTCCCGAGCGGGTCAGGGCTTTCATGGGCAATAATCTTTAGGCAATCGCCAAGCGGCAAGCCCGTGCGCACCCCGCGGACAATAATATCCATCGCATCAGCAAAGTGAGCCGTAAATTTTTTCTGGCGACGTGTAATAGCGCTATTAAGAATGAAACGCGGCATACCAAACCCAACGCCAACAGCTAGTCCTAGGCAAAAGAGCGGTTTCATACCTACAGCAAAAGGAATACCGCCAGCGACAACAGCTAAAATAGCTGATATGATCATAAAGGTTTGCGGCTTCATTGACCAGTCAGCCTGTATCAACCGCGCAGGAAGAGCCTTAGCTTTTTTCTTTTTAGTCTTTTGGCGTTCTTCTATTTTACCGAGGGTATCTTCAATTTGCTTACGGCGGTTACCGCCATCTTCTGACTTAATTTTCGCCAAGAACCCGCTTTTAGCGGCCCCCTGTCCCGAGAGCTGCTTGACGCGGGCATCACCTTTTGACGGGCCACTTCCCAATAGCAAAAAGCCGAGGCAAAAAATGCCTCCAGCTGCTGCTAATGCTATGAGAGTGTTGGGTTCCACGGTCTAAGCTCCGGCTGCTTCCAAGGCTTCGGCCAATTCTTTTTCAAGGTTAAAGTAACGTGCACGGTCCCAGAAAGCAGGACGCGCGATACCCGTAGATTGGTGCTTACCAATTATCTTTCCGTCTGCATCCTCACCGTCCATTTCGTAAACAAGTAAGTCTTGCGTGACGATAACTTCGCCTTCCATACCAATAACTTCAGTAATGCGCGTAATCCGGCGAGAACCATCGCGTAGGCGGGCCGCCTGAACGATAATATCGACAGAGCCTGTAATCATTTCGCGAATTGTTTTGGCAGGTAAAGAAAAGCCGCCCATCGTGATCATGGATTCAATACGGGAGAGCGCTTCGCGGGGGGAGTTGGCGTGAAGTGTTCCCATCGAGCCATCGTGGCCCGTATTCATAGCTTGCAATAAATCAAAGGCTTCGGGGCCGCGAACCTCACCCACGATAATACGCTCAGGACGCATCCGTAGACAGTTTTTCACAAGATCCGTCATGGTGATTTTACCCTTGCCCTCAAGATTTGGCGGACGGGTTTCAAGACGCACAACATGTGGCTGCTGGAGCTGTAATTCAGCCGAGTCTTCGCAGGTAATGATACGCTCGTCAGGGTGAATAAAACTGGTCAAGCAATTCAAGAGCGTCGTTTTACCCGAGCCCGTGCCGCCAGAAATAATAATATTACATTGGCAAGCGCCAATAATTTCAAGAACGCGCGCGCCGGCAGGAGAGATAGATTTGAAGTTCACCAAGTCAGCTAACCTGAGCGAGTCTTTCTTAAACTTACGAATGGTAAGGGCGGGGCCATCAATCGCTAGGGGCGGCGCAATAACGTTTACGCGTGAGCCGTCAAGCAAACGCGCGTCGCAAATTGGACTGGCTTCATCAACGCGGCGGCCAACCTGGGACACAATACGCTGACAGATATTCATCAATTGAGTATTGTCGCGGAAACGAATATTCGTTTTCTGCATTTTACCATTCGTCTCAATAAAGACATGCTTGGCACCGTTGACCATAATATCGGCAATATCGTCACGCGCTAAAAGCGGCTCTAGGGGGCCGTAACCAAGAATATCATCACAAATCTCTGTAATTAGTTGATTTTGCTCGACGACCGATAAGCGTACATTCCGTATGGCGATGATTTCATCAACAATAGTCCGAATTTCTTCGCGGGCTTTATCAGGCTGCATACCTGCCAGGGCCGAGACATCAATTGTTTCGAAAAGGGCGTTGAAAATCGTTGCCTTGGTTTCGTAATACTCCTCAGAAGGTTCGCCGCGATTCGCGGGCGATCCTTGAGACTGGGGCGAAGCCGAAGGTTCAATTTTCTTGACGATTTCTTTTTCAGCAGATGGCGGCGCTTTTAGTGTCGACCCATCAATTTCTGCGCGCTTTCCAAACATCAGCGTTTATGTCCCTTTTTTCTTGAAGGAAAACAATGACTTACTCCCCTTCTTAGGTGCGCCTTCGCCTTTCGACTTGGATCGTTTCCCTAGCAATGACCCGCTTTTCCCAGTCATGGCGACGGATGAAGCATCAAAGCTACCCGTTTTTAAACGCCGCGCTAAATATTCAAGGCCGTTCACGGCTTGTGCAGCAGACTTAACCTCTGTCAGCATCTTGCCGTCATTTGACGCTTCAAAATAAGCCTCGGGTTCAAACCCTAAAACCAGTGCCGGTTCCAAACCAACAGCCACCGCAAAATCCTTCACTGAAATTTCGGACGTTTTCGTCATACCCGTTTTATTCAAAATGAGGATAGGTTCAGCATCATTAGGTCTCTGCGCCCGAAGGAAATCAATGAGGTTTTTCGTGTTCCGCAAACTCGCGAGATCTGGCGTAGCTGTAATGACAACATCATCACTATTGACGAGGACATTTGTTGTCCAGTCACACCAATAGTGAGGCATATCAAGAATAGTCATTGGACTGATGGCGCGAACACCATTTACGACCGCTTCATAAGCTTCCGGAGTCATGATCGCTTTTTGATTAAGAGACCCTGCCGTTGGCAAGATTGAGAGCTTTGGCGTATGACGGATCATAATCCGGTCCAGCAATGTTTCGTCAAGGCGCTCTGGTTCAGCTAGGGCTTCTTCGAGTCCTTGGGTTGCATCATAGGCGAAGTCCAGACCTGTTGTTCCCCAAGACGCGTCAAGATCAACCAAAGCTGTTTCCTGCTGTATCCGTTCAGATAAAGTCCAGGCAATATTATGCGCGATCGTTGAAGACCCTACGCCGCCTTTGACGCCGAAAAACGCGGCTACGCGCCCGATAAATGGCTTTTCAGGGTCAGAATATAATTCACCCATAGAGCGAATAAGACTAATCGGATGGAACGGCGGAACAATGTAATCGCTAACACCCTTATCCATCAATTGTCGGTAAAGGCGAATGTCATTCGCGGCTCCAATAATGACAACCTTAGTCCCAGCGTCACAGACCGAGGCGAGCTCTTCAAGCTGAGAGAAAAGCTCAGGCCCTCTCATTCCAGACTCGACCAAGACGAGGCTAGGCGTATTTTCTTTGTGATAAAATTCAATCGCAGCGGATAATCCACCCATGTAAATTTTTACATTCGTGCGTTTCATGCGCCAATCACGCGTAGACTCGTTAATGACGCCAGCTGTTTCTTGACGGTCACAAAAAGCATGAATCGAAATCTGTGGAAGCGCTTTCTCACCGCCCTCACGGCCCATCTCTGAATCTGGATGCATGATAGGCGCAACCATAGGCTGGGCCTGCATGTGTGGTTGCGGCGCCATGTTTTGCGGCATTGTCTGCTGCGGCATCATCTGTTGCGGCATCATTTGCTGCGGCATTGGCGGCATCGCCTGCATCGGAGGCGCAGGCTGCATCATTGGCATCCCCTGAGGCCCGGGCATAGGCTGAGGTGATGGCATAGGCTGAGGCGACGGCATAGATTGCGGCGCTCTGCTTGGCACGGGCGATGGTACAGGCGCACCTGGCGTCGGTCTCATCATCTGCGTAGGGTTCTGTTTCATGGCACTCATCCGGTCGGGTCCGTCATTAAATAATTAACTTAATTGTCTACTGAAACTTGTTGTCTATCAGGTTGCGTAGAGGCAGGGTTTTCACCTTTGATATATTTATCGTAAATCGTTTGGCGACGCTGAGAGTTAGGAATCGTCATATCATAGGGCTCTATCAATTGACGTGGGTCACCTATCATGGCGGCGAGGTTAGCGGCATGGAAGCATCCAAAACTATCATAGGGCTGATTCGCATAAGTATCAGTGACATCGCCTTGGTGGCGGCAATCTTGGGGCACAGTTTTCAACATACGGTACGATACAATTACAGGCGCAGGGCTGCCATAAGCTGCCTGATACTCACCTGTTTGAACGGCAGCGCCCCCAAGGCCAACACCCGCCAAGCTTTGCCTAATAACGGCTTGTGCTTGTTGAGCGCCGAGTCCTGCGCCTAAGCTATTTGGAATATTTATATAGAGCGGACCGTTACCGCGACGCCCATAAGATCTTAGAAACTGACTAACCGCGACTTGATCGCGCGCGGATAGCTCTAATCCGTTGGGCCGCGTGTATAGCTCAAGCCGTTCAATAGATTCGGCGACTTGAATTTTATTGTGAAAAAGGCTTGGTCCTGTTGACGCGGTTGGCGTTGCACACCCCGTCAAAATAGCGGCCGCGCCCATAATGGCCAACACTTTTACGAGAGGTCTGTTAAATTTTCTCATCAGTCTCTCCTTAATCTACCACATGGCCAAAGGGCCCGCTTAGCGTATCTGCACTAATTTCAGGTTGGCCGTTCGCCGCGTAAGTTTTGTTCATTTTTCCCAAGAGGATATTATTCAAATCATTTGCGGGCACCATACCATCAAGCGGAGTCTGAAGCTTATCCGGATGGGTTGGGTCAACAAGGTAAGGCGTAACCATAATAACCAGCTCGGTCTGGGTGTTTAGATCGTCTCTATTACGGAAAAGGGCTCCAAAACCTGGAATATCTTTGGCGCCTGGAATTCCGTCTGACGATTGACGGCTTTCTTCGCGGATAAGACCTGCAATAACTAGACTTCCGCCTGCGGGAAGTTCTACAACTGTATTCGCGCGGCGAATACGCAGGCCGAGGATGTCCGAAGACAACCCGCCTGTTTCAAAGGCGCCCTCTGTTGTTGGTTCTGAAACTTCGGTAGAGATATTGAGCGAAATACGCCCTTCACTTAGAACGACAGGGGTGAATCCAAGCGCTACGCCATAAGGCTTAAACTCAAATTCGCGTTGCAGCTGTCCGTTTTCATCAACGAAAACACCCGTCAGAAGTGGAAACTCACCACCTGACAGGAAATTAGCCGTTTCACCAGAAATGGCTGTAAGCGTTGGTTCGGCAAGCGTTCGAATAAGACCTACGCGCTCAAGCGCCTGCAGTCCGGCGCCGAGTGAAGACAGGTTTCCGCCGCCTGTATTCGTCCAATTCGTCGTCCCATTAAATCCTGCGCCTGTATTCAAAGCTGAATTGCTTATGAGAGATACAGTTGAGTCGCCCAACCGCCCAATAGCGTTAAGGTTGATACCCATCTGTTTCGTAACTGAGCGCTGCATTTCAACAATCCGCACTTTCAGCAGCACCTGATCTTTGCCTTCAAGAGACATCAAATTCACGATTTCGCCTTCACCGCCGCCCGCTGTCGTTTCGTCAAGCCACATCATAGCAAGCTTTTCCACACGGTTGGCCATAGAGGCGTTCTGCACAGACCCCGTCAGCAATATATTATTGTTAACAGCCTGAATTTCGATGTCTGCATCAGATACGTGCTGCG
The DNA here is from genome assembly GCA_039977295.1 of Hellea sp. GTDB lineage: Bacteria > Pseudomonadota > Alphaproteobacteria > Caulobacterales > Maricaulaceae > Hellea. Next base: position 24,462 of record JBDWDN010000011.1, on the reverse strand, counting down.
CTATAAGCGTTTTAAGTCCATTAATGTCGCGTTCGACACGGATATCCAAACTTAGCAATTCTTGCCCATCATGACCGTAAAAATAGGCATTGGTTTGTCCTGGCTGCTTTCCAATTAAAACAGCGCGGTGTGAGGTATGGATGACAGATTCAACAATGTCAGGATTAGAAACAATGACGTCCATCATTTCTTGTGGCAGCTCTATGACTGTAGACTTTGAATAAGGCAGCACAATTGAGCGGCTCTTAGCGCTTTGTCCTGGCGATTGAATATTAACAGATCCCATACTCGCCGATTGAATATGGCTATATGAACGCGTCCCTGCGTCTGCATTTTTTACTGCAGATACACTTAGAGCCATGGCTAAAGCCGTTCCAAGTGTCAGCGTTATGAGTGTCTTATATGACATATTACTTCCCTCGGATCGCGACTTGTTGAGGTTGTCCGCCCCGGTAAACCGTTAAAGTCGACTGCGTATCTTCTTCTTCTTTATCAAAGGTCGCTGTTGTCGGGGCGGCTGCCCGGCTGTTACGAATCCCGCGAAGTGTTAAGGTGAGATCCCCTTTTGCGACAGCTTGCTGCAGGAGCTCCGCATCAGTTTGCGACATTTCAAACGTCGCTGTTGAGCCAATCTTAGTGGCCCCGCTTTCTGCCGAGGTCGAAAAAGTCTGGTCGATAGCTAGGACATGCACGTTTTCAAAGACCGTGTCTGACACATATATACGCTGATTACCCTGATTGTTTCCGGCGCGGTTGCGCTGCACGGTTTGTGTTAAAATTATATCTACGCGGTCTCCCGGCTGGATGAAACCACCGGCCGCTGAGTCGACTGAGATACGTGTAGTCACAGCCCGCATACCAGGACGCAGTAAGGCCGCCATAACGCCTGACTCGCCTGCTTTCACCAGCTTGCCTTCGTTAATAGGCTCGCCTTGCACAAGGGGGCTTCGCACGATCGCGTTTAAAAGTTCTGCATCCGCGTTGGGGCGAAGGTCATTGGAAATAAAGGCAGGGCTGACCGCCTCGGCAGGCCATTGTTTCCACTCAAAAGCGGCCTCATTTAACCGTGAACCCAGGGGTAGATTTTGGGCCGCAACAAGGACCTTCACATATTCAACTTTCTGAATAATAGGCGCAGCGACCTTAGTAGGCGCGGCGGGCGCAGGCGCTCCAAGTTTCTTTGCTTGCGTAAATACGACGAGCGCCGCAACGCCAAGACCAGCAATCAATATAAGTCTTTTGGTATCCATTATCCCTCACAGAGCCTTAAATCCCACAAACATTAGGAGATGATTTGATAAAGCATGGTTAATTTATATGTAATCCATGCGAAAAAAGTGTTAACGCCGCCAACTATTTTCTAAAGCCCTAGTGATCTCAGAAAGATTTCACTTTTAGGGAGTGTCAGCAGAGCGCCACCAGCCAAAGCCAAGCCATACGGCATCTTCTTCTCATCGCGAAAGAGGTGATGCGCCCAAGGAGCCGTTAAGACGCTTTCGGGGATAAATCTGCGCCCAACCAAGAGCAATATAGCGAGAGCGCCGCCTATCACTGTCGTGTAAAGAATATAGATGGTTGCGTCATCCCATTGCCACCACAGCGCCGTGGCCGCCATCAACTTGGCGTCTCCGCCGCCTAATCCGCCAAAAGCAAACATCGCGAAACCGGCAACAAAAAATGCCAAACCAACAAGAAGGTGTTGCGCGAAAACATCCCAACCTGCCCAGTTAAACGGCGTTATGAGGAGAAACCCTGCAATAAGGGCGAGACTAATCCAATTTGGGATTGTCATTGAGGTCGCATCTTTCATTGCCGCCATCAACATGGTCGAGGCGAAAATCATAACGATACAAAAGGTAAGAAACATAGCTATTACTCCGAATATTTACGGACATCTCTAGCGTCTTAGGGTTAATGTTGAGTTTCTATAGAAAATTAAGCAAAAAAAAAGCCGCGTCCGAAGACGCGGCCTTAATTCGGTTAACCGAAATTATGGTGTACCAGTATTTACAACTGCACCAGATACGGCTGAAGAAACTTCACCGAACTTCGTGTCAAGGCCTTCACCGATGGCTTTTGCACCAGCGATAAGAGCGACTGAAATAAGAGCTGCAATCAAACCATATTCGATAGCTGTTGCACCTGATTCGTCTTTAATAAAACGAGTAACTAAATTTTGCATAACTGACTCCCACGTATGCTAGTCTATATTTGAGGATTATTCCTCAGTAGCAGGGTCATCCCTGTTATGAGCCTTATAGGGATGTCAGATTACCACCAGTTTAAGTAACGTGGTAAACTTCTGGTAAAAATTTTTATCAGCTTTTCAACCCAAGACCCGAAAAAATTGCCTGTATAATATAATGAGTAAATTTGGAGCCTCTCCGCAAGAATAGCTGTTTTGTAAACCCTTCGTTCACCACATTCGCTTAAACCCTAAAGAAATATTGGAGTACGTCTCATGAGAGTTATGTCTTTGAAAGCCCTATTGGCCCTCGGTGTTATCGCCTTTACGCCTGGTCTTGCCCATGCTGGCACAGCAAACGGCCATTATAGTGTTGAGCTAAACAAGACAGAGGTTGTCTATCTTCCTGCGAGCGCTGGCGCCGTCGTTATTGGCAATCCTGAAATCGCAGACGTGTCTATTCATTCTGCAAACACAATCTTTGTTGTTGGGCGCGGTTTTGGAGAAACCAACCTAGTCGTCCTAGATGCAGCTGGTCATAAAATTATGGATGCTGATATCCAGGTCGTAAATAATCTACCTGCGCATGGCGTAAGAATATATAATGGATCTGATCGCGAAACATATAGCTGCGCGCCTTACTGCCAACCTTCACCTGTTTTAGGAGATTCACCGCAGTTCATTGGTGAAAACAGCGGTCAATCAAGAGCTATTAATAATAATATTGCCTCTGCAACGCCGACACAATCCTATTCAACATCGTCGACGGGACGTTCTGGATCTCAAAGCCTTAGCGGCCCAAGTCCCTCGTCTCCGCCAATGGATGTACCGCCGCCCGGTATGTGATTTTAGCGTATCTTTACTAAATATTAACGCTTTTTCTTTCCCGAAAATTAATCCCTTAAGTCTAGTATTTTCTATAAATGTGGTGATGGGATGATATTATGCTGCGCGTAAAAAAGCTCTCTTTTAGACGATTAAGACGTTATTTAAAGAACCGAGAAGGAACTGCAGCCATTGAGTTTGCGATTCTGGCAATCCCCTTCTTTATGCTTCTTTTTGCTATTCTTGAATTAGCCATCGTCTTTTTTATTAATTCTACCCTTAATCACGCTGTCAGCGAAGCAGGCCGCCAAATACGGGTTGGAAATTTTCAGTCCTGCGGCACGCAAGACTCGTTTAAGCAGCTTGTTTGTACAAATATGAGAGGGCTTGGAAATTGCGACAAACGCCTCAGAATTGATGTTGTAAGCGATACTGACTTTGGATCCATTACAATGCCGACACCCGCAGATCCACCCGCAGCGGATCCTACGGACCCTAACGCTGAAGATATTCCAAATGGCGATTGGGTTAATACAGTCGCGAGCGCGCCAGTCGTTATTCGCGGACTATATTACCACAAATTGGTTCTCCCTCCGCAACTGACACGACTTGAAAACCTTGACGGAAGAGGCATCCGCGTCCTCGGCGCAACAACTGCCTTTAAGAATGAGCCTTTTCCAGCGCCCGGCGCATGTCCAGCGCCATAATGGAGCCTAAGATGATAAAATCTATATATGTATCCGCAAAATCTCGGCTGATGTCATCATTGCCGTCGCAGTTTTTAAAAAATGACGACGGGATAGCGGCTATTGAGTTTGCCTTTATCGCACCTGTTATGCTGTTTATGTATTTTGGCATGGCCGAGGTGGCCACAGCCATTACAGTTGACCGTCAAGTGTCTCACTCTGCGAATGTGGCCGGGGACCTGACAACCCAATCCGAGACGGTATCCGCGGATGAGATGAGTGAAATCATGACCGCAACTATGTTGGTTATGGGTATTCCCGCATCCGAGCAGGGTAATGTCACAATAGAGATTGCTAGCTATTCACGCGACGCAGATGATAACGTCGTTCCAATGGGGACAGCCGTTTTAAATGGCCCATTTCCAGTCGCCTTTGATGCAAGCACATTAGATAGCCGGATATTGAGCAACACATCAGGCGTTGTTGTCGCGCGGGTAAATTATAATTATGAGCCCCTAAAGCTGCGTTACATGCCCTCTAATTTTGATCTTCGAGAAGTCTTCATGCTGAAGCCTCGCAAATCCGCAAATGTTGAAATCAAAGACACTGATGGCTCATCGAGTTACACCTGTAGTTTTTCAGCCGGTAAACCAAGCTGTACGACGGGCGGAACAACAACCTAATAAGGTTCTAGGATTATCCTAAAATTAAGCCTCAAGATAAGCCGCTTTTAAAGCGGCTTTTTCTTTATCCGTTATTCCAAGGTGATCACGAACATACCCTTGCATGTCGCCGATGGCCGCAAATGAGCTTTTAAGATATGCCTCTTCAACCCCAAACATTGGCCGGATAGCCTCTGAGTCAATCGGGCGGCCATAGCGCGCGGCGAACATTTGAGCCGCGGGCTTTAGAAATGAGTCAATATCAACCGCTTTCATCGTCAGCATAAAATCGCTCATTTGCGTTTCTTGATTAACATCTAAGGCGGCCAAAATAACGGCGCAGAGCGTTCCGGTACGGTCTTTACCTGCGGCGCAATGCACAAGTATAGGGTCGCCAGTTTCAGCCATGTGGCGCAGCGTATCGCCAAATATCTGCTTAAACCCATCATCATGCGGACGGCTGTTATAGGAGCCGAGCATATAATTGCGGGCATCTTCGGGTTTATGCAAATCATGTTTCATAAAGGCTTCATGCGGCGCAACCTTGCCGCTTTCTCCGTCGACGGGATCTGGATAAGCGAGGCGGCGCGGGTTCTGACCCTCAGCCCAGTGCGTAGGCTGGCGCTCTCTTTCAGGTGCATGACGCAAATCAACAATCAACCCAATACCCAACGCGGCCAAACGGGCTTTATCGGTATCATTCGTATTATTGAGATGTGCTGAGCGAAAAAGCTTATCCGCTTTTACGGTATTGCCATCTTTAGTTTGATAGCCGCCAAAATCGCGGAAATTGAAAATTGTTTCGAATTTTTTTATACGGTTTTCCATGACAGCCCTATAGCACAGCCCTTTGATTTAGATAGAAGAAAGGGCTTATAAACAGAAAAGGCACCCCTGTCTGGGATGCCTTGTCGTTGAGAGTTTAAGAGTAATTAAGTTAGAAGAGAATCGGCAGGTTTTCGGCTTTGTATCTGTTCAAACTTACCCCAAACGCCATCATCTCCATGCCATTGACCTTCTGTCGCGCCTTTGGAGTATTCCGTCGCCCGCGCTTCAAAAAAGTTTGCATGCTCAACACCGTTCAGAATCTCTGAAAGCCATGGCAAGGGGTGATGCTTAATGCCGTAAACGGGCGGCAGGCCGAGCTGGCCCAAACGCCAATCTGCGATGTAACGAATATAACGTTTGATATCTTCAGACGTCATGCCTTCTACAGGGCCCATCTCAAAAGCAAGGTCGATAAATTTATCTTCAAGCTTCACAACCGTTTTACAGCAATCAACAATGTCATCTTTAACAGATTGTGTCAGCGCGCCCGTTTCAGCCGCGAAGGTGTGGAACATCTTAATCATGCCTTCGCAGTGCAAAGACTCGTCACGGATAGACCAGGTCACAATCTGTCCCATACCCTTCATTTTATTGAGACGCGGGAAATTCATCAACATCGCAAAAGACGCAAAAAGCTGCAGCCCTTCTGTAAAGCCGCCAAAGACCGCCATAGATGTCAGAATATCTTTCTCACTATCCACGCCAAATTTGCCCAGATAGTCATGCTTGGCCGCCATCTCTTCATATTCCATGAAGGCGCCAAATTCTGAATCTGGCATGCCGATGGTTTCAAGCAATAGCGCGTAAGCGGCGATATGGATTGTTTCCATATTGGAAAAAGCTGCCAGCATCATCCGCACTTCGACGGGCTTAAAGAGCGGCATGTAGTTTTCCATGTAATTCGCGCCGACTTCGACATCTGACTGCGTAAAGAAGCGGAAAATTTGTGTTAGCAGGTTGCGTTCATTATCATTCAAATTGGTCGCCCAATCTTTGCAATCTTCACCCAGCGGCACCTCTTCAGGCATCCAGTGAACTTGCTGCTGTTTTTTCCAGAAATCAAAGGCCCAAGGATAGCGGAAAGGTTTGTAGCTAGGGCTAGGAATCAAAAGTCCTGATTTTGACTGTTTAATAAAATCCATATTTCCCATGAGAATCCCCTTCAAAGCCCGAATCGGCTCGTAAAACGCTGCTATAGATGAAAATCAACCACATATGGGTTACTGATTTGCTAAGGCACAATATGTAGTAGGTAAAATTCTGCAAGGGCTATTTTAGCCTCAGAGGCGAGTTTTTAGGAATAGAGCCATTTTATCGCAGCGAGAGCGATCAAAGTTGGGGCGAAGACTATCTAACCGCGGCGACGTCTGCGGCCCTTACGGCCGCCATAACGGAGTTTACCCAGTATTTCGGCTGGGTTAGGCATATTGGCCGTGCGTTTTTTGAATTCCCACTTTGCTTTTTCAAAGCTCATGACATTTGCGATTCGGGCATCCAGAAATTCGCGCGCCTTTTGTTTTTGAGGATCATCATCGGACAGCCAAACCGTTAGAGTCGACGCCATGACCCCTGCCAAGATCGTCCGTTTGGAAAAATAATTTCCATCTGTGCTAGTATCGCCAATGGCCCGCCAAATCGTGTCCGCGACAGACCAAAGCTGCTTTGGCCCCTGCCCTAAGGCGTCCGGTAAGCTAAGACGCGACATGGCGCGGCGCGCAGCTTCCTCATGCGGGCCAATAGCATAGAGCGCGGCAAGCACGCCTGCTGTGACCCTCTCGCGAATCTTCATGGAGGGCTGATTCAGCGCCGCCAACTCAGCCGCAACTTTATCATTCATCTGAGATGACCAAAAACCAATAACTTCAAGCGGGCCTTCAGGAAAATAAAGTTCTTCGCTCCCTTTAGGTAAATCCGTCTGAGCCGCGGCCATACGCAAGCTCTTTTGCGTCCAGCCGTCAAAGGCGGCTTGGGGCAACATCGCGCTTAGGATGTCAGTACGGGCTTTGTGCGAAGCGTCAGTCATAGGCCGACTATAGCGCAAAAATCTTAGACTGTCTTGCGGCGTAATATCGTGCGCTTAAACCAATCTGTTGCGCCTTTAACACCCGCGCCAGAGAGGACGCCAAAGCGGAAGATACGTTCGGCAAGCATAATAACCCCGATGGATAACACAGCCAGGAATGCTGCCGAGAGGCATAACTCCCAGAGCGGCGGATCAGACGGTAAGCGCACAATCGCTGCAAAAGGCGCGGATAGAGGGAACCAGCTCGCGAAAACAAGTATCGGACTATCAGGAGAATTTAATCCAATCGGCACAACCATGATACAAGCCGTAAGAACAAGCATGATAGGCGTTGTGAGTGTCTGAGCGTCCTGCATGGACTCCGCCAAAGCGCCTAACGCGATGAAAAAGGCGCCGTAAAAAACATAACCCAGAATGAGAAAGATTATAAAGAAGCTAATCATTTTCAGGGTAAAAGTTTTCTCAATCGCGGCGCTAACCTCTGGTCCTCCCACCCCCATAAAGACAATGGCGAATATAGAGGCTAAGCCAATCAAGATATATGGCAACATAGCTGTGATTGTTAGGGCGGCTACACCAATCAATTTACCAAAAATAATCTCCGAAAACCGGGTAGAGGCGAGCATCATTTCCATCAATTTGTTTAACTTTTCCTCTAGCATTGATGTGAGTAGCATATAGGCACCAGAAAATACTGTTAGCCACAAGATTGCTGCCAAAATAGCTGCAATCACATAGGGTAACCTATCTGCTTTTGTGACAGCTTGATCTGCATCACCGCCTGCATCCACCTTAGTCGGATCGAAGCTTTTTACTTGTAAGGAGTTCTTTTTCACCTCTTGGTAAGTTTCACTATTGAGGCCCGCAGACTCTAAATAATCATCTTGCGCTTTTTGACGAAAGTATTGATTCGCCAAATTAACGGCGGGCGGATTATTGAAATTAGGTGACCAGTAATCCGCCTTCACGCCGTCTTTTTCATAAATGTGAAGAAATCCATTTAACTTCACCTCTTTCCCATCAACCGTGAATAATTCATCCCCCGTCAGATAAGACTTGAGGGTTTGAATATCCTCTGTAGGCGTATCAACAAATATCATTTTGCTTTGAGGGTTTTTTACATTTTTCGTCACTCCAGGGCGTTTCTCATCAACATAAGCCTTGCCTGCTTCAACGCCGTCTTTCTCAACGATCGCATCTAATTGCTTAGACTCTTCATCCGAGAGAGTGAGAGCCATGGCCTTCAAGAGAGCTTTATCGACCTGATCTCTAACTTCATCATTATAAAGAGACACAATCGCTTGGCCATGTTGGCCAGTTTCATCAATCACCGTTTCATACTTGGTCGGCGAAACATTGATATCTGCGGCTGCAAAGAAAAACCCGATAGCGCCAAAAATAAACGGCATGAAAAACGAAATCCAAAACCCCCAAGTTTTGACATAACCCAGATAATCTCGGCGCGCGATAAGGTAAGTTCGGCGTAAATTTATAGCTGGCAGTTTCACAGCGCGGCCTCCTCTTGTTCTAAGGTCATTGTCGCGAGCATGTCTTTCCCGACCATGGCAACAAAAGCTTCATGCAATGTTGGGGGCTTAGGTTCAAAGCGTGTCAGATTTATTTTCTTTTCCACGCAGCGCACAAGAACGTCTTGACTCTCAGCTGCATCGTTCAAAATTAAATCCAATGCGCCGTCCTCACGCTTTTCAACGGATTTTGCGAACGGCGTAACGACCTCCGCATAGCCATCTGTATCAGAGCCGATGACCATACGGCGCGGCGCTTTGGACAGGGCCTCTTCTGTGGTCCCATCAAAAACAACGCGCCCGCCCGCCATGAGAATGATACGATCACAGAGCCGCTCCGCATGTTCCATAACATGGGTTGAGAAAATCACCGTGCTGTCACGCTCAGCAATTTCGCGCACCATGCTCTCAAGCACTTGTTGATTCACGGGATCGAGACCCGAAAAGGGCTCATCGAGAATATAAAACTCTGGGTCATGCGCGATAGCCGAGAGCAGCTGAACTTTCTGCGCCATGCCCTTTGACATGTCTTTATTCTTTTTACGCTTAGCTTCGGACAAACCATATTTATCGAGCATTTCATCGGCCAGCTTAAAGGCTTCTTTGGCCTTCACGCCGTTAAGCCGCGCCATATGCGCAATGCTCTCGCGCGCTGTTTGTTTCTTATAGAGACCGCGTTCTTCGGGCAGAAATCCAATACGGCCAAAGGCGCTCTCGTGACCCGGCTCCCCGCCAAAAAGTTTAATTTCGCCTTGATCTGGCTTGATCAGGCCAAGGGCCATGCGAAGCGTTGTCGTCTTCCCTGCCCCGTTCGGGCCAAGAAACCCAATGATCTCTCCGGGCTTGACGGTAAAGCTGACATCATCGACAGCCATCTTCCCCCCAAAGCGTTTCGTGACATTCTGAATAGAGAGGGGTGAGTTTTGCATAAGGTTGATATGGCGGCTCAATTATCGTTTTTCAATATGTAAAACGATAAGATGGTTATTTTTATTTTACGGCCAAAGCCCCAAGCACGATCTCTCGCCCGCCTAGGAACCAAAGATTATTATGCTGGCCATCCGCAATGATGTGAGCCGTTTTCGGCCCCTCATAACCATCATAGAGTTTTTGACCTTGCGAGAGCGGAATAACGCGGTCTGCTGTGCCATGTATCCAAATAAGCGGGACGCTTAATCCTGTCAGAGCCTTATCTGATTGGAAGGTGTCTTTCATCAATAGCGATAGAGGAAGCCACGGGACGGTTTTACGCCCCATATCTAATGTTGAGTTAAACGGCGCGTCCATGACCAATAGTGCGGGCTTATATTTCGCCGCAAGCTGCGCCGCAACGCCCGAGCCGAGCGAGGTGCCATAAAAAACGATATTTTCGGGCTCCACGCCTTGTTCTAAAAGCATTTCATATTGCTGTTCCGCCGCCGCGACCAGAGCCGCTTGGCTGGGCGTGCCGTCACTCCCAGGATAGCCGGGATAGCCAACAGACCACACGCCGTGACCTGCCGCCATTAGATCCTGAAAGACATCGTGATTCGAATAAATAGCTGACGCATTGCCATGAAACACCATGACGACTTTACCGTTAGCCTCAACTGGCGCGCCGTACCACCCCATCACCGTTATATCATCTTGGCTGTAAGGCATCTCCTGCATATCCACACCAACGGCGCTTGGCGTGAGATAGAGATTTGGCGGGAAATAGAGAAGTTTACGTTGCACCATGAATAGAGCTGCCGCCGCGATGAGGTAAAGCGCGAGCGCCGCAAAAATGATGAGCTTTAGCCACTTCATAAGATACCCCAATCTAAAGGTAGGTCAGCCTGAATTGGCGTTTCGTGGAAACGCTGATGAAGCCTGACATGTCATAGTATGATGTCGGGTTTCACTCACGTTTCAGGAGAAACGTAAGTTCAAACCGACCTACAGACAGGCCGCTACAAAGACTTAATGACCTCTTCAACCAATTTTTTGGCGTCCGATAACAACATCATTGTTTTATCTTCATAGAACAAATCATTATCGATCCCGGCATAACCTGGGCTGAGTGAGCGCTTCACGAACAGGACCGTGGCCGCCTTATCAACGTCCAAAATGGGCATCCCAAAGATCGGGCTTTGTGGATCTGTTTTTGCTGCAGGGTTGGTCACATCATTGGCGCCAATCACAAAAGCTACATCAGCATTCGCAAATTCAGAATTGATGTCTTCAAGCTCGAACACTTCGTCATAAGGCACGTTGGCTTCGGCAAGCAGAACATTCATATGGCCTGGCATCCTGCCCGCAACAGGGTGGATGGCATAGACGACATCAACGCCTTCTTCTTTTAGCTTATCCGCCATTTCGCGCACAGCATGTTGCGCCTGCGCTACCGCGAGGCCGTAACCCGGCACGATGATGACCTTAGAGGCATTCTTCATGATAAAGGCCGCGTCTTCGGCGGAGCCGCGCTTAACGGGGCGCTGTTCTTTATCGCCCGCTGCCGCGCCGCCGCTATCGCCGCCAAAGCCGCCAAGGATGACCGAGATAAAGCTGCGGTTCATGGCTTTGCACATGATATAAGACAGGATGGCGCCAGATGAACCCACTAGCGCGCCCGTTACGATAAGCGCCATGTTGCCGAGGGTAAAACCAAGCGCCGCCGCCGCCCAACCTGAATAGGAATTGAGCATAGAGACAACAACAGGCATATCCGCGCCGCCAATTGGGATGATGAGCAAAAAGCCGATGACGAAAGTCAGGCCAAGCAATATCCACATAAGCATGGGATCAGAGCCGCCAGATTTCATCATCATGCCAATCACCGCTGCAATAGCTATGGCGAGCACAATGTTAATCAAGTGCCGCGCAGGCAGCATGATTGGCGCGCCCGACATATTTCCATTGAGTTTCGCAAAGGCAATAACAGAGCCCGAGAATGTAATCGCGCCGATAGCCGCGCCAAGCGCGAGCTCGAGTAGGCTAGCAGGTTTAATGCTTCCGATTTCGCCTATACCGAAGCTACTCGGTGATGAGAACGCGGCAACAGCCACGAGAACCGCCGCAAGGCCGACCAAAGAGTGAAAAGCCGCGACGAGTTGCGGCATGTCTGTCATCGGAATTTTCTTCGCAATGACGGCGCCTAAAATACCGCCAACGGCAAGGCCACCGCCAGCCAAGAGCATGCCTTGGCCGCCTAAACCCGCCACAAGGATAGTCGTGACAACAGCAATGGCGATACCCACCATACCAAGATAATTCCCGCGCCGCGAGGACTCAGGAGAGGACAAGCCGCGAAGGGCCAGAATGAAAAGAACGGCTGAGACTGTGTAGAGAACAGCGGCGAGATTTGCTGAAAGTTGTGGCATCTATTTAGCCTCTACTTTGGCGGCGGGTTTTTCTTTTTTCTTATACATGGCAAGCATACGCTGGGTGACTAGAAAGCCGCCAAAGATATTCACTGCGCAAAGCGCTACTGCGAGAACACCTGTCCATGTTGAGAGTGATGAACCGCCTTGCGTTCCAGCGGCGACAGCGATAAGCGCGCCGACAATAATCACAGATGAAATCGCATTGGTCACAGCCATAAGCGGCGTGTGAAGCGCAGGCGTTACTGACCATACAACATAATAGCCAACGAAAATCGCAAGCACGAAAATCGTGAACTGGAAAATGAAAGGCGAAACGCCGGCCCCGCCTGCGGCCATGATGAGAGCTAATGTCATAATCCTACCCCTTTAGTCTTTCATGAACCACTTCGCCGTCTTTCGTCAGGGCGCAGCCTTTAATAATATCGTCTTCCCAATCCGGCGCGTAAGAGCCGTCTTCAGCCGTTACGAGTGGGAGGAAGTTTCGTAGGTTTCGCGAAAACATATTAGACGCATCAGACGCCATACGGCTTGGCCAATTGAGAAGACCTACAATCTTGACGCCGTTCTTAGTCGTGACAACCTTACCCGCGACAGCGCCTTCGACATTGCCGCCGCGCTCAGCCGCAAGGTCAACAAGGACTGAGCCCGGGCGCATCGTATCGAGCATCGCTTTCGTCACAAGAACAGGCGCGGCCCGTCCGGGGATGAGCGCCGTTGTGATAACGATGTCTTGTTTAGAAATATGGGTCGCTGTCAATTCAGCTTGGAGTTTTTGATATTCGGGCGACATTTGCTTGGCGTAACCGCCGGCAGTTTCTGCTGCTTTAAATTCTTCGTTTTCAACGGCAATGAATTTTGCGCCGAGCGAGGCGACTTGTTCCTTCGTGGCAGGGCGGACGTCGGTTGCCGTCGTCACAGCGCCCAAACGGCGAGCGGTCGCAATGGCTTGAAGGCCTGCAACGCCGACGCCCATAATAAAGACTTTGGCGGGGGCGACTGTGCCGGCAGCTGTCATCATCATTGGCATGGCGCGGCCATAAATGCCTGCGCCTTCAACAACTGAGCGGTAGCCCGAAAGATTAGATTGCGACGAGAGGATATCCATACTCTGCGCGCGCGAGATGCGCGGGATATATTCTAGCGCGAAAGCTGTCACGCCAGCCTTAGCGCACGCCGCTGCATATTTCGGATTATCCGTCGGGTTCATAAGGCCGGTAATGCCAGCACCTTTTTTCAGGCCCGCCACAAATTTGGCGTCACGGCCGGTAATGGACATGACCAGGTCAGCCGTTTTTGCGGCCGCCGCATTCGTCGTCCCAATGCTCGCGCCCACCGCCTTGTAATCCGCGTCTGAGAAATTAGCCGCAAAACCCGCGCCTTTAACAACGGTAACGTCATGGCCTGAGGCCACATAGCCTTTAACCGTATCAGGAGAGGCGCTTACGCGGGCTTCGGCATTATCCCCGCCTTTAGCGTCCGTATCGTTTAAAACAGCAATTTTCAATGTCTTGAACCTTTATGATTTAGGCGGGACTATTAGGCGATTATTTCAATCTCCGTGGAATAGCGGGCGGGTTATAGGCATAAATTACCGCGATGCAAAGCAATATGAAAAATATTTGCTAGGCCGGGCCGTGGATCGCCGCGATAATAAAGCTGGCAATTGCAATAGGAACTGCGGACGCGACCATAGCCGCGTACCAGCCGCCTTTAAGCTTAAGGACAACACCGAGGATAACGCCAATAATCAACGTCGTAATAAGTGATGGCAACCAGCCCATATGAACGCCAAAAACAAGTGTCGGAAAAATGACGATAAGCGCAAGCGCTGCGCCGCCATAAACGGTCGTGCCCATAAAACCGCTAAATGTTTTCTTATGGTCATCAACACCCATAGTGCCGTGTTCATAATCGGAATGCTCTGCTGCCATTGTTCTGTGTCCCTTTAAGGTTGAGCTCATCAAGCTTATCTAAATTTGGCGAGTCATTACCATGCCCCTTTATGCCCTTCAATAGGGCAAGACTATCAGATGGAGGATAAATCCGCGCATCTATTGGCCTTCAAATATAGGAGATTTAAGGGAGTCATAAAATTTTAACCACGTCCTTAAACCGTGTTTTCACCTTTCTGTCCCATATTGTAACGCTAAGAGCCAAGACCACTTGGCCGGGATGAGGTGAATATAATGGGTAAAACGGTTCTTATCGTTGACGACGATCCGACGCAGCGCCGCTTGCTTCAAGCGGTTATTGAGAAAAGTGGATTCTCGACGCTTCAGGCTGATAATGGCGATACGGCGCTGGATATGGCGCTAGGCGCAGATGGCGGCAATATTAACGTCATGATGCTCGACCTTGTCATGCCTGGGCGCGACGGCATGGAGACGCTAGAAGAATTGCAAGCCAAACGGCCTGAGCTTCCCGTTATTGTTCTGACTGGTAAAGGCTCTATCGATACTGTCGTGAAAGCCATGAAAATGGGCGCGCGGGATTTCGTGGTTAAGCCTGCCTCCCCTGAACGCATCATCGTGTCTATACGCAATGCGCTGGAAATGAAGACGCTTGTCGGAGAAGTCAAACGCCTGAAAAAAACAACCAATGGCGGCCTGACATTTGATGATCTCATTGGCAATGCGGGATCTATGCGCCCTGTTGTGGCGATGGGTGAACGCGGCGCGAAGGCCAATATTCCTATTCTTATCACGGGCGAGAGCGGCGTGGGTAAAGAAGTTATCGCGCGCGCTATTCAAGGCGCGTCGGAGCGCTCTGACAAACCTTTCATCACCGTCAATTGCGGTGCCATTCCTGAAACCCTTGTTGAGTCGATATTATTCGGCCACGAAAAAGGGTCCTTCACAGGCGCAAATGCTAAGCATCTCGGTAAATTTCAAGAGGCGCATACGGGGACTTTGTTCCTTGATGAAGTCGGGGAATTACCGCTGGATATGCAAGTTAAATTGCTGCGCGTGTTGCAAGAAGGCGAGGTTGATCCT
This sequence comes from Hellea sp., assembly GCA_039977295.1. GTDB lineage: Bacteria > Pseudomonadota > Alphaproteobacteria > Caulobacterales > Maricaulaceae > Hellea. Next base: position 9,390 of record JBDWDN010000011.1, on the reverse strand, counting down.
ATCGGCTCAAAGCGCACTATTCCTGTCGATGTCCGTATCGTTTCAGCGACTAATCGCGATTTAGCCGAGGCTGTCAAATCGGGAACATTCCGCGAAGATCTTTATTATCGTCTCAACGTCTTCCCGATCGCTGTTCCTCCGCTTCGCGAACGCCGTGAGGATGTCCCTGCCCTATTAGAGCATTTCATCAAACGCTTTAACGCGCAGGAACAGATGAATGTTGTCGGCGCTGATAGCGAGACAATTGAACTGCTCAAGAATTTCGAGTGGAAAGGTAATGTCCGCCAATTGGAAAATACGATTTTCCGGGCGATGATTTTGTCTGATGGCAACGCTTTAAAACCGCATGACTTTCCGCAGATTTCCGGATTGGCGCCAACTATGCCGAGCAAGGCTGATGACGCCTTATCGTCACTCGTCGCAACAGCAGAAACACAGGATGATTTGTCTATCACCTTCCTAGACCGCGAAGGCCACCTTCGCACATTGGAAGATATTGAACGCGACCTCATCCAATTCGCTATTGAAAATTACTCAGGACATATGTCCGAAGTGGCTCGCCGTCTGGGGATTGGCCGCTCAACACTTTACCGCAAAGTCCGCGAGCATGAGCTTGATGTGGACGCGGCAAAATCAGCCTAAAATATAGTGGGATATATAATGAAAAACGCACTCAAATTATCATTGCTTGGCGCGTCAGTGCTAGCCATTTCAGTTCCAGTAACAGCCAGCCATAATCACGGCCTACGCGGGATGTTTAACGCGCCGCAAAATTTTGCGCATCAGGGCGCGAGCCCTCAATATGTAGCCCCGCAAAGCTGGCAGGCTCAACGCCTACAGGCGCAAGGCGCAACTTACCTGGAAGCTTCTCCCTATGCGAGCGTTCAAAATTACGCCGTTAACGCCGCTCCGCAATATGTCCGGACACAGCATGTTGGATATTCAGTTGCGCAGGACGGCCTCGTCCATACACAACAGGGCCTTCAGCTTCGCGGCTTTGCCAGCCCGAATGCGGTTCACTATGATCCGAGGGCGCAAAAGGCTTTCTTCGCAAATCGCAGCGCTAATATTGGCGGCGTAAACGTTCGCACAAACGCCCATCACACACGCGATATGCTTGACTGGCAGGAAAACACGACAGGTAAAACGATGACGCTTTTGGCCAACCGGGCTAATGGTACGCTAAAGCGTAATTCATTATATCTGGGCGGGGCTTTCCAAGGCGGGTTTAAATACCAGAAAACATCTGTGGACGGGCAATTCCCGATCCTCTCGCGTTTCCCATTCTTTAGCGATAGCGGCGATGATGAGGCGGGCGTCTTTGCAATAGACCATGCCGCTCTGTCTTTCACCTCAACCTTTGGCGATTGGACAACGGTTTATCTACAGCCTGAATATAGCGAAACTGAATATGGCCGAGACCAGGATGAATTCCAATTGCGTAAAGCTTTTGTTGTCTTTGGTAATCTTCAGAAAACGCCGCTTTATGCCGCCTTTGGCCGCAAAACCATCGATTTTGGTAACTTTGATAGCTATAATGCCTATACCCTAAATGAAGGTCAGCATTATTTTCAAGCTGTGTCAGACCAGCCTGTTCTCGAAGTCGGTTATTATAAAAATGGCTTAAAGCTAACAGCTTCAGCTCTTTCCGGCGGACGTCAGCTTCGCGTTGCATTAGCAGGTGAAGAAAACAATATCGGCAATTACGCTTTTAACGGCGAAAAAGAATTCCTCCTTAGCAATGGCGGCGCGTTTACGGTCGGCGGCGGATATCTGCACGATACAATTTACCGCGATAACTTTACCGCGCATACTTTCCAAGGCCGCCAAAACGGTACGCCGCCTGCGAACTTCATCGAGTATCGCAATAGCGCTGTGAATGCCTTTGCAGAGTATAATAGCGACTTTTTCGACGCGATGGTTGAATATACAACAACGCTTAAACCTTGGGCCGCCGCCATTCCGCAGCTGCCTGACGGGACGCCTTTCCCGCAATATTTGGTAGACCCTACGGGATCGACAACAGATATTAACAATATAAGTTTCGATGAGAAACTAAATGCTCTCGTCGCTCAAGCCCGCATCAAACCGATGATGCGAAATGGCCGCCGCCTGTCAATTGCGGCCAGCGGGTCTTGGGGTAATATCAGTGATGACTTTGGCAATCCGATATTCGGATCTAGCTTTAAGAAAAATCAGCAGCACGCATTTTCCGTAGAATATCCTGTAAATGACTTCCTCGAATTTGGGGCAGAATATGTCTATAATAAAGGCTTCATTCCCTTTGTAGCGCCGCAGCTCGTCTCTAATGACCAAACCGAAGCTCACGCTATTAATGTTGGCTTTAAAGCACGGTTCTAGAGCGGGAGGTATCGGGCTGATATGAAACTTTCTGACATATTATTATTGACCCTGTTCTTTGTAATGGGAGCCATGATATTTGCGATTAAGCAAATGCAGGCCAGCCTTGGAGAAGAAGATATAGCTATTCCTGTGCCGGCAATTAAACCGCAGGTAAAGGCCACGCCCGAGACATCTTTGCCCAAACTTCGCCTAGACATGTCGACACCAGAAACGGCGGGGAGCTATGGCCGCTTATCCCTAGATGAGTTTCTAGCTAAAGGGTCGCCAGAGACTAGCATCGGCCAGACAGCCCCGAAAAATACGGCTAAGCAAATGCCTGCTGCGGGAAGCATCATAAAACGTCCCCGCAAAGATCGGGGCGACCAAGCAGCTCTATTTGACAAACCCGATATTCAGCTTAGCAATTTGCAATATGAAACAGCTGAGCCGATTAAGCTGCCAACCTCGGCGCCAATGGAGACTGTTCGTTTTATGGATCAAGTTGTACATATGGCCGAAGCTAGCCCGCTACAGCCCGACTCGCGAGGGTGCGGGACGCTGAAACATGATCTAAAATCTGCTTCAAAACATGCCAAGGTGCGCAGTGTCGGCATGGAACGTCAGCTAACTGAGCGCACCTCAATCGGCGTCGAATATGTCTATAAAGACGGTTGTTATAAAAATGCCATAGCGCCGCTTAACCCGCAAAACATGCCCAGCGATGATGGCGTCAATCTTCGCGTCAATATGCGGTTTTAGGCCAGACACATTTTAGCCCCTATAAGTAAGCCCACCGCGCTGAGCACAGCGCTGAAAATAAGCTTCAGTCATTTACGACAATCCGCAGAAATGGCTTCTTTGCCGCGGCGGGACGTTTGGGAATAAGTGGCGCTTCAGGCTCAGGCGGCATGTCATCCTCAAGATTTCGGACACGCGGCGTAAAGCCACTTTTTTTCTTAGGCTTAAACCCAGACCCATATTTTTTATCTACTTTTGTTTTATTATCTGCATTTTTCCAGCGATCCGCCGTGCGTTCATAGTCGCTGTCAGGATCATCGCTCTCAACGGGTTTATTCTTTAGCTCTTTGACTTTTTTATTCATCGCCGCAACGACGCGCTTTTGCGCGAAACTCAGCGCGTCACCTGGACGGCCCTTTTCTCGGTCATGAAAAGCAGAACCAAATTTATCGAGGCGCTCAACCACGCTCTCGCCAAATTCATTTTCAAAATCTGTAATTGCGCCTTTGTCCGATAAGGTCTTATGCAGCCGCTCTAATTTACGCCGCGCATTTCGTGCCGCGCGTTCACGTGTTTTGCTTTCCTTCTCACGCTGTTTCTCAAGCGCGGAGTCGCGAGCGGCCTGCTCGGCTTGCCATTGCTGTTTGTCATACTCACTCGACATAGCGGCCGATTAACACAATAAGAACAAAAATGGAACGGTAATTTACTGGTCGGCGACAACGTCCATATAGATATCGAGCAGAGCTTCTTGTTCAGCGCGCTCTGCCTCATCCTGTTTACGCATGGAAATGACCTTACGCATCACCTTTGTATCCAGACCAAAAGTCTTCACTTCGGCATAGACTTCACGGATATCGGCCGCGAGTTCAGTTTTTTCAGCTTCGAGCCGCTCGATACGGGCAACGAATTGCTTGAGTTTTTCACGAGTGGCCTGACCTAATTGGTCGGCGCGGTCTGCATCTGAGAGCATGAGAGGGTCCTGTATAAATTCAAATTTTGACTAAGAGTAATTTGCGCGGCCAAATTAACCAGAGATATGCAAAGATTTGTTGTGGATGGATTTTGGGTTTAGCAGCTTGAGATCAATTATTGAGACGCAAAATAGCCGCAGGGCGTTTCCAGCGTAGCCTTCGTATATATCTTTGAAATAGGCTCGCTCTAATCTAAGATGAGCTCGAAAAAAGGATATAGATAATGATTATTCTCTGGATTTTGACCGCGGCCGCATTTGCCTTTGTGCTTTTCACGCTTGTTATGGGCGCGAAAAATATGGGCGGGAAAACAGATGAGGCCCGAGGCAGGTCAAATATTTGGATGCGCCGCCGCGTTATGGGACAGGCCGTGGCCGTTGGTTTATTACTCCTCACGGTTTATATTCAAACCAAAGGCCGCGGGGGTTAGCGCCGGATGGTAAAACTCAATAAAATCTACACCCGCACAGGCGATGACGGGTCGACGGGATTAGTCGACGGATCTCGCCTCTCTAAAAATGATGTCCGGGTCCGCGCTTATGGCGATGTTGACGAAACAAACAGCGTCATCGGCCTGGTCAGGTTACATCTCGAAAATCGCCGCCTAGACGATATGCTGTCGCGCATTCAAAATGACCTTTTTGATTTAGGCGCTGATCTGGCCACGCCCCTCCCCGCTAAGGATGAGGCCGATAGCGAATACGCCCTGCGCATGGTCGCAGCGCAATCGACGCGGCTGGAACAGGAATTGGACGCGCTAAATGCTGACCTGCAGCCGCTGACAAGTTTCGTCCTCCCCGGAGGATCTCCGCCTGCGGCCTATCTGCATCAAGCCAGAACCGTCTGCCGCCGCGCCGAACGGGTCTGCGTTGCCCTCGCCGCGCAGGAACCAATAAATCCCGCGGCCCTGACCTATCTCAACCGCCTATCAGATTTTCTCTTTGTGGCGGGCCGATGGTGTAACGACCAAGGCGAAACAGATGTGAAATGGGTCCCGGGGGCGAACCGTTAAGACGCCTAAATCAAGGCGTCCATTTCAAACATCGCCATATCAGACATGAAACTGTCTTGGCCTGTCAGCTCCGCATTATTATACTCCATCTCACCTAACGGCTCTGCCATCGTGAGCGATGTGAAGGTGAAGTTTGACACGCTTAGATCAGCGATATTCTGCCCAACAATCGTCAGCGTGTTGCCGCCTCCAAAGTTAAAGATGGTATTCGCGCCTGCATCTGTAGCTACGGCCATAAGCTCTGCAAAGCTATCAAATGCAGGGTCAGTAAACATTATGTCGATGACTTCATTTGTCGTGAATCCTTGGATAACATCAGCCGCGTCTTGGTCTGTGTTATAAGCAAAGCTATCAACACCTGCGCCGCCATTGAGGCTGTCATTTCCGAGCCCGCCCGTGAGGAAGTCATTCCCGCCATTACCGATTATCGTGTCATTGCCATCAGAGCCTGTCAGGCTATCGTCTTGGCCTGAGCCAAAGATGCGTTCGATATTGGTATATGTATCGCCCGCAGCATCGCCGCCTGTCCCGCCTGATTGCATATTAACGGTAACGCCTGATGATGAGGCGAGGTAAGAGACTGTATCGGTTCCAGTGCCGCCATCATGGCTATCTGCGCCGCTATCACCAAAGAAGAAGTCATTGCCTGCGCCGCCGCTCATAACGTCATCACCCGCTTGGCCAAAGATTGTATCGACGCCGTCGCCGCCATTGATGGTATCATTGCCGTCGCCGCCCAGCAGGCGGTCATTACCGCCCGCGCCGCTGAGCGTATCATCGCCGTCATTCCCCGCTAAGCGGTTCGCACCGCTATCGCCTGTGATGTCATCATTAAAGTCAGAGCCAAAGACCCATTCAATGCCGTTAAAGCTATCACCTGCGGCCTCGCCGCCTGTCCCGCCCGTGGCAAGGTCAAGCGTTACGCCTGCATCAACATCGGTATAGACCGCAATATCAATACCCGTGCCGCCGATGAGCGTATCTGCGCCCGCGCCGCCAAAGAGGCGGTCTCCGCCCCCTGAACCGTTAAGGACATCATCACCATCAAAGCCGCGCAGCTCATTACTACTATTATTACCGGTCAGGCTGTCATTAAAATCAGAGCCGTAAATGGCTTCTAGGCCAAAGTAAGTATCTCCTGCCGCGTCCCCGCCAGTGCCGCCGGTCGCGATATTGACCGTTACAGCCTCAGTAGCGCCCGTATAATTAGCAATATCAAATCCCGTTCCGCCATTGAGTTGATCTGAACCGGCTGAGCCATAAAGCTGATCATTGCCGCCGTCGCCGCGCTGAATATCATTACCGTCGCCGCCATAAACACGGTCAATACCGCCCCCCGCATTGATGGTGTCATTGCCATCTTCGCCATAGAAGAACTCATTCGCGTCAGAGCCTGTGATAGTATCGTTAAAGTCAGATGCATAATAACGTTCAATACCCGAGAAGCTGTCACCAGCCGCATCTCCAACAGTGCCTCCGTTCATAACATCAAAAGCTACACGCGACACCGCACCGCGATAATCAACGCTATCAAAGCCGTCTCCGCCATCAAGAAGGTCCGCGCCCTCTCCGCCGATCAGCGTATCCGCGCCTGGACCGCCATTGAGAACGTCATCGCCATTAGACCCGTTGAGAGTATCATTTCCAGACGCGCCTGAAAGCGTATTGTCTTCGGCGTCACCTGTGATGATATCATTGAAATTTGAGCCAATGAGGTTTTCAAAATTGGAGAGAATATCACCCTGAGCATGCCCACCCTCTGCCGAATTATTCAGTGCAATAATGATGCGCTCATTTGAGTCTGCGTAACTCGCCGTATCAACACCGTCGATACCATCCAGTATATCAGCGCCCTCTAGCCCTCGTATTATATCATCGCCGGGAGAGCCAAGAATTGTATCACCCGATGCGGTACCATCTTGAATTATTCCATTTGATGAGCCCACAGTTGTAATCACCGTATTTCCGTCAATGATCGAGATAACGATTTCATCAAACGAAATATCTCCTTCGAGCTTAATCGTAGCATCGAAAATCCCGTCTCCATCCGTATCGATATCTAGGATAGCCGAGCCTTGTGAATACATAAAGCTTTCACGCGTTAGGCCAATGCCCGTGATTTGAAGGCTATCCTCATCGGTAAAGTCATCGACACGAAGACCATCCAGCTCTAAACTCGTCCCAAAAATCACATCAGCACCCGCCCCAAGCGACGCGACATCAAAACCGCCACCAGGCGCCACAGTATCATTCCCAAGTCCCAGATTGAATATTTCTGAAATCACACCACCAATTATGTCATCGATGATTTCAGTGCCTGCTCGAATAATGGGGTTATCGATAAGTGTGTCTAATAACGCCTCAGTAATGGCCTCGCCGGTTTCATTAATACGTCTGAGCAATGAAGCCCCGAGTTCGACAGTTTCTCTTAGAACAGCCTCAGATAGACCCATTAATTCATTGAATTGAGATGATGTCCAATCTTTGGTGGCTTCCCAATGAGAAACCGTCCAGTCTCCCAAAACTTCCCATGCTTCAATTGCCCAGGTTTGAGCATCCGCCCATTTACTAAAGGTCCAATCTTTGACGGCATCCCATGTCGTTGCCGTCCAATTTTTAACTTTATCCCACCCTTCAGCGACCCATGAAGAAATTGCAGTGACAGTAGCAATTCCAAACTCAGCTGCCGCCACCCACATATCAATATTAAAACGTGCAAAAGCGATGAATGTATCCGCTGTCCAAGTTAAAATGAGGTTGGTCATTTCAAAAGTCCATTCAGAAACAGCTACACCCGCAGCTATTGCGATGTTGAATGCGGCTACCGTAATGTCAGTGATTGTGCTGATGAGCTCTATTGCCTGACCTATGATAGAACGCGCTGCTTCGGCAGTAGCTCGCGTTAATAGCGCTGCCGCTGTACCCGCCCCAAGAACCGGATTTATTTTTCCTAAAACATCGTTGACAGCCACTAAAAATGAAAAATACTCAGAGTCAAAGCCATTATTTGATATCAAATGGCTATAGGTTCCCGCACCTAATTCATTCGTTGATAATGGTCCCCTATCAATGGGATCATTTTCGATGGGCCTCGGGTCAAATACATTGAAATCAGAATCGTAAAGGTCATCATCTGACCAGTGACTCGCATGGGCAAAATAAACATGGAATAGCGCCGAAATCGTTGACGACGACGTTATGGTATCAAGGTCATAGATACTAACTTGACCTGGTACATACCCATCTCCAACCATTGAAACAACATCACCTGAAGAAATATTATGTTCGACAGCCCCGATATAGGCCGCGTCTATTCTTGAAAGGTCAACATCAGAGATTCCAGGAGAATTATATGTAGTCAAGGAACTGATCAGAATTTGCTGCTCAGACGCAAAAGCCGTTAAGAGTTGTGCCTGAGCCCCGCCGAGACTATGCCCCGTGATATGAAGACCTTCTTCATTGTTATCAAGGGTCCATTGCCGAAGGCTATTAGGTCCCGCGTGATTCCAAGCTGCAACGAACTGGTCATACCCAACCCCACCGGGGTCTAAATCAGCTAAAATGTCAGAGAAGGATGCCGTGCCGCGAACAGCAAGAACAGATTGGCCTGTATCGCTCACCAGGCCGACGGCTATGAAGCCTTCAAAGTCGAATATTTTTTCTACTAAATATCCTGTGTCATTGCCTTGAGCATCTAAGACAGCATAATTTTCATAAACGGGATTGTCTTCTCTTAAAAGAGGATCCAGTTCAGCTCGTTGAAGATACGCTGTCTGACGTGCAAAAAATTCGATTAAGAGATCACTAGGGGCCTCTTTTGAATTTGCGGGCAATTCAACCTCAGTGAAGTCAAAGTCATCTAGCGAGAGTAATTGAGGGTCAATGCCCAGAAATCGAATAGATACATCCGTCGGTAAATGCATGTAATGAGTTTCTGGTAAGTCAGGGTCATATGCGTTTTGGAATTCTGTTAAAGCTGTTGAGACTTCAGACACACTAAATGCAAAAACATTTACTAGATCAATTCCGATTTCAAAATCGGCAATTGTTTCTGAGTCACCAAATCTTTGGATAACAAATTTATCTGCACCTGTACCGCCATAAAGAGTATCATTCCCCGCGCCGCCAAAAATCGCATCCGTTCCGCCCTCGCCGAACAGAGTGTCATTTCCCGCGCCGCCCTCAATGTAATCATCACCGTCACCAGCCTGGATACTGTCATTGCCATCACCAACATAAATCTGATCATTGCCGCCATAAGTCTCGATGATATTATTTCCACCAAGCCCGTAAATAATATCATCGCCCTCAAAGTCAGAACGA
>JBDWDN010000010.1:0-195242 GCA_039977295.1 Hellea sp. | reverse complement strand
TCAGACCCTGATGCTTTCGCAGGAAATGATTTTGAGGATCTAACTGGGATGTTCGATATGGACGCGCTGATCTAAAGCAATGCCTCCATTAATTATTCAAAAGCCGGGCTTTGCGTCCGGCTTTTTTGTTTCGAAGTGATTGCTGGGGGTATCTTCATAGCCTCGAACAAGGCTCGCATATTAAACCTAGGAATGCGGGGTGGCGCGATTATTAAGGGAGGCTTTGGTAATTGAATTGACGTGAATAATCGCGCTGTCAATGATGGGGTATCCGTGATCTTCATCTCCGAATGCAAGGAACAAATCTGTTCCGGCCAGAAGAATGAGCTCGGCCCCATGGTCTTGAGATAGCTTCAAGCCTATTTCATGGAAATAGTCTTTTTGTGCGTCATTGGCGTTAACGGCCATAGCCATAGCAATGTAGTGATTATGAATAGTTTTCAGCTCAGCTTTTGGCAAGGCTACCGTGTCTACAGCCGTAAGCCCGCCATATAACTTGGATTCCATAACGGCCTCTGTCCCAAGAAGCGCTATTCGCTTTACGCCCATTTCTGAAAGGTGAGCATTTATCTCTGGGATAGCATCAATAATTGGCAAAGAAGAAATCTCCTTTAAATCTTCAATGCAAAAATGCCCGCCCATGGATGTCACGGCGACAGCTTCTGCGCCGCCTGCACGCAATTGATCAATATATCGAGCGAATATTTGAGCCTGGGCTTTTGACTGTCCCGCTTGGAGGTTTTTAACCAAAGTGCCAGCATCTGCATGGGCAATCGTTAAAGCCATTTTGCGTCCTGCCTCGGCATGCGCCTTAACAAGTTCCCGGTAGTAAAACTCTGTAGAGGCGGGACCAATGCCGCCGATCAATCCGATATGCATGGTCGTTTCCTTTGGATTCTATCCCTCATCAATAGAAATAACCTTCAATATTTCTTGCCCCTTAAGGCCAATAGCGGAGGGACATGTCACATTTGGTAAAACGGCAACGTCAAACAGCTCTTGTACGACCCCCTCAATTCGGACCCATTCCACGGCGTCGCCCGTGGTCAGGTTTACGATAAGAAGCCCGCAGCGGGCATCCACGTCTTTGTCTTTTAGGGCTTGGTTTAGAGGCAGACCTTGGAAGGTTTTATTATCACGAGATTGCGACAGACCGATGATGGCGTAATCTCCCGTGATGGTCAGTCCTCTTGCATAGCCAGGGCAGAAGGTAACGGGATTAAAGGAGCCGCTCTCTACATCTACCCAGCCAAATTCACCCTTGCCAGAATTAAGCAGCCATAGCTTTCCGTCATGCAGCCTTGGAGAATGCGGCATGGAGAGACCCTCTGCGACAATCTCATCCGTCGTAACATCTATCACCAATCCGCCATCAGCGCGGCGGTCGCGCCATCCATCAGAGGCGTCTGAGCGGGAGACGCAGGTCACATATTTAGGCGCGCCGTTTTCCATGGCGAGTCCGTTCATATGGCAACGATCTTCGGCAGCAAGTTTGGAGATAAAGGACGGTTTCCATAAGGGTTTAAAGCTGGCACCGTCGCCCACGGTTGCAAGGCAATTAAATAGTGTATTGATGAAAACAGGTTTTCCGTTCCTGTCAATTTCAACATCATGAATATCAATATCGCCCGTAATCCAAGCCTGATGCGGCGCATAGACGGCGTCATAAAGACCTTGCTTTTGCCCAGAAGGGAGAATGTTATCGAAACGGTAAAGCTGATAATGGGTCGCCATTAGCAGCGTGCGGCCATCAGGCGAGACACCCAACCCCATACAGCGCGGATAGCTACGTTCAAAGACAGAGAGCTTCCCGTCAGGCTTTAGCCCTAAAAAGAAAATTTTACCCGCTTGATAGGTCGTAAAAGCCAGCGACCCGCCTAGTGCATCGAGCCAGCCATTAAAGCCGCGTGATGTTGTAAGCGCAAATTTCTCTTCCATTTCAGTCCCTTTGTCTTCTAGTATTTCAAGAGTATATCCCGCTTGAAAACCCATCCCTACGCCCTTAGGCTGTAAACCGATGGGGGGTAATAGTCTTCCCTGACATGACCTAAGGACAGTGAAATGGCAAGACGCTTTAATCTTGATTTGGATTCATCTTTGGCGCTGGAGGGGTATGATTTTGAAAACCGCCTCGGCGATTTCTTCGACTTCAGTTCCGCTTTCGGAACGGGCTTTGATTTCAATTTACCTCGGGCGACATTGTTCTCGGAAAGTTTAGGTAATGCTACGTTCTTTGAAAACTTGGCTGCACCGAATGTGGAGGATGGAAGCGCGGCTCCGACGTTAGATGTCAATAACCTGCTTAGTCTTGAGTCTGGATTTACCGCCTTTCTGTCCGTGGCTGAGCTTGACGTGAATGATGCCGATAATTTGGACAATGAATTGATTTTCACCCTTGATGCCGCGCCTGTGAATGGTGCGCTATTTTTGGATATTGACGGCAGCGGCGGGCTGAATAACGCTGAAAGTGCTTTAATGGCTGGAGATAGCTTTACGCAGCAGGATATTAATGACGGCCTTGTTGGTTATCGTCATGACGGCAGTGGTAGCTTGACCGATAGTTTTCAGTTTGATGTGAGTGACGGCACGACCTCAATTGATAATCAGGTGTTTAACATTGCTTTGAGTGTGTCCGTGCTTTCGAGCTTTGACCTCTCAAATTTCAATGGCATGAACGGCTTTGCTATTAACGGCATTAATGCGGGTGATAGAAGCGGGAATTCTGTCTCCAGCGCAGGGGATATTAATGGTGATGGCTTTGATGATTTTTTGATTGGGGCGGAAGATGCCGTCGTCAATGGCATTGGTACCGGGCAGAGCTACATCATCTTTGGCCGTGATACGGCTATAAACCCCTTTGCCGTTAGCCTTGAGCTCTCAACGCTGGACGGCACAAACGGTTTTGTCCTTAACGGCGTTGATAATGGTGATAATAGCGGCACCTCTGTGTCCTCTGCCGGTGATATAAATGGCGACGGGTTTGATGATGTCCTCATCGGCGCGAGCGGCGGCGACCTAAATGGCCGTGGAACCGGGGAGAGCTACATCGTCTTTGGCCGTGATACAGCCATCAATCCCTTTGCCGCCAGTTTTGACTTTTCCACGCTTGACGGTACGAACGGCTTTGTTCTTTACGGCGTAGATAGATATGATGGCACAGGGATTTCTGTCTCCAACGCCGGAGATATTAATGGTGATGGCTTTGATGATATCCTTATTGGGGCGGTAGGCGTTGATTCCAACTTTAGTGATACAGGGGCGACCTACGTTGTCTTCGGGCGCGATGCGGCCACCGACCCTTTTTCTGCAAGCTTGGACCTTTCCACCCTTAACGGCACGAATGGCTTTGTCGTTAACGGAGTAGACCCGTCTGGTAATAACGGACGGTCTGTATCTGCTGCCGGGGATATTAACGGAGATGGTTTTGATGACATCATTATTGGGGCGAGCGGCGCCGGCTCCAACTATAATCGTGTCGGAGAGAGCTACGTTGTCTTTGGGCAAGCAGGCGGTTTTGCGGCCAGCCTTTCGGTGTCATCTTTAAACGGGAGCAATGGTTTTACGCTTAACGGCATTGATCAGAACGATAATAGCGGGATCTCTGTATCCTCCGCTGGTGATATTAACGGTGATGGTTTTGATGACATCCTTATTGGCGCGACGGGCGGCGATCCAAACGGTAGTGACAGCGGAGAAAGCTATATCGTCTTTGGCCGCGATACAGCCACAAATCCATTTGCCACTAGCTTTGACCTCTCCACTCTCGACGGCACAAACGGCTTTGTTCTTAATGGCGTAGACCGCTTTGATAATAGCGGAGTCTCTGTCTCAAGCGCTGGCGATATTAATGGTGACGGCTTTGATGATATTCTTATTGGGGCGCCAGAAGCCAACACCAATGGTTATGGCGGTGATAGCTATCTGGTCTTTGGCCGCGATACGGCCACCAACCCCTTTGCCGCTAGTTTTGACCTCTCCACGCTGGACGGCTTAAACGGCTTAGTCTTAATTGGTGTTGATTCGAGTGATGAAAGCGGGAGCGTTGTTTCCGCTGCCGGAGATATTAATGGCGACGGATTTGATGATCTCTTAATTGGGGCTTATCGCGCGAATCCCAATGGTCAGGATAGCGGAGAAAGCTATATTATCTTCGGTGCGGCCAGCTTTTCGCCTGTCTTTGTCAGCGCGGCGCCGACATTGGATGTAAATACCCCACTTCGTCTTGACCTTGGGGATACAGTTATTCTGTCAACGGTAAATCTTGAAGCGAATGATGTCGATAGTTTGGATAGTGAGATAGTTTTCACGCTTGATGCGGCGCCGCTTAATGGCGTGTTGTTTTTGGATGTTGACGGCAGCGGCGGACAGAATAACGCGGAAAGCGCTTTAATCACTGGGGATAGTTTCACACAGCAGGACATTATCGACGGGCTTGTGGGCTACCGCCATGATAGCAGCTTAGATTTTCCCGATAGTTTTCAGTTCGATGTCAGTGACGGAACGAGGGTTGTTAACGATCAAATCTTTAGTTTTGAAAGCGCGGCCGCCAGCTTTGAGCTCTCCTCCCTTGACGGAAGTAATGGCTTTGCTCTTAACGGGGGGATTGCTTATGGCGATAGCGGAGGGTCGGTGTCCTCCGCCGGTGATATCAATGGTGACGGTTTTGATGATTTTCTCATTGGGGCGGAGCGCGCCGACCCCAATGGATATAGCGGGGGGAGTTATGTCGTCTTTGGCCGCGATACGGCCATCAATCCCTTTGCCGCTAGCTTTGAACTCTCTTTACTTGATGGAAGTAATGGATTTGTTATCACTGAGGTTACTCCGTTTACTGGGGGTGGTTTTTCAGGGCCTTCTCTTTCTGCCGCCGGTGATATTAATGGTGATGGCTTTGATGATATCCTCATTGGGGCGGAGGACGCTGACCCAAATGGTGTTCGCACCGGCCAGAGCTATATTGTCTTTGGGCGTGATACAGCCATCAATCCCTTTGCCGCTAGTTTTGATATCTCTGCACTTAATGGAACGAATGGTTTTGCCCTTACCGGTATCGATGAGTTTGATGATAGCGGGGCCTCTGTCTCCAGTGCCGGTGATATTAATGGTGACGGCTATGATGATATCCTCATCGGGGCTTTGCGCGCCGATCCCAATGGCAGTCAAAGCGGAGAGAGCTATGTCGTCTTTGGGCGTGATACAGCCATCACGCCATTTGCCGCCAGTTTTGAGCTCTCGTCATTAGACGGGACGAACGGCTTTATTCTTAATGGAGTTGGTGCATATGACCGAAGCGGGCTCTCTGTCTCAAGCGCCGGAGACATTAATGGTGACGGTTTTGATGATATCCTCATCGGCGCGCCTCGCAACGGAAGCGGAGAAAGCTATATCGTCTTTGGCCGCGATCCGGCCACAAGCCCTTTTGCTGGCAGTTTTGAACTTTCGGCGTTAGACGGGACAAACGGCTTTGTCATTAACGGCATTGATACTGGTGATGGTAGCGGCGCCTCTGTCTCCAGCGCTGGAGATATAAATGGTGACGGCTTTGATGATATCCTCATCGGCGCGCCCGACGGCGACTCTAGTGGTTCTTTTAGTGATAGCGGGGAGAGCTATATCGTCTTTGGGCGTGATACGGCTATTAACCCCTTCGCTGCCACCTTCGATCTCTCAACATTAGACGGTGCAAACGGCTTTGTCATAAACGGTATTGATGCGAATGATGAAAGCGGGGTATCTGTCTCAAACGCTGGTGATATTAACGGTGACGGCTTTGATGATATCCTCATCGGAGCCTCTCCCTTCGACTCCAATTCTGTTGGTCGTGCTACGATAGAAAGCTATGTCATTTTTGGCCGCGATACGGCCATCAATCCCTTTGCCCCTACCCTTGACCTCTCGTCGCTTGATGGAAATACGGGCTTTGTTATCTATGGCATTCATACGGATAATGGAACTACGGCTGCGGTGTCCTCTGCTGGTGATATCAATGGGGACGGCTTTGATGACCTCATAATTGGCGATTTCCGCGCAGACGGTAACGGCAATGGTAACGGAGAGAGCTATATTATCTTTGGTGCGGCGAGCTTTGGATCTCCGCCTGTAATTGCCAGCACGGCTCCGGTTTTGGACGTCAATACGGGGCTTACCTTGGATAGTGGCCAAGTCGACATAATTAGCGCCGCAGTCTTGAACACAAATGATCCTGATAGTTTAGATTCAGAGCTCGTCTATACACTCGGCAGCACTGTTGCGAATGGCACCCTCTGGATTGATAGTGACGGCAGCGGCAGCCTTAATAATGCGGAAGTAGCGCTCGCAATAGGCGATAGTTTTACCCAAGCTGATATCGAGGCTGGAGAACTGAGCTATCAACATGATGGTTCCGCAAATGATACGGATAGCTTTCAATTTGATGTCAGTGACGGCACGAGCGTCATTAGTGATATTACTTTCGATATTACTATCACGAATACAATAAACGTTATCGACGGCACGCCTGGAAATGACTCTATCAACGGCACGTTCGGAGATGACGTTATCAATGGTCTGGCGGGTAATGATGTGATTAGGGGCAGGGCCGGTGACGATGTTCTTAATGGCGGGGATGGTAATGACACGCTGACGGGCGGCGATGGCGCTGACGCCCTGAATGGAGGGGCTGGTTTTGACGTCGTCAATTTTCAAAGCGCTGTTCGGTTCAATGTCGTTACAGGCGGGACGTTCGGGGAAGCCCTTGGCGATACTTATAGCAGTATTGAGCGCTTTGACCTCTCAGATTTTGGGAGCGTTGCAACAGGTTCCAATGCCGATGAAGAGTTCCGCGGCGGGTTTGGGAATGATCAGATTAATGGCGGCGGTGGCAATGACATAATCTCTGCCGGTGACGGCAATGATGTTCTGCGCGGTCAGGGCGGGGATGACTTTCTTCGCGGAGGAGCAGGCGCAGATCAACTTAATGGCGGCACAGGCTTTGATATCGCCGCTTATGAGGGTGCCTCGGCTGTTACTGTCAACCTTCTTACGGGCGCTGCGTCTGGCGGTGATGCTGCGGGAGATACTTATTTTGGTATTGAAGCTGTTTACGGCTCTAGTTTTGGCGACAGTCTTACGGGCAATAACGGCGCGAATGAGTTGCGCGGTAATGGCGGTGATGATGAGCTTGAAGGCGGCGCAGGAAATGACACTCTGGATGGCGGCGACGGGGATGATGTTGCGATATATGCGGGGAACGCGGCTGATTATACAATCTTCGATAATAGCGACGGGACCTTCACCGTCACGGATAATGTTGGAACGGACGGCACAGACACACTGACCAGTGTCGAGTTTTTGCGCTTTGCAGACGGAGAAATCGCGTCGCCTAATGGTCCGATATTTACCGAAGGAGATGACGTTATTGACGGCACTCAGAATGATGATGTGCTCGACGCTCTTGGCGGCAATGATATTGTCGATGGCCGGGGCGGCAACGATGTCATCAATGGCGGAGCGGGCAATGACCGTCTGCTGGGGAATGTCGGTGATGATGTGCTAAATGGCGATGATGGTGTTGATACGCTTATTGGCGGCGATGGTATAGACACGCTAAATGGCGGCGATGGTGCCGATACCCTTAATGGCGGCGAGGGCGCGGATGCTCTTGATGGCGGCGCTGGCTTTGACTCCGCTGATTATCGCGGGGCTCTAGCAGGCATAGCCTTCAACGTCGTAACAGGCGGTACGGGCGGTGAAGCGGCTGGGGATACATTCTCAGGCATTGAACGTTACTACCTGTCTAATTTTAACGATACCATCACGGGCTCATCCGCCAATGAGTTCTTCTTTGGCGAAGATGGTAATGACACCATTAATGCTGGCGGCGGTATTGACCGCGTCTATGGCGGCGACGGGAATGACATCCAGCGCGGCCAAGACGGTAATGATACGCTTTATGGCTCTGCGGGTAATGACCAACTGAACGGCGGGACGGGATTTGATATCGCGAACTACTCACTCGCGAGTGCTGCTGTCATTGCAAACATGCTGTCTGGCGGAACAGGCGGTGATGCGGCGGGTGATACTTATTTTGGTATTGAGGCTGTCTATGGTTCTGAATTCAATGACAGCCTTACGGGTAATAATAGCTCCAATGAACTGCGCGGCGGAGACGGTGATGACGCGCTCTTTGGCCTAGGCGGGAATGACCGTTTCGTTGGCGGTGCAGGCGCGGATAGCTTTGATGGCGGCACGGGCACGGATATTGTCAATTACGCGCTGGCGGCTGCGGGTGTTAGTCTTGATTTAACATCTGGCGGCACAATGGGCGAAGCATTGGGCGACAACTTTGCCTCTATCGAGTGGGTCTTTGGCTCTAGCTTTGATGACAGCATCATAGGCGACGCCGCCAATAACCGTCTTGAAGGACGTGACGGTAATGACACGCTTAACGGTGAAGGCGGCAATGATCGCCTGATCGGCGGAGAGGGTAATGATACCATTAATGGCGGGGACGGCATCGACACGATCTTTGGTCAAGAGGGTAATGATATGCTCTTTGGGGATGCTGGGAATGATTTCTTCTTTGGTTCAGATGGAGGCGATACTGTTGATGGCGGTGCTGATTTTGACACCGTGTCCTATCTCGCGTCATCCTCTGGCGTTATTGTCAATCTCGCCACTGGCGGAACAGGCGGCGATGCGGCGGGTGATAGCTATACTAATATAGAGCGTATTCTCGGGACTTCATTTGACGATTCAATTACGGGCTCTGACGGGGACGATGTTCTTCTCGGAAATGGCGGCAGTGACTTCCTCACAGGCGGCCAAGGCAATGACTCTCTGATTGGCGGAGCGGGCACAGACAGCTTTGGCTATAACACAGATACCGACGGCGCTGATGTGATTAGCGATTTCTTTGGCGGTGAGACAATCTTCATTCTCGGCGGCAACCCTGCTTTTGACAGCTTTGCGGAATTACAAGCGGTAGCCTCTGATGCGGGCGGTAATGTCATTTTTGATTTTGGAGGCGGCAATAGCCTAACAATCGTGGGCCGCAACATCGCAGATATCAGCGCCAGTGATTTTGACTTTAGCGGCACGCCGCCAGCGGGCGAGACGCTGAGTGAACCTTTGAGTGATCCTGATGCATTCGCAGCCGATATTGTTGATGTCTTTGATATGGACGCCTTGATTTAGGCCTCGAAATGCGAACTTAAAATGCTGGACCTTGGTCTGGCGTGTTATCGGACTTATAGCTGGGGTGATGTGTTGCCCAAGGTAGAAAGCTTTGGTAGGTCGGGCACAATTCTAAATTGGGAAATTATAGTATGCGCCGTTTTTTTGATTACGACTTTGAGGGAAGCCTTTCGCTCGATTGTTCATCAAAGTTGATACCGCTTCAAACCGGTATCGATGGGGTGGACATACCGTCATTTGACCTTACCCCATTCGCGGCCCCTTCAAATGACGACCCCAATGCTCAAATTCTTACGAGCACTCAGCGCTTAAGCGTCGCGACAGATGGAACGCCCGCAAATGCCAGCCACTTCTCAGCCGCTGAAATGACCTATGATGGGCGCTACACGGCGTTTGTATCGTCAGCAACGAACTTGGTTGATGATGACATGAATGCGGCCCTAGATATCTTTTTATATGACCGAGATACAGATAGTATCACCAGAGTATCAACCGGCGTGAGCGGCGTAGAAGCGAATGGCGGATCTTACTACATTTCAATTGCTGATAATGGCGGAGCCATGGTGTTCACCTCAAATGCGTCGAACTTAACCTTTGGTGATACGAATGGTCAGGCGGATGTTTTTTTAAAATATTCAATCGGAGGGCCCACCCAGCTTATTTCGATGGGCATAAACGGAACGGCTTCTAATGGCGGGTCATTTAACGCATCCATATCTGATGATACGCGCTACATCGTATATTACTCAGATGCCACAAACCTTGTCAGCGGTGATACTAATTCCGTCACTGATCTCTTCATCTTTTCACAGTCAACAAACCTTACGGAAAGAATTTTGGGTAATGGTGGTGTTCAAGCTAATGCGGGATCCTATGATCCTGAAATATCTAAAGATGGACGCTATATCGCGTTCAGGTCCGACGCAACAAATTTGATCGCTGGGAGTGACACAAATGACGCCTCGGATGTCTTTCTATATGATAGGGATACACAGAATATCACCCGTATTTCTGAGGCTGCAGACGGAACTATCGGAAATGGTAGCTCGCAAGAAGTCATGATTACAAGTGATGGCCACTACCTCGTTTACGCATCAAGCTCGAGTAATCTGGTGGCGGGCGACACAAATTCGCGGACAGACATATTCCTATTTGATACTGTCACCGGCCTAACTGAACTTATATCCAGCAATCTAGGCACACAATCTAATGGCGATTCTGACAATCCCTCTATTTCTCATGATGGACGCTTTATAACATTTGAGTCTGACGCGACGAATTTAGTGGCTGGGGCTACGGATGGTATAAGGCAAGTTTATTTGCATGACCGCCAAACAGGGGAAACGCAGCTCATATCTGCTTTGGAAGATGGCACGATTGGTGATGCGGTATCGCAAAGCTCATTCATCTCTGGGAATGGGAGTTATGTGACATATCTCTCGCTTGCAGATAATTTGGTGAGCGGCGCCGCATCTAGCTTTCAGCAAATTCATTATACCACGCTTGCAAATGAAATCTTGGGGACAGCCAATGATGATGAGTTAAACGGTAATGACTTAAATGATATTATCAGAGGTCTTGAAGGGAATGACACATTGCGAGGTGAGGATGGCAATGATGAACTTTATGGCGGCGACGGCAATGACTTTTTAAATGGGGGGCGTGATCAAGATATCTTGCACGGCGGGCTTGGAAATGACCAGCTATATGGTGGCTTTGATGTCGATATTTTATATGGAGGTGACGGGGATGATATTCTCGACGGCGGCGTCGGGAACGATACCGTATATGGCGGCGCGGGCAATGATGACCTTAGAGACGATTTTGGAAGTGACACCATGTTCGGCGAAGCAGGGGATGATATATTCTTTGGCGGTGATGGAAATGATATCATCGATGGTGGAGATGGAATCGATATAGCAAGATATTCTGGAAGTCTTGATGCATATTCAATCACGTTTAATAATGACGGCACAGTCACGGTGTTTGGCGGTCGGGGTAGTGGAACCGATACACTCACGAATATAGAGTTCCTTCGTTTCGGTGATGACGACTTCTCGCTGGAACCTGCGGGTCCTGACGCTACTGAGGGTAATGATAACATAACGGGGTCAATTGTTGCTGATACTATAGATGGGCTTGGCGGTAATGACGTTATCGATGGCGGGGGCGGCGAGGACGTTCTTTCTGGCGGGGATGGTAATGACCGCCTCTTGGGTAATGTGGGCGATGATACACTTAACGGCGATGCAGGTGCGGATACGCTCATCGGCGGGGCAGGCGCTGATGCTTTAAATGGCGGCGCTGGGTTCGATACGGCGGATTATCGCGGCGCGTCTTTGGGCGTGCGCTTCAACGTCGATACTGGCGGTACACAGGGCGAAGCCGATGGTGATAGCTTCTCAGGTATAGAACGCTATTACCTCTCGGGTTTCACCGATGTTGTAACGGGTTCTTCTGCTAATGAGTTCTTCTACGGCGGAGACGGCAATGACCAAATTAACGGCGGCGGCGGCATTGACCGTATTTTCGGCGGTGAGGGCAATGATGTTCAGCGCGGCCAAGACGGCAATGATACGCTTTATGGGTCTGCGGGTAGTGACCAGATTAATGGCGGCGCGGGTTTTGATATCGCCAATTATACGCTCGCCAGCGCGGCTGTAACCGTTGACATGCTCTCTGGTGGCTCCGCAGGTGATGCGGCAGGTGATACTTACTTTGGTATTGAGGCTGTTTATGGCTCCGGCTTTGATGACAGTCTTACTGGCAACAACTCGGTCAACGAACTGCGCGGCGGCGGCGGTGATGACGCCTTGTTTGGCCTCGGCGGCAATGACCGCTTCTTTGGCGGCGCAGGTGCAGACGCCTTTGATGGCGGCACGGGAACTGACATTGTCAATTACATCCTCGCGGCCTCAGGGGTCAGCCTTGACCTAACATCTGGCGGCACAGCGGGCGAAGCTTTGGGCGACAGCTTCACCTCTATCGAATGGGTCTTTGGCT
Organism: Hellea sp.; assembly: GCA_039977295.1. Classification (GTDB taxonomy): domain Bacteria; phylum Pseudomonadota; class Alphaproteobacteria; order Caulobacterales; family Maricaulaceae; genus Hellea. The sequence continues at coordinate 183,065 of JBDWDN010000010.1, read as the reverse complement.
CCGACTTTGATGACAGCATTACAGGCGACGCCGCCAATAACCGTCTTGAAGGACGTGACGGTAATGACACGCTAAACGGCGAAGGCGGAAATGACCGCCTGCTGGGCGGCGATGGTAATGACACCATTAATGGCGGGGACGGTGTTGATACCATTTTTGGCCAAGCTGGTGACGACATCATGACAGGCGGCGCGGGGAATGACTTCTTCTTTGGCGGCGCGGGCGCGGATCGTCATGATGGCGGTGATGGATTTGATACGGTCTCTTATCTTACATCTACAACAGGTTTGACGATCCAAATGGAGTTTGGGGTCGGATCATCTTCAGGTGATGCCAACGGAGATGAATTTATGAGCATAGAACGTGTTTTGGGGTCGCGTTTTGATGACAATATTTCTGGAGGCGTTTTCGATGATATTCTCGTGGGCAATGGTGGAGATGATTTTCTTTTTGGTAGTTTTGGAAACGATACATTAATTGGCGGGGCTGGGGTCGACAGTTACGGTTATGGCACCCAAAGTGATGGCGCAGATGTTATATTTGGCTTTGGCACCAATGAACTTATTTACCTATTTAGCGGTGAGGGTGTCTACGATAGTTTTACTGACGTAATGGCAGTTGGAAGTGATGTAGGCGCAAATGTTATATTTGACTTTGGAGGTGGGAATACGCTGACAATTGTTGGGCTCAACCTTGCTGATCTTGACGCAGGCAATTTTGACCTTAGCGGCACGCCGCCAGCGGCAGAGCCGCTCTCAGATCCAGATGCTTTCGCGGCCGATATTGTTGATGTCTTCGATATGGACGCCCTGATCTAACCCCTCAGGCCCGCTACTGAAAATGGCGACTCCGGGTGGATTTGAACCACCGGCCTCAGGATTAGGAATCCTGCGCTCTATCCAACTGAGCTACGGAGTCATAAGCGTCACGTTAGCGCGGCATTTGGCTTTAGCCAATGCCCATTTCGTTTAAACCCTGCTGAAATACGCAGGCTCTACTCTCCGATTCGACTCTTTGATCTTATGCCTGCATAATGCGCTCTATGGTGAGCGGGAAACATAAAATATGGCCCAAGAAATTAATGGTGCTCTCGAGCGCGCTTTTGCTCTCGTTCTTAAGTCTTGGCATGCGCGTGCCTGAACTTATCGCGGGTGAAAAGGGCAGCGTTCGGTCTATCTTAGACGGCGATACGTTTTATCTTGATGATGGGCTCAAGGTCAGATTATCGGCGATACAGGCGCCGAAATTACCGCTTGGGCGCGCAGGGTTTAAAGCCTGGCCGCTCGGGGAGGATAGTAAGTCTGCTCTGATTAAGCTGACCAAAGGTAAAACTCTGCAGCTCTATTATGGCGGGGAGCAGCGGGACCGCTATGACCGAGCTCTGGCGCAAACCTTTACTCTTAAAGAAGACGGGGCACGTGATGTTTGGCTACAGGAAGAAATGGTGCGGCTCGGCATGGCGCGGGTTTATACATGGACTGATACGTTTCAAGATTCGGAAAGACTCTACGCGGCAGAGATTGAGGCGCGTGACGCGAAACGCGGCATATGGGGCGAGGATTATTACCGCATTCGCGGCCCTGAGCCTGACGCATTGGCGCAAGATGTTGATAGCTACCAAATCGTGCAAGGCATTATAACGTCAGCGGCGGATGTGCGCGGGCAGATTTACCTCAACTTTGGCGCGGACTATAAAACCGATTTTACAATCGCCATCGCCAAGCGTGACCGTAAGCGATTTGAAAAAAGCGGGATAGACCCGCTATCTTTAGAAGGCGCGACTGTGCGCGTCAGGGGATGGATCGAACTTTCAAATGGCCCTATGGTCTGGCTAGATCATCCCGAACGTCTAGAGGTCCTAAATTAGGCAGAGAATACTAACTTAGGGCGCTGGTTTACAGCTAACGCCCTTTAGCGGATATTTTTCACCTGTGCCTCGATTCATAACGAAACAAGCGCTGCCCATCATAATCAGGTCGATATGCGTTGGCATCTCTTGGCTCCGTCCATCAATGATCTGGCCATTACGTTTATTCACGGAAGAGGGCTCGATCGTGACAGAAGGGCTGGATGTGAAACTATTTGGCGCAAGAGTGACTTTGGACCCGACAGCTTTAGAAACAGCTAAAGTGAGCGTGTCTTGGACCGCTTGATTTGTCTTCGCGATCAATGCGGGTTTTGCTTCAGTTGGGCCAGTCGTTTTACAGGCGGATAATAGGCCAGCGGCGATAACCGCCAGCCATGCAATTTGCCCAAACGGAAATATCACTTTTCATCACGCGGCACGTAGAGCAAGCGGCTATTCTTTAGCTCTAAACGATTGCGCACACGTGGTTCGCTGAGCAATGACGATTCTGGATTACTGTCAAAACTGAATTCAGGTTTTTGAGAGATTTTGCTTGTCCCAACGGGGCATGTCCCATTGGCGCGGAAAGATAAGGCCGTGGCAAGCATGTTTTCGGACTCATCACCAAGTTGGTCAGAAAAGTCATCATCCGCAATACAGCCAGAAATTTTCTCGCCGACGATAGAGCTGTCATTGTTAGGGGTGAAGCCATCGGTATATTCACCAAAGCCTTTATTATTTACGCCCTTGAACTGAACGGTGAAATAAGTTTCGCCGCAATTATCTGTCGCGTAAAAGCCAAAAGGCTTGCCGCAGGTCTTGGTCCCGATCAGCACAACCTCGACATCAATCCCGCGCAGTCCATTAATGACCGCTTCGCTGGCGCTACATGTATTATCTGTTGAGAGAATAAAGACGCGCGGCAGGGAAACCGTATCAAGCGCTCGGCCCTCAGGAAAGGCATCGTTAAAGCCAAGGCTTTCCTTGTAAAACGGTGTGGGCCTTAAGGTCTCCCCCGTAACGGGGTTGGTCGTTGGGTTCTTATCATTAAAGGTTAGGTTTTCGAAAAACGCATTATTGGTCTGAGTATCACCCGCAATCATATATGCAATTTGGCTCGCAATGGCGAGAAACCCGCCGCCATTATAACGTAAATCGAGGACTAAATCATTGATGTCCTCATTTTTCATTTGAGTGAAAGCATTCGCAATTTGCTGTTCGGCGGTAGACGTCCCAAATGTTGTAAAGAGGATATAACCAACTTTGCCCGTAGGGGTATCGATGATTTTTGTGGTATTAACAGGCTGTTCCGCGACGACGTCAGATGTCATGGTGATCGTCCGGGTTGCAGTGCTGCCAACGTCGCGCACTAAAAATGTATGCTGCTCACCGGCGGCGGAGGGGAATAACCCCGCATTTAGCACATTTACATTACTGCCATTTATGGCGTCTTCGCCGTCAATTTCCAAAATTTCTGTTCCGCGCAGCAAGTTATTATTGCTCGACGCTGGAGAGTTTGGCTGCACTAGCGCAACACGAATGTCTCGCGGGGCGGAAGAGCTGAGCAGAACAAAGTCCGCGCCATAGCCCGCAGACGCGCCTGTCGCAACGCGCTGTTCATATTCGTCTGTTGGAATGTTGAAATGAAATTGGTCTTTGGCTGTGCCAGACGACGTTGTTGCCGTCGTCTTTAACTTATCGAAATATTCAAGCCTTGTGTCGCCATTGGCGGGATTGATGTCCGTAACTTCGTTATACCAAAGATAAGTTTCATCTGTCCAAGAGCGTAACCAAAATTTCTCGCGCGTCGCCGAACCTGCGACATCAGGATAGGGATCTCCGTTAATATCGGGCGTCGTGCGAGGAGCCGCGCATTGGTTTTTGAAACTTGAAGCGGCCGCAAAACTTCCGGACGTCCATGTCGGTTCGCCAGAGCCAGCAGGCGGCGGCGGGGGCGGCGGAACAACGCTGACGGGGCTTCCGCTGCTACTTCCGCCGCATGCGATTAGCATCGACGCCGTTAATGTGAGCGCGGCGGTGGTCAATAGGTGGGACGAGAATTTTGTCATGCGAAGACCTTCTTTTAATTGCGCCCTGTTTATGTGCCCTAAATATAAGGCTTTGGGATACCTTATCGGTTCCGTTGATGCGGGTATATGGCCCTTAACATAAAAAAAGCACCCTGCGATGAACAGGATGCTTCAATTTTTAGTGATATTGCATCAATATATTAAGCTGCAGCTGTTGCTTCGCCGCTATCCTTATCTTCGGCGTCTTCCGCGTCTTTTGCGGCTTTTGCGGCCTGACGTGTGCGGGCTTTGGTGAGGATTTCAAGAACTTCATCAAGCGCAACGCCGCGGTCAACTTTCTTAATCGCTGCAACTTCGCGCACCATACGGTCTATGGCGCGTTCATAGAGCTGACGTTCAGAATAGCTTTGATCGGGCTGCGCATCTGTTCGGTGAAGGTCACGTACAACTTCGGAAACAAGAATAAGGTCGCCCGAATTGATCTTGGCTTCATATTCCTGCGCGCGGCGGCTCCACATTGTGCGTTTAATGCGGGCGCGGCCTTTGAGTGTTGTGAACGAGTCTTTCAAGATTAGCTCATTTGACAGGGGACGCATGCCAGAGGTCGCGGCTTTATCGGTTGGAACACGCAAGGTCATCTTATCTTGCTCAAAATGAACGACATAAGTTTCAATATCAAACCCTGCAATGACCTCTTGCTCAATGCCTGTTACTTTACCAACGCCATGCGCGGGATAGACAATAAATTGTCCTGATCTGAATAGTTTTTTCTTAGATTTTTTTGCCGCAGTTTTACCTGCGTCTTTTTTTTTCGTAGCCATAGCTGGAGAGCCCTTAATTTTGTATCCTGGATGAACGGCGTAGATGCTTATATCATAACAAAACGGCGCGACTTTTTAGGCTCGCACCGTGTGAATTAATATTTACATATCACAAAAATGGGCAAAATACCAGTATCTCTACGGGTTATTTTAGCAAATTTGCAGTTTTCCAGCCGTTTTAACGCGAATTGAGCTTACGCGTCGCCTGTGCCAGGCGTCTCGCTGAAATATTTTTCAAACTTACCAGTCTCGGATTCGAACTTTTCATGGTCTTCAGGCGGGTCTTTTTTGATCGTGATAACAGGCCAGAGCTTGGCATATTTGGAGTTGATTTCGAGCCATTTTCCGTCTGGATCATCCTCGGTGTCAGGGATAATCGCGTCGACAGGGCATTCAGGGACACAAACACCGCAATCAATACATATGTTATCGCCGCCGGGGCTAATGACGAGGAAGTTTTCGCCCTCATGGAAGCTATCGACGGGACAGACTTCAACACAGTCCATGAATTTACATTTTACGCAGGCATCTGTGACAAGATATGTCATCTTTTAGGGTCTTTCGCGGTCTCTAATTATTCGTCGCCAGTGCCAGGTTTCTCGCTGAAGTATTTTTCAAATTTACCTGTCTCGGATTCGAATTTTTCGCGGTCCTCTGGCGGGTCTTTTTTGATTGTGATGACGGGCCAAAGCTCAGCATATTTCGTGTTAATTTCGAGCCATTTTCCGTCTGGATCATCTTCGGTGTCAGGGACAATTGCGTCGACAGGGCATTCGGGTTCACAGACGCCGCAATCAATACATTCATCTGGGTGAATGACGAGCATGTTTTCGCCTTCATAGAAGCAATCTACGGGGCAGACTTCTACGCAATCCATGAACTTACATTTTACGCATTCGTCTTTGACGATATAGGTCATTTAAGAATTCCTTATTTCAGGAGCGATTTGGCAATCTGCGGCTCTAATGTCAAGCGGGTGAATGGTCACGATACAGCGATTGCGCCTCTGGGGCGGGGCCGCGGCGGGTTCCTGCACTTATCATCTCAATCTGCATAAGCTGTGAGCCCCGCATGAATATGACATGCTCGCCGGGTTTTAGGCAGATCCCTGGTTTTTTGACACGTTCGGTTCGGCCATTGCGGGTAATGCGAATTTTGCCGCCCAATATCATTTTTGTCGCGAGGCTGCGGGTTTTAAATATCCGCGTCCGAAAGAGCCAGACATCTAAGCGGCAGCCGCTGCTCTGTGGCTCATCTTGCTCTAGGGCTTGGTGTGTTCGCCGTCCCAAACTAATCTTTCTTAGGATTTTTGAGGGCGGCTAATGCAGCAAAAGGCGAATCTTCCAACTTACGAGCGGGTTTAGGCTTTGGCTTATAGCCATCGTCTTTTTTAGGGCCCTTGCGCTTGTTTTTAAACTTACCGCGCGGGCGGTCGCCGCCTTGTCTATTCTTCTGCGTGTTTTTATCACGCGCATTAAAGTTAGGTTTTTTGCGCGGCATGAACCAAAATTCAATATTTATGACGTCTTTATTGCTACCGTCTTCTTGAACTTCGCGGTGATGATAAATGTTTAGCGGTTTGACGGCTTTCCGAGGAGGAGATGTCTTTATAGCCGCCTTTGGCGCTTCAGCGTCAGGCGCTTTCTCAGCAGGAGCAGGCGCAAGATCAGGGTCGGCCGGCGCCACTGTATCCGCCGGTGCGCTTTCCGTTGAGACGGCAGGTGCCGGCGCGGCGTCCACTGGGCTAGGCTCTTGCGTTGTAACAGGCTCCGCTTTGGGTGTTTCAGTATTGGCTGCTTTCGTTTTGGCAGTTTGCGCGTCAGGCGACGGCGGAAAGTCTTCCACTTTAATGATCTCAGATTCAAAGCCGAGAGACTTCAAAACGCCCTGCAGGTCTTCATAGCTACAGCCCATAATGGCGAGCATTTCCTGCATGATTTGGAATTTTTTTCCGCGGCCCAATGCTTCATTCTGTTCTTGGGCCTGACGGATCTGATTGCCCAAACGGTTGAGAATATCAAAACGCGCGATACGCGGCCCAACGGCACGGTAACCGGCCATGGAAAGCGCTTGCTCGGAAAAGTTTGCGCTCGCGAAATCACCTGCATTGGCAATGGAGGTTACGCCGGCAAAGGGAATAAAGGGCTTGCGATCCCCGCCAGCACCATAAGCTGTCAAAATGCTGAGCAGCCGCGCAGCTTTGGGTTTCATGAGGTCGCGTATATAAACGTTATATTGCCCGAATTGCACATTGGCTTCGCGGAGCTGACGCCGCGCTGTTTGGTCGAGACCTCTAAGCGTTTTCCAGTGGTCTTTGCGGTCCACTGTTCCGAAATTTTCTTGAAGCGTATAGGCAAAGCCGCGCGCTTCAGCCGTTGTGCTTTCCCGCGCTTGAATTTCTTTGAGCTCTAAGAGGGGTTTAAAATGGTTGGCGGCTTGCGCGCGCAAATAATCCCGTAGCCGTGACGTTGCGAGATTTTTCAAATTCTCATTACCAAATTCGGCCCCGATAAGCTCGGCGTCTGGGTTCATAGGCGTTCCGCCTGATCCGACTTTGCCAACGACCTTACCGCCCCATAGGATTTGGCCGCGATCTGAGAGGGTGAAGATGCTATGCATGCCGCCGCAAAGACTTGTCAGGCGGCGGTCGACTTCGGGCGTGACAACTTTTTCCGCGGCCGCCTGTAAAGCCTTGGCTTCAAGTTCTGAATTGCTTTGGGCCAGTGTAAATTTAAGGCCCTCCAAATGACCGATGATTTGCTCATCTACAAACACATCGCCATTATCTTTAATTCTTGCACTCATATAGGTTTCAGATCCCATGCCTTTAAGCAGCTTACTCGTTCGGCGGTCCACAAACCGCTCTATTAAGGCCTCGTGTAGCGCATCTGATAGCCTGTCTTCAACCTCGCGTGCACGATTTACCCAATTATTTTCATGCCCCATCCAAGAGGCTTTATTGGCGCAATAGGTCCATGTGCGGATATTGGCGAGGCGCGTGGATAGCAAATCAACGCCGCCCAGCGTCTCGTCCAAACGCAATATATGCTTTTCCATAAAGTTATCAGGAATTTTTCCGCCATTAGAATAGAGCAAGCGGTAAACATCTTGCAGAAGACGTACATGGGCGTCGATGGTCAAATTGCGAAAATCAGGTATTTGGCAGACATCCCACAGCTGTTTGACTTGGGCCGGAACGCGGGCGCCGTTCACGACCTCTGGGATCGCGATCATACGCTCAAATGCGCCTTCATCTGTTGCACCTCTAATGCGGCGAAGACGGCGGTGAGGTTTCGGCGCGTGTAGGCTCTCTGAGAGCGCGTCGATGGAACGAAAGTTCAGTTCCGTATTGCGCCATTCCGCAGAATGCAGCGGCTCGAAATCATGAGCTTCAATGCGGGCCACTAAGTCTTCGTCCATCGGCAGGCAGTCACCTGTCGTGCCGAACGTGCCATTATTACGAAAACGTCCCGCCCGCCCTGCAATCTGACCCGCTTCCATCGGGGTCAAATACCGCCTGCGCCGCCCGTCATATTTGGTAAGCCCAGCAAATGCGACATGGTCGGTGTCTAGGTTCAGTCCCATCCCCACGGCGTCCGTGGCGACCAAAAAATCCACATCGCCATTTTGGAACATTTCGGCCTGGGCATTACGTGTGCGCGGGGATAGCCCTCCCATTACAACAGCGGCGCCCCCGCGATATCTACGGATAAGCTCAGCAATCGCGTAAACTTCAGCCGTAGAAAAAGCGACGACGACGGAGCGTTTCGGCAGGCGGGTAAGTTTTTTTGCGCCGTCAAAAGAAAGTTCTGAGAATCGTTCGCGGTGGTCAAACTTAATTTTGGGGAGTAAATCCTTTAAAAGTGGCCGTGCCGTTTCAGCGCCCAGCAATAATGTCTCTTCGGTTCCCCGCGCATGTAAAACACGGTCCGTGAAAATATGCCCGCGCTCATGATTGGCCATAAGCTGCACTTCGTCCACGGCCAGAAAGGCAAAACGCTTTTCTACGGGCATGGCCTCGACAGTGCAGACATAATAGCGCGCAAAGGGCGGAATAATTTTTTCTTCGCCCGTAATCAAAGCGCAATGGGCCGCGCCTTTGCGCGCAACAATGCGGTCATAAATTTCGCGGGCCAGCAGGCGTAGTGGCAGGCCTATCACGCCAGATTGCCGGCCAAGCATACGCTCAACGGCGTAATGCGTTTTCCCAGTATTTGTCGGGCCAAGAATGGCCGTCAAAGTGGAGGGGTTTAAGGGGGGTGCCATAGGCCCTTATCCGCGATTTCTCCGGGTGTTTCAACGTGTCAAATCAGGCTTTAGCGGCTTTATTTACGTAGGGTTGGAGCCGCCGTGAGTTCTGCATGCTGCGTAACAGCTTGTGCTTGCGCTTGTCTCAGCTGGGCCGCAGCGACGGGCATGATCTTGGTGAAATTAAAAGGCTGAGCATATTTTTGAGGTTTCTTTTTTATGTCGCTGCACATGGCGTGGCTCCCGTGAAGACCGCCTGCGCGCAATAAGTCATTTTTAACATTGACCATCATCATGCGCTCATTTTGCTCCCAGATCATATCCCGTGTTAGACTCTGCTTTGCGAGTATCGTATCAACAGCTTTATCTTCGGCTCTGTGTTGGCTCTCAAAACGAGATTTAAAAGCGCTAATATCTACCCTTAATTTCGTGCAATAGGCAGGCCGTGCGCGCGTGTTCATCTGCGCATATCCCAAATAGGCCATCGCCGCTGTGAGGTGGCGTTTTTCTGGGTTTTCTTCTTTGCGGAAATAATTGAACATCATGTCATTGGCATATCGTTTCTTGGCTTTTTCTTCTGGCAGGTTTGGATAAGCGTCTGTGGCGTTTTTAGTCAGGCGCCAACTCGACATTTCAACCTGTATATCTTTGAGCAGATTTGGCTTTGCCTCTTTTCCGCAGGCAGACAACATCAATGCGCTCGCGGCCAAGCATAATGTTAATGATTTTCCTAGATTTAGCATAACTCACCCTTATTTTGGGGAAGCTTATAGTCCATCGATATTCCAGTAGCGTTAAAACTCAGCAAAACTGCTTAACAGCCTTAATTTTGCGTTAAGCTCCAGCTTAGTCCGCGATAACCTCGGCAATTTTTCCAGGCTTTTTAATGATCATTTCATCAAGTTTGATCACGGCCTTAATCGAGCTGATCTTGTAGGTAAAACGCACAGGCACATAAAGGCCAAGCTCTGGAAAGGCTTTTAGCTGCATGACAATCGGCGTTCCGCCTTCTTCTGCGTCGGGAAGGTCTTCGGGGTCAAAGCCTGAGATGGGCTCATAATATATGTGGCACTGGATTGTGTCGATCTTGTCGCCGTCAAATTTAGCCCTATCCGCGCCTTTATTTTCCATGCGCAGATTATAGTGCTGCTTGGAATCAAAGACCCGCACGCCGCCCGAACATACAGGACCATCAATTTTTTGTCCGCGCATCATTAGGTTTAAAACAGCCGAAATTGTATCATCCGCTGCATAACGCTCGGCGGGAGTCGCGGCGGGTATGCCCTGACTTCCGATAGGCGGTTCAATCGCGACATGGATATAGCCGCGATTATTATTATAATTCATCTCCACGCGGCGGTTCTTCTTGTCCATATTTTGCTGAACGTGGAAATTAGGCGTCAGGCCCGACCGTGTATATGTGCCTGTCGTAACAGCCCAGATTTCAAGCTTTTTCAGCATCGCGCCAAGACCAGATGTCTTTAGATCTGAATAAACGGCATAATCTCTATCGCCATACCAGCCCGTATAATTGGCCGTAATCATCTTGAAACCAAAGACATAGCCTTTGAGTTTAAAGTCAAATTCTGTGGCGTCTGCGCCCGCAGCTGGAACGCTATAGGTCTTTGGCATAATATTGCCGTCATTGAGCGCGGCCATATTACGGCTCTGATCCAAGAAAGAGGCGCTCGCTATGCCTGACGCTGTCAGGCCGAGAAGGGCGGTTGTTAAAATACGTTTCATGTCTTTATCCTATTCAGGCGTTTGGTAGACATCTTAACGGTAGATTTCTAGCGCCAAGCTGAACGAAAGGACGGAATTGCGTGAATTCTTCGTCATGTTCAGTCTCTGCAGTTTGCATTCATATTACTGGTATATTGCTGGAAAAAGGGTTGACGCAGGGCGATTCTCCCTCTAATTCGCCCCAACTGTCCTGAGCCCGCATCTGCGCGGCTCTTTTTATATTTTAAACTAGGTACGAAAAATGTCACGTCGCTGCGATCTTCTCGATACAGGCCCAATGTCCGGTCATAATGTATCACACGCCAAAAACAGAACTAATCGTCGTTTTAACGTCAATCTGTGTAATGTAACGCTTCCATCCGAAACACTCGGTCAAAAGTTCAAAATGCGCATCTCTGCCGCGACACTTCGCACAGTAGATTTCAAAGGCGGCCTAGACGGCTTCTTGATGGGCACAAAAAACCACAAGCTCACTGACAAAGCTAAGAAGATCAAAAAGCTTCTCGTCAAAGCAAAAGCAGAGCTAGAAGCCGCTAACGCTTAGTAAGCCGCAAAAGAATTACGAAAGACCCGTCCCTGCGTTTTGTTAAAACGCTAGGGCGGGTTTTTTTGTGGGTCGAGTTCAGCTCTAAAACACTTCCTCCTTCGCCGTGCATCCCAGCCCGGCGTTTGGTTGCAAACGTCATGAGTTGGGATGCACGGGAGGTGGGGAGAATATTAAATTGGGAATTAATATTCTCGAAATTATCACAATCCCGCCTTTTTGCCGCCCAGCTCTAATATGAAGAGGGGGCATGGGAGGGCTTTATGAAAAAACGTAAGATTATAGGACTTGGAATCACGGTTTTTGCGGCTGGGGTTTATTTGGTCAATGCCTCATGGCTTGCGGGCGTGCCAGACGGAGAGATGAGTATTTTAGCCCATCGCGGCGTGCATCAGACGTTCAGCCCCATAGGTATTTCATATAAAAGCTGTACTGCCGCGCAGATATATGAACCGTCACATGACGAGATAGAAAATACCTTATCTTCGATGCAAGCCGCCATATATACTGGCGCTGATATTATTGAATTTGATATTCATCCGACAACGGATGGCGAGTTCGCCGTGTTTCATGATTGGACGCTCGATTGCCGCACAAATGGTCGCGGCGCTACGCGAGACCAAAGCCTTGCAGAGCTTCAAGCGCTCGATATTGGCTATGGCTACACCGCAGATGGCGGGCAAAGCTTCCCATTTCGCGGAAAATTTATTGGCGCCATGCCAAGTTTAAATGCGGTGCTCGACGCTTTTCCGAATACCGTTTTCAATATTAATATCAAAAGCCGCTCTGCCAAAGAGGCGAGGGCGCTTATGGCTTATATTGATGCGCGAGGCGGGCAGGATTGGGCGCGGTTGATCGTGAATGGACACGAAGCGCCGATCAATATTCTGCGTGAGGTTCAGCCTGATATTCTGAGTTATTCCAAAGGGCAGATTAAAGACTGCGCCAAAGGGTATATGCTCACAGGGTGGTTTGGAAAAATGCCCCAGGCTTGTCATAATCAGATTATTCCTGTGCCCGTAAATTACAGGAAAATGATATGGGGCTGGCCCCACCGTTTCGAAAAACGCCTTAAGGGCGTAGGGAGCCGGTCCATGCTAATAGGCCCGATTGAGGGCAGCATAACAACGGGGATTGATAGGGTCGAGCAATTGGGGTTTGTGCCGAATAATTATAAAGGCATCGTTTTTACGAATAGAGTTGAGGTGATTGGGCCTGAGGTGATGCTCAAGTAAAATGGCACCCGAACGAACGCTGGGCTGGGATGCACGGTGTTAAAATCTAAGCCGGCTTAATCAATCTTAAAAAACGGTCTTGCAGGCTTGGATTGGTTTTAAACTCGCCGGTGAATTGCGTTGTTATCGTGGACACATTCGGATGATGGACGCCGCGTGTGCTCATACATTGGTGAACAGCGTCAATCATAACGGCAGAGCCGCGAGGCTTAAGCGCGTCATCAATCGCTTCGGCGATTTGAGCCGTCATCGTTTCTTGGGTCTGTAGACGCTTGGCAAAAATCTCAACGACTTTGACAAGCTTTGAAATGCCAACGACCTTATCAGTGGGCAGATAGGCCACATAAGCCGTGCCTAGGAAGGGTGCCATGTGATGCTCGCAATGACTCTCAACATCAATTTCGCGTAAGATAACCATATCATCATAACCCGAAACATCCTCGAAAACGCGTGATAATTCTTGCGCGGGGTCAAGATCATAGCCTCGGAACCATTCGCTGTAAGCATTTACAACGCGCTTTGGCGTGTCTTTCAAACCTTCACGGTCCGGATTATCTCCAGCCCAAGCAATTAAAGTGCGCACAGCCGCCATAGCCTCTTCTTTGGAAGGGCGAGGGGCATTTGCCACGGCTTTAAGAACGGGTTTTTTGGGGGTCTCATTACTCATGAGGAGGCCTATAGCGCAAAGAGTGAGGGGATTGCCAGACACAAATGCGCACAGGGCTTATGCAATAATCTCACTAGCGGGAGATGAAAGCTCAGTCACACATTAGCGGTTCGCTCGTCAGCCCAAAGCGGTTAATCTCTTCGGTGCTCATATAATGAATATCCTCGGGCTCCGCTGCGGCGCGTGTGAAGGCGTAAAAGGCAGGATCGATGCCCATATCGCTAAGGAATTTCTCATGGAGCCTTTGGCGGGAATCTCCGCCCATATCGCCAGGCGAGATGCGGACTGTCTCGCCGATGGACCAGCTATGCACGCCAATGAGGGCGCCGCATTCCAGTGTTCGGTGCTTGCCCGCGATGAATAAATCGACGGCGCCAGACGCAATACGGCTATTTCTCTCTAAATGCGTATTCAAGCCGCGCCGCCGAATATCACGCGCGAGAACAATATTGCGATCACCATCTTTTGTGCCGGACATATCTTTTAAAACCAATGTGTCGACTTGCGGGTGTTCCCTCAGCAATTTACGCACCACACCGACAGAGCGGTCATCCGTATAGCCATTGCCATAAGCGCGGCGATCTTCGACGGTGAAGGTGAGCAGATTTAAATCTGGGGTCATTGCCCCGCGAATAGCGATAAGAGCGCCGACGGCCAGTAAAAGTCCCGTGATGATTTGTTGCGTTTTCATGGTAATTCATTAGATGGGAACACTATGACTGAAAAGCCACAATTAACGCTCTATAATTCTTTAACGCGCCAGAAAGAGGTCTTCACACCGCAAGACCCCACCCGCGTGACGATGTATAATTGCGGCCCAACCGTCTATAGCTACGCTCATATCGGCAATGCGCGCGCGGCGGTCGTCGCTGATGTGCTGTTCCGCGTGCTGCGCCATATTTACGGCGAGGACCATGTTATCTATGCGCGCAATATTACAGATGTCGATGACCGTATTATTCAAAGCGCCAAAGAGACGGGTAAGCCGATTTCTGATATTACTGAAAAATATGCGCGTATCTATAATGAAGACTTGGCCGCGATTGGCTGTTTGCCGCCGACAGAGCAGCCAAAATGTACAGCGCATATTGATAATATGGCCGCGATGATTTCAGATCTTTTGGAAAAAGGCTTTGCTTATGAGAGCGACGGCCATGTTTTTTTCGATGTGTCAAAATATGACGATTACGGAAAACTCTCTGGCAATAATTTGGAGAGCCTGCGCGGCGGCAATCGTGTAGGCGAAGGCGAAGTTGCGCGTAAACGTAACAGCGCAGATTTCGTTCTATGGAAGCCAGAATTAGACGGTGTTGGTTGGGATGCGCCATTAGGACCTAAAGGCGAAAATCTAAGAGGCCGCCCAGGCTGGCACATCGAATGTTCCGCCATGGCAAAAGCGGTCCTGACCGACGGCACAGAGAGTGACACCATCGATATTCACTGCGGCGGCGTAGACCTAAAATTCCCGCATCACGAAAACGAAATCGCGCAAAGCAATTGCGCCCATGACGGCGCCCCGCTCGCCAATTATTGGGTCCATAATGAGTTCCTCAATATGGGCAGCGAGAAGATGTCTAAGAGCTTGGGCAATGTAAAACTCATTCACGACTTGCTAGAGGATTGGGATGGAGAGGTTATTCGGCTTGCGTTGTTGAAAGCGCATTATCGGAGTGAGTTGTTGTGGACTGAAGATTTGCTGAAAGAGAGTAAGGCTCAGTTAGATGGTTGGTATCGAGTCGTAAACGATACAGAGTTTTTAGTTGGCTCTGAGCACCAAAGTGGAGCCTTAAAACAAATACTTTCAGATTTAAATACCACTCTCGTTATCTTTTTCATGGGAAGTGCTGCTAGAGAAACGATGGCGCACTTAACTTACTCAGAAAGTGGCTTAGAACAGTCACTCAAGAAAAAAGAAGTGGTCGTTGCTGCGGGATTCCGAGCAGATCTGATGTTCTTTGGTGACCTCCTAGGCCTCCTCCAAAAAGACCCTGAAGACTGGTTCAAGGGCGGGCTGGATTATGACGCTTTGGTCGAGGAATATGATTCCGTCCGCGCGCAAGCCCTCGCCGCTAAAGAAACAGGCGACAAAGCCAAAATGGGCGAGATGTTCAAACGCTCAGACGAAATCCGCGACCAGTTTAAAGCTGAAGGCGTGGTGATAGAATCAGGGGCAGGCGGTAAGAGTAGTTGGCGTAAGGCGTAAGGGTTCCTGTTTCTAACATGGCTCCATTTCCCTCTATCTTTTTGTCATCCTCGCGAAAGCGAGGATCTAACGCCAGATGCGGTTCTCGTCGTTAGATCCCAGCGTTCGCTGGGATGACAAAGTGGAAATGAGGGGTTTGAATTAACAGACTCTACCATTCACCTTCACTGCAAAAGCTGTCATATAAATCGCGCCAATTAGGATTATCTGTCTCAATCAGTTCATCCTTCCAGGCTCGTCGCCATGCTTTAAGATTACCCTCGCGCTCCAAAGCGTTGTTTATATATTGATGATGTTCATAATAAACGAGCTGAAATATCTTATACTTTGCTATATGCTTACTTCTCGTTCCCGCACGATGTTCTAGAACGCGATGAGCTAAGTCATTGGTAACGCCAATATAAATGGCACCAAATGGTCTGCTCGCGAGGATATAGACATAGTAATTATGTTGTCTCATCATTTTGCCTCCCTCTCTTTGTCATCCCTCAAGCGTTTTGACAAAATACAAGTATCACACAATCCCCAATTTATCCACAAAAGTTCACACTTTGTTCACAATACTGTTCTACTTATGTTCCATGTCAGAACATATCGTTTACATCCTCTCCGGCGCGCAGCCTGGCCCTATTTTCATTAACGCTACGCCCGATCTGTTGCGGCGCGTGACCCAGCACCGCTCGGGTAAAATTCGGCAGGCTCAGTTCCGTATCGACCGCCTGGTCTATGTTGAACATTTTACCTGTGCGTTTAAAGCTGAGGCGCGGGTTCGCGCCCTAAAAACCGCCTCACGTGAATGGCTTGACGCGCTTATCACCTCGCGCAATCCGTCTTGGCAAGAGCTCTTGCCTGCGTCTATAAAGGGGGCTCAACACGCCGCTTGAGAGACCGCCTCATGAAACTCTATGATTACCTGCCATCTGGAAACTCTTATAAGGTCCGGCTTGTCCTCGCTTATCTAGGCCTTTCCTATGATTGGGTGAATCTCGATATTATCAAAGGCGAGACGCAAACGGACGGCTTTAAGTCCAAAAACCCCGCCGCGCAGATACCGCTTTTGGAACTGGCTGATGGCCGCCGCATCGCCGAGAGTAACGCCATTCTTTATTTCCTCGCCGAGGGTACGCCTTACTGGCCGAAAAATGCGTTTGACCAAGCTAAGTGTCTGCAATGGATGTTCTTTGAGCAATATAAGCACGAACCGAGCGTCGCCGTTGCGCGCTATATTCATCACTATGCGATGGATCAGCGTAAGGATGAATTGCCGGTCTTATGGAAAAAAGGCTATGGCGCGCTGGATATAATGGAAGCTCATCTGGCCGATAATCTCTGGTTCGTGGGCGGCGGGCGAAGCATCGCCGATGTCGCGCTTTACGCTTACACACATGTCGCAGGTGAGGGCGGTTTCGATATGTCACGTTACCCCAATATCATGGCATGGTGCGACAGGTTCAGTGACCATCCGAAACATATGCGTATTACGGATGTGCCGGGGTAGGCGTCGTTAACGCTCTTCTACTTTGTCATTCCCGCGGAAGCGGGGATCTAACTTCAAATGCTATACTCGGCGTTAGATCCCCGCTTTCGCGAGGATGACAAAGAACTTTGATGTTACAGAATATCCCCATCGCCCCCACGCCCATAAACGTATACACTCCCATCATGACCCCAGAACTCTTAGAACGTGACTGGCTCTCTCTACGCTATTGGTTGCAAAGATGCGTCCTGCCGAGCGCGATAGTCTTGCTCGCCATTCTTGCCTTCTTGCGCTTAATCGGATCCGAGACTTCAGAGCTTAACCACAACTCGCTCATTGTTGGTTTTTTCATCGCCTATTTCGTGCTCATACGGGGCGGCCATATTATCATGATCCGCTCGCTACATTTTGAACTCAAACGCAAATATGACGCGGCTTATCGAGAGCGGCTGGGCTATGTTCCAATTGGTCAGATAAAGCGCCGAAATATCGGTTTTACCCTCGCGCGGATAAAGCGGGAACTTATCGACGCTAATCAGGCAAAACCTCGTAGCAAACGATAAGGTGGCCGTCAAAATCGACAAAAGCTTGCTCTATAAATTTAAAATCTGCGCCGCCCGCAATACGGGTCTCAGTAACCGTCAGCCCTAGCGCTTCGATCTGTGCAAATTTCCCTTCTAGATCCGTGATACCAATGACGGCGGTGTTCATAAACGGCGCGCTGACCGGACGCGGTAGGTCAATTCCTTTCAGCTCGGTCAAAGCAAAGACGCGCTGCTCACCGGGTTCATGCAATGTCACAGACCGCATGGGCGTACCTTTGGGGATGTTAAAGACCGGATAGCTAAAGGAGTCGGTGCCAGACACGGAAGGCTCCGATGCGGTCAATCCAAGGATATCGCGGTAAACTGTAAGGGAGCGTTCAATATCAGCCACGACGCGATTAGGCCGCTTCACATGCGGCATGGCGTGGACGATGCTTGCCGAAGCGGCGGTAACTTGGCCGGGTAATTGCGTTTTCGCCCAATAGGCCCAAACCGCACTTGTTAAGCCGACAGATAAAAATACCGTCCACGAGATGGCTCTCAACATGATAGATCCCTTTTTACAAATCTTAGACTCATACCGGCTTTAGACCTTTGATACGCCGCAAGCGAATATATCTTGGCGAGAGCCGCAGCCTATGTTACGTCGCTCTCATGTTGAACCGCGCCATCATAATACGAATTATCGGCCCGATAGGTTAAAGACCTATCGGGATAATGACGCCTGACCTTCAACACCCTTTTCCGAGATTCTTATGACCGATACTAAACGCGATTACCGCGACACCCTTTTTCTTCCTAAAACTGATTTTCCTATGCGGGCTGGCCTGCCCAAAAAAGAGCCTGAATGGCTCGCCCATTGGAGTAAAATTGGTCTTTATGACCGCCTGCGTGAGCAGTCCAAAGACAAGCCGCAATATACGCTCCATGACGGACCGCCTTATGCCAATGGCCATATCCATATGGGCACGGCCCTAAATAAAATCCTCAAGGATATCGTCAACCGCTCTCACCAAATGCTGGGCATGGACGCTAATTATGTGCCGGGCTGGGATTGTCATGGGCTTCCAATTGAATGGAAAGTCGAAGAAGAGTTTCGCGGTAAAGGCCGCAGCAAGGACGACGTGCCAGGCGCAGAATTTCGCACGCGCTGCCGTGAATATGCGGCTGAGTGGCTAGATGTTCAGCGCGAAGAATTTAAACGCCTGGGCGTCGTCGGCGACTGGGATAACCCTTATAAGACGATGAATTTTCAGAGCGAGGCTGACATTTGCGGAGAGCTTTTGAAGATCGCTAAAACGGGTCAGCTTTACCGAGGCTCAAAACCCATCATGTGGAGTCCTGTTGAACAGACAGCTTTGGCGGAAGCTGAGGTCGAATATGCAGATAGGAAAGCGACGCAGATCTATGTGAAGTTCCCTGTTCAAAATTCAGAGACATTTGTAGTCATCTGGACGACAACGCCTTGGACTATCCCTGCAAATCGCGCGGTTAGTTTTTCGTCTAAGATTAAATACGGTCTCTATGAAGTTTCTGAAATGGAAGAGAGCGAATTTGAACCTTGGTCTAAACCAGGCGACAAGTTAATCGTAGCTGATGATCTGTGGGCGACAGTTGCAAAGGCTGGACTCGTAAAATCAGCTAAACGGCTAAAAGACGTTGAGGCGACAGAGATGGTTCTCGAACATCCCCTCAAAAACATGACCGATTCCGAAGGTAAATACGATTTCCCTGTCCCGCTTCTCGAAGGCTCTCACGTTACCGCCGATGCCGGTACGGGCTTTGTCCATACCGCGCCGAGCCATGGTGAGGATGACTATGTGGTTTGGATTTCCAACCAAACGAAACTCGAAGGCTTAGGCATTGACCCCGTTGTGCCGATGACGCTGGACGATGCAGGTTGTTATACCGACGTTATGCCGACCC
This sequence comes from Hellea sp., assembly GCA_039977295.1. Lineage (GTDB taxonomy): Bacteria > Pseudomonadota > Alphaproteobacteria > Caulobacterales > Maricaulaceae > Hellea. Next base: position 163,780 of record JBDWDN010000010.1, on the reverse strand, counting down.
GTTTCCAGGGGCTCGATGTGATCAGAACATCAGGCAAGAAACGCGGACAAGATGGCAAAGCTAATGGTGAAGTTCTGAAAGCACTTGTCGAATGCGGTAACCTATTGGCGCGCGGCATGCTAACGTTGCGTGACGCGCATAGCTGGCGTTCAGGTGCTCCCGTTATTCGCCGCGCTACGCCACAATGGTTTATCTCTATGTCCTCAGGCGGACTTCGTGAAAAAGCGGTTGCTCAAATCGAGAAGACGAAATTCTGGCCAGAGCGTGGTCGTAACCGTATCGGCACAATGGTTGCGGACCGTCCCGACTGGCTTATCTCGCGGCAGCGTAATTGGGGTGTGCCCATTACTCTGATGGTTGGTCCTAATAAAGAGCTTCATACAGAGCGTGATGATGCGGACGCTATCAATGCCCGCATTCTTGCCGCTGTCGAAAAAGTAGGTGTCGATGGTTGGTTTGACACGCCAATAGAGGCGTTTATGCCTGAGAATAATGAAGGCTGGACCAAGGTCACAGATATTCTCGATGTCTGGTTTGACTCAGGCTCGACTCATGCTTTTTGCCTCAAGCGCCGAGATGACCTCAAAGACCGCGCCGATCTTTATCTTGAAGGTTCAGACCAGCATCGCGGCTGGTTTCAATCATCACTCCTTGAGAGTTGTGCGGTTTATGGCGAAGCTCCTTATGACGGTGTTTTGACCCATGGATTTGTGGTTGATGAAAAAGGGCTGAAAATGTCCAAAAAAATTGGTAATACTATGTCCCCAGAGGACCTGGCTAAGCAATATGGCGCAGAAATTATTCGCCTTTGGACGGCCTCATCTGATTGGGCGAATGATCTAAAAATCGGACGCGAGATTATCCAAACTAATGTCGATTCTTATCGTAAGCTCCGCAATACGCTGCGCTATATGATTGGCGCGCTGGACGGATATGACGAAGCTGACGCCGTGGATTATGCGGATATGCCGTCTCTTGAAAAATGGGTCTTGCACCGCCTTGCGGAAATCACAGCCGAGCACGACAAAGCTGTGCGTGACCATGATCATAAAAAGATCTTCAGCACATTATTTAATTTCTGCACAGTCGATCTCTCGGCCTTTTATTTCGATATTCGCAAAGACGCGCTTTATTGTGATCCGATTAAGTCTATGCGCCGCCGTGCTTGCCGCACGGTCATCAATGAAATCTTCTTGCGCCTCACAACGTGGCTCGCGCCGATCATGTGCTTTACGATGGAAGAAGTCTGGCAAGCCAGATTCCCAAGTGAGGATAAGTCGGTGCATATGGAGCTGTTCAGGGACGCGCCAAAGCCGTGGCTAAATGCTGATATTGCGAGCAAGGTCGATACGCTTCAGCTGTTCCGAACGGCGGCTTTAGAAACCATTGAGCCTTTGCGAAGAGAGAAAGTCATTAAGTCCAGCCTTGAAGCTAGCGTTACAGCTCCAGCGGATGCTGCCTTAGTGGCTGCGCTGACGGCATTGGGCGTGACGCGTCAAGAAACATATGCTGATCCGGCAGAGCCAAATGATACACTCGCAGATTATCTAATTGTCAGCGAATGCACATTGTCTGAAAATGCGGAGACTATCAGCGTTGCCGATTTAAAAGAAAAAACAGGATTTGCCAAATGCGAACGCAGCTGGAAATATTTTAAAGGCGAAGGTGATATTACGCCAAGGGATGCGGCAGCTGTTGCAGCTTTTGAGGCCGGGTGAGTTTAGTAACGTATAATTCTTTGTCATCCCCGCGAAAGCGGGGATGACAAAGTCGTGGTGGAGGCTGCTCGCAAAAACGTTATTATCATTCTGGCGTGATAAAAGGCTAATTCTCCGCTCAAATATTGAGAGATTCAACATGCGCCTTTACGTCATTATCATCACACTCCTTGGCCTCATGCTCTCCGCTTGCGGCGCCAATGAGGTTTCCGCGCCTACCCCAGTGCCCAAAGCTGAACTCGCTGCGTTTGAACGTGCGCCGATATTTCAGGCGGCGCTCGACTATAATGGCGTCCCGCGTATCGAAGACTGTACTGACGAAGTTGCGCGCGATGTGAAGTATCATAATTGCCGCGATTCAAAAGCTATCTACACTCGCGCTCTCGCTTCTGCTAAAGCCGCTGATAGGCCGCTTATGGTTATATTCGGATTTAATAAATGTCCCTATTGTATAAAGCTTGAATCTGAAATTATGGATCCGCGTAAGCCGCTGCGCAGTCATGATGTCGCAAAATACTTCTCCGCAGCAGAGCAGGCGGGTTATCAAGCCGCAGGCAAGCCTTTTAAACTCCCATATGTTCGCCTCCATGCCCGTGCTGATCATGGGCTCGCCCTGGCGGATGAGCTTGGCATTACAGAAATGGCCGTCGCCGCAGGCTGGCACCGTGTTTGGTCGCCCTTTGTTGTTTTCGTAAATCCTAAGACAGGCGAAATGACGTCTGAGTCCGAATGGGAAGCCGCTGAGGTTTATTGCGACTGGGCGGCGGGTGTTGCAACGTCATTAGAAAAGATAGGCATGGCCGAAGCCGGAGAGCCGATGACTCCGCGTAAGCGCTGCGCCAAATCTTAGCGCGGAACCCGCAGGCCAAAATCGGCGAAAGGGTGATCCGTCTCACCCGCTTTTTCAAAGTTGAACGCAAGACCCATTTGCAAACTTTGCGCGATGCGTTCCGCCATGGTTTGTATAGCGTTAGCGCTCTCCGCCTTTAAAACATCGTTTGAAACCGCCTTAAACAGAGCAAGCCAGTGAGTAAAATGGGCGGGGGTTAATCCTGGCAGGGCAGCATGCTTTATCATGGGATTGCCTTTGAAACGTCCCGTCTTCAAAAATATTGAGGACCAAAAATCGGCGATATGGTTTATGTGGGTCTCCCAGCCATCGGGGCTAATTTTTGTAGCAAAAATTGGGGCCAGCAATGCGTCGCCTCGAACCTCTTTGTAAAAGGCCCTGACAAGGCGCTGTATATCTGCTTCGCAAATTTGAGAGACCATGGCTTAGCCCAGCATATACGGCATAGCGCATAAAACGCCGACAAAACCCCAGAAAATCATATTGATGAGTGAGCGCAGAACGCCAGCATCGCTCTCTATAGGAATACTTAATGCACCCAGAACGAGGGTCCCAGGCAATAAGAATAATGTTGTGAGTCCTCTGAGGAAAGCCATGATAAATCCAATAATACGTATTTTATTTGCGTATTATATATGAACTGTTTATAAGCAGGTCAATAGCTAAGGTGAAAGAGAAAACCAGATGAATATAACGACCTTTTCAGACTACACATTACGGGTGCTAATTTACCTCGCAGCACATGAAGGGGAAAAATCCACAGCCGATGAAATCGCGAGCAGCTACGATATTTCTTTTCACCATGTCGCCAAGGCAGGGCAGTGGTTAGCGCGCGAAGGCTATGTCAACTCCGAACGCGGGCGAGCAGGCGGGATGACGTTGCGGAAGGGCCCCAGTGAGATAAATATTGGCCGCGTGGTTAAGGCAACCGAGGCCGGCACAGCTTTGGTAGATTGCATGAAGGCCAATGGCGGCAACTGCAGTATAAGCCCAAATTGTGGGCTCAAGCATGCGTTGGCGGAGGCGCAAACGGCTTTCTATTCCGCGCTGGAGAGGTTTACTCTGGCAGATATTGTGACCGACGCGTCGGCGGTTAAGATGTTGTTGGGGGAAACTACATGATGATCAAACTTCCTGAGAGCGTAATAAAATATGCCGAAACCCCAATCTTCACAGAAGAAACAGTCCCAAAAAAGTTATTGAATGTGCATGATACGAAGGCGGGAACATGGGGACGTTTAGTCGTGCTTGAGGGCGCCGTCGATTACATCATCCCCGGCCCTCCGCTCTCGCGGCAGACGCTAGATGTAAAAACAAATGGCATCATAGAACCGACAATCCCGCATAACTTGGAGTTAACTGGCCCTGTCAGGTTCAAGGTTGAATTTTTGAAGTGACGATGGGTCCTCGGGTTCCGCGTCTGCTACGCAAACACCGCCCCGAGGACCCATCTTCAAAATACGCACCACCCTTCGCGGTTTAGCCGCTCGGCGACTCGCTATTTTTAATCCCCCGGATTAAAAATTCCTTCGGATCACGAGTCGTCCATCTTAAGTGCCGCAATAAACGCTTCTTGAGGAATCTCCACGCGGCCAAACTGGCGCATACGTTTCTTACCCTTTTTCTGCTTATCGAGCAGTTTGCGTTTACGCGAGGCGTCGCCGCCATAACATTTTGCCGTCACGTCTTTGCGCATCGCCGCAATCGTTTCGCGGGCGATGATGCGTCCGCCAATAGCGGCCTGCACAGGGATTTTGAACATGTGTCTTGGGATGAGGTCTTTTAGGCGTTCGCACATTTGGCGGCCTCGGGATTCGGCGTTGTTGCGGTGAACAAGCATAGAGAGCGCGTCGACGGGATCGCCATTGACCATGATGCTCATCTTGACCAAATCGCCTTCTTTGAGGCCAATGCTTTGATAGTCAAAACTCGCATAGCCTTTGGAGACGGATTTCAAGCGGTCATAGAAATCAAACACGACTTCATTGAGCGGAAGCTCATATTCCACCATAGCGCGGGACCCAACATAGGTCAGGCCGATCTGGACGCCGCGGCGATCTTGGCAGAGTTTTAAGATGCCGCCAAGATAATCATCTGGCGTCATGATAGTGGCCTTGATCCAGGGTTCTTCAATCATCTCAATCTGCATGACATCAGGCATGTCGGCGGGATTGTGGAGTTTTGTTTTATCTCCATTGCGCATGTTCATTGTGTAGACAACGGACGGCGCCGTGGTGATGAGGTCGAGGTCAAATTCGCGCTCTAGGCGTTCTTGGATAATCTCCAAATGGAGTAAGCCGAGAAAGCCGCAGCGGAATCCAAAACCGAGCGCCGCAGAAGTTTCCATCTCATAGCTAAAACTCGCATCATTCAGGCGCAAACGGCCCATAGCCGCCCGTAAGTCTTCGAAGTCCGCGGCATCAACGGGAAAGATACCGCAAAAGACAACGGGCTGTGCGGGCTTAAAGCCGTCCAATGCCGTTTCAGTCGGGCGCTTATCCTCGGTAATCGTATCGCCGACCGCAGCGTCCGCGACCTCTTTGATAGAGGCGGTTAAAAAGCCGACTTCGCCGGGGCCAATGCTATCCGTGTCTGTCGGTTTAGGCAGAAAATAACCAACCTTATCGACAGTATAATTCGCGCCCGTATTCATTGTGCGGATGCGCATACCCTTTTTGACCGTGCCTTCAATGACGCGGAAGAGAACAACCACGCCCATATAGGTATCATACCAAGCATCGACCAGCATGGCCTTTAACGGTGCAGACGCGTCGGCTTCGGGCGGGGCGGGGAGGCGTTCACATATGGCTTCGAGAACCTCTTCAATGCCGATGCCCGACTTCGCTGAACACAGGACAGCCTCTGATGCGTCAATGCCAATGACGTCTTCAATTTGCGCGCGCACACGTTCAGGCTCGGCTGCGGGCAGGTCGATTTTATTGAGGACAGGCACAATCTCGTGGTCATGCTCAATGGCTTGATAGACATTGGCGAGGGTTTGCGCTTCGACGCCCTGCGAGGCATCGACAACAAGAATGGAGCCTTCACAGGCTGAAAGGCTGCGCGAGACTTCATAGGCAAAGTCGACATGGCCCGGCGTGTCCATCAAATTAAGCACATAAGTTTCGCCGTCTTTGGCTTTATGTTCAAGGCGCACCGTCTGGGCTTTAATCGTAATGCCGCGCTCTTTCTCAATATCCATATTATCCAGCACTTGCTCGGACATCTCGCGGTCGGACAGCCCGCCTGTAAAGGCAATTAAGCGGTCAGCGAGTGTAGATTTCCCGTGGTCAATATGGGCGACAATAGAGAAATTACGGATATTTTTTTGAGTGCTCATAGGGTGCTATTTAATGGGGATGGCGGGATTAGCAAGAGGGCTTTGTCGCTTCGCTAACCCGTCTTTATTGTATCAGGCAAACCGTCCTTAATAAGGGCGGCTAAGGTCTTTACGGCTTCGATGCGCGGGAAACGTTTGCGGTGGGTGAGATAGATTTGGCGCTCGGCGCCTTTATCGGTCAATTCATGGCTTGAGAGGCCGAGCTCGCGGCTCCATCCGCCGCGCATGGCGAGGGCGGGGACGAGAGTGACGCCTTGGCCTGAGGCGACTAAATTGATGAGGGTTTCTAGGCTTGTTGCGCGCAGGGATTGGCGGCGATGTTTATGGGCGGGACGGCAAATAGATAGCGCTTGATCGCGGAAACAATGCCCTTCTGTGAGGAGTAAGACATCATCTTCTTTGACATCGGTCATGCTTGCTGACTTTAAGCCGCCCAATTCATGCCCGTCTGGAAATAGCAGCCAAAAAGGCTCTGAATAGAGCTCTATCGCCGTTAGACTTTGGTCTTCGGGCGGGGTCGCGAGGACCGCGACATCGAGCTCGCCGTTTAGCAAAGCTTCATTTAGGCGGTCCGTTATGTCTTCGCGGTAAGCAATTGACATTTTGGGCATTGCGTTTTGGAGCTTCCCGACAAAGAGCGGGATAAGATAAGGCGCGATGGTCGGGATTAGGCCAAGCGATAAGTTACCCGCTAAAGGGTCTTGCGCGGAAGCGGCGACGGCTTTGATACGCCGCGCGGCATCGCGGGCTTCACGCGCAATCAAAATAACCTCTTCACCAATATCCGTGACGCGAATGCCTTTATGGCTACGCTCAAATAAAGTCACGCCAAGCTGCGCCTCTAATTTTTTGATTTGGCCTGACAGGGTCGGTTGACTGACATAACAACTCTCGGCGGCGCGGCCAAAATGTTTTTGGTCTGCAACAGCGCAGATGTAGTCAAGATCACGAAGGTTCATTGGTTAGGCCTATGAGCAGTATAGAAACAATCGATTTTACTTATAGAGGCGCGCGGCGTTATATCAACCTTCCGCTTCTCCCCCGAAGCGGTTCAGGGTCTGTCCTCAGTTTAGGAAATTGTTAAGACGGAGAAGCTTTTGCCCCTTGATTAGGAGAAAAGCGCAAGGAACTGCTAGTAATTTCGAGCATTTTCGACGCGAGCGGGGGGCAAAATCGTCCCGCCCCTTCGGGGTATGGCCAAATTTATCCATCTCGTCGTCAAGAAAGCTTGCCTTGCCGACGCAAAGCTTCACTTTCTTTCCTAGACCTGTATAAATTTGACCCATATCTTAATAAATTCCTAAACTGAGGACAGACCCTAAATGCGCTCCTCCCCCTTAAGGCGCATCTTATCGGTCACTGCCAGCGCCCGGCAGTGGCCTTTTTGTAAAACCCTGATATAGTTTCAGAATGCAAGATCAAGCTTCATCCCCATTTCACCGTTTTCAGGGACGCCGCATGCTGGCCCTGATTGCCGTGTTTTTTGCTTATACACTATGGTATGTGGGCCCCGGATTTTTCGGAGATTTAACGCGGATTGCAGGCCATGCCTCATTACAAGAGACAGGTTTCTATACGGGCGCAGAGGCTGTTGAGCGCCTCGGGAAACTTGACGCGGCGGGACGGAAAACGAAGTTCCTCGCGCTGATTTTTGACGTGCCTTATATGATTTTACAGGCTTTGGTTTTTGAGGCCTTGATAGCTTTTGGCATGCGTCACATGAAACCCAAAAGCCTCAAATGGAATTTGCTATTTATCTTGCCTATTGGATTTTTACTTATCGATTTTGCTGAAGATAGTTTTATCGCGCTGACGATGACAACGGGGTCAATAGCGCTTGGGACGATTGCGGGCTTTATGACGGCGCTAAAATTTGCGATTTTTATTCCCGCTATCATTGTGTCTCTTATCATGGGCATTGGCGGCATTATTGCGTGGCTACGCAACGGAAAACACAGTTAATATTTCATTATTTTCGTCTTTTATTAACCCTAACTCATCATCTTAGAGGCGCTGGGATATATGCCAAAGGATGAACCATGCTCAAAAATTATTCACAAGACTCGTTAAAGACTAATCGCCGCCCACGCTTCAACCTTGGCGCCGCATTGATGTGTGCTAGCGTCGTTGCGCTGGCGGGCTGCGCTACGCCCGCTAATAATCCAAACAGCAACAGCGATATTCGCAACGCGCAGAATTCAAGTCAGTCTTCCGCTAAATCCTATAATGAGAGCGAACTTGTTTACGCGATTTCGACTCACCTCGGCGTAACATCCGAATCTGCCGCAACGGCGATTGAGCGTCTGTTTAAAGATCGCGGCCGCCCGGTTGGTTACATCACAGGTCAAGAAGGTAGCGGCGCGGCCATCATTGGCGCGCGCTACGGCCAAGGCACATTATGGATGAAAAATGGCACGACGAAAAAAGTTTATTGGCAAGGCCCGTCGGTTGGATTTGACGGCGGCGCAGATGTCTCCAAAGTCTTCACGCTCGTTTACGGCCTCGACAATCCTGACTATATCTATCAGCGCTTCCCAGGCGCGGATGGCTCGGCTTATTTGGTCGCCGGCATGGCCGTAAATTATCAACGCGCAAATGGGATTACCCTCGCGCCTGTGCGCTCTGGCGTTGGTGTGCGATTGGGGGCCAATGTAAATTACATCAGCTATACGCGTAAACGCTCGCTTATTCCGCTTTAGGGCCTGACTCGGTTTCAATTAGCCAGCCTTCATATTTCACGAGCCGTCCAAAAATAGGCGCAATCATATCGACGTGAAAGTTGAAGCGCCCATCCGCATCATGTTCAAAAACCTCTCCGCCCGGGACGAGCGCTTTGGGTAAAGGAATTCCAAAGACTGACCATCCTGTGGTCTCGAGGATTTGCTGCCCGTCTTTAACTAATATCGCCAAATGAACAGCGATGGGCCCAAACCGCTCAATGACAAGGCGGCCTTGTTTGCCGCGTCCTACCTCTTGCGTGCTTAACATGCGTTTCCCGCCAAAAAACCGTTCCCAAATTTCTTTATCACCGTCTTTTGTCAAAACGACTTTCACAGGGATATCAGGTGAGGCCTTGGGGAAACGCAAAATAGTTGCGATGAGATGAGATAGCGGGTTTCTCCCGCGCGTAACTTTGCAGCGTCCCTCAAATGTCTTTCCCTTGCCAATACGGTGCAAGTTTTGAAGCGGCGCTGACATGTCATTATAAGCCTTGCCGAGGATCTCTTCATAGAGATTGCGATCTTGGGGCGTGTCATCATGTATACCATGGGTAATTTTTAATTTCGAAAATTCAGTCTCAAAATCTGCAAGGGTGATGTCAGTGATAGCTGTTCGCGCGCCGGGCGGAACGGTCTCGCCGCGCAGCCATTTGCGCGCCATGACGGCGCTGGGGATGGCCGGAATACGCGGTCCGTCATCTCCTTGCGCAATCATATGCCAGGACCGGCTTTGCGCGTCATTTGACGCGCGAACAAACATACCGCCGCGATGCTCGCCCAGCGTTATAAGGCTTTGTGTTTTGTGAAAAACACCCGTCAGCCAGGCGATACTGGGTAGGAGTTTCAACCTTACCAACCAAGCCAAAGCTATAAGGCTACGGTGCAAAAATTCCGGCCTTGGCCCTGCGCTCATCCAAATGTTTTTCAGGCCGTCAAAATGATGAGGGAGTTCCTGTGGGTCAGGGCCTTCTACGACTGAAAATAAAATATTTGGCAGAGGTTTTTGCCCAGGCACGCAAATGGTTTCGCGCTGTGTTTCCGTAAGGCCGTGGACATGGGCAGCGTCTCCGCCGCGCAGAACACCGACCTGTTTCTTCCCAGCATAGGCCGCGACCGCCGCAATAACATTGCGCCCCATAACCGCTTTGGGCGAGGGCGCGATGCCTGCGCGAATATCGGTAATGCCGTTCATCTCCTTGCCAAGCTCGCGCGCTACAGCAGCGGTGAGGACGGGATAGGTGGAGAGGCCGGAGAGTAAACAGATGCCTTTTTCTTTTGCCCGCTTATCAAAGCCGCGAATATGAGCAACAAAGTCAAGATCATCACAAATATCGAGATAATGACAGTCATGGGACAGCGCATAATTAATAACGTTATCTCGCTTGCCATCTCCGTAATTTTGAAAGGGGCCAGAAGCATCAATGATGATGTTAGGAACCGTGATAATTTGAGCCGCAAGGTCGCCATTGCGATCAAGCTGAAGGGGCTTAAACGAAGCTTTACCTGAGAGGGAGTTACAGGCGGCTTTGGCTTTCTCAAAATTTCGCCCCGCTATGGTTATAGAAAGCTGCGGCTCATCAGAGAGTAGATCGGCAATGCCGTAACCAAAGGTGCCGTAGCCGCCTATAATGAGAATATTCATGCCTTAGATGTAAGGCGGCTATTGAGAAATGTAACGCGGCAAATTTGCAGGGTAGTTCGTCTCGGCGTTTACTTTCCTTGTCATCCCGCACGAGGTTTGGTGTTTGTCTTCCAAACACCTTGCCGAAGATGGGGGATCAAACTGCAGGGAACGGCGCTTGAGGTTAGATCCTCCATCGGCGTTTGTTATTTGGCAAGCCAAACTACAAACTTGTGCGAGATGACAAGAAAAAGGTGCCTTAGCCCCTTAAACGCCCGCCCGCCTTCATCACGCTAGCAATAATCTTGTCGCTAACAGCCTCAATATCTTTATCCGTAAGCGTCGCGTCTTTGGGCGAGAGCGTGACATCAATGGCGAGGGATTTGTGGCCCTCTTCGACGCCTTTGCCTTGGTAAATGTCAAAGAGCGAGGCGTCAGATATAAGCTGCTTATCCGCGCCTTTTGCCGCTTTCAGGATAGCGCCCGCTTGGACATCATCAGCCACAATAAAGGCGAAATCGCGGTGGACAGGCATGAAGTCTGAGAGCGTAAGAGCAGATTTGGCTTTGCTCGCATTTTTCTTGCGCGGCGCAGGGATGTTTTCCGGCCAGACTTCGAAGGCGACAACGCGGCCCTCAATGCCAAGAGCCTTTAAGACGCGCGGATGTAATTCACCGAAATCAGCGAGGATATTTTTGGGCCCCATTTGCAATCTTCCTGAACGGCCGGGGTGCCAGTAATCGCCAGCCGCTTTCGACATTTGCAGATTAGCGACATTCGCGCCCATAGCTTCTAAGGCTGCTAAGGCGTCGGCCTTTGCGCTTAGGGCGTCGACGGGGATTTCACCAGCCCAATGGCGCTCTGTTTCTGTGCGGCGAATTCCGGCGAGGGTTAAGGCTTGATCGCCTATATCTGTGCCGCGATAAACAGGGCCAAGCTCAAATTGCGCGGCGCGGGGATAGCCCTTATCGGCATTGCGCTGTCCCGCGAGGAGCAGGTGAATAAGCGCGCTGGGACGCATGCAATCAAGATCAGATGAGATCGGGTTGTCGAGCAGCATTTTATCATCGCCGCCGCCAAATAATGCGGCGTGATCTTGCAAGACGAATGACCATGTGATGGCTTCGGATAATCCGCGCGCGGCTAAGGCGCGGCGCGCAAGGCGTGTGCGGTTCTGCGTAATCGTAGCCGTCGGCTCGCGGCGTCCGGCCAAAGGCGGTAAGCTTACCGCTTCAAGGTTATGATAGCCGTGAACTCGCGCAATTTCTTCTACAAGGTCAGCGCCTTCTGCTGCGTCGCGCCGCCATGTCGGCACGCCAACAGTCCAAAGCGGGCCGTGCTCTACGGAAAAGCCGAGCGCTTCCAAGATATGGCTCATTTCATCATCACCGAGTTTTAGGCTGGTGAGTTTCGTGACCTGCATAGCGTCAAATTCAATGGAGGAAGGGGGCGCTGGGATTTCGCCAGCGATAATGACTTCACTAGCCTGGCCGCCGCAAATATCAAGAACCATTTGCGTGACAAGGTCCATGCCGCCGAGCAAGAAACCTGTATCCACGCCGCGCTCAAAGCGATATTTGGCGTCACTATTCACGCCGAGACGTTTTGCTGTGCGGCGAATGGTAAGCGGATCAAAATAGGCACATTCAATCAGGATATCTGTGGTGTCTTCATCACAGCCCGTTGTCGTGCCGCCGACAATGCCGCCAAGCCCCAAAATGCCGCTATCATCGCAAATCGCAACGTCATCCGAAGATGCGGTGTAAGACTTGTCATCAAGAGCGTTAAACGTTTCGTCCTTGCCCATGCGCACGGTAATGCCGCCCTTAAGTTTGGCGACATCATAGAAATGCAATGGCCGCGCGCGGTCATAGGTGATGAAATTTGTAATATCGACGAGCGCAGAAATGGGACGCAGGCCAATGGCTTTCAATTGATCTTGTAGCCATTGCGGGGACGGGCCGTTTTTCACGCCTTTAACAACGCGGCCCACAAATGTGGGGCACTCCTCTGGCGCTTTTGTCCCTATCGATACGGGGCAGGGAAAGCTGCCTTTTACGGGCGTAACGGGTTTTGTAATTAATGTCCCTAAACCGACAGCCGCGAGGTCACGCGCGATGCTATCGACGCCGAGCCAATCGGGACGGTTGGGCGTGACTTCGAAATCGATGACCGGATCATTTAAGTCAAGCGCGTCAACAAGAGGTATGCCCATTTCTAAGCTGCTATCCAAATCCATGATCCCGTCAGAGTCCTCTCCAAGGTCAAGTTCGCTGCCTGAACACATCATGCCCGAGGATTCAACGCCGCGAATTTTACGGGGTTTCTTATCCAAGCTAAAATCTGCGCCGGGAATATAAGCGCCCATGGGCGCATAGGCGACCGTCATATCGGCTCGCGCATTGGGCGCGCCGCAAACGATGGTTTTCACGCCGTCGCGCGTTTCGACGGTGCAGACGCGCAGCTTATCGGCGTCGGGATGTTTTACGGCGGTCAATACTTTGGCAACGGAAAACGCCGCGAGCTTTTCAGCAGGGTTTTCAACCTCTTCGACCTCGAGGCCTGCAAGGGTCATCGCCTCGACGATTTCGTCTATTGTAGCCTCTGTTTCGAGGTGCTGCTTCAGCCAACTTAATGTGAATTTCATAGCGTTAGTTCTCCAGCCGTTTAGCGGCTGTTTGGTCAATATATGTTTGAAAGGCGTCAATCGGCGCGTCTGCTATGCCGCATGTTTCAACCTCCTTCGGGAGCTTTTTATCTAGGTATTTTACGGTCCAGCAATCATTGAAAACGGAGCAATAGCAAACGTCTAAATCGAGGCCGTCTAAGGGCGCCCCATATGCACCGCGCAGGTAAGCGCCGAGTTCTGAGCCAGCTGCTCCCATGCGGTAGCGCCGAGCTTCTATGCTTTTTCCGGCGGCCAGATAGCCCGCCGCCGGCGAGACAGAGGGATACCCCACATTATTGCGCATACGGCGATTCATGATAGCGTCGTCAAAATCTTGGATATCCGTGATGGGCTCTCCGTTCTTTAGTGGCGTCACTCGCTGAATATGGGCAATACCTGCACCCACATTATTGAGACGCACAACAAAGATAGAATTACTGCGGTCGCCGATATTTTCATAGCCAAGGTCTACATCAATAATCGGCAGAACACGCGCTTTTTGCGTCTCTTGATTCATCTTAAATGACGCGCGCGATGTCACAACGCCGACTAAGGATAATGTGAGCGCGCAGAGACCCGTCATCAAACCAATGTCGATGCGTTTCAGTAAAGACTTAGACGGCGATGAAAGCTGATTGTCGTCGGTGGACCCTGGAGGAACAGCCATTACGATAACCCCGTTGCTAGGTTAGCTTGAAGAAGCGGATTAAAGCCGTAATGGGAAAGCCATCTGGAATCGCCCGCGAACATATCGCGCAGATCAGGCATGCCGTATTTTAGCATGGCGAGGCGGTCCACGCCCATACCGAAAGCGAAGCCTTGATACTCTTCAGGATCAACGCTGCAGGCGCGTAGCACATTGGGGTGCACCATGCCGCAGCCTAGGATTTCCATCCATTTTTCGCCTTGACCAATTTTTATGGCCGCGCCGTCGCGTTCATAGCGCACATCCATTTCAGCAGACGGTTCTGTGAAGGGGAAGTGATGCGGCCTAAACTGAACATCAACATCTGTTTCAAAAAACGCGCTTACAAAGTCCATGAGAACGCCCTTCAGGTGGCCCATATGGATGCCCTTATCGATAACCAAGCCTTCGACCTGATGGAACATCGGCGTATGTGTTTGATCACTGTCACAGCGGTAAGTCCGGCCCGGCGCGATGATGCGAATGGGCGGTTTTTCATTGATCATCGTGCGGATTTGAACAGGTGACGTATGTGTTCGGAGAACTTTCTTTTCCTCACCTTCGGGGGCTGTCATGAAGAATGTATCATGCATGTCGCGCGCAGGATGGCCCGGCGGGAAGTTTAGCGCCGTGAAGTTATGAAAGTCATCTTCGATATCTGGTCCTTCGGCGACAGAGAAACCCATATCGGAAAAGATAACAGCCATTTCTTCCATAACCTGTTGAACAGGGTGCAAGGTTCCAGCGGCGGAGCCAACAGGGAGAGACATGTCCATTGTCTCACTGGCGAGCGCTGCATCAAGAGCGGCATTTTCCAGCTGCGTTTTTTTGGTCTCGACCATGGCGGCGATATCGTTTTTTAAACCGTTTAAGGCAGGGCCCATGACTTTCTTTTCGTCAATCGACATCTTGCCGAGGCCCTGCATCATCTTGCCAATTTCGCCTTTTTTCCCCAGAGCGGCCACGCGAATATCATCTAGCGCGCGAAGCTCATTCGCGCTCTCTATTTGGGTGGCATATTTATCTTTAACAGCGGTAATTTCGCTCATGAGGCTTATCCAGTTTTAGGCCCAGTTTTAGACCCAGTTTCAGACTATGTAATTGAGAGGCCTTTTGACTCTTTCACGGGTTAAGGTCAACACCACAAAGCCCGCGGATCCCTGCATGCGAGGGATGACTGGAGGTAACTGCAAAGGATATAGAGGCTTAATTCAAGCGGATTTTGGCGCTTTCACATCACCCATATCTTTGAGACGGCGTTTGGCTTTTTCAAAGGTCTTGCGATCTGTTGGTTTTTTGATGTTTGGATCTTCGATAATGACAACCTTCTCTTCGCGTCTGCGGAAGATATTGGGTTGGCGCGCAAGCGTATCAAAGCCGTAATTAATGTGATTCAAAGCCTCATCCGTGCCCAGCAATAAATATCCGAGCGGCTTTACCAGTGTAGAGAGACCTCGCAGCACGCGTATCTGAGCCGGAGAGCTGTAATGCGGTAGGGCATTTCGAAAGACTACGACGTCAAATTGGCCCAATGCGTCCAGATTTGAAAGCAAATGGGTTTCTTTAAAGGTCACAGTGTCCCGAATAGATTTTTTAATCACCCAATCTTCGGATTGGCGATCAAAATACGTGACAAGGTCGCGTATGGGCAAACCGCGCTGAACATCGAAATGTGTGTAACGGCCAGCCTTGGCGCGGTCTAGGGCGGAAGAGGGGTAGTCCACACCGACAATTTCAAATGTTACGTCCGGGAATTTATCCTTGGCTTTATCGAGAGCCATCGCAATGCAATAGGGCTCTTGACCGCTGGAGCACCCAAACGAGATAATACGAATTTTTCCGCTTTTACGTGAGGGGTAAAGCGCTGGAATAATGATGTCTTCTAACTTATCGAAACTCGCGCGATCTGTGTAGAAATGTGTGTCGCGTTCTAAAAGACTAGAGACGACTTGCACGGCTAAGCGGTTTTGCCCCGTATTGAACAGTTCTTCGACCATATTGTCTAATGACTCAAATCCCTCTTTACGCGAGAGCGTGGCTAAGCGGGTTTCAATCAAAAATGCATGATCAGCGCCCAGATTCACCCCTGCAAGCTCAAGCGTTAAGCGCTTCAGGGCTTCATAATAAGTCGGATTGAGCGAAAGAGCGCCCCTCATTAGATGAGGCCCGCTTGAAAAAACTTAGACTCGATAATGTCAGAATCGAAAGGCTTCATGACATATTCATCCGCGCCCGCATCTAAGGCTTGCGTAATTTTCATGACATCACGTTCTGCTGTGCAGAATACGACGACCGGCTTGCCGCCGTTGGGATCTTTGCGAAGCTCTTTGAGAAAATCAAGCCCGTCCATAACTGGCATGTTCCAATCGAGCAATATGGCGTCAGGCATGTCTATGCGGCAGCGGTCAATGGCGTCTTGTCCATTTTCAGCTTCTTCTGTTTCGAACTTAAGCTCTTTGAGAATACGGCTCGCAACGCGGCGTATCATGCGGCTATCGTCTACGACGAGGCAGGTCTTAGCACTCATGCGCCAATCTCCAGGCTCATATCAATCATGTCTTCGCTCGGTATGGGGATATTTTGTTTGGGGAATAAGCTGACGGTTTCGCCGTCACATTCCACGGAAATGTCCAAACCTTTAGAGGTTTCTTTGGCAGAAATATCGATGTGGCCGCCGCGTGGGAGGCCTTTAGCCGCGCGGGTTATCGGGGAGGCGATACGTGTGCGTACAAGCTGGGTTACAATATCTTCAAGTTGTCCCCGTACCGCGTCGACTTGGCTATCAGCGACGGCAAGCCCGTCGGCCGCGTAGGATACGCTGACCGATTTACCTTGGTTACGTGCTGCGCGCAGGGCGCTATTGGTAACATCTGGCATCAAGCTTTCAAAACTGACCTGCGGCTCTGTTGTCTTTGTCGCGAAATCCGATGTTATGCCAGCTAGGCGTTGCAGGGCAGGGGAGGCGCCGCCGGAAAACTTGATCAGCGGTAAAAGGGTTTCCCGCGCCGTAGCATAGCGAGCGCCGAGGTCTTCTTGGCGCGCGGCTAAGGTTTCTTCGGAGGCAATAGGCGCGATCTGATCAAGGCCTTCGCCATATTGCGCGACAAGTTTGTAGAGCGCCATCAGGCGGCCATCGATTTTAGGCTGAGAGCAGCTGCTTTTATAGCAATCCAATACAGATTGCGCCGCGCGGTAAACGCCGCGGGCCTGTAGCGATTTAGCGGCTGTTTTTATTTCTTTCAAAGTCGATTGCGTCAGCGCTGTGTTCAGCCTCGCGTCAGATAATAAAACGTCCATCGAGGCCATCGCGGAGGTCACGAAGTTTCGGGCTTCTGTCAGATTGTCACCAATAGGGCTCATAGGGCTGTTTCGACTCACTAGGATTATGTCGAAACAGAGTGCCCAAAAAGGGTTAAGGGGGGATAAAGGATTGCGCTTATTTTAGCGCGAAACGAAATATGTTACGCGGCGTCAACGTCAGGAATATGAGCCGTGAAGTTTACAGTTTCGCCGTCCACAGCGGCGGTAACAGTTCCTTTGAGTTCGCGCGCAATCATACCCGCATAAAAGGGCTGTATTGTGCGGCCGTCAAAGCCGTCTTCCGGGGCTTTGCCAGCTAGTGTTTTCTCAACGGCCGCGTCTAAGCGGGATTTTGGGCCGGTCGCCGCCAAGGAGAATGTTGTTGCTCCGCTGACCTGAGCTGCTGAAACAACAACGTCGCCGCCGCGGGGAACGGATTGCACGGCCAGCATGGTTAAATTTAGAAGCAGGCGCGCCGTGTTTTTTTCAAGCCCGTCCAAAGCCGTATTCCAAGAGATTGTCGCTTTTCCGCCCTCATACATACCCTCTATCAAGGATTTTAGTTCTTTCACAGCAATGATGCCCGGCGCAGACCCGCCTGAGCCAAAGGCCAGACGCAGAAACCGCAGCTTTGCGCCTGCTTGGCGCGAGGAAAGCCTCACAAGTCCCATCGCGTCATCATGCATTTCCGCATTTGACTCGTCATCTAAGACCTCAATCGCCGTGCCCAGCGCCCCAATCGGACTGATCAGGTCATGACAAATACGGGCGGATAAAAGGGCCGCGAGGCCAGAAGGGGTAAGTTTTGTAACAGTGGCGGACATGTGCGAGCTCGCTAGTAAAGTGATTTGCTGCAAGCTTAGTCATTTTCGCGTGTGGGTATAGATATTTCATAAAAAAAGCCGCTGAGGGGAATCAGCGGCTTTTAGAATACTCTACTCAGGGCTTATTTGGTTGTCCAAGTTCCCGAAGCGCTCATGATTTTTTCGCCGCGGCTAGCTTTTGAAAGCTGTTTCTCGCCTGTGATAGCGGCCACAACTTCGATTTGAACGTTTTGGTCGCGGGCTAAGCGTGTATAGACCGATTTGCGGCCAATATTAACTTCGTTCATGGCGGCGCGCTCAGCGGCAGAGACAGAGCCTGACCCTGTTTCGGCGAGATAGCCTGCAGCTGTTTCGCCGATGACGCCTTTTGCTTTGGCGGCATTGATGATGGATTTAGAGGATTGGGCCTGCGCAGTTGCGTCTGTGGCGCCCAATGTGGAGGCTGCCAATGTTCCGCCAGCGATAAGCGCTACGGCAGAGATCGCGGTAAAAATTGTTTTTTTCAATGTCATGTTCTTCTCCTTAGAAAAGATCGGGGTTGTTAGCGATCAGGTCTTCGACGTCTTTGTCCAAACGGACGCGGACTTCTTGATCAATTTTGACATTTAGATTGATCACAATCGGCTTATCAGACGGCTCTATTTTGACCGTTGGAGAGCAAGCTAGAAGCAGCGCTGATATCCCAAACGTTGCAAGACCTGTTGCGAGAAATCTCAATGTCATAGCTATACCTATCTGTTTGACCCTGAACCTGCCATTAACAGAGGGTTATATCAAGTTCAGCAATGGCCTAGTTGAGGACGAGGCCTTCATGCGGGCTGTCTA
Organism: Hellea sp.; assembly: GCA_039977295.1. Lineage (GTDB taxonomy): Bacteria > Pseudomonadota > Alphaproteobacteria > Caulobacterales > Maricaulaceae > Hellea. The sequence goes on along the minus strand of JBDWDN010000010.1, from coordinate 145,229 downwards.
AAACAAAGGCGGGGATGTCAACATCATAGCTCTCGCCTGTGCTTGACCCTTGAACGGTGTAAGTGCCGCGCATCATGCCAGAGGGCGCTGTCAAAGGCGCGCCGCTGGTGTAACGAAAAATTTCGCCCGGCTTAACGACAGGTTTCTCGCCGACAACGCCTTTGCCGCGAACTTCTTGGACTTGGCCGCGCGAATCGGCGATTTGCCAAAAACGCTCTGTTACCGTCAGGTCTTCTGCGCCTTGATTGTCAATCTCGACAGTATAGGCCCAGATGAAGCGAGAGTCGGATGGACTCGATTGTTCGGCTAGAAATTCAGGTTCGACGCGGACAACAACGTCTTTGGTGCGCTGTTCAAACATAGGCTGCAAAAAATCGTCCACTATCAATCCCCGTCATTTGCTGCCGGGCGATGCCCGGCGCGATGTCTCTCTCTGTGAGTGTTCTGGCGCTAAAGGCTCCGACTCGCAAGCCCTTAAGCCACTCTCCACCAAAAAATCACAGTTGGGACTTGTCTCGCGCGAGTGGGGTGCTTATCGCTAACCTATGAATATGGGGATTTTACCACAACAGGCCATTGAGGCGCTAATCTCAAATGGCAACGTTATCGCGCCAGCTATTGGCGTGGATGGGCAGCCGACTCAATTGCAGCCCGCTTCGCTGGATTTACGCTTGGGGCATAAAGCTTATCGTCTGCGCGCGAGCTTTCTGCCTGGCGAAGGGCGCAGCGTGCAAGAGTGCTTACCTGATGTGCATATGCATGAGATTGACTTAAGTTCTGGCGCGGTATTGGAAACGGGCTGTGTTTATCTCGTCCCGTTACAAGAATCGCTAAATCTGCCGAGCGGCCTTAGCGCTGCCGCGAACCCTAAAAGCTCAACAGGGCGTCTTGATGTTTTCACGCGCGTAATTTGCGACGGCGCAAATAGCTTTGACGCCGTCCACGCAGGTTATAAGGGGCCGCTCTATGTTGAAATTGCGCCGCGTACATTTTCTGTTCTAGTGCGTCCGGGTGACCGCCTCGTTCAAATGCGTTTTCGTAGCGGCGCGTTCAAAGAGCTGAATACACAAACGGTGAGTATTGATCTTGAAGGCTTTGATGATGACGGCGTTGTTGGTTGGCGTGCGCGCCGTCACGCTGGACTTGTTGATGTGTCCAATGTCGGCGGTCATGCGGCGCGTGAGTTCTGGGAACCGCTTTATGCTGAGGGCGGGCAACTTGTTTTGGATCCAGATGAGTTTTATATCTTAGCGTCCAAAGAAGCCGTCTCTATCCCGCAAGACCAAGCTGCCGAAATGGCGCCCATTGCGCCTGAAATAGGCGAGTTTCGCGCCCATTATGCGGGCTTTTTTGATCCAGGATTTGGCATTGCGGCTGCCGGAGGCGAAGGCTCTCGTGCTGTCCTCGAAGTTCGCGGCCGCGATGTGCCGTTCCTCCTGCGTCACGGCCAACCCGTAGCCAAACTCGTTTTCGAAGCTATGAGCGATATTCCAAACTCGCTTTACGGCGAAAAAGGCTCCCACTACCAAGCGCAGTCCTTGAGGTTGTCTAAACACTTTAGGGATGTATAAGCTGAGGGAGCATCTTATAAGTTGGGGAATTCCATGAGCATGAAATTTGTTTTTAGAGCAATTGGCCTGTCTGCTCTTATGGCTTTTTCCAGTTTAAACACGGCGCTTGCAGCGCCGCCCGCGAAGGCTTTTGGTGAATTGCCTGTTGGATATGATGGCGCGATTTCACCTGACGGTTCCAATATTGCGCTCATATTGAACGTTAAAGGCACTTACGGGGTTGTGACCCAAAAAATAAACGGCGCGTCAGGAGATCCGTGGTTTCTGACGCTCGGTAAAGACATAAAACCTCGTTACGTGAAGTGGGTAAATAACCACCGATTCGTCGTCGCCGTTGCCAAGTCGGAGGAGTATGATAATACACCATTTACCGTACGTTACTTATTCACAGGTGACATCAATAGGCGAAAAGGGAAGCTCGTTGTAAAGCCAAAGAGAATCTTCCGGCAGTTCAATGATGTTGTCGTGGATTGGCTCGAAGATGATCCAGAGCATATCTTAATGGCTTATTCCGATGATGAATGGGACCCTTATCCTGATATTAAAAAAGTGAACGTCGCCACGGGGAAAGACAAGACTATTAAACGAGGCCAAACAGGGATTGAATATTGGAACACCGATGATGACGGCACGCCGCGTATTGGAACAGGGCAAACCGATAAGGGCAATAAGCGTCGCGTCATCTATAATACAGCAACCCAAAAATGGGACTCAAGCGTTGATTACCCAGGCTTAAAACCTACGACCCCTATATATGGCATTCTTAAAGACGGCACTGAACTCGTCATTGGCGATTACCGAGGCAAGGACACTCTAGGCCTATATATATATGATTTGGGACAAAAACGTATAACGCGGTCCCTGTTTCATAATGATAATTACGACGCGTCTGGCGTAGTTTTAAGTAAAGACGGCGAGACTGTCATTGGGGCGAAATATACGGCTGAGAGTGATAAGACTGAACTCTTGGGAGAATATGGCACCTTACTTACCCGGCTCAGGAGCAAGTATAGTGGGTATGACGTTGACTTTGTTGACCAGACTGCCGATGGCAAAACTGTTTTGGTGAAAATGTCCGCGCCTTATGATCCAGGCGGGCTCCTTATTTATCATGCGGCGCGTGCTGAGCCAGAACGCCTTTCCATAATGTATAATGGCATAACGCCAGATGACACGGGCGATGTTGTATCCGCGAAATATACGGCGCGAGATGGCCAGAAAATTCCTGCTTTTGTGACGCTTCCGCCTGGGCAAAAATCACCAAAAAATTTACCTTTTATCGTTCTTCCTCACGGGGGCCCTTATGCACGTGATTCAAAACGATTTGACTATTTTGCGCAGTTCTTTGCCACGCGCGGCTATGGTGTCCTGCAGATGAACTTTCGCGGTTCTGATGGCTACGGGAAAGCTTATGCCGATGCGGGGCGTAACAATTGGATTGTGATGCAGCAAGATGTAGAAGACGGAACGCGCTGGCTTTATGAAAAAGGCTATGCTGACCCAAGCCGCACCTGTATCGCGGGGTGGTCCTATGGGGGATATGCCGCGTTAATGGGCGTTTCCACAGATCCTGATCTTTATAAATGCGCGATAGCGATGGCGGCGTTGACGGATATCAACGATGCCAAACGGGATCTTAAAAAATATCGCGGCGGTAAACATGCTGCCAAAAAGTTTTTCGGAGAAGCCTTACAGGATAAAGACGTTCGCAAAGCCAATTCGCCTGTAAATGTAGCAGAAAACATTAAGGTACCTGTCTTTCTGGCGCATGGCGATCTTGATGAGAATGTCCAATTTGATCAATTTACACGCATGAAAAAATCATTGAAAAAAGCGGGGGTCAAAGCGACCTATATGAAATTTGAAGATGAAGATCACTTTCTCTCTCGCCAAGAAAACCGCGAGAAATTTTTTGTCGGGATTGAAAAATTCCTCAATGACGTTAATGGCCCCAGCGAATATATGAAAAAGTAACCGCTAAGCGCTACAGCTCGCCCCGCCCAGAACACAAAATTTAGCACAGTGCGGGTGGTTAAGTTTTACAGGGCCTAGGCTTTCTTTTAGGGTTTTACCTGTTTCAAATTGCGGGTCATCCCACAGGAGCGTGCAGGCTAATACGCTTGCGCGGTCTTCGCCTTTACGGCGGACAACCATGCGAGATGTTGCGCACATCATGCTGTCAGGATGCACATCTAAAATACTCCAACAGGCCACTGTGATTTCGGGGACGTCCACGCTTTCATCCATTTCCGGGAAGAGGATAGTGGCGGCTGGATTATGCGCGTCGATGTTCCAGCCCTCGGACTTGACCAGCCCGGCATAACCTGCGCGCGCGGCGTCTTCGCTCTCTGAGAACATAGAACGGCCTGCAATGTTGAGCGTGAAATTATGCTGAGTCAGCCACGCCATGCCTTTAAGCGCGATGTCAAAACTGCCATCGCCGCGTTCTGCGTCATGGCCTTTGGCCGAAAAATGATCAAGGCTGACGCGCAGAGTCATTTTGCCGGGGAAACGCGCCTGTAAATCCAGTAATGCCTTTTGCACGCGCGGGCGCATCATCGGTTTCATGGCATTGGTTAAGACTAATAAGTCATGCCCGCGTTCCAGCGCCATCTCGGAGAGACGTATCATATGCGGATTCAGGTAAGGCTCTCCGCCTGTAAAGGCGATCTCGATTTTCTGTTCATACATCTCGTCAATTTCGTCGAGATAGGGCGCCATGTCCTCAGGGGTGAGGTAAATAAAATGATCAGCTGTTGGGCTGCTCTTGATATAACAATTTGCGCATTCAATATTGCAGAGCGAACCAGAATTAAACCAGAGTGTTTTGAGCTCTTTAAAAAAGACAGCCGCCCGTTTTTCACCTTTGGCGGTGGTGACAGGGTTTTGAAATTTTCGGGGATCAATCGGGGCGTTCATATCGTCGCTCTAACGCGGAAAAGGCTCACTGTCATACACAATTGCGTGAAGACACTGCGGCGAAATTAAGCAACAGGGGTGAATTTGCGACTAAGCTTTGTGCGCTTTCGATCAAAACGGCCATTGCTTCCTCTTCTGACTGGCTACGGCGCGCGCTCTTCACGCAGACAGGTTTCTACACAACAAGACCAAGGAGGCAAAGATGTTCGTTGCATATGTAATTTTATCAGGATTGATTTTTAACTAGGCGCAGGATCCGATAATTCGGTTTACATGACCCATTTTTCGGGCCGGGCGAGCTTCACGCTTTCCGTAGAGGTGGATGAAGGTTTTTGGCTCATTCGCCAAAGCTTCCCAATTATTCACATCATCACCGATGAGGTTGGTCATTTCCATTTTATGTTTGGGCGCGATATCGCCAAGCGGCCAGCCGGTAATGGCGCGGATATGAAGCTCGAATTGATCGATGCATCCCGCGTCTTGCGTCCAGTGACCTGAATTATGAACGCGCGGAGCAATTTCGTTGACGATAAGTGTTCCGTCATGCAGTTCAAAAAACTCTGTGGCCATGACGCCGACATAATTAAGCGCGCTCATGATTTGCACAGCAAGACCTTGGGCCCGCCCATCATTATTGTCGGCGGGCGCGACGCTCCTATGAAGGATGTGATCTTTATGAACGTTCTCGATAAGGGGGTAAGCCGCAGTCTCGCCTGCGGCACTTCGCGCCGCAATGACGGAAACTTCGCGGTAAAAAGGTACGAATTGCTCTAAGATCGCGGGCGCGTGTTTCATCGCCGCCCAAGCGTTATCGATTTCGGACTCCTCGCGAATAATGACTTGCCCTTTGCCGTCATATCCAAAACGGCGCGTTTTTAGGACAGCTGGCAAGTGAAGTTTATTAACCGCGCGTCTGAGCTCATGAACTGAATTTACAGGCTCAAATAAAGCAACAGGGACTTTGGCTTGGTCTTGGATAAATGTTTTTTCTGTCAGGCGGTCTTGAGCGGCGCTTAAAGCCTGCGCGTTGGGACAGAGCGGTTTAGTGCTCGCTGCCGTTTTGGCTGTCAGGGCAGGGACGTTTTCAAACTCATAGGTGACAACATCGCAGGTTTTGGCGAAAGCTAAAACGGCGTCAATATTTTCATATTCAGCATTGGTCTCAAAGCGCGAAACCCGCGCCGCCGGGCCCGCCCATGACGGGTCATAAATGTGACACTGAAACCCCAAACGAGAGGCCGCAAGACTGAGCATTCGGCCTAATTGTCCACCGCCTAAAATGCCAATTGTGCTTCCTGGGGGAAGGGGAGATTGCTTGGCTGCTACCATAGCCGCTAACCCTGAGGATCGTGAGCGACGGAGTCTGTTTGAGCCGCGCGCCAAGCCTCCAGAGCTTTCGCAATTTTATCATCTGAGACAGCCAAGATCGCCGCTGCCATAAGGCCCGCATTTTTTGCACCGGCTTTACCAATAGCTAATGTCCCCACGGGAATGCCGCCGGGCATTTGCGCGATTGAGAGGAGGCTATCCATGCCAGAGAGTGCTTTGGATTCAACGGGAACCCCAAGAACAGGCAGCCGAGTCATAGAGGCGGCCATACCAGGAAGATGCGCCGCGCCGCCCGCGCCTGCGATGATAACCTTGTAGCCAGCCTCAACCGCGCCCTTGGAAAACTCCACGAGGCGATCAGGCGTGCGGTGAGCTGAAATGACCTTAGCGTCATATGCGATGCCGAGCGCGTCCAGCGCGTCAGCTGCATGCTGCATGGTCGGCCAATCAGAGGTCGATCCCATAATAATTGCAATAGGGGCTGTCATGATAGCTTTCCGTAAAGTCTCGTAAGAAAGCGATACATAATAGCTTATGAACGCGCCGCGTCAAATTGAAAGTGATAGGATTTTTAGGCTACGACCTAAAATAAATCCTTCATCCAGCCCGTCTGGCTGTTAACAAATTCATTCTTTATTAACCGCCATGATTTGAGGTTTCTTAACACCGTTCTGTCTATAACGGGGCATACAGCAACCCCGAATGGGAATCAGGATCGTTTCATGGCCGCCTCTCGCGTCTCAACAATATTGCAAGCTGGCGGGAAACGCGTTTTAGAGCAGGCTAAGCCGCTTGATTCGGATCTTGTCACAGAAAATCAGTCACTCTCTTCGGAGGTGGCGCGGTTGCGGCTAAGAGTTCTTGAATTGGAACGCGCCGCCGATACAGACCCGCTTGTTCCTGTCTATAATCGCCGTGCTTTTATGCGCGAAGTGTCCCGCGCCCAAACTGTCATGGCGCGCTATGACATGCTGTCCTCGATTGTATTTTTCGATCTCAACGGTTTTAAATCTATCAATGACCGTTTCGGTCACGGCATTGGGGATCAGCTTTTGTTAAAAACAGGCAAAGTCCTGCTCGATGGAGTGCGCGATTGCGATATGGTTGCGCGGCTTGGGGGGGATGAATTTGGTATCTTGCTCTTTAAAACAGATGCGAGTATCGCCCAAGCGAAAGCCTCCGCACTAGCTTGCCGTATTGCTGAACAAATCGTTGAATTGCCGACAGGTAATGTGGGTGTAACAGCCGCATGGGGCGTCGCGCCTTGTGAGCCTGATGATACAGCCGAGCAAATCTTAGCGCGGGCTGATCGCGCTATGTATATGGCTAAAAAGAGCGGTTAAGCGATAATATCCGGCGTAATTTGGTTCTCAAGATAAGCGATTTTATCTTTCAAAGCGAGCTTCACCTTTTTCATACGCCCGATCTTAAGCATGTCAGAAACGCCTGTTTCAATCATGGCCTTGATTTCTGTATCAATGCGGCGATGTTCGAGTTTGAGAGTCTCCAAAACGGCCTCCGGCTCAACAGGCGCAGGGTCTTCTATTGCATCGGCATTAGGTTCAAAATCATCACTCATGTCACACCATTACGTTACCTTTAACCTTCCCGCAAGTTAGGGGCATGACACTGGCTCATATTTGTGTTAGATAAATTTATCACAAAATTTGGAGGTGTGAATGGCAGTATCGGCTCGTTTAGAACAACTCTCATCCAAGCATACAACGCTTGATATGCAAATCCGGGAGGAAATGCGAAGTCCACTTCCCGATACCATGCGAATATCACGTCTCAAACGCGAAAAGCTTCAGATTAAAGATACAATAGAAAGCTTTGAAGAACCCTCAAAAAATTAGATTGACGCTTGACCAAAGAGCATAAGCCCGTTTTACCAACGGTAAAGCTATAAGAGGTTTTCTATGTCCGATCGCGTATTCATCGTTACTGGCGCGGCGCGCGGTATTGGCTTTGCCTGTGCCCGCCGCCTTATCGCAGATGGCCTTAAAGTCGTCTTGGCGGATATGGATTTGGCGACAGGGCAGAAAGCTTTGACTGAATTAGGCGTAGGTCTTGATAAGGCAATCTTTGTTGAATGTGACGTCTCTGAAAAACTTGAGGTTCATAATTTGATTGCGGAGGCGCTCTCTGCATTTGGGCGCATTGACGGTCTTATCAATAACGCCGGAATTGCGCTAAAAGGCGGCGCTCTAGATCTAACCGAGACTGATTTTGATCGTGTTTTAGCGGTGAATTTACGCGGGGCTTTCCTCGTATCCAAAGCCGTCGCGAAATATATGGTCGAGGAAATCGAAGACCGCGAAGACCGCTCTCGCCTGACCGAACGTCCTTATTCCATCATAAATATGTCATCTATAAATGATAAGGTCGCGATACCGGATTACCTTGCTTATACCGTGTCCAAGGGCGGCTTGCTGCAAATGACCAAAGCTATGGCGCTTGAGCTCGCGCCTTACGGCATACGCGTAAATGCGATTGGGCCCGGATCTGTGAAAACGGATATGCTCGCGGGTGTGGCGGGAGACGCGCTTGATAAAATTCATGCCCGCACGCCGCTTGGCCGCGTCGCTCTGCCGGACGAGGTCGCTGGCGTGGCCTCATTCCTCGCGGGTGAGGATAGTAGTTATATTACCGGGCAGTGTATCTATGTCGATGGCGGGCGGTTGGCGCTTAATTACACCATGCCGCCGCGCGCAACGATTGAAGATATATAGCGCGAATTGTGCTAACCCTCACAGGATAAGGGCTTTTAACGGTTGCCTAGCCTTCTGACGGCTTGAACAGGCTTTCCAGCGTATGCTCAACTTTTGGCGCTTCCGGCTCAGGCGCTGCCGCTTCGACAGGTTTTAAGCTCTCGCCAGTCTCTTTTTCGAGCTTCGCATCTGCCTTAGCTTTTTTGTCAGCCGCTTTTTTGACCAATAGATCAAGATCGATTTGTGAACAGAGGCCAAGCGAGACAGGGTCGGTCGGGTTGATTGTATTGATTTTCCAATGTGTGCGTTCACGAATGGCGTTGATCGTTGGCTTAGTGGTGCCGACAAGTTTGCTAATTTGCGCATCGGAGACTTCGGGATGATTTCGCACAATCCAAGCAATCGCGTCGGGGCGGTCTTGGCGGCGAGAAAGCGGTGTATAACGCGGACCTTTTTTCTTGCCTTTTTTGGGCTGCAAAGTGTCGCTGTCAAAGGTGTTCGGCTTCATTGCATAGCTAGAATCTTTTTCGGCTTTTTCGATTTCTTCACGGCTGACTTGAGCATTTGCAATCGGATCGGCGCCGCGAATGCCAGCCGCCACATCGCCGTCAGCGATGCCTTCGACTTCGAGAATATGAAGCGAGCAAAACTCGCTAATCTGTTTAAAGGTCATGCCCGTATTGTCGATAAGCCAAACAGCTGTGGCCTTTGGCATAAGAATCTGTGTCATTTTGCTCTCCTAATTTGAGGCATTAAAAAACCCCGCTCGGCGGGGTCATTTTTCCTTGAAAACCCTCGTCTTCAATTCGGTAGGTGTGCTATAAGACGGTTAACACAAATTTGCAAGGGGAGTCTGCGGTGAGTGATGATGTGCGCCAAAGCGAAACAAAGTTCCAGATTGGGGACGATCTATACGGGGTTTCTGTGGATGAATTGAACACTCGGATTGACGTGCTTAAGGCAGAAATCACGCGTATAGAGGTAGAATTGAGCAAGAAATCGGCTGATTTGTCGGCCGCAGACCTACTATTTAGACCCAAAGGTTGAACTAGAACGAAAAAGGAGCGGCTCTCCTTAGTCTGGCGCGGCTCTTGCAAACGTTAACAGCAACGTTAAACAGGATATCAACGTGGGATTATCCAAACCGGAAATAATATAATGAGCGCTACACATAATACAGACGCCGTGACCGTTGCCATGCTGGACACCCTAACCCCTCAGGCGGAAGCTCGCTTGATTGAATTTACGAAATCAGAACTCTTTAGCAAAACCTTCCGTGAAGGAATGGACATGGTTGAAGAAACCGCCGCATATTTGGACGGTATTGGCCGTCAAGATAGCAAGAAACTCGGCCGTAATGACGCGCTGACCTATGCCAGCCAATCCATGCGCCTCACGACGCGCCTCATGCAAGTCGCCAGTTGGCTCCTCGTTCAGCGCGCGCTTAAAGAAGGCGAAATGAGCTCTGCCGAAGCCCGCCAAGATAAATACCGCTTAGTTCCAGAATTTAAATCCGAGGACGGTCTGACCTTCTCAGATATCGCAAAAGATGCCTATGCCTTACCGGCGAGGCTGCTTGATCTATTGGCGCGGTCGGAATCGCTTTATGAACGCATTACGCGCCTTGACCGCTCCCTCTACGGCTCCATCGCCGCGCAAAAGGGCAATACAGTCGCCGATCAGATCAGCCGATTAGAAGCGGCCTTCGGGCGCGTGGCTGCGGGATAGAGCCTAACAGAATCTCTCTCTCTCTTACAAACTTTTGTCATCCTCGCGAAAGCGGGGATCAAACTGAAAGCACAGTATTTGAGGTCAGATCCTCGCGTATGCGAGGATGACAAACCAGAAAATATACTGTCAAGAAATAAAGAAAAAGCAGCCCTGGAGCTGCCTTTTTTGTAGTTTACAGTCGCGCCGATTTAGACACGGTCTAAGGCGCGCTAGAACCCAATTTTGCCCATTGGGTATTTATGCGGGGTTTGACGAGTTTTCGCGGCGCGGGGAGTTTGGCGTGTGCAATATCTAGGTTCCTATGTCCGATTCTGTCGACAAGATCTTGGGTGACCTCTCGTAAGCATCGCTCCGCTTTTAGTTTTTCGGTATAACGCTCTGGTCCAATCTCATCCCAGCAGAGCTCGGATGCCGTTACGTGAACGCGGCGAATGATATTTTCGGCGCTGTCAGGACTGGCCAGTTCATTTGGATTATACCGCACATCATAGGATTGGGTTTTAGCTGTGTCTGCGGCGACTGACGGCACGAGCATCATGCCGCTTGCGGCAAAAGCTAATAAGAGCGTAAGGGCTATTTTTGTTTTCAACATCGTAATGTCTCCTCATGTTAAATCGGTGTTTTCCGATAAGATGAGGGTGGGTTTATTGCGTATGATTTGGAAACGCGTTTTAGGAATGGGGGGTAGGAGAAAAATTCATATCTCTAAAAACAGCCGTGTTAATGGGGTTTACAGCGGCTCATTAGCTTCAGCTTTGAGCCATTTAATGGTTTCCTGAACAATGGGCCGGCATTCTGCGTTGGGTTTATGCGCTATGTAATATGTGTACATATAGTCCATCTCCGTGTTCGAGAATTGCATCAGCCGCCCGTCCTTGAGATGTTTTCTGACGATGACCTCTGGAAGCAAAGCTATGATTTGTCCCTCTAGAACAGCTTGAAGCGCAACAAGATAGTCCTCCATGACGAAGATGTCGGTATTTGTTGGCGGGCTAATCCCTATTGTCTCTGACCATTTGACCCATTCATTATTTGAAAAAACTTGCGCCCGACCAACGCTTTTGACGAAGCCTTCAATGTCTCCGTTCCAGTGTTTATTATGCAACGTCGGCGCACAGACGGGCAGGAATGCGCCAGACCCTAATTTCTCTGAGACTAGGCCCTCCCACTGACCGTGACCTGTGCGGATGCTGAGGTCTACCTCTTCCGTTGAAAGATCAATGACACGGTCAGATGTAAGTATCTCTAAATTAATATGCGGCAGGTCTTTTTTGAATTTAGGAAGGCGGTGCACCAAAAAGGTCATCGCAAAGGATGACAGCGTTGATAGCCTAACAATATTTGAACGGGGCGCATTACGCGAAAATCTATCAAAAGCCGTTTCCAAGGCTTCGAAAGCAGGACTTACGGCTTCTCTGAGAACAACGCCGCGATTTGTAAGGTTTAGATTCCCAGGGAGGCGTTCGAAAAGCTGCACGCCAATATAGTCTTCGAGAAGGATTATCTGTTTGCTGACAGCGCTCGGCGTGACGCCCAATTCTTCGGCGGCATGTGAAAAATTCATATGCCGCGCGGCAGCTTCGAAAGCGCGGATGGAATTTAAAGGCGGGAGCGGTCGAGGCATGCCAAGATTATGGCGCAAATCAAATTGGCGTAAAGGGAATTTTTCTCATAGTAGCTTCAACCTATCAAAATCCGGTATACCCAATAAAAAAGGCCCCCAATTGAGGGCCTTTTCGAAATCTATATGCAGAGCGATTAAACGCCGAAACCTGCGAATTTGTCTTTGAAGCGTGACACGCGTCCGCCGCGGTCCATCAATTTGCCTTCGCCGCCTGTCCAGGCTGGGTGGGTCTTAGAATCGATATCGAGGACGAGTGTATCGCCTTCTTTGCCATATGTGGAACGTGTTTCATACGTTGAACCATCAACCATCTGCACGTTGATCATGTGGTAGTCTGGATGTATATCTTTTTTCATAATCTGGCTCCTCAGCCTTTGGTCACGGGTTTACTTTAGACGGTCCCCCGCTCGGATGGCGCGATATAGGGCAGAGTCGGGAAGGCGTCAAGCTCTCTAACCAACCCGCGTCATAAGCGGCTCATACAGCGCGTCATTGGTCGCAATAATATCACCCGTTTCCAGCACGTCACCGCCCGTTAAGCTCTCAATTTTCAAGCCAGCTTCTTGCGCAATCAAGACGCCTGCCGCGATGTCCCAGATCGCGAGACCGCGTTCCCAATAGCCGTCATAACGGCCTGCCGCTGTCCAGGCGAGATCCAGGGCGGGTGAGCCCATATGTCTTACGCCAGCGCTATGGCCCATGATTTGATGGAGTTCTTTGAGAAACTTTGCGTGGCCTGGACGGCCAAAAAATGGAATGCCTGTCGCGAAGACACTGTCTTGGAAAATATCACGTTGAGCGGGACGTAGACGTCTGTCGCCGCCGCCGCGGGTGCCGTCATTTAGAAATGCGCCTTTGCCTTTTTCTGCAAAGAACATTTCGTCCGTGATGGGGTTATAGATGAGGCCTGCGACAAACTCTTTCGGATTGCCGTCAATTTCGCGCTCTAACGCGATGGAGATTGAAAAATGCGGAATGCCGTGGAGGAAGTTTTTTGTGCCGCTGAGCGGGTCAATGATAAAACGGTGCGTTTTGTCAGAGCCTTTAACTTCGCCCGCTTTTTCTGCGAAAAAATTATAGCCTGGACGGTCACGTTGTAGATTTTCGATGATTGACTCTTCAGACTTTGCGTGGGCCTTCGTCACAAAATCTAAAGGGCCTTTGCGCGAGACTTGCAGATGCTCAACTTCGCCAAAGTCGCGCAGGAGATTGCGAGACGCTTTACGCGCCGCAAATTGCATCACCCGCATAATCGGCGAGAGATGACTTGTTGTTTCAGTGAGATTACTCATTTATCCGCGCGCTTCACGTAAGAGCCATCGGCTGTCAGAATAACGAGCTTTTCACCTGTGCCGACAAAGGGCGGTACATTTGTGCGAACGCCATTGGACATAGTCGCAGGTTTGAAAGAGTTCGCGGCTGTCTGGCCTTTGACAACAGGCTCAGTATCTTGGACCTCGAGGATAACTTGCTCGGGCAGGGCGATAGAAATGGCGCGGTCTTCATAAAACTCAACATCAACCGCCATACCGTCCGTTAGGTAAACCGTTTGATCGCCGACAAATTCAGCTTGCAGATTGATTTGCTCATAATTTTCAGAATTCATAAAGACCAGCATTTCGCCTTCGGCATAAAGATAGGTATGAGGCTTTTGATCAAGGCGCACACGTTCCACGGTTTCAGCCGCCCGAAAGCGTTCATTAAGCTTACGCCCATCCAGAATGTTCTTAAGCTCGACCTGATTAAAGGCGCCGCCCTTTCCAGGTTTTACAGCATTGCACTTCACAGCGACCCAGAGCGTATCTTGGTGCTTGATGATATTACCTTGGCGGATTTCATTGCCGTTCATTTTCATAGGTCAGTCTCGTCTTTTGGGAAGATTTGAGCGGTCTTTAGAGCACAAAAGAAAACGGAGCAAGCTGTGATAGCCTACTCCGTCAAGTTGCGCCCCGCTAATGCGGAAGCAGTTGGAAGTCTTTTATCCGTTTGACGCCAATTTCTTGGGTAGAGCTTTCGTGTTGTCATTGACATTACGCTCAATCAGAGCCCGTTTTGGATCCAGCACAATATGTGACGGACGCTTATCAAGCGTGAACTCCTGAACAGTCTCGGCTTTGGTTAAGTTCACGACACGGGTCGCAAAGGGACTGGCGCCTAAATCGTCCTTTGGGTCTTCGGTATAAAAACCAATTTCGACCCACTCATTAAGTTCGGCGTCATCAATCTCAATGACAGAAGTTTCTTTACCGTCCTCTTCCGACGCATATTTTTTGTCGACCTTGATAGGGATAGAGATAGCGAAACTATCACCATTTGCGGTGGCCTTAATCTCATCTGTGAAAGAAAGATCCCAGAAGGTGATTTTGTTCCAGTAATCCTCAATCAATTGATGATATTTAGGGTCAGTGTCTTCTTTCAAGATTTCGATTAGCTCTAACGTCGTCGGATAAGGCGCGCCTTTTGTTCCGTGATATTCCGTTAGGAAGCGCTTAACGGCCCCTTGGATGACGTCATTACCAATCGTCTGGCGCATCCCCCAAAAGACCCAACTTGTTTTGTTGTAATTAAGGTAACCTTGGCCCTCAGCTTCAGCTAATATCGGTTCATCATCACGTTCAAAAGTTCGCTGCGTGAGATATTGCACCGTTGCGCGTTCTTCATGCATGCGGCGCGCTTTAGCAAAATCATAATGCGTCTCATAAGCTATCATTGTCGCATTCTCAGTTAGTCCTTCGGACAACAGGTTTGAGCCTTTGGCATATGCCCCGATCAGTTGATGAGCAAACCATTGATGTCCAATTTCGTGCATTGTTACATATGTTGCAAAATCCACACGTTTTGGATCATCGGCATTACCTGGGTCTTGGACAAAGCCAATATTTTCCGAGAAGGGCACTGTTCCGGCAAAGGCTTGCGCAAAGCTGGCAAAAGGGAACTCCATAATACGCAATTGGGCATATTGATAAGGGCTAAAGGTTGTTGTGTAGCTGTCCATGGACTGGCGCATGGCGTCAAACATCAAATCGATATTGAAATCATGTGCAGGGTGGAAGTAAATTTCCAACTCCACATCTTTCCCATTGGGGTTATTCCAAACCTCTTTGCGGACCTCATATTCCGCTGTGAGGAATGAGAAGAAATTATGGATGGGGTTAATTGATTTATAGTCGCGGCAACGTCTACCATCACTCACAGTCTCGCCCTCAAACTTGCCGGGCGCAACAGGTATCTGGCTTTCGACAGTGCAAACACGCGCGTCAAAATCAACGTAATCGGAATATCCAGAGAAACTGGTCAGCAAGTTGTAACGGCGCGCATCTTGGTTGTCTCGGTCAGGCCACTTAACGCGCTCACCCAAATCATGTTTCCGGCGTCTGTCTGGATTGGATATGAACCCAGCTTCTAGATTGCCGAAGACTAGCAATGCATCCGTATTATTTACAAATGTGCCGTTGCGGGCAATACTGGACCCCTCGGTCAATGTTGGCGCGGAGAACTTTGTCGCAAAATTTACGCTTCGGCTTTCACCCGGCGCTAATGGCGGATCAAACTTGACCTGTAAGACATTATGATCTTTGCGAAGTGTATCAGAAAGCTCATCTCCTTCCAATATAGCCGCGCCTTCAATGTCCAGTTTAGTAATATTATTTGGACCGACACCTGAGAAGACAGTTGTTAGACTGATGGGTTTGTCGTGAGGGTTATCAATCACATAGCTACCGCTAAATTCAGCAATCTGTTTCTTAGGATAAAAATTGGCGTCTACGCTAACCTTCGTGATGCGAGGTTCTGGGTTTTGCCAAATGTCTGCTACAAGTTTTTCAAACTCAGCTGAATTAGCCTCGCGTTGGTCAGAATTCATGTAGCCTTCGGCTTTATAACTCTGCAGGCCTGCATAACCAAAGCCTATAAAGGCCATTAGGCCGACGGCAGCAGCCGTCAAGGACGGTAGGCTCATGCGTTTTCTGATAGTTTTCAGACGGCGTTTAAGGCTGATTTCATGGCCTCTGCGCCAGACCCAAATAGAGAGTGCGCCAAGAATCAGGATGAGGCCCATCCAATATGCGAATTCCCATCCAAAGGATTTTACATTAGAAAACCCTGCCATTTCGGAGTAACCGCCTGCGCCTGCATCACCAAAATTCATAAGCGGGTGATAAAAAGGTAACTGTCCAATGAAGAAGATAAGGCCGACCAAAACAGCCCCACTGACGAGCATGCCAATAATACGCCCTGGCATGAAATTCTGAAGGAACATGACCAACATGCCTTGGAAGAAAAAGCCAACGAAAAAGCTAACAATACCGATGGCTATGAATGTCGCAGGCACGACGGGAACGCGGTCCCAACCAAACCCGATTTGAGCAATCATGCCGGCTATTAATAAGCCAGCCACCAAAGTCAGTAAAAGCAGTGCGAGAGCGCCCCATTTTGCAAAAAGAAGCGAAACGTCACGAACAGGTGTTGCGTCCAAAATGCCGTGAATATTTGCGGTTCTGTCTCGCCACATTATGTCCGACCCAAAGAAAATCATAATAATGAGCATTGGGAAGAGAAGTGACCCCAATGCCACTTGCGTCATAAAGCGCGACGTTGGCAAAGCGGTGCTTGCGCCCATAAATACGGCGACAAGAAGCGAAACCCCAAATAGGGAGAGGGCGATACCCACTAAAATAATAAATGCCGTGCTGCGCACGGTTGAAAGATATTCAAACTTAATGCGTGTCCAGAAGGCTTTTAGTGTAAACCCAGCATTGAGGTTAGGTTTTACGGCTTTAACCTGTGTTGGAATATGTGCGGGCGCGCTATCTGTAAGGCGTGTTTTGCCTTTGCGCAGATGTATGCCCCGCGTTGAGAACATAAAAGCCAGACCGAATAAAGCTAATCCAACAAGGCCGTAAACCAACCTGTTCAATCCCACCCAGCCCAAAAATGGCGCCATATTTTCATTCTGCTCTGCGGCAGGCCAATATTGGGTTTCGACAGCAAGGGATGTTGCTCCAAAGGGGTCGACTAATGCCGCAATCCACTCATCAGGTCGTTCGCCCGCAATAACGCCGCCCACGAGGTACAATACTAAAAGCCCGACTGCACTAACATAAACTAATGCACGGTTGCGCGTTGTAACGGCTATTGCGGTATAAATAGCGGATACGAGTAGGGCATTAATGATGATAAATAGGAAGAAGGGTTGTATATAGTGCAACAGGTTGAAACTCTGAAATGTTTCCGCATCGCCCCAAGGCATGAAGGGGCCAGCAATTGTACCAATCACAAGTCCTGATAGGCTGACCACTGTCGCAATCCAAACACCCAACATGCGGGCAATCAGCATATCGCGGGTTTTTACGGGCGTGGCATGCACCATCTCGACGGATTTATGGGTATCGTCACGCATAACGCCGGTCACGACGAAGACGGCCGCGAAGAAAATAGAGAACAAGCTAAAGGCAGAAATCGTCAATGCGACAGGAATGGCGCCATTTACTTTAACGCGTTCACCACCTGCGACGCCAATAGCGAAATCTTCATGGGATGAAAATAGTAAGCCAAGGCCAATCATTACGATTAAGGCTAACCAAAAGCCAATTTGCCTCGTGTGGAGAGAAAGTTCAAATTGTAAAAGTTTACGCAGCATGACGTGTTTCTCCCGCTTGCATAAATCCATTTAGATAAGCGAAATAAGCGTCTTCAAGCAGAACATCGCGGGATTCCCATCCTGGCCCCGGCAATGTGGGTGATAGAACGGAGACAACTGTCGCGCCGCGCAAACGGCGCGTGGATAGGACTTTCATTTCTGATTTTAACCGATCAACTGTTTCGTCACTTTCAAAACGTTGCGTCCAGACCTGTCCGTCTATTTGCGCAACAAGATTTTCAGGCGCGCCGCGCACGATTAATTGGCCGTTACCCATCACGCCCATATCGGTGCAAAGGTCACGGACGTCTTCGATAATATGTGTGGAGAGGATAATGATTTTGTCATCACCCGCGCGAGACAGGATATCGAGAAAACGCTGACGCTCTAGCGGGTCAAGACCTGCCGTAGGTTCGTCAACGATGATAAGGTGCGGGTCACCCAGCAAAGCTTGCGCAACGCCAAAGCGCTGACGCATACCGCCTGAAAACGTCGCAACGGATGCGGATTTATGGGTCCAAAGATTGACCATCTGTAAAAGGGTTTCAACTTGTTCCTTGCGCTGGGCTTTATTCGTGATGCCTTTCAGAACAGCAATGTGATCGAGTAGAGCAAGAGCGCTCATACGGGGATAAACGCCGAAATCTTGGGGCAGATAGCCTAGGGTTGACCGAATAATGTTTGGGTCTTTCGTGATGTCAGTTCCATTATAAGTGATGGTGCCTTCATCGGGGTTTTGCAACGTCGCCAGCGTCCGCATCAGGGTTGACTTCCCGGCGCCGTTTGGGCCGAGCAGGCCGAATAGGCCGGGCTTCAAATCAAGATTGATATTATTCATCGCGTGGACGTCGCCGAAACGCTTATGGACATTTTTAATAGATAGCATGGTATTCCCCAAGTTGGACTTCTCTGACGGTAGCCATATAGAATTTTTATCGAAAAACAACAATTATTTTCGATTAACGATAAACGTAGCGCCCGTATATGCTCCTGTGGAGCAAATACAGCGGAGTTCCGAAACCGCTAGCGGTTTCGGCTTAGTGGCTCTTCAACCATTACTAATCTCTCACAAAATCACAGCGTGACTTAACCTTTTAACGCGGCTAGTTTGGTCTCATGACCGAAACGCCCACGCTCACCCGTCCGCCGCTTAACTACGCCTTTGCCCGCGCGCAGGGCGTATTAGCTATGACGCAAGACGGCGAAGTCGTGATTGCGCGGCGTCCCGGCGCGAGCATGGAGGCCCTGCTTGAGGCGCGCCGCGCCATAGGTCAGCCCGCAAAACTTATTGACGTTACGCCGGGTGAGTTTGAAAATCATGCCGCGCGGGTTTATGCGCAAGCCGATTTATCGAGCTCTGCTGAAGACGCTATCGATACGCCAGGAGATTTAAATGCGCTGGCCAGCGGATTGCCGCGCACCTCTGATTTGCTCGACAGCACAGATGATGCGCCCGTCATCCGCCTGATTAATGGTATTTTACAAGAAGCTATTCGCAGCCGTGCTTCTGATATCCATATTGAACCTTACGAGCAGCGCCTCTCTGTTCGTTTTCGAATTGATGGGAGCCTTCGTGAAATGCTGAGCCTTCCCGCGCGGCTTGCCTCTGTGCTTGTCTCGCGCGTCAAAGTTATGGCGCAATTAGATATCGCTAAAAAACGCGTGCCCCAGGATGGCCGCTTCTCTCTTAATTTAGGTGAGCGGGCCATCGATGTTCGCGTCTCGACCTTGCCGTCGCGTCACGGCGAGCGCTTAGTCATGAGGATATTGGAGCAAGATTCCTCGCGCCTCGGTCTTCCGGAATTAGGTATGGAAACAGAGGTTCTACTGGCCTTTGAATCCGCCCTTGAGCGTCCTAACGGAATTATCCTTGTCACAGGCCCAACAGGGTCAGGTAAAACAACGACGCTTTATGCAGGGCTCTCGCAACTCAATGACGGCTCGCGCAATATTTTAACTGTCGAAGACCCTGTTGAATATGCGCTGGACGGCATTGGGCAAACACAAGTGAACGCCCAAGTCGGTATGACTTTTGCGGCGGGGCTTCGCGCTATTCTTCGCCAAGATCCTGACGTTGTAATGATCGGTGAAATTCGCGATCCTGAAACCGCCGAGATTGCCGTGCAGGCATCTCTGACCGGGCATTTGGTGCTTTCCACAGTTCACACAAACTCTGCTGTCGCCGCCATTGCGCGCTTGCGCGATATGGGGGTTGAACCCTTTTTACTGTCTTCCACGATTACGGCATTAGTCGCGCAGCGTCTCGTGCGCCGTCTCTGCCCAAGCTGTAAGACGCCTTACAAACCGTCCGCAACAGAACAGGCTGAACTCGGCATCCGCAAAGCTAATGTGACATTTTACAAATCAACAGGCTGCGCAGAGTGTCAGGATATCGGTTATACGGGCCGCCTCGGGATTTACGAAATTGTGACGCTGGATGATAAGCTTCGGGCCATGATCCATGACGGGGCAAGCGAATCCGATATGGCTAATTATGCCTTTACAAAGCGCCAAACATTGTTGGGTAGCGGCGCGGATAAAGTTCTCGCGGGCGAGACGTCCGCGGAAGAAGTTCTTAGGGTATGCAAGTCTAATACGGCTGAAGAGATTTAGGTGGAAGCGTTTGACTATGCAGCTTTAGACGAAGCCGGGAAACGCAAAAAAGGCACTGTCATGGCGTCCTCGGCGCGCGACGCGCGGGATATTCTTCGAGCACGTGCTTTGATGCCGCTCGATTTGTCGCCCAGCAAATCCAAGAAAAAAGAAACGGCGGGCGCGAAAGCCTCTGGTGTTAAGCACAAACATTTGACGCAAGCCACACGCCAATTGGCTATCTTGATTGACGCCGCGACACCCATCGAAGAAGCGCTTAAAATTACGGCGCTTCAATTTGAACGCTCTCCTATGAAGGGCGCGCTGCTCTCAATTCGCGCGCAGGTCATGGAAGGGCTGCGCCTATCCGATGCTTTGCGCGGGCAGCCCAAAGTCTTCCCCGAGCTTTACACCGCTATGGTCGCCTCTGGCGAAACGTCCAGCCGGCTCCCGGCTGTGCTCGAGCGCTTGGCAGATGATCTTGAGGCAGCTCAGAAAATCCGCCGTAAAATTTTGGGCGCAACCGCCTATCCTCTTGTGCTGTCTATCGTCGCTCTATTGGTTGTCTCGATTTTAATGATTGTTGTCGTCCCTAAAGTTGTCTATCAATTTGATAGTTTTGGGCAGGATCTTCCGCCTTTAACGCAGGCCGTCATCGCCATATCGGCTTGGATGCAAGATTGGGGTTTGATTACGCTTGGTATCTTTGTCGCCGCTATATTCATATTACGGCAGGCCTTGAAGACTAAGAGCATTAGGTATCGCTGGGACGCAATGATGCTGCGCCTACCGCTTATGGGAAAAATTATTCGCAATATGAACGCTGCGCGTTTCGCCAGGACAATGGCGGGCTTAGTTGATAGCGGAACGCCTGCGCTAACGGCGCTGGAAACGGCGCGTCACACCTTGCAAAATTCTGTCATGCGGGACGCGGTTATGGACGCTTCAATCAAGGTTCGCGAAGGGACAGCCATTAGTTCCGCCTTGCGCGGCACATCCGTTTTCCCGCCCCTTGTCGTGCAGATGGTGGCTGGCGGGGAGGCGAGCGGCGATATGGGGAAAATGTTCTCCAAATCGGCCGAGTATCTTGAGGATGAATTTGATAGCGCAACAACTGTGTTTTTGACCCTTCTTGAACCTTTGATAATTATTTTTCTGGCAGGAATTGTGCTACTCATCATTGCGGCAATTTTCTTGCCCATCTTACAATTAAATACTTTGGCATTTTAAAGGACCCCATCATGCAAAATGACATCACGCAAAAAAGACAAAAAAAAGAAGAGGGCTTCACGCTTGTTGAAGTCATGGTGACGCTTGTTATTATTGGCCTGTTGACGACCTTTGTGGTGATGAATGTTGCGCCGACGCTCGGCGATGCAAAAGCAAAGAAAGTCAAAGGTGACATTAGCGTGTTAGAGCAGGCCTTAGAAATGTACCGTCTTGATATGTTTGACTATCCAGAAGAAAGCGCAGGGCTGGAGGCGTTGGCCGAAATGCCATCTGGGGAAGACGAAGCCCGTTACCGCAAAGGCGGCTATATAAAACGTTTGCCAAATGATCCTTGGGGAAATCCTTATATTTATACCTATCCAGGGGAAAACGGTGTCTTCGATATCGTCTCCTATGGATCAGACGGAGAGCCAGGCGGTGAAGACCAAGCCGCAGATATTGTTAGCTGGGAATAAAACAAGTGGGTCGACGCAATATGAAGGCGGCAGGCTTCACATTAGTCGAAGTTCTCAGCGTATTGTTCATTATTGGCTTAATGACATCTGTTGTGGTTCTCTCAATGCCCACACCTAAATCTACATTAGACGTTCAAGCTGCAAAATTAACGGGCCAGCTAAATGCTTTGGTGCAGGACGGCCTCATAAGCGGATCCGTTACTGCGGCAGGTTTTTCCAAAGATGGATATAGGCTGTATAGTTTTGAGAATAGCGAATGGACAGAGCGGGCCTCAGGCGAGTGGCAGGATAGTTATCGCCTGACCTTAACGCGGGCTTCAGCGAAACTTGATATGCCCAAGAAAACCGAGCCTTTCATTTTGTTTCAACCCACGGGGCTTTCGACGCCTTTTGAGTTGACGCTGTCTGACCGTGATACAAAATATGCCTTAAAAACTAAAGGTGACGGCCGCATAGAACTCATAAAGTCACGGCCATGAGTTCGGGGGCTATGAAAGATGCGGGGTTTACACTTATCGAAGTCCTTGCGGCTCTATTGATTTTCAGCTTTGCAATTATTGGCCTGACGCGAGCAGGGACTGAATCCGTGCGCGCGGTGAGTGTTTTGCAAAATAAGGCCTATGCTGGAATCGTTGCCGATAACCAAATCATTCGCGCCCGTATTAGGCCTTTGGAAATAGGCGTAAAAACTGGCGAGGAGTCTGTAAACGGTAAAAATTACGATTGGCGCGCGGAAATATCGAAAACAGAAAGCGCTGGCTTTTACCGCGTGATTGTCTCTGTCAATGATGTCGATAGCGATCAAGTGGTCATTTCCCGCACGGCCTTTCGCACGGATAAAACGCTGTGATTGGCGGGGGGCATGAAGAGGCTGGGTTTACCCTTGTCGAAGTTCTCATTTCGCTCTTTATATTTGCGCTGATAACGGCCGGCACGATGACGGCTATGACCCAAAGCCTGCAAGGCAAAGACCGATTGGCGGCCTCAATGGAGGAGCTCAATCAGTTAAATGCGGCCCGCGCGATCATGCGCGCTGATTTTTCGGCTCTGACGCTCAGGACAAGCCGCGACGAATTAGGGGGCATCAATCCTTATGTTTTGACGACAGATGGTGAGGCGCTGTTATCATTTACGCGCCGAGGTAAGCAAAACCCGAGCGGGTTGGAAAAACGCGGTGATTTGGAGCGCGTCGAATATCATTTTGAAGACGGCGCTCTCATTCGCCGGTCTTATGCTCACGAAAATCCCGCGCAGGCCGCCCTGAGTTTTGACCGCGTATTGTTGGATGACCTGCAAGATACGAAACTATATGCCGTGGTTTATCAATTTAATGCGCTCTCCAAAATTGAAGGGGTGCGCTTGCAGCCTAGCGCGACCGACGCCCTTAAACCTAACGCCATCCTTATTGAAGTGACTGACCAATATGGTGAATTAACTGAGCATCTTTTCGAGATTGGCACGTGATGCCTGCTCCAAATTCTAAACCCAATAAAGACCGCGGAACGGTTCTTTTAACAACGCTTCTTATTATGGCGGTGATGGCGGCTGTCTCTGTTGCGATTATGGACGATATTCGATTTGCTGTAAAACGCACCATTAATGTTGGGGACTATGCCCAAGCTGACTGGTACGTGAAAGGCGCAGAGGATTTCGCGGAGAGTTATATCTCAAGCCAGCTTGCGCCCCTGCAGCCTGCTATAAAAAATGAGCTCTTCAAGGAGCCGCAAACCTTCACCTTTCCCTATGAAGGCGGGGCCATGATTTTAGATGTTCGTGACGGCACCGATTGTTTTGCTTTGGGGAGTCTTGTCTCTTCCATAGGCGCAGGCGATGTTGTTGGAGGCCGGCAATTCACAAACCTGCTTACAGTTCTCGGCTGGCCTGAAGGCGACGCGCGAAATCTAACGGGCGTTCTCACGGATTGGATAGATGCCGATAGTCAGCGCGGCGCGAATGGTGCGGAAGATGGTGATTATCTACGCCGCGAGCCGCCGCACCGCACAGCGAATACAGCGCTCGCCTCTGTCATGGAACTTCGTAGCCTTGAAGGCATGACAGAAGAACTTTACCAATCTATACGGCCCTATCTTTGCGCGCGCAAAACCGGCGAAAAGACAAAACTAAATATAGATACCGCGGAACCGATTGACGCTTATTTGCTGTCGACATTATTGGGCGGGCCTGATTTCTACCAAACAGCGCTGCAGATTATTGCGGAGCGCCCTCCGGGCGGCTATGGTAATTTGGAGACGCTTCAAGCGACTGCGGCCTTACAGAGTTTTGCCGGGAAAGAGGCGGCTTTTGATCAAATAGCTTTCGAGCCCGAATATCTTTGGGTCGAAGTCAGGGTTGATTATCTTAACGCGACTAGGCTAGTCACATATGAGTATGATGTGTCAGGTCAAAATACAGAATTGACATATCGCGGATGGGGGAGCGAAAGCTTACGCCCAACTTTGGAACAAGAAGAGCTAGGCATAGAATGACGCAACGCCTTATCATTATTATGCCGAGCCATGAAGACGGTCCAGGGCTCTGGGGCATTGTCGATGGCGAGCGGGTCATGACCCATGGGCGCGGCGCGCCGCCAGCCAATGATAGCAGTAAAGAAACCGTAGCTGTCTTATCGGGGCAAAGCCTTCGCATTTACCCGCATGACCTTCCTGCGACCTCAAAACGCGACCGCCTCCGCGCGGCAGGTTTTTCCATTGAGGATAAAATCGCCGTCCCGCTGAGCCGCGTTCACATTGCCTTATCCGATGACCGCATTGCCGTAATGGATAAAGACGAACTTGCGCAGACGGTCGCGCAATTTAAAGAGGCAGGCTTATCCCCTGTCAAAGCTGTCGCTGATTTTGAGGCCTTGGCCGATGTTGACGGGCCTATTTCTTTGCTTGGCCGCGCCGTAACGCCCGGTTTGCTAGGTCACGCTATGGACGCGGGGTGGACGGATGAGGGGAAAGCCTATCCAGATGAAACGATCCTTTCGGCTATTGGCGCAAAGCTTGAGCGCAATGATAATCTCAATATTTTACAAAATGGATTTTCGCCTAGAAATGGGTTTGCCCTTGAATGGCGTAAGCTTGTTCCATTAGGCGGCCTTGCGGCGGGCCTCGCTATCGCGGCCTTATTCCTCCACGGCGCAGAGGCTCGCGCCCTGAAATTACAAGCGGCTGATATGAAGCTGCAAGCCGCGCAAATTTATACCGACGCCACAGGCCAGGCGGCTCCGAATAACCCGGCGCTCGCCGCGACGCGGGCCTTAAAATCAGGCGGGCAAGACACGCTGGCTTTTCTACGTCTTTCGCAAATTCTGTTTAGCGGCATTGAGCAGATCGACGGGTTATCCGTTGAGCAGCTGCGCTATCAAGACACAAAAAATGAACTTCAACTGCGCCTCGTCTATCCGAGTTTTGAAAGCGCTGGACAGCTTGAAACAGCCATTCGCGCGGCAGGCGGCCAATTGACAACAGGCGGCGTGCGCGAACAATCTGGCCAATTCGTCGGTGAAGCGACATTGCGCGGAGGCGCGTCATGATGGATTTCTTGAAATGGGATGAACGCGAGCTCTATGAGAAGATCGTCATGGTCGGCTTAGCGGCCGCAATGGTCTTGGCGGCTCTGTTTATCTTTGCCATCAAACCTGTCTTAAGCGCGCATAGTCAAGCGGAGTTGCAAGCCTCCAAAGCTGTTCGGGATTACGAAATCGTCTCCCGCGCCTTGCCGCAACTTGGCCAGGGACCTTCAGCAACTGGAACGCCGTTTAACAGGGCTACGCTCATTTCGGCAGCGCAGCGACAAGATATTCGGCTCTCTCGCATCAATCCGGATAATGACGCTTTGACGGTTTGGATTGATGGCGTTGAGACGGTTAAACTTTACCGCTTGATAAATACTCTGATGACGCAAAATGGGGCTGAGTTAACCCGCGCCTCTATCACGGCTGATGAGAGCGGATTACTCTCGGCGCAGCTGACACTTAAGACGGGTTAATTACTGTTATAATCTGTCACAGATTTTGTCTGTGGCATTTTTAGTTTTCGGGCTAAGGCGCCTGTATGAGATTTCCATTTATAGATTTACAAGCCCAACGCGCGGTTATTGCAGATGATATCGAAGCGGCGCTTAAGCGCGTCCTTGAACATGGCCAATATATACTTGGCCCTGAGGTGACGCAGTTTGAGCAACAGCTCGCAGAATTTGAAGGCGGGGGACATACGGTCTCTTGCGCGAATGGGACTGACGCCATTATCCTTCCCTTAAAAGCTTGGAATATTGGGCATGGTGACACGGTTTTCTGCCCAAGTTGGACTTATGCGGCGACCGCGGAGGCGATTGCCGTCATCGGAGCTACGCCCTGTTTCGTCGATGTTGACCCTGACACCTATAATATGTGTCCAAAATCCTTGCGGGCGGCTATTGAGGCTACGGATAGTCCAAAAGCGATCATTGCCGTGGATCTATTTGGACAGCCTGCGGACTATCCTGCCCTTCGCGCAATAGCCGATGATTTTGGTCTGAAATTGATTGCGGATTCCGCGCAAGGCATGGGGTGCCGCTTAAACGGTAAAGCGCCAATCGCGTGGGCCGATGTTGTCACGACAAGCTTCTTCCCCGCTAAACCTTTGGGGTGTTACGGCGATGGCGGCGCGATGCTCACCACCGATGAAGCGCTTAAAGACACCCTTTTGAGCCTTAGGTTTCACGGGCGCGGAAGCGTTCCAGGGGATCATGAAACCATTGGGCTAAACTCCCGTTTAGATACGATGCAGGCGGCTATCCTCATTGAGAAGTTAAATATATTTGCAGATGAAATTAAAGCCCGAAACCGTATAGCTGACCGCTACACAGATGCCTTGAAATCAAATATCCTGCGCACGCCCAAAGTGATTGCGGGCGGCCTTTCAACCTGGGCGCAATATTCAATTGAAGTTCCAAACCGCGATGATGTTCTGGCAGGAATGCGGGCGGCAAAAATACCTGTTGCAGCTTATTACCCCCTACCGACGCATATGCAGACGGCCTATAAAAATTTCCCTATTTCGCCGGATGGATTGCCACATACAATGGCGGCCAAAGATGTGATTATGGCTTTGCCCATGCATGCATATTTAAAGGCCGAAGATCAAGACGCGGTGATAGAAACGCTGTTGGGGCTGGTGTAAACCCTAAAATCCCGCTCACCCCAGCCCGTTGTTTGGCCTGACAAACAACATGAGCTGGGGCCAGGACATGGTTCATTGTAACATGTTTAGAGTAAGTCCTATTCCCTGCCTTCGCAGGGATGAGCGGATTGGGAGTGACGTTTCTCGTGATCCAATAACCACTGTTTCTTATCCAGACCGCCGGCATAACCGCCTAGCCCGCCGCCTTTAGCAATGACGCGGTGGCAGGGGATAATTAGCGCAAGGCCATTATTCGCGTTTGAACTCGCAACGGCCCGCACGGCTTTCTCATTTCCAACCGCAATTGCCAAATCCGTATAGGCGCGGCTCTCGCCATAAGGGATATCTTGCAAGGCTTTCCAGACTGAATTTTGAAACGCAGTGCCTGTGGGGGCGAGGGGCGTTTTAAACGCGTTCAATGTGCCGTCAAAATAAGATTTTAGCTCAGCTTCTATCTGATCAGTAATGCAGGTCCGGCCAGGAATCACAGCGCGTTTATGTGTTTTACGTAGCTTTTCAAAGCCGCGGGTCATATTTTTTCGCACAGTAAATTCCAGCATATAAAGATGGGTTTCATCACAAACCGCAAACATCGGGCCTATCGGTGTGGAGAGCCATTCGATGAAAAGCGGCAATGCGTTGGATTTGGCGGGGGCTGTTCCAAATGTTTTGGCGAAGGCCGCACGGAAGCCAGACGCGCTGTCATATCCGGCATTGAGTTGAGCATTTATCACAGTGTCTCCTTTGGCAAGGCCTTGCGCCGCCGCGCCGAGGCGTCTGGCTCGGGCATATTGGGTGAATGTTAAGCCGAAGCGTTTTTTAAATTGCCGCCGCGCCGTGGACGGGTCAATGCCTAGGGCTTTGATATCATCCTCGCTCCAGCGGCGTTCGGGATCATCCTCTATGACAGCAATGAGCTTTTTGATCAAAACCGAGGCCTCGCCGGCGTGACTGGCGGGATGACAGCGTTTGCACGCCCGAAACCCAGCCCCCAAGGCCTCTTGGGCGCTCTCATAAAATTCGCAATTCTCACGCTTGGGCAAGCGCGCAGGGCAGCCGATACGGCAAAAAATACCGGTGCTCGTCACGCCCACAAAAAAGGCATCCGAATAGCCGCCCAAACGAGATTCAGAATGGGCAACTAAAATATCGTAACGGTCTGAGTCGGTCATGGTTTTCATAAATGCTCTATAGCAAGAATTTACCCGCTTGCCGCCGAAAAACAGGCATTGTTTTATTTAAGCTATCTCTGTAAGTCTGGCGGGAATTTAAAGGAACTCTCATGACCGTTACGCTTCACAAGGGCGATCTTCCCGCTGGTATTGATTTTGGCTCTGCAGTTGCTGTTGATACAGAAACGCAAGGGCTTTCACTTGTGCGCGATAAGCTCTGCCTCGTGCAGCTCTCCGCGGGCGACGGCAATGCCCATATCGTGCAAATGGATCGCGATAGCTATGACGCGCCCAATCTTAAGGCTATCCTTAACAATCCAAAAATCGAGAAAATTTTCCACTTTGCCCGTTTTGATGTCTCCATTTTAGGCCGTGATATGGGCGTAGATTTAAACCCCATTTTTTGCACGAAAATTGCCTCAGGTCTTGTACGCACTTACACGGATCGGCATGGCCTGAAAGATTTGACGCGTGAGCTTTTAAACGTTGATCTGTCCAAGCAACAGCAAAGCTCGGAT
The DNA here is from genome assembly GCA_039977295.1 of Hellea sp. Classification (GTDB taxonomy): domain Bacteria; phylum Pseudomonadota; class Alphaproteobacteria; order Caulobacterales; family Maricaulaceae; genus Hellea. Next base: position 116,574 of record JBDWDN010000010.1, on the reverse strand, counting down.
TGGGCCTCTGATGAGCTGACAAAAGCGCAACTTGATTACGCGGCCTCTGACGTCCTTTACCTGCATCAACTTCGGAATATTCTTATGGCGCGCCTACTACGCGAAGACCGCTTGGACATGGCCCGTAACTGTTTTGATTTTATCCCAACACGCTGTCAGCTTGATCTTGAAGGCTGGGACGGCGTTGATATCTTCAGCCACAAAATGCGCCGCCCAGACTAAGGCAAACCCTTGGCTTGTGGCTTTATTATCCTATCTTACCATCTCTTCATTTGGTGAAATTTGCTATCGTAATTTTAAACCCCTTATCCTATAGCTAATCCATGAATATAGCGGCTACATCAACAGGCGACAGATCGGCCAGCGATGCGCTTGGCCTATGGGAGCCAAAACGCACTCTGACACTTGAAGCTGCCCGTAAACATTCGGCGCGGGTGAAGGTCATGCGCTACATACTTTTGACGCTGTGTGCGGGGCTAGGCGCTTATCTGATTTATGAATTTGCGACTCAAAATAAGACGCCTTTTATTACCGATAATCCAACCGAGTCCGTAAGTATGGTCAATCCGCGTTATAGCGGCCGAACAGAAGACGGCTTGCCTTTTTATCTCACGGCAGACACGGCGACTCGCACATTAGCTAATCGCAGCGAAGTCGCGCTGATCAAACCGGTTTTAGAGTTTATTCGCGAGACAGGATCAGAGCCTTCATTGGTTGTTGCTGAAACAGGCACTTATGATGACGTAAAGAAAATTCTGAATTTGCGAACGGCTGTCGATCTCAACACGGATGATGGCTATAATTGCAAAACAACCCATGCCCGAATCTTTGCCAAAGAAAAACGTATTGAAGGCGACGAACGCATTGAATGCGATGGTAATTTTGGGATCGTTAATGGTAATGCTTACGAAATTAACGATAATTATAAAGTCTTCGTTTTTAAAAGCGGGATGGACGCCATTATCGACCAAACAGATGATATTGGATTAGGGGAGGACGAATAATGCGCCTTTTACCATCAGTTATTATTTTGGCAGCAATCGCTACGCCGGCTCACGCACAGATTTTTGGCGGCGATGACCCCATTAAAGTGCTCGCAGAGAAAGCAACCTATGAAGGCGGCTTGACCATCCTTGTTGGCAATGTCGACGTCACGCAAGGCGTGGCGCGTATTCGGTCCGATACGATGAATATTTACCGCGCAGAGGCAGATAGCGAGACAACAGGCAGCCTTCAACTCGGCGCCGTCAACCGTATTGATGCGAAAGGTAATTTCCATTACACCACTCCTGATAATAATGTGACAGGGGATCGGGGCATCTATGAGCGAGACAAAGGCATCATTACCGTAACAGGGAATGTGAAAGTCAGGCAGCCTGGCGGAAATACAGCCTCAACAGATAAGTTGATCTATAATGTGAATACGGAAACGATTCGCTTTTCAGGCCAATGTCAGGGCGATGATTGCTCGGGACGCCCGACCATAAGAATAGGAAGTCAGGAATAGTATTATGAAAACTGTGTTGAAACTAACTGCCGCCGCAATGTTGATGGCCGCTATGCCGCTCTCGGCTAATGCGCAATTCGCCCGCAATAATAACGCGCCGATCGACGCCACAGCAGATGATATCATCAATGCTGCGGGTACGACCACCCTGACGGGCCAAGTTGATGTTCGCCAAGCTGGCACACGTATTCTTGCTGATAAGATGAAAATATTTGGCGGCGTTGCAGGCGCAGGCGGCAGCTCAGCGGCTAGCGATATTTCCCGCATCGAAGCCTCAGGTAATTTTTATTATATTACGCCAGAACAAGAAGTGCGCGGAAATAATGGCGTCTATGTTCAAGCCACTGACAGTTTTACCGTCACAGGTGATGTTATTTTGCTTCAGGGCGAAAACGTCGTCACAGGCGATACGCTGATATATAATCTCACGACAGAAGAAGCTCGCGTCATTGGCACCTGCAAAGGCCGCCGATGTGGCTCAAAAGGCCGCGTGAAAATCTTGCTTAAAAACACAGGCGGAAGCCAGTCTTAGAGTCATATCTAAGACCAAAGGAACACAGATGGCTGACGCTGATCCAAACACACGCAGTAATAACATGACGGCAGATATAGTCCCGCCGCCTAAAGGTTTGGCCGCTAATAATATCGGTAAGGCTTATCGCGGCCGCGAGGTTGTCAAAAACATCACGCTCACCGTTCAGCGCGGCGAAGTTGTTGCGCTTATGGGCCCGAACGGCGCAGGTAAGACTACGAGTTTCTACATGATCATGGGCCTCATTGAAGCCGATCGCGGTATGATCACCCTTGATGGCCAAGACATCACGGGCCTTCCAATGTATCAACGCGCGCGCCTGGGCGTGGGCTACCTTCCGCAGGAACAATCTATTTTTCGCGGACTGACAGTTGAGGAAAACATCAAGGCCGTGGTTCAATTGACGGAACGTGATCGTTCCAAATGGGATGATAATGTCGAAGCGCTACTCGATGAGCTTAATATTGGCCACATCAAGAAAAGCCCTGCGCTCGCCCTATCTGGCGGCGAACGCCGCCGCGTCGAAATTGCGCGCGCGCTAGCGTCGCGTCCAAGCTTCATCCTCCTCGATGAGCCTTTCACAGGTATCGACCCGATTGCGATTGCGGATATTTCTGAACTGGTTCTATATTTAAAGAAACGCGGCATTGGCATTTTGATCACGGATCACCGCGTCCGCGAAACCCTCGATATCGTTGATCGCGCTTCTATCCTCTTCCAAGGGGAAGCTCTGTTTGAAGGTACGCCGGATGAAATTCGTGCCAACAAAGATGTAAGGCGTGTCTATCTCGGGGATAAATATGCTTAGGCACCATAAACAATGACCGCTCATTTTATTGTTTCGCAGAAGCAAAAAAATGGGCTGTCCCTGTTTTCACAGGGATGAGCGGATGTCATTGTTTATGCGCAATCAATTTGTGGAATTGATTTGCCGCTAAGCCGCAGAATGCAGGGTTTATCCTGCATGGCGCGGAGGGTGCCCTCTTGATCCCCCTAAAGATATCCAACCGCCAAGCCAGACACCTCCTCATAAAAGCGCATGGCCTATCAATACCGCCCACGGGAAAACTAGACCTTCCCGCCCTTATTAATTCCATGGGCTTCGTGCAGCTCGATACCATCCGCACTGTCTCACGCGCGCATCATCACATACTCTGGAGCCGTAATCAGAATTATCGTGAGCCTATGTTGTGGAACGCGCTCAAAGACAGGCATGTTTTCGAACATTTCACCCATGACGCGTCTATTCTACCGATTGAGCTATATCCCGTGTGGCAATGGCAGCGTGAGCGCATGCAAGCGCGCTATGCGGCGCGCAAAAACTGGAAAATTGACGCGCCGTTACTCAGAGATATCAAAGCGAGAATTACAGCTGAGGGCGCGTTATCGACCCATGCTTTTGATACCAAGATAACGGGTAAGAAAGACATGTGGGACCGCCCGCCGCATAAACGTGCGCTGGATTACCTCTGGTATACAGGTGAGCTTTCAACATGCCGCCGCGAGAACTTTACCAAGTTTTACGATCTGTCCGAGCGGGTCATTCCTTCTGATCATTATGGCGCTAAGCCTCCAGAAGACAAGCTTGGATGGCTATGCAAGGCCGCCTTAAAACGCCTGATAATTGCCAATGCTGCGGAACTCCAAGACTTTTGGGGCGCGGCGTCAGCCGCTCAAATAAAAGGTTGGATTTCGAACGGGGCTAATGATGTTCAGCCTGTGGAAATAGAGACGGCAACAGGGCAATGGCTGCCCGGTTTTGCAGTTGCTAATATCGAAGCCCAGCTTGAAGGACTTAAGTCCCCAACTTCACGCTTGCGAATATTAAACCCGTTTGACCCGCTTGTGAGAAACCGCAAACGTTTGCTACGCCTTTTCGGCTTTGACTATAAAATTGAGATTTTCGTACCCGCTGCGAAACGTCGTTGGGGTTACTATGTTTATCCAATTTTACAGGGAGATCGTTTCATCGGGCGTATAGAGGTGAAAGCTGACCGTAAGGCGGGAACGCTCACTGTTTTAAAACTATGGAAAGAGCAGGAAGGAAAATGGTCGGAGCGTCAGGATGTTAAATTGGAGGCTGAGGTAAAACGTCTAGCGAGGTTTATCGGGGTTGAAACAATTATTAAATAACCCACAAAAAAACCCGCGCTCTTTCGAGGCGGGTTTTAAGTGTATTTAGCTTTTTATAGCTTATTTTTTTGCAAGCAAATCGCGAATTTCAGCGAGCAAGACTTCGTTTGCTGGCGGTGCTGATGGTGCTTCTTCTTCAGCCTTTTTAGCTTTGTTCATGCCTTTAATGATCATGAAGAGAACCCATGCCAAGATAGCGAAAGCAATGATTGCATTGATAAATGAACCATAGCTAATGGCTGCGCCCGTGCCTTCGATGGCTACGCCGGCAGCGTCCATTTCAGCTGGTGACAAGACAATTTTCTTAGCGCTAAAATCTAATCCGCCGCTGAAATGCCCGATAACAGGCATAATTACGTCTTCGATTAGTGATTTGATGACAGTACCAAAAGCACCACCCATGATGATGCCGACAGCCATATCCATCATGTTGCCCTTCATGGCAAACTCTTTAAATTCGGAAACCATTCCCATGATTTTCCCCCATAGTAACGACCACAATCGGCCCAATATGCGCGCTATTGCACAAAAATAAGTCCTGCGTCAATCTGACAATTACAGTCTTTTAACTATGATGAGTGGGGCTTATTATTTTGTCGCGTCAATACGCGCGCGTAAATCTTTGCCAGTGCGGAAGAATGGTACGTGCTTTTCGGGGACGAAAACATCGCCGCCCGTGCGGGGATTGCGGCCAGAGCGGGATTTGCGGTGACGTACAGAGAAGGCGCCAAAGCCGCGAAGCTCGACACGCGCGCCTTTTTCTAGCGTTTGCGTTACAGATTCCAAAACCACCGCGACAACGCGCTCAACGTCTGCCCGGGTAAGGTGCGGGTTTTCAGTATGAAGTTTATCAATCAGTTCGGAACGTAACATGAGATACTTAAAGCAAATACAGTCCAGCTACGTCAACTGCTATTCATATCGACTCATGAAAAAAGGCCCCGAAACCTTAATGATTTCAGGGCCTTTTATAGTTAACACCTCCTTAATGGAGGCAAAGGTCTTAAAGCGGCTTAGTTATCGCCCTTCAAAGCTGCGCCAAGGATATCACCAAGTGACGCGCCTGAATCGGCTGAACCATATTGCTGGACAGCTTCTTTCTCTTCAGCGATTTCGAGCGCCTTGATAGAGAGTGAATACTGACCTTTGGCGACGCGTGTTACCATGGCGTCAACTTTGTCGCCAACAGCGAAACGTTCTGGGCGCTGCTCTGAACGTTCGCGCGAGAGGTCACCCTTACGAATAAAGGCTTTGATCTCGTTCTCTTCGCCGAAGGTAACGTCAAGACCAGGCTGCTGAACGCTGGTAACTGTACATGTGACAGTCTTGCCGCGCGTAACAGCTTTGCCGCCAGATCCGCCAGCAGATGCGCCTGTGTCTTTGATCAGTTGCTTAACCCCGAGAGAGATACGTTCTTTGTCGATATCGACTTCAAGTATCTTCGCGTCAACCATGTCGCCTTTTTTGTAGTCTTGCAGAGCTTCTTCGCCAGACTTGTCCCAAGACAGGTCAGAGAGGTGAGCCATGCCGTCTATGTCGCCGTCCAAACCAATGAACAGACCAAATTCAGTTACAGAACGAACTTCGCCTGAAATTGTTGATCCGACAGGGAAACGCTCAGAGAAGCTATCCCAAGGATTGTCTTGGACTTGCTTGATACCAAGTGAAATGCGGCGCTTTTCTTGGTCTACTTCTAGAACCTGAACATCGACTTCTTGTGATGTAGAAACGATTTTGCCTGGGTGTACGTTCTTCTTTGTCCAAGACATTTCAGACACGTGGACAAGACCTTCAACGCCCTCTTCAAGTTCGATAAATGCACCGTAATCAGCGATATTTGTGACCGTGCCAGTGTGGCGCGTGCCAACAGTGTAACGGGCTGCTGCTGCGAGCCATGGATCTTCCTGAAGCTGCTTCATGCCAAGGCTGATGCGCTGTGTCTCAGGATTGATGCGAATGATTTTAACCGCAACCGTATCGCCAACTGCCAAGATTTGGCTTGGGTGGCTTACGCGGCGCCAGCTCATATCCGTGACGTGGAGGAGGCCGTCAATACCGCCAAGATCAACGAACGCGCCGTAATCAGTGATATTTTTGACAACGCCTTCGCGTGTTTCGCCTTCAGCCAACTGACCGACAAGCTCTGCGCGCTGTTCCGCGCGGCTCTCTTCAAGGATAGCACGGCGCGAGACAACGATGTTGCCGCGTGTGCGGTCCATTTTGAGGATCATGAATGGCTGCTCTTGGTTCATCAAAGGACCTACGTCGCGCACAGGGCGGATGTCGACTTGTGAGCCAGGAAGGAAAGCATTGATGCCGCCAAGATCGACAGTAAAGCCGCCTTTGACGCGCCCAACGATAGCGCCAGGTACAGGCTCTTCTTTTTCGTGGAACTTAGCCATTTTGATCCAGCTTTCTTCGCGGCGGGCTTTGTCGCGCGAGAGAATAGCGTCGCCAAGGGCATTTTCGATACGCTCTAGGTAAATATCAACGTCGTCGCCGACTTTGACTTTGTCTTCATCGGCTTGTCCTGGAACGAAGAACTCGCGCAATGGAACGCGGCCTTCTGTTTTTAGGCCTACGTCGATGACGACGATATCTTTTTCGATGGCCGTTACGCGGCCTGAAATAACACTGCCTTCTTTCATCGAATTGGATTCGACGGAGGCTTCAAACATGGAAGCAAAATCATCAGTGGAGGGGGTCATGGAGGGTTGAGCGTCGCTCATAGCAATAGTCCTTTTAATACTGGTTCCGGCCGACAGGTTGTATCCTGCGGTCTGGCCCCGCCAATCGGGGCCTTGAAAGAACAAAGCCGCATGAAGGAAACACACGGCTCTGAATATCGCGGCGTATAGGCGAAGCAGGGCAAGGGCGCAAGGGCAGATTACGGGGCAGGATTGGAGGGCGTAAGGAGGACTACGCTTAGAAAATGTCTAGCGCTTTAAAACAGCATCCGTAATTCTAACGGCGGTCTGAAAGACTTCATCAATGCCCATAGTGCTTGTATCTATCAGATGCGCGTCATCAGCGGCTATGAGCGGCGCTTCTTTGCGGTTTTTGTCGCGATTATCGCGTTCAATGAGCTGCGCGAGGACAGTCTCAAACGAAACATCTTCGCCGTAACCTGTCAGCTCAGTATGGCGGCGTTTTGCGCGTACTTCTGCGCTGGCGTCGACATAAAATTTAACGTCTGCATCGGGGCAGATAACCGTTCCAATGTCGCGGCCGTCTAAGACGGCCCCTTTTGCCGCGAAATCACGTTGAAATTGGAATAGCGATTGGCGAACGCTTGGATGCACGGCCACCTTGGAGGCAGTGACCGCCACCTCTCCGCTTTTCAAGATAGGGTCATCGAGCTCTGAGCCTGTCAGTGCTTTCGCGGCCTTAGAGGCATGGTCTGCATTTTCAGGGTCTCCGCCCGCTTGCATCACGCCATACCCAACAGCGCGGTAGAGTTTTCCGGTATCCAGATAAGCCAGCCCATAATGCGCCGCTAGGCGCTTACCGAGCGTCCCTTTGCCGCTCGCAAATGTGCCGTCTATGGCAATCACTGTCATGAAGGCGTCGTCTCAGTTGAAGCTGTCTTTATATCGGCCCCTAATCCATTCATTAAATCAAAGAATGTCGGGAAGCTGGTAGCTATCATAGCGCCGTCATCAATCGCCACGGGCTGAACGGAATTCATGCCAAGGATAAGCGCCGACATTGCGATACGGTGATCATGATGGGTTGTGACTGTGCCGCCGCCTGCGACAGGGCCGCCTTTGACCGCAAAACCGTCATCATATTCTGTTGTTTCAACGCCGTTGACTGAGAGCAAAGCTGTTGTCGCGCTAATGCGGTCGCTTTCTTTCACGCGCATTTCAGCGATGCCGCGCATAACAGTCGTGCCGCTAGCATGGGCCGCCGCGATAGCTAGGATAGGATATTCATCTATCATTGAAGGCGCGCGGTTTTCGGGAACTGTCACGCCGTGAAGCTTGGAATGCTTGACGTGGATGTCGGCAATGACTTCACCGCCAGAGGTGCGGAAATTATCTGACCGCACATAGCCGCCCATTTCTGTTAGCGTTTCAAATAATCCCGTGCGCGTCGGGTTCATCATGACGTTCTCTATAATAATGTCTGACCCAGGTGTCGTCAGCGCGGCAACGATCGGGAAAGCAGCAGATGAGGGATCGCCGGGGACATTTACATTGGCCGCCTTTAAGGTGACAGGGCCTTTGACGCTGACCTTTTGGCCTTGGCCATTAGGCTTGACCGTAATGTCCGCGCCGAACGCCTTGAGCATATTTTCCGTGTGATCGCGTGAGAGCGTCGGTTCATTCACCGTCGTGATGCCGTTTGTATTAATGCCGGCGAGCAAGATAGCCGATTTGACCTGCGCGCTGGCATGGGGCGGCGTAAAGTCTATTGGCGTGAGCTTACCGTTTGATGTCAGTGTTGCGGGCAGGCGGCCGCCCTCTTGCGCCTTATAGGTCACGCCCATTTCGGAGAGCGGATCTAGGACGCGGCCCATTGGACGAGAGGAGAGTGAGGCGTCACCTGTAAACGTGACGGAGAGCGGGTAACCCGACGCCGCGCCCATAATAAGGCGAACGCCCGTTCCGGCATTACCGCAATCGACATTGCCGGCGGGAGATTTGAAACCTTCGGGGCCGCAGCCAATGATTGTCCAGCTACCATTTTTCTGGCGTTCGACGGTGGCGCCAAAATCTTGCATGGCAACGGCAGTCGATAAAATATCGGCGCCTTCAAGCAATCCCGTGACGGTTGTTGTGCCCTCTGCCATCGCGCCCAAAATGAGCGAGCGATGCGAAATGGACTTGTCACCAGGGGCGCGAACAGTGCCCGTTAAAGCCTTTGCGCGGTGGGAGTTAACTGACATCTATATTCGCTTCATCTCTATTGTCTGTTGACTCACCGTCCCCAAGCGGTAAGACGCGCTTTTAGCGCTCAAAACGAACAGCGCAAGTGACTTATGTCACATAGATATGAGAATTTTAACGAGGTCCATCATGGCAAAGAAGGCTGAACTTGGCGAAAAGCGGGTATGTCCCGAATGCGAAGCCAAATTTTACGATTTGACAAAAAACCCTGCGACATGCCCGATGTGTCAGCATAGCTTTGATCCAGCCGAGCTAGAGCCCAAGCCGATCTTGCCGCTTGAGCCGCTCGCGCCTGAAAAAGACGATAATGACGACGAAGATGATGATCTGGACGAAGCAGATAAGCCCGCGAAAGAAGAAATCGACGAAGACGACATCGACGAAGAAGATGCAGCCGCAAAAGAGCTAGAGCTTGACGGCGACGACGCAGCTGTCATTGGCGGCGCATCAGATGATGACGACAAACCTGAATTTGATGGCTTCCAAACCGATGAAGACGAAGATGCGGACGCCGCGCTCGTCGACGACGAAGATGATAACGTAATGCCGCCGCCGGACGACGAAGGCGATGACGACGTGGAAGAAGTCGAAATTTAACCCACGCCAAAGCACAATTCATATTGACCAGGGCGCTGTGGATGACTACACAGCGCCAACCTTTTTAAAGGGGCCTTAGCTCAGCTGGTAGAGCGCTTCGCTGGCAGCGAAGAGGTCAGGGGTTCGACTCCCCTAGGCTCCACCAAATATCTCCTTAGTGCTTCACTGTGATGATTATTGTTTAATCACAACGATCCTGCTTGACCCAATTAGACAGCGGAATACTCCAAAACTCTGTCTTCGCCACTCCCTACACACTGTCTTCGCCAGACCTCCCCATCGGGCGATGACGCTGAGGTGGGGCGGGTGATGACGAAGAGATAGGAGATGAACCAGTCAGGCTCGGGATGCCGCTGTATGGCTCGCCCACCCCCTCACGCCCCGTTCACAAAAAACTCACTTGTGCATTTATTCCAAGAACCTACAACGCTCCAATGAGCATTTGGGGTCATTTTCGGGGTGTGCGTATCCGTAAGGGTGTGGCGGTCTTTCCGTATACGGGGACTGAGATTCCGCTTAATGGCACTTTCTTCAAAGGGGCCATTCCTGTTGTTCGGTTTAATAGCTTTCTTATGTTACAACGGCTTGGCCGCTTTCTGAGCGCTAGGCGCTCTAGCGCGTCTATTGCTTTTTACCCGCAACCTTCTGGTCCTTGGTATAATGCCTGGCTTGCGGCGCGGATGGGCGGCCTCAAGATTCTTAAAAACCCCGAAGAGGCGGATGTTGTGTTTGTGTTTGATGACACGACTGAATCCAAGACGGGAGCCTTGCTTGAGCCTGCTATAAAAGCCAAGGCGATTAATCACCGAATTGATGACATTTCTAAAACCCATGTTGGCAAAGTTTTTGAGCAAGTTTTTGGCTATAGCGTGGATATCGATCCCTTGACCTATCAGGGGTGGGTTGTGCAAAAGTCGGATATTAATGCGACACATGACGGGCAGGTGGTTGACTGTCCTTTGCCGCCGAGCAGTGTTCGCGCAGATAGTGTTTATCAAAAACTCATTGAAAGTGATTTCACGGAGCGGGGAGCTGAAGATCTACGCATGGCTTATGTGGGCGGCGAAATTCCGGTCGTGCATCGCAAATTTAAAACGCTCGAGAAACGTTTTGGGACGGATTATGCCCATGTCGATGTTTTGACGGCGGATCAGGCTTTTTCCAAAGAGGAACAAGAGAAGCTTATCGAGTATTGCGGCGCTATGGGACTGGATTTCGGCGCCGTTGATGTCATGCGCGATAAGCATGACGGGCGTATTTATGTCGTAGACGTCAATAAAACCGGAATGCCTGTGCTGTGCCTGAGTCAAAAAAGCCAGCGTGCGGTATTTCGATCAATTGCAGAGGCATTCCTTCGGCTCGTTGAGGCACGCAAAACTTAGACTGTTATTTTTGCGGTGTCTTATGCTGCAAGCCGCTACGCTCTAATGTACAAACGAGGTCACCGTGCTGATTAAAGGCGCGATGCGCAAAGGTGACAATGCCTTGGGTCGGGCGAGATTTACTCTCGCGCAGGGCTATGATTTCCGTCTCTACATTTATGGTGTCACCGGCAAATAAGGGTTTGGGAAAACGGACTTTATCCGTGCCAAGATTAGCGACGGCCGTCCCGAGTGTGGTGTCGCCGACTGAGATGCCGACAACTAAACCCAATGTGAAATAGGAATTAATCAGCGGCTTTCCAAACTCAGTTTCCGTGCGGCAATATTCGGCGTCTAAATGTAATTGCGCCGGATTATGCGTCATGGAGGTGAAAAGGATATTATCTGTCTCTGTCAGTGTGCGGCGAATTGGATGCTGAAAAACTTGACCGACTTCGAGTTCATCAAACCACTTACCACTTGGCCTTACATTTGGCATTAGGACGTCTCCCCAAAGAGCTCGCGCCCAATGAGCCAGCGCCGAATTTCGGAGGTGCCGGCGCCAATTTCCATCAGCTTTGCATCACGCCATAAACGTCCCGTTGGGTATTCATTGATATAGCCATTCCCGCCCAGCATTTGAATCGCGTCGCTTGCCATTAAAGTCGCTTTCTCGGCGGCGTAGAGGATACAGCCTGCCGCGTCTTTGCGGGTGGTCTCGCCCCGATCACAAGCAGCGGCGACAGCATAGACGTAAGAGCGCGCCGTAGAGAGGGTGACATACATATCGGCGAGCTTGCCTTGCATGAGCTGGAAGGTCCCAATGGGTTTGCCAAATTGCTGGCGCTCATGAATATAGGGCAGCACGACATCAAGGCAGGCCTGCATGATGCCGACGGAAAGCCCTGACAGGACCACACGTTCATAGTCCAGGCCGCTCATCAAGATTTCTGCGCCTTGGCCGATTTCGCCAACGACATTCTCATCCGAGACAAAGCAATCTTCAAAAACAAGCTCGCACGTATCAGAGCCGCGCATGCCAAGCTTGTCGAGCTTTTGCGCCGTTGAAAAGCCCTCCATATCTGGCGTGATGATAAAGGCCGTAATGCCTTTGGATCCGGCACTTGGATCGGTCTTGGCATAGACTAATAAGGTGTTGGCTTCGGGGGCATTAGTGATCCACATTTTATTGCCGTTCAGCAGATATCCGCCTTGGGCTGCATCAGCGCGTAATTTCATGGAGACAACATCAGAGCCAGCGCCAGGTTCGCTCATGGCGAGGGAGCCTACATGCTCACCGCTCATAAGTTTAGGCAGGTATTTGGCCTTTTGCTCAGCATTACCCCAGCGTCGCAGCTGATTGATGCAAAGGTTAGAATGCGCGCCATAAGACAGCCCAACAGAGGCGCTCGCGCGGCTGATCTCTTCAATCGCGATGGTGTGTTCAAGATAACCAAGCCCGGTGCCGCCATCTTCTTCACTAACCGTAATGCCGTGCAGCCCAAGCTCGCCCATAAGGGGCCAAAGATGGCGCGGGAATTTATTGGTGGAGTCGATTTCGGCAGCTATAGGCGCGATATGTTCCTGCGCAAATCCGTGGACAGATTCGCGGATCATTTGCGTTTCTTCTGAGTGCCCAAATTGAAGGGTGGGGTATGATGTCGTCATGGCAGTCTCTTTCTATTTGTTTTCCCTCTCCTCGAGGGAGAGGGTGCCCGAAGGGTGGGTGAGGGGTAACGAACTAAAAGCTGAGCAGAGCTCAACATGTTATCCGTGGCCCCTCATCCGTCACTTCGTGACACCTTCTCCCTCAAGGAGAAGGACATTATTATTTTTCGTTTTCTATCTCTTCCAGCGCCAAAAGCATCTCGCCATCCGTCACCAGCGCATCAAGCTCCGCCGTAACCTCAGCCACAACACCGTCGCGCGGGGCCTCAAGCGTCATTTCCATTTTCATCGCTTCCATAATGATGAGCGGGTCGCCAGCTTTGACAATGTCACCGACCTTGGCCTTCACGGCGATAATCTTGCCGGGCATAGGGGCGGTGAGGGCGTTGCCTCCTCCAGATAAAAGTTCATTTGCTGGGTTATAAAACGGAACTTGAACGAAGTTTCCAAACCTGTGAAGGCTTACATAATCGGATTTAGTTTTTGTATCCCAGTCATAGTAATGCAAAAGGACGTCCTGAGGCTTCGCGTTAAGAGGACCATCTTCAAGTAGGTAGACGTAATTGTTTTCTCCAACCTCTATTTTCCAAAAATCGGGACCATCTTTTACGATACGGACTGAGAGAGGTTCTCCGTTTTTCTCGAAAATAAAGGTTGAGTTTTTTTCTAAATTCAGTCTCCAGCCTTTATGATTGCCGAAAGGTGTTTCGGTGTCATCATTGGCTTCACAATAGAGATGCAATCCAGCTAACCCATAGATTTCATCAAATTCAATTAGTTTGACAGGCTTTAGGTCATTAAAATAATCGTTGATGAAGTGCGTAGAAAGATTTGCTCTGAGGAAATCTTCATAAGTGAGAACATTCATTAAGAAGGCTGCATTTGTTTTTAGCGGCCAAACTTCAATTTCATCAACCCCGTCCCAGCAATTTACGATAGCGCCTTTACGATCTTCTCCAAAGCCTATGATTTTAGCAATCATCGGGTCATAATGGATACCCACTGAATCTTGGTCCTCATAACCCGTATCGATTCGAAAACTGCCTTGACTCTTTTCAGCTGATAAGTCGTCGAGACATCTGATCAAACCCGTTGTCGGCAAAAAGTCATTCGTAGGATCTTCGGCATAAAGCCTCGCCTCAACCGCATGTCCTTCCATTTTAATATCGCCTTGCTTCGGCAACTCCTCACCCTGAGCCACACGTATCTGAAGCTCCACCAAATCAAGCCCTGTAATCATTTCCGTCACAGGATGTTCCACTTGCAGTCTTGTATTCATTTCCATGAACCAGAACCCGTCGGTGCGGAGCTTGCCTGATCCGTCTACGATAAATTCTACTGTGCCAGCACCGACATAGTTGACGGCTTTCGCGGCTTGCACGGCGGCGTCTGTCATGGCTTTGCGCACTTCCTCCGTCATGCCGGGAGCAGGGGCTTCTTCTATGACTTTTTGGTGGCGGCGCTGTAGCGAGCAGTCGCGCTCAAACATATGCACGACATTGCCGTGGCTATCGCCGAATACTTGCACCTCGATGTGGCGGGGGCTTTGGATATATTTTTCAATTAAGACGTCTTGATTGCCAAAGCTTGATTTAGCTTCGCGTTGGCAAGAGGCGAGCATGGCGTCGAAGTCTTCTTCGGCTTCGACCTTGCGCATGCCTTTACCGCCGCCGCCCGCGACCGCTTTGATAAGCACGGGATAACCAATCATGCCGGCTTTGGCCTTGAGCAGTTTTCCGTCCTGATCTTTGCCATGATAACCGGGTGTAATCGGAACGCCCGCTTCATCCATTAATTTCTTAGCGGCGTCTTTAAGGCCCATCGCTTCCATGCTCTCGGCGCTCGGCCCGATAAACGTAATGCCGGCTTTTTCGCAAGCGCGCACAAAGGCAGGATTTTCAGAGAGAAAACCATAACCAGGATGGATAGCGTCTGCGCCAGAATCGATGGCAGCCGCAATGATTTTGTCGATAACCAGATAACTCTCAACAGCTGGCGATGGCCCGATATGCACCGCTTCATCGGCCATGCGCACATGCAGGGCTTTGCGGTCTGCGTCGGAATAAACAGCGACCGTGGCGATGCCCATTTTCCGGGCTGTTTTTATGACGCGGCAAGCTATCTCGCCGCGATTGGCAATTAGGATTTTTTTGATTTTGGTCATATTGAGCACTCAATTGGTTTTCCCTCTCCTTGGGGAGAGGGTCCGCGAAGCGGGGGTGAGGGGACAAAAGATGTCCCTCGTTCTGGCGCATTCCCTTCGGTCATCTGCGTCCCCTCATCCGCCGCTTCGCGGCACCTTCTCCCCAAGGAGAAGGAGGATAATACTTTAATAATTGCACTTAGCATTACATTCTAAAGACCCCGAATTTGGTCTCCTCTAACGGCGCATTCGCCGCCATAGCCAAACCTAGCCCCAAGACCCGCCGCGTATCCGTAGGCGCAATAATACCGTCATCCCAGATGCGGGCACTGGCGAAATACGGGTGACTTTCTTTTTCAAATTTCTCGATGATGGGTTTCTTAAAGGCGTCGCGCTCGGCCTCTGTCCATGTCTTGGCATTGCGGTTAACGGTGGCCAGTACATCTGCGGCTTGTTCGCCGCCCATGACGGCGATGCGGGCATTGGGCCACATAAAGAGCAAGCGTGGATTATAAGAGCGTCCGCACATGCCGTAATTCCCCGCGCCGTAAGAGCCCCCAACAATGATCGTCAGTTTCGGGACTTTGGCGCAAGCCACGGCATGCACCATCTTTGCGCCGTGTTTAGCAATGCCGCCCGCTTCGGCCTTAGAGCCGACCATAAAGCCTGTGATGTTTTGAAGAAAGACAATGGGTATATTACGCTGGCAGCATAGTTCTACGAAATGCGCGCCTTTGACGGCTGACTCCGCAAATAACACGCCATTATTGCCAAGGATACCGACTTGATAGCCGTGAATTTTGGCAAAGCCGCAGATAAGTGTATTGCCATATTCTTTCTTAAATTCATGAAAGTCAGAGCCGTCCACAATGCGCGCGATAATTTCGCGGCAATCATA
Source organism: Hellea sp. (assembly GCA_039977295.1). Taxonomy (GTDB): domain Bacteria; phylum Pseudomonadota; class Alphaproteobacteria; order Caulobacterales; family Maricaulaceae; genus Hellea. The sequence goes on along the minus strand of JBDWDN010000010.1, from coordinate 100,843 downwards.
GGGCTGACGGGCATCATGGGGCACGATGCCGTTTAATTCATCTTCATCATAGGCAGGCGGCTCAGCGTCATCAGGGGCATAAGCGTAATTGGCTTTGCCGAGGGTCTTAATGCTGTCACGCGCCATTTGCAGGGCATGCGCGTCATTACTGGCGAGGTGATCGACAACGCCGGATGTCTTGGCATGGAGCAATCCGCCGCCAAGTGTTTCGGCGTCGATATCTTCGCCTGTGGCGGCTTTGACGAGGGGCGGCCCTGCGAGGAAGATGGTGCCTTGCTCGGCGACAATGATGGACTCGTCTGCCATAGCCGGAACATAAGCCCCGCCCGCTGTGCAGCTTCCCATGACAACGGCGATTTGCGGAATGCCTTCGGCGCTCATATTGGCTTGGTTGTAAAAGCAGCTCCCGAAATCATCTTTGCCCGGGAATATTTCAGCTTGGTTAGGCAAGTTGGCGCCGCCGCTATCGACCAAATAGATACAGGGAAGCTTGTTTAGCCGCGCAATTTCTTGGGCGCGTGATTGTTTCTGGCACGTCAGCGGATAATAGGTTCCGCCTTTGACCGTCGCGTCATTACAAATAATCATGACTTCGCGCCCCGCGACGCGGCCAATGCCTGTAATCATGCCGGCGCTGGGAATGTCGTCATCATAGCATTCATAAGCCGCCATTTGGGAGAGCTCGAGAAAAGGCGTTCCCGGATCCAGCAGGCGTTCGACGCGTTCCCTCGGGAGGAGCTTGCCCCGCCCAATATGACGCTCCCGAGAGCGCTCAGACCCACCTAGTGCTATCTTGCCCACTTTCTCGCGAAGGTCATCGACGAGCACTTTCATGGCTTCCGAGTTAGCGCGAAACTGCGGGCTGTCAGGATTTATCTTACTGATAATTTTAGGCATAGATCAAAAGCTCATTATAATTTTGACTCTTGATACATAAATTTGACCCTTGAGTCAAATTTATTAAGATGCTACATAAATTGTGTTATGCAAACCGCGCTTAAAGACCCCTTCGATAGAAATAAGCAATTTAGCGCTAAACGCCGCGCGGTTATTCTTGCGGCGGGACAGGCCTTTCGCCGTCAAGGTTATCACAATACATCGATGACTGAAATCGCAGCAGGCCTCGGCCTGACCAAGCCTGCGCTTTACTATTATCTGCGAAATAAAGAAGAGGTGCTCTATGAATGTCACCTTATGGCTTATGATGCGATGGACGAGATATTATCCGTCAAACATCAAGGGGCCTCGGCGCTGGATAAGCTCGAAGCGCTTTATATTGATTTCGTCAAAATGCTCACGGGGTCAGGCGTGTCTCTTTTGACAGATGTAAATAGCCTCGGGGATGACAATAAAAGTGATGTTCTGGAACGGCGCGGCAAGATTGAACGTAAAATTATTCGCCTTGTCAAAGATGGCCAGAAAGATGGCTCTATCCGCGCAGGTGATGCACGGTTACATGTCTTCTTCTTTATGGGGGCCCTAAACTGGCTTAACGCTTGGTATGATGCGTCAGGACGCCTAAAAGGGGAAGATATTGCCGCGCATTTCGCGCTACAGATGCGGGCAGGCATATCTGTTTATAAATGAATCAAATTGAGAGTTAATAATAACACAAATTATCTTTATGCGCAGATAACTTGTAACAGCCAAATGGTTACGCATAAATATAACTTTAAATCATGTGAGTGAAAATATGGGAAAAGTCTATCAAACAGCGGCAGACGCTCTGGCGGGCCTTTGCAATGACGGCATAACGGTGATGAGCGGCGGCTTTGGCCTGTGCGGAATTCCTGAGAACCTCATTGCGGGGTTGCGCGATAGCGGCGCGCAAAATCTGACGGTGATTTCTAATAATGCGGGCGTAGACGGCTTTGGCCTCGGGCAACTGCTCGAGACGCGGCAAATCAAAAAGATGGTCAGTTCTTATGTCGGCGAGAATAAAGAATTTGAACGTCAATATTTAGGCAAAGAATTAGAGCTCGAATTTAATCCCCAAGGGACATTGGCCGAACGCATCCGCGCAGGGGGGGCAGGCATTCCCGGCTTTTATACAAAGACAGGCGTCGGAACACTTATTGCTGAGGGTAAAGAGCATAAGGAATTCGATAATGAGACCTATATTATGGAGACAGGCCTCAAGGCAGACCTTTCCATAATCAAAGCATGGAAAGGCGACGCAGCGGGAAACCTTATCTTTAAAGCTACGGCGCGCAATTTTTCTCCGATGATGGCTATGGCGGGTAAGGTGACAGTGGCAGAAGTGGATGAAATAGTTCCCGTTGGCTCACTCGACCCCAATTTTATTCATACGCCAGGTGTCTTCGTTCAGCGCATTGTCGAAGCGGTGTGCGAGAAACGCATAGAACAATTAACCGTTCGGGATTCGAAATAAATGTCTGATTCCAAGAAAGACAAAGCTAAAGAATTGGCAATTAAGACGATTGAAGACGCCGAGTATGGACTTCGTTTAAATACCGATGAGGGACGAAAGCTGGCCTATAATGCTCTGATCTTAACCTTACAAACCTTTGAGGGTACGGAAAATAAAGATCATAATTCTAGAATATTTATGTTGCTAGGAGACGTATATACGCAGATCGGCGATGTGGATACAGCGCTCAAAGCCTACGGAAATGCTGTCAACAGTCCTAATGGTTTAGGTGATCCAGACATCCACCTTAGAATAGGAAAATCCTTTTTCGAAAAGAATGATGAAACACAATCCTTAGATAATCTTTCCCGAGCTCTTATCATGGGCGGAAAAAAGATTTTTGAGGGTGAGGACGCTAAGTACTTTAAATTTGTAACGACCGCCTTGGACCCTCCGCCAGAGGGTTGGGACGCTTACGAACCGCCTGCGGCATAATCGGAGATATTTATGGCTTGGACACGCGATGAAATGGCAGCCCGTGCTGCGCAAGAATTAGAAGATGGGTTCTATGTCAATCTGGGCATTGGAATTCCAACCCTTGTGGCGAACCATATTCCTGACGGGATAGATGTTACGTTGCAATCTGAAAATGGTATGCTGGGCATGGGGCCTTTTCCTTACGCAGGCGAAGAAGATGCAGACCTGATTAATGCAGGTAAGCAAACCATTACGACACTGCCCAAATCCAGTTTCTTCGATAGCGCCACCAGCTTTGCGATGATACGCGGCGGCCATATTGATTTGTCGATATTGGGCGCGATGGAAGTGGCTGAAAATGGCGACATTGCCAATTGGATGATACCCGGGAAAATGGTCAAAGGCATGGGCGGGGCGATGGACCTTGTGGCTGGCGTTAAGCGCTGCATTGCTTTGTTCGATCACACCAATAAGCGCGGCGAGAGTAAGTTCCTTAAAGAATGCACATTGCCGCTAACAGGTAAAGCCTGCATCCATATGGTCATTACTGATCTTGGCGTGTTTGATCGTGAGCATGGTCAAAAGCGTTTTCGCTTGAGAGAGCTTGCGCCAGGCGTGACGCTAGATGACGTGAAAGCCAAAACCGAAGCTGACATAGTCTATGAGTAATCATGATTGAAGTCCTGTTTCTGATTGCCAAAGGTCTTGGCTTTGTGATGTTCGTCGCCGCGACGTATCGGGGCGCGCAATATTATAAGAACAGAGCTGATGATTATGAGACTGAACGAGAGAACATGATTTTAAAACAGGAACGCCGTGAAAGGGCGGTCCAGCATTTTGAGAATTTAGAGAAATAGGAAATAAATATGTCTGATCCAGTTGTTATTGTGGGCATGGCCCGCACCCCTATGGGCGCCTTTCAAGGCGCTTTTAGCTCTGTCTCGGCGCCGCATCTCGGCGCGGCGGCTATCACCGCGGCTTTAGAAGAGTCGGGCGTGGCGGCTGAGAAGGTAGAGCAAACCGTAATGGGCTGCGTCCTCCCCGCAGGGCAGGGCCAAGCGCCTGCGCGCCAAGCCGCTATTTATGCAGGGCTAGGCCAGCACTGTGAAGCGACAACCGTCAATAAAATGTGCGGCTCTGGTATGCAGGCCGCTATCATGGCGCATGACGCTATCAAAGCAGGCTCTATCGATGTGGCTGTTGCGGGCGGTATGGAGAATATGACACGTGCGCCTTACTTAATGCCAAGCGCCCGAAGTGGTGCCCGTATGGGCGATGCCACGATGATCGATAGCATGATGTATGACGGATTGACCGATGCCTATGCCGGCGGCGCGATGGGCGTCTTTGCCGATATGATTGCCAATGAATATCAGTTCACGCGTGAGCAGCAAGATGCCTATGCGATAGAATCTGTGCGCCGCGCCAAAGCCGCGCAAGACAATGGCGATTTTGACAGAGAGCTAACCCCTGTCACGGTCAAGACCCGTAAGGGCGACGTTGTTGTTACTGAGGATGAAGGCCCGAAAAATGCCCGCCCTGAAAAAATCCCAAGCCTTCGCGCGGTCTTTACCAAAGGCGGAACCGTGACGGCGGCCAATGCGAGTTCGATTAATGACGGCGCAGCGGCGCTTGTCATGATGCGTAAATCCGAAGCGGAAAAAGGCGGACATAAAGTCCTCGCCGAAATCGTCTCCCACGCGGCCCATGCCCATGCGCCTGATTATTTCACAACGGCCCCGGTCCAGGCAATGAAGAAAGCGCTCAAGAAAGCGGATTGGAACGCGGCGGATGTTGATCTGTGGGAAATTAATGAGGCCTTCGCGGTCGTCCCCATGATTGCCATGCAAGAGCTCGGCCTTGATCATGATAAAGTCAACGTCAATGGCGGCGGCTGTGTTTTGGGTCACCCGATCGGCGCGTCAGGCGCACGGATTATGGCAACGCTTATTGCGGCCATGGAAAAGCGCGATGCTAAGACGGGCGTTGCAAGTCTCTGTATTGGCGGCGGTGAGGCCACGGCGATTTGTTTGAAGCGCGCCTAGATTTTATAAAGCAATATTACCTCCTTCTCCCTCTGCGTTTTTTCAAAACGCTAAGGAGAAGGTGTCACGAAGTGACGGATGAGGGGCCCACGGCGCAAAGGAAAAATGTTTGAGTGATGTAGTCGTGGCCCCTCACCCACCTCTGCGGTTTTTCAAACCGCTAAGGCACCCTCTCCTTAGCGTTTTGAAAAAACGCAGAGGGAGAGGGGGATCCCTTTAATGGGCGCTAGAAACCTCGCCCCCAAAAAAGACCACGATGACCTGCGGGATTACTTCCGATAATCCAGCGGCGGATCACGGTCGCCTAGGAGAGATTTATATTTATAATCTTTGCCGCGCGCGTCGATAAATTCTGCGCGGGCTTCCTCTCTTAGCTCTGGATTTGTGTAGAGCTCAATCGCCGCTAATGTCAGCGTCTTGGCCGCGTTATTCGCGCCCTTAAAGCCAATCGACATTCCGCTCGCCGCAGAGGACTGCCAAGAATGCGCGGAGGTGCCCGGCACCCATGTCGCCGTGCTCAGCCCAACTGTTGGCGCCGCATAAGACACATCGCCGACATCTGTAGAGCCATAACCAAGTGAGCGTGAATAAGGCTGAATCTCTGCTTCGCTGCCCAGTTTCAATTTGGGTTTATCAAAACTCTTGGCCATTTGCTTAGCAAATTTTGTCTCTTCGGCTGTGTAAATGACGCCGCCGACGGTGCGAAGTTTTTCATCCATCATTTTCGCCAAAGACTCATTGACCAATAAAGGATTATTTCCGTGAATAACTTCCCAGTCGACTGTCGTGCCAGTGCCTTTTGCGGCGCCCCGCGCCGCCTCTTCGACGCGCTTCCAAATCTCGTCAACGCCGTCCGCTTCTGGATGGCGGACATAATAAAAGACTTCAGCAAAGTCTGGCACAACATTGGGCGCGATCCCGCCTTTCGTAATGACGTAATGAATGCGGGAGTCTTGCGGGACGTGCTCGCGCATCATATTAATCATAAAGTTAAAAGCCTCGACCCCGTCAAGGGCAGAGCGCGCTTTTTCGGGCGCGCCGGCGGCGTGGGCGGAGACGCCGTGAAAGCGAAATTTAGCGGACCGATTGGCCAGTGTTGTTCGCGCGGCAGCGGAATTTTGATCACGCGGATGCCAGTGCAAGGCAAAATCCACATCGTCAAACAGGCCGGCGCGAACCATATAGACTTTACCGCTGCCGCCTTCTTCGGCGGGCGTGCCGTAAAGCCGAACCCGTCCTGGCGTTCCCGTCTCTTCGAGCCAATCTTTAATCGCAAGGGCCGCGCCAACAGAACCGGCCGCAAATAGATTATGGCCGCAAGCATGCGCGGCGCCTTTACCCTCAATAGGGGAGCGCTCGGCGGTGGCATCCTGATTAATACCGGGCAGCGCGTCATATTCTGCGAGGATAGCGATGATGGGGCCGCCAGAGCCATATTCAGCGGTAAAAGCTGTGGGGATTTCTGCCACACCAGAGTCAATTTTAAATCCTGCGGCTTTCAACGTGTCCTTTAAAAGCCCGCTGGCTTTCTCTTCTTGATAGCCAACTTCGCCCCATTCCCAAATTTTTCGCGCGATATCAGCCGTCTGATCATAGCGACCATCAATTGTATCAAGGAGCGCAGCATGGTTATGATCTTTATCATGGGCCCAGGCCGGGGCGGAAACCAGTAAGCTTGCGGCGGCGGCAAATGCGAATAATGATGTCTTCATGTTTAACCCCAGATTTTAATGATTATGACCCATAGCCTATAGCGTCCAGAGGGTGAATTCAATTAACAAGAGAGTGATTACACTTAGATTGAGGCCAAGCCCTCATCAAATCCCTTAATCACACCTCTTCAGAAGCGGTTCAAACTTGGCCTGCACGTCCTTTAAGTCGCGCTTTAAACTATCGATATTTTTAAAGGCGGAAGGGTCTTGGGCCATTAAGCTGTCTAAATCTCTCAAAAGCCTTTTAAGGTGGCGCTCGCCTGATTGGGCATATCCGCAAGAGACCTCTGATCGGCCTTTGCGCTTATAGAGCTGCGCCAACATATTAAGGGGTAAAAGCATGACCGCATTGCGCATAATACGGTCCGAAGAGTTATCGGTCGTCCCATGTGAGGTTTGTAAAATATGCGTCTGGCCTAGGGCTTGGTGACAAGAGGAGAGGGTCTGCTGCTTTGCGCAATCATTGACGCGCGCCTCTAAACGTTTGAGCTCGGGCGTTTTCTGGCTAAAGTTAATCTGGGCCTGGGCTGACAACGGCGTTGTCAATGTTGCTGCGGCGGTAAGCCATAACAAGAATAACCTCATCCGTTTTTGCACCAACGCCAAACCACCGCTCACCTAACTGTTACGTCCTATCTGCTATTCATCATCTGCAGGCTTCGTCGCCTCACCATTTTCAACCGCCATCCACGCTTGATCGAGCAGATAAGCTCTGATGGCATCTGAATCCTCAGAGGTGAGTTGCTTTTTAAAGCTGACCATGCCGGTCTCTGATAATGCGCCGTCCAAGACGATGTTATTCCATGGCTCTGGATCGGCCGTATAAGACGACCATCTAAGGTCTGGCAGCACGCCTGAACTCATCGCTAAGGGGCCATGACAGACCGCGCAATTATCGGCGTAGCGTTGCAGCCCTAGGGAAATGTGCGCGGGCGTCCCAAAGCTCTTGGCTTTGGGTGTTTTCTCTATCCACGGTTCCATTGCGTTGGGAATGACCGCCTGACCGCCAAGTTTAAAGACCGCAACACGGCCAACGCTAGGCACAGCCTTATCCCCCCAAGCATGTCCGTTACTCAGGGCCCAGGCGCCGCCCCATCCCGTCGCGAGCGCGATATGCTGCTCGCCGTCAATCGTATAAGAAGACGGCGCAGCGGCTACGCCATTATTGACTTTATAGGACCAAAGTTTTTCGCCCGTTGACGCATCATAGGCGAGGAATTCGCCTTTGGGCGTGCCGTGAAAGACAAGGTTCGAGGCGGTCGACAAAACGCCGCCATTACCGCCTTCTTCATAATCAACCGTCCAGCGGGCTTCTTGCTTAATCGGGTCCCAAGCAATAAGCGAGCCTGTGACGCTGGCCTTAATGGCCGCGAAAACCTCTTTAGAGAATTCCGCAGGAACGCCGCCCGCGAGGTTATAACCAATATTCCAGCGATTATTTTTCGTCGCGCCGTCCGGCTCATTTTCTAAAAATTGCGGGGCGACCTGCGCGGGAATATAGGCGAGCTTGGTGTCAGGACTATAGGCCATAGGGTGCCAATTATGCGCGCCGAGCGGGCCAGGTATCATCAGGAATGACTTTGACGAATCCGTAGCTTCGGGAACAACGAGGGGCCGTCCATTTTCATCTAGTCCCGTTGCCCATGTCTGGATGGGGGTAAAATTATTGCCAGATATAAATTTACCGGTTTGCGCGTCCAGCACATAGAAAAACCCATTTTTGGGGGCCTGCATGACAACGCGTTTATTGGCGCCACTTTCGCCGACCGGCAGTTCGGCCAGAATAATGCTTTGCGTCGCGGTATAGTCCCACTGATCGCGCGGTGTTGTTTGGAAATGCCATTTATACTCACCGCTATCTGCGTCGAGCGCGACGATAGAGGAGAGGAACAAATTATCGCCGTCGCTATTGGGGTCGCGAATATCATCATTCCAAGGCGAAGCATTACCCACGCCGATGACGATCTGGTCATTGACCTCATCATAGACAATAGAATCCCAAACGGTTCCGCCGCCGCCATCCGTTGTCCAAGCGCCGTCATCACCCCAACTATCATTGGCGAGCGTCGCAAAAATTTTATCTGACGCTGCGCCGTCAGGCTTTTTGTTCGGGTTTGGCGCAGTGTAGAAACGCCAATCCATCTCGCCCGTATTCACGTCATAAGCCGAGACATAGCCGCGAACGCCCAGCTCAGCCCCGCCATTACCAATCAGAACTTTCCCCTTCACCACGCGCGGCGCGCCGGTAATCGTATAGGGCATGGATTTATCCACCGTCAGCGTGCTCCAGACGACTTTGCCCGTCTTGGCATCCAGCGCCTCTAACCGGCCATCAAAAATGCCAACCAGGACTTTACCTTCATGGATAGCGACCCCGCGATTAACAACGTCGCAGCACCCTTTGGCGGCGTCTTCGCCGGAAACCTCGGGATCATAAACCCAAAGCTCTTCCCCCGTTTTAGCGTCCAGCGCATAAACCATAGACCAGGCCCCCGTCACATACATGACGCCGTCAACAACGATAGGCGTAGCCTCAACCCCGCGCGCCGTTTTCGCCGCGTCAAAATCATAGGTCCAAGCTGGGGTCAGGCCGTCAATATTGTCTTTGGTAATTTGGGTCAGCTTAGAATGGCGCTGTTCCTCATAAGTCCCGCCATAAGTCAGCCAAACATCAGGCGTATTCCCCGCATTGAGGATATGCTGAGTCGAGACGCTCTCAATGGTGGGTAGATTTTGCGTTTTGGTCTGAGTCTGGGTCTGCGAGGGCGTCGTAGCCTCAGTCGCCGACTCTCCGCCCGAACACGCCGCGATTAAAATGGCGCTACTAACAAACAAACCCGTTCTCAAATTTCGCATATTTCCCTCTTTTTTTATTTTCTTATTGGGACACTCATATGCGGATATATTCTTGGGTTCAAGCTGTTGTGGTGGGTTGGCTCTGCTCTCAGGGGTCTTGGCCTTGGGCTGCCTATAGCCTTGATTGTGGCCCCCGCGAGCTAGGGGTCAAGCACGGGCTCGCCCATTGGCATGAACATAGGCGGGGTGGAGGTGTGCAATGCTCCTGATAGGCTAAGGCTTTACGATGTTGTGGTGGCCCAAGGCAGTGTTATGGATTGGAACAAGTTTTTCGCCGGTACGGCGGAGACGAGGGGGCGGCGAATCATCGTTCCGCCTGATTTTCATAGGGGATGATGGCTGAACGCGATACCGATTTGCTGCGCGGGGCGGGGTTTGAGTTTTTGGTCGCTGAGCGTGAGGGAGCGGTGTGATGATACTCTTGTCGAAATGGCGCTAAATCCAATTTCTATTGATGGTGTCTTAGTATAGGGCATGCGGAGTCGCAGTTGTGGCGGTTCTTGATGTTTTGGATTTAAAAGAGAAAAATCAATAAGGTTGATCAGATAGTTATACTGTGCAATTTTATATAATATAATAGTTGTAAATACAGTTATTGATTGTAACGTGTAGTTGAGGAGGGAAGTAGTGTGCAAAAGCCGATGCGAGTAATAGATTTCTTTTGTGGAGCTGGCGGGTTCTCTGAAGGTTTTCGTCAGCAAGGGTTTTCAATCGTAATGGGGATTGATTATTGGCAGCCCGCAGTAAATTCCCATAATTTGAACCATAACCTTAATGACACAGTAAAAGACGTCCTTGATTTTTGGGGCACTGATAGTGGTGACGTAGAAGAAATTGAAAAACTAGAGGATGTCGAAATCCTAATCGGCTCGCCTTCTTGTGTTTCTTTTTCAATGTCTAATCGTGCGGGTAAAGCAGATAAGACGGACGGGATCCGATTGGTCGAGTCTTATTTGAGAGTTATTGCTGTAAAAAAGAATAAGAAAGACCCTTCTCTTAAAGCATGGTACATGGAGAATGTTCCTAAATCCCGTGATTTTATTCGTGAGAAATATACGTTCAGCGAGTTGAACCTAAGCAACTGGGCAACGAGCACTGGCTATAAGCCAAGTGATCTGGCCTTGGAGGTTAAGGGAGAAATATTAAACGCCGGAGATTTTGGTGCTCCGCAAGGCCGAAAGAGGTTTATTGCAGGTGAATGGGTCGAAACTGGAGCGTTCATCGCTCCCGTAAAAACTCGTGACAAGCACAAGACTGTTGCTGATATTAAAAACCACATGCCAAAAATAAATGCTCCGCAAGACACACGAAGTGAATTTAAAGACCCCAATTATCCAAACATAGTTTTAACTGCACAAGAATTAACGGACCATTTTTATGATACTGGTGTTCACCAAATAAAGTGGGAAAAAGCGGAGTTCCTAAAAACCAATCACCCATTTATGGGGAGGATGTCGTTCCCAGAAAATGAGGATAGAACGAGTCGCACTATTCTAGCGACTAGGTCGGCCAGTACCAGAGAAGCGATTCTCTATAAGTCTGAATACGATAGAAAAGGTGATGGTGAATACCGATTGCCAACAATAAGGGAAGCCGCAAGTTTAATGGGCTTTCCTTTTGTGTATCAGTTCTTCGGTTCTGAGGGAACAAAGTGGAGGCAAATAGGAAATTCCGTTTGTCCACACCTAAGTGCTGCGCTTGCAAAATCTGTCAGAAAAAAAAATGAACTCAAACCGATACTCGATGGCAACCTAGATTTTCTACCACTGAAAGAAAATTACAAAAAGGTTCACAACCTAAATACATTCCAAGAAACTGAGTTGAGCCCACCTAAGAAAAGACCTGATAACGCAAGGTTTAGGCGGCATGCGTTTAAACGCGGAAATATGACTGTCGATTTGATGAATTATCACCCTGATGATTCAGGTCATATCGCAAGAAAATGGTACGTCACTTCTTTTTTTGGAACCGGTACAGGATATAAAAAAAAGGTGTTTACTGAAGACGAGTTAGGGCAAATAGAAGATTTACTAGAGGCAGAGCTCTCTGAATATAAAGAATTTAAGGCCCAAGTTAATCTTGCGGGCGCAACAGTAAAGCCGTCTTCGATGCAAAACATCTATGAGAACGATTTGAGCCTCGAAGAAAATGGCAATCCGATACTGATTTTAAAAAATCTTGAAAAGTTGATTTTTCAGTTTGATGGAACTGTAATAAATAAGGCTGTTAACTGCAATCTACTCCCGAAGAATAATATTCCAATCGCACATCTTATGTCGGCCTACGGATTGTTGACCCTCCTAAAATGACTTTAGATTGAAGGAAGAACTATGAATAGAGAAACTCGCATTCTGGAAATTGAGAAGAGAATGAAGCAGCCCGCGATTGCTCATAAAGAAATCATGTGGGAAGACGACTTAATGGGGATGGATGTTTTCAAAATACCCTTACAATACCTAGTTTATAATAAATATAATGGCCGTATTTTGAGTAAAACGAAGTCTCTTGAAACCCAAGATAAGGTGCTAAATCCGGAGAATGACACCGATAAGAAAATAATTGAAAAACTGTTGTGGGACTCTAAGCCTGATAGAAACAAAAAAACTGAAAATGATATTAAGACCCATGGGCAAAAAGAAGTGGGCATAATAACCAAAGATGGCATCATCATAGACGGCAACAGAAGAGCTATGCTCTTGAATAGAATAGACCACCTTGGTTATTTCAAAGCAGTTATACTGCCTGTCACTCTTGAAGAAAACCCAATTGCTATCGAAAAGTTAGAAACCTCGTACCAGATGGGCGAAGATGAGAAACTCGGTTACAACCCCATCGAAAAGTACTTGAAAGCAAAAATGCTTCGCCAGAAGGGGGTGACAGTAAAAGATATATCTAACTGGATGGGGGAAACAGAAACTACCGTAAAAGAGTATTTAGGAGTAATGGAGACCATGGATGATTACTTAGATTATCTGGGGTATAATGACATTTACACTCAGTTGTACAACAGAGAAGATCAATTAATTAATTTATCAAAATGGCTTAAAACGTTTAGCAGCGGCGGAAGCGCTAGAGCATTTGATGGCTATCAAAACGACGATGTCGATGATCTAAAAGCTATTTCATTTGACTATATAAGAGTGAAGTTTGAAGGTAAGAAGTTTCGCAATATTGCGCATGGATTAAAGCAAAATCATTTCTTTGGAAGCAAGATAATTTGGGATAGTTTTAGAGATAAACACGCATCAAATATTGATTCTGTAAGCGATCAGGAAGATCCTCCTAATCTTGACACGAATAACATTCAAGCAACCTTGAATGACAGGGATGAAAAATTTAAGACTGAGACAATTGCATTATTAGATGAAAATATCGATGAGCATTACAATCAATTAAGATATAAGCAAGCACAGGATGAGCCTGAAAAACTAATAAATAATGCCCGCCGTGCCATAGATTCTATAAACACTCGCAGCGGGAATTTCAAAAATGATGACGTTGTCAATAAGCTCGATGAGTTAAGAGCCAAAATATCAGAAATGATTAGCGACTCATCCGCAATTTTAACGTTGCAACATGTCGGAAAATTGCTTTCAGATATAGATCTGAGTGAAACTGCAGAAAGAAAAAATGAACTGCTTGAGAAAATAAAATTTATTGCACGAAAAGCATATGAACTTGAGAAAACTGTAAAAAAGGGACCCTAATTCCCCAGCTAAAACATTATGACAATTTTAATCAACATTATCGGAAATGCATTTGTTCTCTCCGGCGACATGGGTACTTTGATACAAAACAGAAAAGCCAAGATATCACTGAAGAGACTTGCTTATAGAATAAACAATGAAGATGTCGTTATTCCTTTTGAGGAGCAGGCAAAAGTTCCGACATTGCAAGATATTGAAAGGTTATTGAGGAAATTCTCTTTTGAATTTGAACATGGGCAAGATGTTCAAAGTGATTTGTCTGCATATCATCAAGAACAAGAAAACTTTCATATCTTTTCCGAAAACGCTAGAGATATTAGAAATGATAAGGTTTCTGAAAACCCAGTGCTTGTAGACGAATTTAGACGATTTAAATCTGTTTTAGAGGAGAAGATGAAAAGACGATTGTATCCTTTGCAGATGCTTTCAGCTTTTCATATGACCTTTTCGCAAAATGCCTGTAATTTTGCAGTACCCGGAGCTGGGAAAACTTCGATAGTGTATGCAGCGTATACTTACCTGAAAAATCTGCCTGAAGATGATTCGAGGCATGTTAATAAACTTCTAGTCGTTGGCCCATTGTCTTCCTTTTATGCTTGGGAAAATGAATATTTGGAATGCTTTGGGTGTAATATTGGTAGTCAAAGAATGTCTGGGGACGTTTCAATTAAGCGAGAGCAAAAAGAACAACACCTTTATTCTGCTGAACCAAAAGAATTGACTCTAATTTTTCATGGAGGTCTTTCGCTATTGGAAAAAGAAATTATTGATTTTTTGAAACAACATAAAGTAATGGTCGTTGTGGATGAAGCACATCGTATCAAAAATGCTGAAGGTGTTTGGGGGACTAGCGCCATTGAGATTGCCAAGGAGGCAACTGCAAGAGTGATATTAACGGGAACACCAGTTCCAAATGGATATGAGGATCTTTACAATCTGTATCGTTTTATATATCCTTTTAAGTATCAGGAAATTTTGCAAGCTCATTACGGTCAATTAAAAGAGATGACTAAGAACACGCTTTCACTTGATGATGAAAGAGTCAAAACTTTCATAGATAATATTAGCCCATATTTCATACGAATAAAAAAGTCAGACTTGAAGCTCCAAGAAGCAAAAGAAAATCATATCTCTGTAAAAATGGACGAGCACCAAAGAGAGATTTATGATTTTATTGAGGGAAAATATATTCCTGAACTTTCGCAAGATAGCAGTAATTCAGTTAAGGCTACATTGAATAAGGCAAAGCTGATAAGGTTGCGCCAAGCGGCGACTAATCCTGCCTTGCTTCTAAAAAGTTTAAAAGACTCTTTAGATATAGAAGATCCAGATTTGAAAATGACTGAAATCCATAATGAGAGTGTCGATGACTTTAGGATATTTCAAAAAATTGTAGACTATGAAAAACTACATACACCATCCAAATTCCTAGATGTAAAAAAATTAATTGAGACAGATATTTTGCCAAAGAATGGAAAAGTGATTGTTTGGACTATTTTCATTCAAAACGCTGAAGGGTTAAAAAGTATTCTAGAGCAATCAGGCATTAAAACTAAACTTCTTATTGGTCGAATTCCTCCGGATGAAAGGGAAGAGACTATAAAGTGCTTTAATAACCCTGACCACGATGCCTTTCGAGTTGTTATTGCCAATCCTTTTTCAGTTTCAGAATCTATTTCATTACATAAAGGGTGTCATAATGCCATTTACCTGGAAAGGGATTATAATGCGGCAAACTTTTTACAATCTAAGGATCGTATTCATCGCGTAGGGTTGCCAGACGGGGCGCAAACAAATTACTACTATTTTATTTCAGAGCACTCAATTGATTCTGTAATCAATGAACGATTAGATTTAAAAGTAAAAAGAATGGAGAAAATCATTGATGAAGAAATTCCACTCTTCAATCGAGTTAATGGCGAAGGCGATTCAGATATCATAACTGCACTTTTAAATGATTATGCTCAAAGAACTTAGAAGATATGATAATCTGGGAACCCCGACATACTTTTGGGAGCTTATTCAGCTTTTGAAAAAGGGAGAAGTCTGGAGACACTCTGATGTAAAATCACATTTTTACAATAAGATAATAGATGGTAGGCAAATTTTTGATGGGTGCCTACCTATTTTGGAGGTAAGTGGAATTATCTCTATCAATGAAGAGACTGAAGAAGTTGTTTTAAACTTTGGCTTTAAAGACCTTTACTCTGAGAAAATGTGCCAAAGTAAACTACTTGAAGCTTTCCTGCGAAAACTAATTGATGACGAGAATTTTCACCATATTTTCAAGCAAAGCCACTATGATTATTTAGAGCATAAAGCGATTATAGTTGATGGATCTGCTTTTGGATTGCAATACGTAAACACTAAAAGACTACTTACAGATTTTGGCTTTTTAATACGACATCCCAAAATTCAAAAGAAATTCATAGTAAGTTCGAAATGGAAAAGAATTGTCGATACAGAACTTACACCGAGAGTAAGGAACTTAATGAGCTTGGAGGCCCTAAAAGAGAAAATAAAAAACCAAGAGTTTAACGGTGAGGCTGCCGAAAAGTATGTGCTAGAGTTTGAGGAGCAAAGGTTGGCCCTAAAAGACGGAATACAATGGATTGCTCCATATGATGTAAGCGCAGGATTTGATATACTATCGTTCCACGCTAAAGAGGATGCGGAAGCAAAAAGATCTATTGAGGTAAAGTCTTATGTTGGAGATACGCCTTATTTTTATTGGACAAGAAATGAAATGAGAGTGGCTAAGGAAAAAAGCGATGATTACTTCGTTTATTTGGTTAACAGAAACGAAATGGGAAAGGGAGATTACCAACCTGAAATGATTGCTAATCCGATGAAAAATATCTTAGAGAATAAAAATTGGACTAAATCTGTTGATAAGTATTTTTTAAGTAAAGTAAGTAATTGATATTAATAATCTGTGATAATATTCAAGTGACCGCTTATATTAAATAGCACCTGTTTCAGAATTCATTATAGAACCTGTTTTAGACAGTTGACCTGCGCCTCTAAACTTCCTCCATTTTCTGGTAGAGTCTCCAACAACAATGGAGACAGTTGTGAAGAGATCACGTTTCAGCGAAGAACAGATCATTGCGATATTAAAATAGCAAGAGAACGGCTTGCCGACAAAGGATGTGTGCCGTCGGCACGGCATCAGCTCGGCTACATTTTATTAGTGGAAGGCCAAGTACGGTGGTTTAAACGTATCGGACGCCCGCAAGCTCAAAGCGCTTGAGGCTGAGAACAATAAGCTCAAGAAGCTGTTGGCTGAGCAGATGCTCGACAACGCAGTTCTAAAGGACATAAATGCAAAAAAGTGGTGACGCCTGATGCCAAGCGGGAAGCTGTGGCTCATGCGTGCTTGGAGCATGGTGTGAGTCAGCGTCGGGCGTGCACGATATTGGAGGTTGACCGCTCGACGGTGCGATACAGCAGCGTGCGGCCTGATGATGCTGAGCTTCGAGCCGCTATTCGAGGTGTCGCGCAGGAGCGCCGTCGGTTCGGCTACAGACGCATCGGCGTTATGCTGGAACGACAGAGCATTTATCTGAACCACAAGAAGTTACGCAGGCCTTACCGCGAGGAGAAGCTGCAAGTCCGTAAGCGTGGCGGGCGCAAACGCGCTCTTGGGACAGGCAGGCCGATGGTTCTGCCTGGCCACATCAATGAACGCTGGTCACTCGACTTTGTCAGTGATGCCTTCACTGATGGTCGTAGGTTCCGCCTTCTAGCCGTCATTGATGATTATAGCCGTGAATGCCTTGCGCTTGTGGCTAATACATCACTTTCAGGCGGCCGAGTGGCCAGAGAACTAGATACCATCATCGCCAGACGTGGCGGTAAGTCCAAACCGATTGTCTCTGATAACGGCACCGAGTTTACGAGTATGGCGATACTCAAACGGTGCCAGGAAACAAAGATCGGTTGGCATTACATCGAACCTGGCAAACCGCAACAGAACGGCTTTGTGGAGAGCTTCAACGGTAGCTTCAGGGACGAATGCTTGAATGAAACGCTGTTCTCATCACTGGGCAATCTCACACCGCGTGAATATGCCCAAAATCAAAACTTGCAAAAGAGGGCCGCATGAGGCCAAAACAATCAAATGACTCTACCAGAAAATGGTAGGAAGTTGGGGTGCAGGTCAAAACCTTTTTCACTGTGTGGTTTGCCCAGCTCCAACTCCATTGTTGGATTGCACAAGTGGCATCCAGACTTTCTCGAAATTTCTTTCGTGTTGAGAATTTTTCCACCTTTTATTCCCTATTGCTGTTTGTTGCTTCCTTCATGCATTGTTTAAACGCCTCAAAGTGAAAATCTAAGCTTGCTTCAGAAACATCATCCTCGACCATTGCTTCATTCAATTTGATATAGTCAGCAGATGTAAGATTGTTAGCTATTTCGACCCGTCTCGTTTTCGGATTTATCGAGATTAGGTGTGCATCAAAGAGCTTATGTATATCGCTTCTCAAAAGCAGCCCATTTTCCAACTTGTCTCTATTAGCGAAGCGTTCTGCATATGGAATGATATGAGCAGCTTCAAGAACTGCGATTTCGGACGTGCCTGATATCGCGCATTGATGAGGACGAGCAGTCAGAAGGACTTGCCTAAATGCGCTCTGATTTCTTCGCAATACTACTAACCTTAAGGCTGTTGCATTCTCAACTTTCTCTAGATTTAGGTCGTCCCTAGGATCGATATTTCGGTTTTCATAATCTGCAATTTGATGGATCTTTTTGCGAACGGCAGAAAGCAACATTGATACATTTTTATCGCTGACTGGCCATGTTTTTGTATGCCTGTTGCTGTCAATTTTCGCTATGAAGTCGTCATTTTTTCTATAGGCCTCCAATAACTCCTTACCTACAGGTCGTTCAAAAACGATTGCATCTATAATTTTAGCGCTTCTGTCTAAATTCATAGGACCGAACTGAACAAGTGCTGTTAAGCCTCGTCCTCGCTCGCCATTCTTTTCTTCTTCGTGAAGCCATATAAAGCTGCTGAAACCAGATAGTAGAAATTGTTCGGCGTAATCATTTGCCTTTATCATTTGGGGAACTTTAACTGTTCTACCTATCCACTCAGCCGGGGTTATTGTTACGCCAATCTCGTCAAATAAATCGAATGAGTAGGCTTTAATGAAAAACTGAATGTCCTGCTGTCTAAAGGCTTTTAATTGACTGTTTCCGGCTCGGAGCCGCTCATCTGCTGCCGCGACTACGTTTGGGGCGAACCTATCTGGATACTTAAGAACCAAAGCTTCATAGCTTAAATTTGGATCGATCTCTTCAAACCCTGACGAGGCCTTCAAGACACGCGACGCTATCACCGATATGGGACCATCGGCATTTATGTCTCGAGGTTCATAACCTAAACTGGCGGTTAACCCTTGCTTGCGGCGCATATCTTGCCAATGAAGGTAAACCTTCGCTAAGTCATTCTCTAATGGGTCTTTGCTCTCACTCAACCTTTGCAATACTTCCGACATAAAATCCCCTATGCGAGTATTTAGTGTGCTTGATTCCAAGGTTCTCTGCAAGCTTGCTGTTATTCTCTTATTCTGCGGGACTTTGGGTAGGTGTTTTACTAAGCTGCATTGGCGGGAATTGAATGAGGGTCATGTTGAATGCGTAGAGCTGCGTTTTTGGCTTGGCGAACCTTATTAAATTTCCTTGTTTTTACCTTTCTCAAAAGTTGAAGCTGAATGGAAGCGACTGTTCCCATTGTGACACCTTTTGAAATATCTATGTTATTATCGGCGACAGATTGTGCCGTTTGAGGTTCGCTTAAACATTTCATGATCGCTGTTTCCAGAGCGGCTTGGTCGAGAGGCTTGAAGTTGAACCCTCGCAGGCCTTCTCTTTCGGTCACATCAATGAAGTCGCCCATCATGGGATAGGCTGCGGGCGTTCCGTAAATGGCGGCTTGATGCAAAACGCCAGAACTTCCTGTTGTGCTATCGTAGTCGAAAATAGCGAGCTTAGCTTGCGTGAAGAAATTAGAGACATCTTCCTCGGCGACATAGCCATGAAAGATAATATTGCTATCCGCTTGGTGCTCTGCGGCAAGTGTTTCCAAATAGCCGGGTGTTGCGGGGTGGTCGCTCCCGCCAATGACGAGTTTGATTTTTTGACTGTCTTCGAGGCGGCCGTTTAAATTTTGGATGGCGCCAATTGTGCGCTCTAGCCGTTTATATGTTCCAAATTTTCCCATGGTTACGATTGTGCGGGGGCGATCTTTCAAAGGCGTTACAGGCTCTTCGCTGGCGGTGGGGAATGAACCGTGGGGCACCATAAAGGCATTTTTTGCTTTGTATTTATCATTCAAGATATCCCAAAAGCTGTCGAGTGTTACCGTCATGAATCCAGACATCAACATGGTCTTTGTTACAAAATAGCTCGCGGTGCCGACAAGCTTTTGGCGAAGAGGACTGCTTGCCAGGTTTGTTTTGCTAAGGTCAACGGCCTCAACCAAATTATGCATGATGACACCTGACGGAACAGAAAGTTTATGAGAGAGGGCCGGGGTTAGCAGGCCTAGAGCCGCCGGAATTTCACTGTCGCCGAATGACGCTGTTTGCAAGTTATACAGCGCGCCTTCAGCTTTGCATGTCTTCAGGGCTTTAAGAATATGAAATCCTGCGAATGGACTGTTAAATCGCCACACGCGCCGCACTTCGACTTTTGGTCCAAGGTCAAGTTCGGCTGCCGCGTCGTCATATTTGTCCGCAATGACAATAATCTTCTCAATATCAGCGCGCGCGGCGAAGGCATTGACGAGGTGAAAGCCGTATTCATTAAGGGATCCGGCACTTGGGGGGAAAGCGGTTACGATTGCGAGGGTTTTCATGATAGTCTCCTAAAAGGTCGTTTTTTGTGTTGATTTAAAGTGTGTAAGATTAGTTTCGCCGCGGGCGCGTTCAGGACGATTGCCAAATGATTTCAAAATATCTGCAGCAGGGCGGAATGTGTCATCCGCGCGGATCAGTCCGAAATGTCTTTGTTGGGCTTGGCGCCATGGCAATGGACCCACGACATCTTTGCCGACATGGTCAAAGTCATTAAGGGTCCACACGAAGACACCATTTGCCGTGCCTGCTTGCTTGAGCTGAATTTGCAAACGCTTTGCCTGGGCGGACTCCGCGAAACGTCTTATAAAGGGGGGATGCCACACTGTGGAGCCTAACTCCGTTATCATGACTGGTTTTTCGTCTACGGCAGCGACAATTGAATTTAAGCGGTCTTGAAAACCTTCTGGATTTTCGTATTCGTGATAGGTGATAAAATCGAACACATCCTTGAGGCGGAGCGCATTCTCAGCTTTCGACCATCCTGCTGTTATTGCTAGGTTGGGATATTGCGTCTGAACATGGCGCGCCATAACCGTGAGCCACCCCTCGACCAAACCATTTCCCCAATTTTCAAAATCTAGATCTGGTTGGTTTTTTAAATCGATACCTAAAATGGCGTTATGTTGATGAATGTTAGACAGGACGCTATCGATATGCTGGATATCGTTTGCCCAGTTTGACAGCGTATAATTTGGTCGAAGGTCAAAAAATGTGACCAAGACTTTTATGTCTTTACTTTCGCACATATCTAAGAATGTGCGGAGCTTTGCCAAACCCTCTTCGCGCGTTTCAGCTTTGTCGAAATAATTATGGTTTAGAAAAATACGTAGCGAATTTACATTTAAGGATTTAGCTTTTTCGAGATCAGATTGTATATCCGCGAGGGGGAACTTTTTCCAAAAATCAGCCCATGACGCGGAAGCTGGGTAGTAATTTAGGCCTGTAAAGCGTTTGCTGAAGTTATCCGAAAATTGGCCTTTGCGATTGGGGAATGTAGAGCGTTTCGTGTCCACAACCTCTGAAGCATTGTTTACCCAACCGGATTGAGTTTGATAAAAGCGCAGTATTCGCGTTTCTTGAGATATTCCCTGTAGGGTCACGTCGCTCGCGTCAAATTTGGTTTCGAGATTCACGCGTAGGCTTTTTTCTTCAATATTAACGACGCGAAAGTCTTTATTCACCTCCACAGCTCTCAGGCGGCGATTAAGTCTCAGCGGAATGTTGCAGGTCGTGTTTGTGGCGGAGCAGGTATTTTTTTGGGCCGCATCTAGCGCTTGACCGGTTAAAACACTTTGAATCTCTGAAATTGAATTCGAACTTTCTGACCGCGTAATGATCCGTCCCAGCTTTAATTTGTCTTGTTCGGGTAAGTCAAAATTTACAGCTTCCCACAGCAGCTCAGACTCAATGGACGTTGGGTTGAGATGCGCATGTAAAAATTCAGCTTCACTTTGAGGCGACTCAATAATGCTAGATACTAATCCTGCAAATGCGACACCTGCTAACAAAAGCGAAAGAGTGACGGGAATGCGTTTTCCTTTATGTCGCGCGACGTCGGTCATGATCTATCCTTGCCTCGCAACACAGTCAGCAGAGACATCTTTTGAAATAGACTCTACGGCGTCAATAACGGCTCGAACTCTTAGAGGCGCCGTAAAATTGGCGGGGCACTTTGCCCTAAGGGAAATACGGCCATTTAAGGGTTGAACTGATTGACGGGCTTTCAAGCCGTTTACGTCAATCCATTCCAGAGAGACCAAAGATAAGTCAGATATTGGGTTGTCGTGACGATCCATGATTGGACCGGATGATAATTTAACAGTCTCCGGCTTTTTATTTGGCTGGACTGTAATCTTAAATGGCATGGGCGATCCTGCAACGACAGTTACCAAGGCTTCTTTAGAGGTGACATCGGCAGCTTTCGCCGTAAAAGTCATGAGGCCTGTCTTATCCTGACCGGGGACCTCAAATGAAACTAATCCAAACTTCAGAGTTCCGGATACCGTTTTAGACGTGCCGTCACTCATATAAGAAAGCTCTACAGCTTCATCATTCATGCGGCTGCTGGTCTCTTCCGTCAATTCTACGGTGACATGTATCACCTCACGCGGAGAAACAGATTGTGGGCCCGCATAAACAGTAAGGTTTGGCGCTGTGTCTGCATGGGCTTTTAGGGATATAAGGTTTACCAGCAAGCCAGTTGCTATAACGGAGCATATGAGTTTTTTTGGTCGGGTCATAATCATTTTCATTGCGAAGTTGCCCGTTTCTAGTTGCAATGCGTGTGCCGCCTAAAACCCCATGTTTTCGTGAGAAAAATGGCTTATTTGCGAAATGAAATTTGCGAAATGCAAAAACACTTTCTGATTTGCAAAGAAATCGCGTCAAAAACCCCTAAAAATAGCGGTCTGTATTTTGCGTAGTTAAGTCCAAGAAATTGGAGTTTAAAATGACATATAATAATTCAGAACAATTAGATAAGGCATTACCTGCTTATCAGCATGACAGAACGACAATCATTATCCCTTGTTATAATGAGGCAAACCGTTTGCACCTCGAAGCGTTTCTAAATTTTGCTCGAAAGAACCCAAAAATATCATTTGTCTTTGTTGATGATGGATCAAAAGACTTGACTATCAGCCTGCTATGCGGAGCTATGGCAGCGCTTCCTAATCAAGTCGATGTCCTAATGATGGCGCGCAACGCTGGTAAGGCCGAAGCTGTAAGGCACGGCCTTAAGTTTGCCGCTAAGCGCGGCGATAAATACATTGCCTTCCTCGATGCCGATTTGGCAACGCCTCTTAATGCAATTAATGACTTCATCTCTGTTGCCGACCGTTTGGACAATATCGATGTCGTTTTCGGCTCGCGGGCAGGTGGTCTTGGCCGCCGCGTCTATCGTGATCTGCATCGAAAGATGATTTCTTTGGTCTGCGCCTCCATGGGCCGGTTGGCCACAGGTCTTGCGTTGAAAGATACACAATGTGGAGCAAAGCTGTTTCGCAATACACCTCATCTCAAAACCTGCCTCGAGGCGCCTTTCACAGCGGGATGGCTGTTTGATGTGGAGTTATTTTTAAGGATTTCAAATCCTGACCGGCAGGAACGTAAGAATTTTTTCGAATACCCTGTGCTTGAGTGGACTGAAATTCCTGGATCAAATATTAAGTTCTCTGATGTCATCAAGGGCGGTTTAAAAATGATGTCCCTCATTATGAATCAATGGAAAATCCGCGCGCAATTCCAAGAAAAAAGAAAAAACCACAAACCTCTGTCGAGACAGGTTTTACGTTCAGGTGAAACCCTTACTGTTCAAAGTATTAAATCCATGGAAGCTATTATCAGTGAAGATAAAGAGATAATTACCTTAGACTTTTCTAAGGTAAAAACCTTAGGACCATCTGTTTTTACGACATTGACAGAAGTCTGTGAAAATTTGCGAAAAAAGGGCAAAGAGCCTTACATCCATCTGCCTGATGATGCGGAGGTTTTATCTGCGGCTCGCCGTTCTTCTTTTACAGCTTTGTTTGACTGTACAATTCAAAATACCAAGCCAAAGCATTTTAAGAATAATCATCGCTTTTCCGTTGTGGAGGCTTAGATGTCTCTCTTAGCGAGAAAACCTCTCGGACTCTTTCGCCCTAATTCCATTATGGGGCCAGCCGCAATTTTATTCGTTTCGGCGAATATCGCAAATGCAGCAAATTTATTTTTTAATATGATATTTGCCCGTTTGATGGGGCCCGCATTATTTGCAGATTTAACACTGCTTTTGACATTGAAATTGGGTGTTCTCTCATTTTTAGGAGCTCTGCAATTTGCTTTTTCAGAACGCACAGCAAAAAGAGAAAGTAAACGGGTCAGTAAAATTAAGGCTCATGCTATGTCTTGGCAAAGCTTGAGAGTCTCAGTTCCAGTGATGTTCATTATAATTGCATCCTCAAATTTTTTATCTTCAAGCTTAAATTTTTCATCCCCTTTAGCTTTGTCTTTGTTAGCATTGGCCATTCCATTTTTCTTACCGATGGTCATTTTTCGCGGCTTGATCCAAGGTCTCATTGATGTTCCAAAAATTGTTTGGTCTATTCAGATGGAATGGATATTGCGCTTGTTAGGCAGCGTTATCCTTTGGAAGATGGGCTTTGGCTTGCCAGGAATTGCGGTCGCGGTTGGATTATCAATCATCGCAGGCTTCGTTTTTTCTACTGATAAAACAGATTTAGATCTTCGTGAAACCGCGAGAAAAACGCGGGTGGGTTCAGAGACTAAGGTCGTCGGAGCCTTGGCCATGCCCTATCTCATATTGCAACTCGCCCAAGTTTTAGTCTTGGATAGCGATATCGTCATCGCCAAAGCTGTTTTTTCAGCCGAAACTGCTGGACTGGTCGCTGGACTCCTATTGATACAGCGCGTTTTCTTTTTCGCATTCCTGTCCTGCTCGACTATTCTTCAACCCTATGTCGCGAAACAGAAGACGGGAGGTAAAACCCCCAAGGAGTTAATCCTATTACTTACGGGCATAGCGTTCATATCAGCGATAGCTTTAATGGCGATCATACCTAATTCTGAGCTCGTCGTAAAAATTATGCTCGGGCAAGATTATACCCCCTTAGCCTCAATCGTTTGGATAAGCGCTCTAACAGGCGCAGTCTTTATCGTCAGCCATCTCTGCGCGATTTACCAAATTGCCAAGGGTCAGAAATTAGCGGCTATCATCGTTCTCGCATTTGGAGTTTTGCAGCTAATTTCTTTGTCTACGGTTAATCACTTATTTCCAGAGATGGGCCTACACTCCTATTTCAGTATTAAGCTCGCCATTCAGACGCTCTGCGCGCTTTGTTTATTAGGAATAGTTATGTTGACTTTTACAAAGAGATCAAACGGATAACATGTCCGCCCGCTCGTGGACATATTTGGCAATCTTATTAGGCCTCGTGTTTCACGGGGCCCTTTTGCCGTTCACCTATGGCCAAACCTATGATGCCTATATTCATATGTTCTTTGGCAATCATTATTTGGAATCGTGGTTCGATCCTTGGGAAACGCGCTGGTATACAGGGTTCACTGTAACCGCTTACCCGCCCGGTAGCCATCAAGCCTTGGGACTATTAATGCGTTTTATTGATATGCGCATAGCCTTCATAGTACTGCAATTACTAGCGGTAGCTTTGCTAATTACGGGCGTATTTAGATTTAGTCGGCTATGGGTCAATGATAAAGCCGCATCTTATGCTGCAATGTTATGTGCCTTCTCTACAAGCATATCGGAAACGCTCCACATTTTTGGACAGCTGCCGACAATGTTGTCTATCGCTCTTTTTCTAAATGCAATTCCACATATTTCGGGCTGGATAGAGCATGGAAAGAAAACTGATTTACTGTTGGGAATTTCTTTAACAGCCGCGACGACGGCTGTGCATCATGTAACGCCTCTATTTGGAACCGTCTTTTTTGTTGCGCCTGTTGGTCTCGCGGCTTGGTTGTCAAATTTGAAGAGGAGGCAAGACATCAAACCCGATACCAATTTTGCCGTTATTAAATGGTCGTCTCCAGCTTTAATTCGCGGCCTATTTATGGGCTTGTGTATGCTTGCGCTCATTGTGACAATTGTATTTCCTTATTGGCATTGGTCTATCACGGATCCGATCACTCAGGTCAGCATACCCCATGGTAGCCGTGAGGATTTTTTAGCTAAGCCAAACTTAGGTTTGATATTTTTTGTCATTCCATGGGGACTACTTATTTTCGCCGTTCCCTATGTCGTCAAGAAATCATTGAGTTCAGCTCTTTGGCCATTAGGCTTATCGGTCTTGATTGCCTTGTTCCTCGGGACGGGCGGCACAACACCCTTCCCAAGACTACTATTAGGTCCAGCCTTTGAAATATTGACATTGGATAGGTTTACGTTCTGGGCTTCAATTCTCATTTTGCCTTTCGCGGGCTTGGCTGTTCAATCATTGTGGGAGGGTAGGGGGCAGATACTTTTAAATCGCGCCTTTGGATCTTTCATCAGTCGCGCCGGCCTTGTTTTAACGGTTGTGTGTTATGTTGGCTTAGCTGTGGGTACGGCTCTTTTGCCAACATTTAGACCGACACAGCCTGACTTTATCGATCCTGCGCCTATCGTAAAGTTTATGGATGAGGACCGTCATTCGGATTGGCGCTACCTAACGCTCGGATTTGGTGATCAATTTGCTTATCATAGCGCCTTAATAAGCGCAGAGTCAGTGGACGGAAATTACCATTCTGCGCGCCGCCTTCCGAGCTTGATGAACTATTCTGTGGAACGGTTAGAAAACTCTAAATATGCAGGTGTTCCAGGCCTCGCCTCTCTCAATCAGTTTTTGACAAATGCAGAGAAATTTCACCTTAAGTACATTTTCTCCAATGACGAATTCTATGACCCCGTTCTCCATTATACCGGGTGGAATCCTGTGACCCGTCTGAATAACGGAATCGATGTATGGGAAAAACCAGGCATTTCTTCGTTGCCTGAGGTAAGACCAAGACGGGACTTACCCCGCTATCAAAAAGTGATGTGGGGAACGCTTCCAATCGGAGCGTTAGGGTTGGGCCTTCTAACATTATTAGGGCTTGCCTTGACCCAAAACCTAATCTCTTCACGATTACGCCCGTTTTTGGAAGACACAAATAGAGCAAAGGCCTATTCGCCAACCCTGCGAGACATTTTTATAACGCGCCTATTTCCTTTGGCCGTCGTGCTGCTCGTTATCGCCGCGACGTCTCTAACGGTCTCTAAGCGACAACAGCTTGCTTCACCTGATGGGATTGTTGAGAAATTTTATCAGCATTTAGATTTCCGTGAAACACAAAGTGCTTTCGCACTTATCAACCCGAGTGCTGATATGGATTATGGGCAGTTTTTACGCGTTCAGAAACTCACTGGTGGGTTGGTGCCTTCATATGGAAAGCTAACGTCAGTTAAGTCTCCGAGCGTAAAATATCTAGATGATAGAACTGTACAAATTGGTTCTAAGCTCACTTATTTAACATCCGTTGGAACTCGGACCGTGTTTTCTGACCTTACCCTCATAAAAAATGAAAATGAGAGATGGCGAATTAGATATGCGGCACCGACCAAGGTTTTTACAAAAAATCTAACCAACGCCGATAATAACCCAAATTTTCGCGACCTAACCGGGCAGAGGCTTTCAAAACCGACTGACCCTGTACAGCGTTTAGCTCGGCCGAAAGTTGATATATTGGCAAACGAGTTTGTTGAACGCGATGGACGGATCTATGTGGTGGGCCGCATCCGTAACCTCTCACAATTTCCGGCATGTACGAAGATAATGGCCGAAACCCAATCAAAAGATTCTACAATCTCGCTCAAGCAACATTCAGGTAGAATAGGAGCCCATAGACTCTTGCCTGGTGAGGCCTCAGCATTTCGGATAGATTTTGAAGGTTATCTCAAAATTCAAGACCAAGCCTTTAACGCCGCATATAATCCTGACCAGTTTAGTGTAACTGAACTCGCAGCTTTGCCGTCCAGTGCCTCCTTGGCTTTATCGACAACAGTCTGCTCACCAGACTATTACAAATCTCTGACATTCGCAGACTTCAATATTTTTGGGGAAGAAGACAAGCAAACTCTGAACGTCAACATATCTAATGTGGGGACTGAAATTGTCAGCACATTACAAATTAAACTCTCCTATTTGAGCGCTGATGGCCGCTTAATTTGGGTTGAGCCTTTTTATCTACAAAACAACCTTATGCCGGGGGAAACCCGCCAAGTAAAAGTTCCTTTGGTTAGCCCTCCCATCTCGTCTGCGGTTCCCGTAAGTCGCGTAACTATAAATGGTAAAGATAGCCAGGTGGATAAGACAACTCTATGGCCTACGGGGGTGAAACTGCCTGACGGAAGTGGTCAGATTATTATTGATTACGATGCCATGATTTACCGGCCGTTAGACTAATTCAGACAGGCATTTTTTCGCGATTTATTACCGCTTATTTGCATTATGCAAATACCGCACTGCAAATTGCAATAAGATGGACAAATTTACGCCCTATTAACTATCTAAGCCATTGAATTTATTAGGTCAAATGCTGGCCCACACTTTGCAGTAACTATTCCGAATAACGGAGTAGTTGAATGACTTTCAAATTTAAAAAATCTGGATTGAAATCGATCCTTTTATCGGGTTGCCTTATTACCACTTTTGCGGCCTCAGGCTGCGCGACAACTGCTATACAGTATAATGCTGGCAATATTGGCGAGATCACAGACAGCACGCTTCGGCCTGAAGCTGTACCGCTTGAAACTTCGGGACCACTTAATATCGATCAAGTCCGTAATCGTACTCTTGCGCATAATTCAGAATATAGGCGCGCTCAATCGCAATTAATGGAAACCATAAGTAAAGCAGGGAAACGCGGTAAAGATATGCTGCCTCAGGTCTATGCCAGCAGCTATGGAACATGGCGTAATAATGCAAGCGCATCGGTTGGCATAAAAGTCGATGATGAAACCGGTTCAATGCCAGAAGATTTTTATACGGCCCAGGATCAAGCCATTGCGATTTCTAATTTCACAGCGAGCTGGGATTTGTTGGAAATTGGTCTCAGCGGCTTCAAAGCTAATCGCCGTGCTATAAATGCCTATTCCGAGGGAGAGCAAAATCAGTATCTTTGCAACAAACTCGTTGTTGATGTTGAGAATGCATATTGGCGTGCCGTCGCATTTGAGCAGGCCGAGAAAAAATCTGAATGGCTGAAAAGCCGCGTTGCTTATGCGCTCAATCTTTCTCAACAACGCGCAGATGAAAATCCAGAGACAAAGCTTCAGGAGCTAATGTTTCAGCGCGAATTGATTGATATCAATAGATGGTACCAATCTCTCTACAGATCATTAGTTTCCGCAAAGCCAGAACTTGCGCGCTTGATGAATTTACCGGCAGGCACTGAGTTTAAACTGGAGTCCACGCGGTTACCTGCAGACTTAGGCGAACTAGGCAAGCAGGACGCCGTTAGTCTCATTGCATCAGCCTATAAAAATCGTCCAGAAATTCGTCAATCTCTCTATAAAACTGATTTAACCAAACTCAAAAACGAAGAAGATCTATGGCGTCATTTACCTGCCATGCGTTTCTTTATTGGTGGAAACAGTAATTCTAACAGCTTTGTATTGAACTCTAGCTTCGCGTCAGCAGGCGCTAGCTTAAGCTGGGATCTACTTCGCCTCGGCCAAATTGGTGAGACCAAACGGAATGGCAAAATCGCATTGGCCGAAGAAAATCGCCAAACGGAAATCTTAGCGAGTGCAATTATGGCTCAGGTCATGATCGCTCGCGAACAAATGCATAAGTTAGATTACGATCTCACTCTGGCGTGGAAAGCACTTTCGGTTCAGGGCGAAATCACGGATGATCTTAATGCGGATGTCGTGTCGGGCAAAAAACCTGAAACTTATCTCGTCAAAGAAGAATTGATGCGGGAGCTCTCATTCATACGCGAGCAAATGGCGCGCGCCGAATTGCACACAGCCAAAGCGCGCTTGCAGCAAAGTGTTGGCCTCGTTCCAACCTGCCAAGCCCCCGCGTAAATTAGGTCAGAGGAGATATTTTATGCTTTTTACGGACCCCGTTTTCTTGACCAAGTTCTTACCGCTTGTTCTGCTAGGCTTTTACGCAACACTTTTTTCTAAAACGCGGTGGCACAGCCAGATACTCTTGATCGGAGCTAGCTTGGTTTTTTACAGCTGGTTTAAGTCAGAATATTTAATTCTATTGGTCGGCTCGATGGTGGCCAATTATGTTCTTGCCAAACACATCTTAGCGCAGCCCGGCACAGCTAAATCCAAACGAATTCTGGTCTTTGGTATCGTAGCCAATTTATTATTACTCGGTATTTATAAGTATCTAGGATTTCTAACCATCAACATAAATGCTTTGTTTGACATTGGGTTACCTGATCCAGCGTTACTTTTACCTCTGGCGATCTCGTTCTTTACCTTTCAACAAATTTCCTATCTGTGCGATAGCCATGCGGGTAAAATGGAGGCCTCATCTCACACGCCTCTTGAATACGCATTATTTGTGACCTTTTTTCCGCAACTCATCGCGGGACCTATTGTTCATCACGCAGAAATGATGCCGCAATTTCGGAAAGTTATTTCACCCAGTACCCGTGCTATCATGTTCTGTGAAGGGTTGTGTCTCTTTGCTCTCGGTTTGTTCAAGAAACTCGCCATAGCCGACTCAATCGCGCCATACGCTAATCTCGTATTTACGTCCGTAGATGGAGGAACTGCGGTCACGTCGATGACGGCCTGGGGCGGAGCGCTCGCCTATACATTCCAAATCTATTTTGACTTTTCTGGTTATTCAGACATGGCCATTGGTCTTGGGCTGCTTTTTGCAATCAGATTACCTTGGAACTTCAACTCACCTTACAAGTCCGAAAACATGTCTGAGTTTTGGCGCCGCTGGCATATGACCTTGAGCCGCTGGTTGCGGGATTACCTCTATATCCCACTGGGCGGAAATCGTCACGGTAAGGTGCGTCAGTATATTAATAATTTCGCGACAATGGTTTTAGGCGGGTTATGGCATGGCGCTCATTGGAACTTTATTATCTGGGGGGCGCTGCATGGCGTTTATTTAATCGCCAACCAATTTGTCCGCGCTATCGCTAAGATATTTGGTGCCTTAGATGTGGTGGAAACAGCGAAATCTATTCGCTTTACCTCGTGGGCTATTACATTTCTTGCCGCGGTCGTTGCGTGGGTATTCTTTAGAGCAACCACAACAAGCGGCGCAATCTCCATGATACACAGTATGTTTGGCTTCGCAGCTGACAATGCTCTTAACATGCAAGCGAATATCCAGACCACTATTTGGATTACATTAGCCGCGCTCTCAGCATTCTTACTGCCGAATACAAAAGATATCTCCGAGATATTCCAGAAAGACCTGCTCAAGCGGCCATCAGCGGCCCTTTACGGGCTGGGCACTGTTTCCGGTATTGTGGCGGCCTTTGCCTTCTTTGCTTCGCTGAGTCTCACGCAATCACCATTCCTCTACTTCAACTTTTAACTCTGAAAGATTGAGAACAAGATCATGACGCATTCATCAGAAAACCAATCCAACACCGCAATGACTGCGCCCTCCAAAAGCGCTGTAAAACAGTTGAGTAAGTTCATGGCTTGCTTGGTGGGAACTACGGCTATGTGCCTAAGTGCTTACACGTTTACCGTAAATAGCCTCGTAGAAAGCTCTAAGGTGCCCGCAACGTATAAGTGGTTCTTGCTGAAAGAAGTGCCCGGTCCCCGGATAATATTTGAATCAGGGTCAAATTCGCATCACGCTATCGATACGGACGCTGTCGGTGAAGCGCTTGGAATGACCGCTATCAATATTGCAGATAATGGCGGCTATGCAATTGAAGACAAGATAACCCGTCTTGAGACATATGCCCGCGCTGGTGATGTGGTCGTCTTACCACTTGAGTGGACATTCTATCACCGAGAAAAACTAACTGATAATTACGTCGATACACTCTTTACAAATAATCGTGATTATTACCAATCTATGCCTATGGCCAAACGCGCGCAAAGAGCGCTGAGTTTGCCGCCAGAAAAAGTGATTAAAGAAATTTTCAAAAAGAAGTCTAGGCCGATCAGAGATGCTGAGTCGCCGGCAAAAGACCTCTTCGTAGCAGCCTTGACACAATCGACTGGACATCAGTCTCGTCAGGACTCGATTGGTCCTGGGGCAGGGGTCGCCGAGCAAAGTTGCGATGATTATATTTTGGGCAAACCAGCTCAAAGAAAAAATCTAAAGCTTGGCGCTAACATCAAACCAGCCTTGGCACGTCTCAAAAAGCTTGAAGCGCGAGGCATCAATATTCACTTTGCATGGCCCGTATTAGTTGGGGCTGGCTGTATGACTGATCCAGCCTATGTGACGGGTTTTCGTGCTGAAATCGAGCAGACAGTCAATTCGGCAGGATTCGAGTTTTTTGGAACACCAGGGCAGAGTCTCTATGGCCAAAACGTTCAAGACGATTCTCCATATCATATGATTACTGAGGGGGCAGATATTCATACCCAAAAAATGATTGGGTTTTTGCAAGCCCAAGGCTACGGGGAAACGGGTTCGCCGTTAGATATTAAAACTTTCGCGCGCCACCGCTTACTAGAGATGGAACTCGCTGAGGCTGCATCGCTTGATCAACCTGCTTTACCCATTGGTCAATCTATAGCTATGGATGACCCCGAGTTTCGTCAGTTTGTAGAATTCACTGCAGGTTGGTGGGCCTTCGAACCTTATGGTCGTTGGATGCGAGATAACCGCGCAATGTTCCGTGTGACTTTGCCATCAAACACATCATCAAATTCTGTCTTGAAAATTCAAGGCATAACTAAATCCGGACAGCCAGAACAGGTCAACATATCTATAAACGGTAGGGTGATAAGCTCTGGTATGTTCGGGGAGGGTGCCCCCCTTTTGGTCCCTGTGGCCAACTTGCCCCAAGGGGAGGTGCTCTCCGTTTTTCTTACGTTGCCAGAAGCGGGCATACCGCAGAGCCCACGTGATCGCGGAGAAAACGATGATGCGCGCTCTATGACACTTCATCTTCAGAGCTTGGAGCTGACCGCAAATGAAGCGGAGGTCGAGTTGGACGATCTTGAAGTGAGTGAAGAGTCAGTGAGTGTAGCAACAAAAGCCGTATCTTATTTTTCAGACAATAGAGCTCTTGATGAACCACGAGCCTTGATGACTGAAACGCCTCTGAACTGTTTACCTGTTAACGTGAAGAAAAATTCGGTCTCAGCGCAAGTTTCATTTTCTGACGGATGGTGGGCTCAGGAACCACTAGGTGTCTGGATGAAGGATCAACAAGCGACTCTAGAGATGAATATAGATAACTATGATGATGACAGTTCACCCAACCGTTATGTTCTAAGGTTAGAGGGTGACTTTTTCATGAATCGCACTCAATCAGTCTCAGCCATAATTAACGGAGCGCAAGCCAAGCCATTAACGCTCGCGGATGACGGTGCTCTCATCACGTCTTTTGAGTATCCGGAGATCAGTGAGCGTATGAATGTCGTATTGAAGTTATCCGGTCAGACAACACAAAGCCCTAAAACTATGGGAATTTCTCAAGATGATAGAACTTTGACCTATTTCTTAAAGTCGGCTCAATTGATCCCAGCTTAGGCAGAACGGTTAGCAGGCAATTGGTCGTCTTCTTGCAATTGCTGCCAGACTTCACGCTTCCTATAGATGGTAGATGGGCTGAGTTGAAGAATCTGAGACGCTTTAGGAATACTCCCATTACAAGATGAAATAACAGCCTCAATAATATCACGTTCGATGGTCGCCATTGGTTGGTGTATATCAACCGTAAATGTCTTTTTAAGCGACTCATTAGGCGTAATGACTGTCTGTGAATTCGCCAAACCTATAAGCTCATAGCCTCTCGTTTCAGGGTTAGGCTTAGAGGTATCTAACGCAATCATATGGGGTTCAAGCTCAACACCATCATGTACGACGGCCGCCTTACGGATAACATTTTGAAGTTGACGAATATTTCCCGGCCAATGGTGATTTAGCATCATGTCCTGCGTTTCAGGCGAAATCGACTTGAACTGTTTGCCTTCTTCCGCTGCGAAAGATCTCAAAAAGCTCTCAGCTAATAAAATTACATCTTTTCCGCGGTGCGAAAGCGGGGGAAGTTCGATGGAAAGAACATCCAGGCGGTAAAACAAGTCTTCGCGGAAACGTTTTTCGGCAACTTCAATCATGGGATTACGGTTGGTCGCACACACAATACGCACATCAACATCTTCTGACCAATCGCTACCGACCCGCTTGATTTGACCTGTTTGCAAGAAGCGAAGAAGTTTGGCCTGAAGGCTAATATCCATTTCACAAATTTCATCTAGGAAAAGCGTTCCGCCATTCGCTTGGCTCGCCGCTCCTTTTCTGGCTTCCTGCGCGCCCGTAAATGCGCCTTTGACGTGTCCGAATATTTCTGATTCGATAAGGTTTTCAGGAAGAGCCGCACAGTTAAGGGCGATGAAGGGTGCGTCCCTACGTTGGCTAACTTTATGGATAGCCTGAGCTGTGACTTCTTTCCCGGTGCCGGATTCTCCTGTGATAAAGACGGCAGCAGTCGAGTCGGCAACATTCTCAATCATCTTATAAACAGCTAGCATGGGGGCTGACTCGCCGACAAAGCCAGGCATAGCTGTTGTGTTCAATCCCTTTTTTAACACTTTCACGGTGGTCGTAAGCTCAGTTCTTTCCAGCGCGTTTTTAACAGTCGTCAACAATTTTTCAGTCGGGAAGGGTTTGATTAAAAAATCATAGGCACCGGCCCGCATGGCATCAACGGCTGTATTGACAGACCCGTTTGCAGTAATGACGATAAAAGTAATATTATGGTTGGTGCCGTCCATCTCTTCGATGATATCGAGGCCATTCATGTCTGGAAGCTGAAGGTCAAGAAGGACAGTCGTTATCGTGCCCTTGCGGAGTTCGATCAGAGCATGGTTGCCAGATTGGCAAATTTCAGAGCTTATTCCAGCTTTTTTCAGATGTTGTTGATACATTAACGCCATGGATAATGTATCTTCAATAATCAACACATCTGGTGTGTTATCTGCTCCAGCCATTTTTTCACCTATGCCGCCTCTTCATTGTTATCAAAGAGATCGTCTATTCTTAACAAGGCAACATCGGCTATTGTTATAGCTCTCGTCCCATGTTTCACCATTTGCGGAAGAGTATCACCAGAACAATGAGAATTCGTTAATGCAGCGGCATCGGACAGTAGCGTCAAGCCATACAGACCCGCGAGTCCCTTCAGTGTATGACTGGCCACTCGTGTTGCCTCAATATCTGAAACTGACACAGCATCGCGTAAGGCTTCGGTTATTTCTGCTAAATCAATTTTAAATTGCTCTCTGATGGCCGCCAAATCATCTGCATCTAAGCCATCTATAAGACCTCCTGACATTTTTATGTCAAAGTCAGTTTTATTCGTATCTATGCCGGGGTCGTGTTTAAGCATTTCCTCATATGAAGAACATTCATCTCCAATGGCTCTTATGAGCTCTTTTGAATTAAAAGGTTTGAGGATCACACGGTCCACGCCATAATCTTTCAATTCTTCCGCTTCGTGAATATCTCCCATTGCTGTTAGTGCAATGACGGGAATCTTGGCATTAATTGTCGTTCCATCCCGCAAAACCTCTACCAGTTCTTTACCTCCCATTTCGGGCATGAAAACATCTGTTAAAAGCAGGTCAAATTCGCGTGTATTGATAAATGAAAGGGCTTCAACCCCATTTATGGCTATTGTTAAATCTACGCCTTGTTTCTCTAAAATCCGGCTAACAACCATACGATTTGTTGCATTATCTTCTGCCAGTAAAACGCGTCTGCCATCAATACTCTTCATCGGTATGGTGCCGTCAGGATGGTGCTGGATGTCCTGAGTTTTCTCTAAAGGTATATTTATCCAGAACGTTGCGCCTGCGCCTATTTTGCTATCAACGCCAATGGTTCCCCCCATCATCTTTGTGAGTGTTTTGCAAATGGTTAGACCCAGACCGGTTCCCTCCGTTGACCGCGTATCCACGTCCTCAGCCATGTAAAATTCATCAAAGAGGTGCGATTGCTTTTCGTCACTAATACCGCGCCCATTGTCTTTAACCTTGCAGACTAAATTATAGTATGCATCTTCCCCTCTTTGAGTTTCGACTATCAGTTCGACGGCTCCGTCTCTGGTATATTTGATGGCATTACTCACAAAGTTCATCAGAATTTGACGAATACGACCAGAGTCTCCCGATAAATGAATATTGTCAGCACGTTCTGCTACAATATGTAGAACAATATTTCGTTCTTTGGCTTGCATCGCAAATAGCCGGTAAACATCATCAAACACACTCGGAGCATGGAACGGCTCGTTGACAATCTTTACCGAACCAGATGAAATACGCGCATAGTCAAGAACATCATTGATAATGCGTAAGAGGGATTGTGATGTTTTTTCAGCTGTTTGAATGAGCTGTTTTTGATCTTTTGACAGTTTGGTATCACTAAGAATATCTAATATTCCAAGAACCGCATTAAAGGGCGTTCGAATTTCGTGGCTCATGGCGGAAATAAATTGCGTCTTTGCTTTATTCGCCAATTCAGCAGCATCTTTTGCGTCTCTTAAAGCCTGCTCGGCAGCTTTCGCTTCGGAGATATCACGAATATAGGCGATGAATATATCCCCGGAAGAGCTTCGGCTTCGGGAAATCGCCAGTTCCGACATGAACTCTTCGCCATTCGCTCTCGTCGCTTCAATCTCAATTCTTTGCCCTAATATATTGGCTTTTCCAGTTTCCCGCATGCGCTGCATACCACTATTATGGGCGTCTCGGTAACGTTCCGGAACGATGAGGTCCGACATTTTCTTGCCGAGAATATCAACCTTTTTATATTCGAATATTCTTTCAGCAGACTCACTGAAATCTACGACCATTCCATCGGCATCAATAATGATAATACCATCCAATGAGGCCGACACGGTGGCTTCCAGTTGCTCAGCTTGCAACTCAGCTTCCTCTTTAGCGAAGGTGGCTTTATTTTCCCATTTCATGGTAAATCTGCGAAGCCCATAACCTACGAGGAACGCGGGAACGACAGATGCTATAATTGTGAGAACGCTATTCATGCCAATAAACCTTTTGATGCATAGTGGCACAGTTAAATTAAAGTTCGGTTATGATTGTAATCAGATAAATTTCAGATTTCTGTAGCCAACACATCTTTCAACAATTGGTTTCGCACAACGCAAAAACAAGTTTTGCATTTTGCAAATCTATTTATCAATTTGAAAAGTTGTAGATTTATAAGTTGTTGTTTTTATTGTTATTTTTTATGGCACATCCTTTGCGATGTGTTTTCTTCATAAGTCATGATGGAGAAAAACGTGCAATCTATTTGTTTAAAAAAGACGGATGTGCAATTGGGTGAAGTTCCCAAGAGGGACATAATCAAAAAGGAGATCACTGAACTGGAACGCAAAATCATGCGTTATAAGAGCGCTTGTCTAAGCTGTTTTAGTCGCCCAATTGACCAGGAAAACCTCAGAAACGCAAAGGCCGAATTATATGCCTTAGACATACAGTTGGCGTCAATATGAGCGCCCTATTAAAGACATTAGAACGCCCTGAAGTTTCAGAATTTTCTTTCCAAGCCAATCGTCTCATAAATTGGTGTAAGCATGATGCTCTCCCTCTCTGGGAAGAATATGGTGTTGCTAAATCTGGGGGGTTTTACGAAACTTTAAACTATGATGGTTCGCCAGATTTATCTGTAAAACGTCGCGTTCGCGTTCAAGCGCGTCAATGTTATGTTTATTCGCTCGCACATAATAATGATTGGTATAGCCCATCTATATCAATCGCAGATCATGGCTGGAAATTTCTAACTAGCAAAGGCCTAGCAGGCGGAGAACAAATATCAGCTAGAGATTTCGTAGGCTGTGCTCATTTGCTTAACATGGATGGGACTTTACACGACGGAATGAGGGATACTTATGCGCAAGCCTTTCTTCTGCTTGCTTGCGCAAGGAGGTTTAGTGCGACACAAGACCCAGATGCCCTTTCAACTCTATATTCTACCACTTTATTTCTAACTATATATTTCAGATCAGGCCATGGCGGATGGATTGAAAACTGCAAAGGTAGTTTACCAAGAAGGCAAAACCCTCACATGCATCTTTTCGAGGCCTTCATAACTGCTTATGAGGCGACTAAGGACGATATGTTTTTGGAATTAGCAGATGAAACATTTTATCTCTTCAAAGCGCATTTTTTTGATACAAAAAACCTTTGCGTCTTAGAATACTTCGATGAAGGTTGGAGCCCCGTAGACCCGGCTGTAGCCCGGATTGAACCAGGTCACATGATGGAATGGTGTTGGCTGTTAGAATGGTATGGACGTTTACGGGACAGGCATGTGAACCAATATGTCGATGCGCTCTTCAATTCCGCCATAAAGAATGGGTTAAATTCTGATATAGGCTTTCTTGTTAACGAATACACATTGGATGGTTCAATCTCTGACGGTTCCAGCAGGCTATGGCCTCAAACTGAATTTATTAAAGCCTGCATAGCCCGACACAGGCTTGGCCACCTTGATGCTCTCCCGCAAGCCGCAAGCGTTATTGAGAGATTATTTAAGACTTATCTGAACACGCCGCTCCCTGGGGGATGGCATGATAGTCTTGATGGTAAAGGAAACGTAAATTCATCTCAAATGCCAGCAAGTACGTTTTATCACTTAGCGTGCGCAGTTAATGAAGTCGAGAAGGTGAACCCATTGCTTAATGGAATTACATTACTTCCGCCGATCAAGACATAATTTCGCAAAATGCAAAGAAAACTCTGATTGTGCGATGCCGTTTTTGCAAAATGCAAGGCTTAGCTAAATTTTAACTTTCTAAGTAACTGAAACTCCGTCCATCAGATACCACTTTTTTTGGCGCATAAATTGAACCCTAATTTTCATCCCAAGCGGGAAAACTCGAACACCCCCAATACTGGAGGGTTTCAAAACAAATGAGGACTAACAATGAAACGATTATTACTTACCACTGGGCTGATATGTTTATCATCAGTTCTGGCTCTGAGCGCGAATGCTCAGACAGCACCTGCCGATGAGACAGAAGAGACGAGTGAAAATGAGTCGAGCTCCATGACTTCGTCAGGCGTCGCACAACGTGCCTCGCTTCAAGGTGTTTACGCAAGTGAGAGTGCTGTGAAGGTAAATACCTTGTATTTAAAATCATCCGATGCCTCGGGCATATATGCAGAGCAAACGTCGCACATGAATAACGCCGCTATCGTGAGTTCAGATATAGATATCAACAGAATTGCGGTTCACGCTGGGGATCTCAGCTCTTCAGTCATTACGCAGTCCACTTACATTAATGGCGCAGACATTCAAAACACAACTCTTGAACTCAACAGAGTAGTATTGAACTAATGCTCCGTTTTTGCCCAAACGCTACTAGCTTTAACAGCGCCCCTCCATCCCAACCGTTAAAGCTCGCTATGCTTACAATCCTTTCCCTTGGATTGAGTGTACAAAGCGTTTGGGCAAACCCAATTACGACTATTGATTTCAGGGACGGTATTACAGAGGAAAAAATCAATAAGTATCACAACGCTGTCTTTGGCGGCCCCGACAACGAAGCCTCATCAAAACTTATCAAGTTGCTCATCTCGGCGGATAAAGGTTTTGATGCGGGTTTGTTGAAAGTGCCAAAGCAACGGCGAATTTTGCGCGTAAATGTCGTAATCTATACATTTCGTGGCCCCGTTATTAATGCCCCCATTCGAGTCAATTTATACGAGCTCGATTCTCAATCGATCAAACATATTAACCTAGAGGTTTCGCTCCGATGAAACATACAAGTAAAAAAATTATTACGCTTCTCAGCGCTATTTCTTTGAGTGGGTGTGCAACCATGTCCATGAATGCAGAAAGCTCAGGAGCCTCATCCCACATGTTGGCTTCGGGTAGTAGTGCGGCCCAAATCTCTAAGCTCCCACATACAGATTTGGGCTCACTACGGCAACGTAGTCAGAACGCAAATAATAAAATAAGAGCAGCTTTCCCCAAAGCCGCAGAAGCTAAGATAACGCTTTGGGCCATTGATCTAGAGAATCTTGTTGATGGGACCTTCACCCAAACATTTGGAGATAAAATCTCACCTGCCCCAACAGTTAAACTCTATAATATTTTCAAAAATACGGGTGTTTCACTTGTTGATCATTTACACGTTCCAGTCTGCAAAGGGGCTTCTTCTGGAAATGGCCAATATTGGGTCCTTCGGACCTATGTCTCTGATCTCGACGAAACTGTTAGCCGTAAAGTCAAAGGATTTTATCCCAATGGCGAGAGCGGTGATTTTCAAGCAGAAATCGACCGCGGGACTCGGAGTATGACTGATACTTTTAAGTTGTCTGCAAAGTTAACGGAGTGCCGGTCCGGTAGAGTTATTTATAGTGCTGAGAACGAGTTTTCCAAAACATCTTCTAGCAAAGACAACTCGGTATATTTGTTTGGAAAATACTTAGGTCTATTTTATCGCAGTACTGAATATGAAGACCCAGGCTTGAACAGAACCAAAGATATGGCCTTGGACGTGTTTCTATCTTCCATTGCCATGGAAATGGTAGGTGTGCCTCAGGAAACGCTTGTTGCATCAGATATGAAAGAGTAAAGCGTGTTCTTCACACTGCGGTGTTTATCAACATTACCAAAGCGAGATGGAACGCCGCGCACATAATACCAAGTGTGGCCACGTTGTTCTAAGTAGTGATTTCGGCGAATGGTCATAATCAATTGTACACCAGTCTGGACCCCAATTTGGGGGTAATTGGGGGTTAGGAGAAAACGCGGGAAAAACGCAGTCTTTCCATCGACTTACAGGTCTTAAGATTGAGAGAAATGGCGCACCTGGGATGCGACGAAATACAAGTGTATTATGCTTATATTTCAATAACATAGATGTATTGAAAATATCAATTGTTTACCAGTAGATTGAAAATTTATTTACCTCTTTGAATCGCTTCCTTAATATAACAGTATCAATCGAGGAAAAGATCTTCCCCATTGAGGACAATAGCCGAGCGGATTAGAAAACTTTAAATAGGCCAGCCGATAAATTCCAGAATTTCTCGTTAGCGAAGCCTTAGCCTTAATCATAAAGATGTCGTCTGTGGGGTTTAGCGGGCATTAGATTTATAATGATTTTATAGTTATAGCTCGACAAATATTGCAGCTAAGTGTAATAAAATGTAAAAATTACATAATTTTACATTAGGGGATTATCATGGACATTGCTGCACGGCAAAAACCAAACCTACCATGGCTTGCCATTTTTAATATGGCGGTTGGCTTTTTTGGTTTGCAGATTGGTTTTGCGCTGCAAAATGCCAATGCCTCTCGTATCGCGCAATCCCTAGGCGCGGATTATGATAAGCTAGCTTTGTTCTGGTTGGCTGGTCCCGTGACGGGGCTTATTCTTCAGCCTATTGTGGGTTATATGTCGGATAGGACATGGGGCCGATTTGGGCGGCGGCGTCCGTTTTTCCTCATCGGTGCATTGATGGCGAGTTTCGCGCTTATCTTCATGCCCAACTCGCCTTATCTCTGGATAGCGGCCGCCTCGCTTTGGATATTAGACTCTGCGCTCAATATTTCCATGGAGCCATTTCGCGCTTTTGTAGGGGATAATCTCAATTCCAAACAGCGAACTGCTGGTTACGCCATGCAAGGGTTCTTCATTGGTCTTGGGACATTTTTCGGCTCTAAATTACCAGAATGGATGGGGCTTTTAGGGGCGGAAAATGTCGCCGCAGCAGGTTCCATTGCGCCGTCGGTAAAGTGGGCCTTTGCAGCAGGCGCGCTGCTATTGCTACTCTCCGTTGTGTGGACGGTTTTAACGTCCAAAGAGTATTCGCCCGAGGAACTGGAACGCTTTGAGGCCGCTGATGCCTCGGATATGGCGGCTATGCGCAAGGCGCCGCGGGTTGTGCCCGAAGCCAACTTCTTCTCACTTTGGGGCGGTGCGGCACTCGCTCTTGCGGCAGTTCTGGTGGCGGCAGTATTCGTTTTTAATACGGAAAAGCAATTCATCATTTTCGCTGCTTTAGTAGCGATACTTGGCGGACTATTTTTATATAATTCAGGCCGGTTAAAAGCGGGTCGAGAGCCAGGTTTTATTGGTTCATTGATGGATGACTTCGCGACGATGCCGAAGGTCATGCGCCGTTTAGCCCTGGTGCAATTTACCTCTTGGTTCGCCTTTTTTATCCTCTGGGTTTATTTGACACCTGCTATCACCTCGCATCATTTTGGAAGCTCTGATACGGCGAGCTCGGCTTATGGCAATGGAGCACTAGCGGTTAATGATATCTTCGCTCTCTACGGTATTGTGTCGATGTTCTTTGCGTTAGCAATTCCGTTTTTTACCAAAATTATCGGCGTGAAACCATTTTATGCTTTAGCACTACTCATTGGCGGGGCCTCATTTGCGGGGCTATACTTTATGGGGCCAGAGATGTTCTGGCTTAATGCGACGGGTATCGGGATTGTTTGGGCCTGTGTTTTGACACTCCCCTATGTTTTGCTTGCCGACGCGCTGCCGCCTTCGCGGATGGGGACTTATATGGGTATCTTCAATTTCTTCATCGTCATTCCGCAGCTCGTCGTCGGAACTATCATGGGCGCTGTCCTCTCGACATTCCTGCAGAACGAGCCTATTCGCACATTAGTGTTAGCGGGCTGTATCATGGCATTGGGGGCTATTTTGCTTATTTTCGTTCCGCATAAAGATGTGAAAGACGCCTAAAGATGGCAAAGAAAATACGACTCGAAGATCTCGCGCGGATTGCGGGTGTCTCTATTGCGACAGTATCGCGAGCCTTAAATGATAGCCCGTCTGTCAATGAGCAGACAAAACGCGAAATTTGGAACTTGGCGCGTAAAAACGGCTATAATCTACGCCCGACAATGCCGACATCTTTGGACCGCGCCGCCGCGACGATCAGCATTATCATTCCGCCGCCACAAGGCCGCGAAGGCTGGCTTCGTGACCCGTTCTTTCAAGAGCTTATTGGCTCGGTGGGGGAGGCCGCAAGGGACCGTAAGTGTGATCTTCTTATCTCTCATGCGTCGCCGCAAAGTTATGACGACCTGTCACGCTTGCTCGAGATTAATCAATCTCAAGGCGTGATTGTTTTGGGGCAAAGCTTCCTGCATGAACGGCTTAACCGTCTTGTTGGCCACCCAACGCGCTTCGTCGTGTGGGGCGGGGATTTGCCAGGGCAGCAATATTGTTCCGTCGGCACGGATAATGTGCGCGGCGGCAAACGGGCTACGGCGCATCTTGCGCGGCTGGGACGTAAACGCATTGCCTTTTTTGGTGATACCGAGGCCCCTGAAATAGGACAGCGTTATGACGGTTACCGTATGGCCTTGAAAGACGCAGGACTTTCTTTTGACCCTGCTTTGGTTTCGCCCGCGCATTTTAAAATTGAAAGCGCGGAAGCGGCGGTGGATGCGCTTGTGTCCAGCCGCGTTAAATTTGATGCTATTTTCGCCAGCAGCGATATGATTGCATTAGGCGCTATTCGGGCATTGCAGCGTCATGGCATTTCGGTGCCGGGTGATGTATCCGTTGTCGGCTATGACGATGTACAGCTTGCCCGTTATAATAGGCCTGCTCTGACGACAATTCGTCAAGACTTAGCAAAAGCGGGCAGCCTAATGGTCGCAAAGTTGCTCAACGCAAATAGCGCGCAAGATATGATTTCTGAACGCCTGCCGACGGACCTCATAATGCGCGAGTCATGTGGAGCCTAAAAAGCTTGGCTAATGACGCCACTATAGGCGGGTAGCATATCGCTGCTAATAATTTCTCCGACAACAACATCTGCTGTTAAGCCTGAGGGCAGTGACAGCGCGAATGGGCTGTCGGTGAGGTTAAATGCACAAATCCGGGTCTCGCTACCCGATGAGCGCTTAATCAATAATAGTTCAGGCGTGCTCTCCAAGAACTCGATATCACCATGGCGCAAGGCAGGGCTGTTTTTACGTAGCGCAATGATGTCTCTGAAAAAATTAAGAACAGAGTCTTTGTTGTCATTCTGTTTTGCGACTGTCATTCCAATGTGCCGCTCATCGACAGGGAGCCAAGGTTTTTCCGATGAGAACCCTGCACAGCGATTAGCTTCGGACCATGGCATTGGAGTGCGGGCACCATCGCGGCCCAGCGTTTCTGGCCAGTTGGTAATGGCCTCCGGGTCTTTCAAATCTTCAAAGGCGACATGGGCTTGGGGCAGGCCAAGCTCTTCGCCTTGATAAACGAAGATATTCCCTCTGAGGGAGGCGAGAACTGCGGCCAGCAGTTTTGAATAACGCGCCTCATCGCATATGCCGCGCCATCGTGTCACTGCGCGGGGGGCATCGTGATTGGAAAACGCCCAGCTTGGCCACCCTTCATTTGGCTCGCCGGGCCATTCGGATAACGTGTCGC
Organism: Hellea sp.; assembly: GCA_039977295.1. Taxonomy (GTDB): domain Bacteria; phylum Pseudomonadota; class Alphaproteobacteria; order Caulobacterales; family Maricaulaceae; genus Hellea. Next base: position 56,719 of record JBDWDN010000010.1, on the reverse strand, counting down.
GGATAAGCTGCGCGGAGAGTTGGTCGGCATATAGAAAATCAAAAGCGTAAGCGGAGTTGAGGCGTTTATCGCCTTGCGTAAAAGCTTTCATCTCATCCATTGGGAAGGGGCCACCAACTTCGGCAACGGTAAAGCGGTTGGGGTAGTCATCAATGACGCCGCGAATGCGCTCAAGAAATGCTGGAATGTCAGGATGCGACATGGAATTGACGTGGCGTTGAAAATCAAAGGGCCGTGTCGGAGGACGCTTAAAGACGGTTTCAAGCGGGTTATCTTTTAACTCTGGATCATGCATGCCAAAATTCAAGGCGTCTAATCGAAACCCATCGACACCGCGGTCCAGCCAGAATTTTGTGACGCCCAAAATCGCCTCCTGAACGTCGGGGTTATGTAGGTTCAAATCGGGTTGTTCGACGAGAAAGTTATGCAGGTAATATTGCCCGCGACGCGCATCCCATTGCCAAGCACCCATACCAAAGACAGATTGCCAATTATTGGGCGGCGTGCCGTCGGGATTGGCATCCGCCCAGACATACCAATCGGCTTTGGCGTTAGTACGGTTTTGGCGGCTTTCTTCAAACCAGATATGTTGATCAGAGCTATGCGAATAAATCTGGTCAATGATAACCTTGAGGCCAAGCTCATGCGCTTTTGCGATAAGGCGGTCAAAATCTGCCAGCGTCCCAAAGACGGGGTCAACGCCGCAGAAATCCGCGATGTCATAGCCGTAATCCGCCATAGGTGAGGTAAAGAAAGGCGAGAGCCAAATGCCGTCCACACCGAGTGACGCCACATAATCTAAATGCTCGATAATGCCGGGTAAATCGCCGACGCCGTCGCCATTACTGTCTTTGAAACTGCGGGGATAAATCTGATAAATCGCTGCGCCTTTCCACCAAGCGATATCGCTGTCTTGGACGGGAAGCGAGATGTTGTCTTCCTCATCAATGATATGAGCAGCGGAGCTAATGCCTTCGGTCATAGACATGATTACTTCCCAAACCGTGAAGAGACTGTGGACGAACGGCAAACGGAGAGGCCAAAGGCAGGGAGTTCAAGACTTACAACGCCTGTGGTTTTCATGGTCCCACACGCGCCCAGAAGGGTCGTCAATTCACTGGAGCCCGCATCAATCGCGATATTTACCGCGCGGGGCTTGGTACCAATATTGGCGACGACGAGATATTCATGTCCCGTCTGGGGATCGATACGAGAGAAGGCAAATAAGCTACCCTCTTTTTCGGTCAGGCGGCGAACCATCTCGCCGCGCGACAATGCGGGATGCGCGCGCCGTATCGCAGAGGTATCAGCAATATAGCGGTAAAGCGGATGGTCGACATCGAAATTACTTTCAGCTGTCGTGGCATTCGTGCCGATAAGGTCATTATCATTATAGACGGCGGTGCGGCTCGGAAACATGTCTTCACGCGCGCTTTGGTCATTGCCATCAGAGACGAAGCCTTGCTCACTGCCGGAATAAATAACAGGAACGCCGCGCATGAACATCATCAGGCCATGGGCTAGTTTTGTACGGGCCAGCAGCTCGTCCTGGCTCATGCCAGGGTTTTCAAGTTTCACCATCCCCGCAAAACGGCCCATATCGTGATTGCCCAAAAAAGTGGGTTGTGTGCGGCCATTTTTGGTGGCTTCGCCGTAAAGCGAGTCGGCATCCAAAAAGCGGTCGAATCGGTCTGTGCCTGTTTTGCCGCTGACCACGTCGAAGACGGCGGCTTGGAATCCAAAATCAAGCACTTGGTCAAAGCCGTCAACACGTGTGAAGCGGGCGAGGGCGGCGGGGTCAGGGTCATAGACTTCGCCAAACATATAGAAATTCGGGATGCCTTCCTTGGCCGCGTGCTCTTTCATGGCGGGGAGAAACTGTTTCCAGAAATTTGGATTGACGTGACGGGTGGTGTCGATGCGGAAACCGTCCATTCGGTAATCGGTAATCCAGCCTTTAAAGATATCAATCATGCCGTCCACGACTTCGGGATGTTCTGTATTGAGGTCATCCAGCCCTGCAAAATCACCATAAAGAGAGCTTTCGCCTTCAAAGGTGGTTTCGCCGCGATTATGGTAATATTTCACATCATTCAGCCAAGCTGGCGTTTTGGCGTTTTCCTCTCCCTCGGGCACATAGGGTGTATAGGCAAAATCTTGACGCGTGAGTTTGGCGTAATTTTCAACCGTTTGATGATGGTCTTCATCGCCTATGAAACCGTCATTAATTGGCTCGCCGTCAACACCGCCGCGTGTCGTGAAAGGATAATCCGCAAGGCTCCGGTATTTGCAGCCATCGGTCACCTTATTTGCGCCTCGATAGTCAGGGTCGTGGCATTCGCGCATGGCAATAACATCGGCGGTATGGTTTGTGATGATATCCAAATAAACTTTCATCCCGCGAGAATGGGCGGCGTCGACAAAAGTTTTTAGCTCTGCATTGGTGCCTAAATGCGGATCGACAGAGGTGAAATCATTAATCCAATAACCGTGATAGCCGGAGCTTTCTTGGCCGGGGGCGCCTTGGACAGGCTTGTTCTTATAAATAGGGCCAAGCCAAATCGCGCTCGCGCCCATGCCTTTAATATAATCGAGTCGTGAGGTCAGGCCCTTTAAGTCGCCGCCATGGTAAAAGCCCTTATGGGTTGGGTCAAAACCATGGTCGAACTTATCGCCAGGAAAGTCGCCCGTATCATTAGAGGGGTCACCATTTTCAAAACGGTCAGGCAGCATGAAATAAACAACATCATCTTCAGGCAAGCGGGTGAGGTAGTTTGAAAACTCATTAATATGAGGGGTTCGCGCCGATGTAGTCTGCGCGGCAGTTTTTGTTGTCGTTTGCGTTTGGGTCGTTGCTGCAGCTTCAGAGGAGGCTTGACAGGCCATAAGCGTAAGGCAAGCGCCTGCGCTGAGGAGCATATTTTGTAAAAACGTCATTTTTTGCACCAGAATCATGGATATGTTCTCTTTTAGGTCCCTTGAATAGGTCTTCCCTAGGGTAGTTTATTGCAAATGAAAAGCCAAATGTAAAAATTTACAATAAATAATTTCACATTTTCACAAGAAGTGGCAGTTTGGAATTTATATAAAATAGAATAAAAACAATTATATAGGTGTGTATTAGTGATATTCTTGCAACAGTTTTTGTTGAATCCGAAAAATAATTATAAAACAATTTGCAAAAATAATGCAAATTTGTGTAAAGTAATGCTATAATTGTAACTTGAAATGCGCGCGCCGTGTTTTGGGTGATGTAAGAGCCGCCGCTTAAGGCATGTCGTCGAAGGGAAAACGAAAATGACATCTATTACGAATTTTAAACCCGCTTACCTGGCCAGTGCTGCGGCAACGGCCCTGACCCTCGCCTTGAGCCTGACGACAAGCGCACAGGACGCCGAGCTCGCAGAAGACGAGGTTGTCGCCACAGGTATTCGTCAGTCAATCATCGATAGCTTGGCGGTTAAGAAGAATTCGACATCAATCGTTGAGGCGATTTCGGCTGAAGATATTGGTAAGCTTCCAGATGTGTCTATTGCAGACTCACTTGCGCGTCTCCCAGGTGTTACAGCGCAACGTGTGCGTGGCCGTGCGCAGCAGATCTCAATTCGCGGCTTGGGTCCTGACTTCTCTATCGCGCTTTTAAATGGCCGTGAGCAAGTCTCCTCTGGTAATAACCGTGGTATCGAATTTGACCAATTCCCATCAGAACTTATTTCTCAAGGACTTGTTTATAAAACTCCAGATGCGCGCCTCGCGACAACAGGTGTTGCGGGTGCTGTTGATCTTCGTACTGTCCGCCCGCTCGATTTCTCAGAGCGCAAAATCAACACATCTGCAAAATATGTGATAAATGATAATGGGCAACTAAACCCCGATTTTAGTGATGATGGCTATCGTCTCTTTGGGTCATATATCGACCAAAATGAAGACGGTACATTCGGTGTCTCTTTAGGTATTACGCATCAGTCAAATCCAACTCAATTCTTCTCGCGTGAGCTGAAGCCAGGCGCAGGTGATTTCAGAACAAATGACGCTGGCGCACGTTTCCCTGTTGATAACCCGCGCTCGGGTGCTGTGTCTCGCGACTTCAAGCGTACATCTGTTGCAGGTACATTACAGTTCGAGCCGACTGATAATTGGGAAACCACATTTGACGTATCTTACTCTGACTTCGAAGATGCAGGTATTTTTCGCGGTGTTGAGACACCTCTCGCAATTTGGGCAGGTGTTGACCCAGCGGCGGTGCAGACAACAGGTAGCGGCGCCTTTGTTGACTCTGCCGTTTATCCTGATGTCGGACCTATCTTGCGGACTGACACTGAAGGTACACAAGCTGAAATTTTTAATGCAGGTATAAATACGAAATTCAACATCACAGACCGCTTGCGCGGTACGTTTGACATTAGCCGTTCGACGATGGAAAAAGACGATATTGATTATGAATCCTATGCGGGTACAGGCGGCAATATCTTCCGTCAGGTCGATTGGGACAATGGGGGTGCATTATTGCCGGCGCGTGATCCTGCTTTGCTCGACACGTTAAGTTATACATTCAATGATAATGGTGCTTACAACATTCAGACAGGTCTAGATTATACAGACCCGAGTAATGTTGTTTTGACAGATCCAGGCGGATGGGGCCAAGTTGGCTTTATTAAAGAGCCGCGCATTGAAGACGAGCTGACTCAGCTCCGCGCTGAAGTCGAATATGACCTGAATAAAAGCTTCATCAGTGGCGTTGTTGTTGGCGGTTTGCTGACAACGCGTCAGAAAAGTTTTGACAGTGATGAGAACTTCATCCGTGTCGGTGAAGGCTTTTCAGAATCTGTTGCTGGTAACCCTAACACACGGCAAATCGGCATTCCAAGTACTGCTATAATTGGCGCGACGGACTCAGGATCAATCGGCTTTGACATTCTTGCCTACGATCCATCAGAACTCATTGCGAACGGCACATATCGTCTTGAAAAAGGTAATTTCGATACAGAATGGCAAGTCGAGGAAGATATTCGCACAGCCTATATGATGGCGAATATTGAGCATGACGGATCTGTTCCTGTTCGCGGCAATATTGGTTTCCAACTTGTTGATGTTGATCAGTCATCATCTGCGGGTGGGTCTTTCGTCGAAGAGAGCTATACAGACTTCCTACCAAGCGCGAACTTGAGCTTTGAAGTGATGGAAGACACATTTCTGCGCCTCGGCGCGGCCAAATCGGTCACGCGTCCGCGTATGGATCAACTGCGCACAGGCGCAGAGCCATCCTTTAATGCAACGCTTTGCCCCGATACAAATGGTGACGGCTTGCCGGATACTTATAACGGGCCTGCCAATCCTGATATTGCGCAAACGTGTATCAGTATCGGAGGTGGTAACCCGCTTCTAAGGCCTTATAAATCGACAAGCTTTGATGTCGCGATTGAAAAATACTTTAGTGAAGCAGGCGCGATTTCATTGGCTGTCTTTAACAAGAATATCAATGACTACATCCAAGATAGAGGTGTTGTGATTGAGAGTAGTACCGCAGCAGAAGCCTTATTAGGAACCGGATTTGTGAATTCAAATCCTGGCGTGAGCTTTATTGCTGTCAATGGTCCAAATAACCTTGAGAAAGCCAAGCTGACGGGTGTTGAGGCGGCCCTTCGCTTACCCCTCGGTGATTTTGTCGATATGCTTGAAGGCTTTGGTATGAATGCCGCTTATACTTACACAGACTCAAATCTGGAAGTTGAGGGTAATGACATTGAAATTCCGGGGTACTCAAAAGAAACATTCAGTGGTGAAGTTTACTACGAACGTAATGGCTTTCGTGCTCGTGTGAATACACGTCACCGTTCTGGCTTTTTATCAGAGGTTCCGCAGTTTGACGGCTCTTTGACAGGCGCTTCAGCTTTGTCTGAGACAGTGGTTGATGCTCAAATAGGTTATGAGTGGGATGAAGGTGCATTAGAGGGGTTCGGTATCAATCTTGAAGCCTACAATCTAACGGATGAACCTTTCAGAACACAAAGCTTCATCAATGAAAATCGTGACACCTTTATCAGTCGCCGTGAAGATTATGGCACGACCTATAACATCACGGTGTCGAAGAAATTCTAATTTCCTCTCTCCCGATTGGAAACAACTTTTGGTGAAATATCAAGCCTGTCGGTTTCTCCGGCAGGCTTTTTTTTATCTCTAATTTGTCGCCTGACAAACGCCCCTACAATTGGTAATTCAAATTATGACTGATACGCGCATAAAAAAGATTGTGATCGCCGGCGGCGGGACGGCGGGCTGGATGGCGGCGGCCGCTTTGTCTAAATTTGTTGGTTCGGTTGCTGAGATTGTTTTGATTGAATCCGAAGCCATTGGTACGGTCGGCGTGGGCGAGGCGACCATTCCGCAAATTCAGCGCTTTAACGGCATGCTAGGCATCGACGAAGCGGAATTTATGCGCGAATGTCGGGCGACTTTCAAACTGGGTATTGAGTTTAATAATTGGGGCCATATTGGCGAGTCTTACCTGCATACCTTTGGCTATTCCGGAATCGATTTGAATCATTTGGACTTTCACCATTACTGGCTACGCAGCCAGAAAGAAATGGGCTCTCATAAAAGTCTCTGGGATTATTCCGCCCATCACAAAGCGGCCTATCAAAATAAATTCGCCCATATGCCCAGTATCGGCAAGACGGCAATTTCTGGCCTGTCTTACGCATATCATTTTAACTCGGGTCTTTATGGTAAATTTCTACGCCGTTATGCCGAGGCCGCTGGAGTGACGCGGCATGAAGGAATTATTGATGATGTCACTCTGGCTGCTGAGACGGGGTTTATTGAGATGCTAAAGTTAAAAGATGGCGGCGTAATTAGTGGTGATTTTTTCATAGATTGTACAGGGTTTCGCGGGCTTTTAATAGGCGAGGCGCTCGGCGTGAAATACCATGATTGGAGCCAGTGGCTGCCAATGAACCGCGCCTTTGCCGTGGCGAGCGAAAAAGCTGATGAGCTGCTGCCCTATACCAAAGCCACGGCGCATGACACAGGATGGCAATGGCGCATCCCGCTGCAAAGCCGCACGGGTAACGGCCACGTTTTTTCCAGCGACTTCACCAGCGAGGATAAAGCGCGGCAGACCCTGCTGGAAAATCTGGATACAGCGGCGACTGGCGAACCGCGCCTGCTGAAATTTGTCACGGGCCGCCGCGATAAATTCTGGCATAGAAATTGTCTGTCTTTGGGCCTATCCAGCGGGTTTATGGAGCCGCTTGAATCAACGTCAATTCATCTCATTCAGGCGAATATATCCAAGCTCATTGAGCTCTTCCCGAATAAGGATTTTTCCGAGGCCGGCATTAGCGAATATAACCGCCTGATTATCAAGGAATTCGATCTCATCCGCGATTTCCTTATTCTGCATTATCACCGCACAGACCGTACAGATACAGAGTTTTGGAATTATATGCGTACTATGGATGTCCCAGATAGCCTTAAGGCGAAGATGCAGATGTTCGATGAAACCGCGCTGATTTACAAAGACCCTGATGATTTATTTGGTCAGTCAAGCTGGCTGCAAGTCATGGTCGGACAGGGGCTCTTGCCGGAGACGTATCACCTGCGTGCGAATGCCTTGAGCGAGTCGCAATTGGGTGAGTTTTTGGGTAATGTTGAAACGTTGATTGACCGTGCTGTCGGGCAAATCGGCTCACACCAAAATTATATCAATCACTATTGCGCGGCAGGGGTTTTGCAATAGGCGTCAATAAATGTGTCATGGCTTTGCATGGACTCCGCCCCTTCAGAAATCGCCTGCTTAATTTGGGCTAACCGCTCAGCGACAGGAACGTGTGGACGCATATTTGTTATCGCTGGGGCGCGTTTGGGAATGATATTCTGCCCGATATAAACGGCAATCCAACTGGGATTAGTAAAGAGCTCACGTTCATCGGACATGATGCGGCCGCTCTCTCGAAAATGTTCAATTTTATATTGCAGCGTATCCGGGATATCCATGCTCTTACAGTAGCGCCAAAATGCTGTGTCCTCGCGCTCGGTGGCTGTGTAATGCAATATAAGAAAATCACGAATGCGTTCATATTCTGCGCGGGTCAGCTTATTATATTCTTTAGCCAAAAGCGGCGAGGCCTCCTTATCAGGGAACATGGCGAGCAGTCGCATAATGCCATATTGAATAAGATGTAGGCTCGTCGATTCCAGTGGCTCCATAAAGCCCGCCGAAAGGCCAATGGCGACGCAGTTTTTATTCCAAAATTTCTTCCGCATACCCGTGGTGAACCGCAGATGTTTGGGTTCGACCAAGGGTTTCCCGTCAAGGCTGCTCATCAGGGTTTTGGTTGCCGCGTCTTGGTCGGTATATTGACTGCAATAGACATAGCCATTGCCTGTGCGGTGTTGCAGCGGAATGCGCCACTGCCAGCCCGCATCGCGCGCGGTGGATTTGGTGTAGGGTAGGGTCTCGCCGACTTTCTCGCAGGTCGCGGCCACGGCGCGGTCGCAAGGTAGCCACCGAGACCAATCCTCATATCCAGTTTTCATTTTCTGTTCGATGAGAAGGCCGTAAAAGCCAGAGCAATCGACAAAGAAATCGGCTTCAATCACATCGCCATTTTCCAGTTTTACGCTTTCAATAAAGCCGTTTTCGGCATTTAAAGTAGCGTCGATGACTTTTCCCTCAATGTGGCGGGTGCCGCGGCTTTCGGCATATTTGCGAAGATATTGCGCATATAGCGTGGCGTCGAAATGGTAGGCGTAATCATAGGTCGACTGGATTTGGCGTTTATCGCGCATGGGGTGGTCAAAGCGGTGCGCCTTGGCCGCTGCGCCCGCTATTGTAAAGGCATCAAGACCCTCCGTGTTCCCCGCCAAATATTCGCGCATCCAATAATGATAAAAGGGCACGCTATCAAATTCAGCGCCATATTGCCCAAAGGGGTGGAAATAAGCATCGCCCTTTTTTGCCCAATCAATAAACTCAATGCCGAGCTTAAAGCTTCCTTGCGTTTCGCGCACAAATGTCGCTTCATCAATGCCGAGTCGTTGGTTGAAATAGCGAATGGGCGGGATGGTGGCTTCGCCGACGCCGACAGTGCCAATCGCCTCGGATTCGATGAGCGTAATCTCGCAGCTCTGCCCGATTGCATTAGATAGAGCTGCCGCCGTCATCCAGCCTGCTGAGCCGCCGCCAATAATAGCTATTTTTTTGATACGCCTGTCAGTCATAGGTCTCTTTAGCTCGAAATGTAAAAAATTACATCAAAATAATAAGTAATTACAATGACTATTGGATTTCACTTTCATTATTTTTCAAAATACTGTAAATGGATTCTGATAACTATAAACGGGGATTTAGAGGATGTATATGCGTCACGCCGCTCTTTTGATGTTGGGCGCGCCCCTGATTTTTGCGGGGTGTGAGCCCGCTTCGCAGCAGAATTCTCAGGTCAAAACTGAAACTCCCGTAGCAAGCCAGAGCGATGCGCCGCCACTGTCTGAGCGCGAGGTGCAAACGGTCAGCTTGGCCTCACCTGACGGGAAAAACGAAATCACGCTGCGTGATGAAGGCGGGATGCTCCGCTACAGGATCACGCGCGGCGGAGAAGAAGTGATAGGCGACTCGCGACTCGGCCTGCTTTTTTCCAATCAACATGGTCTTGATAAAGACTTGCGCATTCTCTCTTTTGAGACATCAGCATCCGATACGACTTGGGAACAGCCATGGGGTGAGAGCCGCCTTGTGCGGGATAATCATAAAGAGATACTGATTAAGGCGGAGCGCGTCAGCCCAAATCTGAAATTCGACATCCGCGTCAAAGCCTTTAATGACGGCATTGGATTTCGCTATGAGGTGCCCGAGCAATCTGATCTCGGCGAAGTTTTCATCATGCGCGAGCTAACTGATTTCAATGTCGGGCAGGACACGAATTCTTGGACCATTCCGGCGCGCATGTATAACCGTTATGAATATCTCTATAGCGAGAAGCCTGTCGGTGAATTGCAAATGGTGCATACGCCTGCGACCTTTGAAAAAGAGAACGGCGTTCACCTGTCTATTCACGAAGCGGCTTTGGTCGATTATTCCGCTATGTCGCTACATCAACATCGTGAAGGTGTCTTGCGGGCGGATTTGACCCCGCGCGCCGATGGGCATCTCGTAAAAACACAAACGCCATTTAAAACGCCGTGGCGGACTGTGCAAATTGCCGATGAGGCGACAGGCCTAATTAATTCCGACCTAATTCTGAATTTAAATGAACCGAATAAACTCGGTGAAGTGTCGTGGTTCACCCCCGGGAAATATGCCGGTATTTGGTGGGAACAACATGTCAAAGAGGGCACGTGGGGCAATACGGACGGCCCGATAAATCACCACGCGGCGACCACTCAAGCGACGAAAGATAAGATGGATTTTGCGGCGAAGCACGGCTTTGACGGCGTTCTCGTCGAGGGTTGGAATGTTGGCTGGGATGGCGATTGGTTTAATAATGGCGATGTCTTTTCCTTCACCGAAACCTATGACGATTTTGATATCAATGAAGTTGCGCGTTATGGCCGCGAAGTTGGTGTGCACCTCATTGGGCATCACGAAACATCGGGGAATATCACTAATTACGAAAATCAACTTGAAGCGGCCATGGACCTGATGGAAGCCAACGATGTTCGCGTCATTAAATCAGGCTATGTTGCCGATGCAGGCAATATTAAACGCGTTGATGAAAACAGCATTGCGCAATACGAATTTCACGATAGCCAAGCCATGGTTGAGCATCACTTAAAGGTCGTCAAGCTTGCCGCCGAGCATAAAATCGCCATGAACCCGCATGAGCCCGTCAAGGATACAGGTCTGCGCCGCACCTATCCCAATTGGGTGTCCCGCGAAGGCGCACGGGGGCAGGAATTTAACGCCTGGGGCATTCCGCCCAATGGCCCTGACCATGTGCTTGATCTGCTCTATACACGCATGCTCTCTGGCCCGATGGATTACACGGCTGGGGCATTTGATTTGCGCCCCAATGAGATGCCCGTGGTGGCAAAAGACTTGCCGCGCAATGACTTCGCCTCGCGAATTGAACATACGCTCGCCAAAGAACTTTCGCTTTATGTTGCCATCTATTCACCCATCCAAATGGTGATGGATTTGGAACGTAATTATGAGGCACGGCCTGACGCCTTCCAATTTATCAAAGACGTGCCGACCGATTGGGAAGAGTCCATCGCGCTTGACGGCGAGGTTGGCGACTATGCCGTCATCGTGCGCAAAGACCGCAATTCCAAAGACTGGTATGTTGCCGCGCTCACGGATGCAGATGCTCGAAAACTCATTGTCGATCTCAGTTTTCTAGGTGAGGGAAATTACGAAGCGCAAATCTATCGCGACGGGCCAAAGGCAGATTATGAGACGAACCCCTATGATATAGTTATTGAATCGAAAGCCGTGACATCTTCCGATAAATTATCGCTGCCTTTGGGGCGTAGCGGCGGCGCAGCTATTCGTTTGAAAAAGTCATGATAAAAGCCATTGGCTTTGCGGTTGCGGTTTTGAGCTTCGTGGCTTGCTCATCTACTCAACCCGCAGAGCCTGAAATCGACTGGTCGCAAGAAACGCCTGTTGACCCCAATAGCGTCGCGGGGGATGTCAAAGCGATTACCGGTAATGTTGTTTATCAGTGGGCCTTCCCCTCGAAATTCGTTGCCGCACGCGATGTCGAGATTTGGTTGCCGCCATCATATGAGACAGCGCCGGATAAACATTACCCCGTAATTTACATGCATGACGGTCAAAATGTCTTTGCCCCAGCAGCCTCTAAATATTCAGGCTGGGATTGGGGCGTGGATGAAGCCATGACAACCCTCATTAAAAGCGGCGATATCCGCGAAGCCATTATCGTAGCGCCGCACAGTATAGATAAATGGCGTAACGCAGATTACTTTCCGCAAAAGGCAGGAGAAATTTTTGTTCAGGACTTTAAGGCCGCCATACCCAAATTTAAGGCTAAAGGCTTAAGGGCGGATGGTTATCTGAAATTCCTAACGGGTGAACTCAAGCCCTTCATCGATGAGACTTACCGCACTCTGACAGGCCCACAAGATACCTCGATTATGGGCTCTTCTATGGGTGGCCTAATTTCGCTTTACGCTATATCTGAATACCCAGATGTTTATGGTGGGGCTGCAAATATCAGCACCCATTTCCCGCTCGCCGACGGGAAGCTAATTAATTATTTTAAAGAGAGATTGCCCGACCCGGAGACGCATAGACTTTATTTTGACTATGGAACTTTGACCCTTGATTATAATTATGAGGGTTACCAAAACCGTATGGACGCAGCCCTTGTCAAAGCTGGTTATGTGCGCGGAACGAATTGGACAACGCGCAAATTTGAAGGTCATGACCATTCCGAAAGGTCTTGGCGCAACCGCGTGCATGTCCCACTGATATTCCTATTGGAAGGTCGCAATATTGACGGCGGAGAAGAAAAATGAGACAGGCTATAGCTCTATCCGTGCTGGCAGGGGCACTTATGGCTTGCGGGCCGTCAACACAAACCCCTCCATCCGGGCCAAATGTTGAGGTTGCCGTCTCAAAGATACAAGCTCCGGACTGGTCGAAGGATGCGGTGATTTATCAGATCAATACCCGCCAATATTCAGTGGCCGGTAATTTTAAAGCTGTCGAACAAGACCTCGCGCGGATTAAATCGCTTGGCGTTGATATTCTTTGGTTCATGCCTATACACCCTATTGGAGAAGCCAAGCGCAAAGGCTCAATGGGTAGCCCCTATGCCGTAAAAGATTTTCAAGCGGTCAATCCTGATTTGGGAACTTTGGATGATTTTAAATCCCTTGTCGACGCGGCCCATGCCATGGATATGAAGGTTATTATTGATTGGGTCGCCAATCATACGGCGTGGGATAATGTGCTGATGGAGAGCCATCCTAACTGGTATACTCGCGACGACAAAGACGAGATGCAGCACCCACCCGAGACCGATTGGACGGATGTCGCGGATTTGGATTATTCCAAACAGGGCCTGCGCGATTACATGACAGAGTCGCTGCTCTATTGGGTGCGCGATGTGGGCATTGATGGGTACCGCTGTGATGTTGCAGGCATGGTGCCGACTGATTTTTGGAACAGTGTGCGCCCTAAACTCGACGCCATAAAACCCGTTTTTATGCTCGCCGAATGGCAGGAGCCAGAACTGCATGAAAAGGCCTTTGACGCGAGCTATGCCTGGCGCTGGAAAGAAATCATGCAAGATATCGTCAAAGGTAAGGCGGATGCGCGTGATATAGCGGGCTATTACACTGACTATCAGCAAAACTGGCCAAAGGGCGCGATGCGTATGGCCTATACTGAAAACCATGACCAAAATACATGGGACGGAACAACGGGTGACATTTACGGTGATGCGCTAGAGGTAGCTATGGCGCTGTCCTTTGTTGGGGACGGCATTCCGCTGATTTATAATGGCCAAGAGGCTAACCATCAAACGCGGCTCGCCTTTTTTGAGAAGGATTTAATTAACTGGCAAGACCATCCGCAAAAAGACTTCATCACCAAGCTGACCTCGTTGAAAGAAAATAATAGCGTCTTATGGAATGGAGCCTGGGGCGCACCGATGGAGATATTGCCAAATTCTAACCCAGAGCAGGTTCTTAGTTTTACCCGAAAAGATACTAAATCGTCAATCACCGCCATTTTTAATGTGTCGAATAAAACTGCTAATGTTGGCATATCGGCTGAGGCGGTCGAGGGCGAGTTTAAGGCATTCAATTCAGGTGAGCTCGTCACGCTCAACGCTGGCACAAAACTCACATTACAGCCTTGGGAATTTCGCATTTATATCCGATAAGATGTTATGGCAGAGTTAGGCTACAGCGTTGAACGATTTGGGCAGGAGCGCGAGCCCATCGTCATCATTGACGATTTTTATTCTGACCTTGAGGCGCTTCGTATAGACGCTGCTTCAAAGAGCTATCAAAAATTAGGTCCGTTTTATCCCGGTATTCGCGCCCAAGCTAACCCTGCCTATCTGGGCGAGCGCATGGCACTTTTGACCGAGGTGCTGAAAGATGTTTTTGATTTTCAAACTGGGGCAGATCTGACAGAATGCGCATATTCCCTCGTGACAACTCCGCGGGATGAGCTAACGCCCATACAGCGCTTGCCCCATTATGACGGCACGGATGCTGAGCGCTTGGCGGTGCTGCATTATTTGTCGGGCGAGAAGGCAAGCGGGACATCTTTTTATCGTCATCTGGCCACGGGATTTGAAACGGTAACCGCCGATCGATTCGAGCGTTATAAATCTACTCTAGAAGAGGAGGTCGCAGAGTTTGGATTACCCCCTCAAGATTATGTGGATGAAGGGAAGCCGCAATTCACCTTAATTGGTAGGATAGCCTCCAAACCCAATCGTTGTATTCTTTATCGTGGAATAACGCTCCATTCCGGATATATTCCAGAAGGGTTGCAATTCGACAATAAGCCCAGCAAAGGGCGACTAACAATCAACACATTTCTTTCGGCGAAATAATCAATATCCGAAAGCAATCTAAAACTGAGCCTCTTAAAATCGCCTAAAGTAAGACACTGAGCTATAATTCGCGTTGTGGATTAGCAAAAAGTCAACTGTACCACCGAGGCCGAATGTTTGAGAGACTTACCATTGGAACTTTAGGCAGATCACTTATAGGAAAAAGTTATGGTTCGAATCCATTGTATTCCAGTCTGGACCCCAATTTGGGTAAATTGGGGGGTTGCGAGAAAAGGTGGGAAAAATTGGAAAAGTAAAACTTTTCACCGCTGCGCTTTTTCTTCGATAAAGCTTTACGCGGTGCTCTTCCAATTATTTTATAATTGGAAGTTGGCGCACCGGGGATGAGCACTATATTTAGAATATAGTTTTATATAACAATTAGTTAGAGAGTCGTCAAACCCAAATTGTGTCCCACTTTTAGGGCGGTTTTGTGTCCCAAAAAAGTGTAGTATTTTACTCTGACATTGACATTTTACTATACAAGGTGTATATCAACTATGATATATGAACAACTGGACAATTGAAGCCTTACCCGCTGCAAAGCGCGAAGTTAAATCACTACCTCGCGACTTACAAGCGAGGTTCTTCCAAATTGGCGAGATGCTCACTGAACATGGCCCTCAACAAGTCGGCATGCCACATGTACGCCACCTTGAAGGTGGCTTGTGGGAAATGAGAATGAAAGGAAAGAGCGGTATAGCGCGCGCTATCTATTTTACAGTTGTCGGCAAACGCATTGTTGTGTGTTCAGCCTTTGTGAAAAAGTCGCAGAAAACACCTAAGCAAGAATTGCTAAAGGCTAGAAACCGCATGAAAGGATTTGAACTATGAGCACACAAACCCACTCTTTCAAAGATATGAAATCAGAGTTTCTGGCGGATCCAAAGAACAAAACTGCCTATGATGAATTGACCCCGGAATATGCTGTAGCAAGTGCTATGATTAAAGCGCGGGCTGAGGCTGGGCTTACGCAAGCTGAACTCGCTAAGAAAGCTGGTATGACGCAAGCCCAAGTTTCACGCTTGGAAAGCGGACAATGGCCAACGCCTGCGACTATTGAGAAGCTGGCGCGAGCATTAGGTAAACGTGCAGAGTTGCGCTTCGTTTAAAGCCTTATTCCATCTACTGTTTGAAACTTTCGTTCAATGGCTTCAAGATATTCCTTATTGGGGTCAGCTTTTGGATGTATTTCCCGTTCAAAGTTTTACCTCGCGCCTTTTTGGAGCAGAGTGCTCCTGAGCTATAGATAGATAACGATAGATCTTTTTTAAACTCTTCAACAATTGATAGTTTATTGTAAACAGAAGTTAGGCTTTCAACATCAGAAAATAATGGCACTTTCCCACTTGGCAAAAAATCTAGCCATTTTTCAACTATCTTTATATGTTTACTATTTTCATTATCAAGTTCTCTAAAAATTTTAACCCAAAACCCCGCTTGCATAGTGAGTGACTGATGAAACTCTCTGTTCGAGTTGTTGAACCATTTAGAACTTGTTTCTATAAACGTGTCAGAATTAATAGTCTTCAGAAAGCTATAGGAAGTGATTGTGTCTTTCAAAACAGTAAAACGTATAAGATTGAAACATACAGAGCGAGCTCTTCCCGTAAATACTTTGTCCGGAGAATTATTATATAAAAAGCTAAGTAAGTTCGAACAAGCCATTTCAATTTCTTGAGCTTTTTTTGAAATACTTTTTTTACTTCGATTATATTGCAAATATGGACGACGATCCATTACAATTTTTCCAAACTCCCCTAAGCCTACTTCATCCTTCCTAAAATCCATTCTTAAAGAATCTACCATGCTATATATTTGAGCAGGAGATACGTCGTTTGGGTGACTCAAAGCAAAAAATGCAATGTACGGGTCTGCCCATGGAAGCGTTTTTTCTCCATTGATGTCAATTCTCGCAGCCGAAATTCTTGATGCAGCATATGCAGTCATCCTCCTTTTTTCATCATTATAATTTTTATTTGACCATTCTTTATGTAACCAAGATCTAGAAACAGGATAGTTGACCAGATGCTTTCGTTTTGACAAATCAGCAGGAAGAAAATCTTTTTTTACAACACTAGAAATAGTATGTTGAAGATAACTTTCTGCTGTCACTTTTATTTGGCTGAGCACTTCACTATTCTCATATGAATGACCTGAAATTGTGGCTAAGAACTCCGAATAAAATTTCCTATATTGCCTATTCAAATGATTATCTCTTGGGCATGATAGTTTAATGCTCTCCAGAGCTTCTTCTGAAAGCAACTCAACTTCTAGCATTAAGTCTGCAACCAAATTCTCTCGATCTCGGTTTGCATTAATATATTTACCAATCGTGTTAAGTTGTAGAGAATATCTCGAACTATGAGGCCCAGCTGGACTATTTTCTTTTTCAATATTAATCAGTTCGCGTCCCATATTCACAGCATCTAATTGAGTGGCTGACGAATTTGATAGCACTTTCACTAAATCCCAATCCGATGTTGGATCAATAACACCAATGTTTTTCAGTGCATCTTTATACTTTTGGTAAGATTTTTGATGCTTGAAACTGGTAAAGCTTAGTGCCTGTTTTAAATGCCATCGAGCTTCGAGCAATGCATCTTGATCAAACGTTCTATCTATATTTGTTGCGATAGTATTCTCGTGCGGCGCACAGATAGGCACTAAGCTAATAGCACAAGAGTAATGAATTTCCGCGAGTTTGTATAGTTCAACCACGTGTTCTGGATAATCGATTATTCTCGAAACATAGTATTTGCCTCCGACACGCCTTAAGATGCCTCCACTTATATATTTTTCTATTAAGGCCTCTAAATCCGTCCAAGAAAACCTTTCCGTAGGTTGGCAGCTTCGTATTACTGCATAGGCCGATTGCTTAGAAAAAGAGAAACGAAATTTACTCAGCGCAAACATTTTTTCAAGCTCATCTTTAGTAAGAGCATTGTCTTGGTCCAATTTATTTCTTTTTGCCTTTTTCCATCCTTTTACTATTATTATTTTCGTACCATTTATTCCTCGACCTTGGTTTTCGGACAATCTTCTGCTTAAAATATCAGGCCGCGAAACATCTGGGTGTCTAGCATTGAGGACGTCCATCCATTGAACCCCAAAGTCACTTGGGAAGATTCGATTTGATTTCTGTTGTGTTAGATCTCCTTCATCAACTATTATCAATACATCTGGGGAAGGTGTTCGTGATACTTCAGCGTTTCCACTAAAATTAGACAACATGTTAGAGAGCTGATGGCATGCCGTATCATAGTCTCCCCATCTAAACTTAGGCCACCATTCAGGGTTAACGTCTAATTGATGTGACAATGCGGACCAAAGTCTGGCTTCTCTTTCATCAGGCCGAGTTCTAAAACATGAGATACCTAAGCCAGGGCCTCTATATCCATCTGAAGATTTTTCCCTAGCTTTATGGTCTTGATAGGCTAGCCACTTTCCAAGTAAGTGTAAGTTCGGCAGCTTGTGGCCATCAATATATTTTATTGCTCGGTCTTTTGATGTGAACCATGAGTCAAGTTTGTCTAGTTCTTTACTCTCATTTTTTTTCCAGAAATATTTTTTATAAAACTCTAAATCATCTCTGCGAAGATATTGTTTTTCTTCAATTTGGGCTTTGATAAACAATCTTCGCAAATGAAAAGAAAATGAACTTTGCAACTCGGGGGTTCTTGAAAACGTTACACGCCTCCAACCTATAACTTGCATTGCATCGGCGGCGACTCTTGCCGAAACGCATCTGTTAATCTCCACAGTTTTTCTAGAAGAAGAAATTCTTAAGCGCTTCAAGAAGGTAACTACGGAGTCTTCAGTTTCCAATTCTGCATTAGGACCCCTTTCTTTCTCAGGTGGAATAATCACCCTGCTAAATCCAGCAGCATTTGCGTATATCAACTTTTCGGAAATTCCAGAAACATCTTGTATGCTCCATTCGCCAGCATTAAATAATAGCTTTCCAGTAGCTACCCCTGTTGGATGACGATCAGATAATATGTGTGATAACGATACTTGACTCCAATATAAATCTGATGACTGCCCGGTTAAAATGTAGGCATCACCGCCTCCTAATATGTCCTCAACGATCTCTGAAGCATGTTCCAGATTCACTAAAACCCCACAGTTTAAGACTTTTTCCTTAAAATGGTCATTCGCTAACCGTCCGTTTTGGCTCTTCCATAAATCTTTCGCGCATTTTAGGCCGGTTAGAAAAGAAGATGTCCATTCATCGTCCCATTTAATAGGGCTAGTTGGGGTTGACCGTATGGATAATTTATTTGGTCGTTTATCATGATCTAAAATAAAGCCTACCGGCAAACTGATCCCGTGCGACCTTTCTCCAGATGAAGCCACTAACAATGGCCAGCAAAAGATAGAATCTAAAAGAGAGAAACATATTTGCGTCCACCAAATTGGTATGTAAAACTCGACTTCCCCGCTTCTTTTCTTGATGCCCTTTACAAGGGAATGCAGTTCAGTTATTTGTTCAACTTGTTTATTTCCATCGTAATTTTCTGCATTCGCATCGCTGAAACTTTCAATAATCACCTGACACTGTCGTATTGAATCTGTCGCGAGTGATCGGATAAGTTTCCTACATTCATTGCCCTTTTTCTGTTTAAAATTTCGACTCATCCAAAATAGAAAATCTACAAAATTAACATTTTGGCGCTGTATATACGTCGTAGCCATTTGCACTAAGTCTACAGAAATCCTTGAGGTTTCACCCAAGCTCCTCTTTAAAAACTCTGCTCTTAATCTATGAATGTATGAATGGAGACTCTCAGATAAATCCCTATTGGGTAAGATAGTGCAAATAAATCTTAGCGTTTTATCATTTATGCTATTGGCCAAATTGAGTGTCGTTTCCGACAAGAAATTTATAGGTATACTTTGCGATTCATTTACTAAATATTTCGAGGCTCTTGATAGGACTTTGAGCAAACTTCTCACGCTTTTAGTAAGATCAGTCCCAACAATTATACCGAGAGCAAACGAAATTTTTTGATCTTTAAACCATAAATGGCGTAATGTGTTTGAGCTGGTCATTCTATTGATAGCTTAGGCGACTCTGAAATGTCATCTTGCCAAAATTTAGCCATTTCCAATTCCCACGGCATGATCTCAACGAGCCAAACTCCGTTAGCAATCGATTCTAACTTAAATTCGGTGTCTGTTTCGTCGCCCGCAATGGCCCAAGAAATATTAGTCAGAAGTAAATCAGGTTTTTCTGAAGCAAGTAGAACTTTACATGACTGAGTATTATTTTCCTCACATAGAGTTAGAGAAAATTCTATTCCACCACTTTCCCAACGATAAGTCTTCACAAAATTCCATTCGACAGTGTCGTCCGATACTGTATCATCAGATGATTTAGCGGCAACCTTCATGGCGAAAGCATTCTCTTCAGTATAAGGCGTAAATTTAGGCGAAAGCCTAACAACTTTTTCAGTATTCTTAGACTCACTATAATTTAATATGTTTTCTGCGATTGAATTCATGTCTTCATCAATTTTTATTAAATCAAAACCTTCTGCTTCTAAAAATTCGTCCACCTCACGGGGCTTGAGTTTTAAAAAATCTCTTAGAGATTTCAAATCTAGCTTTTCAATATTTATTTTTCGCATCTTAATGGTTCCCCTCATTCATTTTAACAATTTTACGGTCTACGTGTTTTTTCGCTGCTAAGACTTGATTGCGAGTAAGATTGGTAAAATGCGATATTTCTGGCACTGACATTCCTACACTAATGCTTAGGAATGCCACTATCTTACGATTTCCGTCATCAAACAATGATAGGAAATTATCTAATTCTTCAGAAGCAGAGGTTCTATCAAAAGGTGTCACAACTTCATCATACACTGAAGCATCAACTTTATTTTCTTCGAGAATTTTCGACCTTTTGGCTCTTTTTTTAACTTCATAATTCATTGCATCTTTTGCCTTCATCAATATGAAAGCTTGAGGCACTTCTGAGCGCCAACGGGCCCATCTATGCTTTCCGTTATCCTCTAGTAGCTGGATAGCAACTCGGCTTATTATTTCCTGCGGCTCAATTTCGTGAATCAGATTTCGGCGTTTTAAACCTATATATATTGACCCATATATAGTTCGAGCATGCGCACGAAGAGTTTTTGCTAGAAGGTGGGCTACTTCATCCAGAGAGAGAACGTCTTCCTTTTGTTTCTTGGCAACCGTCATTGAACCTCCTGATTACACTGCTAATCGTAATTATTACGACTAATCATACCATTAAGTACTTCAGAGTCCAAAATTCGGACAATAATCTAAAATAAATATTTTGTCTGAATTTTTCACTTTCAAGTCCGTTATTGAGTGACAGTGTAAGATGAAATTGCCTGTCAGCTTACTCTAAGCAACCCGTCCCGGGTAAGGGAATAGAAAGGACTAAAATCATGAGTAATTTTTTGAAAGGCATTTTTGTTGCAGCCGTACTTTCATCAATAGCAAGTACACAAGCATACGCGGGCAACTCTGTCCCTGATTTCGACTTAGCAGGTCGTTATGGCCAACAATTAGAAAGGTCGATGGACAAATGCGGTGACGATAAAAAATGCCGTGATGTCACATTTAGTCGATATGGCTTAATGGCGGCATACGAGGATAGTGCAAAAGCTTGGGAAGACTATGACCGTGCTCTATACCGTGTTGCAAAATCAACTTGTGATTCAAGTACAAGTTGGATGAACTTATATGCCAAAATTTACAATATAAGGACTCTCTATAAAGGTCATAGGAAAGCGAAAGGTAAAACTAAAGATCTCTACCGCAAAGCAAATAAGGCTTTACGATACGCCAAAAAGAAGGGCTACATTAGCAGAACTTCTTTCAGAAAAATTCAGAGTGTCAGGGATAAATCAAAAAATTTGTACCGTAAGACTACTCGGCATCGTGCAATGTTTGGTTTGATCGTTAGTTCTCCTGGAACAGCCACCAAGAATATTCGTGGCTGCCGAGGTCTTTAGCAGCGTCATTATAGATATGCCCTCAGGGAAACCTGGGGGCAAATTAGGAGAATTAAGATGACATATAATTCAGTGTTTTGCAGTATTCTAATAGCTTTCACCTTATCCGCCTGCGCAACAGGGCCATATAACGGAACAAAGGTCATTAAACTTAGCGAAATAGAGAAAGAGATTATCATAGACACATGTGACTTTATTGAATCTGGCGAAGTCGATCAAATGGAAGACTTAGAATCGAATTGTCGGGAAACAAGATTTAATGAACAGCTTGAAGCCAAAATTATGGCCAACGATAGAAAACACGAAGTTTTCTTAAGTTTTACGGACGGAGTCACACAACTATTAGCCGATGGCATACTCATGGGACTTGATTTTCGATTGAATAAAGAATCATCTGACACTGATGAATTTTACATTGAAAATGAAGTTATTAAGGACTGATTTACCGTTCACCTAGCGGGCTCAAAATGTTCGTTAGGTGAACGGATAGAATAACCTATTAAAGGATTAACTTAGCTTTGGGCGCGACCAAACGAGGTCAGCACCGTCTTCACGATGAAACAATGCCGCGTTAATGGGCTTTGTCATTTCAGGGCCGTCGAGCTTCACGCTGATATATTCCAGTGGTTCAGCGTCATCTTGAGGTTCGGTGACATCATTCCATGCGACACCAAGATCACAGCGGCCAGATTTTACAAAGTAGTCAGGACTGTTCTCGGTCTTCTTTTTTTCATTCGCCACAAAGCGAACCTTCTTGTTTGTCATCAGTGTTGCGATCGTGCCCTCAAAGCCCGTCGCAGTCGGTTTGAATGTTCCAATAGTAGCCATAGCGTTTTTCTCCTGTGCTTGACGTGGTGGAAATTAGGCCAGCTCGCGCTTGGCCTTTTTGAAACCCGCATCACTGGCAAGAAAATTTGCGAGCATTGACGGGATAAGCGCTGAGACATCGGCCTTTTCGCCGTAAGCCTTTTCATAGACTTTGGCGTAGGCTTCTAAATCAGCTTCCAAGTCCGGCATCACAGAGATTGTGTGCTTGGTTGGCTTGGTATCGGGAAGTTTGTGTAATTTGATCTGAGGCTGGCTCATGGGCTTGCTCCGTAAGGTTTGAGGATAAGGTCGCGCGAAACGATGACGTTAAACCGCCAACCTTGGCGTACTTTGAGTGTGGACTGAACATTGAGATTGCGGTCAATGATCCGTTGCCCCGCAATGTTGGCCGTATCTTGACCTGCATTTTGCAAGGCACGCGTCAGACGGTCACCGTCATCACTGGCAAGCTCTGCCCCAATTGAAAGTAGAGACGATAGCGCTGCGCCTTTGATGAATTGCCATGTGTGCTTATCGACCTTGTCTTTGAGGCCCGCAAAACCCTGGCTGTCTGAGCCCGGCAAATTATCAAGCTGAATGCTATCGCCATTAGGCAGTATCAGCCGAGTCCAAACCACTAGCGCGCGGCTTTGTCCAAACGCTATCACGCTGTCATAGCGCCCTATTAGGCGAGAGCCTTGCGGTATAAGCAAATGCTGGCCTGTGACTGTGTCATAGACATTCTCTGTCACTTGCCCAATGACCTGCCCGGGTAAATCGGAGTTAAGCCCAGTGACAAGCGAGGCCGGGATCAGATTGCCTGCCATGACCTGATAAGGCGAGCGTGGCGAGACTAATCCGTGCGAGTTATAAATACCGTCCGCATCCCGCTTTAAAAACGCCTGTTTAGCATCCTGCCTGTTCTGATCCGCTGCAATAGGAGAAGCATCAAATGCCGATGGGGGCGCACCCACATTAGGATAACTTGGAAAGTTCGGCATGTAATCCAGTCCCAGTACGGCTGTCTGCACTGGTTGAGGTTCTGCGGCCCGCCTTGAAAGTTCAAAAAACAAATTGGGCTTCTCAGTTTCTGCCTGATATTGCGGTGCTGGTGTGTATTGAGGCTCAATGGCGGGCGGTGCGTGATAGCTGCCCAAACTTGTCGGCATTGCTGTTGTGGCAATGGGTTCAATCTCTTCAACCGCTCCAACTGTTTCGAGATAAGCCGCGCCAAGGTCACCCGGCAAAGGCGGCCCGAGCTTAGGCTTCATCTCACCATAGGATTTGGGCAAAAGTTCTAAGCCATCTGCCATCGGCTTATGGGTGACGTTATAAAGCTCATTTGCCCTTTCATCATCATAATTAGGAGATTGCAGCGCATAGGCCAAAGCACCGAACATGATAACGCCTAAGACGAGACCTCCGCCCATCAAGGCTTTACGGCTAAAGCGGCGCACGGCACGGGGACGCGCGCGAATGGTCAGATCTGGTGTCGCGCTGCTCATGATTCACGCACGATACGAACAACAGTTTGGTTCTTTTCACCTAAGCGTAACTCGGCAAAATCAAACAAGCGGTCTACGATGTAAAACCCATCCCGCACACGGTAATTGACGAGTTTGCCATCGTCGCCTCTGCCGTCGGTGACAAAGAGCGGCGGCGCTTCCGAGACTGCTAAGTCTTGGGGAAACTCAATATAGATTTTCTGCCCATCATCAAAGACGCGCGTTGGCCGCCAGTTGGGCGTATCGCCTTTAATGGCATAATCAAAGCGCAGCTCTTCGGGGTCGAAGTCAACACTGGGTTTGGTGAAGCTTGCTTGCGTTAAGCGCGGCTCATCCAAAACACGGCTTTTAAGCTGCCGAATAGCATCATGCGGATAACGCCATGACACAGCGGCCATATAGGTATCCGCAAAAGATTTCAGATCCAGATAGTAAGTCCGCTTAGTGGTCGTAATGACGGCATTCGTTGAAAGCTGCGGCGCCATTGGCTTAACGAGAATATGCACTTGTTCATTCGGGCCTGACCCCGACACCGTATCGCCAACCGTCCAGCGTTCCGTATCGCCTGCCGATACTGATGTCAGAGCTTCGCCTTTCTCAAGGGCAATGTCTGTAACCTGTGACGGTGATGTATAGACCTGATAAAGAGAACCCGGCGTGTAAGGATACAGCTGTATTGCGTTCAGATAGTTATCTGAATTTGGTTCCACGACCGCCGAGCGATTTGCATAGCTTACCGCCTGAAACCCTGTTCGGCTTGGGGCGCTATAAAACTCAACATTAACGGGATTGGCCTTCATCTGGCCGGGCATGATGAGATTTTGAACAAAAGGCTTAACTGCAATGGGCGGCTCAACCTCTTCAGTTGCCGGTTCTAAATAGACTGCCTTTGACATATCTGCGGATGTTGTAACTTCGCCCGATTTAAACTTGGCCATTGCGCCTTGCAAGCTTGCGCAGCCCGTTAGCCCTGAAGAGAAGGTGATAAGGCTAATAGTTGTGAGTAGGTGTGAAGCTTTCATGGGGTATCTCCTTCTAAAGCGTGTTGAGAGGACAGGTCTTTTGACCAGTTGAGGCCATGGACGTAGAGACCGAGCGGATTGCGGTGCAGTGTCTCGGCATCGGCAGGGAATTTGGTTCCTCCTCACTATTTTGTTGATATGATTTTGAGACGCCCAAATCATGGTGCAATCGCTTGGATATGCCCCACGTAAAATGAAATGGGTAACTTTGCCTTGATACCCTTAGCCTTGGCGACCCTGCGCCCCGCCTCAGCATTGTTAGCCCTATGACAATAAAGAGAGCACGGCTCGGCCCTTTACTTTCTGATTGTTTATACGCTTGGATAAGACTTTGGCGGCCACTGCGGCTGGGTCAAGACAGCTAAGACGGGCATGGTAAAGTGTATATCTCGCCAGCCTTTGCCCGTCCGATCCTCGGCCCCGATGTAAAGTCTTCCTCCAATCTTGGACAGGCTTACGGTAAAGAGGCCATTTGAATTTGCACCTCTGGAACCTACAAGGCGCTTACACTCTGCCTCGCATGACCCCGCCTTGGCTCACGCTGATGCGGGATTTTTTTGGCCGTAAAGTCTGGCCTTGGGGTCAACCGCCGCTTGCCGCAAGTTTGGTTGGGTCTTACATAAAGTAAAGCCCCCGCCAAATGGCGGGGGCTTTTCAGTCTTGAATTAGCCGTCTTGTATTAGCCGCGAGGTCACGCGGGTTTAAACATCTTATCAATGCGCCGCGCCCGCTCTGCGGGGGCGCATCCATTCACGGCTTTATAGGGCTTAGCAGGAAAGGACGCCCATTTTGGAAGCCAGTCAGGGCTTGCCTCTTTGACCCCATGCCCCGCCATACGGTTTTTAATAATCTGCTTTTGTAGTTTCGCCGTGTCTGTCACTGCGCTATCGGCGGCTGACTTACCCGCAATTTCTTTGACCATTGCATTGATGGTGGGCTTGTCCCGTAAGATAGCAAAGAAGGCATCATCAGGCGTCCAATAATCACCAAAGTCGGGCGCGGTTAATATGCCAATAGCTTCTACTTCACTGCTATCCACGGCCAGTGTCTCGCAGAGACAGAAGGCTTGGACGCGCAGAACCTCTGCATCCTCAAGGGTGATAAGCCGCGCAAATATCTCGCAAACATCATAGGGGCTATGATGGCGGTAGTAGATTTGCGGATGCTCTTGGGAAAGCCCTAGCAGGTCACAAACCGCTTGGCGTTCCTCGGCCAGTAAGCCTTCGGCCTTACTACCTTCCACACTGGCTTGGGTTTCAGGCTTGCGGCTTCGCGGACTTTTACCATCAATTTTCCAGTTCCGCGCTCCGCAAATCATATGCGCCACGGATAGACGCAAGGCTAAGTCTGGCCGTTTTATCAACTCGGCCCTTGCGATGCTGTGACGGTGTAAGTTCATATAATCCGACTTCGGGCCTGACATTTCTGGCTTGCTTGTTTTTGACGCCTTGCCGCCCTCGGCCTCGCCGTTCGATAAGGCACGGCGTATGGTCTGTGCCTCTTTGTCAGTGATATAGCCTTCATGGAACAGCACTTCGCCGCTATCGCGCGTCTCGATATAGACCCGTCCGCCTTGCTCTTTGGGATGGTGGACGTGGCAATAGGTCGGAAAGTGGCGGCCCCGCTCTCCTAAGATAACTTCCTTCCATCCATCGGCTTTATAGGTTTCAACCTCCTTGGCGATGGCCGCGTTTTGGCTTTCCCAAAAATGCTCCACGTCCGCAAACTGGCCGTGGTCGCCAAAAAGGTCTGTGAGGATTGTGCCTGTATAGTCCGTAACAGAAAACAAGGCTTTGTCAGTCGTGATAACGCCGCCGCCTGTCAGCCATGCCTTAATCTGCTGACCTGTTGGGCAATAATCATCTGAACTGAACAGAGCCAACCACTCGGCTTGCCGCTCCTCTGTCGCCATCGTTAGAACGCGAATAGATGCCGCATCGATTTGTTGATTGGAATAGGCTTCGCGCACATCGGGAATAAGTGACCCTAATGCCAAGCGGCGTTTGACAGAGTTGGCCGTGATGCCAAACACGGCGGCAATATCGTCCACGCTCTGGCCTTTGTCGGCCAAGACTTTGAACGCCTCATATTGCTCCATCTCTGTAGGCGCTAATCGCGCCACGTTTTCAATAATGCTTGCCTCAATCGCGAGGGCGTCATCTTTGGCGTCCATGATGCAACAGGGCACATCGGCAATCTCAACACCCTCTGCCGCGATAGCGGCAAGGCAGAAATGGCGGCGGCGTCCTGCGACGATGCCGTATTTTGGTTTCTTGGCCGTGCCACCCTCGCGGCGCACAATTAGGGGCTGACGGATGCCGCGGGTTTTCACACTCGGCAGAATGTCGTCAATCTCGGGGGCCGTTTCGCTGTGCCGCATATTCAAGTCAGATATGTGCAATTGAGAGAAGGGAATGAATTTTAAGTCGAATGGTTTGCTCATGGGAGCCTCCTATAGGTTAGGTTTAGTTTGGGTTTGAAATGAGGTCTAACAAGTCGATTTGCGCACGGCCGACCTCGTCGAATAAGCCGTGGTCGCAAGGCTTCTGCCCTGCATTGGGGTTGCGTTTGGGGGTCATAGGGTGCGCGGTTTGGGCGGTCAGCTTTTCGCCAATTGGTGAGACGGATAAGCAAACTGTCTGGGAGACAGTTTGCCCGTCGAACGGGCGAACCCCGTCAATCAGGCTCTGCGCTCCGACCTCCGTTGGCTCATATTTACGCGAATTGGTCACGCCACCGACTCCACTTGGCAAAGAATGGAGCACTGCCGTTTGCGTTCGGCTTTCGCGGCCTCAAGCGCTTCGGGCAGTAACTCGTTAGCCACCTCGGTCAGATAAGCATTATCGCTGTCGGGGTAGTTTGCCTCAATGCCCCATAGGCTTGCCGCAAATCTATCAAGGGTTAGACCATCAATCGCCACGGATAGGATGACGCCGCAATAATACCACTCGTCATTCTTCCATGCGGCCATGACTTTTTCGGCTCTGGCTTGGGCCGCGTCAAAGCGATCTCGCCATCCATTGCCAGCCCCTATGAATCCCGCATCATCTTTATAAAGGCTCGGCCAGAATCCATCCTGCCGCTCGTCGGGCGCGTCTGGCGTCTCGTCATGGGCGATACGGGCCGTGACGGTGTAACCGTCCACGGCGCAAGTGATGGTGTCGCCTATGCAGACATAGCTGTCGAATTTTTGCGCGAAGGTCATGCGACTCTCCGCATCTCAAACCCTGCATTGTCGCAAAGCTCACGCAATTTGGTGGAGTCTTGGGCGTCTAGTTCGTCGCCTAATTGGGTATAAATCGTGCCTTGGCGCAAAGCGTTGTGACGCTTTACGACATGGCTCCAACGGTAAGGGCCATGTCCATCCTCGCGGGGCTTCACTTGATAACGGGCCATGACTAATGCGCCCAAAAAATATGAACGGAGCCGCTAACTTCAAAGGTCAGAAAGTCCCCTGATTGCTCATAATCATGCGCCATCGCTTTATAGTCGATGTAGTTAACAAGGCTTTCAGGTATCTCTAGCCCTGACTGCTCGGTCAGTTCCTCGGCATAATCCGCGAGGCTGTCATATTCTCCCGCATATTCATCAAAACGGGCTTTGGCGTCTTCGATATTCCCGCCGTAATAATTCAGGACTTGCGCCCCTAATTCACCGCTCCCTCGGATAAAGTCGGCAAGCTCTACAACATTGGCAAAGCTATAATACTCGCCAACCTCCGCGCCCTCAAAACCTTCATAATCGTGAATCGCCCATTCCTCGGCTTCGTCTATCGGGGACGCAAAAAGCATGGCCTGAACCGCTTGCCAGATGCTGTCCTCGTCGCTCACCTCTATCCATGAGCCATGCAAGTGGCCGTTATTGTAGGCGGCAAGGCAAGCCACATAGATGCGAATAGGGTCAGGCTTTGGGGCTTCGCTCTTGTCAGGGTCTGTCGGGGTTAGCCGTGGCGGCTGATGCTCAAAAGGTGTCTGGCTCTCGGCTTGGCAAAAGGTCATCGGTTAAGTCTCCTGTCTCCCGTAAGGGGGCCGCTCCCATGACAGGCGCGCCCCGCGCCCAATCGGACGCAGCACGTTCCCCCCGCAGGGGGCGGGGGGAAGCGGCAAGAGGCCAGTCCAGCGAGGGGCGCTGAGGCGCGCCGCAAGGTTTTTGGTATGACAATGAAAAGAAACTCAGACGACTTTAGCCAAAGGCCTTGCGGGGGGACTGCCCGTCGCCAGTCTGGCCGACCGCTTCCTCCCGTCCCCGAGGACGGGAACCTAAGGATAAAGCCAACCCGTGTAAGGCGGCATTTTATAATGATATTGCGATATATACATCCGGATAGACGATAGCGTGCTTCATCTGCCGACCTATCAAGTGATCTCAATTATCTCACACTCATTCCAGATAAACCCCTACAGTGCATCAGAGCAGAAGCGACCCCTCTGGCACAGCCAGTGGGAAGCGCTTATGCGCGTTAAGCGCCCGCAAGCCCCGGAGTCCCAACGGGCCAGAGGCGCAGCGGGCCGAGCCTGCCCCTGAAGTGAGCGCGGGGCTGGACTGTTCACGGCCTGCGGGCACCGCAGAGTCGGGCACGTCAGCGCTCGTGCGTGCCCTTAGACGGCATAGCCGGGTGAGGGACAGTTCAGGGTTAGGCTCGAATAGCCAGTTCGTCAGGACTGCGTGCTTAACAAATGATGGCCGCGGGCAGCGGCATGCGTCAGGGATAGATGCCGCATGGCCGAGACCGCGAAGCGGGCTTGGTTCACGATAGCCCGGTCGCGCTTTAGCGCGAGACGCCCTTATGTTAATCTAATTCATGAGCTTAAGAAAAACCCGCCCCATATTGAATCTATTTGCTGATGTTAGCGCTCAAAATATGATGATTTCACCTCATGTAATAGACGGCGAGACAGAACCCCATAGATCTGTTGGTATCATAGGGAAAGCGCGCAGCGGGCTGTTTAGCGGGCAGACCATAGAGCTACAAATTTCAGGAGCGCAACAGTTTAATCCAGATGAGCACTATTGCGGGGTTCTTATTACAACACAGCCCAATCCAATATATAGCGTAAAAATAGACCTTGTAAGCTTCGGACATATCGTGACCTTAATCGCCGCCAAGGCCATTAAAGAATTCTATCTGTCTTACGAAACACCTCGCTATAGAAAAGCAAATGTACTGTCATGGCATTTGAGTACAGATATAGAACCTTAGACCGCTCATTAAATCCTTACCTTCAAATTATCTGAATTTAAGATAAGCTGAAAAACAGATTACCTGATGACCCTCTTTTTTATCCAGAGGGTGTTTTGAGTAAAACATTGGGAAGCATACGCCATAACGCTCTTATCGCGTTTCTCACGGCAAAGCGCCATGCCGCCGGCATGAGCCAATCCGAGCTGGCCAAAGCCCTCGGAGAATACCAATCGTTCGTCGCCCGTATGGAAAGCGGACAAAGACGTGTGGACGTGATAGAATATGAAAATCTCGCAGAGATACTCAATTTTGACACCAATGAATTCTTCTCTCAAGAAGACGTGGATGATTAGTGAGAGAAGCAAAAATCACAAAAGGGCCGAGGATACGCAAAGCCACTTCATTTATTAGACGACAAATCTAAATAGATAGTTTTTCGATATAAAGTTATCAATTCGAGATTGTATACTAAACAGATGCTGTTATTCTGATTTTTGATAAAAATTGGGGAATAATGTGAGTAATGGAAGGGAAACTCTCTATAGGCCTTTGGCAGAGAGCTTGTTAGATTCGGCATTACTAACGGTAAAATTAGACTACCCAGATGGCAGACCGCTTTACCAGTATCCACTGGATAAAAAGGCATATTCTGAAGCTGGAGCCATTATAAAAAATCTCAAAAACTCTCTCGGCACCAATATACCCTGGCTAGACAAATTATTCGTTTTATATGCTGCACACTGGTTTCGAAGAGAGTGCTATAGCACTGCATACACATGGGAAGATTTGAAGATTGTTCCAGATTCTGTAAACACACAGAACCGTGGGAGAATTGTTGAACGTGGATTTAAACACTGGAAAATTTCACCTATTGAGAATGGTAATGGGAGGCAATGGTTACAAACGTTAGCTTTGAATGGAGGTATACCCGCGAAACTAATTGCAGACGAAAAAGAGACCTGGTTCGACAAGTATCTCAACTCAATTATGCGGGATCCCACGGCTCACATAGATGACAACGGAGTGAGCATAAAAGACACATGTTTAAAACCAAGGCATTTGAACCACCTAATCGAAGGCTTTCGGGATGAAATCATAGTCAACCAAGCTGCAAAATTACTTGAATCAGTGATAGGATGGAGACGTGAAATTCCTTCAGGTTTCAATGATATCGAGTCGCTAAAATGGTTAGACCAACATCATCCAGATTGGCGAGACCACTTTATTTTACATGTAGATGGCATGGGGGCTTCGTTAAGAAATTTAATCAGCCGCTTACTCGGCTTGAGTATACCTAAGGCTCCAACAGGACATACCGCAAAAAGATTCATACGCTTGGTTAAATCAGGAACAGAAGTGCAAACGTGGGACGAAGAAGTGAGTATAGGTTTGGATGGAGATGCCCCCTCTCATTTAGCAAAGCCAGACGATGGAATAGATTGCAAATGGGATATTCACTTGCTCGGTCGCTTAGATGGCAACGAACGTATTGGTGTAGCGAATTTTATCTCAGCAATTGATGATGAGAACAATCAAGAGAGTGAGAGGTTAACACTACGTTCCATTAAACGAAGTTCAGAAGGATACAAATTTCCACTTAATGTGCCAGTGGTGCTCTCATTCTCAAACACGCGCTATGGACGCAAATTATTAAATTGGAAAAATGGAGAAGCTTTAAATCAAGATGTAATAGTTTTTGCTTCAACAGATTCAATACGAGGCGAGTTCATCGGTACGGGTACGGTGGATTCTAAAAATGAAGTTGTCTGGATTATTTTAAAAAAACCATATGAGCTACAATTATTAGACACCCATGGAATCATGGAGAAAATTTGTGGAAACCCTAAATTTGATCTTTATAGATTAAAGGGAAAGATTCAGGTTACGGTCGGTAAGCGTCTGTATCGTGTGCGAACACTGTGCGATCAAAATACCAGCTACAATATTGCCTTTAATGAGGCTAACTTTAATGGATTGAAAACCGTCAAACCAGCAATTTGCATAGCATCAGAACATACAGAAATTCAGCGTTGGAAAAATAATTCTAGAGTTGCGTCAACAAGCAGAAAGGAGATACAGCAAGGCAGAGCTGCTTTAGTTTGGAAAGACGAGCACGGTTTTTTACTAGGACGTAAGTTTGTTTTAGGGTTGCCAAGAGAAACGGTTTTTAAGGCTATCTCGGTCAATGGCAGTACGAAATTCAGTTGGTCAGGTTTGCCTGATTGGAAAATCGAAATTCCGGATTGTAATATCGCTCTTAAGGGAGACTTTGGAGAACAAGTTTTTGAAAAAAAACTAAAGAGCAAATTGTTTTTTACCTTAGTAGACCCTAAACAAAAAAAAACAGAAGTCTATCTACCAATAGTTCTATCAAAGCCCGTTATGACTAACTTTGAAGGGGAGGTCATACCGAGTTCCCTCATATGCGATATTTCCGAAATGCGCGATTTATATTTGCACTTACCTCGTCAAGAGACATTAGAGCTAGAATTAAAAACAAAACCACGCTCAAGAGTCTATCTAAACGGCTATAGCGGTGAAAGCAGGGCAAATGATTTTTCCACCATGGTGAAGGCCTTAGCAGCGAATTCGCTAGAAAGAGGGCCTCGAGTAGAGATTAAGGTCTGGAATGGTTCAATACTGGGCACTTTTGGACGATCTCAAAATATGATGTCTAGGGATGAGAATGGCTATCTTTCCCCTCCAAAAGGAGTTGTAGGCTACGGAGTTGCGAGGCCTCTTAGATCACCAGACAAAGTATATAGACTTGAAGAAGTTGATCAAGCGAAATTAAAAATACCAGCAGCAGTCGTCGGGCCATCTTTAATCTATATGCAAGACGTAGGTCGTGTAACAACACGGCCGATTGTAGTTAATCCAAATATTAGCACTCTGTACCCAACAGACGAATTTACTCAAATCCTAACATTAGAGAATGAAGCCATGCGGATCACCCGATTGAAATCCTTCTTTGATGAACTAACTGTCAATTCACTCCAGTATAAGCCAAAGATAAATCTGCTTATTAATACAGCCACTTCTCTTAGAGGCCTATCACCTAGAGCTCTTGACATCTTCAAAGTTCTTCCAAACTGCCCATCTATTTTAATTGCGATGCTATTTAACGCAAATTCTGAACAAAGAGAGTTTGTCCTAAATTTGTCCAAAGATTTACCTTTTTTATGGCAAACTTTACCAGATATTGAATGGCAAAAAGCACTTCAATCGAAATTTCTTAACTTGCAATCGGATTTGCAGTCATTGGAGATGCCGAACTCTCCTCAGGATGTAATGATCCGTTTGAAGGCATGGGCAGAAGATCTAAATATTGATGCGCCTTGGTTTTCAGGAGCTTGCAGGAATTTAGATATCGAGATTGCACCTTTAGGGTCTTTGGTTCGAGATTATTTAAATTTATATGAAAATGCATCGCATGATACACAATACGACGAGGTCTTGAGCAACCCTTTGGTTACAAAAGCTCTCAGCAAGTTCAATCTTCGCCGCAATCCAGGTCTGGCTGCACCATTCGCGGTTGCATCTGAGGCACTCAACATAACCAAACTTACACCTGAACAGGTTGTCGATATCCGGAAAATCTTAGCCGTCAATACAGATTATATTGATTTGGGTTTTGTTCACGCAATGAAGGAATTAAGTCAGTGATAGATGTATTAAAGGCTACCGAAAATTTACGTGAACGTCTTGCTGAGGCTGTTATCGCACAGAATGGAATAGTTCATCCAGGGCTACTAGCGGAATTAAGGATTCTCCTTAAGGACGGCTCGCAAGCGCTATTGCGGGACCCAATCTTGGAAGGGGCTTATCCATTTGTTCAAGCTAAAAGCTCTCTCGAAAAGTTGTCTGGTTCACTACTTCATCCGGATACAGTGGAGGCTCTAGCTGTAGATGATACCGAGGGTTTTCCATCTGATCGTCACCCCTACACGCATCAGTTAGAGGCCTGGGAAATACTAGACGCTCGAAAGCCTGCACAATCCGTCGTCGTTAGTTCTGGTACCGGTTCAGGAAAAACCGAATGTTTCATGGTTCCAATGCTAGACGATCTAATACGACAAGACAGCCAGGGCGATTTAGATGATGGCATTAGAGCTATAATGCTTTATCCTTTAAACGCATTGATTGATAGTCAACGTGAGAGACTCGATGCTTGGTCCCGTCCCCTTAAGGGGAACATTCGGTATGCTCTTTATAATAGCCATCTCTCAGATAATATTCGGGAAGAAAAACGCAGACAGCATCATCGAGAAAATCCACAAAATGTTCCTGATAGGAAAGAACTGTACGCTAAACCACCTCATATTCTCGTAACTAATGTCACCATGCTTGAATATATGCTTGTCAGACCAAAAGATAAAAACCTTCTAGAAAAATCTCAAGGAAAGTTGCGATGGATAATTTTAGACGAAGCGCACACTTATGTAGGTGCAACAGCTGCTGAAATTGCCTTGTTACTTCGCCGTGTTATGAGTGGATTTAAAGTGAAAGCATCTGATGTAAGAATAGTTGCTACATCAGCGACTGTCGGGGATGGAGAAGAAGCTAAAGATTCACTCAGAAATTTTTTATCCGATGTTGGTGGCATACCTAAAGACAACGTTCATGTTATTGAAGGAAACCGTCGCCTACCGCCAGGTCCAACAATGGTTAGTGAATCGGACGAATATAATAGTTTAGTAAGAAAGCCTGGCGTTTGGCCTTTAGTGAAGAAATTGTATTCGGGCGAGGTCTCCGTTCAGGAGCTAAGAAATCTCGCTTCTAAACTAGAAACCACGGCAGCTGAGCTATTATTAAAATTAGGCCAAACAAGTAGTGGTGAAGATAATTTAGCGGCATTTAGAGCTCATCTTTTTCAAAGATCCCTTTCTGGTTTATGGACATGCATAGACCCGGGATGCAGTTTAAAACATGAAGGTTCAAACTGGCCTCTCGGCAAACTTTATCTAGATCACAGGAATTCTTGTAAATGCGGGGCTCCCACTCTAGATGTGATGACATGCAAGAGATGTAGTGAAACGACCCTCGCTGGACGAGAAGTTGACGGGCGGTTACTGCCGAAGGTTATAAAAGACTATGGTGATGATTACGTCTTTGATGCTCTTCGAGAAAGTGATGAACATTCATTTGATGATGAAACGGCGAAGGATGAAATTGAAAATACAGAACTAGAGTCATTGGGCATGCTATTTAGCCTCAGTAATATTTCATCAGACATCAGTTTGGGCAATGTATCGATAAACAAGGATGGAACAATATTAGATTATTCAGATCCGGATAGTCTGTGTTTAACACAGCTAAAAGATATTGATGGAAATTGCCCGCATTGTTCCTCAAAAGAAACAGGGAAGAAGCCAAAGCTATTCAATTTCTTTTTCAGCGCCCCTTCATCAATGACAAATCTAGCACCTGTTCTTCTTGAAGCAATGCCCGCACATAAGAATACAACTTCAACAATTATTCCCGGTGCAGAACCGGATCTGCCTACGGACGGTCGACAAATATTATCCTTTACTGATAGCCGACAAGGTACTGCACGGATGGCAGCAAATCTTCAGCGAGACTCTGAAAAGAGTTTTGTAACATCATTTATTTACCGTGAGTTACATAAACGGGAGATGCCTTTATCAGAAGAAGACCGAGTTCGAATAGAGAAAAAGATTGCAGTCGGAAAAGATAACCCAGGACTGTTTACCGAATATGAAATTCGAGGCTTCCATTCCCAATTAGAAAATAAGCCCGCATCTTTTTCCTGGGGCGAAATGGAAACAAAATTAAGTGAAAGAATAGAAATCCAAGAATGGATTAGAAATACTTGGTCCGCTAGGGATGCAATTTATTCTGATCCAACTGATGGCGCCCGCAATATAGCAAAATCTTTGATGTTGAGAGAATTTTTCGCAAGACCAAAGTTTGCCACGTCTATTGAAACAATGGGTCTTGCAAGGCTGAAGTTGTCAAAAATTGAAAGTGCAAACCCTCCTAATGTTCCCGGCTTTAAAATGAATGCTGACGATTGGAGGTCCTACTTATATGCATTTTTCACACTGTTTATTCGCAATCGAAACTTAATCCATATTGGACGCTCAATGCAGCAATGGGTAGCAAGAAAAAGCTCGAGGGCTTGGTTTCTGCCACCGAACGAAATTGACGACCGAAAAGCCACTCGACCTTGGCCACGCTCTAAGTCAGGCAAGGCCAACCCTCAGATGGCTAATTTACTCGCGTTAGGCTTAGGTCTAGACTTAGATATAGATGCGCATCGAAATGCCATTAATGAATATTTGAATGCTGCATTTTTATTTTTCCAATCAATAAGCGATAAGGATGATAAAGGTGGTTATCAATTACATTTAGAAAAACAGGTTTCGATCGAAGCTTTTACGAACGGCTTTTATTGCCCAATTAGCCGAAAACCAATTGATTGCGCCCCATTTGGGCTAACTCCGTATGCTCGAGAAGCTAAAGATAAAGCCTCACTTATTTCCTTCCCGGAAAGACCAGAATTTACGACTCCCGAGCAAGCAAAAGAGTGGGTGTCATCCAATATCAAAATCACTAACTTAAGAGCTATCGGACTGTGGAGGGACCGTCATGACCGGGCTGTTTTATTCTCAAATTACTACAGAACGGCTGAACATTCTGCACAAAACTCGCGACAGCTTTTGGTGGAATATGAGAACGAATTTAAAGCTGGTAATATAAATGTACTAAATTGCTCTACTACAATGGAAATGGGTGTCGACATTGGTAGTGTGAATGGTGTGGTGATGAGCAACCTTCCTCCTGCTATTGCAAATTATAGGCAGAGAATAGGTCGTGCGGGACGACGGGGTCAAAGCGCGGCTCTTGGATATACAATAGCGAAGTCAAGACCATTAGATATGGAAGCGTTTAGAACGCCTTCTGCTTACCTAAAACGAAACCCGCGGGCTCCAAAGGTTGATTTAAAGAGCAACCCGATTGTGGACCGCCACGTGAATGCGTATTTGCTTGGATGCTTCATGCGTCGACATGACGGAAACCTTACAAAGATAAACGCAGGTCTCTTTTTTGGATGCCCAAGTTCAATGAAAGAAAACCGTGTAGTTCTTGAGCACCGCCCCAGTTTCAAATTCAGGGAATGGTGTGAGGATGCTCAAGATAAAACAGACATACGAGCTGACTTAACCAAACTTACTAATGGTACGTCCAGAGATGGCAGTATTAACCTAGTTTCAAGAACTATAGAATCATCAAAACGTATTGAAAAAGATTATGTTGAGGTTTGGGAGAATTTACGACGTCAGATACGCAGAAGTGACGTTGAAGAGGCTGGAAAGAAAGGAATAGAAAGACAATTAAGTCGCCATTTTGATGAGTACTTAATGGGTTACCTCGCTGATAAAGGCTTTCTGCCTGGACACGGTTTTCCAAGCCATGTCGTTCCTTTTGTTATGAAGCGAAAACAAAAACAGTCTTACGCTAGCACATCAAGGTATGGAGATTGGCCGAGCCGGACTCTAGATGTTGCCATTCGCGAATATGCTCCTGGTTCAACCTTTATGGTTGATGGCCTTGTTTATAAATCAGGGGGCGTCACATTAAATTGGAAGATACCAGCTAGCGTCGAAGGTGTAAGTGAGATTCAATCTCTAAGGTGGAGTGCTAATTGTGGAGTGTGTGGGCATGCATGGACTTCCGAATTGATGCCAAATATGTGTATGGAGTGCGATAATGCCGATCTTGAGCCCAAAAGATATCTAGTTCCTTCCGGATTTTGCCAAGATCATTCATCTAAACCCCATGCTGATGTTGAGGATGTTCGCTTTGTAGCCATGGAACCCGTCAGAATTTCAGTTGGGAAACTCGCAAGCCATCAAGCTTTACCTAATCCGGCTCTTGGACGCATGTCGGCTGACCGGTCTGGGACAGTCTTTTATCATTCACGTGGGGAAGGAGGGGAAGGTTATGCATTGTGTTTAGACTGTGGTCGTATGGATAGTGTTACTGAGGGTACATCTAACGTTCTACATAATCATAAATCTCTTAGGTGGACAAATGAGCCAGGAGGAAGTTGCCCTGGAAATGCAAAAGACTACGCAATAATTTCTTCCATTGACCTTGGGCATCAAGTCCAAACTGATGTTTTTGAACTTCAACCGAATGAGGTCATCAATGATTCTGGAGTCGCTCATGCATTAGCAATCGCTATACGAGAAGCTTTAGCTTATCGGCTGAGCATTGACTCCCAAGAAATTGGTTTCGGTTTGAAAACCGCCCGTAACAGCTTAGGTCGGAAAACATTTGTTATTGGATTGTTTGATAAAGCTACTGGGGGCGCTGGTTACGTCTCGGATGCTGTAAATGAATTTGGTGCTTTAATCGATCGTACAATCGACATTCTGGATTGCGAAATGCATTGCGAAAATGGGTGTTCATCTTGTGTATTAACAAGCGATGCTCCTGCAGGTGGAGCAAATAATTTGGACAGGCGCGGAGCTCTAAGTTTTGCAAGGGAGCACTTGCGCTGTAAGGACAACCTATTGGCTGAAGACGAGGCTTTGTTAGTAAATAGCAAGCGTGTCGGAGACCTATGCGGAGACATCTTAGCATCCCTTCGTCGGAGCAAAGACCGATCAGTTCCAATTTATTTTTATTTTCAGTTATCTGATCCTACTAGACTTGAGAATTGGAATTTATATGAAAATTTAATGACATGGGCTCGTATTAGAAAACAGTCGGTAACCCTAGTTGTGCCACAAGGGATATTTGAGAGCTGGACTAGCCCTCAAGTCATGTACGTTCGCGACTTCATGAACCGTTCTGGTTTTGAACTCGCCATCGGAGATGCACCATCTATAAGCATTATTGCAAATTACGGGAATCGAGCATGGGCATCTCGTAGTGAATTAATTAAAATACCATCTGAGCTTTGGGGGGTTACTGATAATTTCGTCGTCGTAAATGGGGATAGCCCCAAGGAAAGTAAGAACTATACACATGTTCCAAATTCTTCACTCAAACCTGTGAGTGGAGCGAAGCGTATCGATTTGGACAGTGGTTTGGATGTTCCAATTTCTAATTTTTCTGAGGAATTTTCAAAAAGAATACGAGCTGCTGCTAAAGATCTGAGTTTGGATTTTAGCGATGTTAAGACGGTTAAATACACTGATGCTTTCATGTGCTCACCTTTAACCTGGAGACTTTTACTCGATACAGTGTCTGATTTAGTGCCAAACACCACGTTAAATGTATCAACACGGCTTCCTTACAATCAGTATGGCAACCCTAAGACCGTGTTTCATAATTTTAGAGACACTGTTTCGATGAAAGACTTTGTGAATCAGTACTCGGCATATAAGGGGTTAAACGTTTCGATAAAAGTCACAGATGTTCCTCATTACAGGCGTATGACCCTAGAGCTATCAAACGGCAGCGAGGTCAATATAGATTTAGACCAAGGTTTCGGGTGGCTAAAATATGATAGTTATCACAGGCTTGGCACCAATCTTTTTAATGACGTCAAACAATTAAATGGACGACTAGTTCGATCAAAGACCTTCAATAGTTATGCTTATATTTCGTCACGCATAAATTAGTTAACCGTCAGAAAAATCAAGACATTAAATCGGCCAGGAAGTCGGACTCTGGTCGGACACCTGTTATTAATAACTTTTCTCGAGCTCTTGTACAAGCCACGTAAAGCAGGTGACGCTCCGTTGCATACACTTCATCAAGCCCTTCTTCCGAGACTATGCTTTCAACACGACTGTCTAAAGGTAAAAGATGATCATCACACGCCATCACCGCCACACATCTAAATTCAAGTCCCTTAGCGAGATGCATAGTTCCAATCGCGATAGCGTCCTGTTTTAGGATTAAACTCTCGTTCAATGTCTGAACCGGTAAATTCAATCGGCTTGCAACAGCTCTAACACGGGGAAGAACATCCATCGTTCTAACGAATATACCAACTTCCGAGAGTGGCGTTTCATCTTCTATGAGTTTTCTAGCCCACTCCTCGACACATGAAAGTTCTGCGGATTGATCTTCAAGAACATGAATTTCAGGTATTGGACCGTTAAATACAGATACAGTTCCTCGGCGATCTTCTTCCAACCCATCCATATCTCTTATCGTATCTGGCAGTAATTTATCTGCGGATGCGCGAACTTGATGGGAGGTTCTATAATTCACTTTAAGCGTAGCAGAACGGCCCCTTACATCTACGCCCAGTGATTTCCACGAGAATGGAAGTTTAAAAATTCTTTGACCAAGATCACCGGCAAAGAATAATGCGTTGCCTGTCTCGGGGGAAATCGCAGCCAATAATTTCAAGTCAGCGACATCGAGGTCTTGAGCCTCATCAACTATAATATGAGAGTAAGGCTTGGTAATTCGATCTCTGTAATAATTAGAGACCTCTTCAAATAACATCGCCTTAGTTCTGCGCCCGGAAGACTTAATCGCATCACGAACAGCCTCAAAGATTGGCCACAATTCGGAACGACGTGCCGCGGCTATTCTGCTTCTCCGGCCGATACGCGCCACATCCAGATAAGAAACCTCACTATCGATCTGCCAAGCATCGATAACCGTATTCCATTCGGAGAAAAGGAACATATGGTCTTCATCGCCGCCATATTCTCTCAATAATTTTTGGATTTGGTCTTCTGTTGTGAAGAATGGCTTATGCCCAGACATAAGTTCATAAAGGTCGCTAGCGGCTTCTTTTATCGCAGCGACATGAATGTTAGGTACAAGTATTTCTTCGTCCCCATTTAAGATCCCTACCTTACGAGCCAAAGAGGAGGCAAGAGGCTGAGAAAATGTAGTGAGCAAGACTTTGGAACCTTCTTCCTTCGAGAGTGCCATTGCACGATGCACGGCAACGACCGTCTTACCCGTCCCGGCAGAGCCCGCTACACGTGCGGGGCCGTTGAAATCTCGCTCCACAAACTCTCGCTGGGTGGGGTGAAGAAAGACAGACCATTTATCCCAAGGATAGTCCAAAGCCTGCTCAAGCTCTTCACGGTCTTCGATAATACGGAACCGTCTTTGTTCGTCCGGATGGGGCGCAGCGTCTGTCTCTACCGGTGGCTGTGCAACGCTTGGTGTTTCGCCGATGGCTAAGGCCAGAACTGCCTCACTTGCCTCGGAAGGTAAATGTACGGCGAGGTCTAAGAGCCGTTCTTCACCGGCTGCTTGCAACGCATCAATCCACTGAGGTGGAACGCCATAGTTTAATAGGTCATCAGAAGACACCGCCGCTAGTGGTTTAGGAATGATGATAGGTTCCGGTACGGGAGCCTCAACAATGGGGCGAGTATTAATTTCTTTTACTCTCTCAATCACCTCAACGATTTGCAAGGCGCGAGTTTTTGGATGAATTTCAAACACACGGCGCTCCGCCCAATCATAGGCATCGTCGTGATGGTCGACATAGCAAAGCGTGAAACGGTCCTTGAGCTTATGGACAATCAAACGGATATCGCGACTTGCCCGTACTGACCAAAAATTCTTATCCTTAGATTTATCAATTTTGTGAAATTGCTTACCATGTCCACTTG
Organism: Hellea sp.; assembly: GCA_039977295.1. Classification (GTDB taxonomy): domain Bacteria; phylum Pseudomonadota; class Alphaproteobacteria; order Caulobacterales; family Maricaulaceae; genus Hellea. The sequence continues at coordinate 15,101 of JBDWDN010000010.1, read as the reverse complement.
GGTCCAATTGCAGGTCAAAGGCGCACATTTTCGCAGCCTTCTGAGAGGCGTTATCCAGTTTTGTGAGCGCAGCAGTGAAGGTATCGGCAATTTGGAAAATCATTGTTTTGGTGTCCCACAATCTTTCCCGGAAATATTCTTCCAATCCCAATCATAGCCTTTCGTATCTAGCGTCACTAATTGTTGCCAGTTTTTTCCAAAACATTGAACACATTGAGCGCATTTTCGATCTGGCTTATTAGGGTAGTCGTTCAATTTTTGTCCAGTTTGCCCGCCATTTCTTATATAGTAGGGTGATTTGCTAACCCATTTCTCGATGACAGAGTATGCGTGGTCATTCACGCGCGAACCATGGTGTGGAGATGTAACTATTAAATGACGTTTTGGTCTAGTAACGGGCATCGGAAAATCACCTTTGGGTTTCGATATACCAAAGGCCAAACGTGAATCACCTAAAAATAGCACTCCCGGAGCGTCGTCGGTTTCCGGTCGATAGAAAACGAGCGACTCTACGTTTTGACGAGATAGTCGCAATGAATAAAATTTTGAAATAGAACTTACCGTCTCCCTAGGCGGATCTACCTCAACCGCATTTAGAGGTTCCAGCACGCGATTAATTCCTCCGCTTGGCGCGGATCCATTTTCAAAAGCTCCGAAATCAAACCAACGTATAGGGATGGTATGCTTAAGAGCGGAATCCAAAATTCGCCGAATAGAAACCGCCGTATCAATTGCCAGATTATATTCATTTAAAACTTTAGTTTCGTACGGTCTGTCTTTGAGATAATAGAAAAAACGACTATTCAATGACATCATTGGAAATTCAATACTCTTGTCGAGAGGATCACTTTCCTCCATCTCGGCACGACGAGACGTTAGGTCATCTATACTCAACCCCAAGGACACAGCTAAAGATTTTTCTCGAATAGATTCATCTCTTCCAATTTCCCACAAATTCAGTTTTTCAGTGTTCTCACCGCGCGGCCTAAGTTCCTTGGATAGATTGTATTTTTTAGCTTGTTCTCTGAAGTCTTCCTCTGGAATCTTTTGCAAATAAATCTCTGTTCGTTTTAAGTCGCCGTCGTTGACCTCTACGTTCGCGAGAGCTCTCACGGCTTCGTGAGCTCCCTCAAGAATATTACGTTGAAAGCTCTCGTCTCCAAGGGCGATAGGCTTTGCTACATTCGCCCAGCGTCCCGGCAGCCAATATTCTCCAATCATTCCTCCGGCCGCATACCATTCATCAGCAAAATTGCGAAAGCCATTTGAATGGTCTGCGTCTTGATGGGTACAAATAGCAACATCTATAGTTTGAATATTGGGCGCATGCTTTTTGAGAATCTTGTGCAAAGGATGTTTTTTACCCGCATATTTTTTTCCTGAATCTACAAGAATAACAAATTCCCGTCCAAGAGCTTCTGTTCGAAGTAAAAAAGATTCCCCGGATTCAAGTGGTAGTGCGGTAAATGTAGATGCCATAAATTCTCTCCTCCGTTGTATCAATAACAGTTCATGTAGCGCTTCAGGAGCCCCCTCAATTAGTCCTATATTTAGACAATAAAACACCATCACTTTTATAGTATTGCATTATAAAACGGACGGCGTCCCTCAACTCGATTTTTTGAGTTCCAAAAGTTAAATACTCTCCGTCATCGGGATAAGTTATGAGATCGTAATTGGTATTCAAAACACTACGGCACACGACTTTTTCAACAGCGCGTTCAAGGTCTTCACGGAAATAGAGTTCGCCATCAGCAATAGACTTAAATATTCTATCTATGACCTCACCGCTCTGCTCAATAGCATAGCCGGGAAGAAACTGGTTAGCACCAAATTCAATCTGCCACCCTTTAAAGCCCGTCTTTACGCGTTTTGCATGTTTGGGCGCATCAACAGGGTAACCAGCGGTTGGATGATCCCATTTTGCGCAAGCCCGAATAAAGTCTTGAGCATCTTCAAGACTTACCGTTTCTTTGCGAAAACGGTTGCGTGCGCTGCGGGATATGTTCGAAGCTTTCGACTGAATACTCGCGAGCCACGCTGCCCTTAACATGGCAAGTTCCTCGATGAGTTTTTCATCCAATTCACCCGTCAAGAATTCTTGAAAGCAGGTTAAACAGCGCCGCCCGCGTCTAAACCACTTTATGTCAGGGTGCTTGGGATTACAGACCCTTTGAGCGCTTTTTCGACCCAATCTAGCAGGCGAAATCGCCTTGCAATATCGCTCCTCCTTACAATTCGGGCAATAAAGCTTGGTGCCTGCTTTCGGATGGCTGTTGGCAGAAATACGATTTTGATGCTGCGTATATTGAGCTTCAGAAATCCCTAAACGCTTTGCCGATTCTTTTGCTGTTAGAGCTTTCTCCTCTCGCCCACCAATATCCAATCTGTTCTTGTTTAAAACAAGCACTCGTCTCTTCGGTGGGTTTTCACTCATACTGTGAACACTTTCATCACTTCATCGCCAAAGTGATTGATAACCTTGACGGCGATGCGGCCGGTTTCGGGGCGTTTGAATGGCCTTGAAGTATCACGCTTTAGGCTCTCCCAAGCCTCTTTGTTGATCTCGGCTTTTAGGCTCGTTTTGAGAGATTTGTAGGGGTCATTCCCGCCGAGGAAATAGGCATGGCGGACGAAGAAGCTTTCTTCGTTATAGGCTGTATCAATAAACCATGCGGCGATGTCGTCTTTCTCGCCGGAACGAATTTCACCTGTAGCTGGGACGAACACATCCATGCCGTGGAGTTTGATTTGCAATTGTCCATCTGCCAACTCAACAATGTCGATGTCCGGCTCGCCTATGACCATGAATAGGTTGCCTTTGCCTGTGTTTTTAAGGTCATCAGCCATATGCAAATCGGGATTCATCTTGGCTTTGATGATATTCATCGGACCAAGGCGGTTAAGCCCTGTTGTATGGGCGTCAAAGGCAAAGCCTACAGCGATTAGCACATCAAAGCGTGCATCAGATGCTTCGCGAGCGGCAGCAGTAATATCGGTGCGGGTTAACGCGCCATATTCAGGGCCAAGCAAAATTCCTGCGCGGCGGGTTTTGTCACCTTCATTAAAATGACCTTCGGCCGCGATAAGCTCCCCGGGCCACGCGGCAAGATGTGTAAATTCAAGCCTGTCTTCCTTCGCGCCTTGCTGCACACCATGAGTACGAAGGTTCTCTAGAATGACCTGAGCAAAATCGGTTTCCGGTGCAACAGAGCTGCGTTTTAACTGCCCTTCATCGGCAAGCGTTGGGTCGAGAATATCATCGCGATCATCCATGGCCACAACTCGGTGTGGCGAAAGGCTCTCAACTGTGAATGGACCAGCTACTCGAACTTTAGATTTATCCTCATATGGACGGTCGTACAGCAATTCGTCATCGGCTTTCTGCGCGATGGATTTATCGATTTCGGCCTGACGGGCAAGGCGGAGTTTCCACCAATTTTCGTGTGCAGCTAGTGCTTCTTCAGGCCAGCTCTGAACAGCATCACGTGGAATTTCCCATTCAAAAAAATCAGTGCCAAGGGTAGAGTTGTATTTGCTCCTGAGCTCTTCAAGGTCCTTTTGATAACGATCGAAAATAACATCTATTTCAATATTTCTTGCGATATCTCCCAGTGAAATGTTTGGTACACGTTCATAGACAAAGCCTTGACGCAAATCACCACGTGGGCGAGCCGAACTCACGCCGACTTTACCAGATAATTCGGCTTCTTTTCGAATACCCTCTTCGCTATCCGCAAGAATGTAAGAGGGGTATCTTGCCGACATCAAACGGGTGCGCGCTAAAGCTAACGCAACTCTGGAAGTATCGGTTGTAATCCACTTTCTCCCCCATTGCTCAGCCACGTAAGCGGTCGTTCCAGATCCGCATGTAGGATCAAATACTATATCTCCTGGATCTGTGGTCATAAGCATACAACGTTGCACAAATTTCTCAGCGGTTTGTACAACATAAACACGAGTTTCAGCGGCTGGCTGATCGGTCCAAGAGTTGTTATACTTGGTTAGTCGTGACTCACGAAAATATGTTTTGAAGTATGGGCTTTTACCCAATCGAAACAGTCTGTTTGCTTTGGTAAGGCGCCGGATTCCGTCCGTATTCGTAACCCAGCTTTTGCGGCCATGAGGGCTACAATTGTGCCCATACAAATCAAAGTCAAATGTGCATGTTGGAGTATAGCCTGACGACGTAAGTTTATATCGCCTAAAAATCCCATTGAGGTCTTTTAACTTACGAAACTCCTCTTCATTTAATTTTTCATATCCGTCCGAATTTTCCCAGCTATCATTAAACCTCCATTCGCGATCGTCGCTTATGTCCCTTGTATCAAACAAGTTACGAATTTTCACTCGCGGTTTCGACTTAGAATACCAGATTATGTAGTCATAAACTTTAGCCAAGCCTTTTTGTCCCAAAGGGCTGGTAGCTTTAAAATTTATTTGGGCAATGAAATTTTCTTCACCAAAAACCTCATCAAGGAGCGCACGAACCCGGTGGACGTTTTCATCTGAAATTTGAACAAATATGCTACCACTTTCAGTCAATAAATCTCTTGCGACCGTTAAACGGTCGCGTAAGTACGTGAGGTAAGAATGTATGCCATCCTTCCAAGTATCGCGAAAGGCTTTCACCTGCTCTGGTTCACGAGTCAGGGATTCAAGTCTTCCGTCTTTAACTGCGCGGTCTCTCGTGCTGACCTGCCAGTTTGAGTTAAAACTAATCCCATAAGGCGGATCAAAATAGATACATTGCACCTTCCCGCGAAGGGCTTCGCGCTCGGCCAGTGATGCCATGACTTGCAAGCTATCTCCCAAAATCATGCGGTTTGTCCAATGGACGTCATGAGCGTAAAACTCTGTTCGTGCTTCCAGATCTATACCATTAAAATCAGCAAACAAATCCACCATAGGTGCGCCCAAAGCTTCGTCTTTATCCGACATGCGCTTTAGCTCATCAATCAGCACGCGTGGGTGGATTTTTTCTTGCACATAGATAGGCGGCACATTGACCACGAGGTCTGACCAATCCTGTGTATCTTTGCCTGTCCAGACAAGCTGCGCATCACCGAGGGTAAGCTCGCCCGTCTCCGCTAGCTGCTTTTGCTGCGCCTCGGTGATACGAATTTTTGCACCCTTCCAGATGAGCTGCGGGTCTAGGTCTTCATTGCGCTCTCGCCGCTCACCCTGCGCCAAAGGCGTCTCACGCGGGTAAGACACAGGGGGCATTGGATTGGCTTCTTCCGCCATCTCGGCAATAGACTGCAACTCCGCCGTAGGAATATTCTTCCGCCCGCCATCATGGGCATAAGCATCTAGGGATTTAGGTTTCTTGGCCATTATTTAATCGTCTTTCTGTCGGGCGAGACAAGCTTATGTCTGACCCCCAATTGCTTTGCTAAAGCCTTTAATGTTCCGTCCAGCGGTTCTTCTGTAACCAAAAGCGCATTCACTACGGCATCCTCCCGTGGATCCATTGCCTGCATGACTGCCTTGTATTTGACACACTGATATATTCCTCGTTGGAGGTCATACCAGTTAGATGTCGAGGATTTGACTTCTATCGCAAGTGTTTGGCCGTCGGCATAATATACGGAATCGACGCGGTCACCCGAGAGGAGTTCTTCCTCGGTCTCCGCTCTCACTCCTTTCAAACGAGGAGCAAGACGTTTAGCATTTTCTGTGATCCAAAGCCGAAGAGCTTTATGGTTCTCACCTTCGCCTCCACGTCCTCTGGGTATGCCGTCTTTTTCATTTCCGTCTTTGCCGCTTTTGCGTTTTTTAGCAACATCGTCAGGCGCAAACTTCTTATTAAATGCTCGTTGATAAAGATCTTCCCATCCGTCGTAATTATACGCCTCCTGCATGGCGCTTTCGCTATATTCAGACCAAAGTTTTGGATGTTTATCTATTGCTCCGTCTTTGCCTAACTTCTCTATCCCGTAGTGATACGCCAAGTACCCGCCAATTCCTGCACCGGGCAATCGGGTATCCTGACGAACCAACAAAGAGTTTAGCAGCGGCGCATCTTCATCGACTTCATGGAGGACATCCATAAGTTTGCCTGCCGGGAACCCTAGCTTTGTAGCTCGTCCTATTGAGGTAAACCCTTCTTCGCGCTCTAGCTTCTCCATTGCTTCACCGTAAGTGACCACGCGACGTTCTTTGGCGGCCGTTATAAGCCACCGCGTCATCAGAGGAGCTGCTACATTTTCCAAATTTTCATTAGTGGGCTTCATGATTGGTTCCCTAATACTTCGTCGACCATCTCGCCAAAGGCTTCTTCAATTTCAAATACGTTGGTGAACTCGGCAAAAGCCCAGCGACCAAAACGCTCAGAATTATTCACGCCGGGAACCCAAAGCGACTTCATGGTGTCGGCCTTCATAACGGCATCACCGTCACGATAGCCTTTAATCTCAACCACTAAGTTTATAGGTTCTGCACCTGTGTCGAGCCTGACTATAAAGTCGGGCACATAGCGATGGACGGATGAGCCTTTACGGTAAGGCACCTCAAATCCCATGCCTTGGTTTTTGACATAAGATAGGACTTTGGGATGCGCTTCGGCGACACGGGCCATTTCGGCTTCCCATGTTGAATCCTCAACGACATGACTGACATGGCACTTGTTCGGATCCGTTGCGAAGACAGGTTTGGAAGTAATAAAACCAACATTCCGTGTTGAACCTTCGGGATTGTATGGGTCGATTATCGCTTTGACGCGCCGCGTGCCCTCGCTGTCGTCCTGCGCCTCAGCCCATCGGTTATAAGCCAAGAAAATCTTCTCAGCTGCCATATCTGCCAGTTCTTGATAGGCAAGCATTCCAGGAACTGTATTGCCTTGGCAAACCAAGTATCCGCCGTCCAGCCATTGCCTGACAATCCGTTTCACGGGGTTAAACAGATTAATGTTCGGCCCTTTCTCTTCATCGCGAAACCGCGTGTTCAGGAGGCGTTTCGTGATGTGATAGGACAGTGAAGATGGCCGCGCGAGTTTGGTAAAGGCATCTCCGGGTTCCATTGTCGTTTGCTCGCCGACAATGCCGGACATAATTGTTTTGCATGGGCCCACAAGTTCCGGCGTGAGAACGAGCTTAGAGTCCTCGACAAATTCAACGCCTAGCGTCTTATCGGGCAATTCCGTTCGGTACCCATCTACGCGAGGGAAGCGGATTTCCAGACTGGCTCTTTCTTTTACTGCGCCTACTCTTGTTGTCGGTTTTGGCGCTGAAGGTGGGGCAACCGTTGGCTGTGCTGTGAAATCAAAGGGGATGCCCATAATGTCGGCGTATTCAACATCAAAAAGGCCCTTTTCATTCAGTTCATAAGATTTACGCCGCAAGCCTCGGCCTACAACTTGCTCACAGAGGAGTTGCGTTCCAAATGCGCGCACTCCTAGGATATGTGTTACGGTGTTCGCGTCCCACCCCTCTGTCAGCATTGATACTGACACTACGCAGCGAATGCTTTCGCCCATGCGTCCTTTTTCGCCGACAGTGTTCATAACTTCACGTAGAAGTTTTTCATCGTCAATTTTGGTGTTGGGGTATTGCCGTTGGAACAACTCGATTTCAGGGGCCATTGCTTTTTTGAAAGCCGCGTTCATTGCATCACCAGATTCCAGCTGCGCGCTATCGATTAGAAATGTGTTTGGTTTACCGAGGCGTTGTTTGTGCTCGTCAAAATTGCTGAACATTTTTAGGTTGCCAGGGACAAAAGTGGCCGGTTCGGTCTCCGTCTCAGGCGTTTCATATCCCGCGATCCAATCGTGGACAAGTTGGGATGTAGAGGTGTTGTTACACACGACGATAAACACAGGCGGAACCTGATGCCCGTTGTTACGCCACTCCGTATCTGTTTTTTCATAGTGACTATAGAGCGAGTTCAATGCGGTTTGGAGGGGCAAAGGAAGCTCAGCGCTTGGCATTACTCCACCTTTAGATCGTCCCTTTTTTGGCATCTTTTTGCCAATGTGATCCCACAGGTTCCTATAAACGGGTTTACCGTCTACCGTGGGCATATTGTCCAAGATCGGCACGCGCGGCAGCTTCACAATCCCGCATTCAATTGCATCCATCAACGAAAAGTCAGAAACGGTCCATGGGAACAATGTACCTTCGCGATAACCTGATCCAGATAAGAAAAACGGAGTCGCAGACAAATCGTATACACCATTCAAACCCATATGCCTTTTAACGGCTTCAATTCCATTGATCCACAAGCGGGCAGTCTCACTGTTTTCTTTACCTTCGGCAGTCTTTTTTTCTTGGGAAGCAGGGTTTTCACGGTAACAGTGATGGGCCTCATCGTTGATAACAAGAATATTCTTGGTTCCCATTAGATCGCCAAGTGAGCGTCTAAGCATCTCGCCTTCGGTTTCCGTTGTTTTGATTTCTTCCGCTCGCCAACCTGACAGAGCGCTCCGTGTTCCCTTGGAGAGTTTGACTTTTTCGCGTTTTTGGAAAGCATGATAATTGGTGATAACCACCTTAGCTTTGCCTAAGTCTGCTACCATGTCGGTAGGAATGAGTTCGCGATCGGTGTGGTAGCTATCCACTCCTCCGGGCTGCAAAACACGCAGCCGGTCCTTAATCGTGATGCCCGGCGCGATAATAAGGAAACCCTTTGTATAAAGTTTACTCGTGGGACTGCGAACCGCATTCAGTGTTTGCCATGCAATCAGCATTGCCATGACAGTCGTTTTGCCTGCGCCTGTTGCCATTTTTAAAGCTAAGCGCAGTAATTCAGGGTTGGCTTCGGCGTTGCCTCCCTCAATATGCTTCCAAATATTCGCGTAGCGTTTGTTTTTGCGAGCGACTTCCGTTAGCCAGATAAGTGTTTCTACCGCCTCCCTTTGACAGAAGAACGGTCTAATCGTTTCAAAGTTGTTCCCATCTCTCCAGTATTGGAGAAGCCGTTCTGTCGTAGGTGTTACGCCCCAGTCTCGCGAGTTTGGTATTTCACGCCAAGCTTTAACATGACCTCTTATTTCGTTGATAATGCTGTGGGGGTTGTATTTCTCAAGTTCAGCTTCAAAGAAGTCATCTTGCGTTGTTTGTTTTTTCGAGCGTTTTGCTTTGGGAACAGGTGAGTACAGACTTGATCTACGGCGTCCGTTTATTGCAGGTAGATTGGTTGGCTGACCATTCTCATCTAACTGGTGGTGCCGAGACGGCTCATCGTAAGGCGAGTTGAGAATGGGTTCTTTAAAAAAATCGTGCGAGTCAGCCATGACGTATAGGTAGCTTAGATGCGAACCTTCGCCTAGCAAAATTAGTTTGCAATAAGCCAGAGTTGCAGAGGTAATAATTTCCTATAGGGATTAACTCAAAATAGGAAACACCCCAGTTTCCCCCGATTTACAAGGTGTTTAATTCACCATCATTATACACAATGCCTCATGATATCTGAAAGCGAAGCCAAACTTGTGAGAGCTGTTTCTGTTGCTGCAGGTCTCGTTGAAAGCTTAGGTGATGATTACTGGCCTGTATTTGAATGCTTGGAGGCGGAATTGTTAAAACGGCGGTCACGCTTCCAGCGATTGCGAAAGTTCAAAAAGTTGCGCGAATCTGATCAATCAAGCTTTGACTGATTGGGTGACAGATTTTTAAAAGCTCATCTCTTCTATATTCCATTGACCCTCCGTCTCCATAAGATGGCCGTGTATTCTTATGCCCCATTAAAATGCAACGGAGCCCATAATCAATCCCAGCTTCCAGCATACGCTTCTCAAACGCATGTCTGAATGAATAAATTCTGTGGTTCTCAGTTGGAAACAACCCTTTTGCTCTAAAGCTCTTCATTAGTAAGGCTGACAATCCTGCGCTTTTATCGCGGTAGCGCTTAAAACCGTTAGGCATGGTTTTCATGGCTTCGAGTGAAACTCCTACGAGAGGAATATCGCGGTTAGAAGCTACCGTCTTGAGTTCACGGTCCTGACGACCTCTTATTTCAAGATAGGGGATGTCAGCCTCTAACTTTATATTATGAGCTTTCAAATTGGCAATTTCACTGGGCCTACACCCTGTTTCTATCAAAGCATATACTAACATTGCCGCTTCGGGGTTGAGGCCTGACAAGGCATTTGGCCGCAAGATTTTTGAGCGTACCCAATCGACTTCAAAAGCAGGGGTTTCCACAACGCCCTTGTCCTGAAACCTTAGCTTCTTAAACGGGTTGTCTCGCTCATCTTGGCCCTCATATTCCCAATACTCGCGATAAAGCTTTCTGAGCGTTCCGAGATCACGGTTAGCGCTGTTGGGACGCAAGGGCTTTTCATTGCCGGAAGGTCTGAGCCGTTCACCCCACCATTCATAAAAAGCTTTGCCATGGGCGCGAGTGATTTTGTCCATTTCTAAATTACCAACGACTGTGATGAAATTAGTAATCGCGCGGTATTTGGACTTGCGCCAAAGCTTGATTTGAGCCTTTGATTTGTTTGCGGTTTCACCGATTGCGAGCTTGTTACAATAAAACTCAAATGCCTCTTCAATCGTGACGGATGGTAAAGGCGCATTGCCAAGTATGGCCTCTGCTTCAAGAGGCTTGGATTTGCCAGCTTGTCCAACAGTGAGCACTCTGTTGATTAGCTCGTCAACATTATGCGGTTCTACCAAAGTTGCCATAGGGGTATAAATAAAGCCGCGTGCGAGCGCGCGCTTTTTGGCAGAGACATATCTGGATTTGACAATCGCATTATCATTGGAAGACTCGTCAATATGCAGGGAAGCCCAATATTGATCGTCGGCTTCCACAAGTGCATCGCGGCGAATGCGGGCTTCTTTCAAAGAATCTGTTTTCAAGGCGACCTTGACTGACGAGCGGCCAAGCACTCCGGCCACATCTTCAGGCACGCGTCTGCGATAATACCAACGCTCACCGCGCTTTATAAGATATCGATTATTCCAGTTCATAAGCGTCCAATGTGTACCATTTTGTGTCCCAATTTGTGTCCCAAAATCGGGGTAAATTGGGGGCCAATAGGGCAGTCAGTGAAAAACTGGGTTGTTTTTCAATAACTTAGCTTATTCTAAATTTGGAAAAGTGGCGCACCGGGGAGGATTCGAACCCCCGACCCCCTGATTCGTAGTCAGGTACTCTATCCAGCTGAGCTACCGGTGCGGATGCTTTGGGCTTGGCCCTAAGCGAGAGGCGCGTTTAAGCGCTTTGGGGCGGGGATTGCAAGTGTTTTTTTCGGTTATAGTGAAGAGATAGCGTTAATTTCTTTGATCGGGCTTTGCGCGGCCTCGGCGCGGTTAAAGCTGCTTTTCATAATATCGCAATGTCGCGTCATAGGCCGGGTAGTCGACATCGGCGAGCGCCTTAAAGCCGAGGCTTTCATGGAATTTATGGGAGGCGGGATTGTTGGGTTTTGTGTTCACTTCACAGACCAGCCTTGGCAGGCCAAGGCGCCGCGCCTGGGCTTCGAAATCGCTGTAAAGCTGCCGCCCATATCCATGGCCATGGGCATCAGCGGCGATGATGACCCGGTCAATATAGTAAAACTGCTCAAACCGCGCGCGAAGCCATTTCAGGTTCTTATGATCATAGTCCACATCATGAGCATAGCCGATGAGCACGCCTGCCGCGTCGTGGATTTGTTTTTTGTAATGGGCGAGGGCGAGGAGATCTGTTAGGCCGTCTTCATCCAGCGGGGCGAGCCAATGGACGAATTGCGTATTCATCCGTAGGATTTTCGCGTGGTGTGATTTTAGGATTGGGCTTATCATATCAAAACTCATTTTGAGGCCTCATAGACGCCGCGCATCAGGGCACGGGCGGTGCAGCGCGCGGCGGCTGCGCCAAGCTCGGCGAGGGCTACGGGGCTAGCGCAAGGCAAATCTCCCGTAGAGAGGGCAAAGATTGTATCGCCGTCTAGCGGTGTGTGGCTGGGCTGCACGGCCATGGCGATGCCGTCTTGTGCCATGATGGCAATGCGTTTCAGTTGTTTCTGGGTGAGGGCGGCATTGACCGCGACGGCGCCGATCACGGTGGATTGCGCTTTTTGGTTTTGGGCCGCTCTCAGGAAGGCGAGCTTCGTATCTTGCGCCTCTTGAGGGGCGTAATTTGCAGGGGGGCTTTTGCCGCCAAATTCTGCGCCAACCTCATAAGGCCAGGCCCAAGGGCAATCTGTGCCGGGCATATAAGGGGAGCCGACCGGATTGGCCGCGATGATAGCGCCGACCGTGATGCCGTCCACCGTTTCAGACGCGCTGCCTAGGCCGCCAGCATAAAGACCCGCCGTCGCGCCAAAGCCTGCGCCCGCAGCGCCGAGGTCCAGCCTATCCGTGGCGGCTTCACAGGCTTTTATCCCCAGCGCTCTAAAGGGCGGCTCCATGTCCCAATCTTTATCACCGCCATTGGCATTATCAAAAAGGATGGCGCTGGGCACAATGGGCGAGACGGGAATGGGCGCGGGGCCAGGCGCATATCCAATACGCTGATGACCCAGCCACGCACAGGCGCCGTCCGCTGCAGCCAGTCCGTAAACCGACCCGCCCGAGAGGCATATGGCATGAACTTGTTCAATTAAACCGCCGTCGCTTAGCGTATCGGTCTCCCGCGTTCCGGGGCCTCCGCCGCGCACATCGACCGCGCAGGTGGCGGGGGCGTCCGGCAAGATGACGGTGACGCCCGTTTTGACTTTGGCGTCATGGGCTTGGCCAATGCGCAGCCCGCCGGCTTCGAGTATCGAATTCAACATGATGTTCGTTTCATGGGCTTGCCCTTTTGCGCGTCAGTCTTATGGTGGCAGCTTAGCTTTGAAAGACCTGACTATGAAACTCTTTTCTGCTCTTCTTCTTGGAACCGCGCTTATGGTGACGGGCTGCGGCAAGACCGACAGCGCCGTGATTTCCGATGCCCCTGAATTTACCATTGCCAAAACGGAGTCCAAATCTGCGGGCATGGTGGCGGCGGCTAATCCTTTGGCGACGCAGGCAGGTGTGGATATCCTTAAGGCGGGCGGGTCAGCTGTGGATGCGGCGATCGCGGTGCAGGCCATGCTGGGCCTTGTCGAACCGCAAAGTTCTGGCCTTGGCGGAGGCGCCTTTATGGTCGTCTATGATCCCAAGACAGCAAAAGTCTGGTCTTATAATGGACGCGAGAAAGCGCCTGCGGCGGTCACGTCAGAGATGTTCCTCGATCCAGAGACGGGTGAGCCGTTGCGCCGCTTTGACGGTATCGCGTCGGGTATTTCGACGGGCGTTCCGGGCGCAGTGGTGATGCTGCATAAGGCGCATGAAGATTACGGCACGCTTGACTGGGGGCCGCAAATGGCGCCCGCGATCAAAGTCGCCGAAGACGGATTTGCGGTCTCGCCGCGCATGGCCGGGATCACCGCGCGGATGGGACGGTTCGTGCTTAACCGTAATAAAGAAGCCCGCGAATACTTCTATCTCGAAGACGGGACGACAACAATTCCCGAAGGCTTCATCCGCGATAATCAGCCCTATGCCGCAACGCTGCGTGCGTTACAGGATAATCCGCGCGCACTCCTAGAAGGTCCTATCGCCAAAGAAATCATCCGCGTGACCCAAGAAGCGCCAATGCCTGGCACGTTGACCCTCGCCGATATGGCAGCCTATCAGCCGCAAAAGACAGAGGCTTTGTGCTCGACTTACCGCAAGCACATCATTTGCGGCGCGCAGCCACCTAGCAGCGGCCCCGTCGCCGTGCAGTCTATTCTGCGCACGCTCGAGAATTTCGATATGGCGGGCCTCGGTCAATCGGCTGACGCCTGGCACCTCTTCGCCGAAGCCAGCATGATGGCCTATGCGGACCGCGATAAATATGTCGGCGACCCTGATTTCGTGACAGTTGAAACAGGTTTGATGCTGGATAAAGATTACCTCAAATCTCGGGCAGCTCTCATCTCTATGGACACAGCCATGATCGATGTGAAAGCGGGCAACCCTTCGGCCTTCCTGCGCGGCAAAGACGCCACGCCCGACAATCCTGGCACATCGCATTTCACCGTTGTCGATAAAGACGGCCTCGTCGTGTCTATGACCACAACGGTCGAAGCGCCCTTTGGATCACAGCGAATGGCGGCGGGCTTTATGCTCAATAATCAGCTCACCGATTTCTCCTTCCGCGCGGTCGATGCACAGGGGCTACCCATCGCCAATGCCCCCGCCGCAGGCAAGCGCCCGCGCTCTTCCATGGCGCCCAGCATTGTCTTTAATCCGGAGGGCGAGTTCCTCTTCTCAACGGGCTCACCGGGCGGCAATTCCATCATCGCCTATACAGCCAAAACAATCGTCGGCATCCTAGATTGGGGCCTAACCCCGCAAGAGGCGATAGAACTCCCCAATATGGTCGCGCGAAACGGACGGGTCGCCGTCGAATCCAAAGGCATTAAAGACGAAGAAACAGACGAAATAGATCGCGGCAGCCCAGGTGAGGAATTTGGATTGACGCCAGAGCTCGTGACGGCCCTAGAAGCCAAAGGGCACAAAGTCCGCCGCTCTAAGGGGGAGTTTAGTGGGCTGCATATTATTTACCGTAATGCCGATGGGAGTTTGGTCGGTGGTGCTGATCCACGGCGTGAAGGGACGGCGGTTGGGGTGAGCGACTGATCTTGTCAATCGCGTAAGAGGCCGACGGCAGACAGTCCGTTTAGCTCTCTCTCTGTTTGTCATCCCAGACAAGGGCGTAGCCCGAAGATCTGGGATCTAACTTCATATGCTGTACTTTGCTGTTAGATCCCGGCTCTGCAACGCTACGCGTTTTGTCCGAGATGACAGAATTAAAGGGATGCAGAGTGTAACGGGTTGGCTTAATTTGCATAAGTTGGTTTATATGGCTAATTTATAAGCCATGAAATGGCTAATTTCACTATTGTTATTTTTGAGAATTCTCAGAATAATAAAAAATCATTTAAATTCAATGACTTAATATTTCTCGACAAAAAGACCTCAAATGGTCATCTTGAATTTGTCGCTGGGAACAACCTTTCTCCAGAGACACAGAGAGAGAGAAAAAAAATGACTTTTAGTACTTTTGACATTGACGCCGGAACAGCTTCTGAAAGCGGCGCTTCCGTTTTTGAGACATCCAATCCAGCGCGTCATACGCGTTCACGCCGTCATAGCGCCCTA